>CBDCFL010000023.1:0-706245 GCA_965216135.1 Paracoccaceae bacterium
GCCCCGAACGGGGTGCCGGTTTGGCAACGCGCGGCGCTTCGGCAGGTCTGGCAGGTCTGGCAGGTTCGGCGGTTCGTGTGATTTTGCAGGATTGGCAGGATCGGTGGCATGTGGCACAAATCGGGGACATCCCCGAAACCGGAGACCCCCGATGCCAAAACCACATGCCCGCGCCACACGCGCCATCAGTCCCGGACACCTGCCGATGATGGTGCGGCTGCTGGCACGCATTAGCCAGAACGATCTTCACTGGCTCAACACACTCGACGCTCAGGAGCTGCGCGCGCTGCTTCAGTTGATCGCGACCGCCAAGGCCAGGCACCTCGATATCGCGACCCTGCTTGAAGAGCACAATCGCCATTGCACAGGTTAGGACCGGGCGCGGGCTTGCCGGGTGGTCATGTGGGGTGCCCAGGCTGTGAGCGGATAAATGCCACGGCGTCGCGATTATTTCCTCGATGCGCCAGTCGTCAATATCAGTAAATTCGTACGTGCCGCATTCATCTATTTCATTGCGTGGAACCAGATCGTTGAGATCGAACGGCAGGTCGGAGCCGAAGCGATCCGGGTGATCGGAGAATCGCACTTTGTAGCTGTACCGTTCTTCATCCTGGTCGCCGTCGTCGTCCAGCTCATACACAGTCACGGTGATGTAAGCGCTGCACGACACGTTGCTATATCCCCGGTCTATTCTGACTTCTGGTCGTTCAGCGAGACGTGAGATAACGGCGTCACAGAGATGCTCGGTTATCTGGCCATAATCGTCAAATTGCATTTTCTGTCCTTTCGGATTGGTCCAGCGTGACCGGGCACTCAGGCCCGGTCCAACAAGATAATCGTTTCACACCGCCTGTTCGCGGGCGCTGTGATACTCGGTCAGTCTGCGATATTGGTTGATTGCCCGGCGCGCCGCGTAGTCGCTCTTATGGCGGCTCAGAAAAAATGGTTGGATTGTAAACCCCTGCCGATGTCCCACACTACGTAGGGCTTGATCAGGTGATCGTCAGTGGCGAGCCTGATAACCGGCCTATGGGTTGCGCCTGCGAACCAAACTATTGTGTGGCTGATGTCTGATGTGTTCATGGTGGTCGCTCCCGTTGGTTAATTGATCCAGCGTGACCGGGCGCGAACGCCCGGCCCGACAAGGTCAATCTATGCTGCGGCCGCCTCGGATCTGGCCGCCGCCGGCAAAACAAAATCGGCTGCCTTTTGCGCCTCAGACGCGGCCCGGAAAATCGCCCGCTTGTCTTCTTTGAGTGCTTTCAGCCAGCCCTCGACATAAGCCGCGCTTTGACCAAATTCCGGTGCAACCCCGATCTGTGCGCCAAGGAAACACGCGCCAATCTCAGCCACCAGTTCCTCGAACGCGTAAGCCTCGCGGTTCGCGAATTTCTTGATCCGCTCCAGCCGCTTTTCGCTGCCGGTCCAGTGGATGGTTTCATGCGCCAGCGTGCCATAATAGCCGGCCGCATTGTGAAACGTAGCAATCGGCGGCATGTGGATTTGATCTTTCACGGGGCTGTAATAGGCGCGCGGATCCTCACTGGTGATGATCTCTGCTCCGGTTCGGGCAAAGAACGCGGCCAGCTCGGGATCGGCTTCGGTGCCAAGGTCACGCGCCAGCTCCGGCCGGGTGTAATAGTCTTCCGCCAAGCCCTCGATCTGATCGGCATTGAACACGCGATAGGCGCGCGCATAGGGCAGTTCTTCATCAACGCCCATCTCGTTCTCGCGCCTGAATGTGCCGTATTTAACAACGGTCGCGGATGTCTCGCCGCCTCTGACCTGGCCGCCAAGCTCCTTGGCCTGCCTGTAGGTCATCCAGCGGCTGGACACATAACCGTTTTTTGCAGCCATAACCCACAGCATCAAAATATTGATCCCCCGATATGCCTCGCCATTGTAACGTGTAGGCAAAGCAATGCCGGATGTGCTGCCGGTCCAGGGCTTGCGCCATGGCGGCGTGCCAGCCTCGATCTCGGCAATAATGGTGTCGGTGACATGGGTATAAACATCAAACTTGGGTGCCATTTGTGGCCTCCTCTCTCAAAGTGATGCGGGTGAGGCCTGGTGCCTTCCTTCCGCTGATGGGCTGCGCCTCGGCCAATCTGATCTGACCGAATACGCATGTATTCGGCGGAACAGAGTGGGAGAGGGCAAAGCCCGACCCACGGCCCTGAACGGGGCTGTCAACCGGCCACATTTGCGAAGAAATGTCTGCCGCAAAAACCGCCGCCAATTTGGCTCGCGAGGAATGGCCCGCCTGCGGGACAGGGGAAATTGGCGGCGGCTTTTGGGGATGGATTATGGTTGACAGCCCCGGACAGGGATGTTGGGCGGACAAAACCAATAGAAACAGTCTGGATGGGGGTGAGCGGGCCACAGGCCCGTTGAGCCCCTATCCAGTCGATTGGACTGCTGTAATCCGTGGATCGCCGCCGGACACGCGGCGGCGCGGCCGTGTTGCATCAATCACCGGACAAGCGCGGAGTACCCTTACCCGTGAAAATGGTCAGCCAACTGACTCAAACCTGGCACAGCCAAGTTCGGTCATTCTGTTAAGAGCCCGCACACCGATCTGTGCCTCAGTTTTCTGATTTTCGAACCGCCGCGATCTCAGTTTCGGCCCGATCACACTTTTCCAACGACCAATTTGTGCTTCCGCGCGACTGCGCTGATTGTAGCCGCTTCTGACTTGCCATGCCAGTCGGCCGTACGTCTGTATCTGGGCGATGTGCTGGTCGCGGAGGGATGGATCATCGCGCGATTTCAGGGCGAGAACGGCGTTTTTTGGCGGTGGAATGATGACCTCGACTGCATCGCCAAAACGCGCCGTGAGCAGATTTCTGGTCGGGGTGCCGTCATAGGCCCCATCCGCCAGAAATCGCGAAACCGGCCCGTCGAACTGATCCAGAAGCCCGGGCAAGGCCGTGCTATCGCCGACGTGGTCCAGCGTCAGATCCGAGCAGATGATCTCGCCGGTTGTGAGGTCCAGGCCGAGGTGTAGCTTTCTCCACGATTTGCGTTTGGCCTTTGTTTCATGCTTGACCTGCAGCCACTCGCCCTCGCCAAAGATCTTCAATCCAGTACTGTCCATGGTCAGATGGATCGGCTCGGTTCTGTCGACCCGAGGCTTTGCAGGCAATCTCAAGCCGAGCCCGCGGCGCGACAGTGTTGAGAAATCCGGCACCGGAATGTCTACTCCCATCAGCCGAGCGATGCTGCGCATCAGCCCTTGGGTCTGGCGCAGCGGTAGTTTGTAAATCGTACGCAGAGTCAGGCAGGTCTCGATCGCAATGTTCGAATATTTCGGCTGACCTCCCGGAGTCGTCCGGCGCGGCGCTCGCCATTGTTTCAGCGTATCGTCAGTGACCCAGATGGTCAGATCGCCACGACGCCGCAGGATTTCGGTGTACTCCGCCCAATTTGTCACCCGATATCGTTTCTTCGGAAACTTGTGGCGACGAGCAGCGTTGAATTTATGCGGCATTCAAGTGTCCAGATCAGAGGTGGAGCACCCGATTACCAGAACTACCTGTGTTCGTGCAACAACGTCGGCATAGGGGGGGGTGGCATCAACCATGCGACGCGCCCAGCTTCTTGGGTTCGCCGCCGTCCGTTCCCAGCGCGAACTCGGCATCGGTCATCTGCGGCAGGAGCAATCGTGCCTCTTGCCGGTCGATCAGACCGGTTCGGAAGGCGTCCAGAACAGCGGCGGCACGGCCTGCCGGGTGAAACCCCATGCTGACCTCGACCTGATCGCCGTACTTTGCACGTGCAGCCGGGTATGCATCCTTGAAGGCCATCCTTGCGCCGATCTTATCGCCCATCCGCCAGATGGCGAACGGGAACGCCATGAACACCGCCATGGGCGTAACGATGGTTGCGTCCTCATCCCAAATCCGGGCTATCATGGCGACCTCCCATGCTGCATCGGTGCCCATGATCCGATCGGCTGGCAGGTGGCGGATGATGTCGGCAGGCTTTGGCATGAAACGCCCATATTCGGGGTCTTTGATGTGGCACTGCATGGCCTCCTGCACCGTTTCAAGCTCATGCTCCCGCAGGGTTTCCCAGTAGATGTTCAGGGACATTTTGGGCAGCTTCACGCCGTAGAAGATCGCGACACCTGTCAAGGCTGCGGTGAATTTCGCTTTTCCCATGTCAGTCATCCGCGAGAAAGTCCGCAGCGGCCTGGAGGTTGTGTTGATGAATCCTTTCGGATTTGCTCAGCGGCGGGTCCCATGTGTCCAGGAAGGGCGTATCCGGCCCCAGAAACGTCGCCGCCTGCATGACGTATTCGGTCCCGGTCTTTTCCGTCGCGTCGCAATAAGCCGCGTATCCGCAGGCGCCGTTGATCATATCCTGGAATGTCGCGCCTTCCTCGATCCTGGCGTTGGCGCGTTTGATCGCCAGGCTCCATCGCTGGCCACCGCTGCGCTTCGGATAGGCGGCCTTGAACGAGTCAAAATCGAATATTTTGTCATGGCGCGCCGAAAGGCGTGCCGAAAGACTCTTTTTTTCTGGCTGTGGTATTGGTTCTGGTTTTGGCTTTGGCTGTGGAGTCTGGCTATGGCTGTGGCTAGTATCATTTGGGTACTCGCCCGGTATATACGGATCCGGTATAGTTTCGGTATTGCCCCGGTATCCGTCCGGTACGGGTCGGTATTACCGGAGCCTTTCCCGGCCCACCGTTGCTCGATACGGGCCTTCTGGGCATCGCTGAATTTCCGGGTGTTTTCCATCTCCTCCAAACCCCTCGGATTCACCCATCCGGCTTCGGTTTGTGTGAAATAGCGGCCGAGCACCTTCTTAATCGCCGCTTTGTCGGCATCGGTGCGCGCGCTGACGATATTGGCGAGCTCCCCGGCATCCAGGGGAAGCGGCCCCTCGGTCGCGTAGAATTCGTCGAGCAACAGCCCATAGACGCCGTGCTCCAGTGGCGTGAGCCGAGCGGTCTTCTTGCGATAGTCGCCGATGAAGCGTTTGTAAAAGTTCAACGCCTTTATTCCTCTCCTAAATTTCCAGCGATTTCTGTTGGGGTTCCGACGCCACGACCCGCACCATGGCCCGAGGATTGAGCCTGTCGATATGGTGGTAGACATGCTTTTCCCGGACCTGGCGGTCGTTTTTGTAGATCAGCCCCTGAAGCCCATCCAGGATCAGGGATTCGTCGAGGTCAGGTCGATGGCTGGCGTAGTAAATATCGCAATGGACGACAAGCCGGCCCGTCATCAAATCCGGTAATCGCTGAACCTGCCGTTTCAGATCGCGCTCGAATCTCAGCGCTTTACGGCGGCAGCGCGGGCCTTGTCCGCCTTGGCTGCGAACGCATCCATTTCCTCCTGCGCCCGGACGTTCACCCATCCGGCGCCCGTCTTCGCGAAGTAGCGCATCGGCGACGGGCTGGTGACGGATTTCGCGCTGGGAATCGCGGCGGGCCGCGGGCTGTCGCGCCACGAAACTGTATTGCGAGGTCCGTGATGCGCGCGACGCCGATTACCTGGCGTGGCGCGCGGCGGGCGCACAAACGGAGGATGCGGCGTGAGCGCAGGATCGAATATTCAGGGTGCCGGCGGCCAGACGCTGGAGCAGCGGATTGCGAACATCGAGGCCGCGCTTCGGGGCGGGCCGCCGGTCATCGATGCGATGGGCGCGCCGACCGACGGCGATGTCGATATCGGGTCGGCGCTCAATGCGTGGCGGGACGTGTTCGCTAACGGGCTGGTCGTCGGCGGGGCGCGGGTCGACATCGCCGCGCTAGCCGGGTCGGCGGCGGTATACGTGTTTGACGCGAGCGACGCCACGTTCTCCCTGGCCCGGCACTCGAACCGTTGCCCTAATTCTCCTGTGGTCCGCAGCCAGCGGTGGCGGCGGCGACGATCCGACGTAGAATAAAGCCCCCTGTTTTCATTCAATCTTTTCCCTCCTGTAGCTCTTTTATCTGGTATGTTTTGGTTGGTGAGTCCGGAAGCGAAGGGCATAGGAAGAAGACAGTCCCCGGCTTTTGCCAGAGCCGTTCCCTACGCCGTTCACGATCGTTTCGGCTGGAGCCGCCGTCGCTTCAAGGCCCTTCCGTGCGTGCGTCCCCGCCGGTCGGTCAGCCGCTACTTTCGACACATGGATCGCTGTACCGGGGGGCGCGCTTCGGCCTTTCGGACTGCGCTTGGCATGTGCCTCCGTCCCGTGGTATGCCATACCTGCATGACGCCACCGTTAATGAATTACCGATCCGCCATGCAGGCCCCGCGTGTGTCGTTCCGTCAGTGCGCGGGGTCACTTCTTTCCACTCCTTGATTTCCGGTTGGTGCGATATGCGCGCATGTACGCGGCGCGGTCGCGTTTTGGCTCGCCGGGCTGGTGCGTAACCACCTTGGGCAGCGGCGTAACCACGGGGCCGCCGGGCGGCGTAACCACCTTATACCAGCGGCATTTAACATTGACCGATATGGGCCCATTTTCGCATTCCGATTGATGTGATGGTTTCGGGCTGTGCGATGAGCTTTTTCCAAGCTTCGCATCCAGCATCGACGATGGCATTGTAGTCTTCGAACACGCGGTTGGAGAGCCAATTGGCGCGCAAGTACTGCCAGATATTTTCCACCGGGTTCAGTTCCGGAGCGCGCGATGGCAGCAGGATGATGGTGAGGTTCTTCGGGACTTTGAGTTTGCCGGTGGTGTGCCATCCGGCCCGATCCATCAGCACAACCGCATGGGCCTTTCGGGCGACGTGGCGGCTGATCTCGTCGAGATGCATCTGCATGGCTTGCGCGTCCGCCCAAGGCAGCATGAGCGCCGCCCCCTTGCCGTGAGCCGGACAGATGGCGCCGAACAGATAGGCGTTGTGATAGCGCTGATCGGCCGGCTGGCGGGGGCGCGTGCCCTTTCTCGCCCACAGGCGCGTCAGGCCATTCTTCTGGCCAAGGCGTGCTTCGTCCTGGAACCAGATCTCCACCGGCGTTCCCGCTGGCAGGTCAGCTATATGCACCTGGAGCGTGTCGGCGAAGTTTTTTTTAAACGCCTCGATGATCCGCTTATCCTGCCTGGGATGCTGCGGGCGGGCGCTGATATGGGCAAAGCCCAGTTCGCCAAGCAGTCTGGATATCCCGCGCTCGGAATAGATGACGCCAAAGCGCGCCTCGATCACCCGCTTCAGGTCGATCCGCCGCCAGCGGACAACCCCGTCCACCGCCGGATCGGGGCCGGTCTCGACAATCTCGCCAAGTTCTTTCATCTGGACATCGCTCAGGTAGCGCGTCCGGCCCGCGCCCTTGCGGTTGGTGAGGCCATCCGGTCCCTCTTCGTTGAACCGGTGAACCCAGTCCCGCAGGGTTTGGCGATCCATCCCACCGATCCTTGCGGCCTCTCCACGGCGCATGCCATCGTAGACCGCCGCAAGAGACAACAGACGGCGGCTCTGCCGGGCATCCTTGCAACGGCTGGCGAGTTTACGAAGGTGGCGGGCATCAAAGTCGCGACGAAGCGGAACACTGGCTGGCATGGCGATCCTCCTTTGCCAACCTTGAATCAGATCAAAACCGATTTGGGAATCCCCACAGAGTCAGAAATTGATGCCGTTGGTATTAGGCGGGCAGGCCCACCTTGGGCGGCGCGGGCTTGCCATGCGTGAGTTTGTGGTAGGACCGCCGCGCGCGCTCGTTCCGCGCAAGGCGCTGTGGCTCGGTGAGGTTCTGGCCCCTGTGTCGCTGCCAGTCACGAAATGACTTGCGGCAACGCCGACAATGAACGAATTGCTGGTCCGCCGGTATAGCGCGCCCGCACTTCGAGCAGCGCCCGTTTTCACGACGCCACGCGACCAGTTTTTTGCGATTGGCATGCCCGCCCAGACCAGGCGGCGGGGGCTCGCTGGCGCGCCGCGCGACATCCTCGGCCAACAGCCAGGCCAGCGCGGCGGCGGCCGTCATCGAGCGCCAGGGCGCGCCGTCGAGCGGCTGTTGGGGGTGGGGGTTGGTATGTTCATTGATTTTCGACCGCCCACGGACACCGTGAGTCGTTCTTGTCCCTGTTGAGAAAGTCCGCAGCGACCTGGAGGTTGTGTTGATGAATCCTTTCGGATTTGCTCAGCGGCGGGTCCCACGCCTCAAGGAAATGTTGCTCCGGTCCAAGGAATATCGCCGCCTGCGTGACGTACTGGGTGCCGGTATTATCGATCGCCTCGCAGTAGGCGGCATATCTGTAGGCGCCTTCGACCATGGCGTCGAACGTGGCGCCTTCCTTGATGCGCGCGTTGGCCCGCTTTGACCGCCCGCATCCATGGCTGGCTACCGCTGCGCCTCGGGTAGACGGCCTTGAACCATTCAAAATCGAGCGGCTGCTTGTCCCTCGGTGCCGGAGCGCCGGGGGATTTTCTTTGCGAGTGCCAGGGCACGCCGTCGAGCGGCTGGTTGCGTTGCGGGGTGGGGTGCTTTAGGTTGTTCATGTCGGCGAAATTGGCTTTCGTTGATCAACGTGACGGGCGCGGACGGCGCTGCGTTACATCAGGATTACCCAAAATCGTGGTGGTTGTCCAATACAAAGGTCCCTCGGTGCTGGATCACCGGGGGATTTTCTTTGGGTATAACCACATCTAATAGCTTGATTCATATAAATATATTATACTAGCGGCATTTAACATTGACCGATATGGGCCCATTTTCGCATTCCGATTGATGTGATGGTTTCGGGCTGTGCGATGAGCTTGTTCCAAGCTTCGCATCCAGCATCGACGATGGCATTGTAGTCTTCGAACACGCGGTTGGAGAGCCAATTGGCGCGCAAGTACTGCCAGATATTTTCCACCGGGTTCAGTTCCGGAGCGCGCGATGGCAGCAGGATGATGGTGAGGTTCTTCGGGACTTTGAGTTTGCCGGTGGTGTGCCATCCGGCCCGATCCATCAGCACAACCGCATGGGCCTTTCGGGCGACGTGGCGGCTGATCTCGTCGAGATGCATCTGCATGGCTTGCGCGTCCGCCCAAGGCAGCATGAGCGCCGCCCCCTTGCCGTGAGCCGGACAGATGGCGCCGAACAGATAGGCGTTGTGATAGCGCTGATCGGCCGGCTGGCGGGGGCGCGTGCCCTTTCTCGCCCACAGGCGCGTCAGGCCATTCTTCTGGCCAAGGCGTGCTTCGTCCTGGAACCAGATCTCCACCGGCGTTCCCGCTGGCAGGTCAGCTATATGCACCTGGAGCGTGTCGGCGAAGTTTTTTTTAAACGCCTCGATGATCCGCTTATCCTGCCTGGGATGCTGCGGGCGGGCGCTGATATGGGCAAAGCCCAGTTCGCCAAGCAGTCTGGATATCCCGCGCTCGGAATAGATGACGCCAAAGCGCGCCTCGATCACCCGCTTCAGGTCGATCCGCCGCCAGCGGACAACCCCGTCCACCGCCGGATCGGGGCCGGTCTCGACAATCTCGCCAAGTTCTTTCATCTGGACATCGCTCAGGTAGCGCGTCCGGCCCGCGCCCTTGCGGTTGGTGAGGCCATCCGGTCCCTCTTCGTTGAACCGGTGAACCCAGTCCCGCAGGGTTTGGCGATCCATCCCACCGATCCTTGCGGCCTCTCCACGGCGCATGCCATCGTAGACCGCCGCAAGAGACAACAGACGGCGGCTCTGCCGGGCATCCTTGCAACGGCTGGCGAGTTTACGAAGGTGGCGGGCATCAAAGTCGCGACGAAGCGGAACACTGGCTGGCATGGCGATCCTCCTTTGCCAACCTTGAATCAGATCAAAACCGATTTGGGAATCCCCACAGAGTCAGAAATTGATGCCGTTGGTATTACCTTGAGATATATTGCAGGCGAACGGGCATCCCGGACCTTTATTTTTACCGTGGAATTGTGTCGCCCCACTCGCCCTTTTCCCACGCCGAGCGGGCGATTACGAAGGCGCGAACCCGCCTGCCGAACCGGCTTCCTATGCCGCCATCGTCGAGGCGGCCGGGCTGCCTGTGACAAACTTGTCGCACTTCGGGAGCTTTTCCTGACCGCTTGCCACCCCGTGCCTGCGATCATTTTGTCGTGACTTGGCATGGCCGGGGCTTATCCCCCGGTTTTCATTGCCTGCCGGAGGCGGCTGCGAAACGCCCGCCTGAACCGCCGCTTCACCTTCTTTCGGATACGTTCGATTGCCGGGGTTCGGCGATAGCTGAAACGAACCCCGCCGACCGCCCGCGCCCTCAAATTCCGGGTTCGAGCCAGGCCATACGAAGCGCCCCGTCCTGAGCCGGTTCTGAGCGCGCCCTCGAACGTCGCTTCCGCGCCGCCGATCTGCCTGAACGTCAGGGTGCCCTTCCGGGAGCCCGGCTTGGCCCGGGCGAATTTCGTTTCAGCGCCCGGACGGGGATCTGACCGGCGCGCCCAGGCCGGACCCGAATTTTATATGCGATGCCGCGGCGCGCGGCTCTGCGGCTGGCGGCCTTGCGGATCAGCGAGCGCTTGACGGCGGCGGGCGACGCCTTCGCCTCGGCTGACATCACCTGCACGACCTCGGCGAAGACCTGCTTGCCGACCGAATTCGCCGCCTGGATCGCCGCGCGCCTGGTCGCCGCGACCCGGCGTCTTTCGGCCCGTTTCAGCCCCCGGCCGCCTTGCGCCCACGAAAACTTGAGCCGGACCTTGCCAAGCGCGGCGGAAACATCCACGCGGTCACGCCCGGAGGCGGAGACGGCCCGAAGGGCCACCGAGCGCAGCACAATCAGCGGCAGCGCCATTAAGAGGATTCGTCGAACAAAACGAGGCTGAGCGCGTTCTCCAGACTCGAGCCGGCATCGACAAGCGCTTTGACCGACCGCGCCCGGCCCCACCGCTGGTGTCATTGATAGCCAGACCATAAAAACAACGGAAAGCGGTGGCATTTCGGGCTATGACGCGGGCAAGAAAACCAAGGGCCGCAAGCGCCGCATTGTCACCGACACGCTGGGGTTTATGGTTGGGCTGGTCGTGAATAGCGCCGGTATTCAAGACCGTGATGGCGCACCGGAAGTGTTGAAATCCATCCGGTATTCCCATCCAAACTTGCGCCATATCTTTGCGGATGGCGGTTATGCCGGACCAAAGCTGCGCGACGCTCTTGAAGGCATCGGTGACTGGACAATCCAGATCGTCAAGCGCTTCGACACTGCGGAAGGCTTCGAAGTCATTCCCAGAAGATGGGTCGTCGAGCGCACCTTCGCATGGCTCAACCGCTGCCGGCGATTGGCCAAAGATTGGGAAAAATCCATCGCAAGTTCACAGGCATGGATACTCGTTGCACATATCAGAACCCTCACGCGTAAAATTGCAAGGCATTGTAATCATGCGTAGAGTTTTGAATCAGACACTGAGATGCCAACGTAGCCTACCAAGCCAAACGGGGGCTTGCGCCGCCGACCCATCGCGTCAACGGCTCAGAGCGGGCGGGCAGTTGGTGCATCGCGCCGGGGTGTGGCCGCCATCAGGAGGGCGGCAGATCAGTTGGCCGATAATATCCGGCCCGTTATTCACCAGATCGAAGCGGAGGGGTATTCCTCTCTGCGCGACATTGCGGAACAGCTGAACCGGCGGGGTGTCTAAACCGCGCGGGGCGGGGTACGGTGTCCGACAACGGTCAAGAACATTCAGGACAGGGCGGACGTTTAGTCCGGTTTCTCACGGGGGATGTTGCGGGATGAAAAATTTGCACGTTTTGCTGATGGTCTCATTGCTCACGTGTGCCGGTGGTGTGGCAATAGCGCAGGACTACGATGCTGGGCTAAAGGCCGCTCAGGCCGGTGACTTTCAAACCGCACTGAAAGAATGGAAACCGCTGGCCGATCAGGGGCACGCCTACGCCCAGTACAACCTCGGTCTGATGTACGACATCGGCGAGGGTGTGGTGGAAGATGACGCCGAGGCGGTGCGCTGGTACCGGCTGGCCGCCGATCAGGGGCACGCCGACGCCCAGAACAACCTCGGTGTGATGTACGCCGACGGCAGGGGTGTGCCGGAAGATGACGCCGAGGCGGCGGGCTGGTTACGGCTGGCCGCCGATCAGGGGCTCGCCGACGCCCAGGTCTTCCTCGGTATGATGTACGCCAGCGGCGAGGGTGTGCCGGAAGATGATGCCGAGGCGGCGGGCTGGTTGCGGCTGGCCGCCGATCAGGGGCTCGCCGAGGCGGCGCGCTGGTTGCGGCTGGCCGCCGATCAGGGGCTCGCCGAGGCGGCGGGCTGGTACCGGCTGCTCCCCGCCGATCAGGGGCACGCCATCGCCCAGTACAACCTCGGCTGGATGTACGCCAACGGCGAGGGTGTGCCGGAAGATGACGCCGAGGCGGTGCGCTGGTACCGGCTGGCCGCCGATCAGGGGCACGCCGACGCCCAGAACAACCTCGGTCTGATGTACGCCGACGGCGAGGGTGTGCCGGAAGATGACGCCGAGGCGGTGCGCTGGTACCGGCTGGCCGCCGATCAGGGGCACGCCGGAGCCCAGGTCTTCCTCGGCTGGATGTACGACAACGGCGAGGGTGTGCCGGAAGATGACGCCGAGGCGGTGCGCTGGTACCGGCTGGCCGCCGATCAGGGGGACGCCTACGCCCAGAACAACCTCGGCTGGATGTACGCCAGCGGCGAGGGTGTGGTGGAAGATGACGCCGAGGCGGCGGACTGGTACCGGCTGGCCGCCGATCAGGGGCACGCCGGAGCCCAGTACAACCTCGGTCTGAAGTACGCCAGCGGCGAGGGTGTACTGCAGGACAATGTCACTGCTCACATGTGGTTTAATATCGCGGGCGCGAATGGCGCCGAAGATGGGCGCGACAACCGCGAAATCATCGAAAGGAAAATGACGCCTGCCGACATTTCGGAGGCGCAGAAACGGGCGCGCATTTGCATGGCATCAAACTACACGGACTGCGAATGAAGGGCGGAGTTACCCGGTCAAATTCGTAACGAACGGTGCGTTGGCAGGGCTCCGGGGATACGCATGCCAGGCACTACGGAATGTCTCGACTTTCCAACGATGAAATCCCACGGTGCTTGGACAGCTAACAGCCCTGCGGCGATTCATGCTTTTTACCACAATACCAAAGGTGATATCAAGCCGCCGCAGTGTCACACCACCAATCCTCGTTTTCCCAAATCTCATTAAGCAGACTTTTCACGTAATCTTACGACCGCCACGGCGATCAATAGAGCCCGCATCGTCCGTGATTCACGTGGCTGACAAGCCCTGCCGTGGCGACCTCGGTGTAAGCGGAGCCATCGTTCACGACCTTGAACAGGAGCCCCGGCACGACGGTCACGTGGCTGAAAACGCGACCCGCCTCAATCCGTTCGATATCGTAAGTATCGCAGCCTTTCGCATCGCATCTCGCGTACGTGCCGGCAGCGAAGTTAAGCCAGACGCTAACCAGCGCGGGCGCAGAGACGCAGCCGTCGGCGGCGCAGACGTAGCGGGCGATAGGCCGGCAGGTCCAGACAGTCGATCGAGCCGCGAACGGAAAGGCGCGCACCTGCTGGAGCAGTTTGGCGCGGCGGGCCGCCTGTTCTGGAGTATCAGCCACCGGGATCTCTTGCGCCCACGCGGACGACATCGCGACACTCGCCGCCATCAGGGCGATCAGCGCGCCCAGAAGGAAACGCCGCTTTTGTGTGACTTTAGTCATCCTGTTTTTCCTTCCAAATCGGTGCACGCCACCCAGCAGCAACTGCCTCAGCTTCATCACAGAACCATCGCTCACCCTTTTCAATACTAACTTTCGTTTTGCTGTACCAAGGTGACCAAGGGGAGTGATAGATCTTTCCGGTTTTGGATATATTGCCTTTTATTGGGCAGCCCTCTGGAGCTTTCTGGGCGGCTACCACCCATTTAGAACTCCGGTAGTCCCACGGCGTTTGAGTTTGTGCTTGCCAAATGCCAATTTTCTTTTCTTTAGCTGCATCTTCTATAAGGACGTAATCACTAGAATATTTCCGAAATGCCCAAGCGGCTCCGATTGAAACCATCTTGGCATTGATGTCCATATTGCCAGTTTTGCACACTCAAAGAAGGCAATTACTCTTCCGTAATCGTCGATTCCGCGATTATCACAGGTAACTTCACGCCTGTCGGTCAATGACAACAATAACGCCGTGGATTCTTTGCCGCATGCCCACGTATCGCCGGAAGGTGTGGCGCATTTTTGGCCGTATTCCGGGGCGTCTATTCCATGCAGGCGAAATGTCGTCCCACTAAGACTGAGAGTGTCGCCGTCAATAATCCGAATTCCATCCCCCGAAATCGCTTGGCCGGCCGTGGATAGGAGCAGGATTGCGGCAATCTTTAACATTAACATTTTCCTTTTCTCGGGTAAGACCACGGCGATCAACGAGATGTGGCAAACCGATATCATCTAGGGGTCGAGTCCGGTAGGGGGCAAAATCGTATCATAAGCTTCTCTGCCTCGCTATTTAGACCACCTATATTCGCCTGTGATGAGGATATGGGCCCATCCGAGGGGCGAGATGTGCGCCAAGAGGCCTGGTGGGTAACAATCCAACCCTGCGCGTTTTCGCTGTGCAACGGCCTTACCAAGCTGATCTGTGTTCCAATAGATAATGATGGCGGCCAAGAGATTAAGGCCCGCCATGCGGTAATGTTGCCCCTCGGCCGTGCGGTCTCGTATTTCACCCTGACGCCCAATCCTCAGCGCATTCTTTAAGGCGTGATGGGATTCACCTTTGTTGAGCCCGATCTGGGCGCGGCGTTGCATATCGGCATCAAGCAACCAATCGATGATAAAGAGTGTACGTTCGACCCGTCCGATTTCTCGAAGGGCGATAGCAAGGTCATGTTGACGCGGATGAGAGGCAAACTTCTTCAGGAGTTGGCTGGGCGGCATGATATCAGCCACCATGGTGGCGGTGCTGCGCAAGATATCTGGCCAGTTGGTCTGTCCGTAAGGGGATCGGCCACCGTACAGATTGCCGTCCCTTATAAATAACGAAAATATGCCCCCAAAGTGATTCATATGATTGGTACGTTGAAATTCGCAAAAGCGGGGCAATAATCCATATGATTGGTACGTTGAAATTCGCAAAAGCGGGGCAATAATCGTACAGCGGCCATTCGCTTCACAGAGCGCCGAGGTCGGCAATTGCAGATTTGCGGTCATTTGCGCGCGCAGAAAATTCACGCTGCAGATGAAAATACGATGGTGCGAACTTATGCCCAGAATTTTCGGCGTTGCAGAAAATTCACCGGAGCAGCCATTCCCGGTCGGGAGATTGCTCAAGATCCAATCCGGGCATTCGATGCACGGTCAACGAACTGGGAAGATGCGGGACAAACCGGCCTGATGCCAACACAGCAATTCTGTGAGCAAATAGCCTAACCAATCAATGCATTTGCAGAATGCCGATTGCGGCATCGCGGCAAATTTCACCGAACCGGTCGTTCAAGCGCGCACTTGAACCCCGAATTTGATCCAGTCATTCGCCACGCCGTCAATGAACTGAGAAGATGCGGGACTTTCCGGTCGTTTGCCCATGTAGCGAATGCAAGTGCAGAAAGCCCAAACCTTCGGCCCAGAACGCCTGACCGGCGCGCTGCTCGACCGGTTGACCCATCACGTCAATATCCTCGAAATGAACGGCGACAGCGATCGCCTGGCACAAAGCCGGGGCCGCAAAGGCACCGCCATCAACTGATCCCAACGCATGATTGGCCCTGGCGGGCCAACACGCCCAGGCACCCGCCAGCTACGTGGAAAGCGCGGGCACCTGGGCGCGAAACCCATTCCCGGCGTCTAATCCAGAAAACCTCAAGTGGCCTACTTTTGCACTCCAGCATGGAGTGCGCCCCTTGGGGTGGACCGATCAGGCGGCGCATTTTGCCTGCCGTTCCACACGCCGGAAAGCATCATCCCGCGCTAGAGCCAATCCGCGTAGTAGGCGGCAACATGCGGCTCAATTACCTTAGCTAGTTTCGCACGCGAAGTCTCTTCTTTCGACTGGTCGCAGTGCAGGGCCGCGGAGATTTCTTCTAGTATGGTCGCGCGATCGACACCGGCAAATCGGCCTTCTAGATAAACGCTTCGCCCATTGATCAGCACCTCTCGCACAAAAGCGGGGCGCGAGCGACGGATCATTACTTCAGAAAAGCTGCACGCCGGATCCTGCCACGGATGCGTCATTCCCTGCCAATCAAGCAACACCAGATCGGCAGCTCTCCCGACATCCAGTCGTCCGATGCGATCCGCAAAAGGTGTAGTCGCCGCACCGTGTTCCGTCGCCATGCGAAGCACTGCTTCGCCGCTGGGAGCGATACTGTTGTGGCCCGGTGCCCGATGCAAGGTGTGGACGAGACGCATCTCCTGCATCATATCTCGATCGTCGTTGATGCCGGCTTCGTCGATCCCGATTGCGACCGGCACTCCAGCTTCTAGAAAAGCGTTGAGGTCGGCCTTTCCGCTTTGCAATCGTAGATTCGAGGAACAATTGTGGCACAGGCAAACGCCCCGCTCGGCGCACAGCGCCAGGTCGTCCTCAGTCATCCAGACAGCGTGTCCGAGTGTCGTCTGCGGCCGCAAAAGCCCGTACCGGTCCAGGTATTCCACCGCTGTACCGCCGCCACGCCGCCGCGCATACTCCACCTGATATGGCGTTTCTAGCAAATGGATATGCATTTTCGAACCGCTGCTGTTTGCCATCTCTGCCGCGCTTTCGAGCGCTTCGTCCGACAGCCAGTGCAAGTTCGAGGGGCCTATCTGGATTGCGGTGTCAGGTGACTCCGAATGTCTCGCCCGCAGAGCGTCAAATATCGCGACCTGATCCGTCAATGGCAGCATGAAACCTGACAAGTAAGCGGTCGCAGGCTTCTGAAGTGCACGAGGCAACGTCGCGACGAAGGCGGCATCATCCCCATAGACCAGCCGGTTCTGATCGCGTAGCGCGAAAGAGTAGGACACCCGCATCCCGACTTCCCGATATGCGCTCAGGATCTCTTCGGCGCGGGCCAGAACCGCATCCACATCGCCGGGCGCGCGGGTGTGAAGGTGTTGAACTGTCGTCACGCCTGAAGCGATCATCTCGAAGGCAGAAAAAAGCGTGTCGAGACGCGGCGCCACCTCACGCAGGCGGATGCGGGCGGCGATCCAAAGTTCCAGCGGACGATCTGGCGCTCCCAGTTGGAACGGTGTGAGTCCGACATGGTGATGTGCGTTGATCAGCCCCGGAATGGCAACTTGACCCGGCCCACCATGGACCGCCAGATCGGGATTCGCTTGGCGAAGTGTGGTTTGGTCCCCTATCTCGGCGACCCGACCATCTTCGATCAAGAGCGCAGAGTCCTCGCGCAGGTCGGCCCGGCCGTCGCCGTGAAAGCCAACGAGAATGCGGTCGGCGTAGATCAGCGAGCGGTTCATGAGCAGTTCCCCACCGAGGATGGAGCAGGTGAGGCGGCGAGAAGACGCCGGATCGCCGCCGAAACCGGCTCGACCAGAGGAACAGGGCAGCGCGAAGCGATGGCGCGCGCAGCCGTGGCCAGCGGGCCGCCACCAATTACGATGGCCTCAAGCGGCCCGCGTGCGCCCACATTGCAGTCGGCTATTGCGCGATGGCATGCGGCGAGCAAAACCTCGGCAAGGCGGGGCGCATCTGCCATCAGCGGTAGCGGATCGTCGGGGGTGACCCATGTGCCAGCATAGCCAGCCAGACCCGCCTCCTTGGCAGTCGCGCCGATCCGGCCGACTAGTTCGGGCGTCGTGGTAACAACGGCAAATTGACGTCCGCCGGCCGCTGCTTCAGCCAAGCCGGCCTCCGCTAAACCCGTGATGGGCGCGACCCCGGCGGCACGCAGGGCGGCAAGCCCGGGATCTCCGAACCCGGCAATAACGACGCCGCCCCAACCGAAAAGCTGGGGCGCCAGCGCCGCCACATGTCCCGCAGCACGGTCTAGCGCGGCGGGTGTCGTGATAGTCTCGGGGCCGTCGGGCAGGGTAATCCCCGCGATCTCGACGGTCGGACCTGCAACGCGACGCGCGATATCCAGCATAGCGTCGGTTGCAGCGGTCGAACTGTTGGGGTTCACCAGCGTGATCATCTTTGCGGTGCCCAGTCCGGCAGTCCCAGTCCCTGCCGCCAGGCATGGGCGATCTCGTCCCTGCGGGCGACCCAGACGCCGGGCTTTTTAGAAATGTGATCAAGCAGCTTTTCCAGTCCACCGATCCGCGCCGGGCGTCCGATGATGCGAAGATGCATTCCGATCGACAGCAATCGCGGCGCGAGCGCGCTTTCAGCCAGCAGGCGGTCAAAGGCGGTAATGCAGTAGCAAGAGAAATCCTCAGCGAAGGTAAAGCCGCCGCTGTTGAAGAATCGCATATCGTTGGTGTCGAAGGCATACGGCAGTACCACATGCGGCCCCCGCGCGCCTTCGACCGTGAACGGCAGGTCATCGTTGTAGGCATTACTGTCGTAGAGGAACCCGCCGTGATCGATGAGCAGATCACGGGTCCGCGGCGAGGTGGCTGATCGGGTGTGCCAGCCCACTGGTGCCACACCGACTAACTCGCGCATCGTGGTCACGCTGCGGTCGATGGCGGCCTGCTCGGCTGCTGTGTCCATATGGACGTGCCTTTCCCAGCGCCAGCCGTGGGCTGCCAGTTCGTGCCCGTCGGAGACCGCTTCGCAGGCCAGCCAGGGGCTGCGCGCCACGGCCCGGCCGCAGGCGTTCAGCGTAGCAGGCAGCCCGCGCATCTTCAGCGCCTCACGGATGCGCGGCCAGCCGGCGCGGGTGCCGTATTCGAAATGACTTTCCATGCACAGGTCGATTTCACCCTCGACGGGTTCCACGGCCTCGTAGATGAACTCGTTGGCCGCGTCGCCGTCTCCCAGCGAAAGCTCGGCCCCTTCCTCGACGTTCACTACCAGTGACACCGCCAGCCCGGCGCCGTTCGGCCAGGCGCGCATCGGGGGTGCACCGCGATAGCCGGCAAAGTCGCGTCGGTCGCTCATCGGGCGGCCGTCTCGACCAGCGCGCGGGTGCGTCCGGCGTCCCAGCGCAGCAGGTCGCCCTCGACATAGTCAGGTCGCATCAAAGAGGTCGAGACGATTGCGCCATCCGCGACGCTCAGCACCTCGCGCACATTGGCCTCTGTCACGCTGCCGCCAATCAGTACCGGCCGCGTTACCCCTGCTGCGCGAGCCTGCTCGATCCGCGCCAGACTGTCGGCGACATCGGATCCGGTCAACACCAACGCGTCGGCTCCGTTGCGCACCGCCGATTGCGCCGCGCGCTCGGGCGACACATCGATCGTCGGAACGCAAGTCCGGTCGAACACATCGGCCATGATGGCAACCTGGTCCGCCCGGAGATAGTGTCGGTAGGTCACAGCCCCGATCGCCAGTGCTTCGCGGTGTCCTTCGAAGGTCATCGCCGCGCCGACAAAGATCTTCAGGCGTACAAAATCTGCACCCGCAGCATGGGCTATTGCGATAGGTGCCTTGGCGTCATGAGCCTGCACGATGATACCAAGCGTCAACTCGGGATGGGCGCGCTTCATCGCTCGGCCCAGTGCGGCGGTTAGCGCCACCGTCTCGGGCGCGGCCAGGCCGACCTGCCTTGTCTGATCTTGCAGGATCACATGTTCGATCCCACCCGAGACCAATGTCTCGGTATTGGCCAGAGTATAATCCTCCAGAAACGCGGGGCTCAGGTCGCGCCGTGTGGAAAGGTCGGGCAGATGCAGTGCCGCTACCAGCAGTGCCTTTCCGGGGCGTGCATTCAGCGCGGACAAGGGCGTGTGTGTGGTCATCGGAACTTTCAAGTAGAGGGGCCGGCCAGCAGGTTCAGCCCGGTTTCGGCATCAAAAAGGTGAACCGCAGCCAGGTCGAAGCCGACGGTAAAGCTTTGCCCCGGGGTCGGGACGGCATTCGGTGCGACGCGAGCGACGATCTCGCGGCTTTCCGTCTGCAAGAAAACCAACGTGTCCGAACCCAGGGGCTCGACCACCGAAACAATGCAATCCAGCACAGCCGAGGCGCTCCCCGGTTCGGGTGCGGCGCTGAAGGTCTCGGGCCGGATTCCCAGCGTCAGCTTTAGCGTTCCGCTGGCGTCCAGCGAGGCGCGGTAGCGGTCGGGCACCGGGATGCGGCCGCCTGTTTCCAGTTCCAGAACGGTTGCGGCGCTGCCAGACGCTTCCCGCAGGGCAACCGGGATGAGGTTCATCGGCGGAGCGCCCATGAAAGCCGCCACGAATTCAGTGCGCGGGCCGTTGTAGATCTCGTCCGGCGTTCCCAATTGCTCGATCCGGCCGTTGTTCAGCACCACGATCCGGTCGGCCAGGGTCATCGCTTCGACCTGATCATGCGTGACATAAACCACAGTGGTTTTTAGCTTCCCATGCAGACGCTTGATCTCGGTGCGCATCTCGGCGCGCAGTTTGGCGTCCAGATTGGACAGGGGCTCGTCAAACAGAAAGGCCTTGGGGTCGCGCACGATGGCCCGGCCCATTGCCACGCGCTGCCGCTGGCCGCCGGACAGATCGCGTGGGCGGCGGTCCATGAGGTGACCGATCTGCAGGATCTCGGCCGCCGCCTCTAGCCGCCGGCGTACCTCGGCTTTGGGAGTGCCACGCATCATCAGCCCAAAGCCCATGTTCTCGCGCACGCTCATGTGCGGATAAAGGGCGTAGTCCTGGAACACCATGGCCACGTCGCGCCCCCGAGGAGGAACGTCATTTACCAACTTTCCAGCGATTTCGATTTCGCCGCCCGAGATGCTCTCCAGCCCCGCGATCATCCGTAAAAGCGTGGACTTGCCACAGCCCGAAGGCCCCACAAAAACGGTAAAGGCGCCTTCGGGCACTTCCAAGTCCACTCCATGTACGACCTGGGTCGCGCCATAGCT
This sequence comes from Paracoccaceae bacterium, assembly GCA_965216135.1. Lineage (GTDB taxonomy): Bacteria > Pseudomonadota > Alphaproteobacteria > Rhodobacterales > Rhodobacteraceae > CBDCFL01. The sequence goes on from CBDCFL010000023.1 coordinate 20,842, forward strand.
CTTCACGACATTCTTCAGGCGCAGACCAGTCATCGCGGGAATTCCTCGGCTCGGTTGTCGGTGATACGAGATGAGGCGGTTCCCCAGAACCCGTGTGGCGGCTCCATGAACCGGGCTAGCCCCGCGCGTTCGATGATGCGCCTCGACTCTGTTTCCGCGCGGGTTTGAATGGCGGCTGAGTTAACCGCCTGCGGCGCACGGTTCTTCAGCAACACCTTGCCGTCAACCACGACGTGATCGACATCCTGACCCGCCGCCTGATGCACTACCCTGTGAACCGGCATGAACATGGGGGTCAGATGCGGCCTGTTGCCGCCACCCAGGGTAATGACATCGGCCTTCTTACCGATCTCCAATGAGCCGATTTCGGCTTCAATCCCCAGCGCCTTCGCGGCGTCGAGGGTGATCATTTCCAGAAGCTTGCCCGTCGGTAGGACCGAGCTGTCGCTGAAATGGTTCTGCTGCAGCCGCGACGCGACTCGCAGGTTCGGCAACAGATCGAACGTGGTGCGCGGTGCCGTGCCATCAGTGGTTATCGCCACGTTGGCACCGGCCTCGATCAGTTCGACCACAGGGCAGCGTGCTCGCGCCAGCGACCCGGCCAACGGGGCATGTCCCACCGAAGTGCCGGTATCCGCGAGAATCTGGATCTCGTCTGTCCCTAAACCGGTACAGTGTTGCACCAGTACGTCCGGGCCAAGCAATCCGTTGGGATCGTCGTTCGCCAGTCTGACCATGCCGCCGAAGGCATCCGAGTGAATGCGCACCCCAAATTCACGGGCGCTTTCGCGCACCCTGCGGGACTGCAACAGGTCATGCTCAGTCAGCCGCGCCTTGTCAGCCGGCGTTGGGCCGGAACTTTCGCAGGAAGGTACGATGAGGAATGGCGTCAACATTACGCGAATGCGCCCTCCTACGGCTTGATGCCAGCTGCGGATCACGGCTTCTGCTCCGGCCATCGCGTCGTCGAAGGAAAAGGCACGTTCCGTCCGATTGCCATCGCGCCAGTGGCTGGCCAGACGCGGAAATGGCGGGTTGCAGGGGCCGACGGCGACCACTTCACGCAGCCCAGCCTCGGCATATGCGGCGGCATGGGCACCGGCCAGTTCGGGATCGTCGCTTCGCGGCTCGGACGCGATGACACAAAGCCCGGTGGTGACACCAAACATCAGCCGTTCCAAAGCCGAAAGCTGCCCTTCGGCTGACCAGTAATCCACGTCAGTGTGGTGGTAGTAGGTGCCAGTCACGACCTTGCCCCAAAACGAAGGACTGTCCGATGCGATGGTCTTAAGCAGTCCGTGACCACCATGGCCATGAGCGTCGATCAGACCGGGCAAGATGATACCGCCCTCGGCGTCCAGCACTGTGGCGGCCTCGATAGGGCCCTCGGTCGCGGGGCCGACAAACGCGATACGGTCGCCGGTTATCGCGACACAGCCGTCCGGGATGATCCGGCGGCCCGGATCCATGCTTACGACGGTTCCGCCGCGGATCAGAAGATCGGTCATTGGACTCTTTCTGCAATGGTAGTGACGTCAATCGCGGCGCGGCGGCGCGCTATTTCTTCGGCTGTTGCCGACAGCGCATGGAGTGCGCCGAAGCCCTCAACCGCGAAAGATGCGGAAACAGTTCCACGGATCGCAGCTTCCACTGGATCGCGGGTCGGGACGTAGCCCGACACGAACCCACCGCAAAAGGCGTCGCCCGCGCCGACAGGGTCCAACGCCGCGACCGGCACGACGGGGATATGCAGCAATCGGTCGTTTGCCCGATTAAGTAGCATCGCGCCTCGGGTGCCCATCTTTATCGCTAGCACTGCATCGGTGCGCAGGCCAAGCTCGCGTAAAGCGGCGGCCGGGGAATGGCTCGGCAGAATTGCTTTCACTTCTTTCTCGCTGGGCAGGAAGATGTCGATCTGTGTCAATAGGCTGGCCAGTTCGCCGGCTGGCGCCTCCACCCCTGTATGGCCGGGATCGAGCGAAATCAGAGCGCCCCGGGCCTTGAACGCACGGGCCAACTCAGTTTGTGCGTTCAATCGCTCAGGAGCGAGGTGAACGATGCCTGGCGCCGGCGCTGCGGCTTCAGCTTGATCAGGCGTCACCGGATACAGCGCGCGAAACGCGTCAAAGGTTAGACCGACCGGTCGGTGGTTTTGGAGCAGAGCAAAGAAACGTGACCTCTCCGCCTGCGTCAGCGGATCGGCAAATCCGCATTCGTCGAAAAGGCTGTCCGGTGCATAGAGATGGTCCCGCCGTGAACCGTCCGGCGCGTTCAGAAACCATTCGGTCTCTTTCACTTCGTCGGCCTTGCGGCAAAGTCCATCGCAGCTGATCCCGGCCTGCATCAGCCGGTCGAGAAACTGCTGTGGGTAGTTGCCCGTCACATTGCCGGCCAGTGCCACACGATCAGACCACAGCGATGCTCCCACCGCCGAATAGACGGCATTACCGCCCATCTGGCTCAGCGACACGTGGCCATCCGCAGAGATGACACTGTCCAGGATCACTCCGCCTGTGGTCAGGATCTGGGCGCTATGGGACATCATTTTTCTTGCCAGTGGCCCGGATAGCCAAGGTTTCGCGCGAAACGGGCTTCGGCAAAGTGATAGGCGAAAAGATGGATCGGCACCGAGTAAACCAGCGGTGCAAGCGCGTCGGACATTTTGGGCATCCGCCAGCTCGCGGACACGCGAGCGTCGATTTCGGAGTCAGGACCTGGCAGAAGTGCGACTGTGCGCCCGCCAATGTCGTCGCTGACCAGCGCAGTGTCCAGCGCCCGCTCTCTCGAAGCTGTGTCAGGTGCCACCAGGAACAGCGGATCGTTCCACTTTTGCGATCGGTAGTGGTGATATTCCTCCAGCGGTATTGCCATGGAATGGATAGGCGAAAGCTCCCGCACCTTGGCCGCTCCAAATGCCGCTGCGGCGAAATGCGGACCGGCACCCGCGAAAAGCACCAACGACGCTCCAACAACGCGTTCAGCCCAGGCCTGCGCGTCGGCATCGAATGCCTGAGCGACACGGTCCATCGCGGTTCCGACGGATAGCAATTCGTCCCGCTGTGACTCCAGCCTGGCGACGTCACGGCCCATGGCAACGCCGATCTCGATACCCAGCGCAATTAGCAGGCCGATTGTGGCAGTGCTCGACTGGGTGGGCCAGCCTTTGCGCGTAGCGTGGACCACCAGCCCGCCGTCATAATCGGTCAGGATTTTCGAACCGGCAGTGTTAGACACCCCGATCGCCATTGCCCCGCGGCGTTTGCCACTGTCCAGTGCTGCCAGAACTGCTGGCGTGCTGCCGCCGGAAGAAATGCCAACGACCAGGGTCTGAGCATCGGCCGTGTCGCCGGCAAAATGCGCCCAATCGAACGCCTGCGCGGGTTCCACTACCAGACCGGTCGCGCGCTCCATTGCAAGCCGAGCACCGATCGCGGCGAACCAGCTGTCGCCGCAACCGGCGATCACGATGCGTGTTACTCCACGCTCGGCCACTGCACGAGCAATGCCGCGGCAGCCCTCGGCCTCGGAGGAGAGTGTATCGTTCAGCCGCGCCCCCTGGTCCATCATCTCATCACGAGTTCGAGCCACGCGGCCGCGTCGAATTGCGTCGTCGCCTGTATCCTTCGACGGCTCGGCCGTTAGGCTTTGCAGGCGTGTAGTGAAATCCTTCATTATCGCTTCCCTCGTCAGTCTTCTCAGCCCTTGACGCCGCCGAGCGTCAGCCCGCCCGCCAGATGCCTCTGCATCATGATCACCAACACGACCGGCGGCAGAACCAACACCGTGCCGATCGCCGACACCTCGCCCCAGCGAATGGAATATTCTCCGATCAGCTGGGCGGCATAGACCGGCAGCGTGCGCGCATTCGACGTCGAAAGCGTCAGTCCAAAGAAGAAATGGTTCCAGGCGCCCACGGCATTGTAGAAACCGGTGACCACCAGACCGGGCTTGGCGAGTGGCAGGGCGATCCGCAGAAATGCACCGAACCGGGTGCAACCATCGACCAGCGCGGCCTCCTCCAGGCTCTTCGGCACCGCCTGGAAAAAGCCCAGCATCAACCAGATCGTGTTTGGCAACATGAAGGCCGTGTAGGCCACCGTCAGGCCGGGCAGCGTATCGATCAGCCCCAATTGGGTGAACAGCACAAACATCGGCAGTCCCATCACAATCGGCGGCAGGGCGCGGATTGCCAAAGTGGTGTAAATCAACGGCGCGCCACCAGCTCGATGCCGCGCCATGCCATAGGCGGCCAGCGTGCCGACACTTAGCGTTACCGTCATGGTCGCTACTGTTACAATCGCGGTGTTGCTCAGCGCCGACCAGAATTCTGGCCGCGCAAAGACTGCACGGAAATGCTCCACGGTCGGCCCGAACACCCATGTTGGCGGCATGGTCAGTACCAGCGAAGTCGGCTTGAAGGCGGTCATCACGATCCATAGAAGCGGCAGGCTAAGAAAGGCCCCCAGCAGGATCGCGGTCAGGTAGGAGATCGTCAGGCGCAAGGCAGCGCGCAGGCGAAGCGAGGCGAAACGGCTGTGCATCACGCGTCCTGTTTGCGGGTCAACAATCGGATCAACGGCACGGTCAGGATCAGGACCAGCACCATCAGCAATAGTGCCTGCGCTGCGCTCATCCCGAAATTGCCGCGCTCATATGCGGTGTAGTAAAGCTCCAGCGCAAAGACCCGGGTGGCATTCCCAGGCCCGCCACCGGTCAAGCTGTAGATCAGATCGAATTCGCGCAGCGCGTCAATCAGCTTGATCGTGCCCAAAACGAGCAGCACAGGGCGCAGCATCGGCAATGTAATATGAAGAAACATGCGGAGATCTGTGGCTCCGTCCACCTCGGCCGCTTCGTACAGCGACCGTGGAATCGCGGCCAGCCCGCCCAGAAGAACCAGCATCGCAAAGGACATACCCCACCAGACTTGGACCAGAATCACTGAAGCCAAGGCCAAACGCGGGTTCGAAAGCCACAGCATCGGATCGATACCGATCAGCCCGATCAAGTAGTTTGTCAGCCCCCAATCAAAATTCAGCAACATCCGCCACGAGATGCCCACGACAATGGGTGTCACCATCATAGGCACTAGCGCCAGGACCATCAGCGCGCTCTTGCCTCGGAAAGCGCGATTAAACGCCAGCGCGCCCAGAAGCCCCAGCGTCAGTTGCAGCGCCACGGTCAACGAGGCGAATATCCCGGTGCGGATGAGCGCGCCCTGGGTGGAGGGATCACGCAAGATGCGCAGAAAATTTCGCGCGCCGGCCCACATCCATTCCGGCGCACGGATATTCAGAAGGCTGACATTGTGCGTTGCCATCCAGATGTTGAACACTAACGGGTAAAGCGACACGACTAGGAAGACGAGCACGGCAGGTGTGACCATCACCCAGCCAATGTGCTCGTCCACCCAGTTGAGCACGTCGAAGCCATGCGACCTTTTGCGACGTTCCGGCATTCGACGTTTTCTTCTGGTGGCCCCGGCGCGCCGCTCAGCAGCCGCCGAGAATAGCGCGCATCTCTTCGGCGGCCTTCATCATTGCCTCTTCGGGCGAGATTTGACCGGCCACAGACTGCTGCGCATAGCGGTCGAAGGCCTCGGCCACCTCACGCGATTCGGCGATGCGCAGAGTGCCGACTCCAGCCTTCGATGCCTTCAACACTTCTGGCACCCAGGGGTGTGCCTCGGCCAACGCCTCATCTGCCAGCACGCTGGACCGCGGGCTCTGACCACCGGCCCGACTATAGATTAGCCCACCTTCCTTGCCGGTAGCAAACTCGACAAAGGCCCAAAGCGCGTCTTTGTTTTCGCTTGAGGCGTTCATCATGATACCCAGTGGGTTGACGCGGGTCTTGGACCCCACCGGCCCGTCGGGCTGCGCGACCAGCGCCAGATTCTCGCACAGGACGGGGGTCTGGTCGCAGTCGGTCAGGATCGGCATCCCGGCTGTAAAGAACTGCGCCTGGGCCAACATCCCGTTCTGCAGGCCGACCAGAAGCTCGGGGTAGTCCCATGCATTGATGTCCGGCGGCGTGACCTTGTCTTCGTTCTTGAGTTTCATGAACATTGTCCAGGCCTCGATCATCTCGGGCGTATCGGTGGTCACGCAACGGTTGGCGTCGATGAAATCGGCACCATGTCCGCCCATGATCCCCAGAAAAGCGCCCATCACGTTGCCCGGGGAAGCGGCGTAGGCAAAACCGTATTTCGTCGGTGAATCGGGGTTGTGAGACTGAGTGAATTCCAACGCGTTCTCGCGCAGTTCGTCCCAGGTGGCGGGGGCCTCCGGAATCAGGTCGGTGCGGTAGACCAGTGTTTCCAGAGTGATATCCGTCGGCGCCATGAACCAGCTGCCGTTGTATTTCATTTCGGTCTGGATGATCTCTGGAATATCGTCCGCGTCATAGCTGTCCGAGCCGTCGATATAGTCGTCGTATGAAGCGATCAGCCCACCCGCGGCGAGCGCCGGAACGAAGCGACTGATGTGCAGGACGCCGTCGAACTCGGTGCTGCCAGCGGCAAGGGCGGTTTCATAGCGCTGTCGCCAACCGGCGCGGCCCTGCGGGCTGATGGCTACCGGGTTGCCCGTGGATTTGGTGTAGGCGTCGGCCACCACGGCTAGCGCCTCGGCCTCTGGCCCCGACTGCACCCAGACTGTGACGTTCGGCTGATTGCCTTGCGCGGCGGCTTGAATTGTGAGCATCGAGGTCAGGCCGAGGGCGACCGCACTGCCCAGCAGGACGCGTCTGTTCAGGAACATGGTGGTTCTCCTTGTTGAAGCGGCCCTCTTCTCGGGCCGGTTTGCGCCGGGGCCGACAAGTCGCTCGTGCCCTGATTCGGCGATACTGTTTTTCATAATCTCATACTAAAAAAAAAGGGTAAAGGTCGGTCGGGCCGGTATTCGCCTACGTTGGGCTCATCATCCATGTCGGGATGAACGCTCAAGATGGGGCTGGTAACGCATTTTGCCATGCGCTATCGTCGAGCGCATGGTGGTTCTCGACGAAGATATTTGCGCAGCGCTGACGCGGGCCGATGGCGACGATGCGGCTTGGTCTTCCCCTGCGGCCGTTCTGGAGCAGCAGCCGCGCGACTGGCGTTCGCTGTACGAGCGGCAGCACGCCCGTGCGGAGCGGGAACGGGCGCGAGCGGATGCGGCCGAAGCACGCTGTGAAGAGCTGCGCCGGTCGGATGTGGACGCTCGTTCCCGGGCGGGTTCTCTCAAGTGGCAGCTCGACAGCTGTCGGGGCAAGCTGGAGGCGTCCCGCGCCGAGGTGAAGGAACTGCGTCGCGCGGTGAAGGCCGCGCAATCGTCGAAGGCGGAAGTGACGCGGTTTGAGCGGCGGCCTTCGGAATCCCGCATCGAGGGCACCAGGCGGCCCCCGGTTGTGTCGCTCACGGAGGTCAACCAGCTGCGCAAGGCCCTGAAGGTGGCGCAGGCCCGGGCGGAGAAGGCCGGGTTGCTGGAGTACGAGGTCCGTGTGCTGCACAAGGATTTGCAGGGCGCGGAAACCCACAAGGAGACGATCAAATCGCAGAACCGCGAGATCGTTCGTCTCGTTGCGGAACTGAGGAGACTGCGCGACCAGAAGGGCGCGGTGGAATCCTTGTCCGGCGAGGTCTACCGGGTGCGCGTTGCCCTGAACGTGTCCGAGGCCAAAAAGACAAATTGAAGGCGCGGCTTGCCAAGCTTCGCGCGACCGGGGCGACGCTGTCGAAGTTGTCGTCCGACGAGGCTGCTCAACTTCGTACAGCCCTGAGGAGATCTCGGCGCCAGAAGGCCGCGATCACGTCGTTCGGCAAGGAGAACGCCCGGCTGCGCAGGACCGTGCGGAAGTTGGAGAGGCGGCAAGCGTCGCTGGAGGTTCAGCCTGCCAAACTTCGTGCAATCAGGAAGGCGCTTGAGTCCGAGCTTGCCGGGCTTCGAGCGGTCAGGAAGACGCTGTCGAAGTCGCTGTCCATTGCGGATGCCGACCTGCGCAGGGCGTTGCGGAGATCGCGGCGCCAGAAGGCCACGATCAAATCGCTGTCCAGGGAGAACGCCCGGCTGCGCAAGGGCGCGAAGGCGTCGTGGAATCGGATCCAGACGCTGGAAGCGCGGCTTGCCAGGCTTCGCGCGACCGGGGCGGTGCTGTCGAAGGCGCTGTTCGGCCGAAAGAGCGAGAAGCAGGAGACGCCGCGCTCCGGACGCCCGCGCGGCCAGCAGCGCGGCACCCCAGGCCATGGCCGTACCCGACGGCCCGGGCTCGAGGAGCGCGAGGAGGAGATCGACCCGCCGAAGGAGGCGCGCGTGTGCTCCTGTTGCGGCAAGCCCTATGCGGCGATCGGCGCCGATATCTCCCCGCTCGTCGAGATCGACGTCAAGGCCTACAAGCGTGTGATCCGTCGTCCGCGCTGGCACCGGGCCTGCGGCTGCGCGTCGTCGCCGATCGAAGTATCGGTGCCCCCGGTGCCGAGGCTGTTCCGCAACACGCCCTACGGGATCAGCGTGTGGGCCTGCGTCCTGTTCGAACGCTATGCCTGCTACCGCCCGCTCAAGCGGGTCGCCGCGTGGCTGTCCGACCGGGGGCTGCCGATCTCGCCGGGGACGCTCGCCGACGGCATGCTCCGCTTCGTGCCGCTGTTGGAGCCGGTCGCCGGGGCGATCCTCGCGCACCAGGACAAGGCGGCGCTGCGCCATGCGGACGAAACCGGCTGGCGCGTGCAAGAGCTTCGCGGGGAAGACCGGTCGAGCCGCGCCTGGCTGTGGGCCTCGGTCAGCAGCGATGCGGTCTACTTCCATATCGACCCTTCGCGCAGCGCCGAAGCGGCGGAGAAGCTGTTCGCGGGGGCCCTCCTCCACACGGTCATCGTCTGCGACCGCTATAGCGCCTACAAGCGGCTCGCTCGCCTTCGCGGGGGGGGGCTGGTGACCCTTGCGTTCTGCTGGTCTCATCAACGGCGCGATTTTATCGAGTGCGCGGCCGGCCAGGTCAGTCTGACGGAATGGTGCCGGGGATGGATCGAGCGGATCGCGTCGATCTACCGCCTGAACGAGGCGCGGCTGGAGCATTACGGCGCCGGGCTTGAGCGCCAGACGTCGGCGTTCGACACGGCACAGGGCGCGCTGAAGGAGGCGCTCGACGGCCTGTTCGCGCAGGCCGAACGGGAGCTCGCCAGCCTGCCCGACGAGGCGCGCGAGGGCAAGGCCCTACGCTCGCTCATCAACCATCGCGAGGGGCTGAGCGTCTTCATCGACCGCCCGCTGGTGCCGATGGACAACAATCTCGCCGAAAGGATGCTCAGAGGACCGGCAATCGGAAGACGCCTCTCGTTCGGCTCCGACAGCGAGACCGGCGCTCGGTTCACGGCCCTGATGTACTCGGTGGTGGGCACCCTCGCGTTGAACGGCATCGACGTGCTGCGCTGGCTCGAGGCGTGGCTGGAAGAATGCGCGAAGAATGGCCGCCGACCGCCGGACGACCTGTCGTCCTGGCTGCCATGGTCGATGAACGAGGAACACAGGCTCGCCCTGACGGCACCGGAATGACCGGCGCGGTCGAGTGCCGCTATTACGGCCGCGACTTCACGGCGCAAGAAATGGCGCTGCTGCGCGCCCTGATCGCCGGCCCTCCGGCGCTGAACCGCCATCGCCTGTCGAAGGAGTTCTGCCGGCGCATCGGCTGGTTCAAGCCCGACGGCGGGCTCAAGGACATGATGGCCCGGGTCACCATGCTCGACATGCACCGCGACGGCCTCATCATTCTGCCGCCGAAGCAGGGGCGGCAGAACCGGCCCAAGCCCATCGTCTTCGGACCTGACACCGAAGCGCCGCTGTTCCCGGCGCCGACATCCCTCGACGAGGTCCGTCCGCTCACCCTGCGGCTCGTCGTGCGCGGCACCCGGGAGGGCAAGCTGTGGAACGAGTTCATCGCCCGCTATCACTATCTCGGCTACAGGACCCTTGTCGGCGCCCAGATGCGCTACGCCGTCCACGACCGCGACGGCTGGCCCGTCGCCATGCTCGGCTTCTCAACCGCCGCCTGGAAGCTCGCCCCGCGCGACACCTTCATCGGGTGGACGCTGCAACTACGCGAGAAGAACCTGCCCCTCGTGGTCGACAACCCGAGGTTCCTCATCCTGCCCTGGATCACGATCCCCAACCTGGGCTCGCACATCCTCGCCATCGCCCGCCGCCAACTGCCCGACGATTGGACCGAGCGCTACAACACCACGCCCGTGCTGATCGAAACCTTCGTCGAGACCCCGCGCTTCACCGGCGCGGTCTACAGGGCCTCCGGCTGGCTCCATGTCGGAACCACCCAGGGACGCGGGCGCTACGACCGGGACAAGCTCTACGACAAGCCCCGGAAGGACATCTGGCTACGCCCGCTCAGAAAAGATTGGAAACGAACCCTCAACCGCTAAAATCCACCGACCCATACCGGCTCGACCGAACCATTACAAAAAAGGCTCAGTTTACGAACTGTATGCATGGCGTGTGATAGCAGCGGCCAAACAGGCTCGCGGCGAGGTCTGTGGTGTGAGTTTGATGAGATGAAACCATTGCAGGTAGTTGTCGAGATATTTTGTTGCGATGCCACGGTAGCGGCGCAGGAAATCCTTCAGTTGGCTGTGGCGGCTGTTGACCGTCTGAATATGAAAGGCACCCCGGGCCCGTTCGCCGGCTGACAGATTGAGGGCTTCGTGGCGAACGCCCATTGCTGTCGCGCAGGGCGGATAGCCGCGGTGACCGTCGGACACCAGCACGATGTCCCTGTCGACGACCGGGCTGATCGCCTGTTTCAGCGTGTCGGCATTAACCACCGGAAGAACCGTGCTGAATGTCGTGCCATTACGGTCGGCAGCCACTAGAACCGGCACCTGTTCGCACGACAGGCCGCGCTTGCCAGCCTTGCCGCCTCTTTTGCGGGGCTTGCGGTCGAGGGTTCTCTGTCCCTTGTGGCTCTCCAGAACATAGGTTTCATCGACCTCGACGATCCCTTTGAGCTTTTGCGGGGCCTTCTTTGCAGCCTCCAGAAACCGGTGACGCCAACGGAATGCCGTGTTGACGGCAAGATTACAGTGATCGGCTGACGCCCGAACCGTTTCTCCCGCAGCCAGGCATCCGCCAAAGGCCAACCATCGGTCTTTGTAGTGAAGCCCGGACAAGGGCGTGCCGGTAGCGGCGTTGAATGTGCGCCGACAGATCTTGCACTGGTAACGACGCAGGCCCCGTGCCTTGCCCCGTGACACCGCACCGGGCTTGCCGCAATGCGGACAGTGCCTATCAGCATCCACCGCAAGTTCGACCGCGGCAAGCGAGGAACCCGACCCTGTCCGCCCTGAAAATACCGCTTCGGCCTCTCTACGCTGTGCAGCGCTGAGGCTGTCTATCCCGGCAAGCCAGCACTGAAATTGTTCATTGTCCATCGACATTCGCTATCTCCCTGAATCCAAAAAGAACATACCATGAACACATACAGTTCGTAAACTGAGCCAAAAAAAATAGCGAGCCGAAATGAGCCGGGTGTATGGCTGCAGGAGATCGGCCATCTCAAGCAAACTAGCGCACTGGCCATGACGCAAGGCATTCAATTTTAGGCTAATTATGGACGAGTTTGGTGTTTCGTTAGCAGATTCGCGGGCACGGCACCCGGCTGTCGGGCTGAAGTCCAGATAAGTTCAACTCGTCAGTATTTTCGATAATATGAGCAAAAAAAATTCGAAAGCTACGGGAAGAATTTTAGGCAAGCACCAGGTTGAGCCCGGCAGCTTCTAGTGCGGCCTGATCAGACGCGCTGATTTCGCTGTCTGTGATCAACGCGGCCACATGATTTATTGATGTAATACGGGCGCTGCCGACATGCCCAACCTTTGCGTGGTCGGCCACGAAGACGACCTGCCGCGAAGAGGCAATCATCGCCTTCTTAAGCTCGGCCTCCTCCCAGTTGCCATTGGTTAACCCCATTTCGGGATCGATCCCGGTGCAGCACAGATAGGCTGTATCCGCATTTATTTCGCGCAGCAGCAACGTCGCCAGCGGCGGCACCAGAGTGCGCCAAACATCCTGACCGCGCGCCTTTCGCAACATGCCACCAGTCACGATCACGTCGACGCCACGGTGATCGTGTAGAACGTGGCTAACATCCAAACAGTTCGTCAACACGACGACGTCGCTCAACTTGGCAGGCAGCGCATAGGCCATGGCCAGCGTGGTCGAGCCACTGTCGAGGATAATCGTTTCGCCGTCGCGTACGCGCAATGAGGCGGCTAGCCCGATGCGTTCTTTCTCCTTAATAAAATCAAGCTTGGGCATCCCTGTTGGTCGTTCGAACCGAGCCGGCCGCAATGCGACCGCACCACCGCGTACGCGTCGCAGCAACTGTCGCCGCTCCAGCGTCGCCAAATCGGACCGCACAGTTACTGCCGTAACGCCGAATCTCTCGGCCAATTCCGCAATTGGAATTCTCTCCTGTTTATCCAGCAGCTCCACGATCTGAACGTGCCGATCCTCCGATGAGAGATTCCGCAACTTTTTGTCTGAAAAGTCGTTCATGAGGGAATCCTTCGATTTACCCGCGGTTTTGCTATTGTTCTGTCATATCACAGCTTCGTAGCGGGATCAGCTACACACAGGAAGCGCTAGTTTCCGAGGGAGCTATGGAATTTCCGCGTTCGTTCGCGGTGTAAGCAGGGTGACCATCGAGGTGTAAGGGCGCGCAATGACTTGGTTTGCACCTAAAATTGGACGTCAGGGCTGACCAATCAGAGTGAACCAATGCCCTCGTCCTAAGGTCCGCAAAGTCCGCGACTTGATCTTTGGCCGTCTTATCCTTGCTGCGGTGTGTATGAATGGCCGGTCTCTTCGCGGCATTGCGACACCGGAATTCGCGCAGATGCAGCATTGTTCGTGCTGCGAGCGCACGCAACGAAAAATTATCGCTTCTGCAATGGGCTCAGAGCGAGCGCTCGACGGAAAATTTGGAATGACCCCTGCCCGAGAAGGAATGGCACACGACCCCGGGTTTGTTCCCGTATCTGGCAAGATTTTGAACAGCTTGGCAGCAGGCACGGCAGTTATGGTCAATGGCAGGTCGGCGTCGGCGCTGTCCGATTTGTTGAGGCGTGCCGACAGCGCCTTGTGGGCAATCCGAGCATCGATGCAAACAATAGGAACGCCGCGCTTCGCCAGCTCTCGAGAGAGCCAGGTGAACAGTTGTCCGCTTTCGTGAACCACGCGCTCGGCATCCGGCGCTGCCGTCGCCAGATATTTAGTGAGTGCTTCGAGACAGCGAGGACACGCGATGACTGAAGTCAAAACCAAAACAGTTGGGCCCGGCGATACCACCAAGCCAATCTGCCCCAAGTGCAAGAGCGATCAAGTGGTCAGAGACGCCTGGGCGGAGTGGTGCTCCGCCACCGGAGGATGGGTTCTGAGAACCACCTTTGATTATTTTGTTTGCGATCCCTGGACGCCATCTGCTGACGAGCGGCATTCAGGAATTGGCTCAAACAACTGGAGCCGGATTGTCAGACATCATCGAAACGGTCGCAGCATTCGACGCTTTCACGCCGGACAACGATCCGCACAAAGAGCACGATTTCGGGCAGTTCACTTACCACAGCAAAAACTGTTTCTGGAAGATCGACTACTACAACGCCGATCTCAGCGGCGGATCAGAGGACCCCTCCGATCTGACACAAACACATCGCGTACTGACAATCATGCGCGCCGAAGAATACTGACTAAAACCCCAGCCAAAAAGCTGGGGTATTTCTTTCTCGATCAGGTAGGAACAGCCCACAGCCGACGTCGATCTTGGTCTTCAACGCCGCATTGCAAATTCATAGAAGCCGCCGTTGGCGCAGTCGATCCAGTATCGTTAACACTTGAAATTCGGCGCTTGCAACACCGCAAACTCGCCGCATAATACTATCAACCAGTGTCTGACATCAGCGCCTATGGGTCCATTTAGCGCGATTTGATAAGAGAGAGTTTCTGGCTCATCGTAACCACTGAGGAGTGGACGATGAGACATACAACTGGAACACGCAAAAGCCCTGGCGAGAAGATCGTCAAAGACATCAAACGCGCCACGCGCAAACAGTATTCGTCAGAAGAAAAGATCCGGATCGTGCTGGACGGCCTTCGTGGCGAAGACAGCATCGCAGAGCTGTGCCGCCGTGAGGGGATTTCTCAGGGCGTCTATTACAAATGGTCGAAGGATTTCATGGAGGCTGGCAAGCGACGACTGGCGGGGGATACTGCGCGTTCTGCAACCGCTGACGAAGTCAAAGACCTGCGCCGCGAAGCCCGTGATCTGAAGGAAGTTGTGGCAGAGCAAACGCTCGAACTCCGGATTCTCAAAAAAAGCATGATCGGCGATGGGGGCGACCACGAATGAGGTATGCTGCATCCGAGAAGCTGGAGATCATCAGGCTGGTTGAAGGGTCGCACCTGCCGGCCCGTCAAACATTGGCAAAATTAGGCATACCGCGCACCACTTTCTACCGATGGTATGATCGTTACCTGCAGCGAGGTGAGGCTGGTTTAAAAGATCAATCTCCCAAGCCAAAGCACGTTTGGAACCGCATCCCTTGACCTGCTCCCCGAAAACTGGTCCATTTGAAAGGAGGATCTGTTCGCTTAATGTTCACGAGAACGAGGAGAACAGAGAATGCGCAAGTCACGGTTTAGCGAAGAGCAGATTGTTCGGATCATTCAGGAGTATGCGGCGGGTGCGAAAGTGTCCGAGTTGTGCCGTAAGCACGGTATGTCGGATGCCACCTTTTACAAATGGAAAGCCAGGTATGGCGGCCTTCAGATTTCCGATGTCAGGCGGCTGAAAGACCTGGAATCGGAGAACGGCAAAGCTGAAGAAGCTGCTGGCCGAAACCATGCTTGATAATGCTGGCCTGAAAGGGCTTCTGGCAAAAAACTTCTGAAGCCTGCAAGCCGCCGGGAAGCAGTCATGGTTCTTTGCCGTGACTATCAGTTTTCAACTCGGCGGGCCTGTGGGCTGATTGGGTTTTCCAGATCGAGTAATGAATACAGAGGAAGGCCGGATCGCCATGCGAGGATACGGGAACGGCTGGTCACGCTTTCCGGCAAACACCGACGCTATGGCTATCGCATGTTGCATGCCAAGCTTGGCCAGGAGGGTTTCAAGGTGAACGTGAAAGTGGTGGAGCGACTTTACCGAGAGGAGCGCCTGACCCTGCGCCGCCGCAATCGCAAGAAAATCCCCAAGGGCGTGCGCGAAGGTGCCTGGTGCCCGATCGCCGCCAACCAGCGGTGGAGCCTGGACTTCACCATGGATGCGCTCGCCAACGGCAGGAAGTTCCGCACCGTCAATCTGAAAGACGACTGCACACGGGAATGTCCGGCGATTGATGTGGCCCTGTCGATCCCCGGCTCCCGTGTGGTGGAAATGCTGGAACGGGTGGCTCGTGAGCGGGGGTACCCGGATGTTCTGACCGTTGACAATGGGCCTGAACTACGAGGCCGCGCGCTTGATGGCTGGGCAGATGATCACGGCGTGCAGCTCTACTTCATCGACCCGGGCAAGCAGACCCAGAACGCCTACATCGAAAGTTTCAACGGCCGGTTTCGCGAAGAATGCCTGAACTTGAACTGGTTCACCTCGCTGGCCGAGGCAGAAAGGATCATCGAGGACTGGCGGATCGATTACAATCAAAACCGGCCCCACTCTTCGCTGAACTATCAAACCCCGGAAGAATTTGCCGCAAACAGGCCTTTCCATAAACCGCAATGGGCAGCGACGCTTGAGCTATCTGAAGGCTCCGCGCCACCGCCCATTGCTCACGCCGCCGAATAATGGCAAACAAAAGAGGAACAGAGTCTACCTAAAAGTGGCCCTCAAATTGGGGGCAGGTCACCGTGACGAGGTGCGGCGCAAGGTCGTAAAATTGGCATTGAAGGAAACTGAGCTGTCGCCGCGAGAGCTGGCGGTGACGTTCACGGATACCAAAAAGTACTTTATATCAGAGGCTTCAGTGTATCGTGTGCTGAAGGCGCACGACCTGATCACCAGCCCGGCTTTCATCGTGATCAAAGCCGCCAGCGAGTTCAAAGACAAGACCACAGCCATCAATCAGCTTTGGCAGACCGACTTTACCTATCTCAAGGTTCTCGGTTGGGGTTGGTTCTATCTCAGCACGATCCTGGACGATTACAGCCGCTACATCATTGCCTGGAAGCTTTGCACCAACATGAGGACAGAAGATGTGACGGACACGCTGGATCTGGCGTTACAGGCTTCAGGCTGCGATCAGGTCCATGTCGTTCACAAGCCGCGACTGCTGAGTGACAACGGCTCCAGCTACGTCTCGGGCGACCTGGCCGAATGGCTGAGCGACAAAGGCATGAGGCATTCTCGCGGGGCGCCATATCATCCACAGACCCAAGGCAAGATCGAACGCTGGCATCAGACCCTGAAGAACCGCATTCTGCTGGAAAATTACTTCCTGCCAGGCGACCTAAAGCACCAGATCGAAGCCTTCGTCGATCACTACAACCATCACCGGTATCATGAGAGCCTGAACAACGTCACGCCATCCGACGTCTACTTCGGACGGGCACAAGCCATTCTAAACCAACGAGAAAGGATCAAACGCAAAAGACTTGAAATCCGGCGCTTGCAACACCGCAAACTCGCCGCATAATACTTTCAACCAGATGAGTCAGATACTCGCCTAATTTACGCCGCCTCTGGAACCAAAACCTCTGATGACGGACATCAACCAGATGAGTCAGATACTCGCCTAATTTACGCGGCCTCTGGAACCAAAACCTCTGATGACGGACACGGGCAAATATGCCACCTTTCAAAGACAGAAATCGTATAAGTAAGGGAGAGTATAATGAAAAAGATCGTTATTGTTACAATCGCAGTGGCTTTGCTATCGACTGCAGCTATGGCTGCTAAAGGCGGCGGTGGCCGCCCTGACATGGCGCAAGCCGGTGGTGCGAGTGCGAAAAATTCCGAAGAAGCCATTGCGGCTGTTGAAAAATTACTGGAGGGTTAAATTATGGCTGTTTATGCGATAGTTCATATCGATGTTAACGATGCTGACGAATATGCGAAATATGCTGAAATCGCCGGACCGGCTGTTGCCAAGTATGGCGGCACATTTTTGGCCCGTGGCGGCGAGTGTGTGCAAATGGAAGGCAAGGGCCGTGCCCGCAACGTGATTATTCGTTTCGGCGACATGGAAACGGCCAAAAAGTTTTACCATTCACCTGAATACCAAGAAGCATTGTCTTATGGACTGCCAGCGGCGGACCGCGAATATACCTTCGTTGAGGGCGTATAAATGACGGCTTATATCATTGCGCGCATCGATGTGACGGACCTTGAGGGTTATGTAGAATACGCCTCGCAGACTGTTGCTATTGCCGAAAGCTTTGGCGGCAAGTTTTTGGTTAAGGCCGGGGCGTAACAAATATTAAAGAAGAGTTTGGAAAGGAACAAATTGCGGAAATGAAGAGACGAGCAGAATTAATGTGTGCGCGCGTTCCAGAATATTCTTTGAATTTTAAAAGTGGTCCAATTTCATTAAATGGCACAACCACTCTTGCAAAAGAATATGAACCAGCCGTTGCTTATTTTTCGTCATATCAAACTAAAGTATTGCCAACTTCACGAGTTTTGGAGCGTGACTTATACCAGCGGCATTTAACATTGACCGATATGGGCCCATTTTCGCATTCCGATTGATGTGATGGTTTCGGGCTGTGCGATGAGCTTGTTCCAAGCTTCGCATCCAGCATCGACGATGGCATTGTAGTCTTCGAACACGCGGTTGGAGAGCCAATTGGCGCGCAAGTACTGCCAGATATTTTCCACCGGGTTCAGTTCCGGAGCGCGCGATGGCAGCAGGATGATGGTGAGGTTCTTCGGGACTTTGAGTTTGCCGGTGGTGTGCCATCCGGCCCGATCCATCAGCACAACCGCATGGGCCTTTCGGGCGACGTGGCGGCTGATCTCGTCGAGATGCATCTGCATGGCTTGCGCGTCCGCCCAAGGCAGCATGAGCGCCGCCCCCTTGCCGTGAGCCGGACAGATGGCGCCGAACAGATAGGCGTTGTGATAGCGCTGATCGGCCGGCTGGCGGGGGCGCGTGCCCTTTCTCGCCCACAGGCGCGTCAGGCCATTCTTCTGGCCAAGGCGTGCTTCGTCCTGGAACCAGATCTCCACCGGCGTTCCCGCCGGCAGGTCAGCTATATGCACCTGGAGCGTGTCGGCGAAGTTTTTTTAAACGCCTCGATGATCCGCTTATCCTGCCTGGGATGCTGCGGGCGGGCGCTGATATGGGCAAAGCCCAGTTCGCCAAGCAGTCTGGATATCCCGCGCTCGGAATAGATGACGCCAAAGCGCGCCTCGATCACCCGCTTCAGGTCGATCCGCCGCCAGCGGACAACCCCGTCCACCGCCGGATCGGGGCCGGTCTCGACAATCTCGCCAAGTTCTTTCATCTGGACATCGCTCAGGTAGCGCGTCCGGCCCGCGCCCTTGCGGTTGGTGAGGCCATCCGGTCCCTCTTCGTTGAACCGGTGAACCCAGTCCCGCAGGGTTTGGCGATCCATCCCACCGATCCTTGCGGCCTCTCCACGGCTCATGCCATCGTAGACCGCCGCAAGAGACAACAGACGGCGGCTCTGCCGGGCATCCTTGCAACGGCTGGCGAGTTTACGAAGGTGGCGGGCATCAAAGTCGCGACGAAGCGGAACACTGGCTGGCATGGCGATCCTCCTTTGCCAACCTTGAATCAGATCAAAACCGATTTGGGAATCCCCACAGAGTCAGAAATTGATGCCGTTGGTATTATCGCCATCTTGCGCGGGATCACCCCCGACGAGGCCGTCCCAGTTGCCGAGTTGTTATTTGAGGAGGGGTTTCGGATCGTCGAAATCCCGTTGAACTCGCCCGATCCGCTGAAAAGCATTGAACAGGTTGCGAGGGCCCTTGGTATTACTGCAAATTGTTAAACTTTATGATTTGTTGGTTGCGAGTGGCGGTACTGATAATTTGGACGCATTTGAAAGTCTTTCAACAACTGACGTAAACGATAAAAAACAGATTATTGTTGAGAGGCGGAGGTATGTAAGGCATCAAAAAATTTAAAGAAATTCAAAGGCTGCAAAGGCAGCAAAGAAAATGGTGCTGTCAGACGAATCCGAACCAGTCTCTATTTTCCTAGCGGCGGCAAGTATCAGGTCGCGCCCAACTGACGCCACTCTGCAAGAGCGGCGGTCCGGTTTAGCTTGAAATTGGTCCTGCTATAGAGATGGCGTTCCAGGTTGAAATGATTATGGACAGAGGCGTGGACGGCGACGAATGTCTGTAGGGTGCATATTCCGGGATATCCGCCCACCTATTCCGACAACATCCGCCCATTTGTACCGGGGTATCCGCCCAGCTTTGACGCGTTGCCGTGAGGCCTTGGTTTTTGATATCAGTTTTCTGGCGTTTCGTCACGTAGTTGAGGGTCTTTCTTTCGGAAGGATTGTCCGTCGAGTTCGAGCCGGTAGGCGTTGTGCACCAGCCGGTCGAGGATGGCATCTGCGAAGGTGGGTTCACCAATAATTTCGTGCCAAGTATTAAGCGGGAGTTGACTTGTGATTAGGATGGAACCGTTGCCGTATCTGTCTTCGACGATCTCCATCAAGTCGCGCCTTTGGCTAGCGTTCAGACGGTCCGGCCCCCAGTCATCCAAGATCAGTAGCTGGGTTTTGGTCAGTGCCTTGAAGACACGCGGAAAGCGTCCGTCACCGTGGGCCAACTCCAACTCGTCAAACAATCGCGTGGTGCGTTTATAGAGGACGGTCACGCCGTCGCGGCACGCCGCTTGGGCCAACGCGCAGGCCAGCCAGGTTTTGCCGACACCGCAGGGGCCAGTGATCATCAAGTTGCGCTTGTCTTTGATCCATTTGCCGCTGAGCAGGCTTTGGAACAACGCCTTATCCAGCCCTCTTCGCGTTTTGTAATCCACATCCTCGGGCGCGGCCCCGATATGGCGCAATCGTGCTGTGCGCATGCGGCTCTCAAACCGTTTTGTCTCTCGACTGATGGCTTCGCGATCAATTAGCAGGCCGAGCCATTCGGCGTGTGTCAGATCGGCGGAACCGTCCTGTGTTTGCAGTTCTGTGAAGGCCTCGGCCATGCCATCGAGCTTCAGTGCTCGGAGGGTATCAAGGGTTGGGTGTGTCAACATTTTCTGTCCTTTCTTCAATGGAAGTATCCGGCACCACGGATGTTGGGGTGTGTGATCGCGGGGCCGTCCGTGGTGGGTTTGCGGCGTTGGCGATCCAATCCATTCTTCAAAATGGAATGCAGGGATTGGTAGGTATAGCTGTTGATGTGAAGTGCACGCTCGCAGGCCGCATCGAGGCGCTCGGGTCCGAATGTTTTGGCAAGCCGCAAGACGCCCATGCAAGTTCGATATCCTTGCTCTGGATGTCGCCGCTTGCGCATGACCATCTCGACAAAGGTCTCGACGTTGGGCCCGACCCGGGCCGCCTGTGTGCGGATGCGTTCTGGTGTCCAGTCGGTACGGAAGCGGTGGTTTGCTGGCATGTGATCACGGATGGTGGAATGTTGCCGGTTGCCCGACGTCCGTTGATGCGCCGCAACACGCTGACCTTTATGATAAACTTCGACCGTGCGCGGTGTGACCCGGGCCCAAAGCTCTTGGCGCATAAGCTGATGGGGCACTGAGTAATAGTGGTGTCCTATATCGACATGGTAATCGAGACCGGCGCGGCACTTCTTCCATTCCGCATAGACGTAGGGTTCATGGGGCAGCGACTTCAGTGCAGGTTTGTCCAGCGTTTCAAACAAGGCCCTGCGGCTGGCACCCAGGTGCCGGGTGACCTTGTTGTTCAGTTGGTCGCGCAAGGGTCGGATCGCCGCGTTTAGCTCATCGAGACTGAAGAATGTCTGATTGCGCAGGCGTGCCAGAATCCAACGTTCGGCCAGCAGAACAGCACCTTCGACCTTTGCTTTATCCTTGGGTTTGCGGGGCCGTGCGGGCACAATTGCAGTATCGTAATGCGCCGCCATATCCCCGTAAGTGCGGTTGATCGCCGGGTCATAAAAACAGGCTTTGATGACGGCGGCTTTGAGATTATCCGGCACAACTTGCGCAGGTACGCCACCCAAGAACGCAAATGCTCGAACGTGACTGGATATCCAATCGGGAAGGCTCTGTGTCCAAGTGGCTTCAACATAGGTGTAGTTCGATGCGCCAAGTGCCGCGACAAAGATTTGGGCCGTGCGTATCTCGCCCGTCTTAGGGCAGGCAACATCTATGGTGTGGCCCGCATAATCAACAAACAGGCGTTCACCAGCAGGGTGTCGCTGCCGCATCACTGGCGAGAGTTTGCCCTCCCAACGAGTATAGAGCTCGCAATACCGGCTGTAGCCATAGCCGTCTGTGTGAACCTCTCGATACTCCTGCCACAACAGCGAAAGCGTCACCCCTTTGCGCCGTAGCTCGGCGTGCACATAGGTCCAATCCGGCTGAGGGATCGGTTGAGAACTGTCCGCAGAACGCCGTGGGAAAAGCACATGTTCCAAATCGGCATCCGACAGCGCATCGGGCAACGGCCAGCTCAAACCAGCATCACGGGCGCGGCCTAAATACTCACGCAGGGTCGTGCGACCAATCGCCAAACTCAGCGCCATCTCGCGCGTCGACAAACCTTCAAAGGACAGGCGCAAAGCCTCTCGTATCTTCCGCATCGATAATCTCTTCATTGGGCTCTCTTCCGTTCAAAATGAACGGCAAAGTAGCCCGCTACAGATCACCTCGCAGCAGCGCATCAAGGGGTGGGCGGATGCCCCGGAATCCCCGGGCGGATCAGATCGGTACGGGTGGGCGGATTAAATCGGAATCACCGGGCGGATGTGCCCGGAATGCGCAGTAGGGTTCGCATGCGCCTAAAGCGCGGCATTGCCCGTTCTCGCCTTCGAAATGGCTGGTGTGAATTCTCGGCCCGATTGTTGAGCCAGTGGCCAGTTTCCTGTTTGTCTGCGTTGCCCATGACCTTCATCGCAGCGCCGTAGGAGCGGAGCTTGTCGGTGACTAGCACATCAACATTGCCATGGCGTTTCATGGTTTTCCTGAGGAATTTCAATGCTGATTTGCGATCTTGGCGCTTTGTTACATAGGACTCCAATACCTCGCCTTCATGATCAACGGCCCGCCAAAGATAGTGTCGCTCCCCGTTGATTTTCACGAACACCTCGTCCAGATGCCACTGCCAGTTCGAAAATGCACGCTGTCGGCTAATACGATTTCTCCGGATCTCTGCTGCAAACATTGGACCGAACCTGTTCCACCAAAATCGAACAGACTCGTGGCTGATTTCAATCCCCCGTTCATGCAGAAGATCTTCGACATTTCGAAGCGATAGTGGAAACCGAACGTACATCATCACTGCTAGCTTGATGATCTCTGGGCTCGTTTTGAAATACTTGAATTGGTCGCGTTTTGTCATGAGTTGACGCTATGAGACCGCCCTGCTCGCCTCAAGCTGATTTGCTCTGACAGTGCCGAGATTTGTTCAATCGCATCTTGGCGGCGATCCAGCGACTGCGTGCACCGCCAGTTTCCGTATGACCGCTCCAGCGATAAAACCTGAGCGAAAGCGGCTCGACGGGTCTGCCTAAACGAGTGTCGATCAGACCGAAATCCGCATCAACCCCGCCCCTGAGGCCAGAGGTCACCCTCAGGTCGTGCGTCAGATGCGCAGATCACAATACAACGTGTCCAAGAGCCTTGATCGGGGCGCAAAACAGCGACAAGATGCAAGAGAGGGCATTCTACTTGGGGAATGTCGGTGTACCCAAAGCACGGTCAGGAATTCCGAAATGCAACTTTACCATAATTCTGCTTCGCCGTTTTGCCGAAAGGTCGACGTGCTTCTCAGAGAAGTCGGGCTTCGCGACGATGTCAGCGACATTCATGCTGCCGGGCACACCACCGAACCGGGCTCAATGCCCACGGGCGCCAACCCGATTGGGAAAATTCCGACGCTTGTTCGCAACGATGGACCAGCACTCTTTGATAGCCGGGTGATTTGCCGTTATCTCGATGCCAAGAAAGGCAGCGGACTTTATCCAGACAGCCGCCTATGGGAAGTGTTGACGCTCGAAGCGCTTGCCGACGGGATGCTCGATGCCGCAACTCTGATGGTTTATGAAATTCGCTCTCGACCAGAGGACAGGCGCCATCCTCCCTGGATCGAAGGTCAATGGGCGCGGATTGACCGCGCTCTCGATCAATTGAACGACACTTGGTTGAGTCATTTGCATGGGCCACTGACCATGGGCCAGATCGCCGTCGCCTGCGCGTTGGGCTATCTGGATTTTCGCCATTCCGACCGGAATTGGCGCAACGGACGCGACCCGCTTGCCGCCTGGTATGCAGTTTTCGATGACCGTCCATCCATGCAGGCCACGCTTCCATCTGGATGATCCGTCGAAAAAACCATAAAGTGCGCCGGATTGTCCACTGGACGCCCTGCAAACAAGGCGTTATCCAGCGCCATCAAAAGCGCCGGATTCCAGGCGGCTCTTTGGTCATGGACGCATGTCCTTAACGAAGATGGAGAGTAAAGTAGCTACTCCGTCTCAGGGTGGTGTCAGACCAATTCGAACTCGTCTCTGCAAGGACAGTGAGGCAGTCCCTTATGCCGCGCCGAGCTGACGCCACTCGGCGAGAGCGGCGGTGCGGTTCAGCTTGAAATTGGCTCGGGAGTAGAGGCTGCGTTCCTGATTGAAATGGTTTGAGACGGAGGCGTGAACGGCGGCGAACTTCTGGAGACTTCGCATCCGCCGGAACCTCAGCATCGCCCGTTCCCGTCCTCGGAATGGCAGATGCGAATTCTCTGCCCTATTGTTCAACCAGCGTCCGGTTTCCTGTCGATCTTCAGCGCCGATCTCCCTCAGAGCGGCACCGTAGGAGCGGAGCCGGTCTGCTACGACCACCTCGGGTCGACCGTGCTTGCGCATTGCTTTCTTGAGAAATTTTAGCGCAGCTTTCTTGTCGCGTCTCTTTGTGACAAAGCTTTCCAGGACCTCACCTTCTAGATCCACGGCCCGCCACAGGTAGTGCGTCTCGCCGTTGATCTTCACGAACATCTCGTCGAGATGCCATCGCCACTGACTTGAACGCATACCCTCGATGCGGCGCTTTCGGATCTCGGCAGCGAACATCGGCCTGAACCGATGCCACCAGTACCGAACGGTTTCGTGGCTGACGTCGATGCCACGCTCATGCAGCAAGTCTTCGACGTTCCTGAGCGAAAGCGGAAACCGGACGTAGAGCATCACCGCCAGGCGGATGATCTCAGGGCGGTGGTGTCAGACGGATGCGAACCAGTCTCAGTTTGTCTAAAAAACCGTGACCCTATGCTGAACAAAGTTGACGCCACTCGGCGAGAGCGGCGGCGCGGTTTAGCTTGAAGTTGGCTCGGGAGTAGAGCGAGCGCTCTTGGTTGAAATGGTTGCAGACGGAGGCATGAATGGCGGCGAATTTCTGTAAACTTCGCATGCTGCGGAACCGCTGCATTGCGCGTTCTCGTCGTCGAAACGGCAGGTGCGAATTCTCCGCACGATTGTTGAGCCAGCGTCCCGTTTCTTGTCTGGCCGCGTTTCCTACTTCCTTCATTGCCGCGCCGTAGGATCGGAGTTTGTCGGTCACCAGTGTATGAGGGCGACCGCACCGCTTCATTGATTTCTTGAGGAATTTCAATGCCGCTTTGCGATCCCGTCGCTTTGTGACGAAGGATTCCAGCACTTCACCCTCGTGATCAACCGCCCGCCACAGGTAGTGACGTTCGCCGTTGATCTTCACAAAAACCGCGTCCAGGTGCCATCGCCAATTCGAATACGACCGCATCTGCTGCACCCGTTTTCGGTGGATTTCAGCGGCGAACATTGGGCCAAATCTATTCCACCAGTACCGCACCGTTTCGTGGCTGATGTCGATGCCGCGCTCGTGCAGCATGTCCTCGACGTTTCGGAGCGAAAGTGGAAAGCGAACGTACGTCATGACCGCCAGGCGAATGATCTCCGGGCTGTTGTGAAAGTACTTGAACGGGTCGCGTTTTGTCATGGATGGACGCTACGAAACCGCTCTGCCCGCCTCAAGCAGATTTGTTCTGACAATGCCCTGAACTTGGACTGACAGACGCCGCCGGAAAAACGGCCAACGGTTAGATGGTGCTGTCAACTTAACGAAGGCAGGTCGCAGTTGAACGTCTGAACTGAGCGGCTCAAGCAGCAGCGGTCACGGTCCGCCACGTGTTCATCGCGTCACCGCGGAATTGGCGCATTGTCTTGCGAGTGATCAGATGACGTTGGACATTGAAGGTGTTGTGATGGCGGCGTGGGTGGAGAGAAACCTTTGCCGATCCTGAACTTGAAGCCCTGCATCCTGCGTTCTCGTTGTCGAACCGGCACGAATTCTCCGCCCGATTGTTGCTCCGTCCGCCGGTAATACCAACGGCCAACGGTTAGATGGTGCTGTCAACTTAACGAAGGCAGGTCGTTCAAGGGCTTGAACGTCTGAACTGAGCGGCTCAAGCAGCAGCGGTCACGGTCCGCCACGTGTTCATCGCGTCACCGCGGAATTGGCGCATTGTCTTGCGAGTGATCAGATGACGTTGGACATTGAAGGTGTTCGCGCCCGACCGTGGTCGTCGAGCGAGATGGCGAATGGCGGCGTGGGTGGAGAGAAACCTTTGCGCCGATCCTGATGACTTGAAGCCCTGCATCCTGCGTTCTCGTTGTCGAACCGGCAGGTGCGAATTCTCCGCCCGATTGTTGCTCCGTCCGCCGGTAACGTGTTTCCCCGTCATGTTGAGATCACGCAATGCTGCCCCGTAAGATGGCAGTTTATCGGTCACCACCTTATTCGGCGCATACCCCTGCTTCTTGAGCAGTTTGCGCATCAGCTTGAGTGCTGCTTTCTTGTTCCTCCGGGACTGAACCAGGATATCCAGCACCTCACCCTCACTGTCCACCGCCCGCCATAGATACATCCGTTTTCCGTTGATGGAGGAAAACACCTCATCAAGGTGCCACCGGTCGTCTGGTCGAGGGCGTGATTGTCTCAGTTTTCGGGCATAGGCCTGCCCAAACTTTAAAGCCCAGCGCCGTATCGTCTCGTAAGAAACATCGACACCACGTTCAGCGAGCAGATCCTCCACATCGCGGTAATACCAACGGCATCAATTTCTGACTCTGTGGGGATTCCCAAATCGGTTTTGATCTGATTCAAGGTTGGCAAAGGAGGATCGCCATGCCAGCCAGTGTTCCGCTTCGTCGCGACTTTGATGCCCGCCACCTTCGTAAACTCGCCAGCCGTTGCAAGGATGCCCGGCAGAGCCGCCGTCTGTTGTCTCTTGCGGCGGTCTACGATGGCATGCGCCGTGGAGAGGCCGCAAGGATCGGTGGGATGGATCGCCAAACCCTGCGGGACTGGGTTCACCGGTTCAACGAAGAGGGACCGGATGGCCTCACCAACCGCAAGGGCGCGGGCCGGACGCGCTACCTGAGCGATGTCCAGATGAAAGAACTTGGCGAGATTGTCGAGACCGGCCCCGATCCGGCGGTGGACGGGGTTGTCCGCTGGCGGCGGATCGACCTGAAGCGGGTGATCGAGGCGCGCTTTGGCGTATCTATTCCGAGCGCGGGATATCCAGACTGCTTGGCGAACTGGGCTTTGATCAGCGCCCGCCCGCAGCATCCCAGGCAGGATAAGCGGATCATCGAGGCGTTTAAAAAAAACTTCGCCGACACGCTCCAGGTGCATATAGCTGACCTGCCAGCGGGAACGCCGGTGGAGATCTGGTTCCAGGACGAAGCACGCCTTGGCCAGAAGAATGGCCTGACGCGCCTGTGGGCGAGAAAGGGCACGCGCCCCCGCCAGCCGGCCGATCAGCGCTATCACAACGCCTATCTGTTCGGCGCCATCTGTCCGGCTCACGGCAAGGGGGCGGCGCTCATGCTGCCTTGGGCGGACGCGCAAGCCATGCAGATGCATCTCGACGAGATCAGCCGCCACGTCGCCCGAAAGGCCCATGCGGTTGTGCTGATGGATCGGGCCGGATGGCACACCACCGGCAAACTCAAAGTCCCGAAGAACCTCACCATCATCCTGCTGCCATCGCGCGCTCGAACCCGGTGGAAAATATCTGGCACAATTGGCTTCCAACCGCGTGTTCGAAGACTACAAGCCATCGTCGATGCTGGATGCGAAGCTTGGAAAAAGCTCATCGCACAGCCCGAAACCATCACATCAATCGGAATGCGAAAATGGGCCCATATCGGTCAATGTTAAATGCCGCTGGTATAACTGAGCGGAAACCGGAAACACAGCCAGACGGCGCGCTGGATTATCTCTGCAGGAAACCGATGTCGGCGGTAGCTGATCTTGTTCATAACAGGAAGCTACTCGCCACCCGCAGCTGACACCAGCCAGTTACCGTGACAGCACCTCGTTCAAAGCTCGCCCCGCACCTTCCAGAGCTCGGGATAGAAATAGCGGTCCATCGCGCTCTTCAAATAGGGCACGCCGCTTGAGCCGCCGGTGCCATGCTTGGCGCCGATGATGCGCTCGACGGTCTTGAAATGCTTGAAACGCCAAAGTTGGAAATCGCATTCGAGATCGACCAGCACTTCGGCCAGATGATAGGCTTGGAAATGAGTCTCCGTATCGGCATAGACCGCCTGCCAGGCCTGGAAGACACCCTCGCTGAATTCGTACGGCTCCGACCAGTCGCGCGCCAGCAGATCGGCCGGAATAACCAATCCGCGACGGTCGAGATAATGAAGCGCCGCGTCATAGAGGCTCGGTGCCTCGAGGACTTCCGTCAGCTCCTGGTGGTGGTGCGGTTTGCGCTGATGCGGGATCAGATACTTCTTGTCCTTTTGCCCGAGCGCGAATTCCAGCTTACGGTATCCCGGCGACTGAAACCCCGACGAGGTCCCCAATTTATCGCGAAAGGACAGGTAGTCGACAGGCGTGAGGCTGCTCAACGCCGACCAGGATTCGATCATCACCTGCTGAATGGAACGTACCCGTGCGATTGTCTTCAAGGCGTGGTGAATGTGGCCGGCGAACAGATGATCCCGCGCATTGATGGTTTCGACGAACATCACGCGCAGCCACAACTCCTTGGTCTGATGGATGACAAAGAACAACAGCGAGTCGGAGTTGTCTTCAAAACCCGGCTGCAACCCCAGCAATTCGTCGAGTTTCAGAAAATCCGAATAGGTCGGCCCGGTCGCCGTCGCCAGCGCCTGCAGCAGTTCGTCGAGATCGCCTTCGGCGGGCGGGCTCATCCGGCGTCACGCATACGGATCGGCGTTGAGCCGGCCGGCGATTTCGGGCGAATCCGCGGCGTAACGGAGCGCCCGGAACACCATGTTTTGGCCGGCGCCCGGCCCCTTGAGGTCATCCGACGCAAAATAGGGCGAGACAAAGTTCCACACGATATCGCCCTGTGGCGTCACCTCGAAGATGCGCCCGCAGATGCCCTCGCAAATTAGCGTATTGCCCGACGCCAAGCGCTGACAGCCGCTGATGTGGCGCGAATTGAAGGTGTTCGACGGTTTGCCCTTGTAGACCCAGACATATTCCCCGACATTACCCAGATGACCTCCAGGTTTGCGGAGATCATACCCCCGTACCACCGTCGAGGGAACTGTATTCCCTTTGCAGCCATCCGATGGCCTGATTTTGGAGATCAGCCCTCGGTTGGAAGGCCATTTGGCCAGATTTGCCGCCATTCAGACACACTCCTCCTGTCGTTTTCACCTCGCCGTCGATGTCCCCGGCCTACGCCGGGGCGGGTCTTGGTCGCAGATCATCAATCAGGCTCAAGATTTTCCGGAACAGTTCCCTCGGCACCGCCACCTCGGCCAATTGGAACGTGACGTAGCGGCCATGGCTGACCACCTTGGCACCGATCTTTACCAACTTCTCCCGCAGCGTGGTCAGCGACCAGTACTCGACTTCCTTCGGCAAAGCCAGCGTCCGCATGAAGTTGGCGAGATTGTAGGCCAGGGCGTGAAGCTGCAGCCGGACGGCGTTATCGCGGAACCTGCGACACGACAGCCTCGTCCATTTGATCGCGTTCTTGCCTTCCTTGATGCATTGCTCCGCTTTGCCCCGCTGATTGTAGAACAATGTCACCCGATCGGCCGGTCGCGACAGGTTGGTGACGATGAACCCGACCCGGGGAAACAGCTCGCTGGGGTGCCACTCCACCTTGGCGACGACGCGGCGGGCCTTATCCCAGCTTTTGGCCCGATAGCTGAAGCCGGCGTAATGGTGCCGCACATGGTTCGGCGGACGGCCAACGGGTCGCGTGAGCAGATGGCAGATGCTTTCCAGAAGAACTTGGTTCTTCGGCAAACGGATCGCGTACAGGAAGCTCTCGTCTTCCAGAAACTCATAGATGTCCGGTGAGGCGAAAGCCGCATCGCCCCGGAAATACCGACGCAAATCCCTTTCCTTGTAGCGTGCCACTACCGGCTCCAGCACCTTGCGCCAGCCATCGGCGCTGTGAACGTTGCCGGGACGCAGGGCGCACCGGTCCAAATCGCCGAACTGGTTGAACAGGAACAGGGGATGATAGCAGGTGCAACCGAAGTGCCCGTTGTAGGTCGAGCCTTCCTGAGCACCGTGGGTTGGGCTGACGCTGCTGTCCATGTCGAGAATGATCTTCTTCGGCGGGCAACGGTCATGAACGCGGTCGATCCATCGGCCGGAAAGATCACCAAGCGCGGCGAGGTTTTCCTCGGTGGCCAGAACCTCCGTCTCGAAGCGCCCCATCTGACTGCTCGAGGCCGCCTGTTTGGTAACGGCATGGCCGCCGACGACCCACCGCATGACCGGGTCGAGGCTGAGCCGGTCGGCGTCGTTCACGTCGTCGTAGCCGCCAAGGCGTCCGAAAACGGACTGGCGGAACTGGCCGACCATGCCATGCCGCCCGTTCATGCCGGTACGACTGTCGGCAAGAACATCGCCAACCATCTCAGTAAGTTCAACGGAGGCATCAAGCTCTCGATAGGCGAGCAAACCGGCGTCAGTAGTGACCTTGGACCCGTGGAACTCAAGCTTGAGAAGTAGTGACATGAAGAGTAAGCGTCCGGTGTGCCCCGCCTAACGGCGCAGATTTTGATGGGTTAGTGTCCACCATTGATAGTGGACACTTAGGGGCCCTCTATGGCTGTGAAGCAGAAGAAGCGGCGTTGGCCGGATGATGAGAAGCGTTCAATCTGTTTTCAGACGACGGCGGCTGGTGTTTCGGTTGCGCAGGTTGCACGTCGGTATGCGATGAATGCCAATCTGATATTCAAATGGCTGAAGGATGATCGGTATGCTCCCGCCGTGGATGTTGTGCCGGAAGCTGACGGCCCTGTATTTTTGCCAGTCGGGATTGAAGCGTCAGCCAGCGTTGATCCAGCCGTGACCAGCACTCCGTCAGGCCGAATTGAGATCGAGCCGTCCAACGGTCACCGGATTATAGCCGGGGGCGGTTTTGATGCGGATATGTTGGCACGTTTGTTGAAAGGGCTTTCTTCGTGATCCCCGTGCCAGGCAACACACGGGTCTGGCTGGCGGCGGGCGTGACAGACATGCGGCGGGGTTTCAATACTCTGGCGGCGCAGGCCGAGCAGGTTTTGGCAGAGGATCCGTTTTCCGGCCATCTATTTGTGTTTCGGGGGCGGCGTGGTGATTTGCTCAAAATTATCTGGTGGGACAGCCAGGGAGCCTGCCTGTTTTCCAAGCGTCTTGAACGGGGCCGGTTTGTTTGGCCTGCCGCTAAAGACGGCAAGGTCTGCCTGACGTCGGCGCAACTGGCGATGCTGCTGGAGGGCATTGACTGGCGCATTCCACAGCGGACATGGCGGCCTTTGAAAGCAGGGTAATCAGGCGTAAATATCAAGTAATATAGGCGTTTATGGATTCACATTCAGGGCGCAATTCTGTATAGAATAGCCATGTTGAACGCCCTTGATAACCTGCCAGAAGACCCCGTTGAACTACGGCGTGTCACCGAGCTTTTAGCGTCAGAGGTGAAGGCACAGGCGCTGATGATCGAGAAGCTTCAGCATCAGCTACACGGGGCAAACCGGCACCGTTTCGGATCCAAATCCGAGGGCATGGATCAACTGCAATTGTTTGCCGAGAATGAAGAGATTGCAGAGGCGGCGGTTGTCATAGTAGTGTTAATAATGAGATTCCGCAGACGGGGGTGTTTTCTGGGCGGTTTTAGTAGTGTTAATTACGAGATATCCACAGGGACCCTCGGGCAAAGCTTGCTGGTAGATTGCGTCGCTCTATTGCTTTTCCAAAATAGTCGCAGCGTAAGACAATAACTTGTGGCGTGGTGCGTTCGGGCCAGGTTCTTCGATCGCCTGACGAGCCGCAGTAAGAGAGTGCTTTGAAACCAAATATGTTGTCGCGGCGTCGCGCGGCTTTGCCGTTAGGTGTTCACTTTTCTCACGTCTTGGGATTTTTCGATTCAGATCATCTGACAGCTTGATAACTATCTTGAGTAGTCGCCGTTGATATGGAAAGGCGCGGCGCAAATTTTCGATGGTAGGGGCGTCATTGCGAAGAACAAATGCTGCCTTTAACACGGGCTGTGATGCGCTCATTCCAATGGCTGCAAGCAGATTGAACCGCTGCATCTGGCAATATGAGGTCAGGGGGGCCGTGCTGACGTTTGGATTCAAACTGCCCGCACTCTGCACCGCAAAATTCACCCTTCGGGCATCCCTGGCCGAACGGTTGGCAAAGGTCGATTTCAAGAACTCCGCTCCCCTGGCCGCTCTTACCTTAAGTTTGGCAGGGATTAATTTGACTTGGCCGTTCCCGGTTTTAGAAGGTGTCAGCTCTGACCCACAATTTTCGCATGTCACCGACCAAGCATAACGCCAATGGCGCAGTGTGGCACCCGGTGTTTGGGTGATACAATGAGGGCAGTGCTGGAAATCTTCCTGCGCAACGCACCGAATGGGAAAATTGTGGTGCTCAACGATCAGCATTGCGACGAGATCGTCGCGCACCAGACGCAGAATGCTACACAGCCCGGCAACGTCTACCCCCGCTAGATCCGCAAGCGTTTCGGGAGCCCTACCCGAGCGCAACCCGAGATATCTGCACAGCTCATCTTCGGTGCAGTAGTTTGCGCGGGCGAGTCGCTTTAGCCAGCTCGATAGCAGTTCGTCAGCAAGCGGAGGCGGACACCTCGGCAATGGCAATAACCTCACTGAAAATCTGCAACCGGGTGGTGGCGGGCGCTCCAGGAATGTTTGACCCACATTGGCTGCCATGCCTGAACTGCCTCGTCTGTGATCCGTTCCTCTCCGGTTTCTATGGCGTCAATCGCCAGCGCTTTGATCATCGTGAACACCCGTGATGTCACACCACCCGTCACGTTCAAAATAGTTCGCAAGGAATTGATTCTAAGCCCAGAGGCCCGCTTAAGTTCCATCGCAGAAATCAACGTCTGGATCAGGCGGGAAAACTCCACGTCATCTTCCCACAATGGCAGGAAGTGTTCATCGAGCCTGCGCGCGAGTTGATCATCACCGCGGATCGCATCCAAGGCTTCGTTGACACCAAACACAACAAGCGATGCACATAAGTCGTTGGCCAAGAACCGCAGCATGTTTAAAAACCGGCGTTGCTCTCGGTAGCTGCCCGCGAGAAGATTGTGAACCTCGTCGATCATGAACATTTTCAGGTCCATGTCGCGCAGATAGCTAAGGGCGCGAACTTCCAGTTCCGAGACCGTATGACGGCCCCACATCGGCGCGCCAATCGACGCCAGAATATGCTGGTGGAACCGTCGCTCATCAGGAGCGGGCGGAGCCTGAAGTAGCAGAATTGGTGTCTTCGTTACCCCAAGACCAGCGTCATGGCTTGTCGGATATTGGCTGACCATACGCTTGGCAATCATGGTCTTTCCAATGCCGGAACTGCCATACACCATGAGACCTGGCATACGGCTCTGCTTAGGCATTTCCATAAGTGATGTCAGTCGGTTAAGAACAATCGTCGCGCGGTCAAAAGCGATCCAACGATCGCTTCGAATATGTTCAATTCTTTCTTTGGAAGTCATCAAAATCATCAATCGGATAAGTTGGAAGGTCGGGGTTGCCGGTATCTATGGCGAACATCTCGCGGGAAGGATCACGCGGTAGCCATGTTTGGGAGCGTTAGAAATTCCGTGTCATTTCTGTAAACTGAAGAAAAGGAATGACACATGCGAGAAGAATTTGATTTTGATGTAGCTTTGGCGGCTTTGCAAGATGGCCAGGGCCTTACAGGCAAGGACGGTATTCTGACGCCGTTAGTCAAGCAACTGACCGAAGCTGCATTACAGGCTGAACTGGAGGCGCATTTAAAGGCCGACAAGTCCAGCAACCGCAGGAACGGAGCTGGCCGTAAGACCATCAAATCCACGTCTGGAAGTTTCGAACTGGCAACGCCACGAGATCGGGCTGGATCGTTTGAGCCGCAACTGGTGAAAAAACACCAGACCCACATGAGCGACGAGATCGAATGCAAGATTATTTCAATGTTCGGGCTTGGAATGAGCTATCTGGACATCGCTGGACACATCTCGGAAATCTACGGTCTGGATGTTTCAAACGCCACGATCAGCGCCGTCACTGATAAATTGATCCCTGAAATCAAGCTCTGGCAGCAGCGGCCCCTGGACAGCCATTACCCGTTTGTTTGGCTTGATGCTATTCACTACAAGGTTAAGCAAGACGGGCGCTACGCAGCCAAAGCGGTTTACACGGTTCTGGGGCTTAATCTTGAGGGCAGGAAGGAAATTCTTGGCCTGTATCTATCTGAAACCGAAGGTGCAAACTTCTGGCTCTCGGTGCTGACGGACCTGAACAATCGCGGCCTGCAAGACATCCTGATTGCTTGTGTCGATGGCCTCACGGGCTTTCCAGAGGCGATCAACGCGATCTTTCCCCAGACCGAAGTCCAGCTTTGTGTCATCCACCAAATCCGCAATTCTCTGAAATATGTAGCCAGCAAAAACCAGAAGGAATTCATGGCTGATCTAAAGCCGGTTTATAAGGCTGAAACTGTGAAAGCGGCTGAAATCGCGTTGGATGCGTTAGAAGAAAAATGGGGAACTAGAGCTACGGACATTTATTCTGCAACATAGTTTGCAGCTCTGAAGTAGTTTTCGCACTCTTGAGGTTCGAATAGATCGCAGATGTCACCCACGGCTTCAGTCAGGGCATCAAATGTTCTGGCGGCCATCCTTCGCAGGTGGGCTTTGAGCTTGGAGAAGGCCATCTCGATCGGGTTCAGGTCGGGGCTGTATGGTGGCAAAAAGAGCATCCAGTTTCCCTGCGCCTTCAGCAACGCCTGCGCCCATGCGGACTTGTGTGAAGACAGGTTGTCGGCGATCACGACGTCACCGGGCTGAAGCGTCGGGGCGAGCTGTGTTTCGATATAGACATCGAAGGCAGCACGGTTCATCGGGCCGTCAAGCAGCCAGGGAGCGGTCAACTCATCAACGCGCAGCCCTGCAATGAAGGTCTGGGTGCGCCAATGGCCGAAGGGGGCATCCGCTTCCAGACGCGCGCCGCAGGGAGATCTCCCGCGCAGGCGCGTGAGCTTGGTCGTCACCGCCGTTTCGTCGATAAAGACCAACCTGTGCGGCTCAAGTCGCATCCTCGGCTGGCGTCGGTGCCGCCACTCGTATCGCGCGGCGCGCACCCGCTTGCGCCGCCTCTCCGTTGCAATCAAGGATTTTTTTATATGTGTAACCGAGCCGGTGCTTGAGGAAGCGCGACAGCTCTGCCGGAGCGGCCCGCATATCGTGTTCCTGAATAAGCGCCTCGGCCAGTTCCGGCATCGTAATGTCTGGCCTGCGATCCACTGTTGTCTTGAGAAACCCCGCAAACACTTCCAGTCTGCTGCTGCCTTTTGGTCGGCCCCGCTTGGCTGGTGCGATGGAACCCGTTTGTCGGCGGCGCTGCCTAATCCGCACGGCACTCGCCGCTGATATCCGAAACCGCCGCGCAGCTTCGTGACACGAATGGCCCTCTACGATGAACGCAAGAACCCGCTCACGCAGGTCCAGTGATAGTGTCTTGCCCATGATCCACCTCCAAATATGGTGAATCACAAATCAAGCCTTGTGGGAATCCCTTTGATTCAGAAATTCAATCCGAGGCTCTAAATACCCAATCGTCATTAAATCATGGCGTAAAAAATGGCCCAATTTGTCGGTCTACTTCAAATATCCAGCTGACATTCGGCGGGTAATTTACACCACCAACGCAATCGAGGCCGTGCATCGCCAGTTCCGAAAACTGACCAAAACCAAGGGCGCGTTTCCCAATGAAAACAGTTTGCTCAAACTGCTGTATATGGGGATCCAGAACGCTTCAAAAAAATGGACCATGCCATTGCAAAACTGGAATTTGACTTTGTCCCAACTTTCCATCTATTTTGAGGGAAGGTTAGACGATGTCTTGGACATCTAGACTAACCCCGTGACACGGAATTCTGAACACCCTCCGATGTTTTTTGGATTGCCTTGCGTCACGCTCGTTATCCAGCTTAGCTGCCCGGGTCTGTTTGCGTGCCGTTTCTGCAATTCGTCTTTGCTCACCAATGACTTGGAAAAGCATCGCCTCTGTGACACGTCCAACGCTTTTTGCCAGACACTGCTTGCGTGCACGCCGGTTTTCCCAAAGCGATATCTGCGGATGGTTTAGGTCTTTGTAGCGCGCCACGATCGCGCGCCCATCCTCAAGGATTACCCAAACCTGCGATAAATCGCGCGGGTCGTATTTGACCACGACTTTGCCCTTTATGCGCCCAATCATTTGAGCAAAGGCATCGCTCCAATACCCAACCGAAAACAGAGTGATACCCGCCCGACCGAGCCGACGGCGCTCAAGCGGCATGAAGCTGATTCTGAAAGCTTCCGTATCGACGACGCGCCTGCCTGCATCGTCACCACCAAGATCAGCCCAAGCCGCAAGCGGTGTCCGTCCCAGAGCGCTATGCGTGGAATTGTGGTAACGGCAAATCTCAAGATGAAGCCAATCCTCAAACTCTGACAAAGTGAGAGCGGCGTGTTTGCTGCTGTCGTAATCACCCTTCTCCAATGTCGAAGATTGTGTGGTGCCCGGCAGCACATGAACGGCCCCCATCGTCGTGCCGATCAGCCGTTCAATATGGCCGCCGTAATGCGCACCCCCCGCAGGGCGGTATTCAATTCCTATCCCCCATTCCTCACAGGCCAATTTGAATGCTGCACTGTGGAACTCTTGGCCATTGTCGACAAAGATCGCCTTCGGGATCCCCGACGTGGGCCATGCGAGCTCTTCCAAAGTGTTAGGAACCTGGACAGACTTGGGTCGCACACAGTGATCCAGACAAAGGGCCACCGATAGAACGGATGGCGGATCAAAACTGACATACGCCCCCAAGATAATCCGAGTTGCCACATCAATCGCAAGCGTAAGAAACGGCCGATTTAGCGGCAAGCGTTCAACGTGATCAACCAGAATAATATCAGCGGGCGTATGATCAATCTGAACAACCTCAAGCGGATGCTCTACGTTAACAGCCCGTTGACGAAGTCGGCACTGGACGCAAGCGGCCTGGTCTGATTCTTTGATGTTCTGATTTGACCGGAGGATTCGCCGATGGCGATGGGACAGCAGAAGGATCGTCAGGGGGACTTGATGGTGGGCTGGGCGGAGATGCCGCGCTCGCCGGGTCATGTGTTTTACGACCGCCTGCAGTCGGTGCTGATCGAGGGCGGCTTCGACGCCTTTGCCGAGGCGAGCTGCCGACCCTATTACGCGGCCAGGATGGGCGCGCCCTCGGTGCCGCCCGGGCGCTATTTCCGCATGCACCTGGTGGGCTACTTCGAGGGCATCGACTCAGAGCGCGGTCTGGAGTGGCGTTGCTCGGATTCCCTGTCGCTTCGGGAGTTCCTGCGGCTTGAGAACCGGGAGCGGGTGCCGGACCATTCCTGGCTGTCACGGACCCGCACGCGCCTGCCTCATGAAGTTCACACGGCGATCTTCGACTGGGTTCTGGCGCTGATTGCCGAAGCAGGTCTGGTCAAGGGCGATCGTATCGGGGTGGATGCCTCGACCATGGAGGCCAACGCGGCGCTGCGCAACATCGTGCGAAGGGACACGGGCGAGGGTTACCGGGGGATGCTGGAGCGCTTGGCCCAGGAGAGCGGTATCGAGACGCCCACGGCCGAGGACCTGGCGCGTCTGGACCGCAAGCGCAAGGGCAAGAAGCTCTCGAACCAGGACTGGGTTTCCAGGAGCGACCCCGAGGCCAAGATCGCCAAGATGAAGGACGGCACGACCCATCTGGCCTACAAGCCTGAGCACGCGGTGGATCTGGACACCGGCGCGGTGGTGGCGGCCGAGCTGCACCCCGCCGACGAGGGCGACACGACGACGCTTCCCAAGACGCTGGCGGCGGCCCAGGAGAACCTTGCCAGCGTTGACGCGGTGCCGACGGCTGAGGACCCGGCCGAATGTGTGACCGACAAAGGCTATCACTCACGGGCGGTCTTGAAGGCCTTGGACAACGGCCCGTGGAAGACGCGGATCGCCGAGCCCAAGGCGAAGGGCTTCGCGCGCTGGCGCGGCGACGAGGCGGCGCGGCGGGCGGTCACCAACAACCGGACCCGGCTGTTATCGGGGGTGGCCAAAGAAGCCTTCAAGCTGCGCGCCGAGATCGTCGAGCGCTCCTTCGCCCACAACCTCGATCGCGGCGGCATGCGCCGGACCTGGCTTCGGGGCCGCGAGAACGTGCACAAGCGATACCTGCTTCACGTCGCCGGCCACAACCTCTCGTTGCTGATGCGCCAACTCATCGGCGCCGGCACCCCGCGCGAGGCCGTGGCGGGCGGATATGGCGGTATTTTCGTGCTGCTCACGCCCACCGGGGCCATGCTGGTCGCACTGGGGGTCTCGCAAAGCGGCCAGACGGTTTTCGCCGCCGCATTCCTCATCTGGGAGTGAGAGCCGGAAAAAGCCACTTAATCAACGGGCTGTTAAGGTGCCCCGGACGCGCTGCAAACACTTTGGCAGCCGCCTTCGCTCCGGTTCGTTTGCGCAAGACCTCGCGTTGGTCCATCGCATCAAGGCGCGCCTTGATCGTTTCTCGAGCAGGAGGTGTGAATCCTTTTGCAACACACTCTGCGCGGATCTCGCCGACAACGCGCAGAAAGCTCGGTCGTTCACGAACAAGAAAATACTGCCTGAGGCTGCATTCAATGATCTGTTCAACTTCTCCAGACAATCGACGGGTGCCCTTTTTCGGGCCACGCCGCTGCAAATCAAGCGCGCTCGAACGGGCATCGTTGGCTTTCATACGACGATACAAACGCCAAGTATGGCTCTTGGAAAGGCCCAAATCATGAGCGGCATCTTCTAACGCACAACTTACAGGAAAGCCCTGCTCCTCAATCTCTAATATCGGGCGCAGAACTTTAGCACGACTCAGCGCCGTCGCTTCTTTGCGCACGGTGGTCTCCTGTAATTTGCTGACATCAAAAGTTGATACTTATCCACAAACAAAGACCGTATCGTAATTAACACTACAGTATCATAATTAACCAGGCAATATCATAAATTGCACTACAAATACCCGCTGAAAACATTCAGTATTTCCAATCACGATTCTCCTAAATAAGGCTACTATGGCACTCGGGCGCTCCATGGATCATCCACTCTGCCAGCGACTTTCCAACGCCGCCACCTTGGCTGAAGCCCGCCATGACCCCGCAGGCCACCCAATAGCCGCGCGGACCTGTCGGTCCCACCAGCGGATTGCAGTCGGGCGTGAAAGTAAATGCGCCATTGATCCAGCGGCGGATGACCGTCTCGGCAAGGGCCGAGTAGCGGTCGAACCCGATCTCGAGTTCCGGTGCGATGCGGTCAATGTCCTCCGGAATAAGATCCATGCCATAATCCCAGGGCGCGCCGTCCATCTGCCAGTGCTTGTAGTCGCGCTCGTAAACACCCAGGAGCATGCGGTTGCGTTCCTGCCGGGCATAGGTAAAGCCATCAAGGTCGACGATATTCGGCAATTCCTTTTCGTTTCCAGTCAGGGCCGGCATGGATTCGGTGACCAGATAATGATGTTCAAGCGGCATCACCGGTAGATCCACACCCGCCATCAATCCGCACTGCTGGGCCCACAGGCCGCCGGCATTCACGAAATGCTCGGTGTGGATGGTACCCTTTTCTGTGATCACGTCCCAGGTCCCGTCGCCGCGCTGGCGCAAGTCCAGAACCCTGTTTCGGACGACCACGTCGGCATCGAATGTCTTGGCAGCTCCGGTATAGGCATAGGTGACGCCATTGGGGTCGAGATACCCAACCTGAGAATCGTAAAGCGCGCCCTGAAGATCGTCGGTCTTTATGAACCCGCCTGTCATTTCGCGCACTTCATCCGGCGACATGAGCCGCGCGGTGTCGATTCCGATAACCTCGAATGTCGAGAGGCTCGCTTTCAGCATCTCCCAGCGGCGCGGGTCAGAGGCCAGCAGTAGGCCACCGATATGGTGCCTGCCCACGTTCTGGCCGCTGATCTCTTCGATCTCGTCATAGAGGTTGATCCTATAGGCCTGCAGGGCGGCAATATTGGGATCCGAGTTCAAGGCAAAATACCCCGCCGCAGCGTGCCATATAGAGCCCGAAGTCAACTCGGCACGCTCAACAAGCAGGACATCCTTCCAGCCGAGTTTGGCCAGATGAAACAGGACGGACGCACCAACAATGCCACCCCCGATAACGACTGCTTGATAGGCGTCTTTCATGCCTTTGGTACGCAGAGAAGTTGATGTGATTGGATCATGACAGGATTTTGCTGCGGGGCAGTTGAAAGGGACTGATTAGGTCGAGAATCGACCCCCAGCTTTTGGTTTATCGGTCTTGCGCACACGGCTCACAGTTGGACGACGGTTGGGCCGTCAATGTGTTGCGCCCTGACTGGATTGCGCAGTGGGCGTCCGAGCTGAGGACAATCGATTTCCATAATATCGTTATCTTGCAAGGTGATTCCGTCCGCAAAACTAAGCGTGGCCGTCCCAAAAACGTGCACATTCACGCGGCCAGGCTGTCGGAACAGTGGATACTTGAAGTGATGGTATTCAAGATTGCTCAAAGCATGGGTCATATTGTCCTCGCCCGAGACAAACGGCTTTTCCCACAGAACCTCGCCATCCCGGTAAATTCGGCTCATGCCCTGAACATCCGATGGCAGGTCGCCGACCAAAAGTTCTGGCCCCAGTCCACAAACACGTAGTTTCGAGTGCGCGAGGAACAGGTAGTTCTTCCGCTCCATAACATGGTCGGACAATTCATTGGCGAGCGCATAGCCGAGACGAAAAGGCTGTCCATTCTTGTCGTTCAGGTAAATGCCCGCAATCTCGGGTTCTTCGCCCATGTCGTCCGCCCAATGTGGGCTTTCCATGACCTGGCCGCTTGCGCGCAAGATCGAACCATCACCTTTCCAGAACCACTCGGACTGAACACCGATTTCGCCTTCGGCTGGTTTGCCGCCTTCCAGCCCCATTTTGAAAATCTTCATTGAATCCGAAAGATCGTCTTCGTTGACGGCGACCTTGGCATGCATGGCGTCGCGGGTGTCGGCGCTTCCCATATGGGTCAGCCCCGTACCTGCCACAATTACATGCGCGGGGTCGGGCAAGTCGATGACAGGCAGAAGCCTTCCTTCGTCAACCATCTCGTCATACGGGACAGTGCAGGAAACGCCGGCGGCCTGGACCGCCTGATTCAAACTTTGGCCAGAGGCGATTGCCTTCTCAGCCAAATCAGAGACGCGATCCACATTGTACAGAACTGCGAGTTGGTCGCCATCGACTTGAGCAACTGCGCGTTTTCCTTCAACCGTCTCGAACTGGACAAGGCGCATGTCTTTCTCCTCCGGTTATATGCACAAGACGCAAATCAGATCGGTTCTTGCGGCAGAAGTGATCTAGGCACGTTCTGGTAGCAGGCCGGTCGCAGGAAACGCCGGATCGACAGTGTTCGCACGGACGTTGCGCCAAAGATGGTCGAAGCCAGGTAACTCGGCAATCATCCGGATTTTCGATGCTGCAAGCGTGCTGGCGCGCTCGAAGATCGCAGGTGAGTCGTCCTGTAATGCCATCAAGTCGCTTCCAGGCCTCTTTGTTTGTCGTAGGCCTCCGCGGCTCGACTAACGGCGTCTTCGTTCAACGTGAACCCAAGTCCCGGGCCGGACATCACCGGAATTCGCCCTGCCTTTGGTGTCAGATCAGGCGCCTCAACGATGTCTTCCTCCAGAAGTTGCCACATGATCTGGTTGCCATCGTCCAGATTGGGAACCCCCGCCGCCGCCTGAATCGAGGCACAGGTTGTGATCCCGGTTTCCCAGACACCATGGATGCACACGTTGATGTCAAAAAGCTGGGCAATCGCTGCTACGCGACGGAACCCGTGTATTCCTCCGGTTTCGTGCAGACCCACGGTCAGGAGGCTGATGGCGCCGCTGGCACACATTGCGTGTGTCTCCTCCGGAGTGAATACGGATTGATCGGCGGCGAGCGGTACAGGACAGGATTGTTTCAACGCCTTCAACGCAACCACGCCCGCCACTGCCGACACCGGCTGTTCAACCATCTCCAAATCGAAGCGCGCGAGCTTGTTGATCAACACCTGGGCCTCCATGAGGTCCCAGGCCTCGTTCGGGTCGATCCGCAGCCGCTTGTCGCCGATTGCGTTCCGGACAGCTTCAACATTGGCCAGGTCTT
Organism: Paracoccaceae bacterium; assembly: GCA_965216135.1. GTDB lineage: Bacteria > Pseudomonadota > Alphaproteobacteria > Rhodobacterales > Rhodobacteraceae > CBDCFL01. The sequence goes on from CBDCFL010000023.1 coordinate 62,700, forward strand.
TATTGTTGTCCCGCCCGGCTTTCAGATAAATCACTTCGTAGTGCTCTTGCGCCAACTGGCTCGCATGGATGGCAAGCTCGTCGGTGGTTTCGCCTTGGACGAAGCCCATGAATCTTACGGTATCGTGGATCTTTCCCCCGAGAAGTGCATGAACAGGCAGGCCGACGCACTTGCCGAACGCGTCCCACAGCGCCAACTCCAGGCCTGCGAACACCATATTGGCCACTCTGGGGTGCGATTGACTGACGCTGGAGTGCCCGAAGTTGCGCGCATAGACCTGTCTCATCAGGTCGGAGATTTCAAAGACAGACTGTCCCAGCAGGACCGACTTAGCTGTTTTCAAAAAAGCAATGACCGGATCTGTGGTTATCATCGTCGGGGCGGTTTCGCCAAAACCTGTGATACCTGAATCCGTTTCGACTTCGACCAGAATTGTCGTTTGCCCGAAGTCCTTTCCCATGGCCCAAACGTAAGGCTTCTTAAATCTGCAAAAGAGGGGTTTGAGTCTGACATCGTTTATTTTCATGGCTTTACCTGCGGAAAATCTCATTTCTTATTGCCGTTAATCATCGGGTTACCGCATATGCATATTCCGGGATATCCGCCCACCTATTCCGACAACATCCGCCCATTTGTACCGGGGTATCCGCCCAGCTTTGACGCGTTGCCGTGAGGCCTTGGTTTTTGATATCAGTTTTCTGGCGTTTCGTCACGTAGTTGAGGGTCTTTCTTTCGGAAGGATTGTCCGTCGAGTTCGAGCCGGTAGGCGTTGTGCACCAGCCGGTCTAGGATGGCATCTGCGAAGGTGGGTTCACCAATAATTTCGTGCCAAGTATTAAGCGGGAGTTGACTTGTGATTAGGATGGAACCGTTGCCGTATCTGTCTTCGACGATCTCCATCAAGTCGCGCCTTTGGCTAGCGTTCAGACGGTCCGGCCCCCAGTCATCCAAGATCAGTAGCTGGGTTTTGGTCAGTGCCTTGAAGACACGCGGAAAGCGTCCGTCACCGTGGGCCAACTCCAACTCGTCAAACAATCGCGTGGTGCGTTTATAGAGGACGGTCACGCCGTCGCGGCACGCCGCTTGGGCCAACGCGCAGGCCAGCCAGGTTTTGCCGACACCGCAGGGGCCAGTGATCATCAAGTTGCGCTTGTCTTTGATCCATTTGCCGCTGAGCAGGCTTTGGAACAACGCCTTATCCAGCCCTCTTCGCGTTTTGTAATCCACATCCTCGGGCGCGGCCCCGATATGGCGCAATCGTGCTGTGCGCATGCGGCTCTCAAACCGTTTTGTCTCTCGACTGATGGCTTCGCGATCAATTAGCAGGCCGAGCCATTCGGCGTGTGTCAGATCGGCGGAACCGTCCTGTGTTTGCAGTTCTGTGAAGGCCTCGGCCATGCCATCGAGCTTCAGTGCTCGGAGGGTATCAAGGGTTGGGTGTGTCAACATTTTCTGTCCTTTCTTCAATGGAAGTATCCGGCACCACGGATGTTGGGGTGTGTGATCGCGGGGCCGTCCGTGGTGGGTTTGCGGCGTTGGCGATCCAATCCATTCTTCAAAATGGAATGCAGGGATTGGTAGGTATAGCTGTTGATGTGAAGTGCACGCTCGCAGGCCGCATCGAGGCGCTCGGGTCCGAATGTTTTGGCAAGCCGCAAGACGCCCATGCAAGTTCGATATCCTTGCTCTGGATGTCGCCGCTTGCGCATGACCATCTCGACAAAGGTCTCGACGTTGGGCCCGACCCGGGCCGCCTGTGTGCGGATGCGTTCTGGTGTCCAGTCGGTACGGAAGCGGTGGTTTGCTGGCATGTGATCACGGATGGTGGAATGTTGCCGGTTGCCCGACGTCCGTTGATGCGCCGCAACACGCTGACCTTTATGATAAACTTCGACCGTGCGCGGTGTGACCCGGGCCCAAAGCTCTTGGCGCATAAGCTGATGGGGCACTGAGTAATAGTGGTGTCCTATATCGACATGGTAATACCACCGAGCGGAATGCCTGACTCACGTTGGGGATTCCCAAGCGGTCCGATCTCTGACTCAATGTGGTGAACCAATGAGGTTCGCCATGGCAGCGCCTATCGACTTACGGAACGATTTTGACAGCGTCTCACTGCGGTGCCTCGCGAAGAGGACCAGGGACGCGACCCAGAGCCGTCGTCTGCTGGCGTTGGCCAAGGTCTACGATGGTGGCAGCAGGACGGATGCGTCGCGGATCGGCGGCGTCGGTCTGCAGATCATTCGCGACTGGGTGCTGCGCTTCAACGCCCGCGGACCGGACGGGCTGGTCGATGGGAAGTCACCGGGCGCACCCTCGAAGCTCAACGCCGATCACCGCCGCGCACTGGCGGAGGTTGTTGAGGCCGGCCCGGTCCTGGCGGTCGACGGCGTCGTGCGCTGGCGGCGCAAGGACCTGGCGCGGTGGCTCTTGGAGACGTTCGCCATCTCGCTCGACGAGACCACGGTCGGGCGCGAGTTGAAGGCGCTCGGCTTCGCCAAGATCTCGGCGCGGCCGCGCCACTACGCGCAAAACGAGCTGGCCGTCGAGGCTTTTAAAAAAAACTTCCCCGCCGAACTGGCGAAGATCCGGGCGAGGCTCCCGAAAGGCGTCGAGATAGAGCTGTGGTGGCAAGATGAAGCCCGCATCGGCCAGAAGAATAAGCTCACACGCCGATGGGCCAGACGTGGCACGCGCCCGCGGGTGCCCCGCGACCAGCGCACCGAATGGGCCTATATCTTCGGCGCGATCTGTCCCGCGAAGGGGAAAGGCGCCGGGCTGGTCATGCCCTGGTGCGACACCGAGCCATGGCGGCGCACCTCATCGAGATCAGTGCCGCCGTCGATCCCGGCACCCATGCGGTGCTGATCGTCGATCAGGCCGGTTGGCACTTGACGCCCAAGCTGGCGATCCCCGACAACATCACCGTCCTGGCGCTGCCGCCACGATCGCCCGAGTTGAACCCGGTGGAGAATGTCTGGCAATTCATGCGCGACAACTGGTTGTCGAACCGGATCTTCAAATCCTACGAAGACATCGTCGCGCTGTGCTGCCAAGCCTGGAACAACCTCATCGACCAACCATGGAAGATCATGTCCCTCGGCATGCGCAAATGGGCGCATGGGTTCTGATCAATGACCGTTGGTATAATCGAGACCGGCGCGGCACTTCTTCCATTCCGCATAGACGTAGGGTTCATGGGGCAGCGACTTCAGTGCAGGTTTGTCCAGCGTTTCAAACAAGGCCCTGCGGCTGGCACCCAGGTGCCGGGTGACCTTGTTGTTCAGTTGGTCGCGCAAGGGTCGGATCGCCGCGTTTAGCTCATCGAGACTGAAGAATGTCTGATTGCGCAGGCGTGCTAAAATCCAACGTTCGGCCAGCAGAACAGCACCTTCGACCTTGCTTTATCCTTGGGTTTGCGGGGCCGTGCGGGCACAATTGCAGTATCGTAATGCGCCGCCATATCCCCGTAAGTGCGGTTGATCGCCGGGTCATAAAAACAGGCTTTGATGACGGCGGCTTTGAGATTATCCGGCACAACTTGCGCAGGTACGCCACCCAAGAACGCAAATGCTCGAACGTGACTGGATATCCAATCGGGAAGGCTCTGTGTCCAAGTGGCTTCAACATAGGTGTAGTTCGATGCGCCAAGTGCCGCGACAAAGATTTGGGCCGTGCGTATCTCGCCCGTCTTAGCAGCCCGTTGACGAAGTCGGCACTGGACGCAAGCGGCCTGGTCTGATTCTTTGATGTTCTGATTTGACCGGAGGATTCGCCGATGGCGATGGGACAGCAGAAGGATCGTCAGGGGGACTTGATGGTGGGCTGGGCGGAGATGCCGCGCTCGCCGGGTCATGTGTTTTACGACCGCCTGCAGTCGGTGCTGATCGAGGGCGGCTTCGACGCCTTTGCCGAGGCGAGCTGCCGGCCCTATTACGCGGCCAGGATGGGCGCGCCCTCGGTGCCGCCCGGGCGCTATTTCCGCATGCACCTGGTGGGCTACTTCGAGGGCATCGACTCAGAGCGCGGTCTGGAGTGGCGTTGCTCGGATTCCCTGTCGCTTCGGGAGTTCCTGCGGCTTGAGAACCGGGAGCGGGTGCCGGACCATTCCTGGCTGTCACGGACCCGCACGCGCCTGCCTCATGAAGTTCACACGGCGATCTTCGACTGGGTTCTGGCGCTGATTGCCGAAGCAGGTCTGGTCAAGGGCGATCGTATCGGGGTGGATGCCTCGACCATGGAGGCCAACGCGGCGCTGCGCAACATCGTGCGAAGGGACACGGGCGAGGGTTACCGGGGGATGCTGGAGCGCTTGGCCCAGGAGAGCGGTATCGAGACGCCCACGGCCGAGGACCGGGCGCGTCTGGACCGCAAGCGCAAGGGCAAGAAGCTCTCGAACCAGGACTGGGTTTCCAGGAGCGACCCCGAGGCCAAGATCGCCAAGATGAAGGACGGCACGACCCATCTGGCCTACAAGCCTGAGCACGCGGTGGATCTGGACACCGGCGCGGTGGTGGCGGCCGAGCTGCACCCCGCCGACGAGGGCGACACGACGACGCTTCCCAAGACGCTGGCGGCGGCCCAGGAGAACCTTGCCAGCGTTGACGCGGCGCCGACGGCTGAGGACCCGGCCGAATGTGTGACCGACAAAGGCTATCACTCACGGGCGGTCTTGAAGGCCTTGGACAACGGCCCGTGGAAGACGCGGATCGCCGAGCCCAAGGCGAAGGGCTTCGCGCGCTGGCGCGGCGACGAGGCGGCGCGGCGGGCGGTCACCAACAACCGGACCCGGCTGTTATCGGGGGTGGCCAAAGAAGCCTTCAAGCTGCGCGCCGAGATCGTCGAGCGCTCCTTCGCCCACAACCTCGATCGCGGCGGCATGCGCCGGACCTGGCTTCGGGGCCGCGAGAACGTGCACAAGCGATACCTGCTTCACGTCGCCGGCCACAACCTCTCGTTGCTGATGCGCCAACTCATCGGTGCCGGCACCCCGCGCGAGGCCGTGGCGGGCGGATATGGCGGTATTTTCGTGCTGCTCACGCCCACCGGGGCCATGCTGGTCGCACTGGGGGTCTCGCAAAGCGGCCAGACGGTTTTCGCCGCCGCATTCCTCATCTGGGAGTGAGAGCCGGAAAAAGCCACTTAATCAACGGGCTGTTAGGGCAGGCAACATCTATGGTGTGGCCCGCATAATCAACAAACAGGCGTTCACCAGCAGGGTGTCGCTGCCGCATCACTGGCGAGAGTTTGCCCTCCCAACGAGTATAGAGCTCGCAATACCGGCTGTAGCCATAGCCGTCTGTGTGAACCTCTCGATACTCCTGCCACAACAGCGAAAGCGTCACCCCTTTGCGCCGTAGCTCGGCGTGCACATAGGTCCAATCCGGCTGAGGGATCGGTTGAGAACTGTCCGCAGAACGCCGTGGGAAAAGCACATGTTCCAAATCGGCATCCGACAGCGCATCGGGCAACGGCCAGCTCAAACCAGCATCACGGGCGCGGCCTAAATACTCACGCAGGGTTGTGCGACCAATCGCCAAACTCAGCGCCATCTCGCGCGTCGACAAACCTTCAAAGGACAGGCGCAAAGCCTCTCGTATCTTCCGCATCGATAATCTCTTCATTGGGCTCTCTTCCGTTCAAAATGAACGGCAAAGTAGCCCGCTACAGATCACCTCGCAGCAGCGCATCAAGGGGTGGGCGGATGCCCCGGAATCCCCGGCGGATCAGATCGGTACGGGTGGGCGGATTAAATCGGAATCACCGGGCGGATGTGCCCGGAATGCGCAGGGCGGCACAAAAGCGCGACAGGTCCAAAAATCCTGTGGGATTTTTGGTACCTTTACCCTGATGGACCCAACACTGTCGATCCGTGCGCCGCAGGTTTTCGATCACCGCGCGACCTTAGGTCGACAGGCGAAGGCCTGAATGCGCATCGAAGACATGAGCATGCCTGACATCCACTGAAAGATGGACCTTTTCGCCTGCCTTGAGCAAGGTTCGCGTGGGCTGGATATATGTCACCTCGGTTTCGCCAATCCGCAAGATCACATGCGTCTCGGCCCCGGTAGGTTCCACGACAACCACCTGTGCGGGCACACCATCGGACCCGATACGCACATGTTGCGGCCGGATGCCATAGAGTACCTCGGTTTCCCCGTCGGGCGACAGCATCTCCGGAAGCGGAAAGATTGCGCCGCCCGGCATCCGGAATTCGGAGGAAACGACTTCGCCCCTGAAGAAGTTCATCGATGGAGAGCCGATGAACCCGGCCACGAAATCGTTGGCGGGACGGTCATAAAGCTCGAGCGGTGTCCCGACCTGTTCGATCTTGCCGCTGCGCAGGAGCACGATGCGATCCGCCATCGTCATGGCCTCGATCTGATCGTGGGTTACATAGACGGTGGTTGTACGCAGCCGGTGGTGGAGCGCTTTGATCTCTGCACGCATTGCCACGCGGAGCTTAGCATCCAGATTTGAAAGCGGTTCGTCGAAGAGGAAAACCTGCGGGTCGCGCACGATAGCCCTGCCCATCGCAACGCGTTGGCGCTGACCGCCCGACAACTGGCCCGGATGCCGGTCGAGAACCTGCTCCAGGCCAAGGATGCTGGCTGTTTCCGCGACACGCTGCGCAATATCGGCGGGGTCGACCTTTCGCAACTTCAGCGAAAATCCCATATTTCCCGTGACCGTCATATGCGGATAGAGCGCATAGTTCTGGAATACCATGGCGATATCCCTGTCCTTGGGGAGCAGGGTGTTCACAGTGCGCGAGCCAATCATGATGTCACCGCCGGTTATGCTCTCGAGCCCAGCAATCATACGAAGGAGAGTTGACTTGCCGCAGCCCGATGGGCCGACCAGCGCGACGAACTCTCCATCCGCGATGTCCAGGTCGACACTGTGGATAACATCGACGGCGCCGTAAGACTTCTTGATGGCGGATAGTGTGACCGAAGCCATCTCTTACCTCTTGTTTGTTTGCGGGTACGAATTCCCAAGCAGTCCTTCTAGGTTGCTTTCGCCGTCCATCGCTGTGCTGCGCACGCAGCTTCGTTATCGCGAACCGTATCGCTGCCGTTCGCACGCAGCCGTGCATAGCGGGTTGATTGACGGTCGAGGCGGCCCGTGCCTTCGGTCGATGGAAGGCTTTCGGATACGACTGGATTGACGCGATCAACCTCTGGGCGCACGCCGTCAATCGCTTGCCGTGCGAATATGGCGGTCCCCACACATCCGGCATCGAAAAACCGTCGACAAATCACCGGCAAGCCGAAAGCTTCTGCCTTCAACTGCATCCAACGGCGGGACTGTGATGCGCCGCCCGCCACGGTTATCCCGGAAAATCCACTAAGTTCCACACCGCTGTTCACGACTGCATGACGGGTTTCCAACACGATCCCCTCCACCATCGCCGCGGCCAGGGATGCGCGCCCGTCAGCGTAGGAAAGGCCATATATCCTTGCCGTCTGGTTGCTGTCGTAGTCTGGCGCGCCGGTTACGCCAAGCGTCGGCACAACCAGCAATCTCTCCGGCGGATCACTTTCGTCGATCAAGGCTCCTACGTCCTCGATACCCAGGATGCCGACCAGCCAGTTCAGCGCCCGACCTGCATTGAGGTTGGGGATGGAACGAACATAAAGGTTCTTGTCGACCTGACAGTGAGGCAGCTGGTCGACATCCGCCTTCGGGGATGAGCGCGGACGTTCGGTCGTCAGCATCGTGAAGCTGTCGACCGTGCCGGTGGACCACATCGGCATGGTGGCGCTCGCGCCCGAACCAATCGCGGCGCAAAATTGGTCGTGGCCGCCGCTCACGATGGAAACTCCCGCAGGGAGCGGCATGTCACCCTTGCGTGGAACGACCCCGAGCACGGTTCCCGGATCCGCGATATTGGGGAGATTGCCCTCATCGATGCCGAGCAGTTCGAGGACACGAGGTGCCCATTCGCCCGACCGGTGATCCACCATCATCGATCGCGATGCCAGCGACCGCGCCGTCCTGGGTGTCCCGCCCAGAGAAGCAACCAGAAGATCCTCAATCGTCAGGAACTTGCCGATCTTTTTCCTGCCAAGGGTGGCGATATGGTGTCTGACGATGTTTGCCGACCAGATATCCCTCATCGGGAGGCCGGTCAGTTGGTGAAGCGAAGCAAGATCGAAGCGACTCTCCCACCAGGCCGCGGCCCCGCCCATACGCGCGTCGCCCGTCAGCATCGCTTTCGCCAGAGCCATACCTGCATGGTCTACGGGTACGAGAGCCTCTCCGAGGCAGGCAATGGAGATGGCAAGGATGGGCTTTTCGGACACCGCGCGGACCTCGACGCAGCATTGAGAAATTGCTGCGTGGGCCCGTGCGATGACTTTGGCGACCGATAGCTCAATTTCGCCCCGTTCACCGCGAATCTCGGAATATGCCCTTCGGGCCTGGGCCACGGGAACCCAGTTTTCGTCGAAGGCCGTCACCTTGACGGCCGACGAACCGACATCCACGCCTAGAACTACGCCCTCATTCATCTGCCGGCGCTCGCCGTCTTGCCGTAGTCGACGCTGATGTAGGGGCGGGTCAGGAGGTCTTCAATATCCGCTCCGTTCTGGAGCGCGACCATCAGGAAGTAGGCGGCGTCGTTCACGACGAATGCGCGATGCGTTGCCTGGTCCAGGCTCCCTCCGCCGACGAAGAGCCCGTGGCCTCGTACCATTACGGCTGGAAACGCATCCAGCATGCTCCCCAGTTTTTCCGCCAGACTTGGTGATGCACTTGCGATTTCAACCTCGAGAACCGGTATTTCGCCGGGAAGCGCGCCGTGCCCCTCGATCTGAAGCGGACGGATGACATCGACAAGGAAACTGACCGCGATCGCATCGCGCGGGTGGCAATGGACAACCGCCTCATGCTTCGTCGCCCGGTAGATACCCTCGTGAATGATGGCCTCGCGTGACAACAGGGTTCGATCGCCTGAACCGTCGATTGGAGCCTTGACGATATCGCGCGCTCCCAGATTGTGGCACATCGTGCGGGTACATGTAATCCAGAGATCGTCGCCGTCGCGGACGCTGAGATTGCCGGAATGGCTATTGTTGAGATCGCCGACAAAGAGCGCCTCACCGTTGCGCTGAAAAGCACCGAGAAGATCCGCACTGCAGACCTCGTCCAAAATTTGACCCCAAGAACTCATGGATTTACTCCGTATGGATTGCGAATTGATGCTTGCGGACCTGATCGGAACGCAATGCCGGTGACAGTGATGAAGCCTCGTGGCGTCTCATTTGATTGCACCCATGGTCATGCCGCGCATTAGTTGCCGCTGCAGCAGGATCATCACCAGGATGATGGGGGCCATGATTCCGATCGCACCGGCTGCCGACAGAGACCAATCCGACACGTCCTCGCCTCCGAAAGAGGCGATGGCAACAGGCAAAGTCTTTGTCTTGGTGCCTGTGAGAACGAGCGCAAAAAGGAATTCATTGTACGACAGGTTCAGGCTGAACAGGGCGGCGACCGAGATACCTGGCCGCGTCAGCGGGAGGATCACCTTGGTGAAGGTCTGCCAGCTGTTGCAGCCGTCCAGCGCGGCCGCTTCATCGAGTTCCTTGGGAATCTCGGAGAAGAAGCCGTACATAAGCCAGATCGTAAATGGCTGATTGATCGCAACGAAAGCCAGGATGAGCAGCGGATAGGTGTCGATTATCCCCAGCCAACCACCCATTACGAAGAACGGGATGGCAAGCAGGATGTGGGGGAACATCCGCAGCGAGAACAAGGCCAGCAGAATGGGCGTGGCGCTGCTGGTCGGCATGCGCGACAATCCGTAAGCGGCAAGACTGCCGATCGGGACGGAAATGAGGATCGTACCTGCCGAGATGATCACGCTGTTCATGAGGAACCCGAGGAACCCGTGATCCCTCCAGACTTCGACATGATAGGTGAAAGTCGGCTCGAAGATGAAGGTCGGCGGGATCGAGAACGCATCGACGGGATGCTTCAACGAGGTCATGACCGCCCATATCAGCGGGATCAGGTTGATGAACGTAAAGATGCACAGGCCGATGAAGAGCGCCCAATGAACGTTGGTCGTCCGACCTGCCGATTTCTGGTTGGTCAGAGGCTCGCCCTCCCCATCGCGCGCGGCACCAAGAGAGCGATGATGATGACCATCACGAGAACGATGATGAGCGTGATCATGCCGAGGGCGGACGCCTTGCCGACTTCGAGAAACCGAAACGCTAGCTAGTAAGTGTACATTGTGATGGTCTCTGTCGCCGTACCGGGGCCACCGCCGGTGAGGATGTATATCGCGTCGAATGATCGGAAGATGTCCATTAGGCGGACCGACGCGACAAAAACAATCATCGGGGCGATCGCCGGCAGGATGACGTGACCGACGAGCTGAAGGAAGTTCGCGCCATCGATCTTGGCGGCTTCGATCTGGTGTATGTCCATCTGCTGAAGCGCCGCGAACAGGATCAGCATAACAAGCGGCGTCGACACCCAGGCATCAGCCAGGACAACCGTGACCTTTGCCCAAAAGCGATCTCCCAGCCAGTCTGGGGGAACTAAGCCCATGCTCATCATGGAGGAATCGATCAGACCCCAATTGGAGATGAAGATCCATTTCAAGAAAAGGAATGCGACCACCGGCGTTATGATATGGGGCAAGAACAGAAACAGGGTGAAAGCGCGTGTGCCAAACCCCACGCTGTAGATCACGAGGGCGAGCGCAAGACCGACGATCATCTCGAGCGCGAGCGACCAGAAGGCGATCACGAATGTCGTCCACAGCGATGTCCAGAAGCGATCCTGCGACAGCAGGTCGATATAGTTTCCCAGCCCTATGAAAGTCGCCTTTCCCGAGCCCAGATCATAGGCAAAAAGGCTCAGATAAACGGCATAAAAGAATGGCCAGAGCAACACGCAAGTCAGCAGGCCGAAGCTTGGCAGAGTGAACAGCCACATGCTGCGTGTGTTGTTCATCGATACCGCTTTCTTGGACAGAAGGTCGACCGGGGGCCCTGAGAAACTGCTTGCGCGGCTCCGGTCGACGGTCTTGATAACTTGGTGGGCGGGGGCGGCACTGGAATGCGCCCCCGCTTGTGAAAGGTCCCTTAGTCCTGGTAGTAGCCCTTGCCGGCCAGGAACTGTTCGGTTTCCTCCGCGGCCGCATCCAATGCAGCCTTAACTTCCATCTCGCCGGTAATCGCCTGGAGAACCCGGCGGGTCACGATCTCACCCACATCCAAGAATTCGGGCAAAGCCGGGAACGGCTTGTTGACCTTGTCAATCCCGGAGTAAAAAGGGTCAATGTCCCGGTGCAAAACTGGACACCTGGTTTGATTTAGGTGCGCACCCTGGTGCGTGTGCTTTCCAAATAGCTGATGCGTGCCAGGGTGCGTTGGCCGCAGGCCAACCTTTTCGCAGTTTTGGTATTTTCAGGATTACGGTTTGGCGATTTTGCTCTGGCGCAACCGGTAGCTTTCGCCGTTCATCTCGAGGATATGGACGTGGTGGGTTAGGCGATCGAGAATGGCACCTGTGAGGCGTTCTGCGCCGAAGACCTCGGTCCATTCATCGAACGGCAGGTTGGATGTGATGATGATGGAGCCACGTTCGTAGCGCTGCGAGATGATCTCGAAGAGAAGCTCGGCCCCGGTCTTGCTCAGTGGCACAAAACCCAGTTCATCAATGATCAGCAGGTCCTGGCTGACCAGTTGTTTCTGCAAGCGCTGCAGGCGGCGTTCGTCGACGGCCTCGATGAGTTCATGGACGAGAGCAGCGGCAGTGGTGAAGCGTACTTTCCTGCCCTTCTGGCAGGCCGCCAGACCCAATTCCCAGGGGAGCGTTAGAAATTCCGTGTCATTTCTGTAAACTGAAGAAAAGGAATGACACATGCGAGAAGAATTTGATTTTGATGTAGCTTTGGCGGCTTTGCAAGATGGCCAGGGCCTTACAGGCAAGGACGGTATTCTGACGCCGTTAGTCAAGCAACTGACCGAAGCTGCATTACAGGCTGAACTGGAGGCGCATTTAAAGGCCGACAAGTCCAGCAACCGCAGGAACGGAGCTGGCCGTAAGACCATCAAATCCACGTCTGGAAGTTTCGAACTGGCAACGCCACGAGATCGGGCTGGATCGTTTGAGCCGCAACTGGTGAAAAAACACCAGACCCACATGAGCGACGAGATCGAATGCAAGATTATTTCAATGTTCGGGCTTGGAATGAGCTATCTGGACATCGCTGGACACATCTCGGAAATCTACGGTCTGGATGTTTCAAACGCCACGATCAGCGCCGTCACTGATAAATTGATCCCTGAAATCAAGCTCTGGCAGCAGCGGCCCCCTGGACAGCCATTACCCGTTTGTTTGGCTTGATGCTATTCACTACAAGGTTTAAGCAAGACGGGCGCTACGCAGCCAAAGCGGTTTACACGGTTCTGGGGCTTAATCTTGAGGGCAGGAAGGAAATTCTTGGCCTGTATCTATCTGAAACCGAAGGTGCAAACTTCTGGCTCTCGGTGCTGACGGACCTGAACAATCGCGGCCTGCAAGACATCCTGATTGCTTGTGTCGATGGCCTCACGGGCTTTCCAGAGGCGATCAACGCGATCTTTCCCCAGACCGAAGTCCAGCTTTGTGTCATCCACCAAATCCGCAATTCTCTGAAATATGTAGCCAGCAAAAACCAGAAGGAATTCATGGCTGATCTAAAGCCGGTTTATAAGGCTGAAACTGTGAAAGCGGCTGAAATCGCGTTGGATGCGTTAGAAGAAAAATGGGGAACTAAATACCCAATCGTCATTAAATCATGGCGTAAAAAATGGCCCAATTTGTCGGTCTACTTCAAATATCCAGCTGACATTCGGCGGGTAATTTACACCACCAACGCAATCGAGGCCGTGCATCGCCAGTTCCGAAAACTGACCAAAACCAAGGGCGCGTTTCCCAATGAAAACAGTTTGCTCAAACTGCTGTATATGGGGATCCAGAACGCTTCAAAAAAATGGACCATGCCATTGCAAAACTGGAATTTGACTTTGTCCCAACTTTCCATCTATTTTGAGGGAAGGTTAGACGATGTCTTGGACATCTAGACTAACCCCGTGACACGGAATTCTGAACACCCTCTCTGCGCAAGGCTCTTGATGTACTTGAGGGCCTTCTTGGCGAACGACAGTTCGAAAAAGCGGCTGCATTGGGATATCAGGATATCGCCTCCGCCTTCATTTTCCTCCAGCGCACCTTGGGCGGGCTACAGAGCGCTGATTTCAATCGCCATGCCTTCACCTCAAGCATCGCGGAAAAACTGCAATGCGCCTACGAAGATGTAGAACCTCATGTGTCCGCGCGTCTGGAATGTCTGAAACCCAGACCAAACCTAACCGACGAAGAGCACGGAGCTGCGAAAGCCCGGTTTCAGCGCCGTCTCAAAGAAATGGCATCGACCTCCAAAGGATAACACCACGGCTCAAGCCCCTCTTATTGTGCCGCCGCCTTGCGCAGCACATCGTTGATCCGGCTCTGCCAGCCCGGACCTGTCGCTTTGAACTTTGCGACCACGTCCTTATCCAGCCGGATCGACACTGGCACTTTAGGGTTCTTGGAGCGGGGACGTCCCCCAACATTCTTGCGCATGTTTTCCGCCAAGGCCGGAAATGCCTCCGTGAACGGTTTTGCCTTGGCGATCTGGTCGTCTGTCACCTCAGGTGCGTCGGGATCGCTTGCAATCATTTTTTGGATGCGCGCTTCCTCAGCGTCAGGGGTTGTTGTGTGTTTCTTGGCATTCATAGCAGGTTCCTTTCCTTGCGGCTTGCAGGGCGCATGGAGATCACCGACACGCCTTCCGTTCCAAGAACGGCAAAGACTACGGCGATGGTGCCATCGTTCAGGTGCCCTATAGCCATGTAACGGTTTTCCTTTGCGGGGACCGTCACGGCGTCAAGGAAGAACCATTCATCCAGATCAGCAAAATCCAACCCGTGTCGAGCAAGGTTGCCCTGCCTTTTCGGCTCATCCCAAACAATCATTACCATAGTTGTCGTATATACATAAACCTAGTGAAACGTCAAGCGGCCACGTTTCGCTAATCGCTGATATCTGCCGCTCATGCCCGTTCAAATCCCTACACCCGCCGGATAGTATTCGGGCTCACCTTAAAGAGGCCGCGCCAGTTCCGCGATGCCGCGTCCGTCTTGGTCTCGCATTTGTCGTACTTCGGCGCGGCGTTCGGGCGATAGGGCAGGGGGCCTGCCACCGATCCGGCCTCGCTTGCGGGCAGCGGACAGCCCCTCTTTGGTCCTCTCAGAAATCCGCTCTCTCTCAAACTGGGCGATGGAGGCGAATACATGGAAAACGAGACGGCCTGCGGGTGTGGTTGTGTCGATGTCCTCGGCCAAGGACCGGAAACCTGCGCCTTTCTCTCGAATAACCTCAACGATGGTCAACAAGTCCTGCAAGGAGCGACTAAGGCGATCATATTTTGTGACCGTCACCACGTCGCCTGGGCGAAGGTGCTCCAGCAAGGCCTTCAGTTCTGGACGTTGCGCCTTGGCACCGGAAACCTTTTCGGACCAGATACGCTCGGCTCCAGCATCTTCCAATGCAGCGATTTGAGCATCGAGATGCTGATCCTCTGTCGATACCCGCGCATATCCCAAGATCATTCCAAAAACCTTCAACAACCGCTTTAGTTTTGAACCGGGTTTTTGGCGGCGTCAATAGGGCAGGGCGTGAAAATCTCCAAAAACGGCCGTTTCTGACCGCCAAGTGGTCACCAACGGCTGTATCCCGATCTCTCCGGCTCTTCTTCAATCAGTTAGCGGTTCAACCGTCTTGCAGCGCCTCAACTCCATCGACTTGGCGATCACCTTACCGGCCATGGCGCCCACCACCGCGCTCCCTGCCGCGTTTCCACCAAACCCAGGGCGCTCAGGACCGTCATCCCCGTGGCCCCTCCCTGACTTCCCGCAGCGCCCTGTTGAAGAAATGCCGGGTCGCCCGGTCGCGAGCGTCGGAATCGCTGAGGACGATGCTTCTCATCTCGTTGTCGCGCTGGAACATCTTGATGGCGCCTTTGAAGAAGGCCTCGCTGAATGCCGAAAACACCACGTCGGGCGGGTTGTTGCGGAGCATATCGGTGAGGTCGTCATCCATGATTTCACGGTTGACCCGCTCGAAACGGATGAAGTCCTCGCGTGTGAACGCCGTTCCGTGGCGGTCGTTGAACGCCTTGATGATCTCGGAGAGGGAGCGCTCTTCCTCTTCCGTGTACGGCTTTGCCGCGAATTCGCTGATCGGTGTGAGTGCGTGGGTGTCGCCTGGGTCGAGCGATGCTACCCCGTGTTCTTTTTGCTCAACGCGGAACGCCTGAAGGCGAAGCATGTCCTCGGTGACCTCGATGTCGGCCGGAATGTCCCGGTTGGGCAACAACCGGTACAGCCAGACAGCGTAGGTATAGAGCTTCTCGAGCCCCGTATCGCCGAGCCGGATCACCTGCGCCACAAAGCTGTAGAAGCGCATGTAGCTCTTCAGAAGTTGCCGAAACTCCTCCTGCCGGCCCTCGTCGTCCTCCGCCTCGAAGCGGATGACAGCGTGGCGCACCAGGCCTTCGAGGCGCGCCCGGTCATGGGTGTCGAGCGCACCCTTGTAGAAGGTCTCTGCAAAACGGTCGATTTCGCCCTGGTCGAGGATACCGAAGGTCTTGAGACGCGCTTCCAGCTCGTAAATCTGGTTGGGATCCGAGTTGGCCTCCAGGCTCGTTATACCAGCGGCATTTAACATTGACCGATATGGGCCCATTTTCGCATTCCGATTGATGTGATGGTTTCGGGCTGTGCGATGAGCTTGTTCCAAGCTTCGCATCCAGCATCGACGATGGCATTGTAGTCTTCGAACACGCGGTTGGAGAGCCAATTGGCGCGCAAGTACTGCCAGATATTTTCCACCGGGTTCAGTTCCGGAGCGCGCGATGGCAGCAGGATGATGGTGAGGTTCTTCGGGACTTTGAGTTTGCCGGTGGTGTGCCATCCGGCCCGATCCATCAGCACAACCGCATGGGCCTTTCGGGCGACGTGGCGGCTGATCTCGTCGAGATGCATCTGCATGGCTTGCGCGTCCGCCCAAGGCAGCATGAGCGCCGCCCCCTTGCCGTGAGCCGGACAGATGGCGCCGAACAGATAGGCGTTGTGATAGCGCTGATCGGCCGGCTGGCGGGGGCGCGTGCCCTTTCTCGCCCACAGGCGCGTCAGGCCATTCTTCTGGCCAAGGCGTGCTTCGTCCTGGAACCAGATCTCCACCGGCGTTCCCGCTGGCAGGTCAGCTATATGCACCTGGAGCGTGTCGGCGAAGTTTTTTTTAAACGCCTCGATGATCCGCTTATCCTGCCTGGGATGCTGCGGGCGGGCGCTGATATGGGCAAAGCCCAGTTCGCCAAGCAGTCTGGATATCCCGCGCTCGGAATAGATGACGCCAAAGCGCGCCTCGATCACCCGCTTCAGGTCGATCCGCCGCCAGCGGACAACCCCGTCCACCGCCGGATCGGGGCCGGTCTCGACAATCTCGCCAAGTTCTTTCATCTGGACATCGCTCAGGTAGCGCGTCCGGCCCGCGCCCTTGCGGTTGGTGAGGCCATCCGGTCCCTCTTCGTTGAACCGGTGAACCCAGTCCCGCAGGGTTTGGCGATCCATCCCACCGATCCTTGCGGCCTCTCCACGGCGCATGCCATCGTAGACCGCCGCAAGAGACAACAGACGGCGGCTCTGCCGGGCATCCTTGCAACGGCTGGCGAGTTTACGAAGGTGGCGGGCATCAAAGTCGCGACGAAGCGGAACACTGGCTGGCATGGCGATCCTCCTTTGCCAACCTTGAATCAGATCAAAACCGATTTGGGAATCCCCACAGAGTCAGAAATTGATGCCGTTGGTATTACCTCATAGTACGGCTTGAAGGCGGTCTGGATGTCCTCGATGGTGTTCTGAAAGTCGAGGATGTAGGTACGGTCCTTGCCCGGACAGGTCCGATTGAGACGCGAAAGCGTTTGCACGGCCTGTAGCCTTGGCCCACGGCACCGGTTTACGGCCCGAAAAGTAGACGGTTTCTTCATTTTGGCTGCGTTCCGGCTGCATTTTGGCTGCATTTCTGCAGCAAAACGGATTCCAAATTCTTTCGGCTACCGCGAGGCGTTGCCCGGCAGGCTCGCCGTTGATCCCGCGCTCGATGTCGAACAGCGCATCGATCCGAGTCACCGCCTCCAGCGCCACCGGCGAGATCGGCGGCGCGCGCTTGCCGCGCCGCTTGTTCGCAGCGATGTCGGCGAGCTCGTAGAACTTGCGCCCAACAGAGTGCCTCGGTCACCGGTTCCGGTGAGCGGCCCGGCTCGTAGAGCCGCCGGCAGCCGACATAGGCATCGGCCTGAAGGATCCCGGCGAAGCCGCGAAGATGTCCGACCGGGTGATCGCCGGACCGGTTGCGCGAGTAGCGGAACAGAGCCGCCGGCGGGTCCGGACCCCCGAACGGCGCATCGTCGCGCACATAGACCCAGGCCCGCCCGGTGGCGGTCTTGCCTTTGGCTATAACCGGCACCGGGGTGTCGTCGCCGTGCAGCCGTTCGGCCGCCAGAACATGGTCGGCAATCAGATCGTGCAGCGGCCGCAGCGCCACCGCGTCGCGCCGACCTGGTCGGCCAGGGTCGACAGGCTGAGATCGACGCCCTCCCTCGCGTAGCGGTCGCGCTGGACGACATGCTCGAGGCCATCGGCGAGGCCCTGCCAATGGAGAAAAAACAACGATCCTCGGTCGCAAAAGAAACTATATCGCGGCGACCAAAGACACAATCAGCAGTACTAGTAATCCAATTACCCAGTCCAGTCGCGCGCGAACGGAGTGCATCGTCTTGGCCAACCGATCATCGGCAGGAGATAGGACTGGCATAGGCCTTGAGTAAGTGATTGAAATCCCGTCGATCCGGGCGCGCGCCCTTACCCGGTCTCTGTCATCGCGTTTGAGTAGGCCGTATTCGCTAGGCATCCATGGCTCCTTTAATGCCGCCTGCACCTCACTCTCAAACAACTCAATGACTGTGTCCATGGTCGTGGCGTTGTTGCACGGATCGGGTGTCAAGTGTTAACACAGGCTTTTGCCACGACCACGGATATGCTTAATGCCGCATAAATTCAACACCTCCCGCCGGCACAAGTTTGCGAAGAAGAAATATCGGGTGACGAACTGGTGCGGGTATAATGAAAGCCTGCGAAATCGTGGTGATTTGACGGTCTGGATCACAGGGGATGCGCGAAAGCACTGGGCTGCACCACGGCGCAGGTCGCGCGGCGGCCAGCCGCGATACTCGGATCTGGCGATCACGATGTGCCTGACGCTGGGCATGGTTTACAGGTTGCCGCTGCGCCAGACCCAAGGGCTGATACGCAGCATATCAAAGCTGATGCTGCTGGAAATTTCAGTTCCTGATTTCTCGACCCTGTCGCGCCGAGGGCGTGGTCTGAGCCTTCCGGCAAGGCCCAAAATCAAAATAACAGATCCGGTCCACTTGGCCATCGACAGTACGGGTTTGAAGGTTTTCGATGAGGGTGAGTGGCTGCAAAGCAAGTATAATGTAAAGGCCAAACGCAAACGGTGGCGTAAACTTCACCTTGGTCTGAACCTTGTGACTGGCGATATCGTTTGTTCGGATTTAACGCTGGATGACGTTGGCGATCCAACAGTGCTGCCTGATCTATTAAATCAGATTGGCACTCCGGTCTCCCGGTTTATAGCGGACGGTGCCTACGACGGCGCACCGACCAGTGACTTGCTTAAGGCACGATTTGGCGAGGCGGTTGAAATCATTATTCCTCCACCGAAGAACGCCATTCCAAGCCCGCAATCCAAGTGTTTTCCCTCACTTCGAGACCGACATATTGTTAAAATTCAAACTCATGGCCGCATGGCCTGGCAATCTGGCAGTGGCTACAATCAGCGCAGTAGAATTGAGACACAGATGGGGCGCTGGAAGGCTATTATCGGGCCAAAACTGAAAGCCCGCTGTTTCGAAAATCAGCAAACGGAGGCCAAAATCGGCGTCGCCATTCTCAACAAAATGACCGAACTCGGCCGACCCGTGTTCAAACAAATCTCATAGCCTGTATCACGGGTAAGGGCGGCTTGCGACTATTGTCTGATCCATGCAACAACGCCGGTACTTGCGGACAATGTCCCGGGCGCCGAGCCGTGGACATGACTTCAGCTCTGCCCCGGGTATTCGGCGCGGCGAGGAGAACGGGGTTCACGGTAGCGTGTGAGATCGGCTTTGCCGCCTGAGCCATTCGGTTTCCGCCGCTTGCCCAGACTGCCAAAAGATCGAGCCGTGCCCGGCCGTTGGCGAAGGCAAGACGCCTGGAGAGGATGCCCGCGCCGCCTCCAGCCACTCCGGAGCACGCCGATGACCAATTCTGATTCCATATCCGCCGACTAAATGCTGCACCCAAGCGAACTCGTCGCGACGCTGGGTCTGTTGGCCGACGTCATCAACCTCGGTTCGATCGTTACCTACACCCAGCGCCTCAAGCGCGAGGTCCGCGAGTTCCTCGTCGGGACTTGCATCTGCCGCGACCTCGATCTGTAGCGCTCGCTCGCCTTCATCCACTGGGCCGCTGCCCGAACTACTGCAATATTGGGTGCCATTCGAGAATAGCGGGAGATGAAGGCACCTGACGCGACATGTCGCGTCAGGAATTAGATCGAATCCGGTGACTATTTGATGACGGAACAAGCGAGGAGACAACAATAATAAATGAAAACAACAGGGTATAATCATAAAATGCACAACTGTGACGGAGGTCGTGTGTGGTGAATTTTGGCGGTCCGGAATCGGGACACGGGGTGGCGAGCCGGCGCTGTCAGTCGGTGCAGATGCAGTCGGATGCGCTGGCGTCGTCGTCTTCGACGGTTGTGTCGAAGAGGTCGCGGCGTGAGTGCGCGGCGGCCTTGAGCTCGGCGTAGGTCTCGCCGATTCGGAACCGCTCAGGCTCGCACAGGCGCGCCCTTCGGAGCCGGCGCGGTTTGCGGCCAGGTCACACAAGGAACGGTCAAGTCGTTGGAGACATCCACGGACCCCCCGGCCGGTTGGGATAGTTGGGACCGGGACGGCAGACGGTGCGGTGCACGCCCGGCACGGCCGGAACCGTTGCGGACGACGGGCGGCCGGGCTGGACCGACCGGGAAAGCCGGGAGTTCGGAATGGAAAGCCCGGCGTCGTGAAATCGGGCAGAACGAGATGGCCTCCGAAGAAAAGGCGCGCCGGGCGCCGCCACCGCGGCTAAAAGAGGGGGCTGATGTGGCTCGCGGACTCCAGGCTAGGGGAATCGAGGGGACTATATCGAAACTTACCCAACCCGGCGCGCAGCTCGCGCCATTCTGCTCGCGGCGAAGTGATCGTGCCTGAGCTTCTCAGCCCAATACCGAATCTCGCTATCCGTGGATTGTCTTGCACACCTCCGCAGCGCAGCACGAAGCACTTTATTGTTCTTTAGGTTTTCGATGACTTCTAGTCGCGGGCGAACGGGTCCCCGATTTAACCACTCCGCTGCGTCCCACGCCGGATCACGTTGGCTCTCGGCCAATATCGCTTTTCTTGCCTCTTCCTCGATGCGGCAGTTTATGTCTTTGGGGGTCCAGCCAAAGATGAGCGACGATAACGCGCGTATAATTTCCCTATAGACGCGGCCGATCATTCCCGCGTCCGTGTTATTACCACCCTCTATGCTTGCGTACCTATTTGCTACAGGGCACCTCGAAAAATTCCTGCCGTCTTTCCTGATCGGATAGAATCCGGGATCAGCGACGTGTGGATTGGGGGAACCAGCCATGGGCCAGAAGGGTTTTTTCGACATCGCGCAGCGGTATGCTGGGCTGGACGCCAAGAACGACCCGCTGGCGAGGATCGACGAGGTTGTTCCGTGGGAAGACTTCCGGCCGCGTCTCGAGGCGGCATGGCGCAAGCCGACCGAGGAACGGAAGTCGCCGGCAGGGCGTAAGCCCTGGGACGCGGTGGTGATGTTCAAGGCGATCGTTCTCTGCGAGCTTTACAATCTCTCGGACGACCAAGTGGAGTACTAGCTTCGCGACCGCCTCTCGTTCATGCGGTTCTTGGGGTTAGGTCTCGAGGACAAGGTCCCCGACGCCAAGACGGTGTGGCTCTACCGGGAACAGTTGGCGCAGGCGGGCGTGATCGAGACGTTGTTCGAGGATTTCGACGGCTATCTGGAGCAGCAGGGCTACTTGGCGATGGGCGGCCAGATCATCGCCGTGGCCTGCCCCCATTCTTTGTACCAGTTCCTATGTTAGTCCTGGCACGGTTTTTGGGAAGGGCTGATCCGGCTGTAGCCCATCAATCGCGAAGGCCGGATCAGTCCGTTTAGGCACGATGGCTTGTGGCGCCGGGGGTCTATAGCCCAGCGCACTGTGCGGCCTGACCGTGTTGTAGTGATATCGCCATCGCTCGATCAGCACCTGAGCTTCCGTGAGCGAGTAGAATATCTCACCGTCGAGCAGCTCGTCTCCGAGCTTGCCGTTGAATGATTCGTTGTAGCCGTTCTCCCAGGGACTCCCCGGCGCGATGTAGAGCGTCGTCACACCGACTCTCGCCAGCCAGTCACGGACGGCCTTGGCGGTGAACTCGCTGCCGTTGTCCGAGCGGATGTGGTCCGGTGGCCCCCGGTCGACGAACAGTGCCGCCAGGCGATACAGCACGTCGTCGGATCGCAGGTGCCGGGCGACGTCGATCGCCAGGCACTCCCTGGTCCACTCGTCGATGATCGTCAGCATGCGGAACGTCCTGCCATCGTGTGTGCGGGCCATGACGAAGTCATAGGCCCAGACATGGTTCGGCCAGCTCGGCCGCAGACGGATGCAGGACCCGTCGTTGAGCCACAGTCGGCCTCTCTTGGGTTGCTTTACAGGGGCCGTGTTGCATCAATCACCGGACAAGCGCGGAGTACCCTTACCCGTGAAAATGGTCAGCCAACTGACTCAAACCTGGCACAGCCAAGTTCGGTCATTCTGTTAAGAGCCCGCACACCGATCTGTGCCTCAGTTTTCTGATTTTCGAACCGCCGCGATCTCAGTTTCGGCCCGATCACACTTTTCCAACGACCAATTTGTGCTTCCGCGCGACTGCGCTGATTGTAGCCGCTTCTGACTTGCCATGTCAGTCGGCCGTACGTCTGTATCTGGGCGATGTGCTGGTCGCGGAGGGATGGATCATCGCGCGATTTCAGGGCGAGAACGGCGTTTTTTGGCGGTGGAATGATGACCTCGACTGCATCGCCAAAACGCGCCGTGAGCAGATTTCTGGTCGGGGTGCCGTCATAGGCCCCATCCGCCAGAAATCGCGAAACCGGCCCGTCGAACTGATCCAGAAGCCCGGGCAAGGCCGTGCTATCGCCGACGTGGTCCAGCGTCAGATCCGAGCAGATGATCTCGCCGGTTGTGAGGTCCAGGCCGAGGTGTAGCTTTCTCCACGATTTGCGTTTGGCCTTTGTTTCATGCTTGACCTGCAGCCACTCGCCCTCGCCAAAGATCTTCAATCCGTGCCTATCCGGTTGTCACCCACACCCACTACATCTAGGGTGCTCCCAGTCGCCCGAGTAAAGCTCGGCGTAAGTGGGAGCGGTGACATCGCCAGCGATTCCGAGCAGGGACCGGAAGGCGTTGAACGGGTAGAACCGCCTGTTGAAGCGGAAGGTGAACTCGTTGAGGTAGGCTTGGAGGTGCTGGTGGCTCACGCCGTGATGAATGCCACTCAGCCACGTCTTCAGGTTGGCGAAGACGAGATGAATGATCGGCAGATACTCCTCAGCGACCTGGGAGTTGCCTCGCTCGGCGACGGCGAGGTGTTTGTAGCCGCGCTTGGCGAGGCTGGTATAGCCGGACCAATCGTCGGTGATGACCGACGCACCCGAAGTAACGGCGCCCTCGACAAAGCCGCAGAGCGATTCCGCGCTGCGGTCTGGCACGACAGCGAGTCGGACACGTCCGGCGTAGCGACCGCCCTTCCGCTTATCGAGCTTGGTTCCCGGCTTGCGCTGTCGCACTTCAACGGCGCTGGCGACAAGAAGCTTGTGGTGAACGCCCCGGCCCTTGCCGCGCGTGCGGCCGCCGACCCAGGTTTCGTCGACTTCGACATGGTCGCAGGCCTCGCTGCCGATGCGGTCCTGATCCGGCCGAACCATACCAGCGCGGAGCTTGTGGAGGATCTGAAAGGCGGTTTCGTAACGGGAAAGCCCGACCTGGCGCTGGAACTGTGTGGCAGACATGCCGGGCGTCTGGCTGGCAACCAGATAGGCCGCCCAGAACCATACGCCCAGCGACGTATGGGAGCGCTCCATGACCGTCCCCGCCGTCAGCCCGGTGTCGCGGCGGCACTTTCGACAGCGCAGGACGCCGGGCCGGCTGGTGAAGCGGAACGGCTCTGCCGCCGTCTGGCAATGGGGGCAGACGAACCCGTCACCCCACCGCGCCTTCTCCAGGTAGGCGGCACAGGCCGCGTCATCCGGGAAAAGTCGTTGAAACTCGGGAAGCGACCGCGGAAACGAAAGGTCTTCGCGCTGCGGAACATCCATCCCCGCTTCGTCCGCCTCCCGAGCCACTCGACGCCATACCCTACATATAGTGGGTGTGGGTGACAACCGGATAGGCACGCTTCAATCCAGTACTGTCCATGGTCAGATGGATCGGCTCGGTTCTGTCGACCCGAGGCTTTGCAGGCAATCTCAAGCCGAGCCCGCGGCGCGACAGTGTTGAGAAATCCGGCACCGGAATGTCTACTCCCATCAGCCGAGCGATGCTGCGCATCAGCCCTTGGGTCTGGCGCAGCGGTAGTTTGTAAATCGTACGCAGAGTCAGGCAGGTCTCGATCGCAATGTTCTAATATTTCGGCTGACCTCCCGGAGTCGTCCGGCGCGGCGCTCACCATTGTTTCAGCGTATCGTCAGTGACCCAGATGGTCAGATCGCCACGACGCCGCAGGATTTCGGTGTACTCCGCCCAATTTGTCACCCGATATCGTTTCTTCGGAAACTTGTGGCGACGAGCAGCGTTGAATTTATGCGGCATTCAAGTGTCCAGATCAGAGGTGGAGCACCCGATTACCAGAACTACCTGTGTTCGTGCAACAACGTCCCTTTTGTCCTGAGCGGAGCAACCGCGCCAGTCACGATGGCCGCCGCAGTGGCTCAGTCTTATGCCGAGGTCTTGGTAGGCTGCGCGCTTGGACAATTGGAGCGCCCCGGATCGCCCTCTGTCTTCGGAAACTTCATTACGTCAGTCGATTTGCGGTCCGGTTCGCCAACGTTTGGCACGCCTGAACCGGCGTTGGCGTCCTATGCTGCAGCCCAACTTGCACGTCGTGTTGGGTTGCCAATTCGATGCAGCGGCGGCTTTACCAGTTCAAAGATTCCGGATGCACAGGCCATGCAAGAAACGGTGAACTCGTTGAATACTGCGATTCTTTGCGGTGCCAATTTTGTGCTGCAATCCGCAGGGTGGTTGGAAGGCGCGTTGACGATTAGTTATGAAAAGTTGGTTCTTGATGCTGACTATTTGGGTGGGGTTCACAAATTCTTGGCCGGTATGCCGCTTGATGAAAACGCACTGGCGATGGATGCCTTCCACGAAGTTGGCTGCGGCAATCACTTCTTCGGAGCTACACACACTCAGTCGAACTACCTGACCGCGTTTTATGAATCCGAATTGTCCGACACGCAGTCATTTGAAAACTGGCGGGACACCGGCAGCTTGGACAGTCTGCAGCGCGCAAACACCAAGTGGAAACAAATGCTAGCCGACTACCAAGCTCCAGCGATGGCTGAAGATATTGACGAAGAATTGCAAGCCTTCATGGCGAAAAAGAAAGAGATCATGCCGGACATTTGGCACTGACATGGTCATTCAGGCAGATTGGCGTGTCGGGCGGCTTCTCAGTTGGCCCGAACTAAGCAGAGACCACCATAACAAGTTTGGCTTTAGCCGACATTCCCCAAGTAGAAGGCCATCTTCTGTATGCCTCAACCAATTTGGGCCATGATCAAGCCTTTCGGTTTCGCTGTGCTGTGGATTTGGCATCCTAGCAGTGTGTCGGACTTGCGCGTTGGATTTCGGTGTTGAGTGATTTCGCTGTCGTCTGTCAGAGGCGCGATCGAAGTTCGGCGAAACCGCGAGGATTTGTTCGGACGGAGCGATGGGGCGGCGGATCTCCGAGGCTTCTGGGCTGTGGCCGGGCTTTTGGATCGGCCTGTCGGGCCAACAGCGCCGTCACACGGCCATCTCCAGCTTGAGCTTGTGCAGGCGCTTGCAGTTGTAGGCCAGCGCCACCAAGTCCCACTCGCCGGCCACCTTGTCGAGGCCGCGCAGCGAGAAGCCGGTGAAGCCGAGCACCGCCTTGATGATGCCGAAGACCGGCTCGACGGTCTGCTGGCGCAGCCGGTACAGCGCACGGCCTTCCTCGCTGTCGAGCTTGGCGGCCATGACTTTGAGCCATTCGGCCTTGGGTTTCTTCACCGGCACCTCGGTCTTGGCCGGGCGGAAGTCGTAGCGCCGCCGACGGCCCGACGACCCGGTCGCCACCAGAGCCTCAATGTCGCTCTCGGCAAGCGCCGCGACCTCGTCGCCGTTGGCATAGCCGTTGTCCGCCAGCACCGTCGCGGGCCGGCCGAGAACGGCCGGGATCGCCGCGATGTCCGCCACCAGCTCATTGCGGTCGCTGGCGCAGTTGGTGACCCGGGCGCCCACGATCAGCTGAGAGCCCCCGGCATCCACCACGGCTTGAGCGTTATAGGCCTGGCGGTACTCGTGCTGCTTGCTCTTGCGCATCAGCCGGCTGTCCGGATCGCTCAGATTGCTCTGCTCGTCGGCGCGCGGCGTCTCGTCGGGCGGCTTCGGGTGCTTGCCCTTGGCCCGGCCGGTGCGCGTCTCGCGCGCCGCCACCTTGGCCTCGTAGTCCGCCCGCTCGGCCTCGGCGCGCGCCTTGGCCCGAGCCTCGAGGCACCGACGCGCCGCATCCAGCCGATCGCACAAGGCCTCCCTGCGTGCGATCTCCTTGGGCAGCGCCTGGGGGTCGTCCTCACCCTCGCCGTCGGCCGCCGCGGCACGCTCCATCAGATCCGCGATGTCCAGCTTGAGCTGATCGATCAGCTCGCCCGCCCGCTCATAAGTCACCGAACGGTGCTTGCTCGCAGAGGCCTCGAACTTGCTGCCGTCGACGCTGACAAGCCCGACCTTGACAAGCTTCAACTCCTTGGCCAGCAGCAGAACCTGCAGGAAACTCTCGCCAAACGCCGCCAGGTTGTCGCGCCGAAAGGTCGCGATCGTGTCATGGTCGGGATGGACATTGGCGGCCACGAAGCGCACCCCGATATCGCGGTGCGTCGCGCGCTCGATCCGCCGGCTCGAGAAGATCCCGTTGGCATAGCAATAGATCAACAGCGCCAGCATCATCCGAGGGTGATACTGCGCCGAGCCGGTGCCACGATGGTTGACCTTGAAGGCGCTCATCTCGACCCGCTCGACCGCCTCGATCACGAAGTGCGCCAGATCATCCTCCGGGATCCAGTCCCGAAGATCGGGCGGAAGCAGAAACGCCTGGTTCCGCTCGCAGTCGATAAATTTGCTCATGGCGAGATTCTAACCGAAAATCTCCCCAAAGTCCGACACACTGCTAGCGAGGTTTCTGCCCTCAGCGGCTGGTTTGACGCAGCTTTCAGCCTGATCAACAGCGGTTGGAACAAACTAGCCGAGCCGCTTTTCTTCAGGTTTTGCCGCTGACACCGTCATGTTGGAACCGGTGGCGCGCGTAGCCTTTGGATGGCGGCAAGGACGCGGTTGAACAAATTTCCGCTGACCGCAACCTCGGCAAGCTGGAAGGTAATGGCGCGGGCGTGGCGGACGACCCTCGCGCCGGTTTTGATCAGTCGTGTCTGCAGGCTGGTCAGCGACCAGTCGGCTATCTCCCCGGGCAGATCAGTGCCTTGCAGGAAGACACCGGGATTGTAGGCCAGTGCGTGAAGCTGAAGGCGGACCTCGTTCTGCGCCATGCCCTTGCAGGACAGGCGCGTCCAGTTGATTGCCTGCTTTCCCTCTTTGATGTGCTGCTCAGCGGTGCCACGCTGATTGTAGAACTGAATGATCCAGTCTGCCTCCATTGGCATATTGGTAACGACAAAACCAACCCTCGGGAACAATTCACCCGGATGCCATTCCACCTTGGCGATGACACGACGGGGTTTGTCCCAGGACGCAGCCTGATATTGGAAGTCGCCGCAGGTGCGTCGCACATGGTTGGGCGGACGGCCCACAGGGCGCTTGAGCAGATGCGCAATCCTGCCCTGAAGAACACGATTGGTGCGGAGCCGGTTGGCATAGAAACAGCTCTCCGCTTCGAGCATCCCGTAGAGGTCCGGGATGGCGAAGGCGGCGTCACCTCGGAAGAACCGCATCAGGTGGCGATCTGCATATCGCGCCATGACCGACTTCAGAACGTCTTTCCAACCATCCGCACTGTGCACATTGCCGGGCCGCAGAGCGCAGCGTTCAAGATGACCAAACTGATTGAAGACGAACAGCGGGTGATAACACATGCAGCCGAAATGACCGTTCCAGGCCGTGTCTTCCTGCGCTCTGTGGGTCGGGCTGACCGGGCTGTCCATATCCAGCGTGATCCACTTGGGAGGTTTGCGTTCGTGAATCCGGTCGATCCATTGCCCTGACAAGTCAGCCAGCGCAGTGCGATTATCCGAAGTTGCCAGCACCTCGGTTTCGAGCCGTCCCATCTGGCTTGAGGATGCGGCCCTGGCATCCACAGCCCGTCCGCCGACCACCTGCCGCATTACCGGATCAAGCGATAAACGATCCGCATCATTCACATCATCGTACCCGGCCAGCCGACCAAAGACCGACTGGCGCAACAGGTCGACCAGTGAGTGCAGGCGATTGTGGCCAGTTCGCGTGTCTCTCAGCAATCCGCCCGCAATGTCGTGCCGGCCGGGCACTTCATCCAGTTCCCGGAACAACAGCAATCCGCCATTTGAACTGATCTTCGAACCATGGAATTCCAGCCGCACGCGACGGTCAAAATCAAGCCGAACATCACCCGTTTTATCTGCACCCTCCCGGTGATCCATAATCCGCCGCCTCCAGTCCATTAACATGCTGAAATATAACACATTACCGACCGCCCGGAACGCGAAATCGTCACGTTACTTGGGGAATGCGAGCTTAGACGACCGGTGCCGCGTCGCAAAAGCAGACATAAGCCCTAGTCGCAGCGAAAGACCCCTACCCCGCGTCACGAGCGCCTCAATGCAACACAAAACAGGCCAGAGAGGGGTGGGCGGATGGCCCGGAATCCCCGGGCGGATCAGATCGGAATGGGTGGGCGGATGCTGTCGGTACAGGTGGGCGGATAAGCCGGAATGCGCAGGGTCCGTCGAAAGAAACCGGAATGTAGTGCCTTACGCGAAATTTATGCTCCGTAAGGCACTGATAATGAACGATCTTCAAAACGCCCCGTTAAACTTGGGTTAGTTGCCGCCGCGACGCGGCTTCTGCGCGAAAGCGCAAGTCGGTGCGGGGCAGGGGGCTTGCGCCCTGATCTGCGCGGACACCAAAGGAAGCAAAATAAGGCCAATGGCCCTATTAATGTGCGGCTAATGCATCAGCAACCATATCAGGTTTACGGTCAATCACAGACAACAAAACCGTTGCTGCGCGATCTGGCGAACGGCGGTCTTGCTCCCAATCGCGCACTGTACCGACAGGCAACCCAAAGCGTTTGGCAAATGCGACCTGAGACAGCTTCAACCTTTTGCGGATCGCGGCCACGTCCACCGTTTCAGGGATAAAAACCGCTGCGGGTTCCACTTCACCTTTTGCGATGGCAAGTGCTTCATTTGCACTCTCGACCAATTCTTTTCCAAAACTCATAGTAGTCTCCTTTCCTATTTTCTGCCACCAAACTTAGCAGCCAGTTTCTTTGCATTTTCTCTATAGGCTTCCGCCAACTGGGGCAGAATCTTCGCCAAATCATTGCGTTCCGCCTTGGTAAGATTAGCGGTCGTTCCCTTGCCATAGACAGACAGCAAAAACACTGGCACATCATCACCACCAAAATAATGAATCGTGCGGTAGCCACCGCTCTTTCCTTTACCTCGGCCTGCATGTCTCAACTTTCGAGCACCCCCTGTTCCAGCCATGATGTCACCAGCTTGGGGATTGTCGGACAACACCTCAACTATTTCGTCAATTTCCTCTTGGGACAGCCCGTGCCGTTTGGCTTGTGCTAAAAACACTGATGTTAAAGCAACTGTATGCATATTTCATATATACGGCATTGCCGTAATATCTGCAAGTAAATAATACGGCAATGCCGTATAAAAATACCATGCTGGACGACGTTGCTCTTAATTGCTGCAATGCCGCGATAATCCATATGAAGGAGATTCCAGCATGGTTAAGAAAGCAACACGCATTTCGCGGTTCGTGGAGGCAGTAGAAGATCAACCTGGGGTCTGCTCCGGCTGAGTGCTAAATCCTACGCTAAGGCGTAATCTCATTGTTTTGACCACCTGTACTCACCTGTGATGAGGATATGAGCCCAACCAAGGGGTGAGATGTGCGCCAGAAGTGCTGGTGAGCAGTTCAGCGCCGCACGTTTTCGCTGTGCAACAGCCATCCCAAGGTACGCGGTGTTCCAGCAGATAATGATGGCGGCAAGAAGGTTCAGACCGGCCATGCGGTAATGTTGGCCCTCGGCTGTACGGTCTCGTATTTCACCCTGACGTCCGATCCTCAGCGCATTCTTTAAGGCGTGATGGGATTCACCTTTATTGAGACCGATCTGGGCGCGGCACTGCATGTCGATATCGAGCAGCCAATCGATAATAAAAAGTGTCCGTTCGACCCGTCCGATTTCACGCAGAGCGATGGCAAGGTCATGCTGACGCGGATGAGAAGCAAACTTTTTCAGGAGTTGGCTGGGCGGCATGACGCCCGCCACCATGGTGGCAACGCTGCGCAGGATATCTGGCCAGTTGGCCGTAATCGTGCCTTCCCTGACTTTGCCACCAATCAGCCCCTTCAGTTCCTTCGGAGCGCTGCCCGGGTCAAAGACATACAGTCGTTTTGACGGCAGATCCCGAATGCGAGGGATGAACCGGTACGCCAGAAGCGATGTCACAGCAAAGACGTGATCCGTAAAGCCGCCGGTATCGGCGTATTGCTCTTTAATCTTGTGACCCGTTTCGTTCATCAAAAGCCCGTCCAGAATGTATGGGGTTTCGCTCGCTGTGTGCCGTTGCTTCTTGATCCGGGATTTGTCCTCTTCGAGTGTAAGCGTCTGGTCTGGCTGCCCTGCCTGAGGCCGCAGATGTCAGATAGTGTCCATGATCGTTAATGGACATTATCGAGGTCAGATGTGGGCAGGAAGAAGCGCCGGAACTGGAGCAATAACGAGAAGCGGATGATCTGTGCGCAAACGCGGGTTCCGGGGATTTCGGTTAGTCAGGTTGCGCGGCGGTATGATGTGAATGCCAATCTCGTGTTTACGTGGCTGAGGGATGGGCGGTTTTCGCCTGATGGCGATACACAGAAGCAGGCTTGCTTTCTGCCGGTCGAGATAATTGCGGATGTGCGGCATGAAGACGCGCCGCCGGTTGTGGCAGGCGGCAGGATTGAGTTTGATCTTGCTGGCGGGCACCGGCTTTGTGTCAGCGGGACTTACGATCCCGATGCCCTTGCCCGCCTGATCCGTGGCTTGTCCGGATGATCCCGGTACCGTCGAACACGAAGGTGTGGCTGGCTGCCGGGGTAACGGATATGCGCCGGGGGTTTGCGACGCTGGCGGCTCAGGCGGAACAGACGCTGAAGCAGAACCCTTATTGCGGCCACATGTTCGTTTTCCGTGGACGGCGTGGCGATCTGATCAAGATCATTTGGTGGGACGGTCAGGGGGCCTGTCTGTTCTCCAGGCGATTGGAGAAGGGCCGGTTTGTCTGGCCTTCTGCAAAAGACGGCAAAGTCGCATTGACACCGGCCCGGTTGGCGATGCTACTGGAGGGCATTGACTGGCGTATTCCGCAGCGCACATGGCGGCCATTGAAGGCGGGATAATCTGGCCGGATCAGTGATTTGGGGATTCCCTGCGTATTCCGGGGTCATCCGGCCGGTGATTCCGATAACATCCGGCCACCCATTCCGATTTGATCCGGCCGGGGATTCCGGTGTATCCGGCCACCCCAAATTCACTTGGTTTAAGCTGCTGCGAGGCGATCTGTAGCAGGGCTACTGTTCCGTTCTTTTGGACGGGAGAGGGCCTTTATGAAGAGATTGCCGATGCGGAAGATACGGGAAGCCCTTCGGCTTCGTGCGGATGGATTTTCAGGACGTCAGGTGGCGCAGAGCCTGGCTGTTGGCCGCGCGACGATATCGGAGTATTTCCGCCGCGCTGATGTCGAGGGGCTGCGCTGGCCGCTGCCAGCCGATCTGTCGGATGCGGAGCTTGAGCGCCGTCTGTTTCCCTATTCCCGCGGTGAGGCACGTCGTGCTGTTCCTCAACCTGATTGGGCCTATGTACATGCCGAGTTGCGGCGCAAGGGTGTAACGCTCTCTCTGCTGTGGGAGGAGTATCGCGGGGTTCACCCGGATGGGTATGGCTACAGCCGGTACTGCGAGCTCTACACCAGCTGGGAAGGCAAGCTGTCGCCGGTGATGCGCCAACGTCATCCCGCCGGTGAACGCCTGTTTGTCGATTACGCGGGCCAGACCGTGGATGTCATTTGCCCCAAGACCGGCGAGGTGCGCACAGCGCAGATATTTGTCGCCGCCCTGGGGGCGTCCAATTACACCTATGTCGAAGCCAGCTGGACGCAGAGCCTGTCGGATTGGACATCCAGTCATGTGCGCGCCTTTGAGTTCTTCGGCGGCGTGACAGCACAGTTGGTCTCGGACAATCTCAAGGCGGGCGTCACCAAGGCCTGTTTTTACGATCCTGCGATCAATCGCACCTATGGTGATATGGCCAGTCATTACGACACGGCCATTGTTCCGGCGCGCCCTAAGAAGCCCAAAGACAAGGCAAAGGTCGAGGCGGCTGTTTTGCTGGCCGAGCGCTGGATTTTGGCGCGGCTGCGCAATCAGCGCTTCTTTGGGCTTGATGAAGTGAACGCCGCCATCCGGCCGTTGCTCGATCAGCTCAATGGCAAGGTCACCCGCCATCTTGGTGCCAGCCGCCGTGATCTGTTTGAACGTCTGGATCGCCCGGCGCTCAAGCCATTGCCCTTGGCATCTTATGTTTATGCTGAATGGAAGCAGTGTCGCGCGGGCCTTGATTACCATGTCGATATTGGCCGCCACTATTACTCGGTGCCGCATCAATTGCTGAAGCAAAAGCTATGGGCGCGGATCACCGCACGCACGGTTGAGGTATATTTTAAAGGGCAACGCGTTGCATCCCATGCCAGAACTTCAGGCAACCGCCAGCACTCCACCCACCGTGACCACATGCCCGCACATCATCGGTTCAGTGAAGACTGGACACCAGAGCGCATCAGGCGACAAGCCGTGCTGATCGGCCCAAATGTCGAAACCTTTGTCGATGTGATCATGCGCCAGCGGCGGCACCCGGAGCAGGGATATCGCAGTTGCCTGGGAGTGTTGCGATTGGCCAAGACCTTCGGGCGCGATCGCCTGGATGCTGCTTGTGGTCGTGCCCTGGAGATCAATGCCCGGTCCTACACATCGCTGCAGTCCATTCTCAAGAATGGTCTCGATCGCAAACCTCGCACCCGCGCCACGGACGAGCCTGCGATCACCCACCCCAATATCCGTGGCGCGGATTACTTCCATTGAAGAGGACAAGACATGCTTGATCATCCAACGCTGGATCAGCTCAAAACACTCCGACTCGACGGCATGGCAGAAGCCTTCGCCGAGATGCAATCGCAGGACGGCACCGCCGATCTGACCCACGCTGAATGGCTGGGGTTGTTGGTCGACAGAGAAAGCAGTAGCCGGGAGACCAAGAGGTTTGAAAGCCGCATGCGCGCCGCAAAGCTGCGCCATGGTGGTGCCGTTCCCGAGGACGTGGATTACAAAACCCGGCGGGGGCTGGACAAAGCCCTGTTCCAGCAGATGCTGACCGGGCGCTGGATCAAACATAAGCGCAACCTGATGATCACTGGCCCCTGTGGCGTGGGCAAAACCTGGCTGGCCTGTGCGCTGGCTCAAGCCGCCTGTCGAGACGGGATCACCGTGCTCTACAAACGTATGCCGCGTCTGTTTGATGAACTCGAACTGGCCCACGGGGACGGGCGCTTCCCGCGCCTGTTCAAAAATCTCACCAAAACCCAATTACTGATCCTGGATGACTGGGGGCCAGATCGCCTCGACGCAAGCCAGCGCCGTGATCTGATGGAAATTGTCGAAGACAGATATGACGCCGGATCAACTCTGATCACCAGCCAGCTGCCCATCGATGCATGGCACGACGTGATCGGAGAGCCTACCTTCGCTGACGCCATTCTCGACCGTCTCGTCCACAATGCCTATCGCATCGAACTGGACGGCCAAAGCATGCGAAAAACCAACCTCAAAACAGGTGACGAAAACGCCCAAAACTGATAGCCAAAAAACCTAGGCCTCAAAGCCGCTAAACAAGGGTGGCCGGATACCCCGGTTTAGGTGGCCGGATGTCGTCGGAATGACCGGCCGGATACCCCGGAATACGCAGGCGATGTAGTGATGCTCGCAACGGTGGATGTGGACACCTTCCGGCAAACCGTCGAGCCGCTTTGATCGCACTTGCCCGCTCCCTACAGCTTCGCAACATGCCTCGATCTGGTTGAAATACGTCTCGGCCTGATCGAAGCCCCATGTCTCGTAGGTATAGAGCCAGATGCCCTGCAGATCCTCTTCGGCGGCAAGCGTGAGGTCATAGCTCCTCATACCGGCGGCTATAGTCCAGCCTGCTTTTGCACTTCGCGCCGAATGTCATCCATCGACTTCGTGGAAATCTCGCCGCGCCGCGCCTGCTCGATCCGGGGCCTGAGAAAGTCGGCCAGGGCCGTAACGGCTTCGCCCTCGCTCATGTCGTCCAGGACAGGGGCATCGCCCAAGGTGCGCTTCAGCACATAGTCCTTGATGCTCTGGCCCTTGAGCGCGGCAATCGCCTTCAGCTTCTGGTGTTCTTCGGAGGTAATGTCGATGGAGAGTCTGGGCATGGCCTGAAGATAACGCATCGCATAGCACAAAACAACATTTGTTGTTCGCGCGCTGTGATTTTTGCTGAAACGCTTCAGGCCTGCTTGGCCCGAACCTCGCCGATGAAATCCGCGACAGACCAGAGCCAGCCCTGCTGCGCATCCGTGTAACTACCCTGAACCGGTTGTGGCACGACGAGCTGAAGGCTCGATGCCTCCATCTGATGCGTCTGCGGCTCGGAAATACCCGGCTCAAGGGTCAACTTTAAACGCTCATTGACAGTCTGCCGGAACCAAAGCGACAATCTGTGCTGCGTCAATTCGATCGCGCAGGCAGGTCGGTTTGTGGCCCCGGTCTGGCAGATCGAAGATACCAGAACATTCCCAGAACACCCTTTTCCTTTTGCATCTGCGCCGATATGGTTCCCCCCATGAGCGAGTTTGACGAAAACGAGGCATTTGAAACAGCCGGCAAGCCGTCGCTGGCGGCGCTGGCCGTGGCGGCGCGCCCCACCGCCTATCTGGACGATCTGAACCCGGCGCAACGGCAAGCGGTCGAGACGCTGGAGGGCCCGGTTCTGATGCTTGCCGGTGCCGGGACTGGGAAAACCAAAGCCCTGACCGCTAGGATCGTGCACCTTCTAAATACCGGTCGCGCCCGGCCCAACGAAATTCTGGCGGTGACATTCACCAACAAGGCAGCGCGGGAAATGAAAAACCGCGTTGGCCGGATGCTGGGTGAAACCGTCGAGGGAATGCCGTGGCTCGGTACATTTCACGCCATCTGCGTCAAACTGCTGCGCCGCCACGCCGAACTGGTGGGGCTGAAAAGCAACTTCACCATATTGGACACAGATGACCAGGTGCGGCTGCTGAAACAACTGATCGTGGCCTCGGACATCGACGAAAAACGCTGGCCGGCGCGCCAGTTGGCGCATCTGATCGATGGCTGGAAAAACCGCGCGCTGACGCCACAAAAGCTGTCGGCGGCGGATGGCGCGGCGTTCAACAACCGCGGCATCGAACTTTACGCCGACTATCAGGCGCGACTGAAAACCCTGAACGCAGTGGATTTTGGCGATCTTCTGATGCATGTGGTCACGATATTTCAGACCGAGCCGGACGTGCTGGCGCAATATCAGCGCTGGTTCAAATATATACTTGTCGACGAATATCAGGACACCAACGTCGCCCAGTACCTGTGGTTACGGCTGCTGGCGGCCGAGCACAAAAACATCTGTTGCGTCGGCGACGACGACCAGTCGATCTATGGCTGGCGCGGCGCTGAAGTCGGCAATATCCTGCGCTTTGAAAAGGATTTTAAGGGCGCGCATGTGGTGCGGCTGGAACAGAACTATCGCTCGACCCCGGATATTCTGGCCGCCGGGTCACACGTGATTTCCGGCAATGCCGACCGGCTGGGCAAAACCCTGTGGACCGAGGCCGAAAGCGGCGAAAAGGTCCGCCTGATCGGCCATTGGGACGGCGAAGAAGAGGCCCGCTGGATCGGTGAAGAGGTCGAAGCACTGCAGGGCGGCAGCCGCGGGCTGGATCCGATATCGCTGGATCACATGGCGATTTTGGTGCGCGCCAGCCACCAGATGCGCGCCTTTGAGGACCGGTTCCTGACCATCGGCTTGCCCTACCGGGTGATCGGTGGGCCAAGGTTTTATGAACGCCTGGAAATCCGCGATGCAATGGCCTACTTCCGCGTCGCCACCAGCCCCGATGACGATCTGGCATTCGAACGGATCGTGAACACCCCGAAACGCGGTGTCGGCGGTAAGGGTTTGCAAACACTGCAAATTACGGCGCGACGAAATGGCGTATCGTTGCTGCAAGGCACCCGTATCGCCCTGGACAGCGGCGATATCAAAGGCCGGGCCAGGGCCGAGCTGGCCAAATTGGTCGCAGCGTTTGATCGCTGGCACGCCCAGGTGCTGGATGCCAGGCGCAGCCATATCGAACTGGCCGAGATCATCCTCGAAGAAAGCGGCTACACCGAGATGTGGCAAAACGACAAAACCCCCGAAGCCCCGGGGCGGCTGGAAAATCTGAAAGAACTGGTCAAGGCACTGGAAGGTTTCGACAACCTGCAAGGGTTCCTCGAACACGTCGCCCTGATCATGGATAACAAAACCGACGCGGCCGGCGAAAAAGTCAACATCATGACATTGCACGGTGCCAAGGGCCTGGAATTTCCCGCGGTGTTCCTGCCGGGTTGGGAAGACGGGCTGTTCCCCAGCCAGCGCAGCATGGATGAAAGCGGGCTGAAGGGCCTGGAAGAAGAACGCCGTCTTGCCTATGTCGGCATAACCCGCGCCCAAACGTTGTGCACCATATCGTTCGCCGCCAACCGCCTGGTCTATGGCCAGTGGCAGTCGTCGATGCCGTCGCGGTTTATTGATGAATTGCCGGCAGAGAATGTCGACGTGCTGACCCCGCCCGGGCTATATGGGGGTGCCTACGGTGCCGCCGCCGCCGGGTTCGGTTCAGACCTGCAGGACAAGGCCGCCAAAGCCGACGGCTACAATTCGCCGGGCTGGAAACGCCTGGCTGCCCGCAGCCAGCAACGCGGCATGGCGCAACCAAGCGAAGCGCGAAACACAGTGATCGACCTGAATGCAGTGTCGGCCTTTGCCCAGGGCGACCGAATTTTTCACCAAGAATTCGGTTACGGCTATATCATGGGGATCGAGGGCGACAAACTGGACATCGAGTTTGAAAAGGCGGGCGCGAAAAAAGTGGTCGCCAAATTTGTCGTCTCCGCCGGGCGCGAGGAAGACGTGCCGTTCTGATCAAAGCGATATTTCGCAGAAAAATTCGGTGCCGCTTGACCCGGCGATGAAAATCTATTTCCCATGGTGAACTTCGCGATACAGGAGCCTTGGGCATGGGTCGGAATTATGATCAGGTTTTCCAGGATGCCAAACACGCACTTGGCGCGCCCGGCAAGCAAGTTACTAGGGGGTGTTGACGTTCATCGTGTTTGAATGACGATTGCAGCAAGCGAGATGAATGCTTTAAAGCTGTCATCTGTTTTGCAGGAACGCATTGCGATCCCTCTGTATTCCTTCAGCTTTCCGAAGAAGTTTTCGACCAGGTGACGCCATTTGTAGGTGTGGCGGTCGAACTCCGCCGGGAAGCGGCGGTTTGATTTTGGAGGGATTATACCAGCGGCATTTAACATTGACCGATATGGGCCCATTTTCGCATTCCGATTGATGTGATGGTTTCGGGCTGTGCGATGAGCTTTTTCCAAGCTTCGCATCCAGCATCGACGATGGCATTGTAGTCTTCGAACACGCGGTTGGAGAGCCAATTGGCGCGCAAGTACTGCCAGATATTTTCCACCGGGTTCAGTTCCGGAGCGCGCGATGGCAGCAGGATGATGGTGAGGTTCTTCGGGACTTTGAGTTTGCCGGTGGTGTGCCATCCGGCCCGATCCATCAGCACAACCGCATGGGCCTTTCGGGCGACGTGGCGGCTGATCTCGTCGAGATGCATCTGCATGGCTTGCGCGTCCGCCCAAGGCAGCATGAGCGCCGCCCCCTTGCCGTGAGCCGGACAGATGGCGCCGAACAGATAGGCGTTGTGATAGCGCTGATCGGCCGGCTGGCGGGGGCGCGTGCCCTTTCTCGCCCACAGGCGCGTCAGGCCATTCTTCTGGCCAAGGCGTGCTTCGTCCTGGAACCAGATCTCCACCGGCGTTCCCGCTGGCAGGTCAGCTATATGCACCTGGAGCGTGTCGGCGAAGTTTTTTTTAAACGCCTCGATGATCCGCTTATCCTGCCTGGGATGCTGCGGGCGGGCGCTGATATGGGCAAAGCCCAGTTCGCCAAGCAGTCTGGATATCCCGCGCTCGGAATAGATGACGCCAAAGCGCGCCTCGATCACCCGCTTCAGGTCGATCCGCCGCCAGCGGACAACCCCGTCCACCGCCGGATCGGGGCCGGTCTCGACAATCTCGCCAAGTTCTTTCATCTGGACATCGCTCAGGTAGCGCGTCCGGCCCGCGCCCTTGCGGTTGGTGAGGCCATCCGGTCCCTCTTCGTTGAACCGGTGAACCCAGTCCCGCAGGGTTTGGCGATCCATCCCACCGATCCTTGCGGCCTCTCCACGGCGCATGCCATCGTAGACCGCCGCAAGAGACAACAGACGGCGGCTCTGCCGGGCATCCTTGCAACGGCTGGCGAGTTTACGAAGGTGGCGGGCATCAAAGTCGCGACGAAGCGGAACACTGGCTGGCATGGCGATCCTCCTTTGCCAACCTTGAATCAGATCAAAACCGATTTGGGAATCCCCACAGAGTCAGAAATTGATGCCGTTGGTATTACCGGCTCGATCCCGGCACTGGTCAGCGCTTCGCGCAGCCAGTTCGCGTCGAAGGCACG
Source organism: Paracoccaceae bacterium (assembly GCA_965216135.1). Lineage (GTDB taxonomy): Bacteria > Pseudomonadota > Alphaproteobacteria > Rhodobacterales > Rhodobacteraceae > CBDCFL01. The sequence continues at coordinate 101,332 of CBDCFL010000023.1, forward strand.
GTCGGCGAGAAACTGGTCGCAGGTGAGGCCCTCGATCAGTGCGGCGGTACCCCGCAGGTCATGCGCCTGACCGGGCAGAAGGCGGAAGTCGATCAGATTGCCGAGCGCGTCCGTCAGAGCCATGATCTTTGTCGTTATCCCGCCGCGAGAGCGTCCGATGGCTTGGCTTTGAGTCCCCCTTTTGCGCCCTGACCGTGTCGGTGGACTTTGACGATACTACCGTCGATCATCGTGTATTCGAAGTCTGCATCTTCGGCTAATACCCTGAACATACGATAGAAAGCGTCGGCCCTCACCCACCTTCGGAAGCGCTTGAACACGCTGTTCCAGCGCCCGAACTCTTCCGGCAGGTCGCGCCAGGGGCATCCGGTCCGCGAGATCCAGAGAACTGCCTCGACAAACCGGCGCGGGTCAGGGCCGGTGCGACCGGGGTCGCATTCCCGGCCAAGGCAGTGCGGTGCGATGACAGCCCATTGGGCGTCGGTCAGAACTGTGCGGATCAAGGCTGCTCTCCTCTGTTTGCAACCTTGAATCAGTCATCAGCCGATTTGGGAATCCCTAAACGTCAACAAGCCCTAGGTTTTTCGAAAATCTGGCGCAGCCAGCGGCAACGGCCGCCCTGCTCGCGTACCAGATCGCGGGTTTTTTCCCACATCATACCGGGCCCAAGGCGCGGGTAGCGAAACTTTTCGATCAGGCTTGTCGTGTCATTGGCGCCGGAAATTGCGTTCCAGACGGCCTTGGGCAACGACAGGTTCTTGATCCGTTGCGCCGCCCAGTCGGCCTGGATACGGGTCGGGGCGATGCCCCATACTTTTTCCGTGTAGGTTCGAAAAAAATGCATGTACAGGCGACCGCCAAACCGGTTGATCACCCATTCTTCAAAATTATTTTCATCCTTGTAGGGGCGCACCTTCCATTTCAGATAGCTCAACCCGATGCGCATGGTTTCGTACAGGCCCAGATTGGTAAGCGCGTTCCACAATTTCAGCGGGTAGTCAAAAAACTTGCCCCGATAGAAAATCCGGCTTTGCCGCGCGACGGTAATGAAATCATCGCCCAAAACCTCGGTCCACATCGCTTCGACTTCCGGAACCTTGGTGAAAAACCGGTGCCCACCGATATCAAACCTGTACCCATTGTGGCTGGCGGTCCGCGATATCCCACCGACCATGTTCGAGGCCTCGTAGACCAGTGGCTGATACTGATCAGAAATGCGCTGCAGTTCATACGCAGCCGTCAGGCCCGCCGGCCCGGCGCCAATTATTACTACCGGAATTGTCACACCATCGCCCTCAAAATACACAAACTACTTGCCCTACCCCAACCAACGTATAGCGATCTTTCAGATATTGTCATGTTAAGGTTGCCCTTACCAGATGAGGAATGCGGCGGCGAAAACCGTCTGGCCGCTTTGCGAGACCCCCAGTGCGACCAGCATGGCCCCGGTGGGCGTGAGCAGCACGAAAATACCGCCATATCCGCCCGCCACGGCCTCGCGCGGGGTGCCGGTGCCGATGAGTTGGCGCATCAGCAACGAGAGGTTGTGGCCGGCGACGTGAAGCAGGTATCGCTTGTGCACGTTCTCGCGGCCCCGAAGCCAGGTCCGGCGCATGCCGCCGCGATCGAGGTTGTGGGCGAAGGAGCGCTCGACGATCTCGGCGCGCAGCTTGAAGGCTTCTTTGGCCACCCCCGATAACAGCCGGGTCCGGTTGTTGGTGACCGCCCGCCGCGCCGCCTCGTCGCCGCGCCAGCGCGCGAAGCCCTTCGCCTTGGGCTCGGCGATCCGCGTCTTCCACGGGCCGTTGTCCAAGGCCTTCAAGACCGCCCGTGAGTGATAGCCTTTGTCGGTCACACATTCGGCCGGGTCCTCAGCCGTCGGCGCCGCGTCAACGCTGGCAAGGTTCTCCTGGGCCGCCGCCAGCGTCTTGGGAAGCGTCGTCGTGTCGCCCTCGTCGGCGGGGTGCAGCTCGGCCGCCACCACCGCGCCGGTGTCCAGATCCACCGCGTGCTCAGGCTTGTAGGCCAGATGGGTCGTGCCGTCCTTCATCTTGGCGATCTTGGCCTCGGGGTCGCTCCTGGAAACCCAGTCCTGGTTCGAGAGCTTCTTGCCCTTGCGCTTGCGGTCCAGACGCGCCCGGTCCTCGGCCGTGGGCGTCTCGATACCGCTCTCCTGGGCCAAGCGCTCCAGCATCCCCCGGTAACCCTCGCCCGTGTCCCTTCGCACGATGTTGCGCAGCGCCGCGTTGGCCTCCATGGTCGAGGCATCCACCCCGATACGATCGCCCTTGACCAGACCTGCTTCGGCAATCAGCGCCAGAACCCAGTCGAAGATCGCCGTGTGAACTTCATGAGGCAGGCGCGTGCGGGTCCGTGACAGCCAGGAATGGTCCGGCACCCGCTCCCGGTTCTCAAGCCGCAGGAACTCCCGAAGCGACAGGGAATCCGAGCAACGCCACTCCAGACCGCGCTCTGAGTCGATGCCCTCGAAGTAGCCCACCAGGTGCATGCGGAAATAGCGCCCGGGCGGCACCGAGGGCGCGCCCATCCTGGCCGCGTAATAGGGTCGGCAGCTCGCCTCGGCAAAGGCGTCGAAGCCGCCCTCGATCAGCACCGACTGCAGGCGGTCGTAAAACACATGACCCGGCGAGCGCGGCATCTCCGCCCAGCCCACCATCAAGTCCCCCTGACGATCCTTCTGCTGTCCCATCGCCATCGGCGAATCCTCCGGTCAAATCAGAACATCAAAGAATCAGACCAGGCCGCTTGCGTCCAGTGCCGACTTCGTCAACGGGCTGTTACGCCCACATGCCGGAAAAATGCGAAACAACGCGCGCCGAAATCAAGCATTGTTATCCTGATCCGCGACCACCGTGAAATTGATGCCCCTTGGCGGTGCGCCAAATATATCGGCCGCTGTGTCGGAATTCTAATCTTCAACTGTGTGGGTCGCAAATTCTTCGCGATAGGCCGCCCATTTTTCGCGATCAACCTGGCCTGTGTCATCGATGCACGCCGCCGCGCCATAGGCCATGGCAAAGGCATGGTGGGTGTTGTCATGGGCAAATAGACCCTGTCGACCGAACACCAGCATGCCATCCAGCCCCAACAGCCAGTCATCAATCAGCTCGAAGTTGGCCTGATAGTCAAGATTATACACCGGATAGGCATGGCTTAGCCTGCGGGTTTCACAGCGCCGGACGGTGGCTGTGACCGGCAGGCCCAGATCGCCAAGCCAGCCGCAAAATTGCTGCCCAAGCTCGTCATCCGACATCGCCCACCATTTTTCGCCCGGATCGCAGGGCAATTCAGCGCACCCGCCGGGTCGCTGGAGCCCGAGTAATTTTTCGGTTCGCGAGGGCATGGCCATCGCCCGTGCCAAGGGCAAATTGCGGGGAAAACAACCAAAACTAACTGACCGAAAACAACAAAAAGAGCTCGGTCGTATGCATGCAACCGGCGAGTATTCGATCTCTGATCTGGCAGAACTGTTCACAGTCTCAAGGCCAACCGTCTATCGAACCCTGAACCGATTACAAACGGGCTTAGGATGCCAGAGATTCTAACCGAAAATCCCTTATGATCGGCGTTGTTGCACGGATCGGGTGTCAAGTGTTAACACAGGCTTTTGCCACGACCACGGATATGCTTAATGCCGCATAAATTCAACACCTCCCGCCGGCACAAGTTTGCGAAGAAGAAATATCGGGTGACGAACTGGTGCGGGTATAATGAAAGCCTGCGAAATCGTGGTGATTTGACGGTCTGGATCACAGGGGATGCGCGAAAGCACTGGGCTGCGGGTATAATGAAAGCCTGCGAAATCGTGGTGATTTGACAGGGGATGCGCACGGCGCAGGTCGCGCGGCGGCCAGCCGCGATACTCGGATCTGGCGATCACGATGTGCCTGACGCTGGGCATGGTTTACAGGTTGCCGCTGCGCCAGACCCAAGGGCTGATACGCAGCATATCAAAGCTGATGCTGCTGGAAATTTCAGTTCCTGATTTCTCGACCCTGTCGCGCCGAGGGCGTGGTCTGAGCCTTCCGGCAAGGCCCAAAATCAAAATAACAGATCCGGTCCACTTGGCCATCGACAGTACGGGTTTGAAGGTTTTCGATGAGGGTGAGTGGCTGCAAAGCAAGTATAATGTAAAGGCCAAACGCAAACGGTGGCGTAAACTTCACCTTGGTCTGAACCTTGTGACTGGCGATATCGTTTGTTCGGATTTAACGCTGGATGACGTTGGCGATCCAACAGTGCTGCCTGATCTATTAAATCAGATTGGCACTCCGGTCTCCCGGTTTATAGCGGACGGTGCCTACGACGGCGCACCGACCAGTGACTTGCTTAAGGCACGATTTGGCGAGGCGGTTGAAATCATTATTCCTCCACCGAAGAACGCCATTCCAAGCCCGCAATCCAAGTGTTTTCCCTCACTTCGAGACCGACATATTGTTAAAATTCAAACTCATGGCCGCATGGCCTGGCAATCTGGCAGTGGCTACAATCAGCGCAGTAGAATTGAGACACAGATGGGGCGCTGGAAGGCTATTATCGGGCCAAAACTGAAAGCCCGCTGTTTCGAAAATCAGCAAACGGAGGCCAAAATCGGCGTCGGCCATTCTCAACAAAATGACCGAACTCGGCCGACCCGTGTTCAAACAAATCTCATAGCCTGTATCACGGGTAAGGGCGGCTTGCGACTATTGTCTGATCCATGCAACAACGCCTGACAAGCGATGGTTCCCATGCGAAAGAAGGCGCCCCGCCAAGCCTCCCTCGACGAAGTCAGGATAACCCGCGAGGGCGGGATCGCGGTCATCGAACATGCCGACCCGAATGTGTCGGTGTCTCGCGTCAGCATCGGTCCGCTCCTCAAGACCATGTCGGACGCCGCCGTCCTCGACCTGTTCAACAGGATGATCGAGGCCCAGGAGAAAATCGCCGCCGGATACGACAGAGTGGCTGTCGAGATCCCTCCGGGCCGCCCGCAGATCAGGTTAAGCGAAAGCAGCGGCCAGTGGGTGCCTCGCGGCAGGATCCTGCGCTGCCAAATCGAGGACGACGAGGGCGGTGAGACGACCGTCTACATCGATGACAGGAAGCTCGATCTCGGCGAGTTCGGCCGTTTGCTGAACTTCTATGCCGGATGGGGCATGCGGATCGCCTTCGTCCCCGCGGACGAGGTGACGGAGCAGCCGGAGATCGAGGTACGGGATCCGCCGCTGGAGGACGAAAACCGGGAATAGATGGCGTGTTTGTCGCGGCGACCATGGCGACCAGGGAGTCGAGACGCGGGTCCGCGAGCTTGCAGTGGAGCTGTCGTTCAATGATAGCCGATCCGCTTTTTGTGGGAACCTACAATGAACCTTTCTTCCAACCTTTTGATTCTTTGGAATAAAGTACGCCATAGGCTTCGAGCGCCGGTCGGAACTTCGTGACATATCGCGCATCGGTAGCCGTCACGGCATGACAGCGGCGGGCATTTAGGTGGGTGAGGTGCTGGTTCATGCGCTCCCTTCCGACACCGCCTTTCTGAACTTCTCATCCGCCCGTTCGACTTGCGTTGTGTCGCAGGACCATCGCTCAACGAGTGTGCGAACGCCCCAGTAGAATGGGCCCAACCACAATGTTCGCTTGTCTTGTGTTACGACGAGGCAAGGCTCTGAGGCTGGTTTTCCCCTTGAGAGTTCCAAACGCTCCAGTCCGCTCTCAGCAGCATTCCCAGGAAAACTTTGTCCAATCTTAACAGCTGGGAATTTACTCTCGTGCAATCCAAGACGATGAACGAGTGGGTTTCGGAAAGTACTATAAAGAATTGTGGCGGCTTCTTCACAGCACACGCCTCTCGGTGGATCGATGTCCCAAGGAAAATACCGATTGAGACATTCCTTGAACCGCTCACCACTATTCATCTTTTCCTCTGGTTGGAATAGTTTTGCCGACACACCTTCCAGGGTAGCCAACAACACAAGCGCAACGGGCAGCTGTAGTTGCCGAGGCGGTCCAGGCGCGCCCGATCTTCCAGTGGGCGTGGCAAGCATCCAGTGAACGTCTTCCAATAGTGGTTCTACACCCGTCCGAATTACGGTGTTGACGGAATCAAGGAGCGAAGACGACAAAGTCAGCGGAACGTATGCCATCGTTTACTCCTCTTGCTTCCTACATCCCCTGGGCCCGACCGTCTAACGGATTGCCACCGGTGCCGCGTAATTTTGTTGTTCGGTTCGTGCGTTCAAGCGTGCGGTCGGCCATCCGAGACTTGATCTGAGTGAGGCGTCTCATGTCAAGACGGCCGCGCCTTGGGATGCCCGAGCGTAACGGCCGAGGTCAGCGCCGTGGAGAGCCGTCGTTGCCTGGTCCATCCTGTTCCGGAAGAATTCGCCGTTGGGGGTAGTTAGGCCAAACTCAAACTTTCCAGTGGGTGGTCATAGACAATAATCGTGGTTTGGTCGAATCAAGAGTCCCACATTTATAATGCGTTAGGCAATATGGGTTTCCCATAAAAAGGGGATCGGCTATCGTTCAATGGACTGGCTGGCGCGCGATGGCTTGCGGGACGATCAGCACGAACGATACAACCGTTGTACGAGCCATGGGCGATATGCAGTCTGGAGAGCCGATCCACGTACAGCGCACGGCTAGGCTGTGATGATCTACCGTCATCGAGGGTAAGCGTGACAAGGCTGCGCTTGTCGTTCCAACGGTGCTGACTTTCATGGCTCTAGGTTCTTCCCAACCTGGCAATGAGTGCCGAGGATACACGCGGGTTTGAGTCTTGTCGGAGACCCATACGGTGCCCCGACGGGCCGAGAAAGGCGGCGGCTCCAATGCCCCGCTCCCGATGCAGGAGGAGAACCGCTCTGGAGCTACCCGGCCTGCGGCGCATGCCGGTTGATCGCGCTGTCGCGCAGCGTCTGTTCGAGCAGGCGGAACGGCTCGAGGTCCTCGGCGGCGCGCCGGGTGACGAAGCCGGTGCGTCAGCGGTGCCGGCCGAAGGCGAGCGGCAGCGGCCTGAGCCGCGGCGCGGCCAGCCGGTCGAGGTGGTCGAGCGGCAGCCAGGCGAGCCAGGGCCCGGTCGACATCGGGAACAGGCCGGCGGCGCCGGCCCGGAGCACGGTCGCGGCGCGCCGGCCGGTGTCGCGGAACAGCCTCTCCAGTAGGCGGTCGAGGGCGGGCGGGTCGAAGTCGATCCACGGCCAGGCGGTGAGATCGCCGGGTGCGGGAGTGCCCTCCAGCAGCGGATGGCCCTCGAAGGAGGTCCCGCCGGACGACCTGACCCTGGAGCAGGCGCTCGCTCTGCTGGAGCCGCAGGAACAATGAGGCGCGGCAGCGGCATGCGGGATGGCGCCATGGTCCGGGTGCGGCGGAGCGTGAGGGCCGGGAGCCGGGAGGACCTGTTTCGTGGTCGCGACCCATTCCGGCGGCACAGTATCGAACGGGCTCGGGACCACGGGCTCGGCTACCGAAAGGGCCGATCCTGGCCGGCAAGCCGGCCGGGGTCCGGGTTGAAGGCGCAGCGTTTCAGGTGAGCGGAATCGCGGTTTTCCGGCGGAATTCGCTTGCAATCGCCGGCATTGGACGGCACCTCTCCCGCCGCAGCGAGAGACACTCGACCCGATCGACAAACCAGACCAGCCAGGCCCACCCCCGTCATGCCCAGCTCCCTTGCCGGCATCGCCCGCTTCCCGCGGGCGCGGCTCGGCCATGCGCCGACGCCGATCGATGCCGCCCCGAACCTCGGCGCGGCGCTCGGCATCGATCTCCGGATCAAGCGGGACGACTGCACCGGGCTCGCCTTCGGCGGCAACAAGGTGCGCCAGCTTGAGTTCCACTTCGGCGAGGCGCAGGCACGCGGTGCCGATACGGTGCTGGTCACCGGCGCGGTGCAGTCGAACCTGGTGCGCATCGTCGCCGCCGCCGCACGCAAACTCGGTATGGCCGTCCACATCCAGCTCGAGGACCGGGTGGACGGCATGGGCGCGCTCTACCGCGCCTCCGGCAACCTGCTGCTCGACCGGGTGCTGGGCGCAACCCTGCACCCGTTCCCCGAGGGCGAGGACGAGGCGGCGGCGGACGCGGCGCTGGAACGCCGCGCGGCGGCGCTCGCGGCCGAGGGCCGCAATCCCTACGTCATCCACTCCGCCCCCGGCCATGCGCCGCTCGGCGGGCTCGGCTACGTGCTGGCCGCCGAAGAGATCGTGGAGCAGGCCCGCGACACCGGGTTCGACGCCGTGGTCTGCGCCTCGGGCAGCGCGCTCACCCATGCCGGGATGCTGGTGGGCCTGCGGGCGCTCGGCGAGCGGGTTCCGGTCCTCGGCATCTGCGTGCGCCGCGATGCCGCCAGCCAGGCCCCGTCCGGGTGGCGCAGGTGGCGGGAGCGCTCGCGGCGATGATCGATTGCCCGGACGCGTTCGATGCGGGCGGCCTCGACGTCTCCGACGCGGTGCTGGCGCCGGGCTACGGGCGGCTCAACCAGGCGGTGCGCGAGGCGATGGCGCTGGCGGCGGGCCATGAGGGGCTACTGCTCGACCCGGTCTACACGGGGAAGGCGATGGCGGGGCTGATCGCCCATGTGCGCACGGGCCGGATCGCCCCGGGCAGCCGGGTGCTGTTCGTCCACACCGGCGGCCAGCCGGCGCTCTTCGCCTATGGCGACAACCTGGGGCCATGGCTGTCGGAAGTGCCGGACGGACGGGCGCGCTGACGGAGGAGCACGGCGGCTGCGCCGGCCGCGCCCGGCACCGGGTCAGGGCTGGCCCGGGAAACCGGGAGCGGCGGGCGGCAGCGCGGCCTCGCGCAGGATCCACGCCCGGAACGCCCGCAGCTCGGGCCGCTGCCGCGAGGCGGCGGTGGTGATCAGGCAGCAGCGCTCGGGCGCCTCCTCCTGGCGGTCGAAGAGCGGCACCAGGACCCGCCGTTCGAGCTCGTGGGCAATCAGCATCGGACGGCCGATGGCGGCGCCGAGCCCGTTCGCCGCGGCCTGGACCAGCATCGAGTAGAGGCGGAAGCCGGAGGCCCGCGAGAGGTCCGGGGTGGGTGCGCCCTGGCGGGCGAACCAATAGGACCAGTCAGCGTCCCAGCCGAGATCGTAGAGCAGCGGCCAGTTGCGCAGCTCGGCCGGGCCGCGGGGCTTGCCGCGCGCGGCCAGCAGCGCCGGGCTGCACACCGGCAGCAGCGCCTCCTCGTAGAGGGTTTCTTCCAGCAGCGTGTCCTCGCGCCGGGTCAGCGGGCGCGGGGCGGAGGTCTCGCCCGAATAGGCGAGCCAGGCGTCGAAGTCGCGCCGCGCCGGGTCGACGCTCCGATGGTTGGTCTCGAACTCGATGGCGATGCCGGGATGGGCCGCCTTGAACGAGGCGAGCCGCGGCAGCAACCACTTCTCGGCCACCGCTTCGACCGAGACGATGCGCACCCGCCGGGGGGTGGAGCGCTGTTGCTCGGAGACGCCGTGGACCTCGGCCAGAATGCGCTGCACCTCCTTGAGATAGGTCCGGCCGCGGCGGTTGAGGTGGACGCTGCGGCGCTTGCGCTCGAAGAGCTCGGCGCCCAGATGCTTCTCCAGGGTGCGGATGCGGTGGCCGACGGCGGCGGCGGTGACGCCGAGCTCCTTGCCGGCTAGCACGAAGCTCTGGTGGCGGGCGGCGGCCTCGAAGAAGCGCAGGCTGTCGAGTGGGGGCAGGTGGAGCACGGCGAAAATCCAAAAGAGCCCGTTGGTAAAATGTGATTATGTCATCTCACATCCGCGCGGTACAGGCAAGGTGGGGTGCCCGGCGGAGCGGCGGGACGCTGGCCCTAACGGCCGCGGAAGCGCCTGCGGTCGCCGTGTCGCTCGGTGGTCTCGTGGATGTCGAGGAGGATGCGCCGAACCTCCTCGTAATAGGCGCGGCCGCGTCGGTTGAGGAGCACGCTGCGGCGCCTTCGCTCGAAGAGCTCGGCGCCAAGATGGCTTTCCAGCATGCGGATGCGGTGGCCGACGGCGGGCGGGGTGACGCCGAGCTCTTCGGCGGCGCGGAGGAAGCTCCGGTGGCGGGCGGCGGCCTCGAAGAAGCGCAGGCAGTCGAGAGGCGGCAGAGGAATCACGAATCGGGACGCCGGGAACCGTGGGGTTGGGAAGAGATAAACACATACTTCGTAATTGCACAAATACAGCTTTCTCTAATGACCTCCCGGGGAAGTCGCGCCGCACTCGACCCCAAAGTGCGCGTGATCTTTCAGGTGATCGGGAAAGCTCTGCCATAGCGCGGCATCGTCGTCACTAAATCCGCCACTGCACCACAGGCAGATGTCGGTGTGACGGGCGGCCCCTGCGACCGAGATACGCCGTTCCTCGTTAGTGCTTCCGAGATTAAGTTCGCTCAGAGAAAGATCGCGCAACATATCGATCGGCGCCTTGACCACCACATGGGCTGCCGAACTGGCCGCCGCGCATGTCAGATCCGGCTCGGTAAGCACATTCGTGGTGCCATCAGCAAGCGTTGTCTGGATTTCGTACTGCGCGCCGTGCCGCAGGGTCAGTGACGGTATCGAAACACCGGCAGGTACCACAACTTGGCCAGTCAACATATTGAGAAGTTGAGATTTTCCGGCGTCGGTGGGGCCAACAATCGAAACCCGGACTGGGGCCCGGATGCGGCGCAGGATTTGCGTGCCAAAATGACGCGCCCGATCTGCCAGCGCGTCGCGCTGCAGGAATGCCGACAGCCGGGAAATGACATTTGCGTCGCAACTTATGTGGGACTCAGCGTTCATTTTTTAGCAACGTCAGCGTTTTTGGGCCGCGCCCGTTTGCGGTCTTGGGCAATCGGCATGGGCACGATCTCGGCCGTGCGACGGCGACCGCCCTTGCCTTTGGTCCGCGTGTTCGAGAGTTCTTTCACCTCACGGACCTGAATGATGCATATCGACGCATTGTCTTGTGTCGGTTCATCGCACTCGGCGAGCCGGTCCATCAAAGCCTCTGAAATCTCGGCGCTTGAGCGCCCCTCGCATGAGGCGATCACATCGGCAATATCGTCATCACTCAGCGTTTGCAGACCGTCGCTTGCGGCCAAAACAATATCGCCGACCTGCATATTGCCAGCGGCACGTCCGGGCAATCGATCTTCTCGATCCCGCCGCCGATCAGCACAGAAGTCAGGCAATTCCGGTCGGGATGATTGGCCCCGATTTCGGCTGTTATCAGCCCGGCGTCGACCATCAGATCAATTTGCGGTGCCAACGAGTGATCCTCGTTCAACCGCTCTAACGTGCCGTCACGCATCAGAAATAGCGGCGAATCCCCGACAGAAATCCAATACAAACGGTCTCGCAGAATGACCGGCGCTACGAGCGTGGCGCCCATGCCGGTTGTATCGGGATGCGATCTGGTGTGGGCGCGCATACAGTCATTTGCGGCCATGGCGGCATCTTTCAGTATCTCGACCATCCCGGATTTGAGGGTGTCTACGTCGCCGGACTGAAATTTGAGTTCGCTGAACACTTCGGTCACAACGATCTTGCTGGCCACATCACCGGCCGCATGACCGCCCATGCCATCCGACAGGACAGCAAACCCCAACTCGCCACCGTGCGGAAAATCGGTGGCCAGCGCGTCCTCCTGGTAATCGCGCCGACCCTTAGTCAGGGCCTTGGCAACGTCATAGTGCAGCTTAGGCGATGGCTGCTTGTTCGACATCATCGCCACCCTTTTCTACCCAACTGAATCCTTGGTCGCACAGCGCGACGAAACGCAATGTCGTCTCGCCGATGCGGATCTGATCTCCATTTTGCAACGACTCGGTGCTCAAGACCGGTGTGCCGTTTAGGCGCACGATGTTTGACTTGCCTCCCTGGCCAAGGAAAAACCGATTTTGTTCATCATCATAAGCAATTGCAGCGTGATTTTCACGCGAAACCGCAGTGTCGCCGAAATCCAGCCGAACCGCCTGGCCTTCGCCACGACCGATCTGGGTGATACCAACGGCATCAATTTCTGACTCTGTGGGGATTCCCAAATCGGTTTTGATCTGATTCAAGGTTGGCAAAGGAGGATCGCCATGCCAGCCAGTGTTCCGCTTCGTCGCGACTTTGATGCCCGCCACCTTCGTAAACTCGCCAGCCGTTGCAAGGATGCCCGGCAGAGCCGCCGTCTGTTGTCTCTTGCGGCGGTCTACGATGGCATGCGCCGTGGAGAGGCCGCAAGGATCGGTGGGATGGATCGCCAAACCCTGCGGGACTGGGTTCACCGGTTCAACGAAGAGGGACCGGATGGCCTCACCAACCGCAAGGGCGCGGGCCGGACGCGCTACCTGAGCGATGTCCAGATGAAAGAACTTGGCGAGATTGTCGAGACCGGCCCCGACCCGGCGGTGGACGGGGTTGTCCGCTGGCGGCGGATCGACCTGAAGCGGGTGATCGAGGCGCGCTTTGGCGTCATCTATTCCGAGCGCGGGATATCCAGACTGCTTGGCGAACTGGGCTTTGCCCATATCAGCGCCCGCCCGCAGCATCCCAGGCAGGATAAGCGGATCATCGAGGCGTTTAAAAAAAACTTCGCCGACACGCTCCAGGTGCATATAGCTGACCTGCCAGCGGGAACGCCGGTGGAGATCTGGTTCCAGGACGAAGCACGCCTTGGCCAGAAGAATGGCCTGACGCGCCTGTGGGCGAGAAAGGGCACGCGCCCCCGCCAGCCGGCCGATCAGCGCTATCACAACGCCTATCTGTTCGGCGCCATCTGTCCGGCTCACGGCAAGGGGGCGGCGCTCATGCTGCCTTGGGCGGACGCGCAAGCCATGCAGATGCATCTCGACGAGATCAGCCGCCACGTCGCCCGAAAGGCCCATGCGGTTGTGCTGATGGATCGGGCCGGATGGCACACCACCGGCAAACTCAAAGTCCCGAAGAACCTCACCATCATCCTGCTGCCATCGCGCGCTCCGGAACTGAACCCGGTGGAAAATATCTGGCAGTACTTGCGCGCCAATTGGCTCTCCAACCGCGTGTTCGAAGACTACAATGCCATCGTCGATGCTGGATGCGAAGCTTGGAAAAAGCTCATCGCACAGCCCGAAACCATCACATCAATCGGAATGCGAAAATGGGCCCATATCGGTCAATGTTAAATGCCGCTGGTATGACACCGGCACTGAGCGCAAATGTATGTCCGCAGCCAGGCCCGTCGATCAGCGCAAGCCAGCCAACCGGAAACAGCCCGCCGTCGCCAATTTGCGAGGGCGAGTTTGCGTTGTCAAACGGATCATTGCCTGCGTCGTCGTCATGCTGAAACCCCAGCAGGCGTGTCTTAACCCGACCCGCCTGGCGGCGCGACCGGCCCATCGACGGCGGCGGCACCTGGACCACCTCTGCGGTTGGGGCCATGCTTTCATCCGCCTCAGAGGCATCGGCTTCCTCTTGGCTCATCTCTATGCCGCCGACATCCGCAAGCGATACCGGCCGCTTGCCGTCTTCAACTGTTTCGGATTTGGGGCGGCGCGCGGCCTCCAATGCGGCACGCAACTCATCATGTGCAGAGCTCTTTGGGGCATCTTCGGCATCCCCATCTCCGACCGTGTCGTCGTGCTCCGGTGTTGCGGTTTGCTCAACGGTTTTTGTTGCCTCCGCGCTGATCTCTGGGGTCTGTTCGCCAGCCTCTGTCTGTTCCGGCTCGGTCGAGCCCTCCGGCTCATGCGATAGATCACCGGGTTTCGGCATGTCCGTGTCATCTGCTCCCAGGGTTGGAACCTCCGTTTCAGCGTCGCGCGCAGCCTCGTCCACCACCGGCGTGCTTTCGTCGGCGGCAGGATCGGACGCCCAGTCAGTCGGCGCATCCGCGCCTTCACTGGCGTGCAGGTTGCGCGACCGAGTGAGGCGGGGTTTTTCGTAGCTTTCCAGATCGTCGCGATAATCGCTTGTCTCGGCTTGATTCGCCGAAGGGTCATGCCCGGCCATGTCTTGCAGGACCGGATCGGCGCGTGTGGCTTGCGCTGCGGCTTTCATCAAAGCGATGGCCTGGCGCCGCCGCGCGCCCTTGTCCTCGGCCATGATCGTATCGGTGGCGTCAAAAATTCGGTTGCCTTCGGCGGCGTCCTCAACCGGGCCCAATTGCCCGCGCGCGTGCGCCTGGCGATCCAGTTCCTCGTCCGAATGGATGTGCCGGACCGCTTGCATGGCGTTGCGGATTTCCTCGACCAGCGCTTCCTTATCAAGCTCCGACAGCTCCTGCGAATGCACGGCTTCAAGCGCTGCTGCTTCGATTTTCGCCGAATGCTCTTCGTCGTGGAACAGCGGGTCGTCGAACACCTCTTGTTCTTCTTCGGGGCTAAAGTCCTGGGGCACTACGTTTCTTGCTTCTTCGTCCACCGCCTCGGCCAGGGCGTCGTCGCTCAGGCCGATGTTCCATGCCTCAACTTCGTCGTCCTCCAGCTCTTCCATTTCGGGATTGTCGAAATCATCAAACCATTCGCCATCTGCCGGACCGTCGGCGTCGTCTCTATTTGTCGGCAGCGGACTTGCCGTTTCGATGCCCGACAGAATTTGCGAATCGGTTTTGGCTGTGTCGGCAACGGCGTCTGCGTCCCCGGTTTGACTTGTATCAGCATCACCGGACGTATCGTCAGGCGTGCCGTTCGCGGTCTCGTTGCTTTCAAGCTCGGCCGCAAAATTCTCAAGATCTTCGGCTATTGCGCTTTCATCGACGGGTGCATCGGCGGCCTCTTTTATCTGTTGGGCGCGATCCACCAGCGGGCTTTCAAAGCCACCTTCTTCCATGTCACGGCGCAGCGTTTCTTCACCGAATTCGGCCTGTTCACGGCTGCTGGACCAGCTCTTGTTGGCGATCAGTTCTTTGATGAATTTCATGGCTTTGCCTTTCAGATATTCGGTGTATCGGCGCGACTTGCGTGACGATTCTCGCCGCGATCGCGGCTAAAGAGTCGGGCAAGGAATGACCGCTTGCGCTTTGCCATTACCGGTTGATCGGGCATGGCGTTTTCGGGCAGGCGTTTCTTTTGATGGGCACCGGATGTTTTTAACTGTCCGGACGGGTTGCTTCCGGCGTGAATTGTCTCTGCGACGAGGGCCTGAATCGACGCCTCTATATTTTATTTTTGTCTTTTTCGGCTTTCACCAGAGCGGCTCTACGGCGCTTAACGGTGTCGATCATCCCGATCCAGGCATCTGCCGTCGCCAGACGGTCTTTTGGAAACGGGCACATGGCCTGGTCGATCGCCATCAGAAAATGCTCATCGAAAGTCCGGATATGATTGATCAGCGGCCGGTAAGGGTCTTCTTTTTCGGCCGCGATGGCCGCGACACGTTCCTGGCTGGTCGGCGGCGGTGCGCCGGTGATCAGATGGTAAAATGTCGCCGCCAGTGAATACAGGTCAGACGCCGGCGTGTGATCGCTGCCGGCAATATAGAATTCCTGCGGCGAGTAGCCGTCCTTGACGACTTGAATTTGCGACAGCGCGCGGCTGGCGCGCGTCGCCTCTTCGCGGGCTGCGCCAAAATCGATCAGGACCGGGTTGCCGTTGGCCTGGATCAGGATGTTATCGGGCGATATATCGCGGTGAAGGACGTTGTTGTCGTGAATATATTTCACCGCGCTCAGGGATTTTTTGAGCACGCTGCGCACTTGATTGGGCGTCAGGCTGACTTTTGGGTCCTCGATGATTTCCAGCAATTCGCGCCCGCGCACGAAATCAAGCGCCATATAGGCGGTACCCTTGTCTTCAAAGACCTGATGGATGCCGACGATATTGGGGTGTTTGAGCGCCGAAAGCCGCCGCGCTTCCTGCCCGAACAGGCGCACGACCGAATTGAATTCCTTTTGGGCAGACCGATTGCGCGCGCGCACGGCGTTATACCAACGGTCATTGATCAGAACCCATGCGCCCATTTGCGCATGCCGAGGGACATGATCTTCCATGGTTGGTCGATGAGGTTGTTCCAGGCTTGGCAGCACAGCGCGACGATGTCTTCGTAGGATTTGAAGATCCGGTTCGACAACCAGTTGTCGCGCATGAATTGCCAGACATTCTCCACCGGGTTCAACTCGGGCGATCGTGGCGGCAGCGCCAGGACGGTGATGTTGTCGGGGATCGCCAGCTTGGGCGTCAAGTGCCAACCGGCCTGATCGACGATCAGCACCGCATGGGCGCCGGGATCGACGGCGGCACTGATCTCGATGAGGTGCGCCGCCATGGCGTCGGTGTCGCACCAGGGCATGACCAGCCCGGCGCCTTTCCTCTTCGCGGGACAGATCGCGCCGAAGATATAGGCCCATTCGGTGCGCTGGTCGCGGGGCACCCGCGGGCGCGTGCCACGTCTGGCCCATCGGCGTGTGAGCTTATTCTTCTGGCCGATGCGGGCTTCATCTTGCCACCACAGCTCTATCTCGACGCCTTTCGGGAGCCTCGCCCGGATCTTCGCCAGTTCGGCGGGGAAGTTTTTTTTAAAAGCCTCGACGGCCAGCTCGTTTTGCGCGTAGTGGCGCGGCCGCGCCGAGATCTTGGCGAAGCCGAGCGCCTTCAACTCGCGCCCGACCGTGGTCTCGTCGAGCGAGATGGCGAACGTCTCCAAGAGCCACCGCGCCAGGTCCTTGCGCCGCCAGCGCACGACGCCGTCCACCGCCGGGACCGGGCCGGCCTCAACAACCTCCGCCAGTGCGCGGCGGTGATCGGCGTTGAGCTTCGAGGGTGCGCCCGGTGACTTCCCATCGACCAGCCCGTCCGGTCCGCGGGCGTTGAAGCGCAGCACCCAGTCGCGAATGATCTGCAGACCGACGCCGCCGATCCGCGACGCATCCGTCCTGCTGCCACCATCGTAGACCTCGGCCAACGCCAGCAGACGACGGCTCTGGGTCGCGTCCCTGGTCCTCTTCGCGAGGCACCGCAGTGAGACGCTGTCAAAATCGTTCCGTAAGTCGATAGGCGCTGCCATGGCGAACCTCATTGGTTCACCACATTGAGTCAGAGATCGGACCGCTTGGGAATCCCCAACGTGAGTCAGGCATTCCGCTCGGTGGTATTTCGCGACCGGCAGCACATCGAGCTTGGGTAATACCAACGGCATCAATTTCTGACTCTGTGGGGATTCCCAAATCGGTTTTGATCTGATTCAAGGTTGGCAAAGGAGGATCGCCATGCCAGCCAGTGTTCCGCTTCGTCGCGACTTTGATGCCCGCCACCTTCGTAAACTCGCCAGCCGTTGCAAGGATGCCCGGCAGAGCCGCCGTCTGTTGTCTCTTGCGGCGGTCTACGATGGCATGCGCCGTGGAGAGGCCGCAAGGATCGGTGGGATGGATCGCCAAACCCTGCGGGACTGGGTTCACCGGTTCAACGAAGAGGGACCGGATGGCCTCACCAACCGCAAGGGCGCGGGCCGGACGCGCTACCTGAGCGATGTCCAGATGAAAGAACTTGGCGAGATTGTCGAGACCGGCCCCGATCCGGCGGTGGACGGGGTTGTCCGCTGGCGGCGGATCGACCTGAAGCGGGTGATCGAGGCGCGCTTTGGCGTCATCTATTCCGAGCGCGGGATATCCAGACTGCTTGGCGAACTGGGCTTTGCCCATATCAGCGCCCGCCCGCAGCATCCCAGGCAGGATAAGCGGATCATCGAGGCGTTTAAAAAAAACTTCGCCGACACGCTCCAGGTGCATATAGCTGACCTGCCAGCGGGAACGCCGGTGGAGATCTGGTTCCAGGACGAAGCACGCCTTGGCCAGAAGAATGGCCTGACGCGCCTGTGGGCGAGAAAGGGCACGCGCCCCCGCCAGCCGGCCGATCAGCGCTATCACAACGCCTATCTGTTCGGCGCCATCTGTCCGGCTCACGGCAAGGGGGCGGCGCTCATGCTGCCTTGGGCGGACGCGCAAGCCATGCAGATGCATCTCGACGAGATCAGCCGCCACGTCGCCCGAAAGGCCCATGCGGTTGTGCTGATGGATCGGGCCGGATGGCACACCACCGGCAAACTCAAAGTCCCGAAGAACCTCACCATCATCCTGCTGCCATCGCGCGCTCCGGAACTGAACCCGGTGGAAAATATCTGGCAGTACTTGCGCGCCAATTGGCTCTCCAACCGCGTGTTCGAAGACTACAATGCCATCGTCGATGCTGGATGCGAAGCTTGGAACAAGCTCATCGCACAGCCCGAAACCATCACATCAATCGGAATGCGAAAATGGGCCCATATCGGTCAATGTTAAATGCCGCTGGTATAACATTCTTTTAATACGACTTTGCGGTCTAGGCTGTCGCGCGCCAGATAGGTCACACCGAAGCCGCCTGCATTCAGGAAACCTTCAATTTCGTACTGACCTTGCAACCGTGCCTATCCGGTTGTCACCCACACCCACTATATGTAGGGTGTGGCGTCGAGTGGCTCGGGAGGCGGACGAAGCGGGGATGGATGTTCCGCAGCGCGAAGACCTTTCGTTTCCGCGGTCGCTTCCCGAGTTTCAACGACTTTTCCCGGATGACGCGGCCTGTGCCGCCTACCTGGAGAAGGCGCGGTGGGGTGACGGGTTCGTCTGCCCCCATTGCCAGACGGCGGCAGAGCCGTTCCGCTTCACCAGCCGGCCCGGCGTCTTGCGCTGTCGAAAGTGCCGCCGCGACACCGGGCTGACGGCGGGGACGGTCATGGAGCGCTCCCATACGTCGCTGGGCGTATGGTTCTGGGCGGCCTATCTGGTTGCCAGCCAGACGCCCGGCATGTCTGCCACACAGTTCCAGCGCCAGGTCGGGCTTTCCCGTTACGAAACCGCCTTTCAGATCCTCCACAAGCTCCGCGCTGGTATGGTTCGGCCGGATCAGGACCGCATCGGCAGCGAGGCCTGCGACCATGTCGAAGTCGACGAAACCTGGGTCGGCGGCCGCACGCGCGGCAAGGGCCGGGGCGTTCACCACAAGCTTCTTGTCGCCAGCGCCGTTGAAGTGCGACAGCGCAAGCCGGGAACCAAGCTCGATAAGCGGAAGGGCGGTCGCTACGCCGGACGTGTCCGACTCGCTGTCGTGCCAGACCGCAGCGCGGAATCGCTCTGCGGCTTTGTCGAGGGCGCCGTTACTTCGGGTGCGTCGGTCATCACCGACGATTGGTCCGGCTATACCAGCCTCGCCAAGCGCGGCTACAAACACCTCGCCGTCGCCGAGCGAGGCAACTCCCAGGTCGCTGAGGAGTATCTGCCGATCATTCATCTCGTCTTCGCCAACCTGAAGACGTGGCTGAGTGGCATTCATCACGGCGTGAGCCACCAGCACCTCCAAGCCTACCTCAACGAGTTCACATTCCGCTTCAACAGGCGATTCTACCCGTTCAACGCCTTCCGGTCCCTGCTCGGAATCGCTGGCGATGTCACCGCTCCCACTTACGCCGAGCTTTACTCGGGCGACTGGGAGCACCCTACATGTAGTGGGTGTGGGTGACAACCGGATAGGCACGCTTGCAACAACGATGTACCGGGCGGCAGTTCGTCCGCGAACCCGTCGTCAGAGCCAGGCTGAATGCCAGTTTGCCCTGCAGTCATTTTTCACCCTTCAGCGGGCAGGGCGGTCCTGATTAGGTTGGCGCTCGATGCTCGGTGACCCGACGGGCCCCGCCATCGCGAGCCAGTCCGGACTAGATGCCCCGCCGGTAAATCTCGCAATTCTACGAGGTCCGGGCGTAAAGGCAGATTTGGCCGACATTATGGCACAATGAACGCAACTTTAATTAGTGATCGGGCACAGGTTAACATTGTCGCCAAAATTTGGTTCGGCAAAGCGCGCTGAAAAAAAAGGGCGGCCACCAAGGCCGCCCCGTCAATTTGCCTTGAATTAAGACTTAGGCGAACCACCACCGTTCGGCAGCTTTTGAGCCGTCCATTTCCCAGTTGGCGGCGACATCGTCGTTGGTCTCAATTTCGTTGCTCAGTCCCATGATATGGTTGGCGAACATCGGGATCAGCGCGCCACCATCGTCATTGATCAGACGCTGCGCTTCGAAATACAGCTCGCCGCGCTTGGCGTCATCAAGTTCAGCGCGCGCCTGCGCCACGATCTCGTTGAACTTGACCGCAGCATCGGTTTCGCGCCACGCGGTGTCGTTCCATTCGGTTCCCGCCACATAAGCCGACGAGAACATCCAGTCTTCGGTCGGGCGTCCGCCCCAGTAACAGGTGCACCAAGGTTTCTTGTTCCAGACATTGGACCAGTAACCATCCGACGGCTCTCGAACCACCTCGACGTCGATCCCTGCCTCAGCCGCAGAGGCCGCAATCAGCTGCGCTGCATCCACAGCGCCGGCAAACGCGGCGTCCGAGGCTGACAGCTGGATCGCTCCGGAGTGACCTGATTTCTCGTAATGGAACTTCGCCTGATCAGGATCAAATTCACGCTGCGGCAGGGCCGCGGCGTGATACCGGTTGGCTGTAGATATCGGGTGATCGTTGCCCAATGCACCATGACCAAGCAGGATCTTGTCGACCAGTTCCTGCCGCTTGACCGAAAGTTTCAGCGCCATTCTCAGATCGTAATTGTCAAATGGCGCAGTATCGACCCGCATCGGCATCGTGTAGTGAAGTGTGCCGGTTTCCTCCAATAGCCGCGAATTCGGTGCACGAGCCAGTAGGGCCGCTGTTTTGGGATCGACCCGGCTGATCGCATGGACCGAGCCGTTCAGAAGTGCGTTCTGGCGTGCGGTTATGTCGATGATCGCCAGCATTTCCACATCGTCGAACCACGCACGATCGGACTTGAAGTAGTTCGGGTTACGATGCGCATTGATTCTGACACCCGGATCAAAGCCGTCGATGATGTAGGGCCCAGTTCCAATCCCGGATACAGGTTCAATAGCGCCGTCAACCGCAGGCATGATCGCAAAGTGATAATCCGAAACCAGGAACGGGAAGTCGGCATTGCCTTCGCTAAGGGCGAAAACCAGCGTATCACCGTCTGCAGAGATGTCGGTCACCGACGCCAGGTTGCCCTTGGCTGCAGATATTGAATCCTCACCGCGGTGATAATTCAGCGATGCGATCACATCGTCAGTAGTTAGGGTTTTGCCGTTGTGGAATTCTATGCCTTGGCGCAGCGGCATCCGCCAGGTGGCCGCATCAGCTGAGGCCTCCCAACCTTCAACCAGATCGCCGACAAGCGAGCCGTCCGGTGCAACTTCGGTCAGGCCATTGCTGTACAAATAGCTGACCTGGGTCATCAGGCTGTTCTCGTATGTCGCCGGATCGAGCGAGTCTGTCGTCGAGCCATGCGCCATTCCCATTTTGAACGAGCCGCCGCGTTTCGGTGCGGCCATGGCCTTGCTGGCCCAGCCGAGCGCCGTTGGAACGGCCACCCCGGCGGCAAGCATCGAAGACATGAATTGCCGCCGCGAGACGGCGCCATTGGCAAGCCGCAGGCGCTGATGCGCGATGAATGTGTCTTTCACGGATTTCATGAGTGTTCTCCCTGGTCTTTGTTGGTGGCAGCAAAACCGCCCTTTTTTTGATTATGTGGCAACGCTAGCCCGGAAATACCCGCTCTGCCAAGCCGAATCCTCAATAATGACAGCGATTTGAAGTTTAATTCGCCCACCGGTGTCGAGAACATTCTGAGTTGACCGGTTTATGTACCCCGGCATTCTCCATTTGGCTTGCCTCCCGTGAGGCTAAAGCAACCGAAGGCGACTTTCCAGGCGATTTCTGCCTCCGATCCGCGTGTGGTGCTGCGTGCCGGCCGGATAGCACGACCAAACAGGCCGATCCGACCGCTTAACAGCCCGTTGATTAAGTGGCTTTTTCCGGCTCTCACTCCCAGATGAGGAATGCGGCGGCGAAAACCGTCTGGCCGCTTTGCGAGACCCCCAGTGCGACCAGCATGGCCCCGGTGGGCGTGAGCAGCACGAAAATACCGCCATATCCGCCCGCCACGGCCTCGCGCGGGGTGCCGGCACCGATGAGTTGGCGCATCAGCAACGAGAGGTTGTGGCCGGCGACGTGAAGCAGGTATCGCTTGTGCACGTTCTCGCGGCCCCGAAGCCAGGTCCGGCGCATGCCGCCGCGATCGAGGTTGTGGGCGAAGGAGCGCTCGACGATCTCGGCGCGCAGCTTGAAGGCTTCTTTGGCCACCCCCGATAACAGCCGGGTCCGGTTGTTGGTGACCGCCCGCCGCGCCGCCTCGTCGCCGCGCCAGCGCGCGAAGCCCTTCGCCTTGGGCTCGGCGATCCGCGTCTTCCACGGGCCGTTGTCCAAGGCCTTCAAGACCGCCCGTGAGTGATAGCCTTTGTCGGTCACACATTCGGCCGGGTCCTCAGCCGTCGGCGCCGCGTCAACGCTGGCAAGGTTCTCCTGGGCCGCCGCCAGCGTCTTGGGAAGCGTCGTCGTGTCGCCCTCGTCGGCGGGGTGCAGCTCGGCCGCCACCACCGCGCCGGTGTCCAGATCCACCGCGTGCTCAGGCTTGTAGGCCAGATGGGTCGTGCCGTCCTTCATCTTGGCGATCTTGGCCTCGGGGTCGCTCCTGGAAACCCAGTCCTGGTTCGAGAGCTTCTTGCCCTTGCGCTTGCGGTCCAGACGCGCCCGGTCCTCGGCCGTGGGCGTCTCGATACCGCTCTCCTGGGCCAAGCGCTCCAGCATCCCCCGGTAACCCTCGCCCGTGTCCCTTCGCACGATGTTGCGCAGCGCCGCGTTGGCCTCCATGGTCGAGGCATCCACCCCGATACGATCGCCCTTGACCAGACCTGCTTCGGCAATCAGCGCCAGAACCCAGTCGAAGATCGCCGTGTGAACTTCATGAGGCAGGCGCGTGCGGGTCCGTGACAGCCAGGAATGGTCCGGCACCCGCTCCCGGTTCTCAAGCCGCAGGAACTCCCGAAGCGACAGGGAATCCGAGCAACGCCACTCCAGACCGCGCTCTGAGTCGATGCCCTCGAAGTAGCCCACCAGGTGCATGCGGAAATAGCGCCCGGGCGGCACCGAGGGCGCGCCCATCCTGGCCGCGTAATAGGGCCGGCAGCTCGCCTCGGCAAAGGCGTCGAAGCCGCCCTCGATCAGCACCGACTGCAGGCGGTCGTAAAACACATGACCCGGCGAGCGCGGCATCTCCGCCCAGCCCACCATCAAGTCCCCCTGACGATCCTTCTGCTGTCCCATCGCCATCGGCGAATCCTCCGGTCAAATCAGAACATCAAAGAATCAGACCAGGCCGCTTGCGTCCAGTGCCGACTTCGTCAACGGGCTGTTAAGGCGTCTCTCGACGCGTTTTCGGACACACCTTTCCTGTCACCAGCGTTGGATTTAGCCGATCTGGGCGGGTTTCTGGTCATGTGCACCCTGTTGCGGCAGGCGGATCGCGCAGCCCGTTGATCAGGCCAGGAATCCCGGCGAACACTTGCCGCGGCAGTGCCGCCTCGGCCATCTGGAAGATGGCGTAGCGGCCATGGCGCCCCAGCCGCGTACCGGTCTTGATCAGCCGTTCGCGCAAAGAGGTCAGTGACCATGTCTCGATCTCGCTGGGCGTCGCTGGCGTGCGCAGGAAGTTCGCCGGATTGTAGGCGAGGGCATGAAGCTGTAGCCGGACGGCGTTGGCGGCAAAGCGCATGCAGGAAAGCCGCGTCCACTTCAGCGCGTACTTGCCTTCCTTGATGTGCTGCCCGGCTGTGCCCCGGCCGTTGTAGAACGCCGGCACCCGCTCATTGGGCAGGCTGCGATTGGTGACGATGAAGCCCACGCGCGGGAACAACCCGCCCGGATGGAACTCGACCCTGGACACCACCCGGCGCGGCTTCACCCAGCTCCCCGCCTGATACTGGAAGCTGGTGCAGGTGCGGATCACCGTGTGCGACGGCCGACCCGGCCTGCGCCGCAGCAGCCGGGAAATCCGCTCATAGAGCTTGCTGTTGCCCTTGATCCGGATGGCGTAACCCCAGCCCTCGGCCTCCAGGAGATCGAACAGCGTAGGGATGGCAAAGGCGGCGTCACCTCGGAAATAGCGCCGGGTGATCGAGGGTCGCGTGTCGCTCGAATATCTTGCCAGCACCGGGCGCAGCACATCCTCCCGGCCATCGGCGCTGTGGACATTGCCGGGACGCAGCGCACATCGCTCCAGATCGCCGAACTGGTTGAACACGAACAGTGGGTGCAGGCACTTGGATTGGAAATGCCCGTTCCACATTGCACCTTCCTGATCGCCATGCACAGGGCTCTCGGAGCTGTCCATATCCAGCGTGATGCTCTTCGGCGGCCTCCGGTCATGCACCGCGTCGATCCAGCGGCCGGGCAGATCAGCGAGGGCGGCGAGGTTCTCCGGTCGGGTCAGCATCTTCGTCTCGAACCGACCCATGGCGCTGGCCGACGCCGCACCCCGCTTCACCGCACGTCCACCGATGAGTTGGCGCATCACCGGATCACGGCACAGTCGGTCGGCGTCGTTGACGTCCTCATAGCCGGCAAGGCGTGGGAAAACCGATTGGCGCAGAAGGCCGGCGAGATTGTGGCGGCCATTCCGGCCAGTGCGCGGATCGGTGATCAGCCCCGCCGCCATGTCCGTCAGCCCGAGGGCGTCGTCCAACTCGCGGTGGAGCAATAGCCCGCCGTCCGAACTGATCGACGATCCACGGAACGCGACCTTGACCGAGCAGTCGAATTGGAACCGAAGAGGGCTTGTTTGTACTTCACCCGTCGCGTTCGCTCGCAAATTCCCGCTCCAACCCGGTTAACTCATTGTATAATCGAGTATATCACGCTTCTGCGGGTGAAGAAACGGGCATCCATCTGGGGAATGCGGGGTACCATATGAGTTGACCGCTTCTGTTGCGGTTTCTGGCCCTGTGGGGAAGTGGTCGGTCGCGGAGCGGCTGTCCACTTGTCCACAGGGCGCCGGTCGGTCGCGTCGAAGCGGGTCACGCGGCCTCGCGGGTTTGGCTGTCGATCGGTTGGCCATCGGCGTGGTATCGCGCCAGACATCGCGGTCCATGGAAGACGGCCATTGTGCCGTCGGGGTATTCGTGGACGCGGACCCTGGCCTTGACGTAATGGCGGCGGTGGCGGCCGGCGGGGATCTGAAGTGCCAGGCGCTTGTAGCGCACCGTGTTGTCGTTTGAGACGGTGCGTTCCTCGTGGATGCACAGGATGTCGTCGAGCGCGCCGGTGAAGGGGACGAAGGCGGTGCCCCGGTCCTCGGCCGGGGTCGCGAAGCGGGCGTTGTGTTGTGGCAGGAAGACCTCCTTAAGGAAGCGGTTGGCCTCGACCATGTCGGTGATGCCGGCGAGCCTGAGTTCCTGGGGCAGGCGCTTCTGCAAGGTGCCGAACATGCGCTCCGAGCGCCGCCTTGCCTCGGGCGAGCAGGCCGGGATCAACTCGATGCCGAGCTGCGCCAGGGCGCGGCCGACCTGGGTCGGGGTGTCCTTGTCCACCTTGCCGCCGGCCTCGGGCGTGTTCCAGTAGTGGCTGGCGCGGTCGGCGTAGAGCGAGCAGAACAGGCCCTTGGCCCGGATCGCCTCGGACACCCCCTGGAAGCTCGACATGGTGCCCTCTTCGGCGACGAAGAAGGCCGAGTAGATATCGCTGGTCGCATCGTCCATGGTGACGATCAGGTCCCACCATCGACCGGGGACCCACTCGTGGCTCGAGCCGTCCTGGTGCAACATCATGCCGGGCAGGGCACGGCGCGGCCGCTTGCGCCGGTGCGCCCCACGCCTGGGCGCCGCGCGCCTGCGCCCATGGGCTTGCAAGCTCAGCCGCAGCCAGTTGTAGCTGCGCTTGAAGCCGTGATCGGCCACCAGCTTCTCGTGGAAGTGCTTGGCCGTGAAGTCCCAGTAGCGGGTGTCGAACAACTCCAGCACCCGCGCCACCTCGTCCACCGGCGCGCGCCGCGCCGAGAGGCGGCCCAGGCGGCGGTCGTAGAGACCGTCGGCTCCCTCCGCCTCGTAGCGGTCGCGCCAGCGCCGGAAGGTGCGCTCCGAGACACCCAGAACCTCCGCCGCCTCCGCCTGGCTCAAGCCACCCCGATGGGTGCGCCCGTAAACCTCCTCGAACTTCATCAATCTCAGTCCCTGTACCTGCTCCGTCCGACGCATCGCCTCCCTCCATGGCTTGGAGGCGTTCTAAAACCGGACAGATCATCTGGTACATAAACCGGACATATCGCGTGTTACCGACATTTAATTCGCCCACCGGTTTACATATGAGGCCCGCTCGCCGTAACCTCTGAGCTAAGAAAAAAGGTTGGGCCACCACTCGGCACCAAGCACGGAGGGGTAAATTTGCATCCGGTCTTGCGAACGGTTTTGCAGCGATTAGCACTAGGATTGCTGACGCTCTTTGTGGTCTCGATCATTATCTTTTCGGCGATCGAATTGCTGCCCGGCGACTTCACGCAAGCCGTGCTTGGACAGGCCGCGACCGAGGAAACCGTGGCCGCCTTCCGCAAGGAACTGGGCCTCGATCAACCTGCGGTGCTGCGCTATATTGACTGGGTCGGCGCACTGGCCAGCGGCGATCTTGGCACGTCGTTTTCAGGCCGTGCCTCTTCTGGCGTTGACCGCTCGCGACCAGTTGCCGAATTGATCGGCCCGCGGCTGGCCAATACGTTTTTTCTGGCCAGCATGACCGCACTCATCGCCGTTCCGTTGGCGCTTTTCTTAGGCATCACCGCTGCGTTGAAACGCAATTCATTCTATGACAGGCTGGTTTCATCTCTTACTTTGACCACGATTTCCTTCCCCGAATTTTTTCTCGCTTACATCCTGATCCTGCTTCTGGGCACACTTTGGCCGTTGTTCCCCAGTCTGGCCAATGTCGATTTCGACATGGGATTCTGGGAACGCGTGTGGACTTGTGCGCTGCCGGCGCTGACCCTGACGCTTGTCATCGTGGCCCATATGATGCGGATGACACGCGCGGCACTGATCAACTTGCTGGCCAGTCCGTATATCGAGATGGCGCAGCTCAAGGGCGAACCGCCATCGACCGTAATCCTGCGCCATGCGCTGCCAAACGCTTGGGCGCCAATTGCCACGGTTATCGCCTTTAACCTGGCCTATCTCGTCGTCGGCGTGGTTGTCGTGGAAGTGGTCTTTGTCTATCCCGGCATTGGCCAGCTGATGGTCGATGCAGTCAGTTCGCGTGACATCCCGGTTGTTCAGGCCTGCGCGCTGATATTCGCGGCAACTTATATCCTGCTGAACCTGACCGCCGATATCATCGGCATTGTCACCAATCCCAGATTGTTGCACCCCAAATGAGCGATAAGCCGAACACATATTCCGCCGCCGGCGAAGTTGCGATGGTCAAAACCCGGCGCTCGCGCTGGGAACGGATGTGGATCGAGCTGAAAAAAGCCCCGCCCACGGCGATTTTCGGGATGCTGGTGATCTTCTTCTATTTGTTTGTGTCCGTTTTTGCGCCGCTGCTGGCGCCGTACGGCGAAGCCGATAATTCCTTTGCCTCTTTCCTGCCATGGGGTGATGGCCATGTTTTCGGAACCGACCAGATCGGGCGCGATATTTTCAGCCGGTTGATCTATGGCGCGCGAAATACCATCGGAATTGCGCTCATCACCACGCTGTTGGCGTTTTTCATCGGCGGCGGACTGGGCCTTGTCGCCGCGATTAACCGGTCCTGGCTCGACCAGATCATCAGCCGCTTTGTCGACGTTCTGATGGCGATCCCGTCGCTGATTTTCGCGCTGATGCTGCTGTCGATCTTTGGGTCAACAGCCACGAGCCTGATCATTATCATCGCGGTATTGGACTCGACGCGAGTCTTCCGGCTGACCCGCGCGGTGGCGGTCAACGTCGTGGTTATGGAATACGTCGAGGCCGCGCGCCTGCGTGGCGAAGGGCTCGGCTGGACCATGCGCCGCGAGATCCTGCCCAACATCATGCCGCCGCTGGTCGCCGAATTTGGCCTGCGCTTTTGCTTTGTTTTCCTGACCATTGCCTCGCTGTCATTCCTCGGCCTGGGCATTCAGCCGCCCGCTGCCGACTGGGGCACGATGGTGCGCGAAACCGCCAATCTGATCCAGTTCGCCAAATTCGACCTCAAAGCCGGACTGACACCGCTGGTGCCCGCCGGTGCGATCGCGCTGATCACCGTAGCGGTCAATTTTGTCGTTGACTGGTTCCTGCACAAATCAAGTGGGTTGCGCGATGAGCACTAACGGAGCATCCCAACCGCTTTTGGAGATGCGCGGTATCGTGATCGACGGCTTTGCCGACGAAAAGTGGAACCCGATCATCAAGGGCGTCGATCTGACGCTGAACCGCGGCGAAGTGCTTGGCCTGATCGGCGAAAGCGGCGCTGGCAAATCGACGCTCGGCAAGGCGGCGATGGGCTATACCCAGCCTGGCTGCCGGATTACCGATGGCACAATCCTTTTTGACGGTATGGATTTGCGCAATTTGTCGGGTGCCGACAAACATCATCTGTGGGGGACGCGGATGACCTATGTGGCCCAATCTGCGGCTGCTTCGTTTAACCCCGCGCATAAACTGATTGATCAGACCGTCAGTGCGGCTGTTCGCGAAAAGATCAAGACCGACTCTGAGGCGCGTTCGGATGCCATTGATCTCTATGCGGCGCTGCAATTGCCCGATCCGAAAAATATCGGTTTGCGTTATCCCCATCAGGTATCGGGTGGTCAGCTGCAGCGGGTGATGACCGCGATGGCGATGTCACCGCGCCCGGATCTGATTATTTTTGACGAACCGACCACTGCTTTGGATGTGACAACGCAAGTTGAGGTGCTGTTGGCAATGCGCAAGATCGTCGAGGAGTTTCAGACCGCGGCGATCTATATCACCCATGATCTGGCGGTGGTTGCCCAGATGGCGGACCGCATCAAAGTTCTGCGTTATGGCGAAGAGGTTGAAGAAGCCGAAACCCGTGCAATGCTTGCCGAACCGGCACAGGATTATACCAAGTCGCTCTGGTCGGTCAGGATGCTGCATAAGGAACCGGGAACATCGGATGATGTGGTTCTGAGCGTGGACGGCGTCGATGCGGCATATGGGCGAACGCTGAAAGTTCTGGACAACGTCAATATCAGCCTGCCGCGGGGCAAGACTGTGGCAATTGTCGGCGAATCGGGCTCTGGGAAATCCACCGCTGCGCGCGTCATCACCGGACTTCTG
The DNA here is from genome assembly GCA_965216135.1 of Paracoccaceae bacterium. Classification (GTDB taxonomy): domain Bacteria; phylum Pseudomonadota; class Alphaproteobacteria; order Rhodobacterales; family Rhodobacteraceae; genus CBDCFL01. The sequence goes on from CBDCFL010000023.1 coordinate 130,417, forward strand.
CCGCCGATGAAGGGCCAGGTGACGTTTAACGGTTCTGCTCTGCCGGCGCAGCTGAAGGACCGCACAAAGGATCAGCTTCGGCAGATTCAGATGATCTACCAGAGCGCCGACACGGCGATGAACCCGCGTCAGACGGTGGGTGAGATCATTGGCCGCCCGCTGGAATTTTACCATGGCCTGACCGGCAAGGCCAAAGAGACTCAGGTCATCGAACTGCTCAAACTTATCGAGCTTGACGAGACCTTCTATGACCGCCTGCCAAGTGAATTGTCTGGCGGGCAGAAGCAGCGTATCTGCATCGCCCGCGCGCTGGCCGCCAAGCCGGAGGTGATTATCTGCGATGAGGTCACCTCAGCGCTCGATCAGATTGTGCAAGAGGGCATTCTGCAACTTTTGATGAAGCTACAGCGCGAAGAGGGTATCTCTTACCTTTTCATCACCCATGATATCGCGACGGTCGAGGCCATATCGGATGAGATCGTGGTGATGTTTCAGGGCGCGGTTGTCGAGCAGGGGCTCAAAACCGAGATCATGTCACCGCCGCACCCCGAGTATACCGAATTGCTGCTGTCATCCGTGCCGGAAATGGACCCTGACTGGCTGACCAATCTGGCAGCTTCGCGCTGAGAGACGGCGTTAACCAGTTTAATCGCCCGATTGTTAGGAGTTCAGGCAACAAATGTTATACAAACAGGCGCTTGAGCAAAATTAACGGAAAGCACGGCGATGCGATCGTGAAATTCTGTTCCAAATGGTAGATTTGACGTTAGGAAAGGGTTGCACCTATTTCGGTTTGCGCACAAAACTATGCGCATTCAGGTTTCAACAGACCGAAGCGGCGTAACCGAACCCAGTTTGGCCAAACGTCCGAAAAATACTGAACAAACAAGGGAGATAATAATGACCAAAATGCCTCGAATTTTATTCGCGGGCCTGCTTAGCACTTCGATGCTGACCAGCGCCGCGATGGCAGCCTCGCCGATGGCCGGCGAAACGCTGTCCGCAGACCAGACGTTTACCTACAGCCTGCTGGACGAGTTTAGCTCGGTTGACCCGCAGGTTGTCGAAGATACGTCCGGCGCCGACATTGTGCGCGACCTCTTTGAAGGGCTCTACAATCAGGACGCTGACGGCAACCTGGTTGCCGGCGTGGCGCTTAGCCATGACGTGAGCGCCGAAAAAGACGTCTACACTTTCCATCTGCGCGACAACGCCAAATGGTCAAACGGTGATCCGGTCGTCGCCGGTGATTTCGTTTACGCCTGGCAGCGCCTTGTCGATCCGGAACTGGCTTCGCCCTATTCCTGGTTCGGTGAACTGATGTCGATCGAAAACGCCTCGGCAATCCTTGCAGGCGAAATGCCGATCGACAGCCTTGGCGTCACAGCGATTGACGACCATACACTGGAAGTCAAACTGACCAATTCGCTGCCATACTTCCCGCTGATGACCACGCATGGCTCGACCTTCCCGACCCATCAGGCGACCGTCGAAGCACATGGTGCGCAATGGTCCAAGCCTGAGAACATCGTCTCAAACGGTGCCTATGTTCTGACCGAGCACATCCCGAACGAACGCTCGGTGCGCGAACGCAACCCGCTCTACTGGGACAACGGCAAGACAGTTCTGGAAAGAGTTGTCGGCCTTGTCATCAACGACGACAATATCGCTCTAACCCGTTATTTAGCCGGCGAGTTGGACAAGGTTGCTGTTCCGGCTGGTCAGTTCCCGAAACTCAGCGCTGAATATCCCGATCAGGCGCATTCCAACCCACGTCTGTGTAACTACTATTACACGTTCAACTTGTCGGATTCCGTATCCGCCAACCCGGCATTCAAGGACGTTCGCGTTCGCGAAGCGCTGTCGCTGGCTCTGGACCGTAGCGTTATCACCGATGCTGTGCTGCAGGGTGGCCAGTTCCAAGCCTACACGTTCACACCGGGACTGACCGCTGGTTTCGTAACGCCTGACGTCGAGATGGCCAACATGAGCCAGGCCGAGCGTGACGCCAAGGCTGTCGAACTGATGACGGCTGCTGGTTTTGGGCCCGACAATCCGCTGTCGTTTGGTATGATCTACAACACCTCGGAAGCTCACAAGAAAATCGCAGTTGCGATGAGCCAAATGTGGAAACAGAAACTTGGCGTCGAAGCCGAACTTGCGAACATGGAATGGAAAACATTCCTGGAAACCCGTGGAAACCAGGACTTTGAACTGGCCCGTGGCGCATGGTGTGGCGACTACAACGAAGCATCGACCTTCCTCGATCTTCTGGACAGTGGCTCCGGCTATAACGACGGCCAATTCAACAGCGCCCGCGTTGATGAACTGCTGCAAATGGCCAAAACCGCGGACGACACCCAGCCGCTCTATACTGAAGTCGAGCAAATCATCGCCAGCGAAATTCCGGTTATCCCGGTTTATCACTACACGAGCGTGATGATGCTGCAGGCCGACGTCAAAGGCTGGCCGTTCCAGAACATTGAGCAAAACGTCTATTCGAAAGACATGTACAAAGTCGATCAATAGGCTGCTTTGCGAAGACACGGCCCGGTCCCCAGTTTTGGGGGCCGGGCGATATTCGTGGGGTCATCTGAATGACGCGCTTCATCATACGGCGCTTACTGATAGCCATCCCGACGCTTTTGGCGCTGGTGGTTATTTGCTTTTATCTCATGCAGACAGCGCCGGGTGGTCCGTTTACCTCTGAACGACCGCTACCGCCGCAGGTGCTTGCCAATATCGAGGCCAAATACGGGCTTGATCAACCTATTCACATGCAAATGCTCAATTACGTGAAGGGCGTTGTCACTCGGTTCGATTTCGGGCCGTCGTACCAGTACAAAGACCGGTCGGTGAACGATGTCATCGCGCAGGGATTTCCGGTGACCCTGACCTACGGTTCTATTTCCTTCGTTGTGGCCACTTTGGTCGGGATGAGTTTGGGAATAGTGGCCGCAATCCGGCACAATTCATTGCTTGACTACATCGCAGTGGGGGCAACCTTCTCTGCCCAGGCGTTGCCCAATTTCGTGATGGCGCCGATCCTGATCATCGTCTTCACCTGGCAGCTGGGATGGCTGCCCGGGGGCGGCTGGAACGGCGGACAGTGGCAATATCTGATCATGCCGGTGATCGCGCTTTCGACCAGCTATATGGCCTCGATCGCGCGGATCACGCGGGCCTCGATGCTGGAGGTGCTGAACTCCAACTTTATCCGCACCGCGCACGCCAAGGGTCTTTCGGAACGCGCCATAATCTGGCGACACGCAATGAAGCCGACGCTGATGCCCGTGGTCAGCTATCTTGGACCGGCGTTTGTCGGCATGATCACCGGTTCGGTGGTGATCGACATGTATTTCTCGACCGGCGGCATAGGCCGGTCTTACGTCAACTCAGCGCTTAACCGTGATTACTCCGTCATGCTGGGCGTCACCATCCTTTACGGCTCACTGACCATCATCTTCAACCTCGTCACGGATGTCGTTTATGCGTGGCTTGACCCGAAAATCAGGTACTGATCGACATGGCTATTGCAGGAGCATCCGCGCGCAACGAACGGATCGTCGAAAAGCTGGTCGAAGCCGAGCGGATCAAAGGCCGCTCGCTCTGGCAGGATGCCTTTGCGCGCTTCATGCGCAACAAAGCCGCCATCGGCTCTTTGATGATTGTGTCTGTGATCCTGATTTTCACGCTTATCGGACCCATTTTTGCCCAATGGTCGAACGAAGAGATCGACTGGGCCCGCATGGGCAATGTCGCCGACCAAGGTGCGCCGTCGATCGAAAACGGCCATTTCTTCGGTCTCGATGATCTGGGCCGCGACCTTTATTCCCGCACCATTCAGGCGGTGCAGACGTCGCTCTTTGTCGGCGTTATCGGTGCCCTGGTTGCGGTCGTGATTGGCACGCTTTACGGCGCGGTTTCCGGGTTTATCGGCGGCTGGGTCGACAACCTGATGATGCGCGCCGTCGATATTCTGATCGCGATCCCGTACATGTTCGTCATCATCCTGTTGATGGTAATATTTGAACGATCGTTTTTCATGCTCTTTGTCGGCATCGGCCTTGTCAGTTGGCTGGACATGAGCCGGATCGTGCGTGGCCAGACGCTGAGTTTGAAAAACCGCGAGTTTGTTGAAGCCGCCCATGCCGCAGGCGTCGGCTGGTTCACCATCGTCTTGCGCCACATCCTGCCCAACCTGCTGGGTGTCGTCGTGGTTTATGCCACGCTTTTGGTGCCTGGCATGATCATGGCTGAGAGTTTCATCAGCTTTCTGGGTCTCGGCGTGCAGGAACCGTTCACCTCGCTTGGCGCGCTGATCTCGGATGGCTCGGGCACGATCCTTTATGGCACGCTCTGGCAGCTTGCGGTTCCGCTCTTCTTCTTCCTGATGATCATCATCAGCCTGTTCTTCATCGGCGACGGGCTGCGCGATGCGCTCGATCCAAAGGACCGCTAGGCCATGGCACTGCTCGACGTCAGAAATCTTTCGGTCAGCTTTGACACCCCCGATGGCCGCGTTGATGCGGTCAAGGATGTGTCGTTTTACGTCTCTCCGGGTGAATGCCTTGGCACCGTCGGCGAGAGCGGCTCGGGCAAAAGCCAGACCTTCATGGCCGTTATGGGCCTTCTGGCCGAGAACGGCATCACCGACGGCAGCGTGACGTTTGACGGCAAACATGATCTTCTCGATCTGGGCGCGAAAGAGCACAACACCATCCGCGGCGAACAGATCGCGATGATTTTTCAGGACCCGCTGACCGCACTTACCCCGCATATGCGCGTCGGCGAGCAAATGTCCGAGGTTTTGAAACAGCACAAGGGCATCACCGGAGCCGAGGCGCGCAAACAATGCCTGCACTGGCTGGAGCGCGTGCAGATCCCAGCGGCCGCCAGCCGTCTGCGCCAGTTTCCCCACGAGCTGTCGGGCGGCATGCGCCAGCGGGTGATGATTGCGCAAGCCATGCTGTGCAACCCCCGTCTGCTGATCGCCGATGAGCCGACAACCGCTCTCGATGTAACCGTGCAGGCCGAGATACTCGATCTGATGGTGGGCCTGCAAAACGAAGAGGGCACCGCGATTGCCCTGATCACCCATGACATGGGCGTCGTGGCGCGCATGTGCGACCGCATTCAGGTGATGCGGCTGGGCGAGTTTGTCGAGGAAGGCAGCGCCGAGGATATCTTCCACGCGCCCAAACATGAGTATACCCGCATGTTGCTGGACGCGATGCCGCGGATCGACAGCGACAGCCACGGCCATAAACAGCCCAAAGTCGCCGATGATGCCGAGACATTGTTGAATGTCGAGGATGTCAAAGTGCATTTCCCGGTGCGCCTGGACGAGGGGCTGTTTGGCCGCCGCGTCCCGCTCAAGGCCGTGGACGGCGTGTCGTTCAATCTGCGCGCCGGTGAAACGCTCGGCGTGGTCGGCGAAAGCGGCTGCGGCAAGTCGACCCTGGCCCGTGCTGTCTTGCAGCTTATTCCGCCCAGTTTCGGCGCGGTCAGCTGGTTGGGCAAACCCCTGGTGGGGCTGAAACGCAAGGCGATGATCCCCTATCGGAAAGATCTGCAGATCGTCTTTCAGGATCCGCTGGCCAGCCTCAATCCGCGCATGACCATTGCCGCCTCGATCGCCGAGCCTCTGAAAACATTCCAACCTGGGCTGACCAGCCGCGAGCGCAAAATCAGTGTCGCGGAAATGATGGAAAAAGTTGGCTTGGACCAGCGCATGATCAATCGTTATCCCCACGAGCTGTCGGGTGGCCAGAACCAGCGCGTGGGTATCGCGCGGGCGATGATCAACGGACCGAGGCTGATCATATGCGACGAGGCCGTATCGGCGCTGGATGTGTCCATCCAGGCGCAGGTGATCGATCTGTTGAAGGATTTGCAGACCGAATATGGCATGGCGATGATGTTCATCAGCCACGATCTGTCGGTGGTTCGCGAAATCTCGCACCGGGTTCTGGTGCTGTATCTGGGCCGCGCGGTGGAATTTGCCGACCGCGACACCATCTATGAACGCGCCCAGCACCCGTACACTAAATCGCTGATCTCGGCGGTGCCGGTGCCCGACCCGCGCATAGAGCGTACCCGGACGCGGATCAAGCTGCCGGGCGAGCTGCCCAGCCCGCTCGACCCCGGCGCGTCACTCAGGTTTCTGCCGTCCAAACTCGCTGCGGGCGACCGCAATTACGTGCCGGAATTTCTCCAGGTGGGGCCGGGTCATTTCGTCGCCGAGCACGATGCGCTGGAAGATATCATGAAGGGTGCCGCTGAGGCTGCCTGACGAGACCCTCCCGCCCGGTCGAACCGCATCAAAAGATGTGCGCATCGCCCCGGTTGGGCCCGGTGCCTCGCGGGCGCTCGGCGCGCCTTCGGCGAGGATATTTGCCAGCAAGATGAATCCACTAGGCCAAGGCGGCCCCCGCCGCCACGTAAACGCGACGGGGGCTTTCACTTTGCACGGTCATCGGCGTCCCTGCCTGTACCGCAAGCCAGAACCTGCAGGTTTGTTGACAAAACCTTTTCATCTTGCTGGCAAATATCCCTGGGGGTCCGGGGGCAAAGCCCCCGATCGCGCCCCCTACCGCCCCAGCGCCTTCACCCCTGTCTCGATCCCGGCCAGCGTCATCGGCACCATCGCACCATGGCCGAATATCTCGCGGATCATGGCAACCGACTGGGTGTATTGCCAATGCTGCTGGGGCAGGGGGTTGATCCATAAATGATCGGGCCATTGTTCGGCTGCGCGGGTCAGCCAGACCGACCCGGCCTCGCGGTTCCAGTGCTCGTTGGCGCCGCCGGGATAGGTAATCTCGTAGGGCGACATCGACGCATCACCGACATAAATACATTTGTAATCAGACCCATAGGTGTGCAGCACCTCCCAGGTCGGGGTCTGCTCGGCCCAGCGGCGGCGGTTATCGCGCCACAGGCCTTCGTAAAGGCAATTGTGGAAATAGAAATATTCCAGATGCTTGAACTCGGCGCGTGCTGCTGAAAACAGCTCCTCGACCACCTTCACGAATGGGTCCATCGACCCGCCGACATCCAGAAACAACAGCACCTTGACCGCATTGCGCCGTTCGGGCCGCGTGACAACATCCAGATAGCCGTGCTCGGCGGTGGCCCGGATCGTGCCGCTCAGGTCCAGCTCGTCGTCAGCACCATCGCGCGCCCAATTGCGCAAGCGTTTCAGCGCCATCTTGATATTGCGCGTGCCCAGCTCGACCGTGTCATCAAAATTGCGAAATTCGCGCTTGTCCCAAACCTTGACCGCACGGCTGTGACGCGAGCTATCCTGGCCGATGCGCACGCCCTCGGGGTTATAGCCATAGGCGCCAAAGGGCGAGGTGCCCGCCGTGCCGATCCATTTTGACCCACCCTGATGGTGCCCCCGTTGGGTGGCCAGCCGCTCGCGCAGCGTCTCCATCAGTTTTTCAAACCCGCCGAGCGCCTCGATCTCTGCCTTCTCGGCCTCGCTCAGATGTTTCTCGGCCATCTTTTCCAACCAGTCGGCGGGCAGGTCCAGCGCCTCCAGCACGGCCTCATCCGGCATGTCGCCAAGCCCGTTGAAACTGGCCGCGAAGGCGCGGTCGAATTTGTCGATATTGCGCTCATCCTTGACCAGCGTGCCGCGCGCCAAAAAGTAGAATCCGTCCACATCATAGGTGACCAGACCGGCCTTTAGCCCTGCCAGAAAATCCAGATATTCCCGCAAAGTCGCGGGCACGCGGTTGGCGCGGAGATTTTCGAAGAAACGCCGGAACATCCCTACTGCAGCCTCACAGAATCCGGTTAACGATGACAAGCGCCAGATAGGTAAGCAGAAAAAACGCCACCGCGAAGCCAAAACCATATTGCGCCATATCGGCACGATTGCCGCCGCGTTTCCTGGCTGTGAAGATGCCCAGTCCCAGGCCGACAATTCCGGCAAGATAGGCAAGCATCAGCTGGTCCCGCCGTCATCGGGCGATTGGGTGAGCGCGCCGATTTCCTGCAAGCGGTCGCGAATTTCGGCCTCGGAAACAAAGGCATAGCGCGCCCACCCCAGTGCTTCGAGCCGCACCGAAACGGCGTCATCGCTGCGCTGGAGCGCATCGAGCGCCGATGCTTTGATCAGCAAAAGAGTGGCCAGCAATCCGGCGTTCTGCGCGCGCCGGGCAATCGCGGTGTTGGCGTCGACGATGTCAAGCGCCGCACGCGCGCGTCCCGATGACAGAGCGAAGGCTGCCGTCTGAACCGCGACATGGGCAGCGTGAATGCGCGTGTCTGGATGGCCACGAAAAAGCGCCTCGGCTTCGGCAAAGAAAGTTAGCGCGCGGGCCGGGTCGCTTCCCACCGACAACCGCCCATATGCATAAAGCGAAAACGCCAGCCGGTTGTCCTGCCAGTCCTGCGCGCGTGCCAGATTAACTGCGCGCCGCGCCGCGCCGAGGCGCGAAGCCGGGCGCGAGTTCGCCCCCAGTGCGGTTTCGATGGCGGCCTTCCAGGCCCCCGGCTCGCCACCCGGATCGGGGCGTATCGCTGAGCGCGCCGCGCCCGGCCTTTGGCGCGCCAGGATCGCCGTCAGGCGGCCGACCACCTGGCCGCGGCTCATGCCGCTGGCAAGGTCGCGGTCATAGAACAGGCGCAGCACGGACATGTCGAAACCGGTCAGAATCGTGTGAAAATTATCGTCGTTAAAGACGGAATCTGTCAGCGAGTACAAATCGTTGACCGGCCCCAATGCCTGGGCAATTTCCTCGTGCAGGCAATCGCGCGTCTCCTGCGCACTGACGCCGGCGGGCACAAAAACCGCCATTTCCGTGCGTCGGTCGAGCGCGGTCCAGTCGAGCGCGGAACTATTGCGCTGACGCAAGAAATCGGCCCAGGAGCTGACGCTGGGGGCCACAAAACAAGCCGCCCGCGGCACCGCGCGCCGCAATTCTGACAGCGCGACCAGCTCAACAGTTATGCTCGCCGCCTCGCCCGCGCCCACACGCGATATATCGATACCCGCCTCGCGCCTGAGCCGCGCGATCAAAAGGTCAAGGTCACGGCTGGTCACTGACGGGGCTGCCTTGCCGGTCAGCCGCACCGTGATCGGCCCTTCAAACCGCGCCATCACCGGCAGGGCACGGCCGCTTTCCAACTCAAAGGTCAGCGCCAGAAAGTCACGCGCCAGTTCGGCATTGCTGATATTGGTCGCTGGGGCCGGGGCCGAGCCGAAAGATTTGGCCTGCGGCAATTCAAGCGACACCTGTGCGACGCGTGAAACCTCGCCCGGATCCCCGGAACAGGCGGCAAGTGCGAGACTGGCCAGCATGGATGACAATATGCGCGTCATGGCCGGTCGTAGCGGATGAATGGCGTCAGTTTCGCGACCCGGTCATAAAGATGGCGCGCGGTTTTGTTGAAATCCTGGGTCAGCCAATAGACGCGCGAAACAGCAGCCTGATCCGCCGCGGCATAAACAGCCTCGATCAGGGCGCGGCCGACACCCGTGCCGCGCGCATCCGGTGCTGTGAACAGATCCTGCAGATAACAGATCCCGTCAGGGTGCCAGAAATGATCGTGGAACAGAAAATGCACCAGCCCCACTGGGCGATCGCCGTCCAACGCCAGAAATCCGCTCAGTTTGGTGGCTGGATCGAGTATGCGCGCAAATGTGTTCTCGCGGGCCTCGTCGTTGAGTGTGACCTCGTAATAGGCAAGGTACTGCACCCACAGATCGTCCCAGGCAGCGATATCGTCGCGCAGGATCGTGCGAATTTTCAGGCCACCCGACATCGCGATCTTACCTTTGTGCCCGCGACAGAAACGCCAGCCGTTCGAACAAATGCACATCCTGCTCGTTTTTCAACAAAGCACCATGCAGCTTGGGCAACAGCGACGCGCCCTCGCGCTTCAAATCATCAGGGCCGAGATCCTCGGCCAAAAGCAGTTTCAGCCAATCGAGTATCTCGCTGGTCGACGGCTTTTTCTTCAAACCCTGCTGGTCCCTGATCTCATAGAATTGCGTCAAAGCGGTGGTCAGCAGATCGTTGCGGATGCCGGGAAAATGCACCTCGACGATGCGCGCCAGCGTCTCGGCATCAGGAAACCGGATATAGTGAAAAAAGCAGCGTCTCAGAAAGGCATCCGGCAGCTCTTTTTCATTGTTTGAGGTGATGATGATCACCGGTCGGTTTTTGGCCCGGATGGTCTCGGCGGCTTCATAGACGTGAAATTCCATCCGATCGAGCTCCTGCAAAAGATCGTTGGGAAATTCGATGTCGGCCTTGTCGATCTCATCGATCAACAGCACCACCTTGGTGTCCGCTTCAAACGCCGACCAGAGCTTGCCTTTGCGGATATAATTGGCAACGTCATGCACGCGCGCCTCGCCCAGCTGACTGTCGCGCAGGCGGCTGACGGCATCATATTCATATCGGCCCTGCTGGGCCTTTGTCGTCGATTTGATATGCCACTCGATCATCGGCAATTTCAGCGCTTGCGCCACCTGCCGGGCCAGCTCTGTCTTGCCGGTTCCCGGCTCGCCCTTGACCAGCAACGGCCGCTCTAGCGTCACCGCCGCATTCACCGCTGTGGTCAGATCTTTGCCCGCCACATAGGCATCGGTTCCGGCAAATTTCATGTTCAATCTTAACTTTTTAGGGCGTTTGTCCCCGCATTCCTAACGGTCACAGATGATTGCTTCAAGTCGCGGTTTTCTTTTCGTGACAACACTACAAGCATGGGATAGAGCAGGCGCGAAATGGAGGATGCCGGATGGGTAATGTCGCAAAAAAAATCACATCCGGCGAGCAGGATAAAGTTGACATGAGGGCAGAAGTTTTTCTGCCGGAGGATTACCGTCCGGCCGAAGACGAACCGTTCATGAATGGCCGCCAATTGGAATATTTCCGCCGCAAATTGCGGATCTGGAAGGGCGATCTGCTGGATGACAGCAAGAACACCATCGAGGGCCTGCAAGACAGCACCCGCAACATCCCTGACATCGCTGATCGCGCCTCCGAAGAGACCGATCGCGCGCTTGAATTGCGCACCCGCGACCGCCAACGCAAGCTGGTCACCAAGATTGATGCGGCACTCAGGCGTATCGAGCATGGCGAATTCGGGTTCTGCGAAGTCACCGGTGATGCGATCTCGCTTAAACGGCTGGATGCCCGACCAATTGCCACCATGAGCCTGGAGGCCCAGGAACGCCATGAGCGGCGCGAAAAGGTCCACCGCGACGATTAGGGCAGCCTGCCCATCACGCAGCGGATGTTAAGCGGCAAGAGCGTTGCAATTGCCGGAGGCGGCATTGCCGGACTGACCGCTGCGATTGCGGTCGCCCGCCAGGGCGCGTATCCCACGGTTTTTGAACAGGCCGCTCAATTCGGCGCCGTCGGCGCGGGCATTCAGATCAGCCCAAACGGGTTTGCGGTGCTCGACGCGCTCGGTCTTGGGCCCGCGCTGCGCGATCGCGCCGACACGATCCGCACTGTTGCCATACATGACGGGCTGACCGGACGCCGTTCGGCCCGCCTCGATCTGGGCCGAGCGTCGGGGCCGACTATGGCACTGCATCGCGGCGACCTGATCGAGGTGCTGGCCGGTGCAGCGATTGATGCCGGGGCGGACATCCGGTTCGATCAGCATATCGACGCCACAGCGGGCCTAAGGGAATTTGACCTGATCATTGGCGCGGATGGTTTGCATTCGAGACTGCGCGCTCACCTCAACACCGCCTCGGCACCGTTTTTCACCGGCCAGATTGCCTGGCGCGCGGTGGTTGACGGCGGGCCGGACGTGCCCAGTCAGGTGCGCGTGGATACCGGCCCGGGTGCCCATGTGGTCAGCTACCCGCTGCGTGGCGGCACGCTTACCAACTTGGTGGCGGTGGAAGAACAGCAAGCCTGGAGCGACGAAAGCTGGTCGGCCACCGGCGACCCCACACAGATGCGGCGAAACTTTGTGCAATTTGGCGAGCATGTGCAGGGCCTTCTCGCGCGTGTTGACGTTGTCCATCGCTGGGGATTGTTCCGCCATCCGATTGCCGAGCGCTGGCATGACGGCACCCGGATCGCGCTGATCGGTGATGCGGCCCATCCGATGCTGCCATTCATGGCCCAGGGCGCGGTGATGGCCATCGAAGATGCCTGGGCCCTGGCCCAATCGCTGGCCGATCTGCCGCCGGACCAGGCGCTGGTGCATTATCACCTCCACAGGTTGCCGCGTGTTGGCCGGACCATCCGCGCGGCCGAGGCAAACGCCCGCAACTATCATCTGCGCCACCCGCTGACCCGCGCAATTGCGCATAGCGGTCTGCGCGCAATATCCGCTCTGGTGCCCGGCGCGCTGGCCGGCCGGTTCCGCTGGCTCTACGATTACGACATCACCGCCGCCTGGCCGCGAAACTGAGCCTGTCGCATTTTGCCGGATCGGTCGTATACCGGCGCGACCGCCGCGTTGGTGAAGTGATGAAATTGCACTGAACCACAGCCGAGCTGCGCATGGCCCAGGACGCAAACGACTTGATCGATCTTGACCGCTATCCCATTGACCGCACCGGGCCGCGGCGCAGTGCGGTCGTCGCCCGGATGCGCGCCGAATTGGCCGAAGATGGCTGCGCGGTTCTTGGCGGATTTCTGACCACAAAAGGAGTCACCGAAGCTGTGGCTGAAGCCGACAAAGTCGCACAATTCGGCCACGCCAGCCGCAGCCGCACCAACCCCTATTTCACCGCCGATGATCCGTCGCTGCCGCCCGACCACCCCAAAAGGCGGTTCTACGACCGCTCAAACATGTTCATTCCAGCCGATAATTTCGGCCCCGACGGTCCGCTTAGACGCATCCAGAACCATCCCGGATTTGACGAATTTCTCGGCGATTGCTTGAGGGCCGAAAAATTCCACCGTTACGCCGACCCGCTCGCCGACGTTATCGTCAACATGGCACTCGAGGGCGAAGGCTTTCCCTGGCATTTCGACACCAATAATTTCACGGTCACGCTGGCCATCCAGAACGCCACCGGCGGCGGTGCGTTTGAATATGCTCCCGACATTCGCCGTGATGGCGAAAACTTCGACGACGTGCGCGCAGTCTTGGACGGACGATCGGACAAAGTCCGCGCGCTCGATCTGAAACCCGGCGATCTGCAATTGTTCAAGGGCCGCTATTCCTTGCACCGCGTGGCCCCGCTAACGGGCGACCGCGCGCGTTATGTCGGCATTTATTCATACGTCGAAGAACCCGGCATGGTCGGCGCACCGGAACGCACCCGCCAGCTCTATGGCCGCGTCCTGCCCATCCATCTGGAACGCTCCGGTCCGAGGCGTGACGCGCTGATCGACTGACGGGGCGTCTTTGTTGTCGCTGATACCGGCGAAATTTGTTATGACTGAATTTGCATTTTGATATTCTGCAAACCAGCCAGGCCGCCATTTTCGGCCAAACATCAGGGAGGACTGACATGTCACATAAATTCAGCGGTGGGTGCGATCATGTACACACCAATTCCGACAACGACCCGATCGACAATCACACCTGCCATTGTTCGGTCTGCAAATCGGTGACCGGGCAGGCCACGACCCATGTGGCGTTCTTCAATCACGGCGACATCGCGGTTGACAATATGGCCGGGCTGAACCGCCAGCCGTTCAATGCCAATAACCCTGACGGCCCGCTGGAGCTGTGCACCTGCGCCGATTGCGGTGCGCCGATCATGCTCGACGACAAGCAACACCGCATCCGCGCCATAGTGCCCAACATCATGGGCTATGACGCGAGTTTTCCCGCGGCGACCTACCATGCGTTTTACGACCCCGCCACGGGTGTCCCAAGACCAGACGACGGGCGTCCGGTTCACGAAGGTCTGCGGCCTGAGTTTGTCTGGCCCGCATCGGCTTGAGCGTCACGCGTTTACGCGAGGTCTTCGTAAAAGTTAATCTTGTTGCCGAACGGATCGGCGATAGTCAGTTCAACCGTGCCCCACGGCGTCGGGCCGGGCAGGCCGGGACGCGCGTGTTCATATTTCTTGGCCGACGGCATTTTGGCGTAATCGAACAGACCGTTGACCGGGATGCGCACCTTTGAGCCTGGCGTTCCATCACCGAAATGGCCGGACCGATGCAATGTGCACGTGCCGCGCCTTATACCACCGAGCGGAATGCCTGACTCACGTTGGGGATTCCCAAGCGGTCCGATCTCTGACTCAATGTGGTGAACCAATGAGGTTCGCCATGGCAGCGCCTATCGACTTACGGAACGATTTTGACAGCGTCTCACTGCGGTGCCTCGAAGAGGACCAGGGACGCGACCCAGAGCCGTCGTCTGCTGGCGTTGGCCGAGGTCTACGATGGTGGCAGCAGGACGGATGCGTCGCGGATCGGCGGCGTCGGTCTGCAGATCATTCGCGACTGGGTGCTGCGCTTCAACGCCCGCGGACCGGACGGGCTGGTCGATGGGAAGTCACCGGGCGCACCCTCGAAGCTCAACGCCGATCACCGCCGCGCACTGGCGGAGGTTGTTGAGGCCGGCCCGGTCCCGGCGGTGGACGGCGTCGTGCGCTGGCGGCGCAAGGACCTGGCGCGGTGGCTCTTGGAGACGTTCGCCATCTCGCTCGACGAGACCACGGTCGGGCGCGAGTTGAAGGCGCTCGGCTTCGCCAAGATCTCGGCGCGGCCGCGCCACTACGCGCAAAACGAGCTGGCCGTCGAGGCTTTTAAAAAAAACTTCCCCGCCGAACTGGCGAAGATCCGGGCGAGGCTCCCGAAAGGCGTCGAGATAGAGCTGTGGTGGCAAGATGAAGCCCGCATCGGCCAGAAGAATAAGCTCACACGCCGATGGGCCAGACGTGGCACGCGCCCGCGGGTGCCCCGCGACCAGCGTACCGAATGGGCCTATATCTTCGGCGCGATCTGTCCCGCGAAGGGGAAAGGCGCCGGGCTGGTCATGCCCTGGTGCGACACCGACGCCATGGCGGCGCACCTCATCGAGATCAGTGCCGCCGTCGATCCCGGCGCCCATGCGGTGCTGATCGTCGATCAGGCCGGTTGGCACTTGACGCCCAAGCTGGCGATCCCCGACAACATCACCGTCCTGGCGCTGCCGCCACGATCGCCCGAGTTGAACCCGGTGGAGAATGTCTGGCAATTCATGCGCGACAACTGGTTGTCGAACCGGATCTTCAAATCCTACGAAGACATCGTCGCGCTGTGCTGCCAAGCCTGGAACAACCTCATCGACCAACCATGGAAGATCATGTCCCTCGGCATGCGCAAATGGGCGCATGGGTTCTGATCAATGACCGTTGGTATTAATCCGAGGTAAAGCGGCAGGTCATCCTCGAACCGATGTTCGAACTCGACTTCGAATTCAAGGAACCCAACATAGAATTCGCGCGCGAGGTCTTCATCGAAAATACGAAATATCGGTGTCGCGGGTCCGGCTGTCATGGGCGCCAGGCTATCCTAATTACTGGTCTTTGAAAGATCGCGTCAGGAAATTCGGCATATGATCGCCCATCCCGACCACTTTGTCATCGCTGCGGGCGCGTGGCTTGTCGGGTGTTTTTCTGGGCGCGCGGGCTTTCTTGGGCACCGCGTCCGTTGCGACAGGCTTGGGGCGCTCCGGCCTTGGTTCGGATTTCGGCGTGTCACCTGTCAGATTGCCGATCCTGGGAATATCCTTCTGGATCAGTGCCTCGACGGCTTTGAGGTTCTTTTCGTCACGCACCTCACAAATCATGATCGCAGTGCCGTCGCGCCCGGCGCGCCCGGTCCGCCCGATGCGATGCACGTAATCCTCGGCATGGCCGGGCACGTCGAAATTCAGGATATGGCTGACATTGGGAATATCCAGACCCCGCGCCGCGACGTCGGATGCGACAAGGAGTTTTAACGACCCGTCGCGAAACCCGTCCAGTGTGCGCGTTCTTTGCGATTGATCGAGATCGCCGTGAATATGGGCCGCGTCATATTTGTGCTTTCTCAATGACTTGGTAACAATATCCACATCCGTCTTTCGATTGCAGAATATGATCGCATTGGTCAGTTTCGCGCCTTCTGTGTCGATGATCGAGCGCAAAAGCGCGCGCTTTTCGCTCGCCGTCCGGTCCCGCCGCGATCCTTTGAACATCACCACACGCTGGGCAATGCTTTCCACTGCCGTGGCCCGGCGCGCCACTTCAATCTTTTCGGGATTGTGCAGGAATGTGTTGGTGATCCGCTCAATCTCCGGGGCCATCGTAGCGCTGAAAAACAGCGTCTGCCGGGTGAACGGCGTCAGCCCGAAGATGCGTTCGATATCCGGGATAAAGCCCATGTCCAGCATCCGGTCGGCCTCATCCACCACCATGATCTGAACCCCGGTCAGCAACAGTTTGCCGCGCTCGAAATGATCCAGCAGGCGACCGGGCGTGGCGATCAGCACATCTACACCCCGGTCGATCAGCTTGTTCTGCTCGCCAAACGAAACCCCGCCGATCAACAGCGCCTTGGTCAGTTTGAGGTGCTTTGTGTAGGTATCGAAACTTGCAGCTACCTGCGCGGCCAGCTCGCGGGTCGGGCACATTACTAGTGATCGCGGCATCCGCGCCCGCGCACGGCCCTTGGACAGGATCGAGGCCATCGGCAGCACGAACCCGGCGGTCTTGCCGGTGCCGGTCTGGGCAATGCCCAACACATCGCGACCCGCCAGCGCGGCCGGTATCGCCTTTAGCTGGATGGGCGTGGGCGTTTCATAGCCGGCGTCGGCCACGGCGCGCTCAACTTTTGGGTTAAGCCCAAGTTGGTCAAATGTTGTCATGTAATCCTTTGGCTCTGCATGTCTGCGGCGTTGATGGCCGCGCGTTTCATGCGGCCTGGGCTGGTCAGATTACCGGCCCGTCGATTTGTGCGCATTGATTAGATGAGATGGCGGCGCGGGTCAAGGAATGGGAATATTCTGGCGCGACAGTATTTTGGGTTTGACAATGTCGGGTCGGCGAATACTAGTTTTTTTCCGGTTTTCCGGTTTTCCGGTTTTCCGGTTTTCCGGTTTTCCGGTTTTCCGGTTTTCCGGTTTTCCGGTTTTCCGGTTTTCTCCGTTTCGTCCGCGTCTTCAGCGCGAGTGGGCTAGAAAGTCAGAACGCAGGACGATCTGGCGCGGTCGCGCTTTAGATCAAAATTTGGGTATTTCACTGGATTCGTCTATTGTCAGGCTTCCGGCGCGGGCTCTGAGCACGCGCTCCCATTCCGGTGTTCCGCGATTTCCAAGCGGCCAAACGCCGGTCAGCACCCACCGAAACCTGGGGCATTTTCGCGCGTGCTCTTCGACGTTGGGCAAAATCACATCAGGCGCATCGGCGATCAAATCCTCGAGCGGACCGGCTGCAATCATGACGGCCTGCCAAGGCGTTTGTAAATTTGAGATCATGATCAGGACCAGATCAAAGGCTGCCGTGGGATCATGCCGCCGAAGCGATTCAACACAATCAAATGTCCAATGGTTCTCGGAATTGTCCGCGTCCCTGGTGGCCTCCTGCCATTCCAACCACTGCTTGGCCACCATTTCAGCATCAAATTCACGCTACTTCGACACGGGAAATCCAAGTCCCCACATTCGCAATCCATGCATTTGTGCGACGCATTCACGGCACCATCATTTCCTTCGTCGCGCTCAATAAAAGCTCCGGATGATCGCGCTCAATCCGGTCGATGTCCCATTGCAGGCGGGTCAGGTAGACCAGATCGCCGTCATTGTCATGGGCAATATGGACTCTGTTTGCGGTCACGAAAGCATCCACAGCATCACCCGGCCCGGTAATCCAGCGGGCCGATTTGAAATGTGACGTCTCAAAGTGCACCGGCAGGCCGTATTCCAGCTCGATCCGGCTCGACAATACCTCAAATTGCAGCGCGCCGACGACGCCGACGATAAACCCCGCGCCAATCATAGGTTTGAACACCTTAGCCGCGCCTTCCTCGGCAAACTGCATCAGCGCCTTTTCCAGATGCTTGGCCTTCAGCGGATCGCCGGCGCGCACGTTTTGCAAAAGCTCCGGGGCAAATGACGGGATGCCGGTCACCCGCAGCGCCTCGCCCTCGGTCAGCGTGTCGCCAATGCGCAATTGCCCATGGTTGGGGATGCCAATGATGTCACCGGCCCAGGCTTCCTCGGCCAGCTCCCTGTCAGAAGCCAGAAACAGCACCGGATTGGAAATCGCCATCGGCTTTTTGCTCCGCACATGGGTCAGCTTCATGCCGCGTTTGAAATGGCCAGAGGCTATGCGCACAAACGCCACGCGGTCGCGGTGCTTGGGGTCCATATTGGCTTGCACCTTGAAGACAAAGCCACAAACCGTTGTTTCTTCGGGGGAAATCTGTCTTGGTTCGGCCCGCTGCGGCTGCGGCACCGGCCCAAATTCGCCGATGCCGCGCATCAACTCCTGAACGCCAAACGAATTGATCGCCGAGCCGAACCAGATCGGCGTCAGCGTGCCGTCAAGAAAGGCGCGCTCGTCGAAAGCTGGCAGCAATTCGCGCGCCATCTCGACTTCTTCGCGCAGCTGATCAAGCTGCGCAGCCGGCACATGTTCCGCCAATTTGGGATCGTCCAGCCCCTCGATCTTAATACTCTCGGCTACCTTGTTGCGATCCGCCCGATCCATGATCTCCAGCCGGTCACACAACAAATCATAACAGCCGATAAAATCGCGCCCCATGCCAATCGGCCAGCTTGCCGGGGCTACGTCAATGGCCAGATTTTCCTGAATTTCGTCAATGATCTCAAACGTATCGCGCGCCTCGCGGTCCATCTTGTTGCAAAACGTCAGGATCGGCAGGTCGCGCAGACGGCACACCTCGAAAAGCTTCTGTGTCTGGCTTTCCACACCCTTGGCCCCGTCGATCACCATCACTGCGGCATCCACCGCCGTCAGGGTGCGATATGTGTCCTCGGAAAAATCAGAGTGCCCGGGCGTGTCGACCAGATTGAAGCGGAAATCACCGAAATCAAACGACATCGCACTGGCCGACACGGAAATCCCGCGATCCTTTTCCATCTGCATGAAATCGGACCGCGTGCGCCGCGCCTCGCCCTTGGCGCGCACCTGGCCCGCCATCTGGATCGCGCCGCCATACAGCAGGAATTTCTCGGTCAGTGTGGTTTTGCCCGCATCGGGATGGCTGATGATCGCAAACGTCCGTCGCCGGGCGATCTCGGGCGGCAAAACCGGGCGATTGTCAGCGTGGGTTGGCATGAGGGCGGCGTATAGGCCAGCAGACCGCGCGCCGCAATCCGCTTCCACACCCGAAACTGGTTAACGCGATCTTCAGCGCGCGCAGGCCATGATGTGCGGGCAATCGCAAAGGGCAAAGAATTGCCAAGGTTCCTGATACTGCCAATCATCGCGCTTCTTAGTGCCTGTCAGGCCGGGCCCGGTGGCAACGGTGGCGCGACGCCCAATTTCTCGACCTATCAGGGTCAGGACGCCACAATCCGCGCTGCCTGGTCCGGCACCGCCTACACTGCGCCCGCCACGCTGCCCGCTGGCGGCAGCGCCAGCTATCAGGGCGTCGCCGCGCTGGATGTCGAGGTGCCAAGTGGATCGCTGGCGATGTTGGGCGCGATGACGATCACCGCCAATTTTGCAACCGACGCGATCACCGGAACCGGCACCGGGTTTCGCGATGAGAATAACGCCCTTTACAGCGGCAATCTGGCCTTGACCAATGGGGCCATAAACCGGCTGGTGGATCCAAATTCTGAATTTACCTATGATGGCGACATTAACGGCATTCTGTCAGGCCCCGTCGCGGTTTTCACCATTTCCGGCACGTTCATGGGTGATTTTTACGGGGTCCAGCCCGATGCCACCGGCGGCGTGATAACTGCGGGATCAACCAGCGCGCTCGGTTCCGGCCTGGTTCTGGGGCAGTTCTTCGCGCAATAATCGCCAGCGCTGACCAGTAACACTTGATGCTGGTTGCATCAGGGCTGCCGTCTGGAACATATGTTCACCACCGAAACGATGGAGGCGAATATGGATCTTGGAATTCGCGGCAAGACAGCGCTGGTCTGCGCATCGTCCAAAGGGCTGGGTCTGGGCTGTGTGCGTGCGCTGGCGGGCGAGGGCGTCGATATTGTCATGAATGCACGCGGGCCGGACGCGCTTGAGGCATCGGCCGACGCCGTGCGCGCGGAATTCGACATCAAAGTCACCGCAGTGGCGGCCGACATCACCACTCAGGACGGCCGCGACAAGGTGCTGGCCGCTGCCGGGCCGGTTGATATTCTGGTCACCAATGCCGGTGGACCGCCGCCGGGGATGTGGTCAGACTGGAGCCGCGAAGATTTCATCGCTGCACTTGACGCCAATATGCTGACGCCGATCGCACTCATGCAGGCGCTGATGCCCGGCATGATGACGCGCGGTTGGGGTCGGGTGGTCAACATCACGTCGATGTCGGTCAAGGCCCCGATCCCGGTGTTGGGCCTGTCAAATTCGGCCCGCGCGGGGCTGACCGGATTTGTCGCCGGAACCGCGCGTCAGGTTGCGCCAAACGGGGTTATTATCAACAACCTGCAACCCGGAATTCACGCGACCGACAGGGCCCTGTCGCTCGATAGCGGCGCGGCCAAGGCGCAGAATATATCGGCTAGCGAGGCCAAAGCACAGCGCCAGGCAACCATCCCCGCGCGCCGCTACGGCACAGCTGCGGAATTCGGCGCGATGTGTGCTTTCCTTTGCTCGCAGTACGCAGGATTTATCGTCGGCCAGAACATCCTGCTAGATGGCGGTGCAGTCAACTCGACGATGTGACGCAAATGGCCTGGGCTTGCGAATTTTCGCGTCTGGCCTTAGGGCATAAATCTTGACGGATTTAATCGGAAAAGGGCCACGGCGCGCATGACCGACGACACGCCAAGGCTGCAGGTTCGCGATCTGGCGCGCTATTTTGATGGCAAAGCGGCGGTTGACGGCGTGTCGCTTAGCGTCATGGCGGGGCAGGTCACCTGCCTGCTTGGTCCCTCGGGTTGCGGCAAAACCACCTGCCTGCGGGTGATTTCCGGGGTCGACGAGCTGGACGGCGGCGAGATCTATGTCGATGGGGCGCTGATCGGCGGCAACGGGGCTTTCGTACCGCCCGAACAGCGCTCAATCGGCTTGATGTTTCAGGATTTCGCGCTGTTTCCGCATCTGAATGTGCGCCGCAATGTCGCCTTTGGGCTATCGGGCAGCGAAAAAACCAGCGCGCCTCGGGTGGACGAATTGCTGGCCCGCGTCGGTCTGGCGCACAAGGCCGAGGCTTTCCCGCATGAATTGTCCGGCGGCGAGCAACAGCGCGTGGCGCTGGTGCGTGCCCTGGTGCCACGCCCGCGGATAATGCTGATGGACGAGCCTTTTTCGGGCCTTGATGATCGCCTGAAAGATGAGATCCGCGACGCCACCCTGGACATCCTCAAAGAGGCGGGCACGGCGGTGTTGCTGGTCACCCATGAGCCGCACGAGGCAATGCGCATGGCCGACGAAATTGCGCTTATGCGCGACGGGGTCATCGTCCAGCGCGGCGCGCCGTATAACATCTACAACGCACCTATTGACCGGCGTGTCGCGGCATTTTTTAGTAACATCAACGTGTTACATGGCGAAGTTCAAGGCGCGCTGGTGCAGACTGCATTTGGCGAATTTCTCGCACCCGGTTATGGCGACGGCTCCATGATCGACATTATAATTCGACCGCAACATCTGCGCATTGATTTCGACAGGTCGGGCCGCGGCCCCGATCCGACCGCGCAGGACGGCATCGCCGCGCGCGGCGTGGTGCGCCGGGCGCGGTTTGTGGGGCGCGATTCGCTAGTCGAGTTGGAAATGGATTTTGACGGCTCTATTATGAAAGCCTCTGTCCCTGCGGTCTTTCTGCCCAAGGCGGGCACGCCATTGTGGATCATGCTGCGGCGGGGCCGCTGCCATGTGTTTCCGGCCCAGACCTGACGCGCATTGACCGGCCCCCATCACAAACAAATGCACCAATAATCGCGGCAATTCTCGTATTGGTTCTTTTACCTGCGCTCCGGAGGCCATAAATAGGCTAAGGTGAATTCATGGCTGGCCCCGCGCCGCCCAACATTAGGGAGAGAGCCAAATGCTCAACAATATCGGCCTTCCCGGCCTTCTTCTTATTGCCGTTGTCGTTCTCGTGCTCTTCGGGCGCGGCAAAATCTCGTCTCTGATGGGCGAGGTCGGCAAAGGCATTACCTCGTTCAAACGCGGCGTTGATGCGGGCAAGAAAGAGATCGAGGATGAGGCAGAAGAAGTCGCCCGCGACATCACCCCCGAAGAGGACAAGGACAAGGACAAGGCCTGATCAGGCCATCGGCATTCGGGATAAAGCGCGCGCATGTTTGACATCGGCTGGACCGAGCTTTTGCTCATCGGGATCGTGGCGCTGATCGTTATCGGCCCCAAAGACCTGCCGGGCATGTTTCACACCCTTGGCCGCGTCACCGCGCGTCTGCGATCGATGGCGCGCGACTTTACCCGCGCCATGCAGCAAGCCGCCAAAGAAAGCGGCGTCGATACCGTCACCAAGGATCTGCGCAACATCGCCAACCCGCGCCGCATGGGTCTGGACGCAGTCAAAGATGCGGCCACCAAATTCGAGAGCTGGAATCCGCTGAAAGAGGCCACCGGTACCGCCGACAAGAAACCGGGGCCAAACACCGCCGCATTGTCCCAAGAACGCGCCGAAGCGAAACGCAAAATCCACGCCGGGGCGGACAAGAAGGCCGGCGAACGCGTGGCCGCGGAAAATGCCGGCGAGACAGCGGCCAAGCCCAAGCCCAAGCCGCGTAAGACCACAGCCAAAAAGCCAGCCGCCAAGAAACCCGCCAAGGCCGTGTCGCCCGATCCAGCAGCGGCCAAATCCACAACCAAGCCCGCATCCACCAAACGCGCGCCCCGCAAAACCAGCGCCAAGACTAAAAAGGCCGACGGATGAGCGCGACCGACGACATAGAAGACAGCTCGGCCCCCCTGATCGAGCATCTGGCCGAACTCAGAACCCGGCTGATACGGTCCGTTTTCGCCTTTCTGATCGGCATGATCATCTGTTTCACCGTCTGGAACCCGATCTTCAACTTCCTGACCGATCCGATCTGCTCTGAACTGGCCGAACGCGGGCAGAGCTGCGACCTGATCCTGATCAAACTGCAGGAAGGTTTCTTTACCGCCATCCGCATATCGCTTTTGGGCGGCTTTATCCTGGCTTTTCCGTTCATCGGGTTTCAGATGTGGCGTTTCGTGGCACCGGGCCTCTACCGGAAAGAAAAGAACGCATTTCTGCCGTTCCTTCTGGCCTCGCCGATCATGTTCTTCCTCGGCGCGACCTTTGCCTTTTACATCGTCATCCCGCTGGCATTCGACTTCTTTCTCGGCTTTCAGCAGATCGGAACGGGCGGCGAGCTGGCACCAGAGGCCGGCGATGCCGCAGCGCTTGGTGATGCGGGCATAACCTTTCAGGGTTCGGTTCAGGAATATCTGGCGCTGACCACCAAATTCATTCTCGCCTTCGGCCTGTGTTTCCAGCTTCCGGTTTTGCTCACGCTGATGGGCAAAGCCGGTCTTGTTTCGTCAGACGGGCTGCGCCGGGTGCGCAAATATGCGATGGTCGGCATTCTGGTGCTGGCCGCGGTTGTCACGCCCCCCGATGTGATCACGCAAGTCATCCTTTTTGTCGTGGTCTACGGCCTGTATGAAATCTCGATCTTCCTTGTCCGCCGGGTTGAAAGGCAGCGCAACGAGCGGCTGCGCGAAGAGGGGATTTTGGACGACGACGAGGATCTGGACGAGGACGAGGCCGCAACCTGATGGACGCCGCCACGCTGACCCGGATTGCCGCCGCACTTGAGCGTATGGCACCGGTGCCCCAGCCCGCGCCCGACTTCACCGCCGCCGATGCCTATATCTGGCATATCGCCCCGGACCGCCTTGAACCGGTTGACCAGGTCAACCGCGTTGAACTGTACTTGCTGGTGACCATTGATCGCGCCCGCGACACGCTCCTGGCCAATACCGTGCAATTCGCCCGCGGCCTGCCTGCCAATAACGCGCTGTTGTGGGGCGCGCGCGGCATGGGCAAATCGTCGCTGATCAAGGCCGTCCACGCCGCAGTGCTGGAACAAGGTCACGAACTTAAAATCGTTGAGCTTCAACGCGATGACCTGCCCAGCGTGGGGCGGCTGTTGACCCTTCTGCGCGCCTCACAGCAGCGGTTCTTGCTGTTCTGCGATGATCTGTCATTCGCCCATGATGACCAGCATTACAAATCGCTGAAGGTCGTGCTTGATGGCGGGATCGAGGGTCGCCCGGATAACGTCATTTTCTACGCCACATCCAACCGCCGCCATATGATGCCCCGCGACATGATCGAAAACGAACGCTCAACCGCGATCAGCCCATCCGAGGCGGTGGAAGAAAAGGTCTCGCTGTCGGACCGCTTCGGCCTGTGGCTGGGCTTTCATCCCTGTTCGCAGGACGAATACCTGGCGATGATCGACGGCTATTGCGCGGCCTACGGCGTGTCAGTGCCGCCCGAAATCCTGCGCGCCGAGGCGATCGAATGGCAAGCCACCCGCGGTGCCCGCTCGGGCCGGGTGGCGTGGCAGTACTTTACCGATCTTGCCGGGCGGCAGGGGGTCAGGATTTAGTCGTCGTGCCGTAATGCCGTCGCTCATCGTGCCGCCCGGTTCGGTATGGCTGTTGCCCAAACTGGAATACGTCGCCGGCAGGTGCAGAAATTTGGAATATGTCCTGATCGTCCAGGACACCGGACCCCGGAAATAATAGCATTCCGGCGCCGCGATCTTGTCGATGTCCTTTTTGTACTTGTTGGCAGTGCCCTTGGTCAGATGGAACTTGAGCTCGGATGTGTTTTCAAAGGTTTCGTGGATGATTAGGGCATCTTCGCCGAGGACCTGATAGGCCTCATACCTTACCAGACCCTTCTCGATCGAATGTGCATCCGTGCCGACCCGCTGCCACCAGTATTTGGGTTCTTCAAGCTGATCCGAGCCGCCACCGGTGCAGGTCCATTTGGCGGTGACCATGATCGCCGTTTCCAGATCGGGCCGCAGGGGGCACGAGTTTTTTGTACCGTTCAGTAAATTAAATTGCATTCATACCAACGGCCCTAGTCGTTGACCGTTTTGGCCCATTGTCTGGTAGTGATTGACGTGATTGCGGTTTTGTCGTTTGCAAAGAAGTTCCATGCTTCGCAACACCTGTCGACGATCTGCTCATAATTGTCGAAGACGGATATGGCGAGCTTGTTGGCACGCAGATAAGCCCACACATTTTCCATCGGGTTGAGTTCAGGGGAATAGGGCGGGAGTTTGAGCAGGGTGATGTTGTCGGGTACCTCCAGCTCTGCCGAACCGTGCCAGCCAGCGCCATCCAGAATGAGAAGGGCATGTGCGCCCGATGCGACGGTTTTAGCGATCTCGGCGAGATGCGCGCTCATGGCCTGTGTGTCGGCATGTGGCATGATCAGAGCGGCCGCTTCAGCCCGTTCCGGGCAGACGGTGCCGAAAATGTAGCTCCAGATATAGCGGGTGTCGCGCGGGGCACGGGGGCGTGTTCCACGCTCGGCCCGGATACGGGTGAGCGTGCCCTGCTGGCCAACCCGCGCTTCATCTTGAAACCATATCTCCAGGGGCTTGCTGCGGGCTGTTTCCGGCAAGGCTGCTTCTACCTCTGCGGCGAAGTTTTTTTAAAAGCCTCCTGTGCATCCGGGTCGGATTTCGGATGCTGCGGGCGCGCCGACAGACGCCGAAAGCCCAGGCTTGCCAATTGTTTGCCAACAGTTCGCTCATGCATGGTGACGCCGAAGCGCTCTTCGATCTTGCGTTTCAGATCAATGCGCCGCCAGCGCACAACCCCATCGGTTTCGGGGTCGGGACCCGCCCGAACCATTTCCGCCAACTCCTCCTTCTGTGCCGCGCTCAGCAGACAGGGTGGATCCGGCGGGCGACGGTTGAACAGGCCCGACACGCCCTCCGCATTGTAACGGTGGGCCCAATCCCGCAGCGTCTGCCGATCCATGCCGCAGTTTTCTGCCGCCGTCTTGCGGTCAACCCCATCCAGAACCAGGGCAATCGCCAACATCCGTCGCGCCGCTTTCCCATCCCGGCACCGCGCCGCTTCCTGGCGAAGCTCGCCTGCGGACTTGTCTTTGCGCGTAATCCTTACTGCCATCAAAGCCTCCCTTGCCTTGATGCCACTGAATCAGATCACGCCGCTCGTGGGAATCCCCTTGAGTCAAATCTGGGGGCCGTTGGTATAAGTGGCGCAGAATCAAGTGGGGGCTGGTTTGGCCATCCTCCTATAACAAAGATCAGGGGGGCTCATGCCCGATGCGTCAAACGCCGCCGCGTTCGTCGAGTTTCAGCGCGTGCAGAAAAGTTACGACGGTGAAATCCTAGTCGTCAAAGACCTGAACCTCGCAATGCCCAAGGGCGAGTTTCTGACAATGCTGGGGCCGTCAGGTTCCGGCAAGACAACGTGCCTGATGATGTTGGCCGGGTTTGAGACCGCGACACATGGCGAGATCATGCTGAACGGCAAGCCGATCAACAACATCCCCCCGCACAAGCGCGGCATCGGGATGGTGTTTCAGAACTACGCGCTGTTTCCGCATATGACCGTGGCCGAAAACCTGTCCTTCCCGTTGGAGGTGCGCAATATCGGCAAGTCAGATCGCGAGGAAAAGGTCAAACGCGCGCTGGATATGGTGCAGATGGGTGCCTTCGGTTCGCGGCGGCCTGCGCAGCTGTCGGGTGGTCAGCAACAAAGG
Organism: Paracoccaceae bacterium; assembly: GCA_965216135.1. Taxonomy (GTDB): domain Bacteria; phylum Pseudomonadota; class Alphaproteobacteria; order Rhodobacterales; family Rhodobacteraceae; genus CBDCFL01. Next base: position 157,230 of record CBDCFL010000023.1, read on the forward strand.
ATCGCGTTGTCGCGCGCGCTGGTGTTTGAGCCCGAGCTGGTGCTGATGGATGAGCCGCTGGGCGCGCTCGACAAGCAATTGCGCGAGCATATGCAATTTGAAATTACCCATTTGGCGCATAATCTGGGCATCACCACGGTCTATGTCACCCATGACCAGACCGAAGCGCTGACAATGTCGGATCGCGTGGCGGTTTTTGACGATGGGCGCATTCAGCAGCTGGCACCACCTGACCAGCTTTACGAAGGCCCGGAAAATTCCTTCGTTGCCCAATTCATCGGGGAAAACAATACGCTGGACGGCGTAGTGAAATCGATCGACGGCGATACCTGCATCGTGACGCTGGACAGCGGTGACGAAATTGATGCAATGCCGGTCAACGTCAGTGCCGCGGGCGAAAAAACCAAGGTTTCAATTCGCCCGGAACGGGTCGAGACCAACAAGGATCGACTGCACAAGGATGCGCATACGCTGCAGGCCGAAGTGATGGAATTCATCTACATGGGTGACATCTTCCGCACACGCCTACGAGTTGCCGGTATGGACGATTTTGTGGTCAAGACACGGAATGCGCCCGATCAGATACGCCATTCACCCGGTGACAAGATCGAGATCGGCTGGCTGGCCCGGGATTGCCGGGCGCTGGACGCATGAGAAATTGCCATGGCCCGGATCCCGGGTTCATGGCGCATCAAGGAAACCGGGCGTGGCCCAAGGCCGGGTATCCACCAAATCAAATGGGCCAACATGGGAGATATAAATGAAATTCACTAAAACCTTGCTGACACTTGCCGCCGCGACCGCGGTTGCGGGGTCTGCAGCAGCCGAGGACATGGTCATCGTGTCCTGGGGCGGGGCCTATACCGCCTCGCAGCAGAATGCCTACCACGATCCGTATATGGCGTTGAATCCAGACGTGAACATCATCAACGATGCAAGCTCGGCCGAAGCCGTGGCCAAACTTCGCGCCATGAGTGAAGCGGGCAATATCACTTGGGACGTGGTTGACGTGGTGGCGGCTGACGCCATGCGCCTGTGCGACGAAGGTCTGGCGTTGGAAATCGATGCTGACACCCAATTGGCCCCGGCACCCGACGGAACCCCGGCATCGGAAGATTTTGGCGACTTGATCGTCTCGGAATGCTTCATTCCGCAAATCGTCTATTCGACAACTTTCGGGTATCGTAACGATCTTGTCGGTGACACGCCGCCTACATCGGTCTGCGCCGTGTTTGATCTGGACGCCTATCCAGGCAACCGTGCGCTCGAAAAGCGCCCGATCAACAATGTCGAATGGGCATTGCTTTGCGACGGCGTGGCCAAAGAAGACATCTATGACGTGCTAAGCACCGACGAAGGCGTCGACCAGGCGTTTGCCAAGCTCGATACGATCAAGGACAGCGTAATCTGGTGGTCGTCTGCGGCCGAAGGCATTCAGCAATTGGCCGATGGCGAAGTGGTAATCGGCTCAAGCTACAACGGTCGGCTGTTTTCGATGATTGCCGAGCAAGATCAACCGGTCTCGATGCTCTGGGACGCGCAAGTGTTCGATCTTGACGGTTGGATCATACCAGCCGGTTTGTCGCCTGAGCGCGAAGCCGCAGCGCTGGAATATATCTATTGGGCAACCGGTACACAGCGTCTGGCGGATCAGGCCAAGTACATTTCGTACGGCCCGGCGCGCCTGTCGTCGGCACCTTTGGTTGGGTTGCACGCAGAACTTGGTATCGAAATGGCGCCGCATATGCCGACTGACCCTGAAAATGCCAAAAACACTTTCCTCTATAACTACGAGTGGTGGGCAGACAATCGCGACGATCTGGATGCAAAATTCCAGGCGTGGCTGGCCCAATAATAGAAAGCGCGGGGCGGGTTCAACCCGCCCTGCCACATCAATTGGCGGGCGCGCGACATATGTCTAAAGGCTACATCATCGGCCATATCAGGGTGACCAACCCGAAGGCCTATCCTGAATACGTGCGCCGCGACACGCCGATCCTGGAAAGGTTCGGGGCCAAGTTCATCGTTCGAGGCGGACAAGGGCAGGTGCCCGAAGGCTGCGTCGGCGACCGCCATGTCGTCATCGAATTCCCTAGCTACCAGGCGGCGTTGGATGCCTATAACGACCCGGAATATCAGCAAGTCGCGAACATCCGCCGCAGCTCTGCCGAAAGCGAGGTCATCGTTGTGGAGGGCACCTGATGACCGATGCCACCCAAACCGGACCGGTGCTTGCGGCTGACGGAACACCACTTAAGCGCAGCCTGAACCGGGCAATGCGGCGGCAAAAGCTGCGCGCGCTGGCCCTAGTTCTGCCGTTGCTGGTCTTTGTGCTTGTGTCGTTTGTTGCGCCGATCGCGGACATGCTGTTCCGGTCCGTGGAAAACCAGATAGTCAGCGAAGTTATGCCGCTGACCGTCGAGGCGCTGGAAGACTGGCAATTCGCCGACGGGGAATTGCCGGGCGAAGACGTTTTCGCGGCACTGGCAATCGACCTTCAGGCCGCGGCGATAGTCAAAGTGCACACGAGAGTCGGGCAGCGTCTGAATTATGAAACGCCCGGCATGTCCTCATTGTTTCGCAAAATCGGGCGGCAAATCAAGAATTGGGATCTCGAGAACGACGGACCGTTCAAGGAAAAATTCCTCGACAGCAATGAAGATTGGGGCGAACTCGATGTCTGGCGCACAATCCAGGTCTATTCGGGTGCCTATACCAACGGCTATTTCCTTAACGCATTGGATTTTCGAAAGACTTCCGACGGCCCCGAGCTCAGGCCGGAAAAAGAACAGATCTATCTGCTGTTGTTCAAACGAACGTTTATTTTGTCGATTGCGATCACGCTTTCATGTCTGATCGTCGGCTATCCGATTGCCTGGCTTTTGGCCAACCTGCCGCTGCGCACATCGAACATGCTGATGATCCTGGTGCTGCTGCCGTTCTGGACCTCGCTACTGGTGCGGACCTCGGCGTGGAAAATCCTGCTGCAACGGCAGGGTGTCATCAACGACGTTCTGGTCTGGGCGCGTATCGTGTCTGACGACGGCCGGTTGGTGATGATCAACAACCAGACCGGCACCATCATCGCGATGACCCATATTCTGCTGCCGTTCATGATCCTGCCGCTGTATTCGGTGATGAAGACCATTCCGCCAACCTATCTGCGCGCGGCCAAATCATTGGGCGCCACCGACATAACGGCGTTCCGGCGGGTCTATTTCCCGCAGACGGTGCCCGGGATCGGCGCCGGCGCGATCCTGGTGTTCATTCTGGCGATCGGCTATTACATCACGCCGGAACTAGTTGGCGGCACCTCCGGTGTCTTCATCTCGAACCGGATCGCCTATCACATTTCGTCCAGCCTGAATTGGGGGCTAGCGGCGGCGCTGGGAACGATCCTGCTGGTCGTCGTGATGCTGCTGTATTGGGTTTACGACAAAATCGTCGGCATCGACAACGTGAAGCTGGGATAGGGCCATGGCAATTCCACCATATGCAACTACCGGCCAGCGGGTCTGGTATTATAGCTTCCGGGTGATCTGCGGATTGATATTCTTCTTTCTGATCTTCCCGATCATCATCATCATCCCCTTAAGCTTCAACGCCCAGGATTTCTTTACGTTCACCCCGGAAATGCTGCGCCTGGACCCGGCTGGGTATTCGCTCAAGCATTACCGGGATTTCTTTACCAATGACGACTGGCTGGGGCCACTTTGGAATTCGGTGCGCATCGCCCCGGCAGCGACCCTGCTGTCGGTCAGCTTCGGCACTTTGGCGGCAATCGGTCTGTCGCAAAGCCATATGCCGTTTCGCGGCGTGATCATGGCGATCCTGATTTCACCGATGATCGTGCCGCTGATCATCTCGGCGGCGGGAATGTTTTTCTTTTATTCGCGCATGGGCCTTCAGGGGACATATTTCGGCGTCGTTCTGGCGCATGCGGCATTGGGCATTCCGTTCGTCATAATTACCGTGACCGCGACCCTCGTAGGCTTCGACCAAAGCCTGACGCGGGCTGCGGCAAGTATGGGCGCCAATCCGGCGCGGACATTCTTCAAGGTGCAGATGCCGCTGATCCTGCCGGGTGTCATTTCCGGCGGGTTGTTCGCGTTTATCACCTCATTTGACGAAGTTGTGGTGGTGCTGTTTGTCAGCTCGGCGCGGCAGAAAACCCTGCCCTGGCAGATGTTCACCGGTTTGCGCGAACAGATCAGCCCGACCATTCTGGCGGTGGCCACGATCCTTGTCGGCATTTCTGTTCTGCTTTTGGCCACATTGGAATTATTGCGCCGCCGGTCCGAGCGGTTGCGCGGCCTGTCGCCGGGCTAGGCGCTAGCGAAAAGCGACCGACGGGAGCGGCGAGCACCCGGCTGAATACCGTTTCATTACGAGGCTTGTTGTCCTAAGTTGGAAGGTGATTTTTCCTGCAGGATAGTGCCATGAAACTCATTTTGATCAGCCTGATTGCCGTGTTCGCCGCCATGCCCGCCACGGGCGAGGAATTTCGCGTCAACGCCCCGGTTGAGGCTGCCAAAGTGCACCCATTTGGCGGGATCGTGACGCGGCGTATCGAGCTGGAGATGCCTGCCGGGGCGCATCGTATCCTGGTGCCCCGCGGCACATCCGGCACGATGTCCGCCCCCCAGTTTCGCATCAGCGCCGGGGTCAACATCGTCGGCATCGCCAGCTTAGAGCGGGCGCTGTTCCCGGCGGCGGATTATTATTCTGACACGCAAGCCGCGCTCTGGTCAGAGGCCGAGGCGCTGCGTGATCGAATGCTGCGGCTGGAGAATCGCATCCGCGAAGTGGCCGATGCAATCGAGGCGGCCAAAGCCGCACGCGCTTTCATCACCGATATTCGTGCGCCCAAAGAAACGGCGGCGAGCGTGACAGAACTGGCTGAGATGGCGGACTTTATCAGCACCGGCACCGCCGATCTGGGGGCCGAGATCACGGCTCGGTCGATTGAGTTGCGCAATCTGCAGGAGGAAAAGACCGAACTGGCCAAGGTTCTGCGCGATGCCGAGATGCGGCTGGGCCAGCTGGGATTGCCGCAGGATGGCGAAGACCTCATGGCCATTGACGTGGTCGCGCAAGCCGGTGGCCCAGCGGTCTTGGAAATTGATGCGCTAATGCGGGGGCTTGCCTGGCATTTCGATTACGACGTCGAGCTGATCCGCGGTGACGCACCGCGGGTTTTAATTGATCGAAACATCACGCTGAGCCAGAATACCGGATTTCACTGGTCAGAAGTGGCGGTGACGCTGACAACCGCCCGGCTGAACCAGCAACTTGCGCCGACGATTGCATTTCCCAATCAGGCGTCGATTTATTCGCCCGAACTCGATGATGTCCGGGCCCGCGCTGATAGCTCGGGACTGTCGGCAAGCCTGAAAGAAGCGGAACCGGTGATGAAGGTGCCAGTGGGCTTTGGTGGCGTCTTGGTCACCGAGGGTCTTGCGGTGCGCTATGAGTTCCCCCGGCCCGTGAGCCTGGCAAATGGCAGCACCGCGCAGCTAGCGCTCGACCGTCTTCAGCTGGACGCCGACGAGTTTATTCAGGCAAATCCGCAGCGCGACACAACCGCGTTTTTGATGGCCGAGGTCACCAATACGTCTGGCGCACAGGTTCTGGCGAGCGGGGCGACATTTAGGCACGACGGCGAGCTGGTGGGGCTGGACCGGATGCCGCAAATCGCTCCCGGCGAGACCGCGACGCTGGCGTTTGGTCCGCATGATGCGATCCTGCTTGATTTGAATTTTGCCCGCAATGACACCGGCGATATTGGCATTATACCAACGGCATCAATTTCTGACTCTGTGGGGATTCCCAAATCGGTTTTGATCTGATTCAAGGTTGGCAAAGGAGGATCGCCATGCCAGCCAGTGTTCCGCTTCGTCGCGACTTTGATGCCCGCCACCTTCGTAAACTCGCCAGCCGTTGCAAGGATGCCCGGCAGAGCCGCCGTCTGTTGTCTCTTGCGGCGGTCTACGATGGCATGCGCCGTGGAGAGGCCGCAAGGATCGGTGGGATGGATCGCCAAACCCTGCGGGACTGGGTTCACCGGTTCAACGAAGAGGGACCGGATGGCCTCACCAACCGCAAGGGCGCGGGCCGGACGCGCTACCTGAGCGATGTCCAGATGAAAGAACTTGGCGAGATTGTCGAGACCGGCCCCGATCCGGCGGTGGACGGGGTTGTCCGCTGGCGGCGGATCGACCTGAAGCGGGTGATCGAGGCGCGCTTTGGCGTCATCTATTCCGAGCGCGGGATATCCAGACTGCTTGGCGAACTGGGCTTTGCCCATATCAGCGCCCGCCCGCAGCATCCCAGGCAGGATAAGCGGATCATCGAGGCGTTTAAAAAAAACTTCGCCGACACGCTCCAGGTGCATATAGCTGACCTGCCAGCGGGAACGCCGGTGGAGATCTGGTTCCAGGACGAAGCACGCCTTGGCCAGAAGAATGGCCTGACGCGCCTGTGGGCGAGAAAGGGCACGCGCCCCCGCCAGCCGGCCGATCAGCGCTATCACAACGCCTATCTGTTCGGCGCCATCTGTCCGGCTCACGGCAAGGGGGCGGCGCTCATGCTGCCTTGGGCGGACGCGCAAGCCATGCAGATGCATCTCGACGAGATCAGCCGCCACGTCGCCCGAAAGGCCCATGCGGTTGTGCTGATGGATCGGGCCGGATGGCACACCACCGGCAAACTCAAAGTCCCGAAGAACCTCACCATCATCCTGCTGCCATCGCGCGCTCCGGACTGAACCCGGTGGAAAATATCTGGCAGTACTTGCGCGCCAATTGGCTCTCCAACCGCGTGTTCGAAGACTACAATGCCATCGTCGATGCTGGATGCGAAGCTTGGAACAAGCTCATCGCACAGCCCGAAACCATCACATCAATCGGAATGCGAAAATGGGCCCATATCGGTCAATGTTAAATGCCGCTGGTATTATCCGGTCGCAAAATACCCGGCGGCAGCAGGTTACGTTCAGCGTCGAAAACCTGACGGACGCGCGCCAGGATGTGCGGACGTTCTATTCACTGCCGTTTTCAGAGCAGGAGGATTTGCTCATTGAAACAACGACTTCGCGCGCTCCCGATGAAATGAATCACGAAGGCGGGCGGGGCGTGGCCAGATGGGATATGGCACTTGGTCCGGGCGAAATGGCAGAAATTGAGCTGGTGTTTGATTTCCGCTGGCCCGAGGGCTGGGTGCTGAACTGGCAACGCTAGTAGCGGTTTGCAATCAATCTGAGCCCGACCGTAAAACCGCCGCCCTCTCTGTGTGCGGTGCATTCAGGTCTGAGCGATTGATGCAGCGCAGAGCCGTACCTGTGTTGCGTTCGCGACGTTTTTTTTGAATTTGGGCACCAGCCCGGAACAGCCGCGAAGCGGCCCGGGCAGCGCCCGACCGCCGTCACGCCGAAGGCGTGCTTTCAGCACGACGGGCGGGCGCATTTTTGACGTTGCTCACCCGAAAACCGGACGATGTGGCGGGGCCATAAAGTGCAGACTTCGGCCGTCATCTGCGCCCACCCGCGGCCGGGCGCTGCCCTTAGTTTCGCGGGCACACAAGTCAGGGTTTTTAGCAGTGCATAAATTTCGGTCCAGAACGAGAGGCGATTCAAATGATACCAACGGCCCCCAGATTTGACTCAAGGGGATTCCCACGAGCGGCGTGATCTGATTCAGTGGCATCAAGGCAAGGGAGGCTTTGATGGCAGTAAGGATTACGCGCAAAGACAAGTCCGCAGGCGAGCTTCGCCAGGAAGCGGCGCGGTGCCGGGATGGGAAAGCGGCGCGACGGATGTTGGCGATTGCCCTGGTTCTGGATGGGGTTGACCGCAAGACGGCGGCAGAAAACTGCGGCATGGATCGGCAGACGCTGCGGGATTGGGCCCACCGTTACAATGCGGAGGGCGTGTCGGGCCTGTTCAACCGTCGCCCGCCGGATCCACCCTGTCTGCTGAGCGCGGCACAGAAGGAGGAGTTGGCGGAAATGGTTCGGGCGGGTCCCGACCCCGAAACCGATGGGGTTGTGCGCTGGCGGCGCATTGATCTGAAACGCAAGATCGAAGAGCGCTTCGGCGTCACCATGCATGAGCGAACTGTTGGCAAACAATTGGCAAGCCTGGGCTTTCGGCGTCTGTCGGCGCGCCCGCAGCATCCGAAATCCGACCCGGATGCACAGGAGGCTTTTAAAAAAACTTCGCCGCAGAGGTAGAAGCAGCCTTGCCGGAAACAGCCCGCAGCAAGCCCCTGGAGATATGGTTTCAGGATGAAGCGCGGGTTGGCCAGCAGGGCACGCTCACCCGTATCTGGGCCGAGCGTGGAACACGCCCCCGTGCCCCGCGCGACACCCGCTATATCTGGAGCTACATTTTCGGCGCCGTCTGCCCGGAACGGGCTGAAGCGGCCGCTCTGATCATGCCACATGCCGACACACAGGCCATGAGCGCGCATCTCGCCGAGATCGCTAAAACCGTCGCATCGGGCGCACATGCCCTGCTCATTCTGGATGGCGCTGGCTGGCACGGTTCGGCAGAGCTGGAGGTACCCGACAACATCACCCTGCTCAAACTCCCGCCCTATTCCCCTGAACTCAACCCGATGGAAAATGTGTGGGCTTATACCAACGGTCATTGATCAGAACCCATGCGCCCATTTGCGCATGCCGAGGGACATGATCTTCCATGGTTGGTCGATGAGGTTGTTCCAGGCTTGGCAGCACAGCGCGACGATGTCTTCGTAGGATTTGAAGATCCGGTTCGACAACCAGTTGTCGCGCATGAATTGCCAGACATTCTCCACCGGGTTCAACTCGGGCGATCGTGGCGGCAGCGCCAGGACGGTGATGTTGTCGGGGATCGCCAGCTTGGGCGTCAAGTGCCAACCGGCCTGATCGACGATCAGCACCGCATGGGCGCCGGGATCGACGGCGGCACTGATCTCGATGAGGTGCGCCGCCATGGCGTCGGTGTCGCACCAGGGCATGACCAGCCCGGCGCCTTTCCCCTTCGCGGGACAGATCGCGCCGAAGATATAGGCCCATTCGGTGCGCTGGTCGCGGGGCGCCCGCGGGCGCGTGCCACGTCTGGCCCATCGGCGTGTGAGCTTATTCTTCTGGCCGATGCGGGCTTCATCTTGCCACCACAGCTCTATCTCGACGCCTTTCGGGAGCCTCGCCCGGATCTTCGCCAGTTCGGCGGGGAAGTTTTTTTTAAAAGCCTCGACGGCCAGCTCGTTTTGCGCGTAGTGGCGCGGCCGCGCCGAGATCTTGGCGAAGCCGAGCGCCTTCAACTCGCGCCCGACCGTGGTCTCGTCGAGCGAGATGGCGAACGTCTCCAAGAGCCACCGCGCCAGGTCCTTGCGCCGCCAGCGCACGACGCCGTCCACCGCCGGGACCGGGCCGGCCTCAACAACCTCCGCCAGTGCGCGGCGGTGATCGGCGTTGAGCTTCGAGGGTGCGCCCGGTGACTTCCCATCGACCAGCCCGTCCGGTCCGCGGGCGTTGAAGCGCAGCACCCAGTCGCGAATGATCTGCAGACCGACGCCGCCGATCCGCGACGCATCCGTCCTGCTGCCACCATCGTAGACCTCGGCCAACGCCAGCAGACGACGGCTCTGGGTCGCGTCCCTGGTCCTCTTCGCGAGGCGCCGCAGTGAGACGCTGTCAAAATCGTTCCGTAAGTCGATAGGCGCTGCCATGGCGAACCTCATTGGTTCACCACATTGAGTCAGAGATCGGACCGCTTGGGAATCCCCAACGTGAGTCAGGCATTCCGCTCGGTGGTATAATACCAACGGTCATTGATCAGAACCCATGCGCCCATTTGCGCATGCCGAGGGACATGATCTTCCATGGTTGGTCGATGAGGTTGTTCCAGGCTTGGCAGCACAGCGCGACGATGTCTTCGTAGGATTTGAAGATCCGGTTCGACAACCAGTTGTCGCGCATGAATTGCCAGACATTCTCCACCGGGTTCAACTCGGGCGATCGTGGCGGCAGCGCCAGGACGGTGATGTTGTCGGGGATCGCCAGCTTGGGCGTCAAGTGCCAACCGGCCTGATCGACGATCAGCACCGCATGGGTGCCGGGATCGACGGCGGCACTGATCTCGATGAGGTGCGCCGCCATGGCGTCGGTGTCGCACCAGGGCATGACCAGCCCGGCACCTTTCCCCTTCGCGGGACAGATCGCGCCGAAGATATAGGCCCATTCGGTGCGCTGGTCGCGGGGCGCCCGCGGGCGCGTGCCACGTCTGGCCCATCGGCGTGTGAGCTTATTCTTCTGGCCGATGCGGGCTTCATCTTGCCACCACAGCTCTATCTCGACGCCTTTCGGGAGCCTCGCCCGGATCTTCGCCAGTTCGGCGGGAAAGTTTTTTTTAAAAGCCTCGACGGCCAGCTCGTTTTGCGCGTAGTGGCGCGGCCGCGCCGAGATCTTGGCGAAGCCGAGCGCCTTCAACTCGCGCCCGACCGTGGTCTCGTCGAGCGAGATGGCGAACGTCTCCAAGAGCCACCGCGCCAGGTCCTTGCGCCGCCAGCGCACGACGCCGTCCACCGCCGGGACCGGGCCGGCCTCAACAACCTCCGCCAGTGCGCGGCGGTGATCGGCGTTGAGCTTCGAGGGTGCGCCCGGTGACTTCCCATCGACCAGCCCGTCCGGTCCGCGGGCGTTGAAGCGCAGCACCCAGTCGCGAATGATCTGCAGACCGACGCCGCCGATCCGCGACGCATCCGTCCTGCTGCCACCATCGTAGACCTCGGCCAACGCCAGCAGACGACGGCTCTGGGTCGCGTCCCTGGTCCTCTTCGCGAGGTGCCGCAGTGAGACGCTGTCAAAATCGTTCCGTAAGTCGATAGGCGCTGCCATGGCGAACCTCATTGGTTCACCACATTGAGTCAGAGATCGGACCGCTTGGGAATCCCCAACGTGAGTCAGGCATTCCGCTCGGTGGTATAATCCGGGCAAAATCGACCGGGTTTTTGCCAAGGCGGTCGAGCGGCGAACCCAGGGGCGACCCGGGCTCTATATGCAAAGCCGGTTTCCGCGCGATGGCTATGAGAACGGCAAAACCTGCACAGCCTATTCGGTATTTGAAGGATTTTCTGAGCTGTTTTCGGATTTTGACCATTGGCTAAGGCGAAATATCGACGGCAGCATTCATGGCCACCTGTTTGGCCCCGACAGGGTTGAGTTTGCCGATGGCGAAGACCTGTTCGCCGGGGCATTGTCCGACAATGCGACGTTGCGCGACTATGCGCCCATCAATTTTCTGACGAACCTGATCTGGAATGCGCGCGGGCAGCGACAGTGCTTTCAGTTCGGCCCACGCGACAACCAGGACATAAGCTGGCTGATCGCTACCGACCCCAACGCCTATATATCGATCATCACCGGGGCATGGGCCGTGCCGCTGTTCAATTCAAATCAGAACTTTTCCGACATCCGCAAAGAGGCCGCGCGCCTGCAACGGATCGAGACGGACCATCTGAATATCCTGCGTTCGATCTACACTAAGGCCAAGGTTCGCATCTGGGCGCTTGCCGATTTTGTCGAGGCACCGATGGAACCGCTGCAGGTGATTATTGACGAGATCGGCGCGCAGCACGACAGCCCGGTTACCGAAGTGCCACGGCTGGTCGATCTCGAAGGATTTGACCGGTTTCTGCAAAACCTGCGCAATCAGGGAATGAACCCGCATCTCGTCGGCGATTTCAACGCACGTCTGGAAGATGCCGCAAACCCAACCGGCCAGCGGCCCTATGTTGTAAGATGAGCTGATCATGGCGGGGACGTTCGACTATTTTGTCATTCTCGCGGTTATGCGAACCGGTTCCAATCTGTTGGAAGAGCTGCTCAACGCCGCAGACGGCGTGAGTTGTTATGGAGAGATATTCAACCCCGCCTTTGCCGGACATGCCCACAAGTCCGATCTATTCGGAATGCGGCCTGCGGAAATTGCCGCCGATCCCGCGGCGGCGATCGAATTGCTGAAAAAGCGCACCGCGGGCATCCCCGGTTTTCGCCTGTTCAAGGATCAGAACCCCAAGGCGTTGGATCATTGCCTGAGCGATCCTAAATGCGCCAAGGTTATCTTGCGGCGCAGCCCGGTGGCCAGCTACGTGTCGCTAAAGATCGCACGCGCGACGGATCAGTGGCGGGTCAATGACCTAAAGGCCGTCAAACGGGCCAAGGCGACGTATGACAGCGGTGAGTTTTCAGCCCATTTGTCAGAGACGAGCAGGTTTTATCGCGATGCCGTGGCGCACTTGCAGAAACTGGGCCAGACTGGGTTCCACCTGCGTTACGATGATCTTTTGGACGACGATGTCATAGCCGGACTGCTGCGGTATCTCGGGGCACCCGGAGCGCCCAGACGCGGCAAGCGAAAGACCAAAAAGCAGAACCCCGAGCCGATTGCCGAAAAGGTATCTAATTACGCGCAAATGGCGCGCGATCTTGCCCGCTTTGATCCCATTGGCCTGTTTGACGAGCCGGATTTTGAAGATGAGCGCGGACCGAATGTCTCCGGCTTTGTGGCCGACAAGTCCGCTGATCTGATGTTCATGCCGATCAAGGCGGGACCATCCGACGAGATCATCGACTGGATGGCACGGCTGGACCCGTCTGATCCAGGGTCGCCGGTTTCGGGATTGACCCAAAAGGAACTGCGCCAGTGGAAACGACAAAGGCCCGGGCACCGGTCTTTCACCGTGGTGCGGCATCCGGTCAAGCGCGCCCTGGCGGAATTTATCCGGCATCTGGTCGAGCCTGGAGACGAGAATATCTCGGCGATACGGCAAACGCTGGGCCAACATTACGGCGTGCAATTGCCAAAGGTCGGCCCGATCGAGACTGTGGACCAAGCGGCGCTGGCCACCGGGCTGTTGGGGTTTCTGGACTTCGTGAAAGGCAATCTTGCCGGACAGACCACAGTACGTGTCGATGGAGCCTGGGCCAGCCAGACGGTCATTTTGCAGGGGATGTCCAGATTTGGGCTGCCCGATGTGATCATTCGCGAAGACGAATTGGCGGCGAGCTGACGCAATTGTGCGCAAAAGTCGGGTGCGACGCGCCGGAAGTCACCAGTGCATCGAGGCTTGATGACTTGTTGTCGCAGATTTACAGCGAAAAAATCGAAAAGGCCGCGCGCGCGGCCTATCAAAAGGATTATATGGCTTTCGGATTTCGCCGCTGGGCAGACCGCTGAACGCCAGTCTAGGCGGCTTTGGACGCGGGGCCTTCTGTCAGGATAGCATGCAGCGTCGCCGGTTCTGAGTTTGACCGGAGCTTGTCGCAGACGGCACTATCGCGCAGCGTTCGCGAGGCGAGCGCCAGGGCTTTCAGATGTTCCGCACCGGCATTGGTTGGCGCAAAAAGCGAAAATATCAGGTCAACACCCTGTCGGTCCGCGGCGTCAAGATCAACGGGGCTTTCCAGACGGATGAACGCACCCACAACCCGGTCCAGACCTTCCAGTCTGGCGTGCGGCAGCGCGACACCATGACCGACCGCGGTCGGTCCAAGATTTTCACGTTCCAAAAGCGCGTCAACCGTGTCTTCCGCGCACAGGTCATAGGCCGAATGGGCGATTTCCCCCAGTATCAGGAAGAGGCGCTTCTTGCTGGTCACCTTGCCAGCCAGGCGGATCGCCGAGGGCCTAATAAGACTTGCGATGTCCATGATTGTCGCTTGCTCTGTTATTCATCCTGGCCGATTGGCCGCGAGTTCACTTTGCATTTTGCGGGTCTACCCACCCGATATTTCCATCTTCCCGGCGGTAGACCACATTTAGCCCGTCATTTCTTTCATTTCTGAACACCAGGACAGGCGCGCCTGCCAATTCCATCTGCATGACTGCTTCGCCAACTGAAATTGTAGGTATTCGTGTCTCCATTTCGGCGATGACCATCGGCTGGAGCGTAGCAGGCTCCGACTCATCGGGGTTGCCCGGCGAAGCGAGGATATACGAGGACGCACCGAAGAGTTCAACAGGTTGTTCGCGTTGCTTGTGATGATCTTTCAGGCGGCGTTTGTAGCGCCTGAGTTGGGTCTCCATCTTGTCTGCACAGCCATCCAGAGCGGCATATATTTCATGCGCATGCCCCCTGGCCTGAGCCGACAATCCGGTTGAAAGGTGAATAATTACTTCACAGACAAATTCGTGCCCGCTTTTGGAAAAAGTGATTGCTGCGTCGGTCGGCCGGCCGGCATATTTCGCCGCCAGGTCATCAAATATCTCGCGCACCCGGGTCTGCAAGGCCGAACCAATGTCAATTTGCTTTCCGGTTATCTGATATTGCATCATGACTCCTTGTATTTTGGTATTTGCAAGGCCGGCGGGTGCGATTGACGGCCAACGGCCGTTTTGACCTTTTGCAGCCCACCGGGCTGATCGCATTTTTGGAGAGAGTACTTGGTATGGAGCGGTTTCCATTATCCGGATTGAAGGCCGAGTCGGTAGCGATGTCAATAATTGAGCGCTAGCCGATCTTGAACGAGTCACCCAGATAGACGCGCCGAACGTTGGCGTCCTGGATAATTTCCGCCGGTGTTCCGCTTTTTAAAACAACGCCATCGTGAAGAATATAAGCGCGATTGACGATTTCCAGTGTCTCGCGAACATTGTGGTCGGTGATCAGCACGCCAAGCCCGCGAATTTTCAGATCGGCGACCAGCTTGCGTATTTCGCCAACCGATATTGGATCAACGCCTGCAAACGGCTCATCCAACAGCACGTATTTGGGATTGGCGGCCAGACAGCGGGCAATTTCGACCCGCCTGCGCTCGCCGACGGAAAGCGACAGCGCCGGTGCGCGACGCAAGTGCTCTATCGAAAAATCACCGAGCAATTCTTCCAGCCGGTCTTTGCGCCGGGTGCGGTCGGCTTCGGAAATTTCGAGAATTGCCAGGATATTGTTTTCGACCGACAGCCCGCGAAAGATCGAGACCTCCTGTGGCAAAAAGCCGATGCCGAGCCGCGCCCGGCGATACATCGGCAAGAGCGTGACATCTGTGCCATCAACCAAAACCTGCCCGGCTTCGGCGGTAATCAGACCGGCGATGGCATAAAACGTCGTGGTCTTGCCTGAACCGTTTGGACCCAACAGGCCGACAACCTCGCCGCGATCAAGGTCCAGGCTGACATCTCTGATAATAATCTTGCGGCGATAACTTTTTCGCAGAGATCGGACATGAAGCCCGGAATGACCCTCGGTGACTTGAAATGTTGGCGGCTCTGACATCAGTTGTCGCTGGATTGCAGGATTGTCCGCACCCGACCTTCAAGGCGCGCAACCCCTGTGTTCAGGTCGTAAATCATGCGCTCTGCCGAAATGGCATTTTGTCCCTGCGTCAGGATCACCGCGCCCTCGAGGATTATGATGCCGTCAGTAAGTGAATATTCGGCGCTGGCACCTTCTGCGGCCTCATCGCCATTGACCATTGTGACACCGCCGCTGGCCACTATTCTGGCGATGCCGCTGGCACCGGCCTGACCCTCGGCTGCATATTCAATGCGAACTTTTCCCGCCGTAATCCGCAGGTCGCCCTGCCCGATGACAACATTGCCCTCAAAAATCGCCGATCCGTCGGCCTGATCGATCGACAATGAATCGGACGAAAGTTCGATCGCCTGACTCGGGTCATTTTGCAGATTGCCGAAAGGAACCTCGGTTTCCTGTGCCCAAGCCGCCGTGACGATGAGGGCAAGAGCAATCTGCAAAAGGGCTGGTGGAATTAGTTTCATGCCTGCTCCTTATTGTTCTTTTGGGAAATATAGCAGCTTCACGCCATTTTGGAAAAGCACGCTGTATTGGGCCGGCCCATCTGGCGTGCGGTCGCGTGACAATGTCATTGAGCCGGCCGAGAAATCGCCGAATGGGGTCTGGCCGCTGACCGCACCGGGCGCATGTATCTGGCTCAGATCCGGACGCGCCTCGATCCGGTCGGTGGAAATTTCCACACCACCGGCCATCTTGACCACGACGCCGCCAAAAAACACCACATCCTGTTGCGGCCCGGCCAATTCGCCGGATGCCGCAGAGAATTCGATGAGCTCACTTTCGCTGCGCTCAACAACGATGGCAATTTCAGTTGCCCGAAAACCCCCTGTTAGTGACAGATCTGGGATAAAACGCCGGGCGCTGATGCGGATCGTGTCACCCTGGGGCGTCGTGCCCACGATGCTGGGCGAGCCAAAGCCTTGGGCTTCGCGAAGAATGGTAATGTCGAACCCGGCGCCAGCTGGCAGATCACCGATTCTGATCTGTCGCGACAGCAGAAACAGCGTGGACAGAATTGCAAGCGCGGCAAGCGGCAGTGCAATCTTGAGGATTTGCACAAGCCGCGAATATCCGCCGAGCCGGGCCGCCATCTCAGACGACCCCGGCCCTCATGCAATCGTGGATGCGGATAATCCCGGTTGCCTGGCCGGATCGGTCGGCCTCGACGACCAGAAGGCAGGTGATTTTGTTTTCGTTCATCGCAGCTACGGCCTCGGCAGCCAGTTGTTCGGGGCCAATGGTTTTGGGATCGCGCGTCATGACATCGGACACAATTTTGTCGAGCAGGCCATCGAGATGGCGCCGCAGGTCGCCGTCGGTAACGATCCCGGTGAGTTTTCCGCTTTCCGAAATCGCCCCGACCACGCCATATCCGCTTTGGGTCATGGTGATAAGCGCGTCGGACATCGGCGTGGCTTCGCCCACAAGCGGGGGATCGTCGTGCATCAGATCACGCACCCGGGACAAGCGCGCGCCAAGCTTGCCGCCGGGATGAAAGTTGCGAAAATTTTCGGCTGTGAATGAGCGGTGCTCCATCAGCGCTACCGCCAGAGCATCGCCCAGAGCCAGCGTCATCGTGGTCGAGGTCGTGGGCACAACGCCGGTGGAACAGGCCTCGTCGGCGGGTGGCAGGATCAGGGCAATATCGCATTGGCGGATCAGCGCGGAGTTTTCGTGCCCCGACATGCCGATCAGAGGAATGCCAAAACGCCGCGTGTAGGCCACAAGATCCGATAATTCCGCAGCTTCGCCTGAATAGGATATGGCCAAAGCCACATCATCAGAGGTGACCACGCCCAGATCGCCATGGCTTGCTTCGGCGGGGTGAACGAAATGCGCAGGTGTACCGGTACTGGCCAGGGTTGCCGCGATCTTTCGCGCGATATGGCCGGACTTGCCGATGCCAGACACGATGACCCGGCCTTTCGCGTGCAGGATCAGCTCCGCGGCATCGGCAAAACTGTCGCCGACTGCGTCTGCCAGATGCGCGAGCGCCTGGGCTTCGTGGCCAATGACGCGGCGGGCAACAGCAAGGAAGGTGTCTTTGTTCATCAGCCTAATGCGCAAATATGTCGACGTCTGAATATCCGGTCAGATCGAGCATGGCCAGGGTCGGCAGAAAATCAAAACAGGATTGGGCCAGTGCGGTCCGGCCCTCGCGGTTCAACCGCTGGTCCAAAACCTCTTTCAACCGGTGCAGATACAGCACGTCCGAAGCCGCATAGTCCAGCTGGGCCTCGGTCAGAGCTTCGGCACCCCAGTCGCTGGTTTGTTGGTGCTTGGACAGATCGACGCCGAGCAGTTCGTCCAACAAGTTCTTTAACCCATGGCGATCGGTGTAAGTGCGCACCAGTTTTGAGGCGATTTTCGTGCAGTAAACCGGTCCCGTCAGGATTGCGAAGGCATGAAACAGCGCCGCAATGTCAAACCGGCCAAAGTGAAAGAGCTTTAGGGTCTGGGGATCAGACAGTATCTTACACAGATTTGGTGCGGTTTTCTGGCCATTTTCGATCTGCACCAGATTCGCGTCACCGTTACCGTCCGACATTTGCACAAGGCACAACCGGTCGCGATAGGGGTTCAGCCCCATAGTTTCGCAATCAACTGCAACCACCGGCCCAAGGTCCAGGTCGCTTGGCAGGTCGCGCTTGTGCAGAATATTCGCCATGTTTCATCCAATTGCAATTTTTTGCGGTCTAGGATGTTTGGCAGGACAGGGCAACAGGGCGGCAAATTTCCTTGCCAGACCGGCCAACAACCGATTAACTGTGCAATCGCATTGCTTTCACGCATTTATGATGACGCAATTGCCGGTTTGGCCACAAAATTGTTTGATTTAGAATGGAGCGTTACGCGCCATGCGCGTTGAATGGATCACTGTTGGCATGATCGGGCTGGCCTATTCGGGCTGGGTGCTTGCCGGTTGGCTGATCTGGCCTGTGATTCCGTGGCTGGCATTGGCGGTGATGGCGGTTCTGACGGCGCTGCATTCCTCGCTCGTTCACGAAGTTGTCCATGGCCATCCGACCCGCAACAGGACGTTCAACGAGCTAATGGTGGGTGCCAGCCTGGCGCTGATCTGGCCTTACCGCCGGTTCCGCGCATTGCACCTGAAACACCACCACGACGCGCATCTGACCGATCCGTTTGAAGACCCCGAATCCTACTATCGGGCGCTTTGGCAGGTTCAGATGATGCCGCGCTTGCTGCGCAGTATACTGCGGCTGAACAACACCATGGCTGGCCGGGTGATCATCGGCCCGGTGTTGGGTTCCATCGCCCTGATTGCCGGTGATATCGCGATGATCCGCGCGGGCGACCGCAAGGTGTTACATGCCTGGCTCTACCACCTCTTGGGCGTCATCCCGGTTCTGGTCCTGGTGATCTGGGTATTCGCGATCCCGGTTTGGCTCTATTTACTGACGGTTGTCTGGGGCGGCCTCGGGCTCATCTCGATACGCACATTTGCCGAGCATCGGTGGTTTGAGACGGTCGAAGGACGCACAATCATCGTGGAAAAGACGCCATTTGCCTGGCTGTTCCTGAATAACAACCTGCATATCGTTCACCATAAACATCCAGCAGCACCGTGGTACGAACTGCCGGAATTATATCGCAAGGATCGGGACTATTGGGCGCGCCTGAACGGCGGTTACGTTTTTCGCAACTACGCACAGATGTTCCGCAGCTACGGGTTTCGGCAGAAGGAATGGGTTGATCACCCGGCACTTTACGCAAGCCCTGCGGTGGCCCCGAATGCAGGGACCAACGACGCGCCACTATGATCTCATGCGCTGCCCCTGTGGATCAAATGGCGGTTCGTGCAGGATGTGCGCCGCGCGCCTTTGGCCAAGTATTTCGATCTGAAACGCAATAATGCCGTCATCGGCCAGCTTTTTCGGGATGTAACCCTGCGCCAGGGACAGCCCGACTGAATGCCCATACCCGCCCGATGTCACCCAGCCGACAACGCGCCAGTCGCCATCGCGCTGCGGGTCTGTCCCTGGAACGACAATCCCATCTTCACCGAACCTATCTGCGCCGTGGCCATGTGGCGGCTCTACTGCCGTCAGCAGATCACTATCGCCGATATTCGCCCAGATCGGCTCGTCATTCATGACATCTGCATCGCCCTCTTCGATGGCAAATGAAACCCGGCGCAAAAGTCCGCCTGTCGCAAACTCCTCGCGCGCCGCTTCGTGCCCGATGAACTCATTTTTGCTGAGCTTGATGAACCGCTCCATGCCGCCTTCATAAGGCCCATAGATCGGGCGCAGTTCGGCGAACCAGGTTGGGAAGTTCTTTTCCAGCCGCATCGACAGCAATGCCCGCATTCCGAAGTGTCTAATCGCGAATTCCTCGCCTGCCGCCATGATCGCGTCATAAACCCGCCGCTGGTAGGCCGGGGCCATCCAAATCTCATAACCCAGATCGCCGGTATAGCTGATCCGGTTGACCATGCAGGGCGCACCGGCGACGTCCATTTCGCGGAAATCCATAAAGCGGAAAGCCTCGCCTGAGACATCCGTATCGCACAGCTTTTCCAGCACCGCGCGTGCATTCGGTCCGGCAATCGACAGGCCGAGCAGTGACATATCGAACCGCCGCACCGTCACGGTGTCATCAGCCGGCAGATGCCGTTCAAACCAGCGCATGTGGTATATCGTGGCCGCCAGCGAGCCCCAGATCAGAAACCGGCCTTCGCTGGCCTTAGCGATGGTGAAATCGCCGATCAGCTTGCCCGCGTGGTTCAGCATGGGGGTCAGCACCATCCGCCCAAGCCGCGGCATGGTGTTGGTCATCATATGGGAAAGCCAGGCCTCGGCCCCGACACCGGTCACTTCATATTTCGCAAAATTTGAGATCTCGGTGATACCCACGCTGTCACGCACCGCGCGCACCTCCGCACCCACATGTTCAAAATCGTTGGAATGGTGAAATGTCAGCACATCGTGGGCCGCGTCCGCGCTGGGCGCGAACCACAATGGCGTCTCTAATCCCCATGAATCGCCCATCACGGCGTAATTATCCCGGACCATGACGTCATAGAGCGGCGTGGTCTGCATGGGTCTGGCCGCAGGCAATTCTTCGTTCGGGAAGCGGATTGAAAAGCGGCGCGAGTAATTCTCGCGCACTTTGGCATTGGTATAGCGCAGGGTCGCCCATTCGCCGAAGCGCGCGACATCCATGCCGAAAATGTCAAACCCCGGATCGCCGTCGACCATCCAGTTGGCCAGCGACAGCCCGACACCGCCGCCCTGGCTAAAGCCCGCCATCACCGCGCAGGCACACCAGTAGTTGGTCAGCCCCTGCACCGGCCCGGCAAGCGGGTTGCCATCCGGCGCAAATGCAAATGGTCCGTTGACGATTTTCTTGATGCCGGCACGCTCAAATGCCGGGAAGCGCTTGAATCCAAATTCGAGACTCGGCGAAATGCGGTCAAGATCGGGAGGCAACAGCTCATGCCCGAACTCCCAGGGCGTCTGTAGCGGCGACCAGGGCTGGCATGCCTTTTCATAAGTGCCCAGCAACATGCCGGTGCCTTCCTGGCGGATGTATAACTCGCCACTGAAATCAATGGCGTGGGCCAACTCGCGCCCATTCGCCTGGTTGAACGCAACAACCTCGGGCATTTCCTCGGTCAGCAGATAGTGATGTTCCATCGCCAGCAGCGGCAGTTCCAGTCCGGCCATGCGCCCGACTTCACGCGCCCACAGGCCCCCGGCGTTGACCACATGTTCGGCGCGGATCGTCCCCTTTTCGGTCACCACATCCCATGTGCCGCCAGCGTCCTGGGTCAGTTCGACGACGCGGTTGCGCAATATGATCTCGGCACCCAGCTTGCGCGCGGCTTTCGCATAGGCATGGGTGGTGCCGGATGGGTCCAGGTGCCCCTCGGCCGGATCCCAGAGCGCGCCGACGAATTGCGTTTCGTCCATCAGCGGGAACATCGCCTTGGCTTCTGACGGCGTGATCAGCTCTGTGCGCATCCCCAGGGCGCGGCCCTGCCCCTGCACCAGGCGCAGGAAATCCATCCTCTCGGCGCTGTCGGCCAACATCACACCGCCGGTCAGGTGCAGACCGCAGGGTTGGCCTGATATCTTCTCTAACTCTTGGTAAAGTCCGACTGTGTAGGCCTGCAACTTGGCCACATTGGGATCACCGTTGAGCGTATGAAACCCGCCCGCGGCGTGCCAGCTGGATCCGGCGGTCAGTTCAGAGCGTTCGATCAGAACAACATCCGTCCAGCCCGCCCGCGCTAGGTGGAATAGCACCGAACAGCCGACCACCCCCCCACCGATCACAACGGCCCGTGCATGTGAACGCATTTTGCGCGACCTTTCAGATGGTTTTGCTTGCGCTCAGACTAATCGGCGCACTGGTCGGCGGACAATAAACTTGCGGCAAATTCGGTCGTTTCCAGATCACCGGCCTTTTCGCTACCGATCGAGCATGGCGTATCCGGCGCATCGCCTAAAGCCGCGACAGATAGGTGCTGTATTCGATCGGTGCGATGGCTGCGGTTAACTCTTTGATCTCATCGCGGCGGACGGTTTCGTAGGTCCCAACAAAGTCTGGTCCAAGAATATCTCTGGCCAGCGGAGAAGCGCTCAGGCGGTCAACGGCCGTGGTCCAGTCGTGCGAAAGCGGCGCCTGAGGCGTGGCCTTTGGGTTACCCAGCGGGCGTTGCAATTTCGGTTTGGTCTCAAGTCCGTGCAAAATGCCGCCCAGGATCGCAGCGATGGCCAGATACGGGTTAACATCTGCCCCGCATATCCGGTGTTCCAGCCGCGCGCCGGCGCCGTGGATTTCCGGCAGACGGATGGCCGCCGACCGGTTGTCAAAGCCCCATTCCGGCGCGGCGGGCGCAAAACTGTTGGGCTGAAAACGGCGGTAGGAGTTCAGATGCGGCGCGAATATGGCCTGTAGGTCGCGCATCGTGTCCAGCGCGCCCGCAACTGCGTCGCCCAGCAAAGGCGACAACTCGACACCAGGTTCAGCCGCGAAGATATTACGCTTGTCGCCATCAAGAAGTGAGACATGCACATGCATCCCGTTGCCGGGGAAATCGGCATAGGGCTTGGCCATGAAGGTCGCCTCGAACCCGTGATTGGCAACAACGGCGCGAACCAGGCGGCGGAACATGAGCGCGGTGTCGGCTGCCGCCAACACATCGCTGGTGTGGTGAAAGTTGATCTCAAACTGGCCGGGCCCGTATTCGGCGATCAGCGTATCGGTCGCCAGCCCTTGCGCGGACGCTGCGCCAAGAATGTCGTCGAGAATGTCGGATTTGCGCGCCAATACTTCCAGATCGTAGTTCTGGGCGTCGGGCAGACGGTCAGGCGGTTCGGGAGCGGCCGCCGCATCTTTGCGCTGCTTGACGATATAAAACTCCAGCTCGGTCGCAACGACCGGAAACATATTCCGCCCGGCAAGCCGGTCGAGCATCCGGGCTAGGATTTGGCGCGACGACAGGGCGCTGATGCCGCCGCTGTCGTCAGTCATCTCGACCAGAACCTGCGCGATGTTGCCGTCGACCCAGGGCACCGGCACGAGCGTGCCCGACACCGGCTGTAGCTGGCCATCGGGGTCACCAGCGACGATACCATAGCCGGTTTCTTCAACTTCCCGGCCAAGAATATTCGGCGCATAGGTCGAAAGCGGCAGGCAAACCAAGCCTTTGGTAAGCTTAGATATTTCTGAGCCCGGCAACCACTTGCCGCGCAATATCGCGTTCATGTCGCAGAGCATTAGCTCGACGCGATCCGGCTCACCCAGAGCCTTGCAATGGGCATCCCATTCGTCGCGAAATTTAGTCATGCGCGGGCCGCCTCCTGTGCGTCGCGTTCTCTGAAAACCGTTGCGCGTTTTGAGATTAGCGAGGCGGTGATCACGCCGGTCGCAACAATGGCGATCAGGATGGTCGAAAGCGCGTTTATTTCCGGGCTGACACCCAACCGAACCGCCGACCAGATCTTGATCGGCAGCGTCGTGGCCGACGGGCCGGAGGTGAACGTCGCGATGACCAGATCGTCCAGCGATAATGTAAACGCCAATAGCCAGCCGGAGATGACCGCCGGCGCAATGACCGGCAATGTCACGCTGCGAAAGGCATCAAATGGTGTGCAGCCCAGATCAAGGGCTGCTTCCTCAAGCGAGCGGTCGAAACTGGCCAGCCGCGACGAGACGACCACCGACACGTAGCACATCGAAAACGTCGTATGCGCCAGCACGATGGTCACGATACCACGGTCCAGACCGATGGATATGAACAGCAACAGCAGAGACAGGCCGGTGATCACCTCGGGCATCACCAGCGGCGCATAAATCATCCCGGAAAACAGCGTGCGGCCGGGGAAACGGCCCGCGCGTACCAGCACATATGCCGCCATCGTGCCCAGGATTGTGGCCAGCGTCGATGACATGACGGCGACGCGGATCGTGACCCATGCGGTATCTCGAAACGCCTCGTTCTGAAACAGCTCGCCGTACCATTTGGTCGAAAATCCAGCCCAGACCGTGACCAGTTTTGAGGCATTGAACGAATAGATGACCAAAATCACCATCGGCAGATACAGAAAAGCAAAACCGAAGGTCAGCGAGGTAGCGTTGAACCAGGTAAAGCGCCTCATCCATCCGCCTCGCGCTGGCGCTGTTCATTGCGCTGAAACAGGATGATCGGGATCACCAGGATCAACAGCAGGATAATTGCGACCGCACTGGCCACCGGCCAGTCGCGGTTTGAGAAAAACTCTTCCCACAGAACCTTGCCGATCATCAGCGTTTTGGACCCGCCGAGCAGCGCCGGGATGACAAATTCACCGATTGCCGGGATGAAAACCAGAAAACAACCGGCGATCACACCGTTTTTCGACAAGGGCACGGCGATCAACCAGAACGCCTTGATGCGCGAACACCCCAAATCTTCCGCCGCCTCCAGCAGGCTTTCGTCAAGCCGCTCAAGGGTCGCATAAATCGGCAGGATCATGAACGGCAGATAGGTATATACAATGCCGATATAGACCGCCGTGTTGGTGTTCAGGATGATCAGCGGGTCGCTGATAATCCCCAGCATCTGCAGAAACTGGTTCAGCAGACCTTCGGTGTTCAAAATGCCAACCCATGCGTACACCCGGATCAGAAAACTGGTCCAGAACGGCAGGATCACCGCCATCATCAGCGTCGGGCGCCATTCGGGCGCGGCGCGGGCCATACCATAGGCGATGGGAAATCCGACGATCAGCGTCAGGACGGTGGAAATGACGGCAATCCGAAGGCTGGACAGATAGGCCTTCCAATAAAGATTGTCGGTGGTCAGAAAGACGAAGTTTTCCCCGTCCAACCCTGTAAAAAATTCGCGAACCGCGGCCCAACCGCCGGACAGGTCCAGCGTCGGGACATAGGGCGGGATCGCCAGCGCCGTGTCAGATAGCGCGATTTTCAGGACGATACCGAACGGGATCAGAAACAGCGCCAGCAGCCACAGATACGGCACTCCGATTATGGATACGCGGCGCAGGTTCATCAGCGCGCCCTCAGACCGGCAAAACGATGCTGGCAGTGTCGGACCAGCTTAGCCAGACATCGTCTTCCCAAGTAAAAGAGCGCTGGGCGATGCGCCTTGTATTGGCGGTCTGCGCCTTGATGATGTGCCCGGTCGGCAGTTTCACGTGATAGGTCGAAACGTTGCCCAGATAGGCGATGTCGTGGATGCGGCCCTGCACCGCATTGGCCAGGCCATTGGGCCGGTCGGTTGAAATGGCCACCTTTTCGGGCCGGATCGCCATCGCGCAGTTGACCCCCTTGGTCACTGCATCGGTCGCCGGGCCAATCAGCGGCGGCTGGCCTTCGGCCCAGGCCACTTGGGCCGCATCGCCGCGCTGCTCGGCCGTGCCCTCGATAATGTTCACATCGCCAATGAAATCGGCGACATAGATGGAATTCGGGTTTTCATAGATCCGGTCGGGTGTATCGACCTGAACGATCCGCCCATGGTCCATCACCGCCACGCGGCTGGCAACAGTCATCGCTTCTTCCTGATCATGGGTGACGATTACGAAAGTTGTGCCAGTGGTTTCCTGAATATCCATCAATTCGAACTGGGTCTCCTGGCGCAGCTTGGCATCGAGCGCGCCCATAGGCTCGTCAAGCAGCAACAGCTTGGGCGCTTTGGCCAGTGAACGGGCCAGTGCCACGCGCTGGCGCTGTCCGCCTGAAATCTGATGGGGTTTGCGCTGGGCGAAGGCTTCCAGCCGGGTCAACCGCAGCATTTCCTGCACGCGGTCGGCGATCTGGTCGCGGGGCATAGCCGAGCGCTTTAGACCAAATGCGATGTTATCCCACACGCTTAAGTGCGGAAACAAAGCATAGCTCTGAAACATCATGTTCACCGCGCGCTTGTTGGGGGGCACCGGCGCGATGTCCTGGCCCGCAAGCTCAATCACGCCAGCCGTCGGCGTCTCAAACCCCGCCAGCATCCGCATCAGCGTGGTTTTGCCGCATCCAGAGGGGCCGAGCAGCGCAAAAAATTCCTGTTCGAAGATGTCGAGGTCGAGATCGTCAATCGCGGTGAAATCGCCGAATTTCTTGGTCACCCCGCGAAAGGTG
The DNA here is from genome assembly GCA_965216135.1 of Paracoccaceae bacterium. GTDB lineage: Bacteria > Pseudomonadota > Alphaproteobacteria > Rhodobacterales > Rhodobacteraceae > CBDCFL01. Next base: position 183,134 of record CBDCFL010000023.1, read on the forward strand.
ATTAACGGCGCGACAGCGGGGTCTTCCCATGGCTCAATCGCCTTGGCGGCGTTTGCATGTGTCATGTTAGTACCCCCGATAACAAACCGCCCGGATCATAGCCGGGCGGTTGGTCATTTTCGATAGATGATCGCGATTTTAGGTGCCGGACTTAACTCTGGTCCAAAGCCGCGTCACCACACGCTGAACGTCAATGTCATATGGCGACGTTGTGTACAGGTTTTCCAGCGTTGCCTCATCGGGATAGATCGCCGGATCACCGATCACGTCCTCTTCCAGCAATGGCTGCGACGCGAAGTTACCGTTGGCGAAATAAACATAGTTCGACGCATCGGCCATGTTTTGCGCGTCCAGTATGAAGTTGATGAATACATGCGCTGCTTCGACGTTTGGCGCATCGACCGGGATCGCCATCTGGTCAAACCACATCAGCGCGCCTTCGGACGGCGCGTTATAGGCAATCTCGACGCCATTGTCGGCCTCCCAGGCACGGTCGCGCGCCTGCAGAACATCACCCGACCAGCCAAAGGCGGCGCAGATGCTGCCGTTGGCCAGCGCGTTGATGTATTCAGATGAGTGGAATTTCTGCACGTAAGGACGCACCGCGGCCAGCACCGGTTCGGCCATGGCGATCACATCCGGGTCCTGGCTGTTGGGGTCTTCGCCAATATAGGCCAGCGCTGCCGGGACCATCTCGGTCGGCGCATCAAGGAAATGCACACCGCACGCGGCCAGCTTTTCCATATTCGCGGGGTCGAAGATCAGCGCCAGCGACCCGATCGGGGCGTCCTCGCCCAAAACCTCGGCAACCCGTCCGGTGTTAACCGCAATCCCGGTGGATCCCCACATGTAATTGATCGAATAGGCATTGCCGGGATCATATTGCTCGGTCCGGTCCTTGATCACGTCCCAGAGGTTGCCGGAATTGCTCAACTTTGACTGGTCCAGCACCTGAAACGCGCCCGCGGTGATCTGGCGCTGCAGGAACGTGCCCGATGGCACAACAACGTCATAGCCCGAGCCGCCGGCCAGCATCTTGGTTTCCAGAACTTCGTTTGAATCGAATACGTCATAGATCAGGTCGATGCCGGTCTCGGCCTCGAACTTTTCCAGCAGCGCCTCGTCGATATAATCCGACCAGTTGTAGACGCGCACTTCTTCGGCGACCGCGGTGGTAGCCATCAAAACGGCGGCGACCGATAGCGATATAAGTGATTTCGACATGATTGTTGCTCCCTGTCTGGTAGTTTGTTTATGTTGGCGCGACTTTTGATCAAATTAGTGATTCGGTGCAAGTGTTACGTTTAGTCGATCCATATGAAAGCTGGCACCGACTTGGCGTGGGGTGGGGCATATGAACGTCGAGACCCGCAAAATACCCGAGCATCAGGCGATCTATCGCCGGATCAGCGAGGCGATCCTGTTTGGCGAACTGGCGCCCGGTCAGGCGGTGACGATCCAGGGCCTTTCCGAGATGATCGGATCAGGCGTGATGCCTGTGCGCGACGCGATCCGGCGGCTAACGGCCGACGGCGCGCTCAAGGCGCTGGGCAATCGTCGTATCGAAGTGCCGCGCATGACGCTGAGTGAGATTGACGAGTTGTCATACGCGCGTTCTGCGATCGAGCCAAAACTGGCTAAAATGGCCTTAATAGCGCCCGATTCACAGCTTGCGGACGAACTCAAGCAGATAGATCTAAATGTGGACGCGGCGATTGCCACAGGATCAATCGAGGGCTATCTGACCCATAATTACGAATTTCACTTTCATCTCTACCACCACGCTGGTGCTGACATTCTGACGGCCATCGCGCACTCCCTCTGGCTCAGATCGGGGCCTTCGCTCAGGGTTGTTTGCGGGCGCTTCGGCACCGCCAATCTGCCTGACATGCATGACGAGGCCATGGCCGCGATCCGCGACGGCGATGCTGAACGTCTGGGCGAGGCGATCCGTGTCGATATAGGCCAGGGCATGGATCAGGTTCGCCGCTCTTTGATGGAATCGGATGCAGCGCAAGCTGATTGACTGAATCGCGGTTTTTGCATAATTTGATCAAAACTATGGTTGGCGGCGAATGTCGCCCAAAATATTGCAGGTGCCGCCGTGCCACCCCGACATTCCAACGACTGGATTAAGGCCTTGCCAAAGCCGTTTGCCGCCTATCTCGGCGATCGCAAGCTCGAGGAGGTTGAGTGCATCATCCCCGATCTTGCCGGCATGTCGCGCGGAAAATCGATGCCTTCGCACAAGTTTCGCCCGGATCAGACGTTCTTTCTGCCCGTCTCGCTCTTTTATCAGACGATCTCGGGCGAGTGGGTCGATATGGATATTCCCAACCAATGGCTGGAAAGCGACGTGGTTCTCAAACCCGATATGACCACCGCCTCCGCGGTCCCATGGGCTGATGATGCGACGCTTCAGGTGATCAATGATCTGGAAACCCGTGATGGCGAACCGCTGGGCATTGCGCCGCGCAATGTGCTCAGGCGCGTGCTCGGCCTCTATGCAGACAAGGGCTGGCACCCTGTTGTCGCGCCGGAATTGGAATTTTACCTGACCAAACCGAATGTTGATCCTAATGAGGCGATCGAGGCTCCGCTGGGCCGCACCGGTCGCAAAGGGCCCAGCCGTCAGGCCTATTCGATGGTTGCGGTCGATGAATTTGGCGAAGTGATCGATACGATCTACGATTTCGCCGAGGCTCAGGGTTTGCAGATTGACACCGTCATTCAAGAAGGCGGTGCCGGGCAGATCGAGTTTAATCTTAATCATGGTGACGCATTGCGGCTGGCCGACGATGTTTTCTACTTCAAACGCACCATTCGCGAGGCGGCCCTAAAAAACGGCGTCTTTGCCACCTTCATGGCCAAACCGATCCGCGACGAACCGGGCTCGGCGATGCACATTCATCAAAGTGTCATAGACAGCAAAACCGGCGCGAATATTTTCTCGGACAAGGACGATGCCGCCACGCCCGCATTTCACCATTTCATCGGCGGGTCGCAGAAATATCTGCTCGAGGCGGTGCCACTGCTTGCTCCTTACGTCAATTCATACCGGCGGCTGTCGGCTGAGGGTCACGCGGCCCCGACCAACCTTGAATGGGCGTCCGACAACCGGACAACGGGCCTGCGCATTCCCATTTCCGACGCGCAAGCGCGCCGCGTCGAAAACCGCGTCATCGGCAGCGACACCAATCCTTACCTTTCCATCGCTGCCTCGCTTGCGGCGGGGTATCTGGGTATGGTCAACGGGATAGAGCCGCGCAAACCTGCCACCGGCGAAGTGTTCGATGATTGCGAACAATTGCCATTCAGCCAACGCGCCGCCCTGGATACGATGGATGCCGGTAGCGCGATGCGCGGTGTGATGGGTGCCGAATTTTTTCGGCTCTATTCAAGCATAAAATGGGCCGAGTTGGAAGAATACCAGCGCGAGATCAGCCCCTGGGAACGGCAATATCTGTTGCTGGGTGTATGAGCACAATATTAGGAGTTTGAGGCAATGAACACGATCACAAATCACATGCCGACCGCGGAGTTGCAGGCGCTGGACGCGGCGCACCACATGCACCCGTTCACCAAAGACGCCGCACTTGCCGAGCGCGGGGTCAAGGTGATTACCCAGGCGCGCGGTGTCACGCTCACCGATTCTGACGGCAACCAGGTGCTCGATGCGATGGCCGGGCTCTGGTGCGTAAATATCGGTTATGGCCGCGATGAGTTGGCCGAGGTTGCAGCCCGCCAGATGAAACAGCTGCCCTATTACAACACCTTTTTCCAAACCACCCATGTGCCCGCAATCGCGCTGGCAAAAAAGATCGCTGATCTGACGCCGGGGCCGCTTAACCACGTCTTCTTCGCTTCGGGCGGGTCAGAGGCAAATGACACCAATATCCGCCTTGTTCGGCACTATTGGGCGCTGAAAGGCAAGCCCTCGAAAACCGTGATCATCAGCCGCGAGAACGCTTACCACGGCACGTCGGTTGGCTCGGCCAGCCTCGGCGGAATGCAGGCGATGCATGGCCAGGGCAGCCTGCCGATCCCGGATATTGTGCATATCGGCCAGCCGCATTGGTATCTCGAAGGCGGAGACCAGACGCCTGAGGATTTCGGCCTGGAACGCGCCCGCCAGCTTGAGGCGAAAATAGCCGAACTTGGCGAGGATCGCGTCGCCGCCTTCATCGCCGAACCGGTGCAGGGCGCAGGCGGCGTAATCATCCCGCCTGCAACTTACTGGCCGGAAATTCAGCGCATCTGTGATGCCCATGAGATCTTGCTGATCGCTGATGAAGTTATCACCGGCTTTGGCCGCACCGGAAATTGGTTCGGCTCTGAGACGTTCAACATTCGCCCCGATATCATGACCATCGCCAAGGGTCTATCATCGGGCTATGCGCCCATCGGCGCGTCTGTGGTAAGCGACGCGATCGCGGAGGTTATGGCGCAGGACGATTTCCATCACGGCTACACCTATTCCGGCCATCCCGTGGCCGCCGCCGTGGCACTGGAAAACCTGCGCATCATGGAAGAAGAGCAGATCGTCGAGTACGCGCGTGACGTGGCCGCGCCCCATTTGGCCGAGATCTGGGCCAGGCTCGGTGATCATCCGCTGGTGGGCGAGGCGCGCATTTGCGGCATGTTCGGGGCCCTGCAGCTGACCCCTAACCGCGCCGCGCGGGCGACCTTTGCAGGGGCCCCGGGCAAGGTTGGGATGATCTGCCGCGATCATTCTTTCGCCAATAACCTGATCATGCGCCATGTCGGCGATCAGATGATCGTCTCGCCGCCGTTGATCATTTCCCGGTCCGAGATCGACACTTTGGCGGAAAGGGCATGGCAGGCGCTCGATCTGACTTTCGCGGAGATCAAGGACAATGGCCTGTTAAAGGCAGCGTGAGCCTGCCCGCATGGATTTGCTGACGGCAAACGACCGCACGGGCGAATATCCGCAATCCTATTACGCCAGCGCCGCGCCAATCACGCCCTCCAGGGGCCCGGCCAAAGGCGATACTCGCGCGGACGTTTGCATCATCGGCGGTGGCTACACCGGGCTATCGGCGGCGCTGCATCTGGCCGAGCGCGGCTATGATGTGGTTTTGCTGGAAGCACACCGCGTGGCTTTCGGCGCATCGGGGCGAAACGGCGGCCTGGTCGGCACCGGTCAGCGGCCTGATCAGGATGTGCTGGAACGCCAATTAGGCAAAACCCGGGCGCGCGCGCTTTGGGACATCGCGCTTGAGGCGGTCGCACTCGTCAGGGGGTTCTGCGACGAGCCGCAGTCCGGCTGCAGCTTTCACCCCGGCATCATCCACGCCGATCACCGCGCCCGTTTCGTGCATGAAAGCCACGCATATGCGGAAAAACTCCAAAGCGATTACGGCTATGAAATGATCAGCGCCTTGTCGCGCGATGAGCTGCGCTCGCTTGTCGGATCGCACGCCTATTTTGGTGGAACATTGGACCTTGGCGCCGGTCACACCGACCCGCTGCGCTATGGTCTGCTTCTGTCGCGAAAAGCTGAAGCCGCCGGGGCCAGAATATTTGAGACATCCCGCGTAACCGGCTTTTCCCACGGAACCCCATGCACGGTGCGCACCGAGGGCGCACAGGTCCGCGCCGACTATCTGATCCTTGCCTGCAATGGCTATTTAGGCGGATTAGAGCCACATATTGCTGGCCGAGTCATGCCGATCAACAATTATACTGTCGCGACTGAGCCTTTGGACCGGGCGGTCTGCCACTCGTTGATCGCCAAAAACTATGCCGTCGCTGACAGTAAGTTCGTCGTCAATTTCTTTCGCTTATCGAACGATCACCGCCTGCTCTTTGGCGGCAGCGAAAGCTACGGTTACCGCTTCGCGCCCGACATCGCGGCCAAGGTCAGAAAACCGATGCTGCAAATCTTCCCGCAGCTGAACAAAACCCGGATAGACTATGCCTGGGGCGGCACCCTTGGCATAACCATGAACCGAATGCCGGATTTCGCCCGGCTGGCCGGCAACGTGTTAAGTTTGTCAGGTTATTCGGGCCATGGCGTGGCCCTGGCCAGCTTGGCCGGCAAACTCGCAGCCGAGGCGATCGCCGGTCAGGCCGAGAGCTTTGACATCATGGCCAGCGTGCCATCGCGAAAGTTTCTCGGTGGTGCATCCCTGCGCTGGCCGCTCCTGGTGCTGGCGATGCTCTGGTATTCACTTCGCGACCGCATTTAGCCTGATTTGCCCCGCATCACACTGCAATCGCATGATTATCGCGCTCCCAACCAGGCGCGATTAACAAAATATTAACACATATTAACTACTTGGTAATGCACGAATTATCTACGAGGTGAAACATGACTTTCACCGATGCCCATAATGCGGGCTGGATGTTAAGCGTTCAAATATATGCCGATGATTGTGACGCGCTGCATATTTGGTCGGTTGAAACGCAATTCAACGGTGTCAGACACCGGATGACATTTTCCAGGGCCAATCTGCTGAGTGTCCGTCCGGGGACTTTATGAGTCGGATGAATCGGTTATCCGGCGCGCCCTCTTGAAGAGCTGAATCAGCTGTGATTCTCTGGGGTGGTGAATTTGCTCTTGAGGTGCCCCATGTGGACTGCCGACAACCGCCCGCGCTACAACCGCGACAAACTGCGTTATCCGAGCGACCTGACCGATGCGGAATGGGCGCATATCGAGCCGCTGATCCCGCCGGGCAAGCCCGGCGGCGGCAAACGGCGCGTCGCTATCCGCGAGGTGATCAACGGCGTGATGTACATTCTGAGCACCGGCTGCCAGTGGCGCGCGCTGCCCAAGGATTTGCCGCCCAGAAGCACCGTGCATGATTACCTCGGCCTGTGGAACTGGGACGGCACGCTGGATCGCATCCATCATGCGCTCTACCTCAAGTGCCGCGAGAAAGCCGCGCGCGAAGCCAGCCCCACGGCCTGCATCATCGACAGTCAGAGTGTGAAAAGCGCTGAAAAAGGGGGGCTCGCATCGACAGCCACGGCTTCGATGCCGGCAAGTTGATCAAGGGCAAGAAGCGGCATGTTCTGGTCGATACGCAAGGCTTGCTGCTGCACGGCATCGTCACCGCCGCCGACGTTCAGGATCGCGACGGCGGTCTCGCGCTGCTGGCGACCTTGTTCGGTCTGTTTCCCTTTCTCGGGAAATTGTTCGCCGACAGCGCCTATCAGGGGCCGGTCTTTCACCGCGCCCTGGCCGGCATCCTGCCCGATCTCGAGACCGAGATCGTCAAGCGATCCGATCGGGTGAAGGGCTTCGTCGTCCAGCCCAGGCGTTGGGTGGTCGAACGCACCATCGCCTGGCTCAACCGCTGCCGCCGACTGGCCAAGGACTGGGAGAACCTCAACCGCAACGCGCTCGCCTTCATCAAGCTCGCGTCCATTCGACTCATGCTCCGAAAACTCTGTAATCCTACATAAAGTCTCCGGACGGACTCTAAGGCAACTGCTTTGGTTTTAAACAAGGATTATGGTGGTGCAAAACAAGGCAGTTACGTCACACTCCGCAAACGAGCCTTTGCTGCGCGGCCCATAGGTCTGGCACGTGAACAATGCGCGTTTGTCGCCCGTGTAACCCGCGTTATCCCTCTCGTCCGGGTTCGTTCGGATCGTTGGAGAACAAAGCGATCTTGTTGCCTTGAGGGTCGCGGAGGTATCCAACATAAAATTGAGGTCCATACGAGTCGCGGAAGCCCGGCTGGCCCTCGTCAAAGCCGCCTGCGACAAGCGCGGCGGAGTGAAGGTCACGAACCTGCTTTTGACTACGAGCCTCGAATGCGATCATAGTACCATTACCAGCCGAGGCCGGACGTCCATCGAAGGTTGATTTAACGTAGAAATCAGGTAGAGCCGCAGACTGACTCGGTTGTTCGGGCAGCGCATAGCTTAGGCCGTCAGGACGCTCCTCCAGCTCGTAATCAAGGGCTGGCATGAACGCAGAGTAAAACCGTTTCGCGCGAGCGATGTCATCAGCACCGACCGTGACGTAGGCAATCATGCTGGGTGTTCCTTTCCGGAAGTTTGGTTATTGCAACGAGATTATTGCATTATGGTATGCCAACACACAACTCGGCTCAATAAACGACCGTTTGTCGAACGCTCCCCCAAAGCCGACATTGGTGCAATTGCGGCGAAAGTTCACTTTGTCCGCTAAGCAGACCATCGGCTTCGACCGATTAACGGATCCTGACCCTAATCAAGGCGCGCGCAGGTCTGGAGCGCCGGTTCAGTCAATGCGCACGCTGATGCGGCGCGTGTCGGTGCGCTCGGCGCCGCTCAGAATATCGCCCAGCGACCAATGCACCGGCTCGCCCGCCAGCCGGGCGCGGTAAACATCGCGCCCTTCAAGCATCCGCATGACGTAATTGCGGGTTTCGGTGAAAGGTATCGCCTCGATCCAGTCAACAGCCGCATAGATGTCGGTATCTGCCGGCCCAAATGCCCTCAACCACTGCCGCGCCCGGCCCGGTCCAGCATTATAGCCTGCCAGCACGGCGGGCAGGTAGCCGTCGAGTTCCTGTGACACCAGCACCAGATATTCGGCACCGAGGCCTAATCCGGTCGGTGACTTCGGCTTTCGATGTTGAGCATGAGGTTGAGGTCCCGATCCTCGATCAGCGCGCGGTTTGACACCTGCAACCCGATGCTGCGGCTGACATAGCGCGCGGTCGCCGGCATCAACTGCATCAGCCCAAGCGCCCCGGCCCTGCTGGTCGAGGCGGTCTTGAATTCGCTTTCGCGGCGCGCGACGGAAAGCACGGTGGCATTTTCAAACGGCGGGTTGCCGTCCATCCCCTCAGGGATCGGAAACAGCGCCCGCACCAGTATGTCACCCGATTGGGCAGCATATTTGCCGATGTAAATCGCGGTATGGGGTTGGTTCAGCGTCAAAGCCAGATCGGCGATCGCGCCTTTTTCAGCGCGGGTCGCGGTTTCGGCCAGATGCCTGAGAAACCGGCGAAACAGCCCAATTTCGCCCACATCGTGCAAGGCCAGTGCCGCGGCAAGCACCGAACTGTCGGCCAGAGCGGTGTCGTCGATATCCGCAAAGCGGGCTTGTCCGGCCAGGCTCGCATCCATATCGACGCCCGCCAACTCCGCCGAAAGCTGACCGTAAAAGCTGGTCTGATAGGCGGCGGCGAATTCATGGGCCAGCTGCGCCTCCTGGTCCCGCCCAAGCGCGGTAAGCGCGCGGCCCTGCCAGAAACCAGCGCGTCCCAGGCTGATCGGCGTGTAGACCGCTCCGCGAAAGCGGCGGAAATGGTCGAGCGCCTGACCGGCGTCATCAAGCCGGGTCAGCGCGACAAATCCGGCCAGCCGCTCTAGGTCACATACCCATTAAGGGGATTCCGAAAGTATCAACGTTGTGATTCAGTTCTCCAAAAGCATGGAGGCGGTTATGGCACGTTTTGATTTGACGGATTTCGAGTGGTCGGTGATCCAGCCGCTTCTCCCTCAAAAGTCGCGCGGGGTTCCACGGGTGGATGACCGGCGGGTTTTGAACGGGATATTCTGGCGGCTTCGCACGGGTGCGCCATGGGCGGATATTCCGGCACGCTACGGGCCGCATACGACCTGTGTGAACCGCTTCAACCGGTGGCGGAGGGCAGGTATCTGGACGAAGCTTTTGGATGAAGTATCAAAGGCTTATCAGGGGGATATCCAGATGATCGACAGCTCATCCATTCGCGTCCATCAGCACGCCGCTAATGGTCAAAAAGGCCACCCGATCCCGTAGCATGGGCCGTTCGCGCGGCGGATTAACCACGAAGATTCACGCACTGGTCGATGCTGTTGGTCGCCCGATCCGGCTGAAGCTTACCGAAGGCGGGGGCCATGACGGACGTTCTGCGGCGGACATGTTTGAGACGCTGGGCCAGGGCCAGGTTCTGCTGGCCGACCGCGCCTACGATAGTGATGGGTTGCGCGAAACCCTTGCTGCGCAGGGCGCGTGGGGAAATATCCGGTTGATGCCGAACCGGGTCCGGTTGCCGGAGTTTTGCCCAAAGCTTTATAAAGAGCGAAATCATGTGGAGAGGTTCTTCAATAAACTCAAACACTTCCGAGCCATCGCCACGCGATACGATAAACGGGACGATAACTTCCTTGCTTCCGTTCAACTCGCATCACTGCGTATCTGGTTGCGATCTAATGAGTCGGTGACCTAAGGCCGCGAATTCCGCGCCATGGGTCAGGCCATGGCTGGTTGTGAGTTGATAGGCCAGTTCATCGTCGCCATCGTCAAAGGCGCGCCGGGCAAGGCGCAGGCGCGATTTGGCCCAGTGTTCCGGCCGCCCCAGCCCACCGGGACGCGCGCTTTGGGCCAGCAACAGCTCGGTCGCGCCGTCGCACTGGCCCGCGCGCAGGCACCATTTGAACCGGGCCTGGGCCAGCCCGGGCCCGTCACGCTGGTCTGATGAAAGTTCGCCATCAGGTCATCGACGCCGCGGTCCCTTCGCAACAGCGCCAGACGGGTTTGCGCGACATCCTTGGTCGCCGGGTCGACACGGGCGAGCATGCGCACCGCCTGCGGCAAATGCCCCTGCCACAGCAGCATATCCAGACGCGCCGCGTGCAGATCCTCCAGCCAGTCGGCATGGCGCAGCGCAAAAAGCCCGGTCTCAGTCCTGTTCAACGGCAACGTCAGCCAGGCCGTGCGGATCACATCGGCAGCGCTTGGCGATGCCCCGATGGCAACATATGCGCTGGCAAGGCGCAATGCGCCGGTGCCGGTTTGTGGTGGGGTCGAAGCAAAATATGCAATTACATCAACGGGTTCAGTATCGGCAGGGATTACACTTTCGCCCGCTTCGACCAACAGCGGCAGGCCCGGCCAGTCCGGCCTGCGGGCCAGAAAATCCTGATATTCGCCAAATTGCCCCTGACCCGCGCGCAGCTTGTGCCAGATGACAATGTCGCGGCCGATCTGAGAGTGATTGGCGACGGCGGCCTCGGCCCCGCTCCAGTCACCCTGCCCCAGATGGGCCATGGCCACGGAAAGCGATGCGCTCGCCGATATTTGCGCGTGCGCCGGGACGGCCATAACGGCGCAAACCAGCATTGCGAGAACCGCCCTGTTCATGGGTCGTGCGACCTGCCTTTTTTGCCCCGCGACGTTCAACTTACCCTTGCGCCCGATTCGCACAAAACAAATCCTTGGCATTTGGCGCCGTCCCGGCTAATTTCCGCCGGGTTTGCGAATTTTCGGTTAACATCCGTTCGCCGGAAAACAGGAGGGCGCGTCATGCTGAAAGGGTCACTGCCGGCACTGGTCACGCCGTTCAACGACGGTGCTGTGGATTACGATGCTCTGAAATCGCTTGTCGCATGGCATATCGAAGAAGGCAGCCATGGGCTGGTTCCGGTCGGCACCACCGGCGAAAGCCCGACGCTGACCCACGACGAACACGAGCGCGTGGTCGAGGTTGTGGTTGAGGTCGCCGCGGGGCGCATCCCGATCGTGGCCGGTGCGGGATCAAACAACACTGCTGAGGGGATCGCGCTCATTCGTCACGCCGCGCGCGTCGGTGCCGATGCGGCGCTGGTCGTCACACCCTATTATAACAAACCCACGCAGGCCGGGTTAATCGCCCATTTCACCGCCATGCACGACGCGGCTGACATTCCGATCATCATCTACAATATCCCGGGCCGGTCGGTTGTGGATATGAGCCCGCAAACCATGGGCGAGCTGGCCAAATTGCCACGCATCGCAGGTGTCAAGGACGCCACCGGCGATCTGGCCCGGGTCAGCCATCAGCGCATCAGCTGCGGGCCCGATTTTATCCAGCTGTCGGGCGAAGACCCGACCGCGCACGGCTTTAATGCCCAAGGCGGGGTGGGCTGTATCTCGGTCGCCGCCAATGTCGCACCGCGCCTGTGTGCGCAGATGCAAGAGGCGACGCTGGCCGGTGATTATGCTGGTGCTCTGGCGCTGCAGGACCGCCTGATGCCGCTGCACAAGGCGATATTTGCCGAACCCGGCCTTGCCGGGGCCAAATACGGGCTGTCGGTTCTGGGCAAATGCACTGAGGAAACCCGGTTGCCGATCCTGCCGCCAAGCGACGCCGCTAAAGCCGCGATCCGCGAGGCGATGGTGCACGCGGGGCTGATGAATTAGGGGCGGGCCGGCTACGGGAGCCGGATCACGTCATGGCCTGTGGCGTGCTTTCAGCACTACGAGCGGGCGCAATTATGGCGCAAGGGGATGTCATGCTTGCCCGGAGCAAGGCGCGAAGCGCCGCCGGGCAGCGCCCGACCGCCGCCACGCCTCAGGGCGTGCTTCCAGCACGACGGGCGGGCGCATTGGCGATATTGTCCCCACCAGCCCGGAACCAGGCTCGCAGTGCCGCCGGGCAGCGCCCGACCGCCCCAGTGGGCGGGCGCTCCTCCACCACCTGCACACCCGAATGAACGTAAGATGTGGCGGCACCATAAAGTGCGGACCTCAAACCGCAGCGGCGCCCACCCGCGACCGGGCGCAGCCCTTTGCCGTCTAGGTACAGTACATGATCCAAAACTCCAAGCCACACTGCGACGCAAAGCGATGGGACAAATTTTTCCTACTCTTGCTTTACTCGAAAGTGGGGGTATAGCCGAACTGGACCATCCCCGATTCTTGGCTCCGCAAGTTGCTTGGACAATCTTTTCGCCTGCCACTTCACACAGAGCCTTTCCCAGCTCTTGAGACGGTGGGAAAGCATTGAGATGTGCACATCAACATCGTCGGCACCGCCCAGCTTCGCGACATGCGCCCACAGCAATCCGGCCGGACGATCCCGGGCGGCGTGTTTGCGCACCAGCCCGAGAAATGTCGCCAGATCGGATTGGGCGCCGACATGTCCTTGTCTTGCCGCCCGCTCCGACCAGTTCTTTGCCTCAAAGCATCCCTCTTTGACGCAGTCTTGGGCCAAAAGCACGCCGTAGGCTTGCTGGGCTTCCACGTTTCCCTTTTCGGCAGCCTGCCGAAACCAGTCCATTGCGCGTTCCTTATCTTCCTCTACTCCCAGACCCGACAGATACAACCTGCCGAGAAAGAATTGAGCGATGCCGTCTCCTGCTTTAGCTGACGACTCGAATAGCTCTCGTGCTTTTGCGTAGTCTTGGCTGATGCCGAAGCCCGAAGCGTAATACACCCAAGATTTGTTTGCTATATTACCCTGGTCCTTGGCACGACGTGCCAAGTCCACGGCTCGGTCTATGTCTCGAAACCCATCCGGTGCATGCTGTAGAAAGACACTCGCTGAAGTTGCGAATGTTCGTTTCCATCCGAGGCGAAGGGCTCCAGAATCTCAATCGCCCTTGAGTAATTTCCGGCGTTGAAAGCAATTCTCGCGTTTTGAAGTTGCTCGCACTCGACAGGGTCTACCACTTCCATTTTCGGCTCCGTGTAGCACCTGCAATAGTCCTAGATGTCGGAAGAATAGCACTTGTGCGACCGACCACCAAATGGCACCTTGCTACCCCCCGCCAAACCCCCTATACGCGCCCAGTCTAACACCCTCCACCGGACCACAGGGTGACCGCACGGGCCCTCCGGTGATGTTGAAAAGGAATAGGGCCATGAACGCCCAGGAATTGCGTGACAAGACGAGCGACCAGCTCCGCGACGAACTAACCAACCTCAAGAAAGAAAGCTTCAACCTGCGCTTTCAGCAGGCCTCCGGCCAGTTGGAAAGCACCGCGCGGATGCGTGTCGTGCGCCGTGATGCGGCGCGGGTTAAGACCATCCTGAACGAAAAAGCCACTGCGGCAGCAACCGACAATACGGAGGCCTGACCCGATGCCCAAACGTATCCTGACTGGCACCGTCGTTTCCGACGCCAACAACCAGACCGTCACCGTCACCGTCGAGCGCCGTTTCAAGCATCCGCTGCTGCACAAGACCGTGCGCAAGACCAAGAAATACCGTGCCCATGACGCAGCAAATTCATTCAAGACCGGCGACGCCGTCCGCATCCAGGAATGCGCGCCGAAATCGAAAACCAAACGCTGGGAGGTTATCGCCACTTGAGCGGTAACAACCCGGTTTGATCGAAACCCTGGGGACACGCCGACAGGCCCTCACAGGTCGGGAGAACGAACATGATCCAGATGCAGACCAATCTGGATGTCGCTGACAATTCCGGTGCCCGCCGGGTTCAGTGCATCAAGGTCCTGGGCGGCTCCAAGCGCAGATACGCATCCGTTGGCGATGTCATTGTCGTCTCGGTCAAGGAAGCCATCCCGCGCGGTCGCGTCAAAAAGGGCGATGTGCGGCGCGCCGTGGTCGTCCGCACCGCCAAGGAAGTGCGCCGCGACGATGGCACCGCCATCCGCTTTGACCGCAACGCCGCCGTCATCCTGACCAATACCAATGAACCGCTTGGCACCCGCATCTTCGGCCCCGTTGTGCGCGAATTGCGCGCCAAGCATTTCATGAAAATCATCTCGCTCGCCCCGGAGGTTCTGTAAATGGCCGCCAAACTCAAAAAAGGCGACAAGGTCGTCGTGCTGGCCGGCAAGGACAAGGGCCGCCAGGGTGACATCACCGCTGTCATGCCTGCGCGTGGCAAGGCCGTCGTCGATGGCGTCAATATCGCCATCCGCCACACCAAACAGTCTCAGCAGGCCCAGGGCGGGCGCATTCCGCAGGCCATGCCGATTGATCTGTCGAACCTGGCGCTGCTCGATAAAAACGGCAAAGCCACCCGCGTCGGCTTTCGTGTGGAAGATGACAAGAAAGTCCGCTTTGCCAAGTCAACGGGAGAGGTGATCTGATGCTTGATCAAGCCACCTACACCCCCCGCCTCAAAGCCGCCTATCTTGAAACCATGCGCCCGGCGCTCAAGGAAGAGTTTGCCTATGCCAACGACTTGCAGATCCCGCGCCTGGACAAAATCGTGCTCAATATCGGCTGCGGCTCCGCGGCGGTGCGCGACAGCAAGAAGGTCAAGAGCGCACATGCCGATCTGACCACGATCGCCGGCCAGCAGGCTATCGTCATCAAGGCGAAAAAATCGGTCGCCAGTTTCCGCCTGCGCGAAGGCATGCCCATCGGCGTCAAGGTGACGCTTCGCGGCGACCGGATGTATGAATTCCTCGACCGCCTCGTCACCATCGCCCTGCCGCGGGTGCGCGACTTTCGCGGTGTGTCGGCCAAATCATTCGATGGCCGCGGCAATTTCGCCTTGGGCATCAAGGAACACATCGTTTTCCCCGAGATCAACTTCGACGAGGTCGACGAGGTCTGGGGCATGGATGTCGTTATCGCCACCACCGCGAACACTGACGCGGAAGGCAAGGCGCTGTTGAAAGCCTTCAACATGCCCTTCAATTCGTGATCCCCGCGGCAAGGAGTTAGACATATGGCAAAGAAAGCAATGATCGAGCGCGAGTTGAAACGCGCCAAGCTGGTCGAAAGATACGCCGCCAGGCGCGCCGCTCTGAAAGCGATCGTTAGCGACCAGAAAAAACCGATGGAGGAACGCTTTCGCGCCTCGCTGAAGCTGGCCAAGCTGCCGCGCAATTCCTCGGCCACCCGTATCCACAACCGCTGCCAGCTGACTGGCCGCCCGCATGCCTATTATCGCAAGATGAAAATCAGCCGGATTGCTCTGCGCGATCTTGGCTCGGCAGGCCAGATCCCCGGCCTCGTGAAATCCAGCTGGTAAGGAGGGTTAGAAAACATGAACGATCCTATCGCCGATATGCTGACCCGCATCCGCAATGCGCAAATGCGCGGCAAATCCACCGTCTCGACGCCCGCGTCGAAATTGCGCGGCTGGGTTCTCGATGTGCTGGCCGACGAAGGTTATATCCGCGGCTATGAAGGCGGAAGCGGCAAAGATGGCCACCCGACGCTGGAAATCAGCCTGAAATATTACGAAGGCGCGCCGGTGATCCGAGAGTTGAAGCGGGTCTCAAAGCCCGGTCGCCGGGTTTACCTGGGCATGAAAGACCTGCCAACGGTTCGCCAGGGCCTGGGCGTGTCGATCGTTTCGACCCCGCAAGGGGTCATGTCAGGTGCAAATGCACGCAGCGCCAATATTGGCGGCGAAGTGCTTTGCACGGTCTTTTAGAGGAGCGCCAGATGTCCCGCATCGGAAAAAGACCTGTCGATCTGCCCACCGGCGTGACCGCCTCGGTGTCCGGCCAGACCGTCGAGGTCAAGGGCCCCAAGGGCACCCGCGCCTTTACCGCAACCGACGATGTGAGCATTGCGGTCGCCGATAATGTCATCTCGATCACCCCGCGCGGGTCCTCCAAACGCGCCCGTCAGCAATGGGGCTTGAGCCGCACACAGGTGCAGAATTGCGTGATCGGCGTGACCGAAGGTTTCAAAAAAGAGCTGGCGATCAGCGGCGTTGGTTACCGGGCGACGATGCAGGGTAATATCCTGAAACTAAACCTGGGCTACAGCCACGATGTCAACTTTGTCGCCCCTGAAGGCGTCACGGTCACCGCCCCCAAACAGACCGAGATCATAGTCGAAGGCATTGATCAGCAGCAGGTCGGCGAAGTTGCCGCGAAAATCCGCGAATGGCGAAAACCCGAACCCTACAAGGGCAAGGGCATCAGATACAAAGACGAATATATCTTCCGCAAGGAAGGCAAGAAGAAATAAGGACCGAAACGATGGCACTAAGCAAAAGAGACCTGTTCCTGAAGCGCCGCCAGCGCGTTCGCAACAAACTCAGGAAAGAGGCGGATGGCCGCGCGCGCCTGTCCGTGCATCGCAGCGGCAAGAACATCCACGCCCAGCTGATCGACGATGCAAACGGTGTGACGCTGGCCAGCGCCTCGTCGTTGGAAAAAGACCTCGGCGTGGTCGGCAAGAACAATGTCGAGGCCGCTGCCAAAGTCGGCGCGGCGATTGCCGAACGCGCCAAGAAAGCCAAGGTCAGCATATGCTATTTCGACCGCGGCGGGTTCCTCTTTCACGGGCGCGTCAAAGCGCTCGCCGAGGCTGCCCGCGAAGGCGGATTGAAATTCTAAGGCCAAGCGCAATCCGAAAAGTGGGAACCGGTTTTCGGAACAAATTGCGCGGCAAAAAAAGATTGTGGGCGGCCCTGCCGCCCCGATGATCCGGGACCCCCAGGATGATGCGGGGCCACCAGGATTGGCGAACAGGCGCAAATTCGCGCCACGAACAAAGGAGGCCTTGATGGCCAGACAACCACAAAACCGCGGCCGCCGCGACCGCGACAAAAATCCGGAATTTACCGACCGCCTGGTGGCGATCAACCGGGTCAGCAAGACCGTCAAAGGCGGCAAACGCTTTGGCTTTGCAGCCCTCGTGGTTGTCGGCGACCAAAAGGGCCGCGTCGGCTTTGGCAAGGGCAAGGCCAAGGAAGTGCCCGAGGCGATCCGCAAGGCAACCGAGCAGGCCAAGACCAAACTGGTGCGCATACCCTTGCGCGAAGGCCGCACCCTGCATCACGACATCGAGGGCCGCCATGGTGCGGGCAAGGTGGTCATGCGCACCGCGCCAGAGGGCACCGGTATTATTGCGGGTGGTCCGATGCGCGCGGTCTTCGAGATGCTCGGCGTCAAGGATGTGGTGTCCAAATCCATCGGCTCGTCCAACCCCTATAACATGATCCGCGCCACCATCGACGGGCTGACCAAAGAGGCCTCGCCCCGCTCGGTCGCCCAGAGGCGCGGCAAGAAGGTCGCCGACATATTGGGCCGCCCGGATGACAAGCCGGCTGCCGCAGACGCTCCGGTCGAAACCGCAGAAACCTAAAGGATCGTGGACATGGCAAAGACAATCGTCGTCAAACAAATCGGCAGCCCCATCCGCCGCCCCGCCGGGCAGCGGGCCACGCTAATCGGGCTGGGGTTGAACAAAATGCACAAAACCCGCGAGCTGGAAGACACCCCCTCGATCCGTGGCATGGTCAACAAGATCCCGCATCTGGTGGAGATTGTTGAGGAGCGGGGGTAGCGTTTACTTGCAAAGTAAACGGATCGAAATCTTTTGAAGATTTCGTCGCCTGAAATTAGCAGGGCCCCGGAGGAGATGCCGGGGCTTTTCTTGCCAGATCACCTGCGATGCACACACGTCCGACCCGCCCCACGGGACCGGGCAACCGGCCCCGGTCCGCCGCGGTTCATAATAGGCCAGGACGCGGTTGGGGTTAGGCGGCAATTAATCGAGCCGACATTGTCAGGGTGCAATATCTAGCGCCACCTCCAAGCATGCCGGATGAGCACGAGCAGCAAGATGATTTCGACAAAACTTCCGAGAAAATAGTAATACCAAGTCTCGCCGATACAGCTTGCTGCGATCGAAACGGCGTAATACCACCGAGCGGAATGCCTGACTCACGTTGGGGATTCCCAAGCGGTCCGATCTCTGACTCAATGTGGTGAACCAATGAGGTTCGCCATGGCAGCGCCTATCGACTTACGGAACGATTTTGACAGCGTCTCACTGCGGCGCCTCGCGAAGAGGACCAGGGACGCGACCCAGAGCCGTCGTCTGCTGGCGTTGGCCGAGGTCTACGATGGTGGCAGCAGGACGGATGCGTCGCGGATCGGCGGCGTCGGTCTACAGATCATTCGCGACTGGGTGCTGCGCTTCAACGCCCGCGGACCGGACGGGCTGGTCGATGGGAAGTCACCGGGCGCACCCTCGAAGCTCAACGCCGATCACCGCCGCGCACTGGCGGAGGTTGTTGAGGCCGGCCCGGTCCCGGCGGTGGACGGCGTCGTGCGCTGGCGGCGCAAGGACCTGGCGCGGTGGCTCTTGGAGACGTTCGCCATCTCGCTCGACGAGACCACGGTCGGGCGCGAGTTGAAGGCGCTCGGCTTCGCCAAGATCTCGGCGCGGCCGCGCCACTACGCGCAAAACGAGCTGGCCGTCGAGGCTTTTAAAAAAAACTTCCCCGCCGAACTGGCGAAAATCCGGGCGAGGCTCCCGAAAGGCGTCGAGATAGAG
This sequence comes from Paracoccaceae bacterium, assembly GCA_965216135.1. GTDB lineage: Bacteria > Pseudomonadota > Alphaproteobacteria > Rhodobacterales > Rhodobacteraceae > CBDCFL01. The sequence goes on from CBDCFL010000023.1 coordinate 202,071, forward strand.
CTGTGGTGGCAAGATGAAGCCCGCATCGGCCAGAAGAATAAGCTCATACCACCGAGCGGAATGCCTGACTCACGTTGGGGATTCCCAAGCGGTCCGATCTCTGACTCAATGTGGTGAACCAATGAGGTTCGCCATGGCAGCGCCTATCGACTTACGGAACGATTTTGACAGCGTCTCACTGCGGCGCCTCGCGAAGAGGACCAGGGACGCGACCCAGAGCCGTCGTCTGCTGGCGTTGGCCGAGGTCTACGATGGTGGCAGCAGGACGGATGCGTCGCGGATCGGCGGCGTCGGTCTGCAGATCATTCGCGACTGGGTGCTGCGCTTCAACGCCCGCGGACCGGACGGGCTGGTCGATGGGAAGTCACCGGGCGCACCCTCGAAGCTCAACGCCGATCACCGCCGCGCACTGGCGGAGGTTGTTGAGGCCGGCCCGGTCCCGGCGGTGGACGGCGTCGTGCGCTGGCGGCGCAAGGACCTGGCGCGGTGGCTCTTGGAGACGTTCGCCATCTCGCTCGACGAGACCACGGTCGGGCGCGAGTTGAAGGCGCTCGGCTTCGCCAAGATCTCGGCGCGGCCGCGCCACTACGCGCAAAACGAGCTGGCCGTCGAGGCTTTTAAAAAAAACTTCCCCGCCGAACTGGCGAAGATCCGGGCGAGGCTCCCGAAAGGCGTCGAGATAGAGCTGTGGTGGCAAGATGAAGCCCGCATCGGCCAGAAGAATAAGCTCACACGCCGATGGGCCAGACGTGGCACGCGCCCGCGGGCGCCCCGCGACCAGCGCACCGAATGGGCCTATATCTTCGGCGCGATCTGTCCCGCGAAGGGGAAAGGCGCCGGGCTGGTCATGCCCTGGTGCGACACCGACGCCATGGCGGCGCACCTCATCGAGATCAGTGCCGCCGTCGATCCCGGCGCCCATGCGGTGCTGATCGTCGATCAGGCCGGTTGGCACTTGACGCCCAAGCTGGCGATCCCCGACAACATCACCGTCCTGGCGCTGCCGCCACGATCGCCCGAGTTGAACCCGGTGGAGAATGTCTGGCAATTCATGCGCGACAACTGGTTGTCGAACCGGATCTTCAAATCCTACGAAGACATCGTCGCGCTGTGCTGCCAAGCCTGGAACAACCTCATCGACCAACCATGGAAGATCATGTCCCTCGGCATGCGCAAATGGGCGCATGGGTTCTGATCAATGACCGTTGGTATAAAGCATCGCCAAAATGACGTTGCTCCACCGATTGATTTTTGCCGGAAGCGTTAGCGATAGATAGACCATCAAGCTCGACAGTAGGATGTAAACCGTTGTGATCAGAAGAAAAGATTGATCGATGGTAAAAATCGAAACCGTCCCGGCAAGCGCCCCGTTCAGCACGTCGGCTCGGAAAAAGCTGAAAATGTCTACATAAGCAAAGACAAACATCGTTGAGGTCCAAAGACCGGCTATCTTGATCCTGACGTCAACGACCGTTTCGTCGTCTACTGTATCGATCCGTCTTCCAGATTGCATAACAAGGCCTCATCTAAAATTCGCTAGGAATGTAAAGACCTGTTTCATGGCAATGGTGCTGTGTCCTGCACGTGAACGGCGAGGTTTCACGCCCACGGTGAGTGAAATCGGGCGTCACTCTTTCTGGAATGCTGCGGGCCGGCCAGTTGCCACAAATGCCGGCAAAACCCGTTCCTGACGCGCCTAAAGCGCGAACGGATCCTCGGTTGCTGCCGCGCTCGCGTTCGTGGCAAAGGGGTCGGTCCCGTCGGCGTCGCGTGCTTCCAGGTAAGAGTTCTGGCAGGCCTGCACCTCGTCCATGGCCTGGCGCGATCCGCGCAGTGAGAACTGGCCCAGCGAGCGGCCCTGAAACTGCCAGTCCATGGTCAATTCGCGCTGAAATTCCGCGATGAACAAGTCCGCCTGATCGCCGTAAGCGCTCTGATAGGCCGACAGGCCGGGCGTGCCGTCAAAATCCTGGCCGTTCATGGTAATAGACCATGGCGCTTCGTCGCCAAAGAACAATTGGACCGAATATTCCTTGTCGGCCTCGATCGACTGCCAGCGGTCATCCATAAGGATGACATCAAGCGTCGGCTCGGTGATGGAAAAATCGTAACCGATGAAAAAGAACGTGCCGTCTTCGAACTCGGTCATCGCGATGCAGCCTTCCTGTGACGGGTAATAGGAAATATCCCAGCCGCCGACTTCGCGCCAGATGGTTGGCTCGGCCAGCGCCGGGCTGGCGACGACCAGAGCGGCGAGCGACAGGGCAATGTACGCAGTGCGGGAATGTGCCATCGAGCGGTCCTTCAAGCGCATATCGGTGCCCGAATATTGGCAAAGATTGCGGCAATTCGCGGATTTTATGGTGGCGATCAGGTGAAATTGTCTGGCCGGCTGTGCGGGCGGAAATGGCCATATGGGCGGTTCCTTGCGGCGAAGCGGCCGAAGCTCTGAAAACGGAGACCTAAACACGCCCGCAACAAAGGGCAGTGCCCGGCCGCGGGCGGGCGCTGATGTCGGTGCCGGTCCGCACTTTATGGCAACGCCACATCTTCCGTCTGTTCGGGTGTGCAACGGCAACGAAGCGCCCGACCACCGGGGCGGTCGGGCGCTGCCCGGCGGCTCTGCGAGCCTTGTTCCGGGCAGAGGGTCAGAACCATGGAAGGTGGCCCTCGGGTCCTCTCCTTGGCACGGACGGCGTGCATCAGCAGTTCGAATCCTATAGTGACAGGTCATATTCGGATCGCATCCGTTTGATCCGACTGCGTATCCAGATTTTCGAGAATTTCTTGAATCCTGTGCAACAACGAATGAGGCGCATGAAAAATACTACGCGCCGCGGTCGGCTTCTGTTTTCTGGATTGTAAATTCGGCGATCGGTCTGGTCTTTGGCGTCCTTGTTTTATTGCTGATGGATCAGCATGCTCGATTCCGCTGCGGTCGAGCTGGATGGGCTTTGGGATGATTTTCTTAATGAAATCGGCACTCTGACTCGTCGATTTGACCAAGACCCTCCGCGAGGCCCCCCACTTGACCACCCCCCACCCCTTCCCCTATACGCCCCCGGTGGCCCCACCCGGGCACCCCACACGACCAAGAAACGCCGCGTTTGACCCAGTCGCTTCGGGGTCATTTCCGGCCAAGGAGAAGCGACAGATGAAACTCCATGAACTCAGCGATAATCCAGGCGCCACCAAGGCGCGCACGCGCGTCGGCCGTGGTGTCGGCTCTGGCAAGGGCAAGACCGCCGGGCGTGGCATGAACGGCCAGAAATCCCGCTCAGGTGTGGCGCTGAACGCCTATGAGGGCGGGCAGATGCCGCTCTATATGCGTCTGCCCAAACGGGGCTTTAACATGCGCAACCGCAAGAAATTTGCGGTGGTCAATCTGGGCCTGATCCAGAAATTCATCGACGCAGGCAAGCTCGACGCCAAGGCCGCGATCACCGAGGACATTCTGCTGGAAACCGGCATCATCCGGCGCAAACTGGACGGCGTGCGGATTTTGGGCAAGGGTGAGATCACTGCCAAGATCAAACTGGCGGTCACCGGCGCGTCGAAATCGGCGATCGAGGCGGTCGAAAAGGCTGGCGGAACACTTGCCGTCACTTCTGCGTCTGTCGCTGCCTAACGGGTTGTTTCACGGGCCCAGCCCGCTTACATCCTTACGACAAGTTTTCCTGACGCCGCAGCGGGGCTGTCCCGGCGCGGTGCCCGAACAAAAGAGTTCCGCCCATGGCATCAGCCGCCGAACAAATGGCCTCGAACCTCAGCTGGGGAACATTCGCCAAGGCCAAGGAACTCAGAAGCCGCATCTTGTTCGCGCTGGCGCTTCTCTGCGTCTACCGGCTCGGCACCTATATCCCGGTGCCCGGCATCGACGGCGGCGCGTTGCGCGATTTCATGGAACAGGCGTCGACCGGCATTGGCGGCATCCTCAACATGTTCACCGGCGGCGCAATATCGCGGATGGGTATCTTCGCGCTCGGCATCATGCCCTATATCTCCGCCTCGATCATCGTCCAGCTGATGACCGCCATGGTGCCCGCCCTGTCGCAGCTGAAGAAAGAAGGCGAACACGGCCGCAAGAAGATCAACCAGTACACCCGCTACGGCACGGTGTTTCTGGCCACGTTCCAGGCCTACGCGCTGGCTGCCAGCCTCGAGGCCGGCGGGCTTGCCTCCGACCCCGGCTGGTTCTTCCGTATCGCTTGCGTAATCACGCTGGTCGGCGGCACGATGTTCCTGATGTGGCTGGGCGAACAGATCACCGCACGCGGCATCGGCAACGGCATCTCGCTGATCATCTTCGTGGGCATCATAGCCGAGTTGCCCGCGGCGCTCGCCCAGTTCTTCGCCTCGGGCCGCTCCGGCGCGCTCAGCCCGGCGGTGATTATCGGCGTTCTGATCATGGTCGTGGCGGTCATCGGCTTTGTGGTCTTCATGGAACGCGCGCTTCGCAAGATCCACATCCAGTACCCCCGCCGTCAAGTCGGCATGAAAGTCTACGACGGCGGCTCGTCGCATCTGCCCGTCAAGGTCAACCCCGCCGGTGTCATCCCGGCCATTTTCGCCTCGTCGCTGTTGTTGCTGCCGACCACGCTGGCCACCTTTTCCGGCGCCCAGACCGGCCCGATCATGTCGACGATCCTGGCCTATTTCGGCCCCGGCCAGCCGCTCTATCTGTTTTTCTTTGCCGCGATGATCGTCTTTTTCACGTTCTTTTACACCTTCAACGTCAGCTTCAAGACCGATGATGTCGCCGATAATCTGAAAAACCAGAACGGCTTTGTCCCCGGTATCCGCCCCGGCATCAAGACCCAGGAATACCTCGATTACGTGGTCACCCGCATTGTGGTCGTCGGCTCGGCCTATCTTGCGGCGGTTTGTCTGTTGCCTGAGATTTTACGTTCACAGCTGGCCATTCCGTTCTATTTTGGTGGCACATCGGTTCTGATCGTGGTGTCGGTGTCGATGGACACGGTCAACCAGGTACAATCGCACCTTCTGGCCCACCAATATGAAGGGCTTATCGAGAAATCTCAGCTTCGCGGTCGCAAGCGTGGCCGCAAGGGAACCGCCCGACGATGAACATCATTCTGCTCGGGCCACCGGGTGCCGGCAAGGGAACGCAGGCGCGTATCCTTGTTGATGGCCGCAAAATGATCCAGCTTTCGACCGGCGACATGCTGCGCGAGGCGCGCACCTCCGGCACCAAGATGGGCAAAATGGTCGCGCAAGTCATGGATCGCGGTGATCTGGTGACCGATGAGATCGTGATCGGCCTGATCCGCGAAAAGCTGGAAGGCGATAACGGCGGCGGTTTCATCTTTGACGGTTTTCCGCGCACCCTGGCCCAGGCCGACGCTTTGGGAGAGCTTTTGGCCAGCGCCGTGCAAGCCTTAGATTGCGTCATCGAAATGCAGGTCGATAATGACGCGCTGGTGGCCCGCATCACCGCCCGCTCGACCTGCGGCAATTGCGGCGAGGTCTATAACGATCTGTCCAAACCGATCCCTGACGATAACAAGTGCAGCAACTGCGGCACCAGCGATTTCCGCCGTCGCGGTGATGACAATGAGGAAAGCTTGAAACAGAGGCTGATGGAATATTACCAGAAAACCTCACCGCTGATCGGCTATTATTATGCCAAGGGCGATCTGATGTCGGTCAACGGGTTAGGCGAGATCGACGAGGTGTCGGGCGAGATTGCGGCGGCGTTGGGCTGAGGGGAAACGCAACACTGGGCAGTGCCGGACCGCGGGCGGGCGCCCTGCCATTCGCGGTCGGCACTTTATGGTTGCACTGAATCCCGCGTTTATTCGCACGAAAGACGGTCAAGAAGCGCCCGCCCATCTGGGCGGTCGGGCGCTGCCCGGCGGCACGTGCCGTGCCTTGATTCCGGGCTGGGCATCGCCCTTTCCGGCACGATTTGGACAGATGTCCTTTGCCCCTTGACGCCCCTGCCAATCCCCCCTAAAGCATCCCATCTCTTAAGGCGTCAGTCATTTTCCGGGGTCGCGCCCGCCTGAACTGAACAGAGAAATGCGTCAAAGGCCCGCAGGTCAAAAACCCGCGGGTTTCGTGTTGTGAAAAAAGGTTCCGGAACCACTGAACCGCAACGAAAGGAAGACCTTACGTGGCACGTATCGCCGGCGTGAACCTGCCCACCAACAAGCGGGTTCCCATTGCTCTCACCTATATCACCGGAATAGGCCATTCGTCAGCCAAGGCAATTTGCGACGCCGTTGGCGTTGATCAGGCCCGCCGCCTCAACGAACTTTCGGATGCCGAAGTTCTGTCGATCCGCGAGCATATCGACGCGAATTTCGAGGTCGAAGGCAACCTGCGCCGCGAAACGCAGATGAACATCAAGCGTCTGATGGACCTTGGCTGTTATCGCGGCCTGCGGCATCGCCGCGGCCTGCCGGTTCGCGGCCAGCGCACGCATACCAACGCCCGCACCCGCAAGGGCCCCGCACGGGCCATCGCCGGCAAGAAGAAATAGGGGGGCGGACAGATGGCACGCGAAAAAACCCGCGCCAAGAAGAAAGAGCGCAAGAACATCGCCGCCGGTGTGGCGCATGTGCAGAGCTCTTTCAACAACACCAAGATCCTGATCTCGGACGTGCAGGGCAATGCCATTGCCTGGTCCTCGGCCGGCACGATGGGCTTTAAGGGATCGCGCAAATCGACGCCTTACGCCGCGCAGATGGCCGCCGAAGACGCGGGCAAGAAAGCCCAGGAGCATGGAGTGAAAACGCTGGAAATCGAGGTGCAGGGTCCCGGTTCGGGCCGCGAAAGCGCCCTGCGTGCTCTGGCCACCGTCGGCTTCAACATCACTTCGATCCGCGATGTGACGCCGATGGCACATAACGGATGCCGCCCGCCGAAACGCCGCCGGGTCTAAATATACGCCACGCGGGCCATTGGCCCGTATTCGTCGAATTACCTCGGGCGCTTCCTGACTACGGACATGGGTTCAGGCAGCTTGAATTGAGGAGACATCCATGATCCACAAAAATTGGGCAGAACTGATCAAACCGCCGCAGCTTGAGAATAAGCCCGGCAACGAACCTGCGCGGCAGGCAACTGTCGTGGCCGAGCCGCTGGAACGCGGCTTTGGCCTGACGCTGGGCAACGCGCTTCGCCGGGTGCTGATGTCGTCACTTCAGGGTGCGGCCATCACCAGCGTGCAGATCGACAATGTGTTGCACGAATTTTCGTCCGTTGCCGGGGTGCGCGAAGACGTCACCGACATCGTGCTGAACCTCAAGGGCGTGGCCATTCGTATGGAAACCGATGGCCCCAAGCGCCTTTCGGTCGCCGCCAAGGGCCCGGCCGTGGTGACAGCTGGCGACATCACCGAGGTTGCGAGTGTTGAGATCCTTAACCGTGAACATGTGCTGTGCCACCTCGACGAGGGTGCCGACCTTTACATGGAGCTGACCGTCAGCACCGGCAATGGCTATGTCTCGGCCGAAAAAAACCGCCCCGAAGACGCGCCGATCGGTCTGATCCCGATCGATGCGCTCTTTTCGCCGGTGCGCAAAGTCAGCTACGACGTGCAGCCGACCCGCGAGGGTCAGGTGCTGGATTACGACAAGCTGACGCTCAATCTCGAGACTGACGGCTCGATTACGCCCGATGACGCGGTGGCCTATGCGGCGCGCATTCTGCAGGATCAGCTGTCGATCTTCGTGAACTTCGACGAACCGGAATCGGCCCGCGCCGAGACCGAAGACGATGGGTTGGAATTCAACCCGCTGTTGTTGAAGAAAGTCGATGAGCTGGAGCTGTCTGTGCGCTCGGCCAATTGCCTGAAAAACGACAACATCGTTTACATCGGCGATCTGATCCAGAAGACCGAAGCCGAAATGCTGCGCACCCCGAATTTCGGGCGCAAGTCGCTGAACGAGATCAAAGAGGTTTTGTCGGGCATGGGCCTGCACCTTGGCATGGATGTCGAGGAATGGCCGCCGGAAAATATCGAGGATCTGGCCAAGAAACTTGAGGATCAGTTCTAGCGGCGCTTATGCCAAAACGTATGCACGCCTAGCATACAGGTTGGCATATAGGTTGGCATACGTCAAAAATCGGGCAATCCCGCCCCAAGGAGAGCAGTCACGCGCATCGGCTGCCGGACAAAGAATAAAGACGTACGAGGACTGAGAATATGCGTCATGCCCGCGGATACCGCCGCCTGAACCGGACCCACGAGCACCGCAAGGCGCTCTGGGCCAATATGGCCGGCTCGCTCATCGAACATGAGCAGATCAAGACCACGCTGCCCAAAGCAAAAGAGCTGCGGCGCGTGGTTGAAAAGCTGATAACCCTCGGAAAACGCGGCGATTTACACGCCCGCCGCCAAGCCGCGGCGCAGCTCAAACAAGATGGGCACGTGGCCAAGTTGTTTGACGTGCTCGGACCGCGATATGCCGAGCGCAGCGGCGGCTGTGTGCGCGTGATGAAAGCCGGATTTCGCTATGGCGATATGGCGCCCATGGCGATTATCGAACTGGTGGATCGCGACGTAGACGCCAAAGGCACCACTGACCGCGCCCGCATCGAAGCCGAAGAATCGGCCGCTACTTAACTTTGCCGTTCTGCGACTTTATTTGCCGCTAATTTTCCCGTTTTACGGGTAAAATTTCGGCGCTCAGTCAGTTTGATTTTGTGCCCAACGTCACATGCCGCATCGCAATAGAAGCGTGTATCGCGTCTTCCATGGCCTGGTCATTTTCGACTGATTTACTCGATAAACGCAAGAATTCAAGTAATTCTGCCCTTTTGGGACCGGGGAAATTATTTGTCTTAGCGATAATGTCTGCGTCGCTGTTGCGCATTGGCCTGCTCTTCTGAGTACAAATTCAAATTACAATTTAAGGTTGACTATAAATTTCACAACCTGTCTAAAAAGGCATGTCCACAAGACCAGAACTTAACCTCTCATTTCGCCGCCTTGGCGCTTGTGCGCCCGAGGGTTATTTTGCCGGGCTGCATGTGCGGTTCGCGGCTCCTTTGATCTCGGTCAATACCTACAAACCTGCCTGGGTGAATTACTATACGTCCAACGCATATGCGATGCGTGATCCGATGGTGGCCTGGGGATTGAGTTGCGAGGGGGCAACCAGGTGGAGTGAGATTGAGCTTCCTGACCCATTCAATATTTGGGGGCAGGCGGCAGAATTTGGTCTCAAGTTCGGTATCGCCGTTTCGTGCGGCCAGATCACCTCGCGCAGCATCGTTGGTGTCGCCAGAAATGATCGCGAGTTTGATGATGCCGAGATTGAGGAAATCGTTGGAATTGTACGGTTTTTATACCAACTCTCTGAGCCGCCCACCGAACTGACGTCAGCTCAGGTAGAGGCTCTCCGGTGCATCGCGGACGGTGACCGTCACGCAGCCGCCGCGGCAAAGCTTGGAATTTCTGAAAGTGCATTGAAGGCGCGCCTGATCTCGGCGCGAACCAGGCTGATGGCGCGCACGACCTCCGAGGCCATTCAACGGGCGAAGGAATTCAGGCTGCTCTGACGGTTTGCTGATTTTGCGATGCTTTGCAAATCAACGCATCGGAGGCAACACATGCAAACCACCACACTATCTTTCGGCAACATGCACAACCATGGCGAGTTAATGGCGAATATGCTTCGCGCTAGACACGAATCGTTTATTCAGCTGAACAAATGGGATCTTCCCGAAGTCGATGGCATGGAATTCGACCAATACGACACCCCAGCAAGCCGGTGGATCGCCGTTCATGATCTGGGCGAGGTTCTGGCGGGTATCCGCCTGACCCCAACCACCCATCGCTGCGGAATTTACACCTATATGATCCGCGACGCGCAAAACGGACTGCTGGACGAAATTCCAGCGGACCTGCTCTACGAGAAAGCGCCCGTGGCCAGCCATATCTGGGAATCAAGCCGCATATTCATCTCGCACAAGGTTCCGGCAAAATTGCGGTTCAGGGTGCAGATCAACCTCGTCAACGAAATGGTCATCGCCGCGCGCGAGCTTGGCGCAAGCTCGATACTGGGCCTGGTTCCGGAACACGGTCCGCGCTGGGGCCGCCGCATTGGCCAGGATGCCGAAGTCGCGGGACCGGTTATGAATATCGACGGCGAATCGAGCAGGTGCATCCGGGTCAATCTTCAGTCGAAGATGCACTAAGATACGGAGGCTGGGTGTCTATACATGGTCACTGATGACCGGCCCAGTTCTTACTTTCATCGGCCTACGGCGGCGATTAGGTTCGCCGCATGGCCGATCTCTTTAGCCAACAGCTCGACGCGCCCACTTCCGCGGGGCCAAGGCCGCTGGCCGACCGGATGCGGCCGCGGGCGCTGTCTGAGGTCGTCGGGCAGGACAAGGTCATTGGCCCGGACGGACCCATGGGCGCGATGCTGGCTTCGGGCAATCTGTCATCGCTGATATTCTGGGGCCCGCCAGGGGTCGGAAAAACCACCATCGCGCGCCTGCTTGCCGACGAGACCAGCCTGAGGTTCGTTCAGATCAGCGCGATGTTAACCGGCGTGGCCGAGCTTCGCAAAGTCTTTGAGGCCGCTAAGATTCGCCGCGCAAATGGCGGCGGCACGCTTTTGTTCGTCGACGAAGTCCACCGCTTCAACAAGGCCCAGCAGGATGGATTTCTGCCGCATATGGAAGACGGAACCATTCTGCTGGTCGGCGCAACCACCGAAAACCCGTCGTTTGAGTTGAACGCAGCGCTTCTGTCGCGCGCTCAGGTTCTGGTGCTCGACCGGCTGTCGCTGGCCGATCTGGAGAAATTGACGCAGCGCGCGGAACAGGAACTGGCCCGCGCCTTGCCGCTGACTGGTGCGGCGCGCGCCGCCTTGCAGGAAATGGCCGATGGCGACGGGCGCGCGCTGCTCAATCTGGTCGAGCAGATTGACGGCTGGAAGCTCGCCGACAAGGCCGACATCCAAACGCTGTCTGACCGGCTGGCGCGGCGGGCGGCGCAATATGACAAATCTGGCGATGCCCATTTCAACCTGATCTCGGCGCTGCATAAATCGGTGCGCGGATCAGACCCGGATGCGGCGCTTTACTGGTTCGCGCGGATGCTGGAAGGCGGCGAAGACCCGCGGTACCTGGCCCGGCGCATCACCCGCATGGCGGTTGAAGACATCGGCCTGGCCGATCCACAGGCCCAAGCGGTGTGCCTGGCCGGCTGGGATACCTACGAACGTCTCGGCAGCCCGGAGGGCGAGCTGGCGATCGCCCAGGCACTCATCTATCTGGCGTTGGCGCCGAAATCCAACGCCACCTATGCCGCGATGCGGGCGGCGGCGACATCGGCGCGCACAACCGGATCGTTGGTGCCGCCCAAACACATGCTGAACGCGCCCACACAATTGATGCGCGATCAGGGTTATGGTGCCGGTTACGCGTATGACCATGAGAGCGAAGAGGGATTTTCGGGTCAGGATTATTTCCCTGAGAACATGAAGCGCGAGATCTTTTACCAACCGGCCGAGCGTGGTTATGAGCGTGAGTTGAAGAAGCGGCTGGATTATTTTCTGAAACTGCGCGCCAAGCGGCAGCAAGGTTGACATCCGACCAGCCAGCCGACAGGGAATGCGCCCATGTTATCAACGCTTATACAGGTTGCCGTGGGTGGTGCGATCGGCGCATTGGCGCGTTATCTGACCGGGATTGCGGCCATTCGGATTATGGGCCACGGGTTTCCCTGGGGCACGCTGACGGTCAACGTGGTTGGGTCATTCTTGATGGGCATTCTGGTGGTTCTGCTGGCCCATTTCGGCAACCGCAGCTCGCCATTTCTTTTAACGGGCGTGTTGGGTGGTTTTACCACGTTTTCGGCCTTTTCGCTGGATGCGCTGACGATGTTTGAACGCGGACAAACGGGCGTTGCGGGGGCTTACGTCGCTGCATCTGTTGTCTTGTCGCTCGGGGCCATAGTCGCGGGCGTGCTGATCGCGCGCGGCCTGACGTAATGCCGGTTCAAACCGTCACCGTTGCGGCCGATGAGGCCGATCAACGGCTGGATCGCTGGTTTCGCCGGCGTTTTCCACATATCGGCCAGGGGCGGATCGAAAAAATGTGCCGCAAGGGCGAAATTCGCGTCGATGGCGGCCGCGCCAAAGCCTCTGCGCGGCTGTCCGAGGGAATGGCGATCAGGATCCCGCCCTTACCAGACGCGGGCGAACGGACCCGAACCTCTGCGCGCCCAGAAATCAGCGGTGCTGATCGCGACCTGATCCGGAACGCGGTTATCCATCGTGATGACGACATCATCGTGCTGAACAAACCGCCGGGGCTGCCGACGCAGGGCGGGTCCGGGCAGATGCGCCACATCGATGGCATGGCCGAGGCGCTTAGATTCGGGTTCGACGAGAAGCCAAGGCTGGTGCATCGGCTGGACAAGGACACCAGCGGCGTTCTGGTGTTGGCCCGAACCCGAGCCAGCGCGCGGGCATTGGCCGATGTGATGCGCAAGCGCGAAACGCACAAGATATACTGGGCGGCAGTGGCCGGCGTGCCCGTGCCCAGCCCCGGTGAAATTCGCTATGGCCTGGTCAAGGCAGCCGGACACGGGCCTGGTGGCGAGGGTGAAAAAATGCGCTGCGTGGACCCTGCTGATATTCAGGCCACGCCGGGCGCGAAGCACGCGACCAGCCGGTACGTAGTGCTGTCCCGGTTGGCTGGTCGCGCCTGTTGGGTGGCGCTCACACCGATTACCGGGCGAACCCATCAGCTGCGGGCGCATATGGCCGGGATCGGCCATCCGATTATCGGTGACGGAAAATACGGCGGGTCGGGGCAGGAAAATGCGGGCGACGGCTGGGGCGCACAGCTGGGCGGAGATATCAGCCGCAAGCTGCATCTGCACGCGCGGTCGCTGGAATTGCGCCATCCGGCAACCGGTAGCCAAGTTACGTTCACAGCGCCCCTGCCCGATCACATGGCGCGAAGCTGGGCAACATTCGACTGGCGCGAGGGCGACGTGCCCGACGATCCGTTTGAGGATAGCCAATGAGCAGTCTCGCCAGCGGCTGGGTGCCAAAACGGTTCTGGACCGCGGCGGGGGTCAGCCCGGTTGAAAGTGGTTATGCGATCGACCTGGACGGCTGGCCGGTCAAAACCCCGCTCAGGCGACCGCTGGTCGTTCCGCGCCGCGCCCTGGCAGACCGCATCGCGGGCGAATGGGACGCGCAGGAGGGGCAGATCAAACCCGAAGAGATGCCGTTTACGCAGTCAGCCAATGCGGCGATTGATAAGGTTGCGGATCAGTTTGGGGAAGTCGCCGGCCTGATTTCGGCCTATGGCGACAGCGACCTTTTGTGCTATCGCGCGACCGAACCTGAAACGCTGGTGGAACGCCAGCGCGCCGCCTGGGACCCGGTTCTGAGGTGGGCGCATGAGGCGTTCGGCGTGAAGCTGGCAGAGCGTCGCGGGGTTATGCACCGCCCACAGGACAACGGCGATCTGGCGCGGTTGCGTGGGCGCGTTGATCAGATGACAAACTTTGAGCTGACTGGTTTTCATGATCTGGTCAGCCTGTCGGGATCGCTGATATTGGGATTTGCCGTGGCCCGCGAACATCTTGCTCCAGATGATGCCTGGACGCGGGCGCAGGTAGATGAGACTTGGCAAATCGAGCAATGGGGCGTCGATGAAGAGGCCGCACAGATGGCCGCGCAGAAGCGCCTGGCATTCCTGCATTCGGCCGTTTTTTTTGCGGATCTCCACTTGAAATGGGCTGAAACAGACGACTTATACCAACGGCCCCCAGATTTGACTCAAGGGGATTCCCACGAGCGGCGTGATCTGATTCAGTGGCATCAAGGCAAGGGAGGCTTTGATGGCAGTAAGGATTACGCGCAAAGACAAGTCCGCAGGCGAGCTTCGCCAGGAAGCGGCGCGGTGCCGGGATGGGAAAGCGGCGCGACGGATGTTGGCGATTGCCCTGGTTCTGGATGGGGTTGACCGCAAGACGGCGGCAGAAAACTGCGGCATGGATCGGCAGACGCTGCGGGATTGGGCCCACCGTTACAATGCGGAGGGCGTGTCGGGCCTGTTCAACCGTCGCCCGCCGGATCCACCCTGTCTGCTGAGCGCGGCACAGAAGGAGGAGTTGGCGGAAATGGTTCGGGCGGGTCCCGACCCCGAAACCGATGGGGTTGTGCGCTGGCGGCGCATTGATCTGAAACGCAAGATCGAAGAGCGCTTCGGCGTCACCATGCATGAGCGAACTGTTGGCAAACAATTGGCAAGCCTGGGCTTTCGGCGTCTGTCGGCGCGCCCGCAGCATCCGAAATCCGACCCGGATGCACAGGAGGCTTTTAAAAAAACTTCGCCGCAGAGGTAGAAGCAGCCTTGCCGGAAACAGCCCGCAGCAAGCCCCTGGAGATATGGTTTCAGGATGAAGCGCGGGTTGGCCAGCAGGGCACGCTCACCCGTATCTGGGCCGAGCGTGGAACACGCCCCCGTGCCCCGCGCGACACCCGCTATATCTGGAGCTACATTTTCGGCGCCGTCTGCCCGGAACGGGCTGAAGCGGCCGCTCTGATCATGCCACATGCCGACACACAGGCCATGAGCGCGCATCTCGCCGAGATCGCTAAAACCGTCGCATCGGGCGCACATGCCCTTCTCATTCTGGATGGCGCTGGCTGGCACGGTTCGGCAGAGCTGGAGGTACCCGACAACATCACCCTGCTCAAACTCCCGCCCTATTCCCCTGAACTCAACCCGATGGAAAATGTGTGGGCTTATCTGCGTGCCAACAAGCTCGCCATATCCGTCTTCGACAATTATGAGCAGATCGTCGACAGGTGTTGCGAAGCATGGAACTTCTTTGCAAACGACAAAACCGCAATCACGTCAATCACTACCAGACAATGGGCCAAAACGGTCAACGACTAGGGCCGTTGGTATTATGTGTGGCGCAATTGGCTGACGCAACGTAACCGCGAGAAAACTTTAATCCCCGTTTCCCTTGACCTTAGCCGCAAATTTCGAGCAAACTCGCCGCGTTGAGGGGTGTGACAACCTCAAATATCACCACCGGTCCATCAGAGGCCGGTCCTGCCCCGTGGAAAACGGGGTTCCATCAGGAAGAGGTAAACATGAAAAAATCCACATTTATTGGCGCGATGACCGTTGCAGGTCTGGCCGCCGGGGCCGCAGCGGCAGCGACGCTCGACGACGTCAAGGCGCGCGGCAATCTCAATTGCGGCGTCAACACGGGCCTTACCGGTTTCGCTGCGCCGGATGCAAACAACGAATGGGGCGGCTTTGATGTAGCATTTTGCCGCGCCGTTGCCGCCGCCGTGCTCGGCGACCCAAATGCGGTCGAGTTTACGCCGCTGACCGGACAGACGCGGTTTACCGCGCTGGCTTCGGGCGAGATCGACATGCTGTCGCGCAACACCACCTGGACCTTCAGCCGCGATGTCGACCTGAAGTTCGAATTCGTAGGCGTCAATTATTACGACGGTCAGGGCTTTATCGTTCGCAAAGACCTTGGTGTGGCATCGGCCAAAGAGCTGGACGGCGCTACGATCTGCATCCAGACCGGCACCACGACCGAGCTGAACCTGTCGGACTTCTTCCGCGCCAACAATATCAGCTATGAGCCGGTGCCGATTGAGACCAATGCCGAGGCGCAGCAGCAGTACCTGGCTGGTGCCTGCGACAGCTACACAACTGACGCATCCGGCCTGGCCGCGACCCGAGCGACGTTTGAGAACCCGGACGAGCACGTCGTGCTGCCCGAGATTATCTCAAAAGAGCCGCTCGGTCCGCTTGTTCGCCACGGCGACAACGGTTGGGGCGACATTGTGCGCTGGACGCTGAACGCGCTGATCTCGGCCGAGGAACTGGGTGTGACATCAGCCAATGTTGGTGAGCTGGCTGGTGGAACCGATAACCCGGAAATCAACCGTATGCTCGGCACCGAGGGAAACCTTGGCGAACAGCTTGGTCTTGATGCAGGCTGGGCGATGAATGCTATCGCCGCGGTTGGCAATTATGGCGAGATCTTTGAAAGGAACATCGGTGAAAACACCCCGATCGGTCTGGCGCGTGGACTTAACGCGAAATGGACTGATGGCGGGCTGTTGTATTCGCCACCGTTCCGGTAGGTTCCTGCCAAACGATATTGGGGCGCGGTGGTATCGCGCCCCAATGCTCAGCCAGGCCATAGAAGTCTGCGGGAAATATCAACAGGGGTTTTGGGGACGTCTTCATGACGACACTGACCGATCCGCAACGGGGTTCGTTTCGGCTTAGCCAGCTCATCTACGACACGCGCTATCGCTCGATGACCATTCAGGTCGTCGCACTGATCGGGTTCATGGCGGCGGCGGCGTGGCTGGTGTCAAACACCATCACTAACCTCGAGGCGCTCGGCAAAGACATCGACTTTGGCTTTTTGTCGGTGCGCGCCGGGTATGACATCAATCAGCGCCTGATTGAATATTCATCTGACAGCACGCATTTGCGCGCCGCATTCGTCGGGCTGCTGAATACACTGCTTGTGGCCTTCATGGGCTGCCTTCTGGCTACGGTGATCGGCGTGGCTGCCGGTGTTCTGCGCCTGTCGCACAACTGGCTGACCGCGCGGCTGATGACGGTCTATATCGAAACTTTCCGCAACGTGCCGATCCTGTTATGGATTTTGGTCTTTTTTGCGATCCTGACCGAAAGCACGCCCCAGCCCCGCGCATTTCGCGGTGAAAATCCTGCCGCCTCAATGTGGCTGAACGATTCGATCGCGGTCACCAACCGCGGCACCTATGTGCCCTCTCCGGTTTGGGGCGATGGGTCGATGTTTGTTGTTTTCATCTTCCTTTTGTCGCTGGTCGGCATATTCCTCTTTTCGCGCTATGCACACAAGCAACAAGACGAAACCGGCAAGCATCTGCCGGTGTTCTGGATCAATCTGAGCCTGTTTTTCCTACCGGCGATGATCGTCTATTTTATCATGGGTCAGCCGATCACTTTGGAATATCCCGCGCTTACGGGCTTCAATTTTACCGGCGGCACGCATGTACGAAATTCGCTGATTGCGCTGTGGCTGGCGCTATCTATCTACACGGGCGCGTTTATTGCCGAGATTGTGCGCGCCGGAATTCTCGCCATTTCGCATGGCCAGACCGAGGCCGCCTATGCTGTTGGCCTGCGTCCGGGGCGCACGATGAACCTGGTGATCCTGCCACAGGCCCTGCGGGTTATCATCCCGCCGCTGATTTCGCAGTTTTTGAACCTGACCAAGAACTCCTCGCTGGCCATTGCCGTGGGCTATATGGACCTGCGCTCGACCCTTGGCGGCATCTCGCTGAACCAGACGGGCCGCGAGCTGGAATGCATGGTCCTGATGATGGCGATCTATCTGATCGTCAGCCTGATGATTTCCAGCGCGATGAACGTCTACAACAATGCCGTTCGGCTGAAGGAGCGGTGAGATGAGCGATCGGTCATATGTCCGCACCGAGATGTTGCCTGAGGCCGATCCACCGATCTCTCAGCGCGGCATTTTCAAATGGGCACGTGAAAACCTTTTTGACGGCTGGTTCAACGCGATCCTGACGGTCCTTGCGATTTACGTCATATTTTCTGTGCTGGCGGGCATTATCCCTTGGGTCGGCAATGGCGTCTGGGTTGCCGGGTCGCTGCAAGAATGCCGCGAGATTTTGAGGGAATCCATCGGTCATACCGAGGCCGCCTGCTGGGCGGTCATCCGCGACCGCTGGCTGCAAATGCTGTTCGGCTTTTATCCGACTGCCGATGGCTTTTTGGCGGTGCTGTTCAATTCCGACGCGCTGGCCGCTGCGGGTGGTTATGAATCAATTTTTGGCGCGGATGCCAATTCGACCGTCAGAGGCGACTTCACCAGGACCATGAAGGCCGAGATGAGTAAATTCACTATCTTCATCTTCGGCTATTGGCGCCCGCTTATGACTGTGATCCTGCTGCTTGTCGCGATTGCGCCGGTTTTGTGGGATAATCTGCCGCGCAGAATGCTGTGGTTCTCGGGGCTTTATCCGTTCCTGTCGGTCTGGCTGATCTGGGGCGGCTCGATCTGGATGCCTTTGATGATTCTGGCCGGATTTGTGCTGATCCTGCCAGCGTTGCAGCTCACAACCCGTGTTGCCGGCGGCCTGGCCGGCACGATTGCGGCCTTTCTTGTACCAATCATTTGGTGGCTATTTCTTGCCGGGCTGGTGTCGCGCGGACTTCATGCGATCATCCCCATCGGCCTGCCGGTGGTCGAATCCAAGATACTTGGCGGCTTTCTGATATCGATTATCATCGGTGTCTCAGGGATCACCCTGTCGTTGCCGATCGGCATCCTGTTGGCGCTGGGGCGTCAGGCCAACCTGCCGATCCTGAAAGGCCTGTGCGTCGGCTTTATCGAATTCATTCGCGGTGTGCCCTTGATCACCTTGTTGTTTACCGCGTCGCTGTTGCTGAACTACTTCCTGCCGCCGGGCACGAATTTCGACATCGTGCTGCGGGTGATCATCATGGTTACACTGTTTTCAAGCGCTTACATGGCCGAGGTGATCCGCGGCGGGTTGGCGGCGCTGCCGACCGGTCAATATGAGGCCGCAGACAGCCTGGGGCTCGACTATTGGAAATCGCAGCGGCTGATCATCATGCCGCAGGCGCTAAAGATCTCGATCCCCAGCATCGTCAACACCTTCATCGGGCTCTTCAAGGATACCACGCTGGTGATCTTCATCGGCATTTTCGACATTCTTGGATTTACCCTGCCGATCCGTGCCTCCACCGACTGGAACGGCATTTACTGGGAGCTGTTCATCTTCATCGCGCTTCTGTTCTGGATCGTCTGTTTCAGCATGTCCCGCTATTCGCAATGGCTTGAGCGCAAGCTACGCACCGATAATCGTTAGGAGACCGAGTTCATGCCTGACATGGCCCAATACGACGAACACATGCCCAGCGATCACGTCCCGAACCGCTAAAAAATGCAGGTTTCCAAAGAGGTCGCGATCCAGATCACCGGCATGAACAAATGGTTCGGCAGCTTTAACGTGCTGATCGATATTAATCTGACGGTCAACCGGGGCGAGCGGATTGTGATTTGCGGTCCGTCAGGGTCGGGAAAATCGACACTGATCCGTTGTATCAACGCGCTGGAAGAACATCAGCAGGGCGAGATTATCGTCGATGGGACGCTGTTGTCGTCGGATCTGACACACATCGACACGGTGCGATCCGAGGTTGGAATGGTGTTTCAGCATTTCAACCTGTTCCCGCATCTGAGTGTGCTGGAAAACTGCACGCTGGCACCGATCTGGGTGCGCAAGATTCCCAAGAAAGAAGCCGAAGAATCGGCGATGGAATATCTGACCAAGGTCAAGATACCCGAACAGGCGCTGAAATTCCCCGGCCAGCTTTCCGGCGGTCAGCAGCAGCGGGTGGCGATTGCGCGCAGCTTGTGCATGCAACCGCGGATAATGTTGTTCGACGAGCCGACATCGGCGCTGGACCCGGAAATGATCAAAGAGGTTCTCGACACCATGATCGAATTGGCCGAGGAAGGCATGACCATGCTGTGCGTCACCCACGAGATGGACTTTGCCCGGCAGGTGGCCAACCGGGTGATTTTCATGGATATGGGCCAGATCGTTGAGCAGAACGAGCCGGAAGAGTTTTTCAACAACCCCAAGAGCGACCGGACCAAGCTGTTCTTGAGCCAGATATTGGGGCATTAGCGCGAGGGACTCGTCTAGCCCTTGCGGGCATTCTTCGATCGTCCAGCGCAGATGCCAGTAAAGACCATAGCGCGCCAGTTTTACAATTCGGTAAGGCGGCAATATTTTTCCGAATCGTTTTGGCGAAAACCATCTCTATTGTTGGGCTTTTTGGCCAACATCCGAAAAATGTTTCGCATGCGAAACGCGCGCGCTACCCCGTTAGCTTTCGGGGTGCGACGCAGGCGACGATCTCGCCGGCTCCCCAATTGACTGCCTGCCAATTGCCCATGGCAAAGGTAAGAATTGTGGTGAATCCGGTCGGATACCTGTCGAAATCTCGATTATCCGCTCGCTCGGCTGCCAGCATCGCCGCCATCATTGCGGTGCCGGGATTGTGGCCCAGCATCATGACCGTCGGCGCGGCTCCCTTGCGGCCCAATATATCCAGCATGTCCTGCGGACCGGCCAGGTAGAGGTCGCGGTGCAGCGAAAGCTGGGCTTTCGAGGCGAGTTCGTCGGCGATGATCGCCCAGGTCTGCCGGGCGCGCACCGCATCCGAACACAGCACCTGATCGGGCTCGGCGTTTTGGCTGGCCAGCCACCGCGCCATTGCTACCGCCGCGCGCCGCCCGCGTGGTTTCAGTGGTCGGTCGTGATCGTCCTGCGTCGGCACGCCCCAGGCCGATTTTGCGTGGCGCATCAGGATCAGTTTCAGGGTCATTTGTGAAACGCCGTCATGTGATAGGCCGATTGCGCCGGGTTGCGGGCGAAGCGCTGACTGATCGGACAGGCGCGGCGAACCGCGCAGCCCATGGCCATGCAATCGCGGCCCGCATCGGTGTCAAGAAAGCGATGGCAGGCGGCCAGATCGTAGCCCTGACCATCCAGCGCGCCGACCGGACAGGCGGTAAGGCAGGGTTTGCCCAAGCAGACGTCGCAGGGCTTGGGAACGGGCGGGGGAAAGTCCGGCAGCCACGGCAGCGCCAGTGCACCGCGAAAGGATACCAGCAGCCCGGCTTCGGCGTGGACCAGCAGGTTAACCGGGCTGACCCAAGCGGCACCGGTTCTGAGCGCCCAACCGACGAAGGGCGCGGGCGGAGACTGGCCAAAAGGAAACCGCGCCTGCGCGCCAATTGCGGTGGCAAGACCGCCGATCGCTGTGGCCGACCAGCGATCAAGCGGATCGGGCATTCCGTCACCAAATTCCGATTGCGCCGTCACGTAGGCCCAAAACCCTGGCTCTTTCGGCCCCAGCAGGACCAGCGCGCGGGTGCCCGTGGGAACGGGATCATCGGGCGCGGTTGCGAAGCCTCCGAGCACTGCGAGATGGCTTGCCGATGCGCGCACGGCAATTTGCGCGTAACTCAGCGCCAAGGCCTATTCCAGCCGGATCAGCGACCCGGCCCCGTGGTCAGTGTAAATCTCCAACAGACAGGCGTTTGGCGCGCGCCCGTCAAGGATAACGGCGGCCCGAACGCCGCCTTCCAGTGCGGCGATCGCGGTTTCGGTCTTGGGGATCATGCCGCCAGCAATCACCCCCGACTTGGTCAAGTCACGGATCTGCGCGACGTTAAGCGCGGTCAGCAATTCGCCGTCGGCATTCTTGACGCCCGCGACATCGGTCAGCAGCAGCAGCCGGTCAGCGGCGAGCGCGGCAGCGATGGCCCCGGCGGCGGTATCGCCGTTGACGTTGAAGGTTTCGCCCTTGCGCCCGGCCCCGATGGGCGCAACCACCGGGATCATTTCGTCCTTGGCCAGATGGCGCAGAATTCTGGGGTCGATGTCGGCAGGTTCGCCGACAAAACCTAGCGCCGGGTCAGCCTGGTCGCAGATCATCAGATTTGCGTCTTTGCCGGAGAGCCCGACTGCGCTACCACCCTGGGCACCGATGGCTTGCACAATGCGTTTGTTGACCTGACCGGCCAGCACCATTTCGACCACATCCATCGTCGCCTGATTGGTGACGCGCTTGCCGCCGACAAAGTCCGATTTTATCGCCAGCTTGTCGAGCATGGCGTTGATCATCGGTCCGCCGCCATGCACGATGACCGGGTTAACGCCGACCTGACGCATCAGGACCGCGTCGCGCGCGAAACTTTCCATCGCCTCGTCAGACCCCATCGCGTGGCCGCCCAGCTTGATCACCACGGTCGCGCCGTCATAACGCTGCAGATAGGGCAGCGCCTGAGACAAGGTGCGGGCGGTGGCGATCCAGTCGCGGTTCATCGGGCTTGGTGTCTCATCGGTGGCAAGAGTGACGTCTTGCCAGTTAGTCGATCGGAGGGCTTCGGTGCAAGGGTCTGCCGGTCACGGCCCGGTCGTCTGTTGCTGGATGCGCGTCTGCGTGACCTAGCCGCCGAAAATCCGCTTTATCTTGGAACTCAGGCCGTGTCGCGACTGCTCTTTTGCGACAACGCTGTCGTCAGTAACCCAGTTCAGCTGGATCGCGCGGCGCGGGCCTTCATAGGAATGATGGCCGTGCCAGGACGCATCAGAGCGGCGAAAGACGATGATAGTGCCGCCTTTGGGTTCGACTTCGGTGGCAAAGTTTTCGATGTCCTGACCATCGCGCAGAATGCGCAGCCGCCCGCCGTCGGACGGCCAATCATCTTCGTTCATATACAGCAGGACGGTGATAATCTTGGTCTTGGAATCGGTGTGAATTTTACCATCACGCGCCCGGCAGAACCCGCGCACGGTGTACATCGTTGGCCGATCCGACAGATCGACATCGAATTTGCGCGCCACTGCTGCCTGAAAATCGGGGCCGCGAAGCGCGTCGATCAGGGCCTGGAAATCCGGCTCGATCTTCAGGATCGTGGACGGATGTGAGCCCGCTCCCGGAACGTCAGGATAAGCCGCGCGCGCCGCGTTTAGCGTTGAGGCTTCAACGAAATCCTCAACAACCATGTACGTGTAGGGATCGGATTCAAGCGCGGTCGCGTCGAATTTGTCAAGCCTGAGCGCGGTCATGTCCGGCCTCCGGTGGGTGTGGTCCGGTCCATAACATCAGCGCCTGTGGCCAACAAGCGGGCGGTGGCGGCGCCAACGGGCTATTCGATACCGGCAATGATGGCGCGCAAAATATCAATCCCGTCGCCTTTCTCAGCGCTGGTCAGCACCAATTCCGGGTAGGCGGCGGGGTGTTTGGCCAATGCGGCGCGCACCTGTGCCAGCACTCTGTCACGGTCGTGCGCCTTGACCTTGTCGGCCTTGGTCAGAACCGCCTGGAACGTCACGGCGGCGCGGTCGAGCAATTTCAGGATGTCGAGGTCACCCTCTTTGACGCCATGACGGGCGTCAATCAGCACGAAAGCGCGGCGCAGGTTGGGGCGGCCCGCGAGATATGTGCCCATCAGGTGTTGCCAACTTGCGACCGCGTGCGCCGGCGCCTTGGCGAAACCATAACCCGGCAGGTCGACCAGATAGCGCCCGGCGCAGGTAAAAAAGTTGATCTCTTGCGTGCGCCCCGGCGTGTTCGAGGCCCGCGCCAGTGCCTTGCGCCCGCACAGCGCGTTGATCAGGCTGGATTTGCCGACGTTCGAGCGCCCGGCAAAGCAAACCTCAACCCGGTCGGCGGGCGGCAGGCCGTCCATGGCCACGACGCCTTTGAGAAACGCGGTTTCGCTGGCGAACATGCGCCGGCCGGCGTCCAGGGCGGCTGGGTCCGCCTCGGCCAATTGGAATGCGCCGTTCATGACACACGCGCGATGGGATCGCCGGATCTGACTTGACCACCTTCGACGACCTGCGCGTAGACGCCGAAATCCTGATGGCCCCATCCCGCATTCAGCGTCCCAAGCGTGTCGACATCGCGTTGGCCGGTCGTCGGGCTGGCCGCGGTGGCCAGACAGCGCAATATACGGTCTTTGACCTCAACAACGGCGTTTCCCAACCGCAGATGCCGTCCGATCCATTCAAATTCCTCCCATGGCGCAAGCCCCTCAATCCAGAAGTTGCCGCGCCAGCGCCTTGGTGAAATTTCGCGCCCGACCTTGTGTCCGACCGCACGATGCGAAGACAGGTTCAGCAGACTGACCGAGGGGAAATCGCTATCCGTCATGCCACGACCGGGCACCCGGATGATCTGCGCCGACGGCGCGCGATCGGGCGGCATCATCGGCTGAACCCATTCGAAAAACGCGGCCGGATTGTCGTCGGGGCGAAAGCCGATCGAGCCGTGTGTCGGGTGGGTGAGGGTCAGGACCGCGTCCGTCTCGTTCAAGCTGGCGTCGATTGCCATCAGCCCTGGTGCCTTGGCGCCGCGTGAAAAGTTTGCCGGTGGGGCCCAAGCGGTCGCGTCTGCCGAGCTTTCTCTATGGCGAACCGCCCAGCATCTGTCCCACGGCAGGGTCTGGCCGGGCGAGAGTGTGACTGCCGGGATCTCCTCGCGGCCATGGCCCTTGATCGGATACCGCCAGATATTGGCGATGCGCGCGGTCATTTCTTGTCCGCTGGCTTTCGTTGGAAGGACCTGCGGATATTGCCGAAAACATCCGGCCGGTGGCCGTGGCTGCGCATGATCGCGTATTGCTGCATGAAAGTGATGGTGTTGTTGGCGATCCAGTAGATCACCAGGCCGCTGGCAAAAGACCCAAGCATGAACATGAAGACCCAGGGCATCCAGGCGAAAATCATAGCCTGGGTTGCATCGGTGGGGGCGGGATTCAGCTTTTGCTGCATCCACATCGAGATGCCGAGCAAAAGCGGCAGGATGCCGATGAAGACCAGCGCGAGTATCGTGCCCGGATCCGGCCCGGCCCAGGGCAGAATGCCCCAGAAGTTATAGAGCGAAGAGGGGTCAGGCGCGGACAGGTCGCGGATCCAGCCGATCCAGGACGCGTGGCGCAGCTCTAGCGTGACGAAGATGACCTTGTAGAGCGAAAAGAAGATCGGGATCTGCACCAGGATCGGCAAACATCCCGAAGCCGGGTTGACCTTGTTCTTCTTGTAAAGCTCCATCATCTCTTTCTGCATCTTTTGGCGATCATCGCCGGTGCGTTCTTTGAGCTTTTCGATCTCTGGCTGCAGCTCTTTCATCCGCGCCATCGAGACATAGGATTTGTAGGCCAGCGGCAGAACGACGGCTTTGATCACCAGCGTCAGCGCGATGATCGACCAGCCCATGTTGCCGATGATGCCGTTCAGCCAGTGCAGGACCGCAAAAATCGGTTTGGTCAGGAAAAAGAACCAGCCCCAGTCGATGGAATCGAGAAAGCCGCCGATGCCTTTGTTGATCTCATAGTTGCGGATGGTCTCCCACTCTTTGGCCCCGGCAAAAAGCTGGGTGGTGGTGGCGTGCCGTGCTCCGGGCTCTATCGTTACCGTCGCCTGGCGGGCTTCGGTCAAGAGGATGTCCGAGCGGTCAATATATTTCGCAACTGACAAAAACGATTGGCCCGCCGAGGGGATCAGGCTGGTCATCCAGTAATGGTCGGTAAACCCGATCCAACCGGCGCTCTGCACCTCGATCACATCTGCCTTGGCGGCTTCGCGTTCGACGAAATCCATGTCCGGCATGTCAGGATAGTTGATCTCCTGCAATTCGCCGTCGGACATCCGCACCACGCCCTCGTGGATCACAAAAAAGCCCATTTGATCAGTGGGTTCGCTATGGCGCACGATCATACCATAGGGGGCAATGCGGGCGGTCTGGTTGCTGCTGTTTTCGACCGACTGAGTGATTGTGAAAAGGTAATCATCATCCACGCTCATGGTGCGCCGGAAGGTCAGGCCCTTGCCGTTGTCCCAGACCAGATTGATCGGCGAAGCCGGGGTCAATCTTGCTGAGCTGTCGCTGGCCAGCGCCCATAATGTTTCGGCACCGGGAACATCGGAAAAATCGAGTGTGCCGCCGGGTGCCCAGCCGAAGAGCGTGTAATAGGCTTCATCCTCGCCAACGGGTCTGAGCAGGGTCACATCCGGGCTGCCGATGTCGATGCTCTCGCGATAGCCCAGCAGCGCCAATTCGTCGATCCGCCCGCCTGCCAGCGAAATGCTGCCCGACAAGCGCGGTGTTTCGATTGCAACGCGCGGCGCATCGGTGACGTTTGTCGGTTCTGACTGGGCTGTGACGACTGCATCGCCGGCGCCTTCTGCGGTCGGCGAAGCCGGTGTGCTGGTAGTGGCTTGGTCGGCGGTTACGGTGGCCGCGGGGGCGTTCGGGTCTGTCGTCGTTTCCGGTGGCGGGAACAGCACGAACCAGACCAATATCACCAGAAAACTCAGCACCGTGGCCAGGATAAGATTCCTGTTCTGGTCTTCCATTTTGCCGGTCAGCCCCTGAGTTTTGGATCAGGTGGGTTCAACAGGTCACGCGCCCAAAGGTCAAGCGGAAATGGGCAGATTGTGATCGCCGGTCAGCGCCGGTTTGAAGTGATCGAGTTGGGCTCGGGCAGTTTGGCTTCGTGCTGGCGCAACCAGTCGCCCACGTCTTCGCGACGGATGGGCCGCGAGACCGAATGACCCTGAACCGCGCCGCACCCAAGCTGGGCCAGCATCACGTGTTCACCTGCGGTCTCGACCCCTTCGGCGATGGTTTCAAGCGACAGCCTTTCGGCCATCGTCAGGATCGCGGTGACCATGTTCTGCTGATCACGGTCACGATCAACGCGGGTGACGAAACTTTTGTCGATCTTGATGCGGTCGGCGGCAAACCGGCGGATGTTTGAGATCGAGGCGTGGCCGGTGCCGAAATCGTCGAGATCAATCGGGCAGCCCATTTCTGAGATCGCGGCGATATTGGTGACGATCATATCATCCTTGGCCGAAGCAATCACATCTTCGAGAATTTCGATGCGCAGCCGCTCAGGCGCCAGGCCAAAGCGCTCAAGCTCCCAGCGGATCTTGTCACAAAGTTTGGGATCGCTCAGCCGTTCGGTGCCGAAATTAACCGCAACAGAGGGGACATTAAGGCCGTCTTCGTCCCAGCCGCTGAGGGCTGACAGCGCGCCGCCGAGCATAATCTCAGACAGGCGATCATGGGCGTGATTTTCGGCGATTGCCGGGGCGAATTCACGCGCGGGCAGCACGCCATGGTCGGGATGTTCCCAGCGCGCGAGCGCTTCAAACCCGGTAACCTCGCCGGTATCGGTGGAAATTTGCGGCTGAAACCACGGTCTGATCTGACCTGACTCCAGAGCGGTTACAAGATCAGCGCCGAGCGCGCTGCGGGGGTGCTTCTTGCGCTTCATGTCGGGTGAATAGGCGCGGATTGAACCGGCGCCGTTTGCGCGCGCCTCGTCCAGTGCGCATTCAGCGCAGTCGATCATCGCCGCGCCCGAGCGTGCCGGCGCGCGTCCGGGCAGGCAGAACCCGACCGAAGCGGTCAGAAACACCCGCGCTGCGTCAATCGAATAGGGTTCGGACAGGTCGCTTTGCAGGCGTGCGGAAAAACCGATCAGCGTTTCCAGATCGGCGCGCGGCATTGCGCCGAGTGCGACACCGAAACGGCTAGAGGTTAGCCGGACGATCACGTCGGTGTCACGGCACGACGAGGCAACGCGGGCGGCCGCCTGGCGCAACACGCCGGTGGCCGCTTTCTTGCCGAACTGCTCTTCGATTGAGATCAACTCGTCCAGCTCAATGGCCAATGCGGCGGCTGTCCTGCCGGTTGAAAGTTCAGCAGACAGGCTTTGGGTCAGAAGATTTTCGGCGATCTCCCGCATCGCCAGACCGGTCTCGATGTCTTTGGCGTTCGACCAGCGTCGGCGCGGCCCGGTGACGAAACTGGCCAGCACAAGCAGCACCGGAAAACTAAGCGCCAGAACAACCATCGCGCCTTCACCGCCGAGCCAATAGCCGCCCAAAATTATTGCCGGTATGAACGCCAGAATCTGCGGCCCGCTGGTCGCCATCTGCAGCAAAACGCGCGCGCGCCCGCCAAACCCGGAATGTGAATTCTGCATAACCTCACCCTCACCACCCCGCGCGGCAAGCCCACCGCGCTGTGCAAAAAGATAAGTCAGGGCGTTTCCGGCAGAGTTAATCTGGGGGAAATAGTTCCGGTGGATTTTCGGCAAATTCAGACGTTCGGCGCGTAGGGCCGACAAAGTCAAACAGCTTGGGGTCGTGCAAATGGCTGCATCTGACGTTGGTCAGCGCGCGGAACATCACCTGACGCCGTCCGGGATGATTGCGCTCCCAGCCATCCAGGAGTTGTTTGACCTGCTGCCTTTGCAGCCCGTCCTGCGAACCGCAAAGGTCGCACGGGATGATCGGGTAATTCATCGGCGCAGCGAAGCGCGCGCAATCCGCCTCGGCCACATGCGCGAGCTGGCGATAGACGAACAGGTCGCCTTCCTCGTTCAGCAATTTGGGCGGCATCGTGGCCAGGCGGCCGCCGTGAAAGAGGTTCATGAAAAACGTTTCGAGGATATCGTCGCGGTGATGGCCCAGCACGATGGCGCTGCAACCCTCTTGGCGCGCAATCCGATACAGATGCCCGCGCCTGAGCCGCGAGCACAAGGAGCAATAGGTTGCCCCTGCGGTATCTTGTCGACGACGATCGAATAGGTGTCCTGATACTCGATCCGGTGATCAACCTGCATTCGCGTTAGAAACTCAGGCAATATTGTTGCCGGAAATCCCGGCTGGCCCTGATCGAGATTGCACGCCAGCAGGTCCACAGGCAGAAGCCCGCGCCATTTCAACTCGTAAAGCGCGGCCAGCAGCGGGTAGCTGTCTTTGCCGCCCGACAGGCACACCAGCCAGCGCGCGCCGCGTTCGATCATGCCGTATTGGTCGATGGCCTCGCGCATTTGGCGGATGATGCGCTTGCGTAGTTTCTTGAATTCCGTCGTGCCCGGCGCGTTTTGCAATAGCGGATGGATGTCGGCACGCTCATCACGCATGGTCGGGCATGTATGCCAGTTCTCGCCTTGCGGCAAGTTTCCGGTGTCCGGGCCTGAGCGGGCGATTTTCGCCAGCGCAGGCTTGGACATTGTCGCCCGGTGCGCCATGGATGGCGAGGAGAAAGACAGAACATGACAAAACCAGTGATCATTACCTGCGCGCCCACAGGCGGCATCCACACGCCGACCATGTCTGAATATCTGCCGATCACGCCCGACGAAATTGCCCAGGCGAGTATCGAGGCAGCCGAGGCCGGGGCCGCGATTATTCATCTGCACGCGCGCAACCCAGAAACCGGCAAGCCAGAGGCGAACCCCGATCTGTTCCGCGAATTTCTGCCGCGCATCAAACAGGCGACCGGCGCAGTGATGAATATCTCGACCGGCGGCGGTCTGGGGATGAGCCGCGAAGAGCGGTTGCGCGCGGCGCTGAGCGCCAGCCCGGAAATGGCGTCAATGAATATGGGTTCGATGAATTTCGGCATCTTCCCGATGCTGGCCAAGCATGACAGCTGGAAACATGACTGGGAGCCGGAATTCCTGGGCATGACCCGCGATTTCATCTTTCGCAACACATTCGCGGACATCGAATTTGCGCTGAAAGAGCTGGGCCAGGGGCACGGCACCAAATTTGAGTTTGAATGCTACGATCTCGGCCATCTCTATAACTTGGCCTGGGTTGTCAATCAGGGCTGGGTAGAGCCACCGTTTTTTATTCAGATGGTGCTGGGAATACTGGGCGGCGCGGGGGCCGATCCCGACAATCTTATGCATTTGCACCATATCGCGCAGAAACTTTTCGGCGACAATTACGAATGGTCGGTTCTGGCCGCCGGTCGCCACCAGATGCCGTTTGCCACGCAGGCGGCACTTTTGGGCGGCAATCTGCGGGTGGGGCTGGAGGACAGCCTGTACATCGGTCGCGGCGAGCTGGCGACCTCAAACGCCCAACAAGTGAACCGCATAAAATCCATCATCACCAACCTCGGCTTCGATTTCGCCACACCCGATCAGGCGCGGGCAACGCTGGGGCTGAAAGGTGGCGATCAGGTCGGATTCTAACCCGCCTGCCCGACGACAATTGCCGCCTGTTCGGCCAGATAGATTGTGGCATCGATATAATACCAACGGTCATTGATCAGAACCCATGCGCCCATTTGCGCATGCCGAGGGACATGATCTTCCATGGTTGGTCGATGAGGTTGTTCCAGGCTTGGCAGCACAGCGCGACGATGTCTTCGTAGGATTTGAAGATCCGGTTCGACAACCAGTTGTCGCGCATGAATTGCCAGACATTCTCCACCGGGTTCAACTCGGGCGATCGTGGCGGCAGCGCCAGGACGGTGATGTTGTCGGGGATCGCCAGCTTGGGCGTCAAGTGCCAACCGGCCTGATCGACGATCAGCACCGCATGGGCGCCGGGATCGACGGCGGCACTGATCTCGATGAGGTGCGCCGCCATGGCGTCGGTGTCGCACCAGGGCATGACCAGCCCGGTGCCTTTCCCCTTCGCGGGACAGATCGCGCCGAAGATATAGGCCCATTCGGTGCGCTGGTCGCGGGGCGCCCGCGGGCGCGTGCCACGTCTGGCCCATCGGCGTGTGAGCTTATTCTTCTGGCCGATGCGGGCTTCATCTTGCCACCACAGCTCTATCTCGACGCCTTTCGGGAGCCTCGCCCGGATCTTCGCCAGTTCGGCGGGGAAGTTTTTTTTAAAAGCCTCGACGGCCAGCTCGTTTTGCGCGTAGTGGCGCGGCCGCGCCGAGATCTTGGCGAAGCCGAGCGCCTTCAACTCGCGCCCGACCGTGGTCTCGTCGAGCGAGATGGCGAACGTCTCCAAGAGCCACCGCGCCAGGTCCTTGCGCCGCCAGCGCACGACGCCGTCCACCGCCGGGACCGGGCCGGCCTCAACAACCTCCGCCAGTGCGCGGCGGTGATCGGCGTTGAGCTTCGAGGGTGCGCCCGGTGACTTCCCATCGACCAGCCCGTCCGGTCCGCGGGCGTTGAAGCGCAGCACCCAGTCGCGAATGATCTGCAGACCGACGCCGCCGATCCGCGACGCATCCGTCCTGCTGCCACCATCGTAGACCTCGGCCAACGCCAGCAGACGACGGCTCTGGGTCGCGTCCCTGGTCCTCTTCGCGAGGCGCCGCAGTGAGACGCTGTCAAAATCGTTCCGTAAGTCGATAGGCGCTGCCATGGCGAACCTCATTGGTTCACCACATTGAGTCAGAGATCGGACCGCTTGGGAATCCCCAACGTGAGTCAGGCATTCCGCTCGGTGGTATAAGACGTCAAGTTTGTTGTGAGCATGAACGCAGCCAACCCCGCGGCCGCCAGCAGCGCTGCGATGCGGTATCTGGTCAAAGAAGCGCAGGCCGCCAGCAGCACCATGCAGGGAACGAAATTCAGCGAATACAGGAAAGTCTCGTCGCCGTAGATCAGGTGCAACAGAAACTCAAAACAAAGGTAGAGGATCAGCACCGCCGCAAGATGCCTGGCCAGTTCATGGCGCAGAGCTGCAAGCGAACCCGTCACGAGCAGTGCAAACCAGACGCCGAATGCCGCAAGCGCAGGCAATGAGAACGCAGAAACCGGTTGAAACTGGACCGACATCCGAAACCACTGTGGGTACACCGGGTTATCAAAAATGGCGACCGGCGGCAAAATTACCGAGTGCCACCAAAATGCAACCGCGCGATTGGCAAAACCGCCGGAATTTTCGTGCAGAAAATAGGTGGTTTCGTGCAGGTTGGGCACGAAAAACCGCGCGTTTCCGTCCATCGCCTTCTGGACGGCAAACAGAAGCGTCACGACAATCAGCGCGTCGAAGGTGATCCTGATCGCGCGGCGATAGCCATATCTTTGCACAGCAATCAGAATTCCGGCCATCCAATTCGTCGAAGTGATCGCAAATGTCGAGGCGCTGGCCAGAACCGCGAGGAACTGCGGCGTCGCATAGCGAAATATTGCGGTCGCCAAAGCGAAGGCCAGCATCAGGCTTGCTGCGCCCGCTCCGTGGACCTCGGGCGTGGGAAACCAGAATACAGCCGATGACGTGCTGGCGCCCAAAACGGTGAATATGACCGCGTCGAGCCGCAACAGCCCCAGACCGCGCATCGCCGCAAACAACAGCGCCGCCCAGATGGCCGCAAAACCGGACAATATGACGATCGCCGCCGCCCGTTCGGGCAAGCCTGCGATGACTAATATTTTGGTGGGAACAAACAGGGCCAGTGCCTGCAGCGGGTGCACTGCCGTGCGCACATTGTGAGGACCGTGCTCGGTCATGGTTTTGAAAACACGTATTGGATCGGCCTCAAACCACACCCAGGCGTTCAATTCGGGATCCAGATATTCCGCCGGAAATCTCTGCGCGAGAACAAAACAACCTGCCGCCATCGCAATCGTCAGGGCCAGGGCTATCGCGATGTCGGTGCGGACATGTCCCAGCCAGGCCGCCAACCGGCGCATGCCTGTTTTCGTTGCGGTCGATAAATTCGGCAAATCGCGGCGCAAGTCATTGAAAAGGCGAACAAGCAAACTCTGATCCTCTTACGCGGGTTGCGATTTTATTTCGGCCACTGGAAAGACGAATATCCCAATCAGGATCGCAAACCAAAGGGTGGTTAGTCGAATGACCGCGGTTGCAATGACCGAGGTTTCAACGGAAACGCCCTGCAACAGCAAAAGCGCGATGATCGAGGCTTCGGTACTGCCAAGCCCGCCCGGCAGGCCGGACAGCGCACCTGACAGAACCGAGATCAGAAAGATCGCAGCAGCGGCCCACAGCCCGACCGGGGCGTCGAGCCAGTTTAGCAGCAGCGCAAATGCGATGCCCTCAAACGCCCAGCCAATGACGCTGATTGCAGTGATCGGTACCAATATTGACACGCGCAGAAATGGTTCCAGCCCGTGGATCATCCGTCTGAGACGAACAAACAGCCTGCCACCGCGCCCGATCATGCGGTAAATTCGGGTGATAATTCTGACCAGAAGGGTCGGGGTGGCGGCGATCCAGATCAGGATCGCGGTGAAGGCCAGCAATTGCCAGACCGCACCGGTGCCGATGCTGGACAAACCGAGGCACAATACGATCAGCGTAATCATGCCCGCCAGCTCAATCGCGCGGTCAGCAAAAGCGATTGGGGCGGACTGGTCAAAGCGCCAGCCGGTGGCGCGGCCGATCCACCTGAGCCTGACCAGCTCTCCCAGACGTCCCGGTGTTGCGGTCATCGCGAAGCCGCCAAAAAAGTGCAATGCGTTTTGGGCAAGGCTGGTTGGAAGACCCGCCGATCGGGCCAACAGGTGCCATCTGAGCGCGCGGATGACGTAATGTGCCCCTGCCAGCGCCAGCAGGATCAGCGGGTTGAGCCACCCAAGCTCTTTGAGTGCAGCGACAGAATCGCGCCAGCCCGTTGTCGCAATCGCGCCGAATATTCCGACGCAGAACAAAGCAGCAAAACGCCGGTCCATATCAAGCTGCCGCGGCGCGAGAGAGCTTTGGATATATCGCGGTCTTTGGGCAATGTGCCGCCGGCAAATGGTTAATCGGTTCAGGCCGCGACTATACGCATTGCGGATAGCAGATCAATTCCGGTGGGCCGGTTGCGGTGAGATTAGAGCCAACGGTCCGATTTGAGCCGCAAGGCCGCATAAACAGAATGCCGGGCGGCGATTGTTTCGGGATTATGGGTGCCCGCGGGGCCAATTACAGCCGTTGACTTATCGCAGCGGGCCTGCTGGTTCTTGAGCTGCATCGATACGGAGGGCGCAATGAAGATCCTGGTTCTGCAACACGTGGCGGTCGAGCACCCCGGCATTTTCAGGGAGTTTCTGGCCGAAGACGGGCACGAATATGTGCCGGTGGAGCTTGATCAGGGCGAAAAATTGCCGCCGCTGGACGGATTCGAAGCGCTGTGGGTCATGGGCGGTCCGATGGATGTCTGGCAGGAAGATCAATATCCTTGGCTGGCCGATGAAAAAGCATTCATCCGCGAGGCGGTAGAGGATAAGGGGTTGCCGTTTTTGGGCCTGTGTCTGGGTCATCAATTGCTGGCAGAGGCATTGGGCGGAGCGGTCGGGCCCTCCGATCAGCCAGAGATTGGCATCATGGATGTGCAGTTGACTGAAGAGGGTGCCAGCGGCGTGCTGTTTGATGGTCTGCCCGAAATTTTTGCGTGCCTCCAGTGGCACTCAGCGGAAGTCACCAAATTGCCCGCCGGTGCGCAGGTTCTGGCCACCTCACCGGCCTGTGCCGTGCAAGCGATGAAATGGGGCACGCGCGCCTATTCGGCGCAGTTTCATGTCGAGGTGGAAGCAGACACAGTGCGCAACTGGGCTGGTTTACCGGCTTATGCCGCAGCGCTTGAGAGCGCGCTGGGCTCCGATGGAGCCAATTTGCTGGAACTTGACGCAAGCGCGGCCATGGCCGATTTCAACACCTGCGCGGAACGGATTTACATCAATTGG
Organism: Paracoccaceae bacterium; assembly: GCA_965216135.1. GTDB lineage: Bacteria > Pseudomonadota > Alphaproteobacteria > Rhodobacterales > Rhodobacteraceae > CBDCFL01. The sequence goes on from CBDCFL010000023.1 coordinate 236,107, forward strand.
CTGCAGACGGCGGCGCAGGCCTAGGCGTCGGCGGAACGCATCAAAGACAAGCGCGCTGTTTCCAAATGTGACTTCATCAGATTGGCGGCGCGCTCGGGCTCACGCGAGCGGATCGCGTTCAGAATCTGGCGATGTTGGGCGTTATATTGCTTGATGATGTGTTCATTCAGCGTCAGATGCCGCATCCGGGTCCATTCGTCCTGGTTGCGGACCGAGTTGATCTGTTCGATGACCCAGATCAGCAGCCCGTTGCCGGTTGCCACGGCCAGGGCGCGATGAAACTCTGTGTCCGCCTCGCCAAACGCCACGGGATCGCCGTTTGCCGATTCCATCTGCTCGCACAGGGTATCCAGCAGATCGAAATGCTCTCGCCGCGCGTGCAGGACGCACAGACGGCATATGTGCGGTTCAAGCGCAAAGCGTGTGTCGATCAGCTCTAGCGGATTAGCGCTTTCGACCGCTTCCGCCGAGACCTGTTTGGGCTCGTAGGTTATGTAAGTGCCGCTGCCGGGGCGGGTTGCAACGAACTTCTCAGCCTCCAGCTGCGACAACGCCTGGCGAAGCGTATTTCTTGCCACGCCATAGGTGTCCGCAAGGCTGCGCGACGCAGGCAAACGGTCGTTCAGTTTGTAGACCCCTTTGGTAATTTCGCGGCGCATGATCGCCGCAATATCCGCCGAGCCAATTTTGCCCATTTAGGCGACTCCAATCTAATTTGAACCAATTCAAGACCAATAGAGCCGGTTTCGCAAAGCAATTCGTTAAATTGGATCAAAAAAGGATTGATTTTTGGCTTCATGCCGACACAATGGATTGGTGCACGAGAGATTCTCGCGGCCGAAAATACGCTCGCTTGATTGCGCCAATGGGGGAAAGTATGGCATTTCCAACGCATGCCAAATATTTGATTATTGGTGCCGGCATTCACGGTCTTAGCACCGCTTATCATTTGGCGATAAGGTTGCGGGATACTGGACGCGGTTCGGGCGCGGACATCGTAATTATTGACAAAGGCGCGGTCGCGTCCGGCGCGTCGGGAATTGCCTGCGGTGTCGTGCGCAACAATTACTTTCAGCCCGCGATGCGCGAGCTGATGGCGCACTCGGTTTCTGTGTGGGAAAGCGACCCCGAAGCCTATGCCTATCACGCGGTCGGCTATATGCAGATCAGCCCCGAATCGATGCACGAAGATGTCGCGTCGATAGCGAAACAACAAAAAGACCTTGGTTACGAGTCGGTGTTCATCGAGGGCGAAGAAGACTGCAACAAATATATGAAGACCTTGTTCAGTGACTGGCAGGCCAAGGGTATCACATCGGTTCTGCATGAAATGCCGGGCGGCTACGCCAACAATACCGCAATGGTATACAGCCTGGCCAACAAAGCCGAACTGGAAGGCGTGCGCATCATCACTGGTGCAACCGTAACCGGGTTCAAAAGCGGAAATGGCAGTGGTGCGATTACCGCGGTGGAAACAGACAAGGGCGCGGTCGAATGCGACTACGTCGTTGTTGGTGTCGGTCCCTGGGCCAAGTCGTTGTGGGACATGCTGGAAATGCCCAAAACCGTGGACATAAAGAGTGCCGACGGCGGCATCCACAAAGATGTGCCGATGTGGGTCTACTGGTCGCTGCAAGAAGGGACGTTGGGAATTGACCCCTCGCTTCATCGAACCGATAACGGTTTTTTCCCGCCGGTGATCCACGTTGATTCGGATGCGCCGCTGTATTCAGATGTTGATGGGTCTCTGATCACCGACGAAATGTGGGGCATCTATTATAAGCCGGATTACAATTTCGGTGGTATCCAAGGCGGTGCCGCGCCGTTTAGGTTGACGACCGATCCTGACAAGGTTGCTGTCGATCCTTACGGACCGGAATCGCCCGAATTCATCGTTGGCGATGATTTTGCCCATATGTGGTGTTCAGCGCTAGCCCATTGTCAGGCACGGTTTGAGGGACAAATTCCCAAGTACAAGAACGAGGCGTCCGGCGGCATCGGAGCTTTCACACCAGACAGTTTTCCGATTTTCGATGTCATTCGCGAGAACTGCTATTTTATTGCCGATTCCAATCACGGATACAAAATGCTCGGTGTCGGCAAACTGGTTGCGCATGAGATCATCGAGGCCAAAAGCGCGTTGCTCGAACCATTCAGGTTGTCGCGATACGCCGAGGGAAAATTGCATCCTGTTTCAAACAGCCCGTTTCCGTGGAGTTAGACCCCTAAGCGGTGGCAATGAAAGCAGGAAAAGGAAATCGAGATGAGTAGATACGCCAGAATCACCACGCTGGAATACATGGATCAAAAATCGACTGAAGCCTTGAGTAAGGAATATGTTGATACCCTGATCCCAAAATACCGCGTGCTTGGCGCGATCGGACTGATGGCAGTCAGGGTGGGTCCGCGCAGTGTCGCTTACGTTAGTCGTTACGAAAGCAAAGAACAGGCCGACGCTGCATCGGCCTCAATTCGGGCGGAGGTTCTTAAGAAGTTTACTCAGCATATTGTCGCTCCGCCGATGACAGTTGCAGGCGAGATCATCGGGGAGTCGATCGATTAACTGACGGCAATTTGCGCGGTTAGGCAAGATTTCGGGGACTGCGGTTCCCGACAATAACAAAACAGGGAGTAAGGCAACAATGGCAACTGATCTTGAACGATTTGTAGACGCGCCGGGGCGCGCCGAGAAAGTCAAAGCGGTCCGGAATATGATCGACGAACTGGGGATCGAGTATCTCTATCTGCAGTTCGTATCCGTCACCGGCAGGATCATGGGCAAGGGCATTCCCGCAGACCACTGGGAAAACATCGCCAAGAAGGGCTTTCAGCTGGTCTACGGCTCGACGGTCAACCTGTTTACCGACCGCGCTGGCAACTACATCGGCTACGGCCCTGAATCCGCCGAGCTGGTGGGCATCCCCGAGACGGAAACTTTCATGCAGCTGCCGTGGGACAAGCGCATCGGCCGATTCTATTGTTCGCTGTTCCGCAACCGCGAGGAAAAGGAAAATCCGGGCGGTGCACTGACCTCTGACGGCCGCGGCAACCTGCGCCGAATGCATGGAGAGTTTGAAAAGAAGCACGGCCGCAGGCTGAGGATCGGCACCGAGCCGGAAATGATGTGGCTGAAGTTCGACGAAAACGGCAAACCGCGCCACGGCTATTCCGAGCCGTTCTGCTATCACATCGACCAGTTTGAATCGCTGCGCCCTGTGTACATGAAAGTCATCGAATACAGCCGTCTGATGGGCCTGGACATCATCCAGGGCGACCACGAGGACGCGCCGGGGCAGCTGGAACTGAACTGGATGTATGACGACGTGCTGCGCAACGCCGACCGTCTGACCACATATCGCCAGATATGTGCCCAGGTGGCGCGCGAATTTGGCATTTTCGCATGTTTCATGACCAAGCCGTTCGAAGGCGTTTCGGCCTCGGGCTGCCACCACAACATGAGCCTTTGGCGCGGCGGTGAAGACAAGTTCGTCAAGTGCGGCAATGATCCGGACAATCTGCCCGGGATGGCCGAAAACTACATGTATGTCGGCGGTGGTGAAAACACTTTCATGCCCGACGACGACGATCCGCAGATGCCGGGCAAAGAAGGGCTTGAGGCCATCGGCGGTGTTGTCCATCACCTTCAGGCGCTCACCGCAATCGGGTCATCGACCGTGAACTCGTATCGCCGTCTGTGGGACACGGGCTTCTGGGCGCCGGTCTTTGCCGACTGGGGCTTCCAGAACCGCACCACCGGCCTGCGTGTTTCGGCCCCGGGCCGGTTCGAATACCGCTCGGTCGATTCGATGGTGAACCCATATCTGATGGGGACGACCCTGCTGGCAGCCATGGACGACGGTATCGTCAACCAACTTGACCCGGGTGAACCCGAAGAGCGCAACATCTATGACGCCATCAAGGCCGGCAAGCAGGTCAAGAAACTGCCGATGTCATTGGGCGAAGCATTGGATATTCTAGCTGACAGCGAAGTTGTCCGGCGTGGTCTGCCTGGTGAAATGTACCGGCTGTTCGATGAATACAAGCGCGACGAATATGCCCGCTTCATGGCGACAGTCACCGAGTGGGACAACGACACGTATATGGAATGCCTGCCGTAGGCAGATACCTGAGACCCGGTGGCGGGAGCGCCCGCCACCGAAATTTTTGCGAACAAGGAGCGCATCTAAATGTGTGGAATTGCGGGATTAATATACAAGGGCAAGAGCTCTAACGTTGGCGGTGAGATGACCGCGATGTTGCAGGCCCTGAAACACCGCGGACCGGATTCGACCGGATATGCGATCTATGGCAAGGGCAATCCGGGTGAATATGTCATGCGGTTTGTGTTGGCCGAACAAGAGGATATGGAAAAAGGCTTTGGCATGCACCAGGTCGTGGCCGACCGGCTGGTTAAGGTTGAAGAACGGCTGAAAGAGCACGGCGCAAAGGTGGTTTCGCGCGAGGCGGCGACCGAATATGCGCAACGCTTTGTGATCACCCATGACGGCGATACCGAGGAAATGGCGCGCCACATCGAGGATATCGAGGGCGTCGAGATCATGTCGATAGGCAACGGCCTGGAACTGATCAAGGACCTCGGCGATGCGGCCGTTGTATCCGAGCAATACGGGTTGAACGATTTCACCGGCTCGCACGGCATCGGTCACACGCGCATGGCGACGGAATCGGACGTGGATATTCGTTCGGCACACCCCTACTGGGCGTTCCCGTACAATGACGTGGCGGTCGTACATAATGGCCAGATCACCAACTACTGGCTTATGCGCCGCCAGATGGAGCGCAAGGGCCACCGGTTCATGTCGAACTGCGACAGCGAGCTGTTGGCGGTCTATACGGCGGACAATCTGGCAAATGGCATTTCGCTGGAGGACAGCCTGAAAAGCTCGATCGAGGAAATCGACGGCGTGTTCACCTATCTGGTCGCCACCAAGGATCAACTTGGCATGGCTAAAGACTCCATGGCCGCAAAACCGCTGGTTTTGTACGAAAGCGACGACCTAATTGCTATGGCCAGCGAAGAGGTGGCGATCCGCGCCATCCTGCCCCAGGAAATCGACACGACTGACCCCTATGACGAGGAGGTTCGGGTATGGCAAGCGTGAGTGATGCCGAACTGAAGACGATGAGCCAGGAAGAGCGCGTTACCGCGCTCGGGATGCGCACCGACCAGCTGACCGGGCGGGCGATGCGGATCGAATTCAACCCGGACGAAGAAGAACGGTTTGAATATCCCTGGGCACCGGATGTGGATTTCAACAAGCGCACAGAGCTGGACGTGGATAATCTTACCACAACCGAGGCCAACGTTCGTATCCGCGAATTGATGGCCGAGGGTTACGGAACGATCGTGATCAAGAATCCGCGCGGTATGCATTCGCTTGGCGTCGGTATCCTGACCCGGCTGCGGCTGATTATCGAAGGCTCGCTTGGCTATTTCGGCATCGGTCTGATCGATGGGCCGAATGTCACGATCAATGGTCGCGTCGGCTGGTCCTGCGGTGAAAACATGCTGGCAGGCACCATCGTAATCGAAAAGAACGCCGGCTCGACTTTTGGCGCGGCGGTCCGCGGCGGTGATCTGGTCTGTAAGGGCTCGGTTGGTTCGCGCACAGGGATCGACCAAAAGGGGGGCACGATCATCGTCGGCGGCGACACCGGCATGCTGTCGGGCTTCATGATGCAGCGCGGGCGGATGGTTGTCTGTGGCAATGCGGGCAAGAACCTGGGCGACTCGATGTATGACGGCACCATCTATGTGGGCGGCGAAATAAAGTCCTATGGCGTCGACGCGGTACCAGGCGAATTGACCGATCTCGACAAAGCCTGGCTGACCCGAAAACTCACCCAATATGGGCTTTTGCCAAAGCAAGGCGTGGATCATTTCAAAAAGGTCGTCGCAGGCCGGATGCTCTGGAATTACGACAATCTTGAACCAACCGAGAAAAAACTCATTCTCTGAATTGAGCGGAAAGGAAGTGCAAAATGGCTGATGGCGACATCAAAACAAAAAGACCGCTCGATCGTGATACATCCCGGCTGGGCGATAGTTTCATCTTTCCGCCCCATGTCATGGACGACATTCACATCAAGGCAGAACTTGGCCGCTACCGCATGCGCGCCATGTCCCTGTTCAAGAAAATTCCGCATTGGGACGATCTGACGTTCCTGCCGGGCACGCTGACCCGGTTTGTGATCGAAGGCTATCGCGAAAAATGTCTGACCAAGACCGTGATCGGCCCGCGTGCCAAGCGCCCGTTGGAACTGGACATACCGGTTTACGTGACCGGCATGAGTTTTGGTGCATTGTCCTATGAAGCGAAAACTGCGCTGGCGCGCGGCGCAACGATGGCTGGCACCGCAACTTGCTCCGGCGAAGGCGGCATGATCCCTGACGAGCGACGTTACAGTTCAAAGTGGTTTTATCAGTGTATCCAGTCCCGCTATGGGTTCAACCCGAACCACCTTGTGCTGGCTGACGCCTGTGAATTTTTCATCGGTCAGGGCTGCAAAGTTGGCCTTGGCGGCCACCTGATGGGCCAGAAAGTGACCGACCAGGTTGCCGAAATGCGCTCGCTTCCGGCCGGTATCGATCAGCGTTCGCCTGCCCGTCACCCTGACTGGCTGGGCCCGGATGATCTATCGCTGAAAATCCGCGAAATCCGCGAAGCCACCGACTGGCAAATTCCGATCCAGCTGAAACTGGGTGCTGCGCGGGTCTATGACGATGTGCGTATGGCGGTGAAATGTGACCCGGACTCGATCTATATTGATGGGATGGAGGGTTCCACCGGCGCCGGTCCGCACTTGGCGACCGAAGACACCGGTGTTCCTGGTATCGCGGCGATCCGTCAAGCCCGAAAAGCGATCGATGACCTTGGTAAGCGTGGCGAAATCAGCCTAGTCTATGCCGGTGGCATCCGCAACGGCGCCGACGTCGCCAAAGCCATTGCTTTGGGCGCTGACGCAATCGCTATCGGTCACTCGGTCATGATGGCGCTGAACTGTAACAAGGACATCCCAGAGGCCAACTACGAGGTCGAAGTCGGCGCCTCGCCGGGCCATTGCTACCATTGTCACACAGGTCGTTGCCCGGTGGGCGTGGCCACGCAGGACCCGGTTTTGCGCAAACGCCTTGACCCGGATGAAGCAGCCGAGCGCGTCTATAACTTCCTGCACACGCTGACGATTGAAGCCCAATTGTTTGCGCGTGCCTGCGGCAAGACCAATATCCACAGTCTTGAGCCGGAAGATTTGGCCGCGTTGACGATGGAAGCTTCGGCTATGGCGGCGGTTCCTTTGGCTGGCACCAACTACACGGTTGGCGTCGCCGACTATCACAATCTGTAAAGGAGAGCAGACATGGCTGGAACACAGTACCGCGGCTCTGAAATTACAGACGTCGATCAGTTTGTAAAAGATTCTGCCGGTCTCGCATCGGAACGTGAAATCGAAATTGGTCAGCACATTGGGTACCGTTACGACGTTAACCTTGTGCCGGACTACAACCAGATCACCCCTTTCCTGAGCAAATATATGGAAACCATGGGCTGGGATGACCTGAACTGGCTGGAAGATGTTCACATGGGCTATGAAGACGGTAAACCTGCCGTTTTCGACCGCAACAACAACGGCTGGGTCTCGATCCCGGACTCGATCGACTTGCCGGACAACCAGCAGGATCGCGACATGATTGCCCGCGAATTGCTGTTGAAATTCCAGATGTCCGACCGGCACCCGCTGGTCATGCTTAGAAAGGCTTACATGAAATTCTGATCATGCCGCGCCCGTTTCATATCGCTTGTCTTCAGACCCGCCCAATGCCGGATTTTTCGTCCGCCGTGGGCGAAGCCATACCCATGGCCGAAGCAGCGGTCGAAGCAGGCGCGGAAATGCTGTTCCTGCCGGAATATTGTGGTGGATTGCGCAGCGAGGGTGCGGCGTTAAAGCCGCCCTCGGCACCAGAAGCATCCCATCCGGTTCTGGCAGAACTCAGAAGCTTTGCCGCTGCCAATCATGTCTGGATAAATATTGGGTCAATTGCGATAGATGGGCCCGACGGCAAACTATTGAACCGCGGATATATGATCGACGACCGCGGCGAGATACGCGGCCATTACGACAAAATCCACCTTTTCGATGTGCGCCTGAGCGATTCGCAGATCTATCACGAAAGCGCTACCGTTTCCGGTGGCAACCTTGCGGTGGTTCACAACACAGCTCTTGCCCAGATCGGTCACACGATTTGCTACGACCTGCGTTTCCCTCAGCTTTTCCGCGACTTGGCGCAAAAAGGTGCTGAGATCATCGCCTGCCCAGCAGCGTTTACCAAACAAACCGGGCAGGCCCATTGGCACGTTCTGAACCGCGCCCGGGCCATTGAGAACACGTGTTTCATCGTTTCGGCCTGCGCCATCGGGCCCATCCCCGGCGGCGGCGAAATCTATGGTCATTCGCTGGTAGTCAGCCCTTGGGGAGATGTGATCGCCGATGGCGGCACGCTGCCCGGCGTGGTCCATGCGCGGATCGATACCGAGCTGGTGCGCCAGACCGCCGCGCGCATTCCGTCGCTTGCCCATGACCGCCCCATTGTCCTGCCCGGCCATGACAAAAGGAACGTCGCATGAGTTCCGTCGCAACAGCGCTGGGTGTGAATTACTCGGACCATCCGCTGCGGCTGGCTTTTCTGAAATGGCAGTGCCGCGTGCGTCAGATCGCGATGCGCGATTTCGCCGGCAAACCTGACGATGGCGCAACGCCAGCATTGAAGCTGCCGGGAGAAATCGAACCCCTCGGCTATATCGTGACCGTAAAGAACAAAGCGCCGGGATATTCAGTGACCGCAGAACTAAACCACATGCGCGCCAATACCCATGATCCGGCACAGGCCCGTGAACAGGCGCTCCAGTTTCTTTCATCCGCCTATTACCAGAAGGCCCATGAGTTTTCGGATATTCTGACGGCGACCTTTCCACCCGGATCGCCCGGTGCTGTGAAAATCTGCGAGGCCGCATCGGTTTCATTGGTCTTTGACGCCTATGCACAACGGTTCGATCTTGCCTGCAGGGTTTGGCGGCTGGCATCCCACAATCCGCTCTATCAGGCGACGATTGCGCATAATGCGTTGTTCAACCCGGATCTTCACCCAGATGCAGAAGTGCTCGGGTTTGAACCGGACTGGGACGCGTCGGGCTCAGACCCGAAATTGGCATAGAATACAGGGCAAGGGGAAATATGACCAAACGCGTATGCATCATCGGAGCAGGCCCATCGGGTCTTGCGCAGTTGCGCGCCTTTCAGTCAGCCGAAAACCTGGGCGCGGATGTGCCTGAAGTCGTGTGCCTGGAAAAACAATCCGACTGGGGCGGGTTGTGGAACTACACCTGGCGCACAGGCGTTGATGAGAACGGCGACCCCTGCCATGGGTCAATGTATCGTTATCTTTGGTCAAACGGACCCAAGGAATGCCTGGAATTCGCCGATTATGGTTTCGCCGATCATTTCGACCATCCCATCGCCAGCTACCCGCCGCGCGCGGTATTGTGGGATTACATCAAAGGCCGCGTCGAAAAAGCCGGCGTCCGCGACAAAATTCGGTTCAACACCATTGTCCGTGACGTCCGCCATGACGACGGTCAATTCACCGTCACCTCGCGCGATTACACTACCGATACCGAAACCATTGAGAACTTTGACCATGTGATCGTGGCATCGGGGCATTTCTCGACGCCGAACGCTCCCCATTACCCAGGCTTTGAAAAATTTAACGGCCGCATTCTGCATGCGCATGATTTCCGTGATGCACGCGAGTTTCGCGATCAGGACTTGCTGTTGCTTGGCTCCAGCTACTCGGCCGAAGACATCGGCTCGCAATGCTGGAAATATGGGTGCAAGTCGATCACTGTCGCCTATCGGACCGCGCCGATGGGGTTCGACTGGCCATCCAACTGGCGAGAAATTCCGGCGCTGGAACATGTCGGTCCCAAGGTTGCGCATTTCATCGACGGAACTTCGCGCCACGTTGATGCGATCATACTGTGCACCGGTTACAAGCACCATTTCCCGTTCCTGCCCGACGATTTGCGCCTGAAAACCGCGAATCGGCTGGCGACGGCGGATTTGTATAAGGGCGTGGTCTGGAACAAAAATCCGGCTATGTTCTATCTAGGGATGCAGGATCAATGGTTTACGTTCAACATGTTCGATGCTCAGGCATGGTGGGTGCGCGACTGCATCCTTGGCCGCATCGAACTGCCGTCTCAGGACGAAATGGAAGCCGATGTCGTTGATCGAATTGCTGGCGAGGATTCTTATGACGACGACTATTCCGCCATCCGCTATCAGGGCGACTATGTCGAGGAAATGATTGCAGAAACCGATTATCCGAGCTTTGATGTTCAAAGCGTCGTGGAGTCATTCCTGGAATGGAAAAACCACAAAAAGAAAGGGATCATGACGTTCCGCGATCACGGCTATGTCAGCCCGATGACCGGAACCAAAGCTCCACCGCATCATACCGTCTGGGTCGATGCGCTGGACGACAGCCTTGAGGGATATCTGCAGGACTAGATCAAAAGAAACGTGGGATCCAGCCCGCGGCAATACCGAGCGATGCTCGTTACCTCGCGGCACATGCCGCATAACAACTGGGAGAAAGCAATGAAAAAGCTTACAACAACCATTCTGGCGGGTGCGATTGCGGCATCGGTTTCAGGTCATGCCTTTGCGCAAGACTCGGCCGAGCCGATCGTGATCCCAACCCATAACTGGTCCAGCCAGGTTGTGATGGCCTACGTGATCGGTGGCATTTTTGAGAGCCTGGGCGACAATGTCGATTATGTCCCGGCCGACAGCCAAGCCGTTTACGAAGCCATCCGCATTGGCGACGTGTCGATCAGCCATGAGGTCTGGCAGTCTACCTTTGGCGCATCATTCTACAATGCGATGGCCAAAGGCGGTCTGATTGACGCCGGAACACATTCTGCGGCGACGCTCGAAGAAATGGGCGTTCCTCAGTACGTGATCGACGACAATCTTTGCCCGGGCCTGCCAAACTGGGAAGCCCTGAAAGACTGTCAAGACGTGTTTGCGACAGCAGACAGCGGCGGCAAAGGCCGTTGGCTGGAAGGCCCACAGAGCTGGCATGGTGACTTGATGCCAGTTCGCCTTGATGCACTTGGCCTTGGTGACATGTACACTGTGAAGTTCGCTGGCGGTGCCGATGCGATCTGGGCAGAACTTGCCTCTGCCAAGAAAGAAGGCCGCGGCATTATCACCTTTAACTGGACGCCGAACTTTACGGATGCTGAGGGTTTCGCCTTCATCGAATTCCCTCCGTATTTTGACGGGTGCCGCGTCGCAGATGGTGGTGATGGCAGCTGTGGCTCGCCCAAAGGCTGGCTGAAGAAAGCAGCACACTATAAAATGCCGAAAACGCATCCGGCTGCATATACGGCATTTTCAAGGATGGATTTCACATCGACGCACATCGGCCAGATGGCGGCGCTTGTGGACATCGACGGCATGAGCCATCAGGATGCAGCCGCAAGTTGGCTGGCTGATAATGAAGCTGTTTGGAAGCCTTTCGTACAATAGGCACCACATCAAAAAAACGTCTCTCCCCGCGCGCAAGCGTGTGGGGAGAGAAGACGGTCTTGCACCAACAAAGTACCGTCAGCCACGTCGACGAGGAAGGAAGTCGAATTCGCCAACGCCTTTGGTGTTGCTTCGGATCAAAAAAACGACAGGGATACTGAAAAATGCCGCTTGATAGTAAAACCACCCAACAACAACCCGTCATCAAGTGCAGTTCCGTTTATAAGATATTTGGCGAAAACGCGAACAAGATGCTGCGCGAAGCCAACGGAAAGGTCGACGCGAAAAAGTTTCAGGAGGCAGGCTGCGTCGTCGGTGTCAATGATGCGTCGTTCGAAGTCCACCGGGGCGAGCTCCTCATGATCATGGGGCTGTCCGGCTCCGGCAAGTCGACCTTGCTACGTTGTATTTCGCGCCTGACGGAAACGACGGCAGGCGAAATTTACATTGATGGCGAAGATCTGTTGGCGATGAACAACAGACAGCTGATACAGCTGCGCCGAAACAAGATGGGGATGGTGTTTCAGAGCTTCGCGCTGTTGCCGCACAAGACCGTTATTGAGAACATTGCCTTTCCATTGCAGGTCAAGGGCACAAGCACAGCTGATAGCATGAAACGCGCCTTGGATATGGTCGAACTTGTCAGTCTTGACGGTCGCGAAAACTATTTCCCAAGGCAATTGTCCGGCGGACAGCAACAGCGCGTCGGGATCGCCCGGTCGCTGGCCGTCGAGCCGGATATTTGGTTTCTTGACGAGCCGTTCTCCGCGCTTGATCCACTGATCCGCAAAGAGATGCAGGACGAATTTCTTCGCCTGCAGGACGTCTTGCACAAGACAATTTTGTTCGTGACTCATGATTTTGCCGAGGCGCTGCGTCTGGCCGATCGCATTGCGATTATGAAAGATGGAGTGATCGAACAACTCGACACGCCTGCCAATATCGTGCTGAAGCCCGCAACAGAATATGTGCGCAAATTCACCGAAGAAGTGCCGCGCGAGAAGGTGCTGAAAATCAAATCCGTCATGGACCCGGTCAATCCTTCGGAAGAATTCGGCGACTTGAAGGTGTCACAAAACGCGATAATTGAAACCGTGGCCGAGGCGGTGCTGGCCGATCAGAAGCCCGTCGCGGTCGTTGACAATGATGGCAACGTCGTTGGCTCAATCAAGAGCTCAAATATGCTGCACATCCTGTTTGGCAAAGATGATGCTGTCGAGGTGGGCGGGTAGACGATCATGGAATACGTCAAGAAACATCCAAAACTTGCACAGTTTGCGGCTCTCTTGGTCGCATTTTTCCTTCTGGTCGCATTGATCACACCGAGCGAGACTAATGTTCTGTGGCGGCTTCCGTCGTTGCTGGCAACATGGCCGGAAGCGATCCATAATTTCTCCCAATACGTGATGTTCGATGCGTTTCCGGTCCAGGTTTACGATTCCGATCTGGAGGAATACGAGCAATCCGCCCTCATACGTGAAGTGACCAGAGGTTTTTCCCGCGGCATCCTATTCATAATCGAGCTCATTCGAGAAATACTCGTCGGTGGGATCAAAACAATAGCTGCATTTGCCGGTTATGAGTTCATCCGCCAGAACGAGTGGGCGGTCTGGCCTGCGCTTCCATGGACCGTGGTCGTCAGCGGCACAATGATTCTGGGCTATGCGCTGAAAGGCAGAGGACTTGCGATATTGGCAGGACTCGCCTTGACCTATATTTCGGTATTTGGTCAGTGGGAGCCGGCAATGCAGACTTTGTCGTTTGTCTTGGTTGCAGCGCCGATTTCAATTTTACTCGGAATATTGCTCGGCATCGCGGCATACAAAAGCCGCGCGGTCGAGGTATTTTTGATGCCGTTTCTCAACATTGCGCAAACGATGCCGCATTTTTCATATTTGGTGCCCGTGACGGTGTTTTTTGGCCTTGGCGATCATGCCGGTGCGATCGCCACCATCATTTTTGCCACCCCGCCGATGATCCGGCTGACGATTTTGGGATTAAAAAGAGTCCCTGTCGAAGTTGTCGAGGCGGGCATGATGAGCGGCAGTACCAATCGACAGATTCTCTTGAAAGTTTTGGTTCCCACGGCAAGACGCGATATTCTGATCGGCGTAAACCAGGTCATTATGCAATGCCTTGCCATGGCGGTTATTGCCTCTTTCATCGGTGCCAAGGGGCTTGGGTTTAATCTTTTGCTGGCGCTAAACGGGCTACGAATTGGTCTCGCCCTGGAATTGGGTATCTGCATCGTTCTGATCGCTGTCGTGCTTGACAAATTGTCCATGGCTTGGGCCAACAAGCAGACCGATTATTTTGCCGATCTCAGCTTTGTAGAGCGAAACAAGTACGCGCTGATATTTGGTGCCGTTTTTGTGGTCTGCGTCGTGCTGGCGTTTATTGGCAAACTGATCTTTGGCGAAGGTATCAACTACTTCTACCTGATCCCGCACAATCAAGGCATCACAACGGAAAACTTCTGGCAGGGCGGCGTCGACTGGATGGTCGAGAATTGGTACTCTGGCCTGCAGGGATTTAATGTGTTCCTGATCGTCAATGTGCTGCAACCGATGAAGAATGGCTATCTAGCCATGCCTGTCAGCGCGACATTCCTGCTGACCATGGGCGTCGGCTATATCATCGGCGGGGTACGCTCTGCGCTGGTCGTCGGCGGCTTCCTGTTGTTCATCGCTTTGACCGAGTGGTGGGACCGTGCGCTGATCACCATGTATATGGCGTCATTCTCGGTCGTCGTCTCGGTTACGATTGGCTTGATTGTCGGTTCTGTCGTCGCGCAGAATTCGCTGGCTTCAAAGTTCATGTTACTGGTGTGCGACACGTTTCAGACATTCCCGTCGTTCATCTACCTGATCCCCGTGATCATGCTGTTTGGCGTGACCGATACGTCTGTTCTGATTGCGGTCATCATCTACGCCACCATCCCGGCCACGCGCTATACGATCGAAGGCATCCGCAATGTGCCGCCCTCGCTCAAAGAGGCAGGTATGATGTCAGGCGTGACCGCCCTACAGAGGTGGATAAAGATAGAGCTTCCGCTGGCATTCCCGCACATCATGCTGGGGGTTAATCAAACGGTCATCTTCGCGCTATTCATGGTGATTATCGGCGCAATGATCGGCACCGATGACCTTGGCCAGTTTATTCTCAAGGCTCTGTCGGACAAGCAAGGCATTGGAAATGGGCTGATGCTGGGCCTGTGCGTGGCCTTCATTGGCCTGGCGGTAGACCATCTGATCAACACCTGGGCTGCGGAACGCAAAGAGGCATTGGGGCTAAACTAATGACCGTCAGACCCGTTTTTGAAACGCCATATGAGCGTAATGGTATCCGCGCGCCCGGCCTGCCAATTCTGCCACATGGGACCGAGCGCTATCCGGTGCCCGGCGGAGGATCGCGGGGCGTGCGAATTGAACGTGGCGACGAAATATCGATTATGGACCGCGAAGGGCTGCAACCGGTCGAGATGGTGTTCTTTGCGCCGGATGGCACGTCCGACGCTGGCATGATCGGTGCCAAAGGCGGGCGCGACGCAAAGGGGCTGCAGGCATCGCTTTCAAGCGGCGATGCATCTGGCCGCAAGGTTCTGAAAGCACTCGACGCCGCCAGTTTTGATATCGGCCGCGCCGACGGCACGTTGCTC
Organism: Paracoccaceae bacterium; assembly: GCA_965216135.1. GTDB lineage: Bacteria > Pseudomonadota > Alphaproteobacteria > Rhodobacterales > Rhodobacteraceae > CBDCFL01. The sequence goes on from CBDCFL010000023.1 coordinate 251,378, forward strand.
TTCGCCGAAGGCTCGATGGCGGGCGATACCGAGACTTTCTTGGCCAGCGCCGACGGCCTGCTCATCGTCTGCGCCACCGGCGGCCCGATGGACCCGCACGGACAGGACGTGCCGACCGAGGTTGTGGTATACGTGCGCCGCGCCAATCCGGGCCAAGGCAAAGGCGGCCGCAAACCGACCGATCCGCTGGCCGATCCGCTGCAGGATTACAACATCCAGCCGGGCAACGCCAAAGGCTACGAAGTTCAAAAGGGCCAATTCATTCAGATCATGGATGTACAGGGCCGCGAATGCACCGATTTTCAGTGTTTCTCGATAGCCGAGCTGGATCAGGGCATCGAGCGCGACATCAACATGACGACCACGCGCTCGCTGACCGGCTGCATCTATCCGTTGCCGGGCATCATGTCGAAATTCTGGAGCGTCGATCAGGAACCGCTGTTTGAGATCGTGCAGGACACCTGCGGCCGCCACGACGCCTATGGTCTTAGCTGCTATCCGCGCTATTACGACGATGCGGGCTATCCCGGTCATGTAAACTGCTCTGACAACATCAACGCCGAGCTCAAGCCATGGAACATCCGTCCGCGCGTCGGCTGGCCATCGATCAACTTCTTCTTCAACACGATGATCGACGACCACCACGTGCTGTCCGTTGACGATCCCTGGTCGCGCCCCGGCGATTACGTCATGCTCAGGGCTTTGACCGATCTTGTTTGCGTGTCCACGGCATGTCCGTGCGACATCGACCCGACCAACGCTTGGAACCCGACCGATATTCACGTTCGGGTTTACAAGGATACCGAAGACTTCAAACCCTCAGCGGGTTTCAGAAAATCACCGGAGGCAGATGTGGAGCCGACCAAAGAAACCGGATTTCACAAGAGTTTTGCAAAGCACACTCGTGAGTTTATAGAATACAACGGCTACTGGCTGCCCAATCAGATGTCCAATCACGGCGCGATCGCCGAATATTGGGCTGCACGCGAAAAATGCGTGGTGATGGACCTTAGCCCCTTGCGAAAATTTGAGGTCATCGGCCCCGACGCCGAGACGCTGATGCAGATGTGCGTCACCCGTAACATCAAGAAACTCAGCGTCGGCGGCATCGTCTATACCGCGATGTGTTACGAGCACGGCGGTATGATCGACGACGGCACGGTGTTCCGGCTGGGCGAATATAATTTCCGCTGGATCGGCGGCTCTGACAATTCCGGCAAATGGCTGCGCGATCAGGCCGAAAAACACGGTCTGAATGCCTGGGTCAAATCCTCGACCGATCATCATCACAATATCGCGGTGCAGGGGCCCCTGTCGCGCGAAATCCTTGCCGAAGTTCTGTGGACGCCGCCGACCCATGCCACGGTTGAGGACCTCGCCTGGTTCCGGTTCACCACCGCGCGGCTTGGCGATATTCAGGGCACCCCGGTTGTGCTCAGCCGCACCGGCTATTCCGGCGAACTGGGCTACGAGGTGTTCTGCCACCCCAGCAAGGCAGGTGAAGTGTTCGACGCGATCTGGAAGGCGGGCGAGCCCAAAGGCATGGTGCCCGCCGGTCTGGCGGCGCTGGATATGCTGAGGATTGAGGCTGGTCTGATCTTTTCCGGATATGAGTTTTCCGACGAAACTGACCCGTTCGAGGCCGGCATTGGGTTCACGGTGCCGCTGAAAACGCAGGAAGATGATTTCATCGGCCGCGCCGCGATTGAAGAACGCAAAGCCCATCCGCACCGCAAACTGGTCGGTCTGGACATCGAAGGCGGGCTGGTGCCGGCGCACGGCAATTGCGTGCGCATTGGCAAGGCGCAGGTCGGCGTTGTCACCTCGGCAATGAAATCGCCCTGGCTTGGCAAGGTCATCGCGCTTGCGCGGATGGATGTGAAACATGCGGGCCCCGGCGAAGTGGTCGAGGTTGGGCTGCTCGATGGCGAGCAGAAGCGGCTGAAGGCGGTGGTCACCGCATTCCCGCATTTTGACCCGACCAAAGAGCGCGTCAAAGGCAATTACGGCTAGCGGCGACGTGCCCGCGTTCGACCCTGCCGTGCGCGCCAACTGGTCCTATCCGACCAGCATCTGGTTTGGGGCGGGCCGAATTGCCGAGTTGGCCACCGCCTGCCGCGATGCCGGTATTGCCCGCCCGCTATTTGTCACCGATCGAGAGACCGCGACGCTGCCGATCGCGCGATTGGCGCTGGATACTCTTGGCAGCGCCGGTCTGTTGGCGGGCGTCTTTGCCGACGTAGACGCAAACCCCCGGGCCGAAAACCTCGCCGCCGGACTGCCGGTGTTCCGTGATGGCGATCATGATGGCGTCGTGGCCTTCGGCGGCGGGTCGGGCCTGGATGTGGGCAAGCTGATCGCGCCGATACGCAGGCCATCGCCCCGGTCGTTGCGGTGCCGACCACCGCCGGAACCGGCAGCGAGGTCGGGCGCGCGGCGGTGCTGACCAATCCGGCGACACGTGAAAAGAAGATCATCTTTCACCGCGCGATGCTGCCCGAGATTGTCATCTCGGATCCCAAGTTGATCGTTGGCCTGCCCGCCGCGCTGACCGCCGGAACCGGCATGGATGCGTTTGCCCATTGCCTTGAGGCCTATTCAGCCCCGCGCTTTCACCCGTTCTCACACGGCATCGCGGTTGTGTGCGCATTCCGGGCACATCCGCCCGGTGATTCCGATTTAATCCGCCCACCCGTACCGATCTGATCCGCCGGGGATTCCGGGGCATCCGCCCACCCCTTGATGCGCTGCTGCGAGGTGATCTGTAGCGGGCTACTTTGCCGTTCATTTTGAACGGAAGAGAGCCCAATGAAGAGATTATCGATGCGGAAGATACGAGAGGCTTTGCGCCTGTCCTTTGAAGGTTTGTCGACGCGCGAGATGGCGCTGAGTTTGGCGATTGGTCGCACAACCCTGCGTGAGTATTTAGGCCGCGCCCGTGATGCTGGTTTGAGCTGGCCGTTGCCCGATGCGCTGTCGGATGCCGATTTGGAACATGTGCTTTTCCCACGGCGTTCTGCGGACAGTTCTCAACCGATCCCTCAGCCGGATTGGACCTATGTGCACGCCGAGCTACGGCGCAAAGGGGTGACGCTTTCGCTGTTGTGGCAGGAGTATCGAGAGGTTCACACAGACGGCTATGGCTACAGCCGGTATTGCGAGCTCTATACTCGTTGGGAGGGCAAACTCTCGCCAGTGATGCGGCAGCGACACCCTGCTGGTGAACGCCTGTTTGTTGATTATGCGGGCCACACCATAGATGTTGCCTGCCCTAAGACGGGCGAGATACGCACGGCCCAAATCTTTGTCGCGGCACTTGGCGCATCGAACTACACCTATGTTGAAGCCACTTGGACACAGAGCCTTCCCGATTGGATATCCAGTCACGTTCGAGCATTTGCGTTCTTGGGTGGCGTACCTGCGCAAGTTGTGCCGGATAATCTCAAAGCCGCCGTCATCAAAGCCTGTTTTTATGACCCGGCGATCAACCGCACTTACGGGGATATGGCGGCGCATTACGATACTGCAATTGTGCCCGCACGGCCCCGCAAACCCAAGGATAAAGCAAAGGTCGAAGGGGCTGTTCTGCTGGCCGAACGTTGGATTTTAGCACGCCTGCGCAATCAGACATTCTTCAGTCTCGATGAGCTAAACGCGGCGATCCGACCCTTGCGCGACCAACTGAACAACAAGGTCACCCGGCACCTGGGTGCCAGCCGCAGGGCCTTGTTTGAAACGCTGGACAAACCTGCACTGAAGTCGCTGCCCCATGAACCCTACGTCTATGCGGAATGGAAGAAGTGCCGCGCCGGTCTCGATTACCATGTCGATATAGGACACCACTATTACTCAGTGCCCCATCAGCTTATGCGCCAAGAGCTTTGGGCCCGGGTCACACCGCGCACGGTCGAAGTTTATCATAAAGGTCAGCGTGTTGCGGCGCATCAACGGACGTCGGGCAACCGGCAACATTCCACCATCCGTGATCACATGCCAGCAAACCACCGCTTCCGTACCGACTGGACACCAGAACGCATCCGCACACAGGCGGCCCGGGTCGGGCCCAACGTCGAGACCTTTGTCGAGATGGTCATGCGCAAGCGGCGACATCCAGAGCAAGGATATCGAACTTGCATGGGCGTCTTGCGGCTTGCCAAAACATTCGGACCCGAGCGCCTCGATGCGGCCTGCGAGCGTGCACTTCACATCAACAGCTATACCTACCAATCCCTGCATTCCATTTTGAAGAATGGATTGGATCGCCAACGCCGCAAACCCACCACGGACGGCCCCGCGATCACACACCCCAACATCCGTGGTGCCGGATACTTCCATTGAAGAAAGGACAGAAAATGTTGACACACCCAACCCTTGATACCCTCCGAGCACTGAAGCTCGATGGCATGGCCGAGGCCTTCACAGAACTGCAAACACAGGACGGTTCCGCCGATCTGACACACGCCGAATGGCTCGGCCTGCTAATTGATCGCGAAGCCATCAGTCGAGAGACAAAACGGTTTGAGAGCCGCATGCGCACAGCACGATTGCGCCATATCGGGGCCGCGCCCGAGGATGTGGATTACAAAACGCGAAGAGGGCTGGATAAGGCGTTGTTCCAAAGCCTGCTCAGCGGCAAATGGATCAAAGACAAGCGCAACTTGATGATCACTGGCCCCTGCGGTGTCGGCAAAACCTGGCTGGCCTGCGCGTTGGCCCAAGCGGCGTGCCGCGACGGCGTGACCGTCCTCTATAAACGCACCACGCGATTGTTTGACGAGTTGGAGTTGGCCCACGGTGACTGACGCTTTCCGCGTGTCTTCAAGGCACTGACCAAAACCCAGCTACTGATCTTGGATGACTGGGGGCCGGACCGTCTGAACGCTAGCCAAAGGCGCGACTTGATGGAGATCGTCGAAGACAGATACGGCAACGGTTCCATCCTAATCACAAGTCAACTCCCGCTTAACACTTGGCACGAAATTATTGGTGAACCCACCTTCGCAGATGCCATCCTAGACCGGCTGGTGCACAACGCCTACCGGCTCGAACTCGACGGACAATCCTTCCGAAAGAAAGACCCTCAACTACGTGACGAAACGCCAGAAAACTGATATCAAAAACCAAGGCCTCACGGCAACGCGTCAAAGCTGGGCGGATACCCCGGTACAAATGGGCGGATGTTGTCGGAATAGGTGGGCGGATATCCCGGAATATGCAGTTGTGGGTCTGCGGATCATCAAAACCTTCCTGCCACGCGCCTTTGCCGATGGCACCGACATCGAAGCGCGCGGCCAGATGATGGCGGCCGCAGCCATGGGCGCGACCGCATTCCAAAAGGGTCTCGGCGCGGTCCACGCGCTGTCGCATCCAATCGGCGCGACTTACGGCACCCATCACGGCACCACCAACGCGGTGATACTGCCGCATGTCTTGGCCATGAACCGCCGGGCGATCGAGGGCAAGATCGTCACGCTCGCGCGATATCTGGACATAGGCGGCGGGTTTGACGGGTTCCTCGACTTCGTGGTGGGGGGGCCTGAATGCGCAACTGGGCATCCGGCTAGCCTGAGCGAGCTTGGCGTCGCGGCAGATGATGGCGACCGTCTGGTCGCACAGGCGCTGGTTGATCCGTCCATCGCCACCAACCCGGTAAAGATGACCGAGGCCAACACGATGGCCTTGCTACGCGCCTGCCTCTGATCAACCCCATTCTGGCCGGATCGGCAGGGCCACGGGCGAAGTATTGCCGCTGTCGGGCAACCATTCGGGCGTGCCCGCCCATTCCATCGCGCGCCAGTTTTGCGCCAGCACCGCCAGCGCCTCGGCCATATCCGTGCGCGCCACGAATTGGCCCAGACAATGATGCGCACCGCCGCCAAAGCCAAAGTGGATTTTGCGTCTGGCGGCGATGTCAAACCCACCGTCCCCGTCGGCCAGGGGATCGCTGCCTGTTGCGTGGACGAAAATATGCAGGATCTGGCCTGCGTCGATCTGCACGCCATTAAGCTCAAACGTCTCGGTCGCCTGCCGGGTGCTCCACGTGGTAGTCGGGTGGGTTCGGATGATCTCTTCAATCGCCGCCCCGATCAGAGTCACGTCGGCGCGCAACATTTGCCACTGGTGGGCATTTTCGATGAACAGCGCCATGGCAAAGCCCAGTTGCGCGCGGGTCGTATCAACCCCGCCGAATATCGAAATGACGATCAGATCCAACAGCGCTTGTGGGTCATCCATGCCATGGGTGCCACATTCGCGGACCAGCCGCGCGACGTAATTGTCGCCGTCCTTGCGCGCATTTGCGCGGTCGACCAGCTCTGCCGCCAGCGCCATCAAGCGGTCGCAGGCGGCGTTGAATACGTTCTCGTGCTGCTTTGAGCCGATCCCCATCGCCAGGCCAAGCCGAGAAGCGTCATGGCCAACCTGTGCCGCCATCTCGTCGCCCAGGCCCAGCAGCCGGGTAATGGCGCGCCCGGCGAAAGGTTCGCTGAAATCGGCAATAAACTCGATCGTTGCACGCCCGCGCGATCCTTCCACAAGGTCTTGGGCGACGGCGCGAAAATCCGCTCTGAGCGACAGCACATATTCTTCGGACAGCGCGGCTTGGGCGATGCGACGCAGCCTTTTGTGCACCGCGCCTTCCTGACTGATGATGCTCCGCTTCCAGAACTGCGCAAACGATCCTTCAAGAGCTTGTAAATCGGGCCAGTTGTGGCTGCCTTGTCTCAGCCGCCGGTCGCGCAGCAGCTGGCCCGCCTCGCTGTGGCGCAAAACTGCCAGCCCGTAGGGCGTGCGGGCACACCAAGCCTTATCCCGCGCCGCCAGAACTTGGGCCCCGCGCGTCGAGAACCCCGACGCGGTGATGTCGAGGAAGGGCAGATCGTCTTTCAGCAATCGAGCGTGCGCTCCCGTTCCCAGGCGGTCAGGTGCGAGGCATAGGAATTCCAGTCATCGGTCTTCAGTTTGAGGTAAGCCCCGATGAACTCGTCGCCCAGCAGCCCGCACAACACCTTGTCCCTATGCAGGGCGCGCAAAGCGTCGAGCATGTTCAGCGGCAGTTTCTTGGCGCCACGCGCCTTGTTCGGTTGGGCATAGGCGTCAATATCCAGCCGTTTGCCGGGATCAGCTTGCGTGGCCATCCCATCAGCACCGGCCGCCAGAATGCCCGCCATCAGCAAATAGGGATTGGCCGAGCCATCCGCGAGCCTGAACTCGATGCGCCCCCGGTCGGGAATGCGGATCATATGGGTGCGGTTGTTGCCGCCATAGGTCACCGTGTTGGGCGACCATGTGGCCCCAGACAAAGTGGCTGGCGCATTGATGCGCTTGTAGGAATTGACGCTCGGATTGGTCAGCGCGGCCAGCGCCGGGGCGTGATCCATCAGCCCGCCGATGAAGTGATAACAGGCCGCCGACAGGCCCATCTCGTCCTTTTCATCGGCAAAGTGGTTCTTTTTGCCAGCCTTGTCCCACAGCGAGATATGCACATGACAACCATTGCCGGTCAGATGCGCAAATGGCTTGGGCATGAAGGTCGCGCGCAGCCCGTGGTTTTCGGCAATCGACTTGACCATGAACTTGAAAAACGCCATCCGGTCGGCGGTTTGCACGGCGGGGCCATAATCCCAGTTGATCTCAAACTGGCCATTCGCATCCTCATGATCGTTCTGATAAGGTTCCCAACCCAGCGTGGTCATCGACGTGCATATTTCGGCGATGACATCAAAGCGCCTGAGCAGTGCGGATTGGTCGTAACACGGCTTTTCCTGGGTATCGCGCACATCGGATATGTCGGACCCGTCGGCATTGATAAGATGAAACTCCGGCTCGACACCGGTCATCAGCAACTGATCGAGGCCCGCGGCGTCCGCCATCAGGCGTTTCAGTACGTTGCGCGGTGCCTGGGTGACCGGCGCGCCTTCCATCCACGGATCACCGGCCAGCCAGGCGACCTCGGGCTTCCACGGCAGCTGGATCACACTATCCGCATCGGGCATCACGAACATATCCGGATGCGCCGGTGTCATGTCCAGCCAGGCGGCGAACCCGGCAAATCCCGCACCTGATTTCTGCATCGCGCCGACGGCTTCGGCAGGCACCAGCTTGGCGCGCTGGACGCCGAACAGATCGGTAAAATTGAACAGGAAGAATTTGATGCCGTTATCGGTGGCGTATTTTTTCAGGTCTTTGGGCATGGTGGCGGCTCGATCTTTTGACGTGTGAAATTACAAAATGTTGGATCAGCGCAACGCCAATAGCAAGGGCCGCCCGTTCAGGCGGCCCGAGCAGTTTTTCCGTAGCGCAAAGTTTACTTGGTTCTGTCGTACATCGCGTACTCTTTGCGGTGGCCGCTCCACAGAGCCCAAATGCAAACCGCAATCGCGATCAGCGTGTAGATCAGCGGAGCACCGCCACCCGCGCCCATGTACATGGCGCCGGTGGCGGCGTCCCAGGTAGCTTCTGCGTATGGATATCCCATTCTGTCGTCCTTTCAAGTGAAGTTGTTACTCTGCCGGAGCGGCAGAAGCTGGGATGCCTTCCGGGTAAGCGGCAGAGGCCACTTTGACCGGATCGAGACCAGCGATTTCGGCGGCCTCTGGTACGCGCAACATGCCCATCATCTTCAGCAGGCCCGAGACCAGATAGCCCGGAACCAAGCCGACAAGTACGCAGGCAATGGCACCGACAATCTGACCCCAAAGACTGATCGTCGCGACACCGACCTCACCTTGCAGCGCAGGGAAGCCGGAGGCGAACACGCCCAGCATCACCACACCATAGACACCCATGGTGCCGTGCACGGTGACCGCGCCAACCGCATCGTCGATGCCCATTCGCTCAACGATGCCAGCGGCCCATTTGAGCCCCGCACCTGCGCCAAAGGCAACGACAAACGCCAGACCCGGCCAGTAGATATCCAGACCAGAAGCGGTGGCGATGATCCCGGCAAGCATGCCCGACATCATCCAGAACGGATCGCGTGTCATCAGCCAGGCGCCAATGGTTCCGCCTGCCATCCCCATCAGGATGTTGAACGAAATCGCGCTAAGCGTCATTGGCGTGCCGTAGATTGACGAGAACTTGTCGCCGAACCACGACCATGCCTCACCCGGCACGATCAGACAGGCCATCAGGAAGCCCCAGAAACCGGCGATGATTAGCATCAGTCCCACGGCCGTTAAAGGCAGGTTATGCCCGGCAATGTGGTTGGCCGACCCGTCGGCGTTGAACTTACCGATCCGTGGCCCGAGGTTGATCAGAATGCCTAGCGCAAAGAACCCGGCGATAACGTGCACAACACCAGCAGCGCCAAAGTCATGAAAGCCAAACTGCTGAACCAGCCAGCCGTCTGCGTGCCAGCCCCAGGCAGCGGCAACGACCCATGCGAACGAGCCAAGAACGATGGCCAAGATCACAAAGCCGACGGTCTGGATGCGCTCGATGACCGCGCCCGACATGATCGAAGCGGTCGTCGCCGCAAACATGGTGAACGCGCCCCAGAACACGCCGGATGCGTTATCTACGATGTTCGGTCCCATATACTGCGCCGAGTCACCCCATCCGAGTGCGATAGCATTTGCATATTCGAGGCCGGAGATGCCATTGGCACCAGCTGCGCCCGGAATGCCGGTCGGAAAAGCCCAATAGACCCACCAACCAAAGAAGTAAAAGGTTGGGACCATAAAGGCGAATGCCAGAATGTTTTTGACGCCCGATGACAGGACGTTTTTCATCCGCGATGCGCCCATTTCGTAGGCCAGAAATCCTGCGTGGATCAGGATCATCAGCGGTATTGATAGATAATAGTAGGTTTCGGCCAAGACCGTGTTTGTCGTGGCCGCGCTCGACTGTAGCGCCGCTACTGTCGCCGCAAGTTCAGCAAGTTGCTCTTCCATAAGTTTCCCCTGTCACTTTGAACGTTCCGTTCATTGGGTGAGCCCGGGCTCACGGGGTGCACCCTAGCCTATGCCAATTCATATCCAAACCACTTTTTATTGGGCCAATATTGATCCAATTTCGGCGATTCAGTGCCATTTGGCGAGCGTTTCGGTTCAGTTTTGATTTAATCACGCGGAATAACCGGCGGCACCGAATAATTCATTCGGCGTTGACCGGCATCAGCGCCTTGAGCATGAAATGAACGAATGATGGGCGACCGCAAAAAACGAGGAATGTTGGTGGAGCCAGGGGGGCTCGAACCCCCGACCTCTTGCATGCCATGCAAGCGCTCTCCCAGCTGAGCTATGGCCCCGATATCGCCAGGTGGTTTTCCTGCCCGCAGGTTTCTAGTGAACCGGCATTATCAGTTCAAGGAAAAAATCCGGACTGCGGCTTAGGTTTCATCGCTGGGCGCGGCAACGTCGGCGATCTCGTCAAGCGAGACATTGTCGTCGTCATCGTCATCCAGCAGGTCGTTATCGACGTTCGCATCAGCATTGTCTTCATCCTCCACCAGCAGATCTTCGGCCTCTTCGGTTTCAGGCTCTTTATCCTCGACCTTGGCCTCGACCTTTTCGGCGACGGCGACGCGGGTTTTGGTGTTCTCGTCGAGTGTAACCGTCTCGCCCGTATAGGGGCTGACAATCGGGCTTTTGTTGAGGTCGTAAAACCGGCGCCCGGACGTCGGGCAAATACGTTTCACGCCCCATTCCTCTTTGGGCATATGAAATCCCTTCACATCGCTGGTCAGATTTGCATCTTCAAGACGCAGCCCTGTGCCATAGCTGGGTGGCGCTGTCAAAGGCTTTTGCCGCGCTTGCAGGTGTGACATAGGTGACCAAACCACGAAGCAAAATTAGTTTGGGCAAAACATGCACAAAAGCGTAGAAATTGAAGGCCGCGCGCCGGTGGTTGTGGGCATTCGCCGCAATCGGCACGCCCGACGGTTAAGTCTGCGGGTTTCGGACATTGACGGACGCACCACGCTTACGGCCCCAAGCTGGGTTGCCGAGCGCGACATATTGCGGTTTCTGGAAGAAAAACAGGACTGGCTAAGATCGGCGCTGCCAGAACCCGGTGCGGCCAAAAGGGTCGCGCCCGGTGCTGTTATCTGTGTTGAGGGATGGGAGCACAGGATCGCGCAGAGCAACGAAACACGCGGCGCGGCGCGACTGGAGCGTGGCGAAATACATGTGCCCGGTCTGTCGGAGGCGACGGGCCGCCGTGTTGGGGCGTTGTTCAAAGTAATGGCGCGCGATCGCCTGTCTGCCCAGGTCGAAACCTGTGCCGATGTGCTCAACAGGGCATACGGCCAAATCCGTCTGCGCGACACCCGTTCGCGCTGGGGATCGTGCTCGGCGCAGGGCGATCTGATGTTTTGCTGGCGCCTGATCATGGCACCACCGGAAGTGCTAAATTATGTCGCTGCGCATGAGGTTGCGCATCTGGTGGAAATGAACCATTCACCGCGCTTCTGGGCGACGGTCGAGCGCCTTCAACCCAAATTCGCCGAACCGCGCGCCTGGCTAAAAGCGAACGGGCGGACGTTGTTGGCTTGGCGCTTTGGCGATTGACTTGACCCAGAGCCGGGGCACATGCTGGCGCTATGCTGATCCAGACCAAACCCGCTGAGACGTCAAGCCGGGCGCATGAGCAGGTCTATCGCGCGCTGCGCCAGCAGATCATGCACGGCGAATTAGGTCCGGGCCATGCGCTGACGCTGCGCGGCATTGGCCAGGATTTTGATGTGTCGATGACGCCCGCCCGCGAGGCGGTACGCAGGCTGGTGGCCGAGGGTGCACTGTCGCTGTCATCATCGGGCCGGGTAGCGACGCCTGAGCTGCGTGCTGAGCGGATCGAGGAACTGGCGTCGGTTCGCGCGCTTTTGGAACCGGAACTGGCGGGGCGGGCCTTGCCAAGGGCGCATATTGCCCTGATCGAGCGGCTTCAGGCGATCAATGGCGCGATAGCCGAGGTCATCGCCAAAGGTGATGCGGTGGGCTACATCCGCACCAATCTGGAGTTTCACCGCACGCTCTATCTGCGGGCTCAGGCGCCGGCGATGCTGGCCATGGCCGAGACGGTCTGGCTACAGCTGGGGCCGACGATGCGAAAGCTCTATGGCCGCCTGCAGCGCACCGAGCCACCGCAGCGGCATCGGGCGATTTTGGCAGCGCTGAGGGCGGGGGATGAGCCGGGGTTAAGGCTGGCGGTGCGCACGGATGTGACGCAAGGGTTGCGGATGCTGGTGGCCTGACCCGTAACTTGTGTTTGTCGCGAGCAATGTGAACAGCAGCTAGGCGGGCTGCTGGCCGGCTGTGACCTCTTGCATCATGTCCGAGACATCTTCGCCGGTCATTTTCATGGCCCTCATCAGCTTGCCGACGAATTCCTGTTCTTTGCCGGACAATTGGCCATCGGAGGCCACCACCGTCAGAACAGCCCGCATCATCACCTGCGCCTGATCGGAAGCCAACGCTTCCAGGAACAGTTTGCAATCACTTTCGGAAGGATCGTCTGCGGCGAGCTCGATCATGCGCCGCACCGTGTCTGCGGAAAAATCCTCGCCTGTTAATTGGCGCGCGGCTTGGGAAATTTCAGTAACCTCCTTGTCGTCGATCGCGCCGTCGGCTTTGGCGGCGTGGCACATCGCATCCAGGATCGCTACTGCGTCTGGCGGGGCATTACCCATCAGCGCCATTCGCTCGTTACGGCGCTTGCGGGTTTTCAGGTCACCGAAGATCGCAAAGGCCACTATGCCCAGCACCAGGCCGATACCCCAGCTACCCTTGATCATGTTCGACATCGACAGCCTTGGCTCGGCGGGAATATCTGTAGGGATCAAGCCGTAGATTGTTGGCCGCCAGAACGTACGAGTCTACGCTGCGCCAGAAGTTGATGCCTAATACCAACGGTCATTGATCAGAACCCATGCGCCCATTTGCGTATGCCGAGGGACATGATCTTCCATGGTTGGTCGATGAGGTTGTTCCAGGCTTGGCAGCACAGCGCGACGATGTCTTCGTAGGATTTGAAGATCCGGTTCGACAACCAGTTGTCGCGCATGAATTGCCAGACATTCTCCACCGGGTTCAACTCGGGCGATCGTGGCGGCAGCGCCAGGACGGTGATGTTGTCGGGGATCGCCAGCTTGGGCGTCAAGTGCCAACCGGCCTGATCGACGATCAGCACCGCATGGGCGCCGGGATCGACGGCGGCACTGATCTCGATGAGGTGCGCCGCCATGGCGTCGGTGTCGCACCAGGGCATGACCAGCCCGGCGCCTTTCCCCTTCGCGGGACAGATCGCGCCGAAGATATAGGCCCATTCGGTGCGCTGGTCGCGGGGCACCCGCGGGCGCGTGCCACGTCTGGCCCATCGGCGTGTGAGCTTATTCTTCTGGCCGATGCGGGCTTCATCTTGCCACCACAGCTCTATCTCGACGCCTTTCGGGAGCCTCGCCCGGATCTTCGCCAGTTCGGCGGGGAAGTTTTTTTTAAAAGCCTCGACGGCCAGCTCGTTTTGCGCGTAGTGGCGCGGCCGCGCCGAGATCTTGGCGAAGCCGAGCGCCTTCAACTCGCGCCCGACCGTGGTCTCGTCGAGCGAGATGGCGAACGTCTCCAAGAGCCACCGCGCCAGGTCCTTGCGCCGCCAGCGCACGACGCCGTCCACCGCCGGGACCGGGCCGGCCTCAACAACCTCCGCCAGTGCGCGGCGGTGATCGGCGTTGAGCTTCGAGGGTGCGCCCGGTGACTTCCCATCGACCAGCCCGTCCGGTCCGCGGGCGTTGAAGCGCAGCACCCAGTCGCGAATGATCTGCAGACCGACGCCGCCGATCCGCGACGCATCCGTCCTGCTGCCACCATCGTAGACCTCGGCCAACGCCAGCAGACGACGGCTCTGGGTCGCGTCCCTGGTCCTCTTCGCGAGGCGCCGCAGTGAGACGCTGTCAAAATCGTTCCGTAAGTCGATAGGCGCTGCCATGGCGAACCTCATTGGTTCACCACATTGAGTCAGAGATCGGACCGCTTGGGAATCCCCAACGTGAGTCAGGCATTCCGCTCGGTGGTATAACTTTGAATGCGTCGTCACCAACTGACAGAGCGCGTAATACCAACGGCCCTAGTCGTTGACCGTTTTGGCCCATTGTCTGGTAGTGATTGACGTGATTGCGGTTTTGTCGTTTGCAAAGAAGTTCCATGCTTCGCAACACCTGTCGACGATCTGCTCATAATTGTCGAAGACGGATATGGCGAGCTTGTTGGCACGCAGATAAGCCCACACATTTTCCATCGGGTTGAGTTCAGGGGAATAGGGCGGGAGTTTGAGCAGGGTGATGTTGTCGGGTACCTCCAGCTCTGCCGAACCGTGCCAGCCAGCGCCATCCAGAATGAGAAGGGCATGTGCGCCCGATGCGACGGTTTTAGCGATCTCGGCGAGATGCGCGCTCATGGCCTGTGTGTCGGCATGTGGCATGATCAGAGCGGCCGCTTCAGCCCGTTCCGGGCAGACGGCGCCGAAAATGTAGCTCCAGATATAGCGGGTGTCGCGCGGGGCACGGGGGCGTGTTCCACGCTCGGCCCAGATACGGGTGAGCGTGCCCTGCTGGCCAACCCGCGCTTCATCCTGAAACCATATCTCCAGGGGCTTGCTGCGGGCTGTTTCCGGCAAGGCTGCTTCTACCTCTGCGGCGAAGTTTTTTTAAAAGCCTCCTGTGCATCCGGGTCGGATTTCGGATGCTGCGGGCGCGCCGACAGACGCCGAAAGCCCAGGCTTGCCAATTGTTTGCCAACAGTTCGCTCATGCATGGTGACGCCGAAGCGCTCTTCGATCTTGCGTTTCAGATCAATGCGCCGCCAGCGCACAACCCCATCGGTTTCGGGGTCGGGACCCGCCCGAACCATTTCCGCCAACTCCTCCTTCTGTGCCGCGCTCAGCAGACAGGGTGGATCCGGCGGGCGACGGTTGAACAGGCCCGACACGCCCTCCGCATTGTAACGGTGGGCCCAATCCCGCAGCGTCTGCCGATCCATGCCGCAGTTTTCTGCCGCCGTCTTGCGGTCAACCCCATCCAGAACCAGGGCAATCGCCAACATCCGTCGCGCCGCTTTCCCATCCCGGCACCGCGCCGCTTCCTGGCGAAGCTCGCCTGCGGACTTGTCTTTGCGCGTAATCCTTACTGCCATCAAAGCCTCCCTTGCCTTGATGCCACTGAATCAGATCACGCCGCTCGTGGGAATCCCCTTGAGTCAAATCTGGGGGCCGTTGGTATAAGTCGTGCCTTCGCTGGTGACTTCGGTGTTTGCAACAAACAGCAGTTCCTGGCGTTCGACGGCACCGCGCCGGGCTTCGGCGGGCGTGGCAAAGGTGCTTAGTGCCAGCACGGCAACCAGCGACAGGAAAAATGGTTTCATGAATTTGACTCCGGCCAGATTTCAATGTGCCGCAGAGTTCTCAACAAAATTGGACGAAATTTTGGCTGTCCCTCTGCCTCAGGAGTGGTGAAGTGCAGCCGAAAATCCCAGTCAGATGAGCGGGTTAGGCGTGGATCGCCCCGTCGCCACAGGCCAGCGCAGCTTCGCGTACGGCTTCGGAAAAGGTCGGATGGGCGTGGCAGGTCAGTGCGAGGTCTTCAGCCGCGGCACCAAATTCCATGGCCACGCAGATCTCGTGGATCAACTCGCCCGCCGCCGGGCCGATCAGATGCGCGCCGAGGATGCGGTCGGTCGCGGCATCGGCGAGGATTTTGACAAAGCCGTCGCCCTGATGCACGGCCTTGGCGCGGCCGTTGCCCATGAAGGAAAACTTGCCGACCTTATAGGCGCGGCCCTCTTCTTTCAGCTCATGTTCGGTCTTGCCGACGCTGGCAACCTCGGGCGTTGTATAGATCACCCCGGGGATAACCTCATAATTTACATGGCCTTTTTGGCCCGCGACCACTTGGGCCACGGCCATACCTTCGTCCTCGGCCTTGTGGGCCAGCATCGGGCCGGGGGTCGCATCGCCGATGGCGTAAATGTGGGGGACGCTGGTGGACCACTTGGCATGGGTTTCGATCTGGCCGTGGTCGGTCATCTTTAGCCCAAGTGCGTCGAGGCCGAGGCCGTCGGTGAACGGGCGGCGACCGGTGGCGACCAGCACGGTGTCGGCGTCGATCACATGTTCGCTGTCGTCCTCGCGCAGCTTGTAGGTGACTTTTGCCTTGGTTTTTGTCGTGCTCGCGGCCTGAACGGCGGCCCCCATTATGAAGGTAAGCCCTTGTTTTTTCATCGTTCTCTGGAACGTCTTCTGCACCTCGGCGTCCATGCCGGGCAGGATCGCGTCGAGGAATTCAATCACTGTGACCTCTGATCCCAGACGCGCGTAGACCGATCCCATTTCCAGCCCGATCACGCCCGCGCCGATGACCACCAGTTTTTTCGGGACCTTGGTCAGTTCCAGCGCGCCGGTGGAGCTGACAATAATATTTTCGTCGATCTCGACCCCGGGGATCGAGGTGGCGTCAGAGCCACTGGCGATGACGATATTCTTGGTTTCATAGACCTCTTTGCCGACCTTGACCTGACCAGCGGCGGGGATGGACGCCCATCCATTGATCCAGTCTATCTTGTTCTTTTTGAACAGGAATTCTATGCCCTTGGTGTTCTGGGCGATGACTTCATCTTTGTAGGCCAGCATGGTTTTCCAATCGACCGAGGGCGATTTACCCATCAGCCCCATCTTGGTGAAATTAGTCTGCGCGTCGTGCAGGGCATGGGTGGCGTGCAGCAACGCCTTGGACGGGATGCAGCCGACGTTCAGACAGGTGCCGCCGAGGGTTTCGCGCCCCTCGACCACAGCGGTTCTGAGCCCCAGTTGGGCGCAGCGGATGGCGCAGACATAGCCGCCGGGACCGGCGCCGATTACGATGACATCATAGGCGGGCATGAGGGTCTCCTTGGGCAAATTCGGGAGTCGGATAGCTGTCGGAATCCTGTCGGACTCCTGTCGGACAAAATTTCGGGGCAGGTGCGGGGGTGGGTGCCGGAGCCAGCGCCCCGGCACGCTGGTATCAGATGGCCAGGTAATAGAGCCAGGCCGTGGCCAGAAAACCCGCGAGCCAGGTAAGCGTTCTGAGCAATGGTATGCCCATCACGTAGAGAACCGGGTGGATGATACGCGCGATCAGAAAGACTTTCGCGGCCAGCAATGTTGAGGCGGTGAGCCCGCCGGTTGCCGCCAGGATCAGGATTGCCGGTGCGAAAAGCGCCATCGCCACGACTGCGTTTTGGGTAGCCCGCTCCAAGCGGCCCGCAACGCCGGTCAGTTCCGGCATTTCGTCGCGGGCGTTGAGGATCATTGTGAGCCCAACTTGCATCACAGCGGTGACCACGTGAAACAAGACGATGACCACGACCACCAGGCCGTAGAGTGCTAGTATGGTGAGTTCCCCGGACATGATTGCCCCCTACTGTTGTTGTTGAGTGGTCGCAGGCTAGCATGGGCGGGTGGGCATTGAGAATAGGACCACGCGCGAAGACATGCAGGTGGTGGTTGAAATCACCCGCCCTACACGCTGGCTGAGCAACCCACGCGTCCCGGACTTGATCCGGGACCTCATCGGGCGAGGCCCGGCGCGGGAGCCGGGGCGCAGCAAATATTATTCCCGTCCATTTATGAACTCACAAATCCATCAGCAATCGCCGCGGGTCTTCCAGTGCTTCTTTGACGCGCACCAGGAAGGTCACCGCGCCTTTGCCGTCGACGACGCGGTGGTCGTAGGACAGTGCGAGATACATCATCGGGCGGATGACGATCTCGCCACCCACCACGACGGGGCGGTCCTGAATTTTGTGCATGCCCAGAATGCCCGATTGCGGCGGGTTCAGGATGGGGCTGGACATCAGCGAGCCATAGACGCCGCCGTTGGAGATGGTGAAGGTGCCACCCTGCATTTCGGCCATCGACAATTTGCCGTCGCGGGCGCGGGCACCCATTTCGGCGATCTTCTGTTCAATGGTGGCAAATGACATCTTATCGGCATCGCGCACCACCGGCACGACCAGCCCCGAGGGCGTGCCCACCGCGACGCCCATGTGCACGAAGTTTTTGTATACTACATCGGTGCCGTCGATCTCGGCATTGACCTCGGGCACCTCGGACAAGGCATGGGTGCAGGATTTGACGAAGAACGACATGAAGCCGAGTTTGACGCCATGCTTTTTGAAGAACAGGTCTTTGTATTCTTTACGCAGGCCCATCACCGCGGACATGTCGACCTCGTTAAAGGTGGTCAGCATGGCGGCGTTGTTCTGGGCATCTTTCAGGCGGCGGGCGATGGTCTGACGCAGCCGGGTCATTTTCACGCGCTCTTCGCGGGCGACATCATCGGCGGCAACCGGTGCACGCGGTGTCGGCATTGCAGGCGCGGGGGCCTCGGCCTGCGGCATCGGGCTGGCCAACGCGCGGGCGACATCTTCCTTCATGATGCGGCCGTCGCGACCGGTGCCGGTGACCGCAGCCGGTGCAATCTCGGCCTCGGCCATGGCCTTTTTGGCCGAAGGAGCGTCATCGACGTCCGCTTTTGCGGCGGTTGGCGCGGGTGCGGGAACCTGAACTGCTGGTTGGGGGGCAGCAGGCTCGGCGACCGGTTCCGGGGCAGGTTCGGCGGCAGGCGCGGGCGCGGCAACTTCGCCTTCGTTGATCGTGGCCAGAAGCGCATCAACACCCACGGTGTCGCCTTCGGCGGCGACGATCTCGGCCAAAGCACCGGCGATGGGTGACGGCACTTCGACCGTCACCTTGTCGGTTTCCAACTCGCACAGCATTTCATCGACGCTCACCGCATCGCCGGGTTTCTTGAACCAGGTTGCGATGGTGGCCTCGGTAACGCTTTCACCAAGTGTCGGCACGCGGACTTCAACAGACATCAGCTTGATCCTTCGATGCTGAGCGCTTCGTTCACAAGCGCGGATTGTTGGGCTTTATGGGCGCTGGCCAGCCCGGTGGCAGGCGAGGCGCTGGCGTTGCGGCCGACATAGCGCGGCCGCGTGTTCTTGGCCTTGATGCGGGTCAGAACCCACTCGATGTTCGGCTCGATAAACGACCAGCCGCCCTGATTTTTCGGCTCTTCCTGACACCAGATCATTTCAGCGCCCTTAAAGCGTTCCAGTTCCTTGACCATGGACAGCGCCGGGAAGGGATAAAACTGTTCGATCCGCATCAGGTAGACGTCATCCAGGCCGCGCTCGTCGCGTTCGGCCAAGAGGTCGAAATAAACCTTGCCCGAGCACATCACCAAGCGCTTGATTTTGGCGTCTGGTTTCAACTTGGTATCCGAATGGCCCTTTTGCGCATCATCCCAGAGCACCCGGTGAAACGACGAGCCGGTGACGAATTCGTCGGTGTCGGAGACCGCCATTTTGTGCCTGAGCAGCGATTTCGGCGTCATCAGGATCAGCGGTTTGCGGAAATCACGGTGCAGCTGGCGGCGCAGGATATGAAAATAATTCGCCGGTGTCGTGCAATTGGCGACGATCCAGTTGTCGCCGCCGCACATCTGCAGAAACCGTTCCAGCCGGGCGGAGGAGTGTTCCGGCCCCTGGCCTTCGTAGCCATGCGGCAGAAGCAGGGCCAGACCAGACATGCGCAGCCATTTCGCCTCGCCCGATGAGATGAACTGATCGATCATGATCTGCGCGCCGTTGGCGAAATCGCCGAACTGCGCCTCCCATAAAACCAGGGCGTTGGGTTCGGCCAGGCTGTAGCCGTATTCAAAGCCCAGGACCGCATATTCGGACAGCATAGAATCGATGACATCAAAGCGCGCCTGGCCGCCGCGGATGTGGTTGAGCGGGTAATGGCGGGCCTCGGTTTCCTGATCGACCAGGCCGGAATGGCGCTGGCTGAACGTGCCACGCGCGCTGTCCTGACCGGACAGACGCACAGGAATGCCTTCCATCAGCAGCGAGCCGATGGCCATCGCCTCAGCAGTGGCCCAGTCAACGCCCTGACCGGATGCGAACATCTCGGCCTTGGTTTCCAAAATCCGCGTCACGGTGCGGTGCAGTTGCACGTCCTTTGGCGGCCGGGTCAGCGCATTGCCGATCTGGGCCAAGGTATTGGCGCTGATCGAGGTTTTGCCGCGCTGGTAATTCTCACCCTCGCTGTCGAGATGAGACCAGCGGCCATCGAGCCAGTCGGCCTTGTTGGGTTTGTAATTCTTGCCGGCCTCAAATTCTTCATTCAGATGCGCCTGAAAAGCCGCCTTCATGTCCTCGATCTCACCTTCGGGGATCAGCCCGTCGGCGACCAGGCGGTCGGTATAGACCTGCAGCGTGGTTTTCTGTTTTTTGATCCGCTTGTACATCAGCGGATTTGTGAACATCGGCTCGTCGCCTTCGTTATGGCCGAAGCGGCGGTAACAGAAAATGTCGAGCACCACGTCCTTGTGAAACTTTTGCCGGAACTCGGTGGCCACGCGGGCAGCGTGACACACCGCTTCGGGGTCGTCGCCGTTGACGTGGAAGATCGGCGCCTCGACCATCAGCGCGATATCGGTTGGATAGGGGCTTGACCGGCTGAAATGCGGGGCGGTTGTAAAGCCGATCTGGTTGTTGACGATGATGTGGATGGTTCCGCCGGTCCGGTGGCCGACGAGGCCGGAAAGGCCAAAGCATTCCGCCACAACGCCTTGTCCGGCAAAGGCGGCATCGCCGTGCAGCAGCACCGGGATGACGGATGAATGATCGCTGTCGTGATACTGCGCCTGTTTGGCGCGCGCCTTGCCCAGGACGACTGGATTGACGGCCTCAAGGTGCGAGGGATTGGCGGTCAGCGACAAGTGAACGACATTGCCGTCAAACTCGCGGTCAGATGAGGTGCCCAGGTGGTATTTCACATCGCCTGAGCCCCCGACGTCTTCGGGTTTGGACGAGCCGCCGTGAAACTCATGAAATATGGCGCGGTAGGGTTTGGCCATCACATTGGCCAATATCGACAGCCGCCCGCGGTGCGGCATCCCGATGACGATGTCCTTGACACCCAGCGCACCGCCGCGCTTGACGATCTGTTCCATCGCCGGCACCACGCTCTCGGCGCCGTCAAGGCCAAAGCGTTTGGTGCCCATGTATTTGACATGTAAGAATTTTTCAAAACCTTCGGCTTCGACCAATTTGTTGAGGATCGCTTTGCGTCCGTCGCGGGTAAAGGCGATCTCTTTGCCGTATCCTTCGATCCGTTCTTTCAGCCAAGCCGCCTGTTCGGGAACGGAAATGTGCATATATTGCAGAGCAAATGTGCCGCAATAGGTGCGCTTCACAATATCCAGAATTTGCCGCATCGAGGCGGTATCCAGCCCCAACACGTGGTCGATAAATATCGGCCGGTCCATGTCGGCCTCGGTAAATCCGTAGGATTTCGGGTCAAGTTCCGGATGCGGCGTCACCTCGCGCATATCCAGGGGATCAAGGTCGGCCACCAGATGGCCGCGGATGCGGTAGGCACGGATGATCATCAGGGCGCGCAAGCTGTCCAGCACCGCCTTGCGGGCATCGGTATCGGACAGGGCCACGCCTTGTTCGGCGGCGCGGGATATGATCTTTTCGGACGTTATCTGCGGATCTTCCGCCCACTGGCCGTCGAGGGCGGCGGTCAGATCGTCGTGGGGCTCTGGCGGCCAGTCGGCGCGCGCCCAGCTTGGACCGGCTGCTTCGCGTTTGGCGTCCATTTCCGTGTCGCCCAGCTCTTTGAAAAAGGTCTGCCAGCCTTCGTCAACGGACGCCGGGTTTTCGGCATAGCGCGCATGGAGCTGCTCGACATATTCGGCGTTATGGCCTTGCAAGAAAGACGAAGCTTTGAAGATTGTGTTGGGGGATTGGTCGGTCATGATCGGGCCTCTTTTGATAGGAGACGGTGGCATCGCGCCGGATTAAGATCGGTTGAATTAGCAGATGGTAAGGACGGGCGGGCGAGACGGTTCATATCTGGACCTCGCCGAGAATTCTGCAGCGCATCGCCCAAATGCGGCGGCGCAGCCTGGATTGAAACCGCAACGGGCGGCTTTGCGCCTTGAGCGGCAGCGGCACATGGGCAGGCACGTAGACCGGGGCCAGATGCGCGGGTTGTGGCGGATAATCATAGGCCTTCAGATCGGCGGCGAAATGCTTTTCTGCCTTGGCGATCAGCTTGGGTGAAACCTCGGCCCGGGTGAACGCGTCGGCGCCGAATTCAGGCAGGGCGTTGAGGTTGGCGATTTCCGTGTCAGGGGCTTTGGTGCCGGTCAGATCGTCAAGATAGGCGACAATGGGCTCAAGACCGTCCTCAAGCTTGAACACAGTCGCATCCTCGGGGATCAGCTCGACCGCCGGGCGCAGGTGGTTGTCGTGCATTTGCGGCGCATAGGGCAGGAGACTGCGGTATTCTGCAAACCATTCCTCGATGCCCATGCCATTGGGAATACAGCGGTTATGTGTGGCCTGAAAATTATAGGCGCTGATCAGGCGAGCCAGCGGATGGCGGACAACAGCAAAGCTCGATCTGATCCAGCCATCAGGAAAAAGCGAGGCCAGCGTTTGCTGGTCGACATGCTGGGGCGAGGTCAGCGACCAGCTCTGGGCGACCGGGCGGGCAAAGAAGCGGTTGTCAAGAAATGCCAGGTTTCCAAAGCGGGCCCCAAGGTAAGCCTCGACCGACTGTCCGCCGCATTTGGGGACATGAGCGAAGAAGTGCAGATCGCCTTTATGTCGGAAAATTGGCACGGTTTGATTCCTAGCCTATGGCCTCGAGCACCGCTTCGCCCAGCCCCGCCGGACTTTCGGCGACGACGATACCGGCGGCGCGCATGGCTTCGATCTTGTCCTCGGCGCCGCCTTTGCCGCCGGCGACGATGGCGCCCGCATGGCCCATACGGCGGCCCGGCGGGGCGGTGCGCCCGGCGATGAACCCGGCACAGGGCTTGGACCGGCCTTTTTTCGCCTCATCAATCAGAAACTGGGCGGCGTCTTCTTCTGCGCTGCCGCCGATTTCGCCGATCATGATGATCGATTGGGTTTCGTTGTCGGCCAGAAACATTTCCAGGACGTCGATATGTTCGCATCCTTTGATCGGATCGCCGCCGATGCCCACTGCCGTGGATTGGCCGAGGCCGGAGTCGGAGGTTTGTTTGACCGCCTCATAGGTTAGCGTGCCCGAGCGGGATACCACGCCGCAGGAACCGCGCTTGTGGATGTGGCCAGGCATGATGCCGATCTTGCAGGCACCGGGAGTGATGATGCCGGGGCAATTGGGGCCGACAAGGATGGAACTGGACCCCTCCAGCGCCCGTTTGACGCGCATCATGTCCAGGACCGGAATGCCTTCGGTGATGCAGCAGATCAGCGGGATGCGCGCGTCGAGTGCTTCGAGGATCGAGTCAGCGGCAAAGGGTGGGGGGACGTAGATAACCGAGGCATTGGCTTGCGTTTTGGCCACCGCTTCGTGGCAGGAATTGAACACCGGCAGGTCGAGATGGACCTGGCCACCTTTGCCCGGCGTGACGCCACCGACCATTTTGGTGCCATACGCGATGGCCTGTTCAGAGTGGAACGTGCCCTGGCTGCCGGTGAAGCCCTGGCAGATGACCTTAGTGTTTTCGTTTACGAGTACGGCCACTATTCAGCCCCTTCTTTTCGTATCACGGCGTGATACATATTGATTGACGGATGTATCATGGCGTGATACATGAACGCGGTGATCCGGTCGATCCGCGACAAGCGCGTTTACCAGTTGATGGATGGAGTTGCGCCAAAGCGGTTTCCGCCAGACTTGGTGCGCGCGGCCAGAAATCGAATTCGAATGCTTGACGCGGCAGAGAGGCTTGAAGAGCTGCTTATACCGACGTCCAATCGGCTGGAGCGTCTGCGCGGTGACAGAACCGGCCAATGGTCGATACGGATCAACCGGCAGTGGCGCATCTGATTTCGCTGGACCGAGCGCGGGGCAAAAGATGTTGAAATCGTGGACTATCACCGAGGTAACATGATGAGAATTCGAGCTAACCCACCAATCCATCCCGGCGAAATCCTGCGGGACGAATTCATGGTTCCGCTGACATTGTCGGCGGGAAAAATCGCCAAGGCGGTGGGTGTGCCGCGTTCGCGCATAGAACGATTGGCGCGCGAGGAAACGGCCTTGACCGCCGACACCGCCGCGCGGCTGGGCCGGTATTTCAAGACCTCCGCTGAGTTCTGGCTGAACCTGCAGCGGGGTTACGAACTGGATTGCCTGCTGGCCGACAAGACCCGGCTGGCGGCGCTCGATGCGATTGTGCCGCTGGAACGGCCGGATTTGGAGGGGGAGGTGGCCTAGACGGGCGTGGGCCGCCGGGGCAGCGGGGCGCTGGCGGATGGGATATTTGTCTATGAATGGGGGCAATGCAATTCCTACTTTTCTGTTTTAGCAACAAAAGAGTAAGTGCCACCGGATATGCCTAATTTGAGTGCATCAATGATTGCTATGTAGCTTCCGGATGCAAGCGATTCAGTCTCCCATATTCGATATCTCTGGCCCGCCTGAACTTCCTCATAGGCTGCATTACCAATTGTTTGAAGTTCTTGAAGCGCTGCCAGCGTTTCCTGTGCGCCGGTGTATGGGTTCGACACGGTGCAAGTAGACATTGAAACGCCATCAATTTCCGCCTCGGAAACTGCTAAAAAATACAATTCACTTGGCGAGTCCCCGACAGACCACGCTTGAAATTCGGCGCTCGGATCCTGCGGCCCAAGCATCAAGGCATCCGCTCCTGACAATTCGCTGTAGCCAAATGACTGGGCGGCTGCCCGTATTTTGTCAGTCCGGCCGGGATTCAAAAGACAATGTCCGACAAAGGCGTTGGCCAGTTCCGAAGGCGAAATGTATTCTTGCGCAATTACCGAACCGGGCGAAAGTAAGCCAACTACCAACAATCTGAGGGGCAATCTAGTCAAGTCTTACCCCTTCACCGCCGCCACGATCTTCTGCGCGCCGTCTTTCAGGTCATCCGCCGCGATCACGTTCAGCCCCGACGTATTGATAATCTCTTTGCCCTTTTCGACATTGGTGCCTTCCAGCCGCACCACCAGTGGCACTTTGAGGCCGACTTCTTTCACTGCCGCAACCACGCCCTCGGCGATCACATCGCAGCGCATGATGCCGCCGAAGATGTTGACCAGGATGCCTTTGACCTGATCGTCAGAGGTGATGATCTTGAAGGCCTCTGTCACCTTTTCCTTGGTCGCACCACCGCCGACATCCAGGAAATTGGCGGGCGACGAGCCGTAGAGCTTGATGATGTCCATCGTCGCCATGGCCAGCCCGGCGCCGTTGACCATGCAGCCGATCTCGCCATCGAGCGAGATGTAGTTCAGGTCGAATTTTGATGCCGCGAGTTCCTTGGGGTCTTCCTCGGTCTCGTCGCGCAAAGCGGCGATATCGGCATGGCGGTAAACCGCGTTGCCGTCGAAACCCATCTTGGCGTCGAGGCATTTCAGGTCGCCCTCGGACGTGACGATCAGCGGATTGATTTCGATCATCTCGGCGTCTTTGTCGAGGAAGAGCTGATAGAGAATGCCCATCAGGGCGACGCATTGTTTGATCTGCTTGCCTTCAAGGCCGAGCATGAAGGCGATGCGGCGGCCATGGAATGCCTGATAACCGGTGGCCGGATCGACCGCGAAGGACAGGATTTTGTCGGGCGTCTTCGCCGCAACTTCTTCGATGTCCATGCCGCCCTCGGTCGAGCAGACAAAGCTGATGCGCGAGCTGCCGCGGTCGACCAGCAAGGCAAGGTAAAGTTCGCGCGCGATGTCGGCGCCGTCTTCGATATAGATGCGGTTGACGACCTTGCCCGCCGGGCCGGTCTGATGGGTGACCAGCGTGCGCCCCAGCATATGTTTGGCCTCGGCTTCGGCCTCTTCCACGGAATGGGCGAGCCGCACGCCGCCCTGATCACCGGCGTCGGCCTCTTTGAACTTGCCCTTGCCCCGGCCACCGGCATGGATCTGCGCCTTGACGACCCAGAGCGGGCCGTCGAGCTGACCGGCCATGGTTTTTGCATCCTCGGCGCGGGTGACGGGACGCCCATCCGAAACCGGCGCACCATAGCTGCGCAGCAGGGCCTTGGCCTGATATTCGTGAATATTCATGAGGGTCCGTCCAGGTAACTATGTTCTGGTTACCGATTGGCATAAGATGCAGTTGTGAATAAACGGTTTTTTACCTGTTAGTGCCATAACTGTGAACAATTCCTCAATATGTGATCACAGTAGGGAAACTGTGATCACATATTGAAAGTGGCGAACTTGAATGCATCTTGAGAGGAAAATCGACGGCGCTAAGAATTTGCGCGAAAATGCACGACCAATATCAGATATTTTCGTATCGCGTCGGCATTTCGCGGGCGACGACGATCGCTGCGCGGTCGATGAAGACGCGGACTTTCGGCTCAATGTATTCACGGTCGACATAGACCAGATGGGTCGGCAATTCGCGCCCGACGATGTCGGCCAGCGCGATGTTCAACTGCCCGGCGCGGATTTGGTTGGCGATGACCGCCGAGGGCATCAAAGCCAGGCCGAGACCCTTCAAGGCCGCGTCGTGAGCGAACTCAAGTTGGTTGGCAATTAGCCTGCCGTGGACCTCGACGCTGCCACCGGCCATCAGCGGCCAAGCGCGGGCCGGTATCCAGTTTTGGGAAAACCCGACGATACAATTATGGCTTGCAAGATCGGCGGCGGTCGCCGGGGTGCCGTTGGCGTCGAGATAATCTGGCGAGCCGACCACAACCAGACGATCCGACGACACGCGGCGGGCGATCAGGTTGGGATCGGCAATTTCGCCGACGCGGACCGCCACGTCCACGCCGTCGGCCACCAGGTCAACATGTTGGGTGGTCGCGCGCAATTCCAGCGATAATTCGGGAAAATCCTGCAACAGCCCCAGAAACATGTCGCGAAAATGCGGGCCGGTGACCGAGACCCGCAACAGGCCACGCGGCACATCGTCCAGCCGCCGCACGCTGGCCCAGGTTTCTTCGGCGTCACCGACCACGCGGCGGGCGCGGCGGTGAAGTTCCTGGCCGGCATCGGTCAGCACCAGACGGGTTGTGCGCCGGTGCATCAAGCGGACCGACAGCGCCGCCTCGAGCCCCGACATCCGGCGGCTGAGCGTGGCGCGCTCGACCCCCAACTCGCGGGCGGCGCCCGATATGCTTCCGGCGCGCACGACGGCGAGAAATTCGATCATTCTGTCGATGCTTGGCATGTGTCCAAAATGCACAGGTAATGTGAAAATTACAAGTCTGCGATAGACGCGACACATGACTAATTTCCTGATCAGACGAAACGACACAATGAATGGACAAGGCACATGCTTGATATCAGCAATATCGATCACGTCGGCATTCGCGTCGCGGATAGGGAAAAATCCGTGGCTTTTTACGAGCTGTCGGCCGAACAGCTTGCCGACATCGGGGTTGTTCGCGAAGCGGCGCGTCAGGAGGCCGCAAAGTGGTTTTGGCAGGATTAGAAACGGTTGGGTTGGTTCAAAAGCCCAGGCTCTAGCCGTTCCAGCGCCACTAACAACTAGGGGGTGTTGACGTTCATCGTGTTTGAATGACGATTGCAGCAAGCGAGATGAATGCTTTGAAGCTGTCATCTGTTTTGCAGGAACGCATTGCGATCCCTCTGTATTCCTTCAGCTTTCCGAAGAAGTTTTCGACCAGGTGACGCCATTTGTAGGTGTGGCGGTCGAACTCCGCCGGGAAGCGGCGGTTTGATTTTGGAGGGATTACCGGCTCGATCCCGGCACTGGTCAGCGCTTCGCGCAGCCAGTTCGCGTCGAAGGCACGGTCGGCGAGAAACTGGTCGCAGGTGAGGCCCTCGATCAGTGCGGCGGTACCCCGCAGGTCATGCGCCTGACCGGGCAGAAGGCGGAAGTCGATCAGATTGCCGAGCGCGTCCGTCAGAGCCATGATCTTTGTCGTTATCCCGCCGCGAGAGCGTCCGATGGCTTGGCTTTGAGTCCCCCTTTTGCGCCCTGACCGTGTCGGTGGACTTTGACGATACTACCGTCGATCATCGTGTATTCGAAGTCTGCATCTTCGGCTAATACCCTGAACATACGATAGAAAGCGTCGGCCCTCACCCACCTTCGGAAGCGCTTGAACACGCTGTTCCAGCGCCCGAACTCTTCCGGCAGGTCGCGCCAGGGGCATCCGGTCCGCGAGATCCAGAGAACTGCCTCGACAAACCGGCGCGGGTCAGGGCCGGTGCGACCGGGGTCGCATTCCCGGCCAAGGCAGTGCGGTGCGATGACAGCCCATTGGGCGTCGGTCAGAACTGTGCGGATCAAGGCTGCTCTCCTCTGTTTGCAACCTTGAATCAGTCATCAGCCGATTTGGGAATCCCTAAACGTCAACAAGCCCTAGTTGAGTTTCCGAAAATATTACGCCGCCTTGTCGTGGTATGCGCGACGCGTTCAGTTCAACATTGGTGGTGACAATGCGGCTTGATCGCCACTAGTCTGTCCGTTGAAATGGCCAAATTAGAGAATGCTCCGCCGTTAGAACCGCAAAAACGTGTAAGTGAAGCAACGCTGCAGGTTCTTGGTGGGTTTTCGTTGCGCGACGGTCTTGACCGGCCCCCCGCAAAAGCCGCCTGCTGCTGGCCTTCTTGGCGATGCCAACGGGGCAGGTGCGCAATCGCGAACAGCTGGCTTCGCTGCTGTGGGCCGACCGGCAAGACGATCAGGCCCGTGGCAGCCTGCGCACAGCTTTGACGGGCATCCGCCGCGCGCTCGGAGATGATGCGTTGATTGTCGAGCAGGACACGGTTGCACTGCGCCCGGGCGTTCTGACCAGCGATTATGACCGGCTAAGAACCCTGTCAGATGGCGGCGCGGCCATTGCAAGTTTGGCAGATATTTACCCCGGCCCGTTCCTGGATGGTCTGGATCAGGACGGCGATCAGTTGTCCGATTGGTTGGCCGCCACGCACAGCGAATGCGCCGATCTGGCGATCGCCGTGCTGGAAAAATCCGCCGCACAGGCCGCCGATACGGGCGACAACCAGTCGGCGATCACTCTACTGCGCGACAGCCTGACGCTGGAACCGCTGCGCGAAACCACCCATCGCGCGATCATGCAGGCCTATGCGGCGATCGGGGAGCAGGCGATGGCGATGGCGCAGTTTCGGACCTGCAAGGAACTGCTGCTCTTGGAACTGAACGCCGAACCGGACCCGGAAACCAAGGCACTGGCCGACAGCATTGCGCTGAAAGACGTCGGCGCGGTCAATGCTCTGCAACAGGGCGCCGCATCGCTTGGTGCAGCTTTGGCCGCGACGGGGATGCCTGATGCGGAAAACCGGTCCGACACTTTGGCAATCGCGGTCCTGCCCTTCGTGAACGTGAGCGGCGACACCGAACAGAATTATTTCGCCGATGGCATTACCGAAGACATCATCACCGACCTGGGTGAGGTGGACGACCTGGCCGTAGCCGCCAAAGGCACAAGCCAGATTTACCGGGGCGCGGCGTTAGCACCGGCGCAAATTTCACGGGAACTGGGGGTGCGGTATTTGCTGGAAGGCAGCGTGCGCAAATCCGGGCAAGCCGTCCGCATCTCGGCCCATCTGATCGACGCGCAGACCAACCTTCAGATTTGGGCCGAACGCTATGACCGCCAGCTTGACAATATATTCGAGCTGCAAAGCGACATATCACGCGCCATCGTCGGTGCGCTAAAACTGAACTTAAAAACCTCACGCAGGCATGTCGCCAGCAGCCGAACGACGACCAGTGCACAGGCGTATCAGCTTTACTTGCGGGGCCGGGATCTGTTGCGCGACCGCACCAAGCCCGGAACCCGTCTAGCGCGTGAATTGTTTGCGCAGGCGGTCGCGCTGGACCCCAATTACGCGCTTGGTCACGCCGGTCTGGCCGAAACGATGACCCTTATGGTGACAAACTTCAACGCTGATGCAGGGCTGTTACAGGACGCGCTGAAAATAAGTGACAGGTCGATGGAAATAAATCCGTCGCTGCCAGAAGTCCGCGCGGCAAGGGGGCAGCTTCTCGGGTATTTGGGCGACACCTCTGGCACCAAGGAAAACTTTCACAAAGCAATCAAGATTGGGCCCAACTACATCGAAGCGCACCACTATTTCGGTATGTTCTACATGCTGCGACAGGCCGATCTGGAAAACGCTTGCCCATCCTTTCAAAACGCGTTCGAGATCGACAATCAATACATTAATTCCGGTGTCATGCAGATGAGTTGTTTGCACGGTCTCGACCGGCTCGAAGACGAAAGGGTGGTTGCCGCAAAAGTGTTGAAGGCCGCACGGCAAAGGGTCTCGCGGGACGTTTATCATTACGACGCGACTAGGGGGTGTTGACGTTCATCGTGTTTGAATGACGATTGCAGCAAGCGAGATGAATGCTTTGAAGCTGTCATCTGTTTTGCAGGAACGCATTGCGATCCCTCTGTATTCCTTCAGCTTTCCGAAGAAGTTTTCGACCAGGTGACGCCATTTGTAGGTGTGGCGGTCGGCCGGGAAGCGAACATTGATCCGCCATTTGGCATGAAGGGACATGATCTTGAAGCTGTCATCTGTTTTGCAGGAACGCATTGCGATCCCTCTGTATTCCTTCAGCTTTCCGAAGAAGTTTTCGACCAGGTGACGCCATTTGTAGGTGTGGCGGTCGAACTCCGCCGGGAAGCGGCGGTTTGATTTTGGAGGGATTATACCAACGGTCATTGATCAGAACCCATGCGCCCATTTGCGCATGCCGAGGGACATGATCTTCCATGGTTGGTCGATGAGGTTGTTCCAGGCTTGGCAGCACAGCGCGACGATGTCTTCGTAGGATTTGAAGATCCGGTTCGACAACCAGTTGTCGCGCATGAATTGCCAGACATTCTCCACCGGGTTCAACTCGGGCGATCGTGGCGGCAGCGCCAGGACGGTGATGTTGTCGGGGATCGCCAGCTTGGGCGTCAAGTGCCAACCGGCCTGATCGACGATCAGCACCGCATGGGTGCCGGGATCGACGGCGGCACTGATCTCGATGAGGTGCGCCGCCATGGCGTCGGTGTCGCACCAGGGCATGACCAGCCCGGCGCCTTTCCTCTTCGCGGGACAGATCGCGCCGAAGATATAGGCCCATTCGGTGCGCTGGTCGCGGGGCACCCGCGGGCGCGTGCCACGTCTGGCCCATCGGCGTGTGAGCTTATTCTTCTGGCCGATGCGGGCTTCATCTTGCCACCACAGCTCTATCTCGACGCCTTTCGGGAGCCTCGCCCGGATCTTCGCCAGTTCGGCGGGGAAGTTTTTTTTAAAAGCCTCGACGGCCAGCTCGTTTTGCGCGTAGTGGCGCGGCCGCGCCGAGATCTTGGCGAAGCCGAGCGCCTTCAACTCGCGCCCGACCGTGGTCTCGTCGAGCGAGATGGCGAACGTCTCCAAGAGCCACCGCGCCAGGTCCTTGCGCCGCCAGCGCACGACGCCGTCCACCGCCGGGACCGGGCCGGCCTCAACAACCTCCGCCAGTGCGCGGCGGTGATCGGCGTTGAGCTTCGAGGGTGCGCCCGGTGACTTCCCATCGACCAGCCCGTCCGGTCCGCGGGCGTTGAAGCGCAGCACCCAGTCGCGAATGATCTGCAGACCGACGCCGCCGATCCGCGACGCATCCGTCCTGCTGCCACCATCGTAGACCTCGGCCAACGCCAGCAGACGACGGCTCTGGGTCGCGTCCCTGGTCCTCTTCGCGAGGCGCCGCAGTGAGACGCTGTCAAAATCGTTCCGTAAGTCGATAGGCGCTGCCATGGCGAACCTCATTGGTTCACCACATTGAGTCAGAGATCGGACCGCTTGGGAATCCCCAACGTGAGTCAGGCATTCCGCTCAGTGGTATTACCGGCTCGATCCCGGCACTGGTCAGCGCTTCGCGCAGCCAGTTCGCGTCGAAGGCACGGTCGGCGAGAAACTGGTCGCAGGTGAGGCCCTCGATCAGTGCGGCGGTACCCCGC
This sequence comes from Paracoccaceae bacterium, assembly GCA_965216135.1. Taxonomy (GTDB): domain Bacteria; phylum Pseudomonadota; class Alphaproteobacteria; order Rhodobacterales; family Rhodobacteraceae; genus CBDCFL01. The sequence continues at coordinate 283,335 of CBDCFL010000023.1, forward strand.
AGGTCATGCGCCTGACCGGGCAGAAGGCGGAAGTCGATCAGATTGCCGAGCGCGTCCGTCAGAGCCATGATCTTTGTCGTTATCCCGCCGCGAGAGCGTCCGATGGCTTGGCTTTGAGTCCCCCTTTTGCGCCCTGACCGTGTCGGTGGACTTTGACGATACTACCGTCGATCATCGTGTATTCGAAGTCTGCATCTTCGGCTAATACCCTGAACATCGATAGAAAGCGTCGGCCCTCACCCACCTTCGGAAGCGCTTGAACACGCTGTTCCAGCGCCCGAACTCTTCCGGCAGGTTGCGCCAGGGGCATCCGGTCCGCGAGATCCAGAGAACTGCCTCGACAAACCGGCGCGGGTCAGGGCCGGTGCGACCGGGGTCGCATTCCCGGCCAAGGCAGTGCGGTGCGATGACAGCCCATTGGGCGTCGGTCAGAACTGTGCGGATCAAGGCTGCTCTCCTCTGTTTGCAACCTTGAATCAGTCATCAGCCGATTTGGGAATCCCTAAACGTCAACAAGCCCTAGCGCGATTGCAGAGGCATTGAATGTTCTGGGCGAAACCGGGGAAGCGCGCCGCTGGCTTGCCATTGCCGCTGCATTTGACTTGCGCGAACCGCGGGCGATCTACAATCTCGCTTGCGCCTACGCTAAGTTCGGACTGATTAGCGAAGCGCTGGTCAATCTCGAGAACGCGCTGCAGGTTGGTCTTTCGGAGGGACAAAGATATTTCATGAAAACTGCTGACCCCGATCTCATGATACTGCGCCAAGACCCCAGATTTGACGCACTGGTCTTGCGGTTCGAAACTTAACCTGGGCGCAGCCACAGTCGGTTCACATCGCGCTGGGCGCGTTTTAGCCGCTTTGCCTTGTCGTTTTGGTAACACGGGCGGGTTCGGTTGGTTCGCTGGGATCGCCGAATTCTCACGATCATTCCGAAAATGGCCCCGATCCATTTACCGGCGGCACGCGTATGGCGTTGCATGGGCGGGGCGGGGATGTGTGCGTTGGTTGCTGAAACTGTCATGGTCGTGCTCCTCGGTTAGGGTTCGATTTGTTGGAACCAACCTGCAGGACCACCGTTAAAGCGGTGCGAATTGTTCAGATGCCGTTCGTGTTTCGACCGCTAATTATGCGTCAATTCCCATAATTCCGCATGGGCCCGAGCGAAATCCGCACGCAAAAGGCCGAACCCAATGAGCCCGGCCATTTTTCGATGAATAATTTGGCGGGGGCGTTCACCCCAGATTGCCGTCAATCCCCTTGCATGCCGCAACCAGGCCTTTGACCGCCTCGACGGATTTGTCGAACATCACCTGTTCGTCCTTGTTGAGCTTGATCTCGACGACCCGCTCGATCCCGCCCGCGCCGATCACGGTGGGCACGCCGACATACATCGCCTTGAGCCCGTAAGCGCCTGCAACATGGGCCGCACAGGGCAGCAGGCGCTTTTGGTCCTTGAGGAAGGCTTCGGCCATTTCGATGGCGCTGGCGGCGGGGGCGTAAAAGGCCGAGCCATTGCCCAAGAGGCCGACGATCTCGGCGCCGCCGTCGCGGGTGCGCTGAACGATTGCGTCGAGCTTTTCCTGGCTGGTCCAGCCCATTGCCACCAGATCGGGCAGCGGGATACCGGCAACCGTCGAATAACGGGTCAGCGGCACCATCGTGTCGCCGTGTCCGCCGAGCACGAAGGCGGTGACATCCTTGACCGAGACATTGAATTCTTCGGCCAGGAAATGGCGGAAACGGGCTGAATCGAGCACCCCGGCCATGCCGCAAACCTTTTCGGTCGGCAGGCCGGAATATTGCTGCAACGCCCAGACCATCGCGTCCAGCGGGTTGGTGATGCAGATGACAAATGCGCCGGGCGCGTTGGCTTTGATGCCCTGGCCGACGGCTTTCATCACCTTGAGGTTGATGCCCAGGAGGTCGTCGCGGCTCATCCCCGGTTTACGGGGCACCCCAGCGGTGACGATACAGACATCGGCACCCGCAATATCGGCGTAATCGTTGGTGCCTTTCATGCCAGCGTCGACCTTGGAAACCGGCGTGCTTTCGGCGATGTCAAGGCCCTTGCCCTGCGGCGTGCCTTCCATGATGTCGAACAGGATGATGTCGCCGAGTTCTTTCAGAGCTGCGAGATGGGCGAGCGTGCCGCCGATTTGCCCTGCTCCGATCAGTGCGATCCTGGGTCTGGCCATGGTATTCTCCCCCTGGGCGATAATTTTTCAGCGCGAGGCTTATGACGTTCCGCCACGCGGTGCAAGCAAGCGGCGGCGCGGCAAAATGGCCGGGGCGGCGATGGCCTTCGTTGATAGCGTGGGATAGTGACCGGCACGGCCGGTTATCGCGGCGCTATGCGGTGGGTTCATGGAGCTTGACGTGACATTTTTCGCGTTCGCGGTGCCAGCGGTGCTGTTTGCGGGGATTTCCAAGGGCGGTTTCGCGTCCGGCGCGGCATTTGCGGCGGCGCCGTTCTTGGCGCTAATCCTTGAACCGGCGGCGGCTGTGGGTCTGATGCTGCCGTTGTTGATGCTGATGGATTTGGGTGCGCTGAAAGCCTATTGGCGCAAATGGGACTGGCCGGCCTCGCGCGCGCTGATCTTGGGCAGCGTGCCGGGCATTGCCAGCGGGGCCGTGCTGGTGAGCCTGGTCGATCCGGACGTATTTCGCTTGCTGATCGGTCTGATCGCAATCGGCTTTGTGGTCTTTCAGGCATCGCGGCGGTCGGGATCGTTCAAGGCCCGATCCGGCAAATCGCCATTGTGGCTGGGCTATCCGATGGGCGCGTTGGCCGGGCTCACCAGTTTTATCGCCCATGCAGGCGGGCCACCGGCGGCGGTTTTCATGTTATCGCGGCAGATGACCAAAACCGGCTTCCAGGCAACCTCGGTCCTGGTCTTTTCAGCGATCAATCTTTTGAAATTCGTGCCATTCGTCGCGCTGGGCATGATTACACCTGACATGACCATCGCCTGGTTGGTTCTGGCACCGCTTGCGTTTTTTGGGATATGGCTGGGCGTTCTGGCCCATAATGTCGTGTCAGAGGCGATATTCTTTCGTCTGACTTATCTTTTTCTGGTCGTAACAGGCACCAAACTGATCTGGGACGCCCTGACCTGAAGTAATGCGGCTGCCCTCATACGCCCCGCATCGCGAATTCATAGTCTCACTCAGGCGTCGCTGCCGGGAATGACCGGCAAAGCCTCGGCTACGGTTTCAAAAGCCTGACCTGCGGCCACAAGGCAGGTTAATCCGTTGGGCATTGTCACGGTGATTGTCCAGGTGCCGGTTTCTGTCGAGGCAAAGACCTCAACAACCGCATTATTGGAGCCGAGCCCGATTGACTGGCGGCTCTCGCCATACTTGCTGGCCAGCCGGTCGACAACCGATTCGCGCGGCGCGCAATTGTTCTGTTGGGCAATTGCGTGGCCTGTGGCCATGATCATCGCGCCTACCCCAAGCGAAAGTGCCAGAAACGTCCGTTTCATGTTGTCTTTCCTTCCAATTGTGGGGCGCTCCACCTGGCCTGCCAATGTGCTGGCAATCTGGATGCGGCACCCACGTTTCTGTGGTGTCGGATTTACTCACACGATCGGCGGTTATCCGAGCGTTCCTCCTGTTGTTCCGACGTCAGAAAAATCTCGCATCAAAGCAGCCAACAAAGAGTTAAGACGACGCCCTGCGCGGAACAAAGTTTGAACGGCTTTGTGGCAAAGGATTGAAATCAAGGATTTTCTGCGGTGCGGCAAATTTCGCCTTGTAACTAAAATGGTTACGGTAAACCTTTTCGTAACCAATATCGGGGATGAGAATCATGGTTCCGGCTGCGCGACCGACACGTTCGGTGCTTTACATTCCCGCATCGCGGGCAAGCGCCGTGGACAAGGCCCGAAATCTGCCCACCGACGCGATTATATTTGATCTCGAGGATGCGGTCGCGGTAGATCAGAAAGTTGCGGCGCGCGAGGCATTGAACGAGGCGCTGGCTGCCGGTGGATACGGTCGCCGAACTCTGCTGGTTCGCGTCAACGGTTTGGACACGCCATGGGGTGCAGCGGACATCGCGGCATTTGCCGACGCCAAAATTGATGGCCTGCTGGTTCCCAAGGTCGAGGTTCCCGAGGATCTGGACGCGGTAATGAAGATCAGCGACACGCATCCGCTTTGGGCGATGATGGAAACCGCGCGTGGCGTTCTGTGCGCCGGTCAGATCGCGGATCACGCCTCGGTCGCCGGGCTGGTTGTGGGCACTAACGATCTGCTGAACGAACTTGGGGCGCAGCATCAGGACGGACGCGCCGGTGTCCAGACCTGCCTGCAATTGTGTCTGCTGGCGGCCCGGGCGGCGGGCATTGCCTGTGTGGACGGCGTCTTTAATGCGTTCAGGGACGACGACGGATTGCGGGCCGAATGTCTGCAGGGGCGAAAACTCGGTTACGACGGAAAAACCCTGATCCACCCTGCGCAACTGGCTATTGCAAACGAGGTCTTTGCGCCGAAGCCAACCGAGATTGACCTCGCGAAGCGTCAGATCGCGGCCTTTGAGGAAGCTGAGGCGGAAGGCCGCGGGGTTGCCGTGCTTGACGGAAGAATTGTTGAAAATCTACATGTATTTGCCGCCAAGGCGACGCTTGCCAAGGCTGTGGCAATTGGAGAGATGGAGGAATAAATGGGCTGGTTGATCTTAGGCGTGCTGTTGTGGAGCTTTACACATACTTTCAAGCGTTGGGCACCAGATGCGCGCGGGCGGATGGGCAATGCGGCCAAGGGTGTGGTTGCGCTTGCTTCGTTGGGCGCAATTGCGCTGATGGTGATCGGCTATCGCGCCGCCGAACCGGTCGAGCTGTGGTCGTTCGGCAGCTGGGCGACCCCGGTCAATAACCTGCTGATGGTGATCGCCGTGGTGCTGTTTGGGCTTGGCTTTTCCAAAAGCCGCCTGCGCGGCTGGTTGCGCCATCCGATGCTGAGCGGCGCGCTTGTCTGGGCGGTGGCGCATCTGCTGGTCAACGGCGACGTGCCGTCACTGGTGCTGTTTGGCGGGCTGGGGGCTTGGGCGGTGGCCGCGATCATGCTGATCAACCGGTCCGAGCCCGCACCAGAGCCCTTCACCGGCGGCAGTATCGCGGGCGATATACGGTTGTTCATCCTATCGGCGGTCATTCTGGCGATAATCGTTGCGGTCCACACGTGGATCGGCCCGTCGCCATTTGTCGCGTGACAGATATGACCGCCATGAAGACCGATCCCGGACGTTTCTTTGAGGATTACGCGATCGGCGAGATCATCCGCCACGCGGTGCCACGAACCATATCGGGAGGGGAACGGGCGCTGTATCACGCCTTATATCCGGCCCGTCATGCGCTTTATTCGTCAGATGCTTTTGCGCAATCGTGCGGGCTTGCAGCATCGCCGCTTGATGATCTGGTGGCGTTTCACGCGGTTTTTGGCAAAACCGTGCCCGACATCTCGGTGAACGCGCTGGCCAATCTGGGCTACGCTGAGGGGCGGTGGCTGCAACCGCTTTGGCCCGGCGATACAGTGCGCTCTGAGAGCGAAGTGATCGGTCTGAAGCAGAACTCAAACGGCAAATCCGGCGTCGTCTGGGTGCGCACCACGGGACTAAACCAGCGCGACGAGCCGGTCCTGAGCTATGTGCGCTGGGCGATGGTGCGCAAGGCCGATACGGATGCGCCTGCGTCCCAGAGCGTCATACCGAGCCTTGCGGCCTCGGTCGCAGCCAATGATCTGGTGATCCCAAAGGGGCTGGATTTCACCGGTTACGATTTCGCTCTCGCCGGAGAGCCGCATCGCTGGGCCGATTACCAGATCGGTGAGATGATCGACCATGTCGATGGTGTGACCATCGAGGAAGCCGAGCACATGATCGCAACGCGGCTGTGGCAGAACACCGCCAAAGTTCACTTTGACGCCACTCAGCGGCCCGACGGCAAGCGGTTGATCTACGGCGGTCACGTGATCTCGATGGCGCGTGCGCTGAGTTTCAACGGCCTGGCCAATGCGCAGATGATCGTCGGACTGAACGCAGGCACGCATGCCAACCCATGCTTTGCTGGGGATACGGTGCGCGCCTGGTCTGAGGTGCTGGACAAGGCCGAAACGGCGGCGCCGGAGGTTGGTGCAATCCGGCTCAGGCTGGTGGCGACCAAGGGTGAAGCGCTCGCGCTTAGGGGCGGTGACGGGAAATACCTGCCCGATGTGCTGCTTGATCTCGATTACTGGGCGCTGATGCCTCTGTGAGGGCGGCGCGGCAGGCGCGTTGCCCCCCCCCCGGACACTGATCCGGGGTTCACTCCGAGATATTTGTTCAATAGAGGCCGATCACAATCAACAGAACCGGCGGCAGGTCCCGGTCAGGGGCCGAAGGGTTCGCTATGACATGTCGAAGGTGGTCAAGCAGACCCCAGGGAGGCAACCGGAGCGCTCCTTTCTTCTAGGCTCAAACTTTACGAAATGCTGAGTTTTTCATAGAATATTCGCCTGGCGGGCGTGTAGCGGTTGGAAATTCTGCTTTTCCACCTTGTGCGTACGTATCGACGGTTCAATTGCGTGGCCGGGAAGTGCCGGAAGCAGTCATTGAACGCGCACAGATTATTCGCCGATCAGGCACGTCGGGAACCTTCGCTTTCCCATTCGATCGGTCAGCTCGAAAGCTGCGCTTGGCAACGCAAGCAGCCGATAAATTGACCCGATTATGGCGAGCCGCCTGACGCCAGCACTTATTTTGGGAGCGGAACCGGTTCGTCACTGAGCAGCCACAGGCCTGCGATGATCTTCGCCCTTTCGCCGATGTTTAGGGGGGCGGATAGTTCATCTTCGTGCCCGGCGCGAAGCCTCTTGGATTGGCGATGAACGCATTCAGGTCTTTTAACGTCCAGGTGCCGTCGAGCGCGACAAATGCTGGCGAGTGTTCGTAGTCGTCCCGCCCGGCCTTGGGCTGGCCCACGACGTCCCAAAGATAAGGTCCGATCGTGACCTTCCGCCTCTGATTTTTTTGCAAATCGTGGCATGTCGAGCACCGGGTAAGAATTCCCTCGGCTTCGTCTGCCGCGACCCTGGCCAACAGGCCGGATACGGGCTCCACGGGCGGCGGCGACGCACCATTTGCGACCAGCAATGTCGTAATATCCGTTTCCTGATTGATCCCGGCCATGTGGAGGGGTGTTTCGCTTTCGTTAGCAGTCGCGTTGACATCCGCGCCCGCGTTAACCAACAACTCGGCAACGCCAAGACGACCCCGCTCGGCCGCGAGGTGCAAAGGCGTCAGGCCAAGACTATCCCGAGCTGTGACATCTGCGCCGTTGGCGATGAGCAAGGATGTTATGATCGCCGAACCTTTGAGTGCGGCCACATGCAACGGCATTCCAAATGTGGACGACAATGCGTTGACGTCGGCGTCATTGGCGATCAGAAATTCCACGACTTCCTGGCGATCGGCCAGAATCGCCACATGAAGCGGCGCGCCGTTGCGGCTATTCCGATTGATGTCCTCGCCCTGATCCAGCAGCTCACGGACGGTATCGACATCGCCCTGTCGCGCTGCAGTGTGTATCGGGGCGGCGTGTGCCGCTGAGATTCCGAACGCAAGCAACAGCGCCAGGATGGTCATGGGCGCGCGCCTCGCTGTGGCCGCTGTGGGGACGGCACTCAGTAATCCGAATTTGCGCATGGCTCTCCCTCCCTTTGATCCTTGGGTTCTCGGGAAGAACGTACACCTTTCGAGAACAAGCTCGGGAAATATCTTCGTGACACACGCGGCTTGTCTAACTTATGTCCGGTTAAAGTCAAAAACGGTGTTCGGTGCACTGGTGCGCACGTCAGATTCCTCTCGCATGTCGGAATTTCAATCTGAGAATCTCACACTACCCCCTCAAACCGAATGCTGCGCCCGCCCCAGAAACCACGCCGGAATCAACCCGATGCCGATGGTTCCGGCGGCGGCGATCGCCAGAGCCGCACGCATAGGCGCAGTCGCCCGATTGTGAGCGCGCGGCGGTGGATAGTCTGTTAGGCGATAGTTCCATGCGGTGGATTTTTGCGTTTTTCGTGTTGATGTCGGTGCCCGCGAAAATCCGGGCCTGCGACCTGGCGCTTTTGCTGGCGGTCGATGTCTCAGGATCGGTCGATGCCAGCGAATACGACACGCAAATGCTGGGCATTGCCGAGGGCCTGCGCGATCCGGTCGTGGCCGAAGCGCTGGTGCGCGCTGATGCACAGGTGGCGCTGGTGCAATGGACCGGCACGTCGCGACAGGACATGTCGATCCCCTGGGTCCGAGCGGTGGATTTCGCCACGGTTGAGGAACTGGCCGATCAGGTGGACGCCCTGCCGCGACGCTGGCGCAATTACGCCACCGCCATTGGCGAGGCGCAGGCATTTTCAATCACCCATATGGCCGAAGTACAGACATGCAGGCGTCTGGTCATCGACATCTCTGGCGATGGCATGTCCAACGAAGGCGTCGAACCGGCAACATTGCGCGCAGCACTGGCAGAAGCGGGAATTTCGGTGAATGCGCTGGCCATTGAAACTGACGAGGGCGACCTGACCGGATATTTCTGGGAAAATGTCATTTCCGGGCCGGGCGCTTTTGTCGAGACCGCGGACGGGTTTGAGGATTTTGCCGACAAGATGCGCCGCAAACTGCGCCGCGAGACCACCAAACAGGTCTCTTCAATTGATCCCTACTAACAACGCTTTTGTGTTTTCAGCTTTAGCAATCAGGTGTTTGCGGCGTGATGTCGGCTTGCTGCAATTCGCCGCATCGCAGAACTTTCTGTCGCTGATAGCGCCAACGCCGCGTGACAAGTTGGATATTGTCGATCACACCTAGTAGCATATGCGCGCGCCAAGCACGAAGGATCGACGATGGCTGACGGCAAAACAGACAACCGGCCACTTTCGCCGCATCTGACGATCTACCGGCCGCAGCTGACCTCGATGTCCTCGATATTCACCCGGATCACCGGAAATGCGTTGCTGGTCGGCGTGGTGCTGATTGTCTGGTGGCTGCTGGCGGCGTCGATTTCTTCCGGTTATTTCGCCTTCGTGGATGGTCTTATGACCAGCTGGCTGGGACAGCTGATCCTGATCGGCTCGCTCTGGGCGCTTTGGTATCATCTGCTGGCGGGGCTCAGGCATCTGATCTGGGATCAGGGCTGGGGGCTGGAGATCGGGGCGGCGGAAATGCTGGGCTGGGCGGTGATTGCCGGATCGTTCGTGCTGACCGCGCTCAGCCTGTTGGTGATTTGAAGGGGCGGTGAGCATGGCATTTCTGACAGATCGCAAACGCGCAAACGCCACCGGATCGGCGCGTGAGGGGACAAACCGGCACTGGTCTATGACCATCTCTTCGGTCGCCCTGCTGGTGCTGATCCCGCTGTTCATATTCTCACTTGGGCCGATGATCGGGCAGAGCCATGAGGCCGTAACCAGCCATTTCGCGCGACCCTACGCGGCGCTGATCACGGCGCTGACGATCTGGGTTGGGCTAATGCATTTCAAAAGCGGCGTCCGGGTGCTGATCGAAGATTACGTGCATGGAATTGCGCGCGAGTTCCTAATAATCGCGATGATCTGTCTGGCCTACGGGCTGGCCGCGACCGGCGTTTTCGCCATTCTGAAAATGGCGCTCTGAAGGGTTTCGACACATGGCAGAATACGAATACGAGACCCACGAATATGACGTTGTCGTTGTTGGGGCCGGGGGCGCTGGCTTGCGCGCGACGCTGGGCATGGCCGAGCAGGGATTGCGCACGGCTTGTGTGACCAAGGTGTTCCCGACCCGCAGCCATACGGTGGCCGCGCAGGGCGGGATTGCGGCAAGCCTGGGCAATATGGGCCCCGACAATTGGCAATGGCATATGTATGACACGGTCAAGGGCTCTGACTGGCTGGGCGACACCGATGCGATGGAATATCTGGCGCGTGAAGCCCCCAAGGCAGTCTATGAGCTGGAACATTACGGCGTGCCGTTTTCGCGCACCGAAGAGGGCAAGATTTACCAACGCCCGTTCGGCGGCCACACGACCGAATTTGGCGAAGGCCCGCCGGTTCAGCGCACCTGTGCAGCCGCTGACCGTACCGGGCACGCGATTTTGCATACGCTTTATGGCCAATCCCTGAAGCATAATGCCGAGTTTTACATCGAATATTTCGCCATTGATTTGATCATGGCCGAGGATGGCACTTGTCAGGGCGTGCTGGCGTGGAAGCTGGACGACGGCACGCTGCATTTGTTTTCCGCCAAGATGACGGTGCTGGCCACCGGCGGCTATGGGCGGGCTTATTTCAGCGCCACATCAGCCCACACCTGCACCGGTGATGGTGGCGGGATGGTGGCGCGCGTCGGTCTGCCACTGCAGGATATGGAGTTCGTGCAGTTTCACCCGACCGGGATCTACGGCGCTGGCACGCTGATCACTGAAGGCGCGCGCGGTGAAGGCGGGTACCTGACCAATTCTGAGGGCGAGCGGTTCATGGAACGCTATGCGCCCACCTACAAGGATCTGGCGTCGCGCGACGTGGTTTCCCGCTGCATGACGCTGGAAATTCGCGAGGGCCGGGGGATCGGGGCAGACAAGGACCACCTCCACCTGAACCTGAACCACCTGCCCGCGGAAACGCTGGCCGAGCGGCTGCCGGGGATCAGCGAGTCGGCGCGCATTTTTGCCGGTGTTGATCTGACGCGCGAGCCGATCCCGGTGCTGCCGACCGTGCATTACAATATGGGCGGCGTGCCGACCAATTACTGGGGCGAGGTGCTGAAACCGACCGACGATGACCCCGATGCGCTGGCCCCGGGTCTGATGGCGGTTGGCGAGGCCGGGTGTGCTTCGGTCCACGGGGCCAACCGGCTTGGGTCAAACTCGCTGATCGACCTGGTGGTGTTTGGCCGCGCCGCGGCGATCCGGGCGGGCGAAGTGGTGGATGCGTCCGGCACGATCCCGCCGGTGAACATTGCGTCTGTCGATGCGGCGCTGGATCGGTTCGACGGGTTGCGCCACGCATCCGGGGCGGTGCCAACCGCCGATCTGCGCATCGAAATGCAAAAGACAATGCAGGACGACGCCGCCGTGTTCCGCGCCGACAAGACGCTGGCCGAGGGGGTTGCGAAAATGACCGCGGTCGCCGCCAAGATCGGTGATTTGTCGGTCACCGACCGCTCGATGATCTGGAATTCCGACCTGATGGAAACGCTGGAACTGACCAATCTGATGCCCAATGCGCTGGCCACCATCGTCGCCGCCGAGGCCCGCAAGGAAAGCCGCGGCGCGCATGCGCATGAGGATTACCCCGACCGCGACGACAAGACCTGGCGCGTGCATTCGCTGGCAACGGTGGATGGCGCGAATGTGTCGCTCAGCTATCGGCCTGTGCATCTGAACCCGCTGACCACCAAGGATGAGGGTGGGATTGATCTAAAGAAAATCGCACCGAAGGCGCGGGTTTATTAGGTGGCCGCGATAGTGTCCAAAAAATCCGAGTTTAGACCCGATGTTCGGACCCGCCCCCCAATTCTTTGTTTGGGACCGAACAAGACCGGCACAAAATCGCTTCATGTGTTGTTCAGCCGAAGCGGAATAAGATCAGTGTCTATGGGCGGGCCAAGACGTTCGAAAAATCTTGCCAAATGCTTTCTTCGCAATTCCTCTGCGGCCCGCCCGATACTGGAGGGTTTTGAAGAGTCCGAAGCCTTTTCAGACATTAGTTGGCTGGACAGTCGAGTTCATATTGACGTCTCCGCATTCGTTCCGCAAATAGTCGCCCAATATCCCGCGTCCGCTCGAAGAATGGTTGAATTCCAGAAAGCACCATTTTTGGGGGGGGCTTTTCTGCGGCATTTCTCAAAGTGCTACAACGTCTCAGTGAAAGAAACTTTGGAAATATGGCGCAGGTACTATCGCCAACATAGGGAATCCGTTTTTCGCGCGGTTGAGGCTGCTGGTGGCAATTTATTGCATTTCACGTTGGGTCAAGATGATCCGTCCGCGATAAAGGAATTTTTTGGAACCTGATTATCGGATCGATTTGAATTTCTGGGGGTTGCACAATGTGAGGCGATCATACTTTCCAATGCGGGCGCACTATCAAAGGCTCAAGGCCAAAGTGATATGGTGACAATTGCAACTCAAATTCCGTTTTTGCACCATTTTCGTTGCCTGATGGTACTGGGTCTGACGAACGGCCAGACCGTGGCCTTAGCCGGGTTGGCGAAGAGCCATGAGGGACTGACTTCGGTGCGGGTTTATTGATGAAAAGCCTGATCGCCATAAGCCTCTTGGCGCTGGCCCTTGCCGCCTGCGACATCGCCAATGTCCTCGTCGAACAGCCCACCCGCGATGTCGCCAAAGGCGTGGTCAATGGCGTGGTCCAACGGCACTTTCCCGGCATCGACGCCGCGCCGTACACCGATTGCATCATCGAAAACGCAACTGTCGGCGAATTGTTTGACCTGGCCCGAAGCGCGGTTGGTGGCGTTGGCGAGGCTGCGGCGGCGACGGTTCTGACCATCGCCCAACGCCCGGCAACATCACTATGCATCGCCCAAAGCGCGCTATTGGCGGTATTGGGTTAGGCGGCGGTATGGCGCAGGCAGGATATTCCGGCACGCCGTTGCCGAAGAAGCTGGGGCTCAAGGACGGCCAGGCGGTGGCGTTTGCGGGGTTGCCGAAGAGCCAAACGGCGCTGTTGTCAGCCCGCGCATTCGTATCGGTCGAACAAGTTGATGACTGGGCCGCGCTGACGGGCAATCAACTGGATTACATCCACCTGTTCACAGACAGCGCCGCGACCATCGACGCCGCCACCCCGGCCCTGCGCGGCCGGATAAGACCCGACGGAATGATTTGGATGTCGTGGCCCAAGAAAGCGTCGAAAGTGCCCACCGACGTGACCGAAGATGTGATCCGCGACCTCGCCCTAGCCGATGTTTTGGTTGACGTAAAGGTTTGCGCGGTGGATGAAATCTGGTCCGGGCTGAAACTGGTGATCCGCAAGAAACACCGCGCCGGCCATGCAGCATTGCATGGGGCGCAGCCATGACAAGATCACAGCCGCGAATTCTGTGTGTGGCAACCCACCACAAGACCGGCACGTCATGGATGCAAAGCGTTTTTCTGACGCTGGCGCGCGAACTGAAAATACCGATCCGGCGCATTCCTGTCCTGCGTCAGTGGAAGGACTTGCCAGAGCAGGGGCGCGTGATGGTGGTCAACTGGCGCTCGAATTTTGCGCCGGGATTGTTGGCCAAAGATGACGCCCGGTTTTTTCACATCATTCGCGATCCGCGCGATGTCCTTTTGTCCGGCACCCGCTACCACGAAACAACCGACGGCAAGAACGAAAAGTTTCTTTATCGCCCGCAGCCAGAGCTTGGCGGCAAATCTTATCAGGAACATTTGCGCTCACTCGGCAGTTTTGAAGAAAAACTTGAGTTCGAAATGCAAGGCAAACATTTGCAAACGATGAATAAAATGGTCGGATGGGATTATGCAAATCCGCGATCTTTTGAGACGCGCTATGAAGACTTGATCCAGGATGCCAAGGCGGAAATATTTTCTGAAGCGCTGCGGTTTCTTGGATTTTCCGACCCCGAGGTCCAAGCCGGAACGCGCATATTCATTGAAAATTCGCTTTTTGGCGCCAAGGGCAATGAAATCCGGAAAAGAGATCACGTGGTTTCGGGCAGGCCGGCGCAGTGGATGTCCGGCCTGCCGCGCTCGGTCGCGAAAAAATATCTCGAACGCCACGGTGATGATCTGATCACTCTTGGCTACGAAACCGACAAGAATTGGCTGGATCGATTGACCGAGCCGACGCAAGCGCTTGAAGTTGCGGGCAAATAATACGAAGGTTCTGATATGGTTGAATTCAGGCTCCCCAAAAACTCTCGCATCAAGGCGGGCAAGACCTGGCCCAAGCCGGCAGGTGCGACAAATCTGCGCAAGTTTTCGATCTACCGCTGGGATCCCGACGATGCCGATAACCCCCGCGTCGACCACTACTTTGTCGATATGGACAGTTGCGGGCCGATGGTCCTGGACGGGCTGATCAAGATCAAGAACGAGATCGACCCGACGCTGACCTTTCGCCGTTCGTGCCGCGAGGGGATTTGCGGGTCGTGCGCAATGAATATCGACGGGATCAACACGCTGGCCTGCACCTATGGGATGGAGGAGATCAAAGGCGATGTGAAAATCTACCCGCTGCCGCATATGCCGGTGGTCAAGGATCTGATCCCCGATCTGACCCATTTCTATGCCCAGCACGCCTCGATCATGCCCTGGCTGGAAACTAAGACCAACCGCCCGGCGCAGGAATGGAAACAGTCGATTGACGACCGCCGCAAGCTCGACGGGTTGTATGAATGCGTGATGTGCGCCTGCTGTTCGACATCCTGCCCGTCTTATTGGTGGAATTCCGACAAATACCTCGGCCCCGCCGCCTTGCTGCACGCCTATCGCTGGATCATCGATTCACGCGACGAGGCTACTGGCGCGCGCCTGGACGATTTGGAAGACCCGTTCAAGCTGTATCGCTGCCACACGATCATGAACTGCACCAAGACTTGCCCGAAGGGGCTGAACCCGGCGAAATCGATTGTCGAGATCAAGAAGATGATGGTGGAGCGAGGGGTTTAATACCAACGGTCATTGATCAGAACCCATGCGCCCATTTGCGCATGCCGAGGGACATGATCTTCCATGGTTGGTCGATGAGGTTGTTCCAGGCTTGGCAGCACAGCGCGACGATGTCTTCGTAGGATTTGAAGATCCGGTTCGACAACCAGTTGTCGCGCATGAATTGCCAGACATTCTCCACCGGGTTCAACTCGGGCGATCGTGGCGGCAGCGCCAGGACGGTGATGTTGTCGGGGATCGCCAGCTTGGGCGTCAAGTGCCAACCGGCCTGATCGACGATCAGCACCGCATGGGCGCCGGGATCGACGGCGGCACTGATCTCGATGAGGTGCGCCGCCATGGCGTCGGTGTCGCACCAGGGCATGACCAGCCCGGCACCTTTCCCCTTCGCGGGACAGATCGCGCCGAAGATATAGGCCCATTCGGTGCGCCCATGGTCGCGGGGCGCCCGCGGGCGCGTGCCACGTCTGGCCCATCGGCGTGTGAGCTTATTCTTCTGGCCGATGCGGGCTTCATCTTGCCACCACAGCTCTATCTCGACGCCTTTCGGGAGCCTCGCCCGGATCTTCGCCAGTTCGGCGGGGAAGTTTTTTTTAAAAGCCTCGACGGCCAGCTCGTTTTGCGCGTAGTGGCGCGGCCGCGCCGAGATCTTGGCGAAGCCGAGCGCCTTCAACTCGCGCCCGACCGTGGTCTCGTCGAGCGAGATGGCGAACGTCTCCAAGAGCCACCGCGCCAGGTCCTTGCGCCGCCAGCGCACGACGCCGTCCACCGCCGGGACCGGGCCGGCCTCAACAACCTCCGCCAGTGCGCGGCGGTGATCGGCGTTGAGCTTCGAGGGTGCGCCCGGTGACTTCCCATCGACCAGCCCGTCCGGTCCGCGGGCGTTGAAGCGCAGCACCCAGTCGCGAATGATCTGCAGACCGACGCCGCCGATCCGCGACGCATCCGTCCTGCTGCCACCATCGTAGACCTCGGCCAACGCCAGCAGACGACGGCTCTGGGTCGCGTCCCTGGTCCTCTTCGCGAGGCGCCGCAGTGAGACGCTGTCAAAATCGTTCCGTAAGTCGATAGGCGCTGCCATGGCGAACCTCATTGGTTCACCACATTGAGTCAGAGATCGGACCGCTTGGGAATCCCCAACGTGAGTCAGGCATTCCGCTCGGTGGTATAAGTCGCCGACCCGAATGTCGGATGCGCAGGACAAAGCCCCCTGATGCATCCGCAGCGAACACCACCTCGGTGGGAAGTGTGACTTCGCTGCAATCGCGAACTTGATGTGCGCGCACTGTGGAGGCGGACTACCAAAAGTCAACTAAATCGCATTTTCCTTCTGCGCGGTTGCGGAAAGCTGATGATCAAGCCGACATGAACAACCCTTGCGGACCTCTCCTTTACAAGTTCCAATGCTGTCATCGAGGTTCTAAGCGATGAAAGGATCGGGCATGGACGCCATCAGGAACATCTATCGTGACTACGCCCTGGCGTGGGAAAAGGGCGACGCGGATTTGTGGCTTTCGATCTGGGATAAGGGCGGAACACAAATGCCTCCGGGCATCCCTTCGCGCAACAAAGACGATCTGCGCGAAATCATGCCACCGCGATTTGTGCCGAACATGGTGACGTCTTTCGTTATCGAACTGGACGAGCTCAATGTGCTTGGCGACTTTGCTTTTGCGAGAGGTCACTACACTTGCGACTACACCAAAGAATATGCGCAGCCTCGGACGGACGGCAAATTCTTGTCGATCCTGAAACGCCAGAAAGATGACACTTGGAAGTTTCACATAGACTGTTTCAACTCAAATGTCTCCTGATTGGTCGTGTCAGTAGCAAATGACCGGTGAGGGCACGCCGCCGCCAATCTTCGGTTCTCAAACGGGGGGTCTAAGTCACAGCCTGAATGTCCGCCGGACAAACCGGACCTTCCAGTGGCTCAGATCTCTTTGATTTTATCCGCGCGCAGAGGGCAGGACAGGTAGACGCCGAATTCCTGACCGATGTCAGCGCTGACGCGCGCATGGACAGCACCCTGACGATCCAGAAACTTTTGCTCGGTCTCTACCGGGAAAATGCCCTCGTGCCATACGCCGGCGTGGATATAAGACCTTGCGATCCGTCACACCAGAAGGCCACAACTTTGTCGGGCGTCAGATTATCACCCGCAAGCGCCACCGGGACGATAAATGGCTTTTGCTCGAGCGGAAAAAAAGTTGTCCGCCATCCGGGTGGTAGTTCATGTGCCACAACAGCACCTGATCCCGAGGAGCGGTTTGCTTTTCGGGCTGCGCCTGTTGCGGATCAGTCGACCAGCCAAGGACGTAGTGCCCTTTGACAGCGTCATTTTCTCCATACAGCACATCGCCGCGCCAGTTGCATTTGAATGTGCCTTCGACCCAGCCGCCTTCATCGCCGGTACCGTCATCAATTGGGCGCCAGTCCTGTTGCGGCCAACGGGTGATTTCAATCTCAAAACCTGCGGGGTCGTCCACCAGACACCCATAGCCTTTGACTGACGCCTCGGTTGCCCGGATCAGAGGAACCTCGTGCCACGGGAGCGACGGTTTTGAGCTGGCTTCGAAGATGTATTCTGGTGCGTTCATAACGGTCTACTCCTGTTTCGACTTCGCGGATGTCGACGACAGGATATTCATAGTCAGCCCCATGAAAAGGGTCTGGCCAAAGAACGACGACCGACTCGCGAAATTGAATCAAAAAAGGGACGCGGCCGCTTTGGTCTCTATCCAGACATTCTTTGGTCTTCCAGTGGCTTCGCCAGTCCACGTCGCACAGGCGTTGAGTGCCAGGATTCTTACCGCTGATCGGAACAACCCGGCGTGTGCGCTGTCGAAAGGAGGCTGCTGGCCCTGGTATTCGCCTGCCGCTGGATCATCGATTCACGCGACGAGGGGCGAGCGGCTGGACGATCTGGAAGACCCGTTCAAGCTGTACCGCGGCCACACCATCATGAACTGCACCAAGGCCTATCTCGGCACGCTCGATATGGACGTCAATTTCAACAGCGATACGCTCAGCGGATCAGCGGGCAATTTCGTGGAATATTTTTCGCTCGTGGCAAGCCCGACGACCGGGTCGAACGCGCCCGGCAGCCTGACGATCTCCGGCAATCTGACGGGGTCAAATGAAACACTGACCTCGGGCATATCGGGCACTGCGGTGGGCAGCGTGGATGGCACCGCGCTCAACATGAACATGACCGGCAATCTGACCGGGCTGGGTGCCGAGGGCATGATGCTGTGGTTCAACGATACGATAACATTCGGCAACGGCGGCATCGCGCTGGCGACGCAATAATCTGCGCGGCGTGCCCGCCTGCATAAGCGAGTAATCCCAGACATAGCGGTGTGTGGCGATCTGGTCTATGACGGCCACCATGCCCAAACTCCCCTCACTGCCCGAAAACGCCCATATCTCTGACCTATTCGCCACCTTCCCGGCCTCGCGCGACACGTTGCTGGCCTTTACCGATTTCGTCATGCGCCACCCCGGAGAGCTGGACATCGGTACGCGTGAGATGATCGCGGCTTATGTTTCGGGGCTGAACGCCTGCACGTTCTGCCACGGCTCGCATCTGATCTACGCCAAGGCGTTCGGGGTGGATGGCGACACGTTGTTGGCGGCGTTGCAAGACCTTGAAGGTTCTGAATTTGATGACAAGACCAAGGCGTTGCTGGGTTATGTCACCAAGCTGAACACTTTGCCGTCGCGGATCGTGCAGGCCGACATTGACGCCGTTCTGGCGGCCGGCTGGTCGGAAAAGGCGCTCTTTGAAGCGGTGCAGATCGCCGGGCTGTTCAACATGATGAACCGGATTATCGAAGGTGCGGGCGTATCGTTTGACTATACCGGCGACACGCATGTGCATCCGGTATTCATCCTGGGCGAGCGGATTGGTGAACATTCCTACGCGGGCGGCATCATGGGCAAGCCAAAGCGCGCATAAAACCCGTACAAGCAGAGGCCGCGTTGGTTTTACCGGCCATCCAGGCGCGATTCCAACAAATCGGTCAGTCCGCGCAGCGTCGGCTCGTCAAACCGCTTCAGTAGATCGCCATCCACCTTGGCCAGATGCACCCGGCACGCCGACATCAACCCGGTACCAGCATCGGTAAACGTGATCAGCGCCTGATTGCGGCGGTCTGGGTCGGTGGCGACGGCCAGATAGCCCAGCGCCACCATGTCGTGGACCTGTTTCTGCGCTGCCTGGCGCGACACGCCGTTGCGGCGGGCGATATCTGACGCGGTATTCTCGCCGCAGATCAGTGACGCCAGAAACCCCAGTTGAGACAGAGTTAGCCTGGTGCCGCATTCGCGTTCAAGCACCGCCAGCAACTGGGCCGACAAGCTCGCCTGAAAGGCACGCGACGCCTGCAACAGGTTGAGCGCCAGAGAGTCCGGCAATTCCGCATTGGTTGTCAATTTACTTGACAAGGTAGATATCCCTATTTATTGTCAACTTAATTGACAACATAGGTGAGTCTCATGCAACTATCCAGTGTTCTTCGCGCCAATGCCGCATCCTGCCTGATCTTCGGCCTCGGCTTCGCAATATTTCCGGCCTCAATTGCCGCCTTTCTGGGCTCTGCGCCGGGTTTTCTGATCCAGATACTCGGCGTCGGGCTGGTCATCAACGCCGCCCTGTTGTGGATGGCCTCGTTACGCGGCGCGAAACGGGCCGATGTTTTGTTCTTTTCGCTCAGCGATTTCGCCTGGGTTGCGGCGACGGCTGTGCTGATCGCGCTGCAGCTCTGGGTCACCGATCCCGCCGGCATCCTGGCCGCCATCGCGGCGGCGCTGCTGGTTGGCACGCTGGGCCTGTTGCAATGGCAAAGAATGCCGACTTAACTGGCCGGTATGAATAACTTGCTCACCCCGTTCCCAAGAGTGCGAATGGGGCATTTGCCAACCCCGGTCGAGCTACTGCCCAATCTTGGGGCGCGCCTTGGGCTGGAGCTTTACGTAAAGCGCGACGATTGCACCGGCACCGCGTTCGGCGGCAACAAGGTCCGTCAGCTTGAGTTTTACCTCGGTGCCGCGCAAGCCCAGGGCGCAACGGTCGTGCTGATCACGGGCGCGGTGCAGTCAAACTTTGTGCGAACGGCTGCCGCGATGGCCGCCAAATTGGGGATGGGTTGCCATATCCAGCTGGAAGACCGGGTGCCGATTGCCAGCGAGGCCTACGCCAACAATGGCAATGTCCTGCTCGACCGCATACTGGGCGCTTCAATCCACAGCTATCCCGACGGCGAAGACGACGCCGGTGCCGATGCAAATCTCGGACGGATCGCAGATGAACTGCGCCAAAATGGCGATATTCCCTACGTCATTCATTTGGGTGCAGATCATCCACCGATCGGGGCGCTTGGTTACATCGATGCCGCGCGCGAACTGGTGACCCAGTCGGCGAGATTTCCTGCATTTGACGCGATCATCGTGGCGACGGGTCCGGCCTGACCCATGCCGGTCTTTTGTTCGGGCTGCGGTCGTCGGATGTGTCCACACCGGTTTTGGGCATGTGCGTGCGTCGCCGCGCGACTGCACAGACAAACCGGCTAAAACAACGACTTGAAGCGCTTGCAGAGTTGGTTGGAGCCGCCAACCCGGTTGCCGATGGCGACATCATTACCGATGATGTGGCGCTTGGGCCGGGTTACGGCCGCCTAAGCGATCAAACCCGCGAGGCTATCGCGCTGACTGCCCAAACCGAGGGCCTGTTCCTCGATCCGGTTTACACCGGCAAGGTGATGGCGGGCCTGATCACGCTGGCACCCAATTGGCAAGGCAAGCGCATCCTGTTCTGGCACACCGGCGGGCAACCTGCGCTTTTTGGTTATGGCGATCAAATGCTGACGCCCGGGCCGGTGAACCCATCAGGCCATGCAGGAGGGTGGGAATGAGAGACTGGGGATTTTGGGGCAGTTATACCAACGGCCCTAGTCGTTGACCGTTTTGGCCCATTGTCTGGTAGTGATTGACGTGATTGCGGTTTTGTCGTTTGCAAAGAAGTTCCATGCTTCGCAACACCTGTCGACGATCTGCTCATAATTGTCGAAGACGGATATGGCGAGCTTGTTGGCACGCAGATAAGCCCACACATTTTCCATCGGGTTGAGTTCAGGGGAATAGGGCGGGAGTTTGAGCAGGGTGATGTTGTCGGGTACCTCCAGCTCTGCCGAACCGTGCCAGCCGGCGCCATCCAGAATGAGAAGGGCATGTGCGCCCGATGCGACGGTTTTAGCGATCTCGGCGAGATGCGCGCTCATGGCCTGTGTGTCGGCATGTGGCATGATCAGAGCGGCCGCTTCAGCCCGTTCCGGGCAGACATGTAGCTCCAGATATAGCGGGTGTCGCGCGGGGCACGGGGGCGTGTTCCACGCTCGGCCCGGATACGGGTGAGCGTGCCCTGCTGGCCAACCCGCGCTTCATCCTGAAACCATATCTCCAGGGGCTTGCTGCGGGCTGTTTCCGGCAAGGCTGCTTCTACCTCTGCGGCGAAGTTTTTTTAAAAGCCTCCTGTGCATCCGGGTCGGATTTCGGATGCTGCGGGCGCACCGACAGACGCCGAAAGCCCAGGCTTGCCAATTGTTTGCCAACAGTTCGCTCATGCATGGTGACGCCGAAGCGCTCTTCGATCTTGCGTTTCAGATCAATGCGCCGCCAGCGCACAACCCCATCGGTTTCGGGGTCGGGACCCGCCCGAACCATTTCCGCCAACTCCTCCTTCTGTGCCGCGCTCAGCAGACAGGGTGGATCCGGCGGGCGACGGTTGAACAGGCCCGACACGCCCTCCGCATTGTAACGGTGGGCCCAATCCCGCAGCGTCTGCCGATCCATGCCGCAGTTTTCTGCCGCCGTCTTGCGGTCAACCCCATCCAGAACCAGGGCAATCGCCAACATCCGTCGCGCCGCTTTCCCATCCCGGCACCGCGCCGCTTCCTGGCGAAGCTCGCCTGCGGACTTGTCTTTGCGCGTAATCCTTACTGCCATCAAAGCCTCCCTTGCCTTGATGCCACTGAATCAGATCACGCCGCTCGTGGGAATCCCCTTGAGTCAAATCTGGGGGGCGTTGGTATTACAGATCATTTGTCGGCATCACCTTGCACCAGTTAGCGCCCGTCCCGCGCAACTGGGTTCGGGTGCAAATGCTGGTCGGCGGAGCGGCGGTTCTGTTCATCTTCACTATCGAGGGGCTGGTGGTGCTGGCGGTCGGTGTCGCAGTGGTCGTCTGGCAGGTTATGATCTACCGCCGCTTTGGTTTCGTGCGCCTGATGGGCGTGCCGCATATCTTATGGGTCGGGCTGCTTTTCTGGCTGTATGGCCGGGCTGATCTGATCGCCGAGCGGGCGCTGATGCCCTATTGGCTGGTGCCGATGGCATTCGTATTCGTCGTCTCGATCCTGATCGACTGCATCGACATTGCTCGCTACATTCGTGGCGAACGAGAACCATATTACCGAAGCCGCAGCGAAATCTCTGTCGAGAACATTCTGAGTTGACCGGTTTATGTACCATATGATACCAACGGCCCTAGCGTTGACCGTTTTGGCCCATTGTCTGGTAGTGATTGACGTGATTGCGGTTTTGTCGTTTGCAAAGAAGTTCCATGCTTCGCAACACCTGTCGACGATCTGCTCATAATTGTCGAAGACGGATATGGCGAGCTTGTTGGCACGCAGATAAGCCCACACATTTTCCATCGGGTTGAGTTCAGGGGAATAGGGCGGGAGTTTGAGCAGGGTGATGTTGTCGGGTACCTCCAGCTCTGCCGAACCGTGCCAGCCAGCGCCATCCAGAATGAGAAGGGCATGTGCGCCCGATGCGACGGTTTTAGCGATCTCGGCGAGATGCGCGCTCATGGCCTGTGTGTCGGCATGTGGCATGATCAGAGCGGCCGCTTCAGCCCGTTCCGGGCAGACGGTGCCGAAAATGTAGCTCCAGATATAGCGGGTGTCGCGCGGGGCACGGGGGCGTGTTCCACGCTCGGCCCAGATACGGGTGAGCGTGCCCTGCTGGCCAACCCGCGCTTCATCCTGAAACCATATCTCCAGGGGCTTGCTGCGGGCTGTTTCCGGCAAGGCTGCTTCTACCTCTGCGGCGAAGTTTTTTTAAAAGCCTCCTGTGCATCCGGGTCGGATTTCGGATGCTGCGGGCGCACCGACAGACGCCGAAAGCCCAGGCTTGCCAATTGTTTGCCAACAGTTCGCTCATGCATGGTGACGCCGAAGCGCTCTTCGATCTTGCGTTTCAGATCAATGCGCCGCCAGCGCACAACCCCATCGGTTTCGGGGTCGGGACCCGCCCGAACCATTTCCGCCAACTCCTCCTTCTGTGCCGCGCTCAGCAGACAGGGTGGATCCGGCGGGCGACGGTTGAACAGGCCCGACACGCCCTCCGCATTGTAACGGTGGGCCCAATCCCGCAGCGTCTGCCGATCCATGCCGCAGTTTTCTGCCGCCGTCTTGCGGTCAACCCCATCCAGAACCAGGGCAATCGCCAACATCCGTCGCGCCGCTTTCCCATCCCGGCACCGCGCCGCTTCCTGGCGAAGCTCGCCTGCGGACTTGTCTTTGCGCGTAATCCTTACTGCCATCAAAGCCTCCCTTGCCTTGATGCCACTGAATCAGATCACGCCGCTCGTGGGAATCCCCTTGAGTCAAATCTGGGGGCCGTTGGTATTACAGATCATTTGTCGGCATCACCTTGCACCAGTTAGCGCCCGTCCCGCGCAACTGGGTTCGGGTGCAAATGCTGGTCGGCGGAGCGGCGGTTCTGTTCATCTTCACTATCGAGGGGCTGGTGGTGCTGGCGGTCGGTGTCGCAGTGGTCGTCTGGCAGGTTATGATCTACCGCCGCTTTGGTTTCGTGCGCCTGATGGGCGTGCCGCATATCTTATGGGTCGGGCTGCTTTTCTGGCTGTATGGCCGGGCTGATCTGATCGCCGAGCGGGCGCTGATGCCCTATTGGCTGGTGCCAATGGCATTCGTATTCGTCGTCTCGATCCTGATCGACTGCATCGACATTGCTCGCTACATTCGTGGCGAACGAGAACCATATTACCGAAGCCGCAGCGAAATCTCTGTCGAGAACATTCTGAGTTGACCGGTTTATGTACCATATGATACCAACGGCCCTAGTCGTTGACCGTTTTGGCCCATTGTCTGGTAGTGATTGACGTGATTGCGGTTTTGTCGTTTGCAAAGAAGTTCCATGCTTCGCAACACCTGTCGACGATCTGCTCATAATTGTCGAAGACGGATATGGCGAGCTTGTTGGCACGCAGATAAGCCCACACATTTTCCATCGGGTTGAGTTCAGGGGAATAGGGCGGGAGTTTGAGCAGGGTGATGTTGTCGGGTACCTCCAGCTCTGCCGAACCGTGCCAGCCAGCGCCATCCAGAATGAGAAGGGCATGTGCGCCCGATGCGACGGTTTTAGCGATCTCGGCGAGATGCGCGCTCATGGCCTGTGTGTCGGCATGTGGCATGATCAGAGCGGCCGCTTCAGCCCGTTCCGGGCAGACGGCGCCGAAAATGTAGCTCCAGATATAGCGGGTGTCGCGCGGGGCACGGGGGCGTGTTCCACGCTCGGCCCAGATACGGGTGAGCGTGCCCTGCTGGCCAACCCGCGCTTCATCCTGAAACCATATCTCCAGGGGCTTGCTGCGGGCTGTTTCCGGCAAGGCTGCTTCTACCTCTGCGGCGAAGTTTTTTTAAAAGCCTCCTGTGCATCCGGGTCGGATTTCGGATGCTGCGGGCGCACCGACAGACGCCGAAAGCCCAGGCTTGCCAATTGTTTGCCAACAGTTCGCTCATGCATGGTGACGCCGAAGCGCTCTTCGATCTTGCGTTTCAGATCAATGCGCCGCCAGCGCACAACCCCATCGGTTTCGGGGTCGGGACCCGCCCGAACCATTTCCGCCAACTCCTCCTTCTGTGCCGCGCTCAGCAGACAGGGTGGATCCGGCGGGCGACGGTTGAACAGGCCCGACACGCCCTCCGCATTGTAACGGTGGGCCCAATCCCGCAGCGTCTGCCGATCCATGCCGCAGTTTTCTGCCGCCGTCTTGCGGTCAACCCCATCCAGAACCAGGGCAATCGCCAACATCCGTCGCGCCGCTTTCCCATCCCGGCACCGCGCCGCTTCCTGGCGAAGCTCGCCTGCGGACTTGTCTTTGCGCGTAATCCTTACTGCCATCAAAGCCTCCCTTGCCTTGATGCCACTGAATCAGATCACGCCGCTCGTGGGAATCCCCTTGAGTCAAATCTGGGGGCCGTTGGTATTAGTTGACCGCTTCTGTTGCGGTTTCTGGCCCTGTGGGGAAGTGGTCGGTCGCGGAGCGGCTGTCCACTTGTCCACAGGGCGCCGGTCGGTCGCGTCGAAGCGGGTCACGCGGCCTCGCGGGTTTGGCTGTCGATCGGTTGGCCATCGGCGTGGTATCGCGCCAGACATCGCGGTCCATGGAAGACGGCCATTGTGCCGTCGGGGTATTCGTGGACGCGGACCCTGGCCTTGACGTAATGGCGGCGGTGGCGGCCGGCGGGGATCTGAAGTGCCAGGCGCTTGTAGCGCACCGTGTTGTCGTTTGAGACGGTGCGTTCCTCGTGGATGCACAGGATGTCGTCGAGCGCGCCGGTGAAGGGGACGAAGGCGGTGCCCCGGTCCTCGGCCGGGGTCGCGAAGCGGGCGTTGTGTTGTGGCAGGAAGACCTCCTTGAGGAAGCGGTTGGCCTCGACCATGTCGGTGATGCCGGCGAGCCTGAGTTCCTGGGGCAGGCGCTTCTGCAAGGTGCCGAACATGCGCTCCGAGCGCCGCCTTGCCTCGGGCGAGCAGGCCGGGATCAACTCGATGCCGAGCTGCGCCAGGGCGCGGCCGACCTGGGTCGGGGTGTCCTTGTCCACCTTGCCGCCGGCCTCGGGCGTGTTCCAGTAGTGGCTGGCGCGGTCGGCGTAGAGCGAGCAGAACAGGCCCTTGGCCCGGATCGCCTCGGACACCCCCTGGAAGCTCGACATGGTGCCCTCTTCGGCGACGAAGAAGGCCGAGTAGATATCGCTGGTCGCATCGTCCATGGTGACGATCAGGTCCCACCATCGACCGGGGACCCACTCGTGGCTCGAGCCGTCCTGGTGCAACATCATGCCGGGCAGGGCACGGCGCGGCCGCTTGCGCCGGTGCGCCCCACGCCTGGGCACCGCGCGCCTGCGCCCATGGGCTTGCAAGCTCAGCCGCAGCCAGTTGTAGCTGCGCTTGAAGCCGTGATCGGCCACCAGCTTCTCGTGGAAGTGCTTGGCCGTGAAGTCCCAGTAGCGGGTGTCGAACAACTCCAGCACCCGCGCCACCTCGTCCACCGGCGCGCGCCGCGCCGAGAGGCGGCCCAGGCGGCGGTCGTAGAGACCGTCGGCTCCCTCCGCCTCGTAGCGGTCGCGCCAGCGCCGGAAGGTGCGCTCCGAGACACCCAGAACCTCCGCCGCCTCCGCCTGGCTCAAGCCACCCCGATGGGTGCGCCCGTAAACCTCCTCGAACTTCATCAATCTCAGTCCCTGTACCTGCTCCGTCCGACGCATCGCCTCCCTCCATGGCTTGGAGGCGTTCTAAAACCGGACAGATCATCTGGTACATAAACCGGACATATCGCGTGTTACCGACAAGCCGCAGCGAAATCTCTTGACTTTGCGGCCTAAAACGCCCACCTGCGCCCGGTCGACCAGGCCCGCCGCCGCGTGAGCAGGCATCACCGTCCGAAGATACGGGCGAAGACAGGCCTGGAAGATGATCGCGAAATTCGCGATCCATTTGGTTCCCATCATCACGCGAGGGGTCCGGCGGGGCGACCCGTGTGCGGGCAATTCGGCGCGCGCGCGTAATGTCGCCCCCGAGAACCTTGCGCCGGTCGGAATGATCCGCCCGGCATTGTCATGTGTCGGGTCCAACCCGGCGTAGAAAGAAGAGACGTTTGAATTACTTTGATAGACTGGGCCTCGGCCCGAAACTGGTGGCCCGTGTAGCTGAGGCCGGCTTGAGCGAGCCGACCCCCATACAGGCCCGGGCAATCCCGCTGGTGCTGGAGGGGCGCGATGTTATGGGTCTGGCCCAGACCGGCACCGGCAAGACGGCGGCCTTCGGCCTGCCACTGATCCATCTGCTCAACCAAACCGGTACCAAAACTGCGCCGAAAACCGTGCGCGCGCTGATCCTTGCCCCAACGCGCGAGTTGGCCAGTCAGATCTCCACAGCTTTGCGCGGATTTACCGCCGGTTCACATCTGAAAATCGGGGTTGTCGTGGGCGGCATGTCAATCAGGGCGCAATCAGATCGCCTGTTGCGCGGCACCGACATTTTGATCGCCACCCCCGGTCGGCTGATCGACCATCTGGAGCGCGGCACGGTCACGTTGGCCGAAACCCGGCATCTGGTGCTGGACGAGGCCGACCAGATGCTGGACCTTGGCTTCATCCACGCCTTGCGCAAGATTGCGGCGCTGTTGCCGGAACCGCGCCAGACGCTGCTATTTTCGGCCACCATGCCCAAACTGATGGCCGAACTATCGGCAAGTTACCTGACCAATCCGGTGCGCGTTCAGGTCGCGCCGCCAGGCAAGCCGGTGGAAAAAGTTACGCAAGGCGTCCATTTCGTCGCGCAGGCCGCCAAGAAAGATTTGCTGGTTGATTATCTGTCAAGACATCCCAGCCAGCAGGCGCTGGTGTTCGGGCGTACAAAACACGGGTCTGAAAAACTGATGAAAGCGCTGGTTGCGGCGGGTTTTTCGGCCTCGTCGATCCATGGCAACAAGAGTCAGGGCCAGCGGGATCGCGCGCTCAGGGCGTTTCGCGAAGGTGAATTGATGGTGCTGGTGGCCACGGATGTCGCGGCGCGTGGCATCGACATTCCCGGCGTGCGGCATGTCTATAATTACGACCTTCCGAATGTTCCCGAAAATTACGTGCATCGCATTGGCCGCACCGCACGTGCCGGTGCCGATGGTGCTGCCGTTGCCTTTTGTTCGCCGGCTGAAACCGGCGAACTGAAGGACGTTGAAAAGGCTATGGGCAAGGCCATTCCGGTAATCGGGGGGCGGCTTTGGGAAGGTACGGAAGTTGAAAAACCCGCGCGCCGGGGCGGCGGTCGCAATCGCGGTCGCACACGCAATGAGGCCGCCAATAATCCCGCCAAGCCCGGTGGCGCAGGCAAATCACGCCGCCGCCGGCGTCACAAGCGCGCCGCCTAGAGCGTAGGCGCCGGACCACGTTGCGAATTGACGAAACCGGCGGAAACGCGCAGAATTCCGCATGAATTTCTTGTGCGAGGTTATCCATGCTCCGGTCCACGGGTTTTCGGTTTTTCATCGTCGGCATTCTGGCGCTGCTGATGTTCATTCCGCTGTTTTTCGTCAGCGATATCGTCGACAGCCGCGCCAATTACAGCCGCGCGACCATCGACACGGTGGGTCGCGAATGGGGTGGCGCGCAGCTGTTTTCCGGCCCGCAAATGGTGATCCCGGTCACCGAGGAGGTGACCACCACCAAACGCCGCGATGTGATTGATCCGGCCACCGGTCAGGCGTTGCGCGATGCCGCCTCGGGCAATGTGATCTACGAACATTACGAAGAGACCAAGACCGAAACGCGCGCGCCGGTGTTCCTGTACCCCGACAGCTTTACGATGGAGGTCACCACCGTCAACGAGGAACGCCACCGCGGCATTTTCGTCGTCCCGGTCTATCAGGCCGAGGCGGTGATGAGTTTCGACTTTCCGGCCAATGCCGCCGTTGATGCATTGGAAGGTGCCGAAGACCTGCACTGGGACAAGGCCGAGATCCGCCTGTTCCTGTCATCAAACCGGGCGCTGCGAGGGCGCGCGAGCTTGCGCGCTGGCGATGCTGAACTGGCGCTCGAACCCCTGCCGGCCAATAATGATGGGCAGACCGGCATTGTCGCGGCCACCGGCGATCCGCGTGATCTGGGCGAGCTGCGGCTGGAGCTTGGCCTGAACGGCGCGCAATCACTGTCGATGACGCCAGTGGGCCGCATGAGCCGAGTGGTGATCAACTCCGACTGGCCGCATCCGAGCTTCTTCGGGGCCTTCCTGCCGGACAATTCCGACATAACCGACGCTGGGTTTACCGCCACCTGGACCATCCCACACCTGGCGCGTGCCCTGCCGCAGGTGTCGCGCGAGAACTATTCGGCCCGAACCGGGGCTGCCTTTGGCGTGCGGTTTTTTCAGCCGAATGACTTTTATCAAAAGGCCTATCGCGCCGCGCGTTACGGCATCCTGTTTATCGCGCTCACCTTCCTGACGGTCCTGTTGCTGGACCGCGTGGGCACCAAGCCGACCCACCCGGTCCAATACATCCTGATCGGCTTGGCGCAGTCGATTTTCGTCATTCTGATGGTGGCTTACGCTGAACAGATCGGCTTTGGCGCGGCCTATGCGCTGGCCAGTGGTGCGACCGTCGCGCTGTTGGTGATGTTCGGCTGGACGGCGCTGAAAATGGGGCGGCGCACCTCGGTTCTGGCCGTGATGCTGCTCGTGCTTTACGGCGTGCTCTATCTGATCCTGCAAAGCGCCGATTACGCGCTTCTGGCGGGGGCGACGCTGGCCTTCATCGCGCTGGCGCTGACCATGTATCTGACCCGCAATGAGGATTGGTACGGACCCGAACGCGATCGCCAGCCGCGGCGCGGCTGGTTCGGTCGGGCACGTCCGGCCGCTGAAACTGCCGATCCAAACGGGCCGCCGCTGGAATGAGCGCGCCAGGCGATGCCGACAGGCGACGCGCTGTGCGCCCGGTCATTTGCTATCCGCCAGAAACCTTGCCAGCGCCGGACCTGCCCGGCTATCACATCGCCCGCGATACCGCCCGAAAATCCGGCGAAACGCTGGTCCCGCCGCGCCAGGCAGGTTCGTTCCGTGTGCCCGCCGGTCACTTCTTTCGCATCTCATCTGTCGAGGGCCCGCAAGTCGGCGATCTGAACCTCTGGAACGCGCATGACCTGAACGAGCGCTTCTATTCCGGCAAAACCCGCGCCCTTCACGGCAGCCATATCAGCACCGGCGACCGGATGTGGTCTTGCCTGCCGCATCTGCGGCCGATGGCCACGATTACCACCGACACACTCGACTGGTATGGCATCGACGCTTTTGGCGGCGCGGTTCACGACGTGATCGGCACCCGCTGCGATCCTTACACCAATGCCCTTCTGACCGGCGGGCAATATCACCATTGCTGCCATTCCAACCTGACCCGCGCATTATCACAGGAAACCGGCCTGCCATTGGCCGAGGCAGAGGCGCATATCCACGACGTGCTAAACGTCTTCATGTGCACCGGATTTGGGCGAGACACCGGCCAGTATTTCATGAAGGCCAGCCCGGTGCGCCCCGGCGATTATATTGAATTCTTTGTAGAAATTGATCTGCTCGGAGCGATTTCGGCCTGTCCGGGCGGCGATTGTTCAACCACCCATTCCAGCGACACCGCGCACTGCTACCCGCTAGTGGTCGAGATATTCGCGCCCTCAAGTCCGCCAGAAAACTGGTCGCCGCCCGCCGCCAACGCCTATGACGGCTCGCACGGCCTTTGATTTCTTCTTTTCAAAAAAACTCAAATTTATCCGCGGCCATCAGGCAAAAGCCGCCGCCAGCGTGATCTCGATCATATCGCCAAACGAGCGCTCGCGTTGATCTGAGGGCAGCGCGTCGCCAGTGATTAGGTGATCGGAAACCGTCAACACCGCCAGGGCACGCCGCCCATGGCGGGCGGCAAGGGTGTAAAGCTCGGCTGCCTCCATCTCGACCCCCAGAATGCCGTGGCGCACCATTTGTTCGTTCAGATCAGGGCGTTCATCGTAGAATGTATCGGATGAATAAATTCCACCCACATGCACACCCACATCCAATTTCGCCGCCGCATCCGCCGCTGCGCGCAGCAGGCCGTAATCGGCCACCGGCGCGTAGTTCAGCTCGCGCATGATCGTGCGCGACGGGGTGGATACCGTGGTCGCTGTCATGGCGATGATGACATCGCGCAGCGCGATATGGTCCTGCATCGCGCCCGCAGAGCCGATCCGGATCAGCGACTGGGTACCGTAATCCCGGATCAACTCGTTCACATAGATCGACAGACTGGGCATTCCCATGCCGGTGCCCTGGATCGTTACCCGATTGCCCTTGTAGGTGCCGGTAAAGCCCAGTATCCCGCGCACTTCGTTGATCAGTTTTGGCTCATCAAGAAACTTCTCGGCCGCCCAGCGCGCGCGATAGGGATCACCCGGCAAAAGCACGGTTTCAGCGATGTCGCCGGGTTTGGCACCGATATGGACTGTCATGAGTTCCTCCGCAATATCAGGCGATCATAGCGTTCAGCCACCCGAGCGAAAGCCGAATTCCGCCGCCGGAATCGCTCATCAGCCCTTTCGGGCTTTTCGCTAGCAAAGAGAGCCCGGATCAGGGCTCGATGAGCGGCCCGGCTAGGATTGCGTTTGAATGAACGTGCCGTTCTGCAATTCCTGCATCGCCTTTACCAATTCTTCGCGGGTGTTCATCACGATCGGCCCATGCCATGCCACCGGCTCCTGGATCGGGCGGCCGGACACCAGAAGAAACCGCACCCCTTCAGGTCCGGCCAGCACGGTTACCTCGTCGCCGGTATCAAAGCGCACCAGTGTGCGGTTGCCCGACAGATCACGGATGTTCATCTCTTCGCCTGCAAACTCTTTTTCCACTCGGTCGCCCAAGGGTCGAGAGGCTTCGCGAAAGCTGCCCGCACCCGCGAATACATAAGCAAATGTATTGGCATAGGTGTCGACCGCCAGCGTCTTGCGTCTGTTCGGCGGCACGGAGACGTCCAGATAGGTCGGCTCGGCGGCGATCCCGTCGACAGGACCACGCTGACCCCAGAAATTGCCGGTGATCACCCGCACACGGGTGCCATCATCGTCGGTAATCTCGGGAATATCCGCGCCCTGAATATCCTGATAGTGCGGCGCGGTCATTTTCAGCGCGGACGGCAAATTGGCCCACAGCTGAAAGCCGTGCATCTGTCCGCTCGCACTTCCGCGTGGCATTTCCTGATGCATGATCCCTGATCCGGCGGTCATCCACTGAACCGACCCCGCACCCAGTGTCCCGGAATTGCCGAGGCTGTCGCCGTGATCAACCTCACCTTCCAGCACATAGGTAATACCACCGAGCGGAATGCCTGACTCACGTTGGGGATTCCCAAGCGGTCCGATCTCTGACTCAATGTGGTGAACCAATGAGGTTCGCCATGGCAGCGCCTATCGACTTACGGAACGATTTTGACAGCGTCTCACTGCGGCGCCTCGCGAAGAGGACCAGGGACGCGACCCAGAGCCGTCGTCTGCTGGCGTTGGCCGAGGTCTACGATGGTGGCAGCAGGACGGATGCGTCGCGGATCGGCGGCGTCGGTCTGCAGATCATTCGCGACTGGGTGCGGCGCTTCAACGCCCGCGGACCGGACGGGCTGGTCGATGGGAAGTCACCGGGCGCACCCTCGAAGCTCAACGCCGATCACCGCCGCGCACTGGCGGAGGTTGTTGAGGCCGGCCCGGTCCCGGCGGTGGACGGCGTCGTGCGCTGGCGGCGCAAGGACCTGGCGCGGTGGCTCTTGGAGACGTTCGCCATCTCGCTCGACGAGACCACGGTCGGGCGCGAGTTGAAGGCGCTCGGCTTCGCCAAGATCTCGGCGCGGCCGCGCCACTACGCGCAAAACGAGCTGGCCGTCGAGGCTTTTAAAAAAAACTTCCCCGCCGAACTGGCGAAGATCCGGGCGAGGCTCCCGAAAGGCGTCGAGATAGAGCTGTGGTGGCAAGATGAAGCCCGCATCGGCCAGAAGAATAAGCTCACACGCCGATGGGCCAGACGTGGCACGCGCCCGCGGGCGCCCCGCGACCAGCGCACCGAATGGGCCTATATCTTCGGCGCGATCTGTCCCGCGAAGGGGAAAGGCACCGGGCTGGTCATGCCCTGGTGCGACACCGACGCCATGGCGGCGCACCTCATCGAGATCAGTGCCGCCGTCGATCCCGGTGCCCATGCGGTGCTGATCGTCGATCAGGCCGGTTGGCACTTGACGCCCAAGCTGGCGATCCCCGACAACATCACCGTCCTGGCGCTGCCGCCACGATCGCCCGAGTTGAACCCGGTGGAGAATGTCTGGCAATTCATGCGCGACAACTGGTTGTCGAACCGGATCTTCAAATCCTACGAAGACATCGTCGCGCTGTGCTGCCAAGCCTGGAACAACCTCATCGACCAACCATGGAAGATCATGTCCCTCGGCATGCGCAAATGGGCGCATGGGTTCTGATCAATGACCGTTGGTATAATCGTCTCGATGCCGCGATGGGGATGCCACGGGAACCCCTTGGCGTATGCCGCCGGATCGTCGTTGCGGAAATCGTCGAGCAACAGGAATGGATCGCTCTTTTGCGGCTCGTGAAAGCCAAAGGCGCGGTAGAGGTGGACGCCCGCACCTTCAATCGTGGGCCGGGCAAGGGTTTCTGACTTCACAGGGCGCAATGACATGCTCGGCTCCTCGGTCTGGCTGGTAGCACCAACATATGCTGAGGCGACGAACATACCGTGCCTATCCGGTTGTCACCCACACCCACTATATGTAGGGTGTGGCGTCGAGTGGCTCGGGAGGCGGACGAAGCGGGGATGGATGTTCCGCAGCGCGAAGACCTTTCGTTTCCGCGGTCGTTTCCCGAGTTTCAACGACTTTTCCCGGATGACGCGGCCTGTGCCGCCTACCTGGAGAAGGCGCGGTGGGGTGACGGGTTCGTCTGCCCCCATTGCCAGACGGCGGCAGAGCCGTTCCGCTTCACCAGCCGGCCCGGCGTCTTGCGCTGTCGAAAGTGCCGCCGCGACACCGGGCTGACGGCGGGGACGGTCATGGAGCGCTCCCATACGTCGCTGGGCGTATGGTTCTGGGCGGCCTATCTGGTTGCCAGCCAGACGCCCGGCATGTCTGCCACACAGTTCCAGCGCCAGGTCGGGCTTTCCCGTTACGAAACCGCCTTTCAGATCCTCCACAAGCTCCGCGCTGGTATGGTCCGGCCGGATCAGGACCGCATCGGCAGCGAGGCCTGCGACCATGTCGAAGTCGACGAAACCTGGGTCGGCGGCCGCACGCGCGGCAAGGGCCGGGGCGTTCACCACAAGCTTCTTGTCGCCAGCGCCGTTGAAGTGCGACAGCGCAAGCCGGGAACCAAGCTCGATAAGCGGAAGGGCGGTCGCTACGCCGGACGTGTCCGACTCGCTGTCGTGCCAGACCGCAGCGCGGAATCGCTCTGCGGCTTTGTCGAGGGTGCCGTTACTTCGGGTGCGTCGGTCATCACCGACGATTGGTCCGGCTATACCAGCCTCGCCAAGCGCGGCTACAAACACCTCGCCGTCGCCGAGCGAGGCAACTCCCAGGTCGCTGAGGAGTATCTGCCGATCATTCATCTCGTCTTCGCCAACCTGAAGACGTGGCTGAGTGGCATTCATCACGGCGTGAGCCACCAGCACCTCCAAGCCTACCTCAACGAGTTCACCTTCCGCTTCAACAGGCGGTTCTGCCCGTTCAACGCCTTCCGGTCCCTGCTCGGAATCGCTGGCGATGTCACCGCTCCCACTTACGCCGAGCTTTACTCGGGCGACTGGGAGCACCCTAGATGTAGTGGGTGTGGGTGACAACCGGATAGGCATGGAACATACAATCTGCCGTAAACGCGCGAGCCTTGTGCGTCGGATCAAAGTTGCACGTGAAAGTGATCATCGTGGCGCGCCGCCGCACAGCCCTGAAACCGCAACTTTGATCCCGACAAACCTAACTGGCTCAGGATATGCGGCTCGACAAAGACCTTGCCGACGCGCGTGTCGCCGTTCAGCCAGGCCAGTGCCGCACGCATGCGTTTGGGCTCCAGTGCAAGATCGCGCCAGAGCGGTTGTAGCGGGCTTAGATCCCATCGCAGAGACATGGTCCCATCGGGGCATGGCGAGGGTCCGGCCTGATAGGCGAAATAGCCCACCGGCGACCGGGTGGCGCCGGGGCGATAAATGTCGCTGTCGCTGTAGTAAAACGCAAAGTCGATCTTGCGCCCATCGTCATGCGACAGATGCGGCAGCAGGGGAAAACCATCGAAAAACGGAAATCCTGCATCAAGCACACGGGTTTTCGTGCCCGGATGTTCGCGCTCCATCGCCGCCGCAAAATCGCGCGCCAGCGCGGCAAGTTCCGGGCTGACATAATGCAGGTTCATCAGGCAGAATATCGGCGATTGCACCCGAAGCGGCCCGTCTTTGATGCAAGGCAGCGGTTCGCGCCCAAAGATTGGGGCCAACACAATGGTTGCCGCGAATAACACGATGTAGAGCCCGGTAAAAGCCACGAGCCTGCGTTTGCTTGCCAGCGCCGCGAGCCAGGCCAGGCCGCCGATCTGGGTCAGGGCGGTCAGCACGAGTGCCAGACTTACGTGAAAGGCGATGCGCACGGGCACCTGCCTCAGATCACAAACTCACCGGCCTTCATGACCGGCACGCGCGCGCCGTCCTTGGCGATGCCCGACACATCCATTTCGCCATGTCCGATCATGCAATCCTGGTGGATCTGGCTTTGGTTCATTCCGGCGGCCTCGCCATCGGTCCCGGCTGGCAGGTTGATCGAATAAGCGGTGCCAAAGGCGATATGGCACGCGGCATTCTCATCAAACAGCGTGTTCAGAAACAGCGTGCCGCTAGCCGCGATGGGCGAGGAATTGGCCACCAGCGCGACCTCGCCCAGGCGCGACGCACCCGCGTCGGTGGTGAAATATCTCCGGGCAATGTCCTGGCCCTTGTCGGCTGTGATCTTGACGGCTTTTCCGCCATCAAAGTCCACGACTAACCCTTGGACAATCGAACCGGCGATGACCGCCGGTTTGGTGAATACCGCGCGACCGTCGACGCGCGCCCGGTCGGGCATGGTAAAGACCTCTTCGGTCGGCAGATTGGGCGCGTAAAACTGACCGTCGGCCATTCGCTCACCACCGCCGACCCATTTGTGGCCCTTTGCCAGTCCAACCGTCAGATCAGTGCCGCCGCCGTCAAAATACAGCGCGTCGAAGTTGAACGCATCGAGCGCGTCGCGCCGCCGCTCAAGCAGTTCGAAATGCCCCTGCCACGCCTTGGCGGGGTCCGGGTGGTCAACGCGGCAGGCGGCAAACACCAGCTCCCAGAGATTTTCGACCGCCTGATCCACCGGCACGCCGGGGAAAACCCGGGCCGCCCAGCCCGGCGTGACATAGGCAATGACACTCCAGTTGACGCCGCCTCCGGTGATCGCGTCCTGCACCTGTTTGCCCGCTGCCGATGCGGCTCGCGCGGCCCGGGCAATCCGGTCAGGGTCCTGATCTGCCAGCAGTCCTGGCGTGTCGCCGGATATGCGCAACCGCGCCGCCTTGCCCGACCTGAAGGCATCAGCCATCGCCGCAGGCAACCATTTGGGCGCATAATCTATCGCCGCGTCAGAGCCGTGCTGGTATCTTGCCAAAATGCTGGCGTCATCGGAGAAAAGGGGCGTGACACTGGTGGCACCGGCCTTGTACGCCTCTGCCGTCACCAGCCGCACCAGGTCCAAGGCGGCGATCGGCGCTGAGATGATCAGCTCTTGGCCGGGGCGGATGTTGACCCCGAAGCGCACGGCCAACGCGGCCAGCTTGCCGAGCCGCCGTGAAAAATCTCGATCTGTCATGCGTGGACCCCGTTTGGCCGGTTCAGAGATGCGCCCGTGCTTGCCGGATGGCCATCTGGCGAAGCCAGCCACGGGCGCGGCTGGACTGCATAACCAATATACAGGGGATGTTTGGGATGGCCGTCTTTGGACAGACCCAGGTGGGTCAAATCATGGCCCGCGCCGCGCAGTATCGCCTCGACCACCGGACCGCGCCGCAAATGCGCCCCGTGCGTGCCCCAGGCGCAGACCGTCTGATCGGCCCAACTACAGGCACCGAGGATCGCAGCGTCGTTTTCCGGTCCCACGGGGTCGGCGGCAGCGCGCATGTCGCGTGGGTCGGTGTCGCGCCAGGCAAATATATTAGTGACCTGAAACGCCCCAAAGCCAAGTGCGCGGGCGCGGCGCTCGCAGCGCTCCACTGTCGGATCGTTCTGCATTTCGGTGGCAGTTGACGGGTTCAGCATCACGAAATGGACGCGCTTGGCCGCGCCTTCCCAGACCCGTGTCAATGCATAGCGATACCGCTCGCAGTCGGAATAGACCGCCGTGCTTGCCGCATCGTCCTTGAGATGATGGCGCTCAATCATGTCAGAGGTTGAAGACGCGGGTCGGGTGCAGTTCACCGGCCCGATACGTGCCGATCGCAACCGGCTGGCCGCGAAAGCTGGCCCAGACCGTATCGCCATAGGAACATTCGGGGGCGATCACTTGGCTGGGATTGCCGTGTCGCAGCCGACCCGCGCTGGTCTCTGAACACGTTGCCTGCGCCACATCGCCCAGCGCTACCTGCAGCGGCAGGAGCAAAGCATCGACATCAGTGCCAGTTGGCAATTCGGACAGCGCGTCGATGCTGATTGCGCGTTCAATATCAAACGGACCCGACGAAATGCGGCGAATCGCGGTGACATGACCCAGACACCCCAGCGCCTCGCCAAGATCGCGGGCGATGGAACGCACATACCCACCTTTTCCGCATGTCATTTCCAACTCGGCGTGATCCGGATCGGGGCGCGCGGTCAACCGCAGGTCATGCACAAACAGCGCGCGCGCGGCGGGGCTGACATCCTGGCCATCGCGGGCCAGCGCATGAGCCCGCTGGCCATTGATCTTCACCGCAGAAAACTTTGGCGGCACCTGCATGATGTCGCCGGTGAACGGGGCAAGGGCTGACACGATCTCTTCGTCTGACGGGCGCAGGGCGGATTTGGCGATAACCTCGCCCTCAGCATCGTCGGTATTGGTCGCCTGACCTAGGCGCATTGTAAAACGATAGCTCTTCTGTGCTTGGGTAATAAACGCAACGGTCTTGGTTGCTTCGCCAAGCGCGACCGCCAGAACGCCCGTGGCTGCGGGGTCCAACGTGCCTGCATGGCCAGCCTTTTGTGCGTCAAGGATCCGGCGCACCTGGGCCACGGCGGCCGCCGAACTCAATCCCGCGGGCTTGTCGATGACCAGCCAGCCGGAAATGGCGCGTCCTTTGCGCTTGGCGGCCATTACTCGCCCTCATCCGCGTCCAGATCGCGGCGCACATTCGCCTGCCCAAACATCGCCCGCGCATCGTCCATACGATCAAATGTTTCGTCGATGACAAAGCGCAGATCGGGCGTGAACTTCAGCGCCGTGGCGCGGCCAATGACCCGGCGCAACTCTGACCGGTTGCGTTGCAGGGCTTCAATCGCCTCGTCACGATTTTCGCCTCCCAGCGGCAGAACATAAGCGGTGACCACTTTCAGATCGGGGCTGGCACGCACTTCGCTGACAGTGATCGACAAGGCGTTCAGGTCCGGGTCGTGCACGTCGCCGCGCGCCAACACGCCTGATAGCGTCCGCCGGATCAGCTCGCCCACCCGCAATTGGCGCTGCGACGGTCCCGCTCCGCCCTGATGATGATGTCTGGCCATAGCGGACCGGGGATAGTCCCACCGCGCGGCCATTGCAACCGCCCCCGGGCCCACGTTAAACCCGCGCCCAGATGAACGGAGCGGACCGCCATGTCAGAGTTTCCCGGCATTGTCGTCACCGGCGCATCAGGGCGCATGGGGCGGATGCTGATCCAGACGGTTATTGCATCGGAAAAATGCCGTCTAATCGGCGCAATTGAGCGCCAAGGCCACGACTGGATCGGGCAGGACGCAGGCCGCGCGATGGGTGGCGCAGAGTTGGGCATCGTCGTTAGCGACCATCCGCTGCCCGCCTTTGCAAAGGCCCATGCCGTGCTCGATTTCACCGCTCCCGCTGCCACAGTGGAATTTGCCGCTCTGGCAGCGCAGGCGCGGTTGGTTCATGTCATTGGCACAACCGGATTTTCAAATGAGCAGCTGACCAAACTGACGCCCGCAGCGCGCCACGCGGTGATTATCCGCGCCGGTAATATGAGCCTTGGCGTCAATCTTATGGCGCGGCTGACGCGGATGGTCGCCG
Source organism: Paracoccaceae bacterium (assembly GCA_965216135.1). Classification (GTDB taxonomy): domain Bacteria; phylum Pseudomonadota; class Alphaproteobacteria; order Rhodobacterales; family Rhodobacteraceae; genus CBDCFL01. Next base: position 322,152 of record CBDCFL010000023.1, read on the forward strand.
CGGCGCTGGACACTCAGTTCGACATCGAAGTGGTCGAGGCGCATCACAACCAAAAGGTCGATTCACCTTCGGGCACGGCGCTGATGCTGGGTCAGGCGGCGGCAGAGGGCAGGGGTGTTGATCTGGCCGAGGTCTCGGACCGCGGGCGCGATGGGGCGACGGGCGCGCGCATACCTGGCCATATCGGTTTTGCCTCGATCCGCGGCGGCGACATGGTCGGCGAGCATGATGTCATCTTTGCAGGCGCCGGCGAGCGCCTGATCCTGCGCCATGTCGCAACCGACCGGGCATTATACGCCAAAAGCGCCCTTGCCGCCGCGCTCTGGGGCCTCGACAAAAAGCCCGGAGAATACGACATGAATGACGTTCTGGGGATTTAGTTGGTCGCAGAACACGGCAATACGCGCTGAGACGTGGGCAACAGACGCGACACGAACAAACCGTGCCTATCCGGTTGTCACCCACACCCACTATATGTAGGGTATGGCGTCGAGCGGCTCGGGAGGCGGACGAAGCGGGGATGGATGTTCCGCAGCGCGAAGACCTTTCGTTTCCGCGGTCGCTTCCCGAGTTTCAACGACTTTTCCCGGATGACGCGGCCTGTGCCGCCTACCTGGAGAAGGCGCGGTGGGGTGACGGGTTCGTCTGCCCCCATTGCCAGACGGCGGCAGAGCCGTTCCGCTTCACCAGCCGGCCCGGCGTCCTGCGCTGTCGAAAGTGCCGCCGCGACACCGGGCTGACGGCGGGGACGGTCATGGAGCGCTCCCATACGTCGCTGGGCGTATGGTTCTGGGCGGCCTATCTGGTTGCCAGCCAGACGCCCGGCATGTCTGCCACACAGTTCCAGCGCCAGGTCGGGCTTTCCCGTTACGAAACCGCCTTTCAGATCCTCCACAAGCTCCGCGCTGGTATGGTTCGGCCGGATCAGGACCGCATCGGCAGCGAGGCCTGCGACCATGTCGAAGTCGACGAAACCTGGGTCGGCGGCCGCACGCGCGGCAAGGGCCGGGGCGTTCACCACAAGCTTCTTGTCGCCAGCGCCGTTGAAGTGCGACAGCGCAAGCCGGGAACCAAGCTCGATAAGCGGAAGGGCGGTCGCTACGCCGGACGTGTCCGACTCGCTGTCGTGCCAGACCGCAGCGCGGAATCGCTCTGCGGCTTTGTCGAGGGCGCCGTTACTTCGGGTGCGTCGGTCATCACCGACGATTGGTCCGGCTATACCAGCCTCGCCAAGCGCGGCTACAAACACCTCGCCGTCGCCGAGCGAGGCAACTCCCAGGTCGCTGAGGAGTATCTGCCGATCATTCATCTCGTCTTCGCCAACCTGAAGACGTGGCTGAGTGGCATTCATCACGGCGTGAGCCACCAGCACCTCCAAGCCTACCTCAACGAGTTCACCTTCCGCTTCAACAGGCGGTTCTGCCCGTTCAACGCCTTCCGGTCCCTGCTCGGAATCGCTGGCGATGTCACCGCTCCCACTTACGCCGAGCTTTACTCGGGCGACTGGGAGCACCCTAGATGTAGTGGGTGTGGGTGACAACCGGATAGGCACGGAACAAACTTACTGTGGCACTTGGGTTGGCTTGATGGTGCCGCTAAGCGAAGCCCGTTACCAATCCTCGCGCACCACCGTCCGGGTCTTGACCGGCAGTTTCATCGCCGCCAGGCGCAACGCCTCGCGCGGGGCGGGTTCACGCCCCCAACCCAAGTTGTTGCACAATGGTGGCACTGTCGTAATAGTCGTGCCCCTCGACCACTTGGCCATCACCCACCCGCATGACCGAACAATAGCGCACATCGGCGCGTTTACCAGTGGGTTGAAAATCCCCCAGCGATGACCGCAGTATGCCGGTGTGGGTACCGGTGTTGCGAAACTCGACAATCGCCCAGTCGCCGCTGTCGCTGACAATGACGTTTTCCACCTTGCACGTCCCGTCCGGAAACGCCTCGCGCCAGCGGTAATAATCATCCTTATACCAACGGCCCTAGTCGTTGACCGTTTTGGCCCATTGTCTGGTAGTGATTGACGTGATTGCGGTTTTGTCGTTTGCAAAGAAGTTCCATGCTTCGCAACACCTGTCGACGATCTGCTCATAATTGTCGAAGACGGATATGGCGAGCTTGTTGGCACGCAGATAAGCCCACACATTTTCCATCGGGTTGAGTTCAGGGGAATAGGGCGGGAGTTTGAGCAGGGTGATGTTGTCGGGTACCTCCAGCTCTGCCGAACCGTGCCAGCCAGCGCCATCCAGAATGAGAAGGGCATGTGCGCCCGATGCGACGGTTTTAGCGATCTCGGCGAGATGCGCGCTCATGGCCTGTGTGTCGGCATGTGGCATGATCAGAGCGGCCGCTTCAGCCCGTTCCGGGCAGACGGCGCCGAAAATGTAGCTCCAGATATAGCGGGTGTCGCGCGGGGCACGGGGGCGTGTTCCACGCTCGGCCCAGATACGGGTGAGCGTGCCCTGCTGGCCAACCCGCGCTTCATCCTGAAACCATATCTCCAGGGGCTTGCTGCGGGCTGTTTCCGGCAAGGCTGCTTCTACCTCTGCGGCGAAGTTTTTTTAAAAGCCTCCTGTGCATCCGGGTCGGATTTCGGATGCTGCGGGCGCACCGACAGACGCCGAAAGCCCAGGCTTGCCAATTGTTTGCCAACAGTTCGCTCATGCATGGTGACGCCGAAGCGCTCTTCGATCTTGCGTTTCAGATCAATGCGCCGCCAGCGCACAACCCCATCGGTTTCGGGGTCGGGACCCGCCCGAACCATTTCCGCCAACTCCTCCTTCTGTGCCGCGCTCAGCAGACAGGGTGGATCCGGCGGGCGACGGTTGAACAGGCCCGACACGCCCTCCGCATTGTAACGGTGGGCCCAATCCCGCAGCGTCTGCCGATCCATGCCGCAGTTTTCTGCCGCCGTCTTGCGGTCAACCCCATCCAGAACCAGGGCAATCGCCAACATCCGTCGCGCCGCTTTCCCATCCCGGCACCGCGCCGCTTCCTGGCGAAGCTCGCCTGCGGACTTGTCTTTGCGCGTAATCCTTACTGCCATCAAAGCCTCCCTTGCCTTGATGCCACTGAATCAGATCACGCCGCTCGTGGGAATCCCCTTGAGTCAAATCTGGGGGCCGTTGGTATTATATTATACCAACGGCCCTAGTTTGACCGAAACTGGCCCATGTGTTCATGGTAGTGATTGACGTGATTGCGGTTTTGTCGATTGCTCCAGCGCAACACCTGTCGCGATCAATGAACAATTGTCGAAGACGGTGCGAGCTTGCCGGCAGATAAGCCCAGCGCTTCCATCGCGTAGAGTTCAGGCCGAATAGGGCGGTAGTTTGAGCAGGGCGGACAGGGTCGGGTTCCTCCAGCTCTGCCGCCGTGCGATGCGCCATCCAGAATGAGAAGGGCATGTGCGCCCGATGCGACGGTTTTAGCGATCTCGGCGAGATGCGCGCTCATGGCCTGTGTGTCGGCATGTGGCATGATCAGAGCGGCCGCTTCAGCCCGTTCCGGGCAGACGGCGCCGAAAATGTAGCTCCAGATATAGCGGGTGTCGCGCGGGGCACGGGGGCGTGTTCCACGCTCGGCCCAGATACGGGTGAGCGTGCCCTGCTGGCCAACCCGCGCTTCATCCTGAAACCATATCTCCAGGGGCTTGCTGCGGGCTGTTTCCGGCAAGGCTGCTTCTACCTCTGCGGCGAAGTTTTTTTAAAAGCCTCCTGTGCATCCGGGTCGGATTTCGGATGCTGCGGGCGCACCGACAGACGCCGAAAGCCCAGGCTTGCCAATTGTTTGCCAACAGTTCGCTCATGCATGGTGACGCCGAAGCGCTCTTCGATCTTGCGTTTCAGATCAATGCGCCGCCAGCGCACAACCCCATCGGTTTCGGGGTCGGGACCCGCCCGAACCATTTCCGCCAACTCCTCCTTCTGTGCCGCGCTCAGCAGACAGGGTGGATCCGGCGGGCGACGGTTGAACAGGCCCGACACGCCCTCCGCATTGTAACGGTGGGCCCAATCCCGCAGCGTCTGCCGATCCATGCCGCAGTTTTCTGCCGCCGTCTTGCGGTCAACCCCATCCAGAACCAGGGCAATCGCCAACATCCGTCGCGCCGCTTTCCCATCCCGGCACCGCGCCGCTTCCTGGCGAAGCTCGCCTGCGGACTTGTCTTTGCGCGTAATCCTTACTGCCATCAAGGCCTCCCTTGCCTTGATGCCACTGAATCAGATCACGCCGCTCGTGGGAATCCCCTTGAGTCAAATCTGGGGGCCGTTGGTATTATAGGCCTCTTTGCCGGGCAGTTTCTCGCCGCGAGCGACATCCTCGAAATCGCAATCGTCGGCGATCACTTCGGCCCCGCGATCCGGATCGCGCATATCCCAGCTTTCGTGGAACTGGCGAACAATGCGTTCAGTCTCTGTCATCGAACGATCTTCCTGACGTATTATTTTGGATCATCTCTATCAGTATAAGTGTGCAAATACCGATACCATGTTGTGCAAAAAATGGGCCGCAGCCCTATCTTTTCAATTCTTGCGTCGGCGGTCTCGCCCGCGCCTACCAATCCTCGCGCACCACCGTTCGGGTCTTGACCGGCAGTTTCATCGCCGCTAGGCGCAACGCCTCGCGGGCTACCAACTCGGTCACGCCGTCGATCTCGAACATCACCCGGCCGGGTTTGACCTTGGCGGCCCAGAAATCGACCGAGCCTTTGCCCTTGCCCATCCGCACCTCGGTGGGCTTCGAAGTGATTGGCGTGTCGGGGAAAATCCTGATCCACACCCGGCCCTGACGTTTCATGTGGCGCGTCATGGCGCGGCGCGCGGCCTCAATCTGGCGCGCGGTGATGCGTTCGGGCTCAATCGCCTTCAGACCATAGGTGCCGAAATTCAGATCCGAGCCGCCCTTGGCCAGCCCGTGAATGCGGCCCTTGTGCAGCTTGCGGTATTTTGTGCGCTTTGGTTGCAGCATCTTATTTTCTCCTTAGCGGCGGCCGCCGGGGCCGCGCGGGGTGGGGCCGCGCGGGGTGGGGCCGTCCTGCAATTCCTGCTGGCGGCGATCACGGGCCGAAGGGTCGTGCTCCATGATCTCGCCTTTGAAAATCCAGACCTTGATGCCGATCTTGCCGTAGGGCGTCATCGCCTCGGCAGTGGCATAGTCGATGTCGGCGCGCAAAGTATGCAGCGGCACCCGGCCCTCGCGATACCATTCGGTGCGCGCGATCTCGGCGCCACCGAGGCGGCCGGCGACGTTAACGCGGATGCCAAGTGCGCCCATGCGCATCGAGTTTTGCACCGAGCGCTTCATCGCCCGGCGGAACGACACCCGGCGCTCCAGCTGCTGGGCGATGCCCTCGGCGACCAGGGCGGCGTCAAGTTCGGGTTTGCGGACCTCGACGATGTTCAGGTGCAACTCGCTGTCGGTCATATTCGCCAGCTTCTTGCGCAGACCCTCGATATCGGCGCCTTTCTTGCCGATGATCACGCCGGGACGCGCGGTGTGGATTGTCACCCGGCATTTGCGGTGCGGACGTTCGATGATGACCCTGGAAACACCGGCCTGCTTGCATTCATCCTTGATGAATGCGCGCATCTTCAGGTCTTCCAGCAGCAGATTGCCATAATCTTTGGTATCGGCAAACCAGCGGCTGTCCCAGGTGCGGTTGACCTGCAGGCGCATGCCTATCGGATTAACTTTCTGACCCATCAGGCTTGCTCCTCTACCTGGCGCACTTTGATTGTAAGTTCGGCGAACGGTTTCATGATCTTGCCAAACCGGCCGCGCGCACGCGGGCGACCGCGTTTCAGCGTCAGGTTCTTGCCGACCCAGGCTTCGGCAACCACCAGATCATCAACGTCCAGGTTGTGATTGTTTTCTGCATTGGCGATGGCCGATTGCAGGCATTTTTTGACATCCGCAGCGATGCGTTTCTTGCTGAAAGTAAGATCCGTCAGCGCGCGATCCACCTTTTTGCCGCGGATCAATCCGGCGACCAGATTGAGTTTTTGTGGGCTGACGCGAAGCATCCGGGTTTTGGCCATGGCTTCGTTGTCGGCCACGCGGCGGGTATTTTTATCCTTGCTCATGGCCCTAAGTCCGCCTGGCTTTTTTGTCGGCCGCATGCCCGTGATAGGTGCGCGTCGGAGAATATTCGCCGAACTTCTGGCCGATCATATCCTCGGTCACCAGCACCGGGATGTGCTTGCGGCCATTGTAGACACCAAAGGTCAGGCCGACGAATTGCGGCAGGATGGTCGAGCGCCGCGACCAGATCTTGATGATTTCCTTGCGCCCGCTTTCGCGGGATCTATCGGCCTTTTTGAGGACGTAAGAATCTACAAAAGGCCCTTTCCATACCGAGCGCGACATCTCTAACGACCCTTCTTCTTGGCGTGGCGCGAACGGATGATCATCTTCGACGACGCCTTGTTCTTGTTGCGGGTTCTGGCCCCTTTGGTTGGTTTGCCCCAGGGCGTCACCGGGTGACGGCCACCGGATGTGCGGCCCTCGCCGCCGCCGTGTGGGTGGTCGACCGGGTTCATCACCACGCCGCGCACCGACGGGCGCTTGCCCTGATGGCGGCTGCGGCCGGCCTTGCCGAAATTCTGGTTGGAATTGTCGGCATTTGAAACCGCACCGACGGTGGCCATACATTCCTGACGCACCATTCTGAGTTCGCCCGAGGCAAGCCGGATTTGCGCGTAGCCACCATCACGACCGACGAACTGGGCATACGTACCTGCGGCGCGCGCGATCTGGCCACCCTTGCCGGGCTTCATCTCGATATTGTGGATGATGGTCCCGATCGGCAGGCCCGAAAACGGCATCGCGTTGCCGGGTTTTGCGTCGGCCTTTGCGCCGGAAACGATGGTATCGCCGATCGCCAGCCGCTGGGGGGCCAACACATAAGCCTGTTCGCCGTCTTCATATCTGATCAGCGCGATAAAGGCGGTGCGGTTGGGATCGTATTCGATCCGCTCAACGGTGGCGGGAATGTCGAATTTGTTCCGCTTGAAATCAACTATGCGATAGAGGCGCTTGGCACCCCCACCGCGACGACGCATCGTGATCCGTCCGGTATTGTTCCGGCCCGCCTTTTTGCTCAGGCCCTCGCTGAGGGCTTTGACCGGGCGGCCTTTCCAAAGCTCGGAACGGTCGATCAGCACCAGCCCGCGCTGGCCCGGCGTCGTCGGCTTATACGACTTGAGTGCCATGCTTTCTGTCTTCCGTTAGCTTTGCCCCGGATTTGCTCCGGGGCTATGTTTGGGCCCGTTTGGGCCATTGGTTTGGGGACTTGAATGGTCCCCGAATTCAAAAGTAACCGGCCCCGGATCGAATCCGAGGCCGAGAGACTGGGGCGATATAGCGGGGATGGGGGGGGGGTGGCAAGTGGGGTTGGGAGCCGCATGATCGAAGACGTGTGTGTCAGTTTCGGTTTGGCGATCTTTTGGCATGTGCTGTAGCCTCAGAGTGAAACTGGTCGCACTTGCCGGAGTCGCTCGTTTATGAAGATTCTGTATTTGATCTTCCTTCCTCTGCTCGCACTTGCATTTGGGTCAGGAGTAGTAATTTCAATCCATTACGTTTGGCACGGTGAGAATTACTATTCAGATTTTGTCGGCATGCGGCGGGTTGTTATTTGGCTGTGCTGCTTCCCCCATCTTTCGCCAAGTCAGCAAAGAAAGGTTGGGCGATCTATGGTCTTGCCTTTTGTCTACTTTATTCCGCTGTTAATTGGCTCCTTGTCTTCGGAGCAGATGACGCCTTCTCTTTGCTGCCGTTAGCGATCGGCAGTCTTGTCGGCGGTATTGCAGGTTATTATTCCGCACGAGATGAATTTACCCAAGCCTAATACCACCGAGCGGAATGCCTGACTCACGTTGGGGATTCCCAAGCGGTCCGATCTCTGACTCAATGTGGTGAACCAATGAGGTTTCGCCATGGCAGCGCCTATCGACTTACGGAACGATTTTGACAGCGTCTCACTGCGGCGCCTCGCGAAGAGGACCAGGGACGCGACCCAGAGCCGTCGTCTGCTGGCGTTGGCCGAGGTCTACGATGGTGGCAGCAGGACGGATGCGTCGCGGATCGGCGGCGTCGGTCTGCAGATCATTCGCGACTGGGTGCTGCGCTTCAACGCCCGCGGACCGGACGGGCTGGTCGATGGGAAGTCACCGGGCGCACCCTCGAAGCTCAACGCCGATCACCGCCGCGCACTGGCGGAGGTTGTTGAGGCCGGCCCGGTCCCGGCGGTCGACGGCGTCGTGCGCTGGCGGCGCAAGGACCTGGCGCGTTGTGGCTCTTGGAGACGTTCGCCATCTCGCTCGACGAGACCACGGTCGGGCGCGAGTTGAAGGCGCTCGGCTTCGCCAAGATCTCGGCGCGGCCGCGCCACTACGCGCAAAACGAGCTGGCCGTCGAGGCTTTTAAAAAAAACTTCCCCGCCGAACTGGCGAAGATCCGGGCGAGGCTCCCGAAAGGCGTCGAGATAGAGCTGTGGTGGCAAGATGAAGCCCGCATCGGCCAGAAGAATAAGCTCACACGCCGATGGGCCAGACGTGGCACGCGCCCGCGGGCGCCCCGCGACCAGCGCACCGAATGGGCCTATATCTTCGGCGCGATCTGTCCCGCGAAGGGGAAAGGTGCCGGGCTGGTCATGCCCTGGTGCGACACCGACGCCATGGCGGCGCACCTCATCGAGATCAGTGCCGCCGTCGATCCCGGTGCCCATGCGGTGCTGATCGTCGATCAGGCCGGTTGGCACTTGACGCCCAAGCTGGCGATCCCCGACAACATCACCGTCCTGGCGCTGCCGCCACGATCGCCCGAGTTGAACCCGGTGGAGAATGTCTGGCAATTCATGCGCGACAACTGGTTGTCGAACCGGATCTTCAAATCCTACGAAGACATCGTCGCGCTGTGCTGCCAAGCCTGGAACAACCTCATCGACCAACCATGGAAGATCATGTCCCTCGGCATGCGCAAATGGGCGCATGGGTTCTGATCAATGACCGTTGGTATAAGCCTCGCAACAAGTGTAGGGCAGATGCTAACCCACGTAGCCTCAACCAGCCCGGAACAAGGGGCGTCAGCCCCGCCGGGCCAGCGCCTGCCCGTCCCGGCGGGCTGGCGCTTTGTCTGCGCCGCGCTGACCGTTCAGGGCAGATGTGGTGACACCATAAAGCGCACCCGAAAACCGTCAGCAGCGCCATCCCACGGGCAGGCGCTGGCCCGGCTTTACACTCACCTCGATCGAAAAGGCCCCCGGCTTGTCACCGAGGCCCCATATTTCTCGATCCAGCGAAACGATCAAAGCCCGGTGCTGACGTCTATCGTGTTGCCCTCTTCCAGCGTCACATAGGCTTTCTTGACATCCTTGCGGCGGCCCAGCTGACCGCGAAAGCGCTTGGACTTGCCCTTGGTGATCGTGGTGTTGACCGCCTTGACCTTGACGCCAAACAGCTCTTCGACCGCCGCCTTGATCTGCGGTTTGTTGGCCGCCATGGCGACCTCGAAGACGACCGCTCCGGCTTCTGAGGCAAGCGTGGCCTTTTCGGTGATGATCGGCTTGCGGATCACGTCGTAATGTTCTGCCTTGGCATTCATTTCAGGCGCGCCTCCAGCGCTTGGACACCGGCCTTGGTAATCACCAGCGTGTCACGGGCCAGGATGTCATAGACATTCGCGCCGATCGACGGCAGCACATCGACGCCCGGCAGATTGGCCGCGGCGCGGGCGAAGTTCTCGTTCACTTGCGCCCCATCGATGACCAGCACCCGCTTCCAGCCATTATCCTTGACGGCCTTGGCTAGTACCGAGGTCTTGGCGTCCTTCAGCTCGGCAGCGTCCAGAACCACCAGGTTGCCGCTCGCGGCTTTGGCGCTGAGCGCGTGTTTCAGGCCCAGTTTACGGAATTTCTTGGTCAACTCGTGGGCATGACTGCGGGGCGTCGGGCCTTTGTAGACGCCACCACCGCGAAAGATCGGCGCACTGCGGGTGCCGTGGCGGGCGCCACCGGTGCCTTTTTGGCGGTAAATCTTCTTGGTGGAATAACTGGTTTCCGAGCGCGTCTTGACCTTATGGGTTCCGGCCTGCGCGCGGGCACGTTGCCAGCGCACGACGCGGTGCAGGATGTCGGCGCGCGGTTCCAGGCCAAAGATCTCGTCGGCCAGATCGACCGAACCGGCTTTCTTGCCATCGAGCTTGATCGCATCAGCTTTCATCTTTGTCGCCTTTCCCAGTGGCATCATCGGCTTCTGCAGCCTTGGCGGCTGCGGCTTCGGCTTCTGCAGCCTCGATGCCGGCCTGTTCGGCAGCAGCGGCGACCTCGGCTGCGGCGGCTTCTTCGGCTGCAGCAGCGGCGGCGGCTTCCTCGGCCATCTTCTCGGCCTCGGCAGCGGCGGATTTCAGCGCCGCCGGGTAGATTACGTTTTCCGGCACCGGCTTTTTGGCCGCATCCTTGATCGTGACCCAGCCGCCTTTGGAACCGGGCACCGCACCACGCACCATGATCAGGCCACGGTCCGCATCGGTGCGCACGACCTGCAGATTCTGCGTCGTCACCCGTGCCGAGCCCATGTGGCCGGCCATTTTCTTGCCCTTGAACACCTTGCCGGGGTCCTGACATTGACCGGTCGAGCCAAGGCTGCGGTGGCTGATCGACACGCCGTGGCTGGCGCGCAGACCCTTAAAGTTCCAGCGCTTCATCGCCCCGGCAAAACCTTTGCCGATCGAGGTGCCGGAAACGTCCACATACTGACCTTCAAAGTAATGGTTGGCGGTAATTTCCTCGCCGACCGCGATCAGGTTTTGCGGATCAACCCGAAATTCCGCGACCTTGCGCTTTGGCTCGACCTTGGCGGCGGTAAAATGGCCACGCATCGGGCGCGAGGTCCGCTTGGCCTTGGCCGAACCGGCGCCAAGCTGAACGGCCGAATAGCCATCCTTGTCAGCGGTGCGCTGGGCGACGACCTGGAGGCCGTCGAGTTGAAGCACGGTGACGGGGATTTGCCGCCCGTCATCCATGAACAGCCGGGTCATCCCGACCTTTTTTGCAATAACGCCAGAGCGCAACATGCGTGTGCCCTCCCTAGACCGAGATTTGCACGTCAACGCCGGCGGCGAGGTCGAGCTTCATCAGCGCGTCCACAGTCTGGGGCGTCGGATCGACGATATCCAAGAGGCGCTTGTGGGTGCGGATCTCAAACTGGTCGCGCGACTTTTTGTCGATATGCGGGCCTCTGAGAACGCAGAACTTCTCGATTTTGTTGGGCAGCGGGATCGGCCCGCGCACCGAAGCGCCGGTGCGCTTGGCTGTATTGACGATTTCCAGCGTGCTGGCATCGAGAACGCGGTAATCGAAAGCCTTGAGCCTGATGCGGATGTTTTGGCTTTGAATGGCCATTTATCTTGCCTTTCGTTGAGAGGTGGCGGCGTTAGTGCGGCCACGTCGAACCTTCTTTTGTTCCGCCCCGGACCTGATCCGGGGCCTTTAGCTGAGGTCCCGGGTCAGGCCCGGGATGAGTGCGCTACTCGATAATCTTGCTCACCACGCCCGATCCGACGGTTCGCCCGCCTTCACGGATGGCAAATCGCAGGCCGTTTTCCATCGCGATCGGGGCGATCAGCTCGACGTTGAACTTCAGGTTATCGCCCGGCATCACCATCTCGGTGCCTTCCGGCAGGGCCACCGTGCCGGTCACATCCGTCGTGCGGAAGTAGAACTGCGGGCGGTAATTGCCGAAGAACGGCGTGTGCCGGCCGCCCTCTTCCTTGGTCAGGATATAGACCTCGGCCTCAAACTTGGTGTGCGGGTTGACCGATTTGGGCTTGCACAGGATCTGCCCGCGCTCGACCGCTTCACGGTCGATGCCGCGCAGCAGAACGCCGACATTGTCGCCCGCCTCGCCGCGGTCCAGCAGCTTGCGGAACATCTCAACACCGGTACACGTGGTCGTCTGGGTGTCCTTGATGCCGACAATCTCGACACTGTCGCCGACATTGATGACGCCGCGTTCCACCCGGCCGGTCACCACCGTGCCGCGCCCTGAGATCGAGAACACATCCTCGATCGGCATCAGGAACGGCTGATCGATGGCGCGCTCAGGCGTCGGGATGGCAGCGTCCACCGCGGCCATCAGCTCAGCGATCTTTTCGGCCCCGATGGCCGGATCGCGATCCTCCAGGGCGGCCAGCGCCGAACCGGCGATGATCGGAATGTCGTCGCCGGGATAATCATACGCGCTCAACAACTCGCGCACTTCCAGCTCGACCAGTTCCAGCAGCTCTTCGTCATCGACCTGATCGACCTTGTTCAGAAACACCACCATATGCGGGATGCCGACCTGACGGCCCAGCAAGATATGCTCGCGCGTCTGCGGCATCGGCCCGTCAGCCGCGCTCACCACCAGGATGGCGCCGTCCATCTGGGCGGCACCGGTGATCATGTTCTTGACGTAATCGGCGTGGCCGGGGCAATCGACATGCGCATAATGGCGGGCGTCGGTTTCATATTCCACATGGGCGGTCGAAATGGTGATCCCGCGGGCGCGTTCCTCAGGGGCCGCATCAATGCTGTCATAAGACTGAAACTCGCCAAACTGCTTGGTAATCGCCGCCGTCAGCGTCGTCTTGCCATGGTCAACATGGCCGATCGTGCCAATGTTCACATGCGGTTTCGTGCGTTCAAACTTTGCCTTTGCCATTTTGGCCTCCTGTTATTCGCGCTTGCGCGCCCCGGACCTGATCCGGGGTCCCGCCGTATTTCCTTGTTTCTTCGGGGCCCCGGCTCGCCGGCCGGGGCGCCTGATATTCGGTCAGGCGTATTTCGCCTGAATCTCTTCACTGATGTTCTGCGGTACCGGATCGTAGTGGTCGAATTGCATGCTAAAATTCGCCCTTCCCGATGACATTGACCGCAAGTTGTTGATATAGCCAAACATATTGGCCAACGGCGCGAATGCGTTGATCGCAATTGCATTGCCGCGACTGTCCTGCCCCTGCACCTGTCCGCGCCGCGATGTCAGATCGCCGATGATGTTGCCGGTATAATCATCCGGGCTTACCACCTCGACCTTCATGATCGGTTCCAAAAGTTTCGCGCCAGCCCGTTTCAGGCCCTCGCGCATGCAACCGCGTCCGGCGATCTCGAAGGCCAGCACTGACGAATCCACATCGTGGTATTTGCCGTCGATCAAAGCGACCTTGATGTCGATCACCGGGAAGCCGGCCAAGGGGCCAGAATCCAGCACTGACCTGATGCCCTTTTCAACACCGGGAACGTATTCCTTGGGCACGTTGCCACCGACGATGCGGCTCTCAAAACTGTACCCTTCGCCCGCTACGGTCGGCGACAGGATCATCTTGACCTCGGCATATTGGCCCGACCCGCCGGACTGCTTTTTGTGGGTGTAGGTGTGTTCGATCTCATGGCCGATGGTCTCGCGATAGGCAACCTGCGGCGCACCGATATTGGCCTCGACCTTGAACTCGCGCTTCAGGCGATCCACCAGAATGTCCAGGTGCAATTCGCCCATGCCCTTCATGATCGTCTGACCGCTTTCCTGGTCGGTCTCGACCCGGAATGACGGGTCTTCGGCGGCCAGCCTGGCCAGACCCTGGCTCATCTTTTCCTGGTCGTTCTTGGTTTTCGGCTCGACCGCGATCTCGATCACCGGATCGGGGAATGTCATGGTTTCCAGCACGACCTGCTGTTGCGCGTCACAAAGCGTGTCGCCGGTTGTGGTTTCCTTCAAGCCCGCCAGCGCGATGATGTCGCCAGCGAAAGCCTCGGCAATCTCTTCGCGGTTGTTGGAATGCATCATCATCATCCGGCCAATACGTTCTTTCTTGCCTTTGGTCGAATTGACGATGCCGTCGCCTTTTTTCAGCACGCCCGAATAGACGCGGGTGAACGTCAGAGAGCCGACGAAGGGGTCGTTCATGATCTTGAATGCCAGCGCCGAGAACGGTTGCGCATCGTCGGCCGAACGGGCGATGTCGCGGGTCTCGGTGTCGTCGCCGGGTTTGAAGCCTTTGTAAGCGGGCACATCCAGCGGACCCGGCAGGTAGTCGATGACCGCGTTTAACAAGGGCTGAACGCCCTTGTTCTTGAACGCCGATCCGGCAAGCACCGGCACGAAGTCCATCGCTAGCGTGCCCTTGCGGATCAATTTGCGAAGGAGATCATTATCGGGCTCGTCGCCATCGAGATAGGCTTCCATCGCGTCGTCATCCTGCTCGACGGCAAGCTCGACCAATTCGCCGCGTAATTTGGCGGCGGTGGCCCGAAATTCGTCGCGAACCGGCTGACGGGTCCAAGTGGCACCCAGATCTTCGCCCTTCCAGGTCCATTCTTCCATGGTGATCAGGTCAACAATGCCTTCAAACTTGTCCTCAGCACCGATCGGGATCTGAACCGGCGCGGGGATGGCGCCGGTGCGATCCTTGATCATGTGGACGCAGTTGAGGAAATCGGCCCCGATCTTATCCATTTTGTTGACGAAAACGATGCGCGGCACCGAATAACGGTCAGCCTGACGCCAGACGGTTTCGGTCTGCGGCTCGACCCCGGCATTGGCGTCGAGCACGGCGACCGCGCCGTCGAGTACGGCCAGCGAGCGTTCCACTTCGATGGTGAAATCGACGTGGCCGGGGGTGTCGATGATGTTAAGGCGATGCTTTTCGCCTTTCGCCCCTTCGCCGTCCTCGGAGCGCTCCCAGAATGTTGTGGTCGCAGCCGAGGTAATGGTGATGCCGCGTTCCTGTTCCTGCTCCATCCAGTCCATGGTGGCCGCGCCGTCATGAACCTCACCGATTTTGTGCGACTTGCCGGTGTAATAGAGAATACGCTCGGTGCAGGTGGTTTTGCCTGCATCGATATGGGCCATGATACCGAAGTTGCGGTAACGCTTGAGGGGATATTCGCGTGCCATGCTTGGGCTCAGCTCTCGGATTACCAGCGGTAATGGCTGAACGCTTTGTTCGCATCCGCCATCTTGTGGGTGTCTTCGCGTTTTTTCACCGCAGAACCACGGCCATTGACCGCATCCACCAATTCACCGGCAAGGCGTTCTTCCATGGTTTTTTCGTTGCGCTTTTTGGCCGCGTCGATCATCCAGCGGATGGCCAGCGCCTCGCGCCGTTCGGGCCGCACTTCGACCGGTACCTGATAGGTCGCCCCGCCAACCCGGCGCGAGCGGACCTCGACCGTCGGCTTGATATTGTCGAGCGCTTCGTGGAACACCTCCACAGGCGCACGCTTGAGTTTGCCCTCAACCCGGTCGAAAGCATTGTAGACGATGTTTTCCGCGACCGACTTTTTGCCATCGATCATCAGGTTGTTCATGAACTTGGTCAGGATCCGGTCGCCAAATTTGGCGTCGGGCAGAACTTCGCGCTTTTCGGCGGCGTGACGGCGGGACATGGTATGGCTTCCTTCGGTCTTTTTCCATCGCGTCCCGGGCCGGACCCGGGACCTCTTTACTCGTCGGGGTCCCGGATCAGGTCCGGGACGGACGAAATTCTATTTGGGCCGTTTCGCCCCGTATTTCGAACGGCGCTGTTTGCGGTCCTTGACGCCTTGAGTGTCCAGAACGCCGCGCAGGATGTGGTAGCGCACGCCGGGCAAGTCTTTGACACGCCCGCCACGGATCAGCACCACCGAGTGTTCCTGCAGGTTGTGGCTCTCGCCGGGGATATAGCTGATCACCTCAAAACCATTGGTCAGGCGCACCTTGGCGACCTTGCGCATGGCCGAGTTCGGCTTCTTCGGCGTCGTCGTATAGACGCGCGTGCAGACCCCGCGTTTTTGCGGGCAGCCCTCCATGTGCAGCGACTTGGAGCGTTTGACTTTGGGCCGCCGCGGTTTGCGGATCAGCTGTTGGATCGTTGGCATCGGGTAGTGGACCCCTTCGTTCTTAACCAGTTCTTTTCATCGCGCATGCCAGACGTCTCCAACACACGAAAACCGCATGTCCCCAATTCCGGCGGGAACGCTGCGGTGGAATTCCAGAGGATCGGGGCCGTAAAAAGCAGCCCGGATCGTGACCACATCAATTTTTGACGCCCAGGATCAGGGGATTGCTCCCCTTCTGCGACCCTGGGTGCGCGCCGTATAGGTAGTTGCGAATTGGTTGTCAACAGGTGCCGGCGACAGGATTAATCTGTCCAAAATCAAGTCTGGCTGCATTTATGGCGGCACCTGTCAGCGAGGTGGCAAAGACGCGTAGAATTGGCGCTCTGATATTTCCCGGCTTTGAGCTTTTGGACCTGTATAGACCCTTGAAGGATGTTCAGCCTGCTGCGCGAATATTTTCGGATTACGCTGGTGGCGACCGAGGCCGGGCCGGTGGTTGGAAACGGCGGGCCCGCGTCGTTTGCCGAGCTAGGATTTGACGATGCAGGTTCCTTCGACATCCTGCTGGTGCCCGGTGGCATGGGCACACGCGCGAGCGTGACGGATGCGCGCCTGATTGCGTGGCTGGGCGGCGCGGCGGCTCAGGCGGAATATGTGCTGACAGTCTGCACCGGCAGCGCGCTGTTGGCCAAAACCGGGTTTCTGGACCGGCAGAAGGCGACGACAAGCAAGGCGGCGTTTGACTGGGTGAAAAGCCAGCGGCCAGAGGATCTGTGGCAACCCAAGGCGCGCTGGGTTCAGGTAAGCAAGACATTCACGTCGTCAGGTGCCTCGGCAGGCATCGATATGGCACTAGCTGCGATTGCCGATATGCACGGGCACCAACAGGCCGAAGAGGTGGCGTTCTGGGCGGAGTATGAGTGGAACGCTGATGCCGACGATGACCGGTTCGGACCGATAGTCCAAAAAGGCTTGCGATATGAACGGGCGTCTTGGCGCAATGGCGCAGAGGACAGCACCCGGCCGCGGGCAACTGTATGGTCATGCCGCTGCGCGATAAGGGCTTTGGTCTCGGATGACGGCGTTGGCGATGGTCAGGAGTTTGCCGCGACGGCGATGGCGATGACTTTTCCGCGCTTGGCCCTGTCGCGCATGCGGTCCACCAGCTCCGGGCAGAGCCGCTGGTGACCGATGGCGCTGACCGCTGCCATTATTGGCCGCCACGGGCGCGCAACGCGGCCAAACAGCAAAAAGCCCCGCCTACTGGCAGGGCCCTTGCATTTGTCATATCGACTTGCGGCTTCCGCTCCGCGCGTTCGTCACTGGTTTCGCTACTGGAGCGACATCAGAGTGCCCCTCACTCTTCGCGGCTCTCCTCAAAGTCCACCACGTCGAACGCATCCGCTCCGACGAAATTATCGACCGGTGCGGCCAGTGCTGCGGCGGCGGCGGCCTGGGCCTGGGCCTCTTCGATGACCTTCAGATCGCGTTCGGCGGCAATGCGGCGAACGCGTTGGGTGGCGCCACCGGTGCCTGCCGGGATCAGCCGCCCGACGATGACGTTTTCCTTCAGGCCCACCAGCTTGTCGCGCTTGCCCTGCACGGAGGCCTCGGTCAGCACGCGTGTGGTTTCCTGGAACGAAGCGGCGGATATGAACGAGCGCGTCTGCAACGACGCTTTGGTGATGCCCAGCAAG
The DNA here is from genome assembly GCA_965216135.1 of Paracoccaceae bacterium. Classification (GTDB taxonomy): domain Bacteria; phylum Pseudomonadota; class Alphaproteobacteria; order Rhodobacterales; family Rhodobacteraceae; genus CBDCFL01. The sequence goes on from CBDCFL010000023.1 coordinate 339,705, forward strand.
ATTGGCTCGCCCTTGGCAGGTTCACCGCCTTTTTCAATCGCCTTTTCGTTTGCCGCTTCGAACTCGGCCTTATCGATATGCTCGCCTTTCAGAAGCGTCGTAGTGCCGCTGTCCAGGATCTCCCATTTCTGCAGCATCTGGCGGACAATCACTTCGATGTGCTTGTCGTTGATCTTGACGCCCTGCAGACGATAGACATCCTGCACCTCGTTGATCATATAGTCCGCCAGCGCCTCGACACCCATGATCGACAGGATGTCATGCGGTGCCGGGTTGCCATCCATGATGTAATCGCCCTTTTGAACGAAATCACCTTCGGCAACCGGAATATGCTTGCCCTTGGGCGCCATGTATTCTGCGGCTTCTGCATTCTCGTCAGCAGGTTCGATCCGGATGCGGCGCTTGTTTTTGTAGTCCTTGCCAAAGCGTACGTAGCCGTCGATTTCGGCGATGATCGCGTGATCCTTTGGGCGACGCGCCTCGAACAGCTCGGCCACACGCGGCAGACCGCCGGTGATGTCCTTGGTCTTGGTGCCTTCGCGCGGGATACGCGCGACAACATCGCCGGTCTTGACGGCATCACCTTCCTCAATGGACAGGACCGCATCGACAGACATCGCGTAGATCACCGGATTGCCGGCATCGTTGCGGACCGGCTCGCCCTTTTTGTCCTGGATAATGATCTCAGGTTTCAGGTCGTTGCCGCGCGGCGCGGCGCGCCAGTCGGACACGATTTTCTGGGTCATTCCAGTGGTATCGTCTGTCTCGTCGCGCACCGAAATGCCAGTGACCAGATCGACGAATTTCGCCAGACCGGCCTTTTCGGCGATGATCGGCAGGGTATAGGGATCCCATTCAAACAGCTTGTCGCCGCGCTTGATCTTGGCCTTGTCCTTGACATGCAGTTTCGAACCATAGGTCAGCTTGTGGTTGGCCCGTTCCTGGCCTTTTTCGTCAATGATCGCCATCGACATATTGCGACCCATAACGATCTGTTCGCCGGCCTCGTTTTTCAGCATATTCGTATTGGCAAAGGCGACCTTGCCGTCGCTCGAGGCTTCCATAAAGCTCTGCTGGGCGCCCTGTGCCACACCGCCGATATGGAAGGTCCGCATGGTCAGCTGCGTTCCCGGTTCGCCGATGGATTGGGCGGCGATGATACCGACCGCCTCGCCGATGTTAACGATCGTGCCGCGCGCCAGATCGCGCCCGTAGCATTGGGCGCAGACGCCTTCGTCGGCTTCGCAGGTCAGCGGCGAACGGATCCGCATCGCGGCAATGTCTGCGGTTTCAACCGCATCGGCCTTGCGCTCATCGATCAGCTCACCTTTGGCGATGATCACTTCGTCACTGCCCGGTGCGACGACATCTTCGCCGGAAACCCGGCCAAGCACACGTTCGCCAAGCGACGAGACAACCTCTCCATCATTGACCGCGGCTTCGGCGGTGATGGTGTTCTCGGTGCCGCAATCGTTCAACCGGATGATGCAATCCTGGGCCACATCGACCAGACGCCGGGTCAGATAGCCCGAGTTCGCGGTTTTCAACGCGGTGTCGGACAGACCCTTGCGCGCGCCATGGGTGGAGTTGAAATACTCCAGAACCGTCAGGCCCTCTTTGAAGTTTGAGATGATCGGCGTTTCGATGATCTCGCCCGATGGTTTGGCCATCAGCCCGCGCATGCCGCCCAGCTGTTTCATCTGGGTGACCGAGCCACGCGCGCCAGAATGCGCCATCATATAGACCGAGTTTGGCTCTTGCTCGGCACCGTTTTTGTCTTTCTTCTTGTCCGAGATGGTGGCCATCATCGCATCGGTGACCTTGTCATTACATTTCGACCAGGCATCCACGACCTTGTTGTATTTCTCGCCCTGGGTGATCAGGCCATCCATATATTGCTGTTCAAAATCAGCTACTTGCGTGCGGGTCTCATCGACCAGGCCCCATTTGGCCTTTGGGATGACCATGTCATCCTTGCCAAACGAAATGCCCGCCTTGAACGCCTCGCGAAAGCCCATGCCCATGATCTGGTCGCAGAAAATGACGCTCTCTTTCTGGCCGCAATAGCGGTAGACCGTATCGATCACCTGTTGCGCCTCTTTCTTGCGCAAAAGCCGGTTCACCAGATCAAACGGCGCTTTGGCATTCAGCGGCAAAAGCGCGCCAAGTTTCACCCGACCGGGTGTGGTCTCGCAGCGTTTGTCGACGATCTGGCCATCCTCGTCCACCTGCGGAATTCGGGCGGTAACTTTGGCGTGCAGATGCACCTCGCCGGCATCTAGCGCGTGGATGACTTCATCCACATCGGCAAAAACCATGCCTTCGCCCTTCATGCCCTCGCGTTCCATCGAAACATAGTAAAGACCCAGAACCATGTCCTGGCTGGGCACGATGATCGGTGCGCCATTGGCGGGGCTGAGCACGTTGTTGGTCGACATCATCAGAACGCGGGCTTCCAACTGCGCCTCAAGGCTGAGGGGCACATGAACCGCCATCTGATCGCCGTCAAAGTCGGCATTGAAGGCCGAACAGACCAGCGGGTGCAGCTGGATGGCCTTGCCTTCGATCAGCACCGGCTCGAACGCCTGAATGCCTAGACGGTGCAGTGTCGGGGCGCGGTTCAGAAGAACCGGATGCTCGCGGATCACTTCATCCAGGATGTCCCACACCTCGGGGCGCTCTTTCTCGACCAGTTTCTTGGCCTGTTTAACGGTGCTTGAAAGCCCCTTTGCCTCTAGCCGCGAATAGATGAACGGCTTGAACAGCTCAAGCGCCATCTTTTTGGGCAGGCCGCACTGGTGCAGCTTTAGTTCCGGACCGGTTACGATGACTGAGCGACCCGAGAAATCGACGCGCTTACCAAGCAGGTTCTGACGGAACCGCCCCTGCTTGCCTTTCAGCATGTCGGACAGCGATTTCAACGGACGCTTGTTCGCACCGGTGATCACCCGGCCGCGGCGACCGTTGTCGAAAAGCGCATCGACGCTTTCCTGCAGCATGCGTTTTTCGTTGCGCACGATGATGTCCGGCGCGCGCAGTTCGATCAGCCGCTTCAGACGGTTGTTGCGGTTGATCACCCGGCGATACAAGTCGTTGAGATCGGACGTGGCAAACCGGCCTCCATCCAGCGGCACGAGCGGACGCAGTTCCGGCGGGATGACCGGCACAACAGTCAGCACCATCCATTCCGGGCGGTTACCGCTTTCCAGGAAATTCTCAACTATTTTCAGACGCTTGATGATCTTTTTCGGCTTCAATTCGCCGGTCGCCTCTTTCAGATCCTCGCGCAGCTGCTCGGAAGTTGCTTCCAGATCAATCGCGGCCAGCATATCGCGGATCGCTTCGGCGCCGATATTGGCCGAAAACGCATCCATGCCATAGGCATCCTGTGCATCCATGAACTCTTCATCGCTCATCAGCTGGCCGTAGGTCAGATCGGTCAGACCCGGTTCGATGACGACGTAGTTTTCGAAATAGAGGATGCGCTCCAGATCGCGCAGCGTCATGTCCAGCATCAACCCGACGCGCGACGGCAGCGATTTCAGGAACCAGATATGAGCAACGGGCGCGGCCAGCTCGATATGGCCCATGCGTTCGCGGCGGACCTTTTGCAGGGTCACCTCGACGCCGCATTTCTCGCAGACGACGCCGCGATATTTCATCCGCTTGTATTTGCCGCAGAGACATTCGTAATCTTTGATCGGGCCAAAGATACGGGCGCAGAACAGGCCGTCACGCTCCGGCTTGAACGTGCGGTAGTTGATGGTCTCCGGCTTTTTGATCTCGCCGAAGGACCAAGACAGAATCCGTTCCGGGCTGGCCAGCGACACGCGGATTTCATCGAAAACCTTTTGCGGGGCCAGCGGGTTAAACGGGTTGTTGGTCAGTTCCTGGTTCATTTGTTTTCCTCAAATTCGGGTGTAGGGGTTGGACCGTTGCGCGCTTTCTTCAAAAAGAAAGCGGACCGGATTCTTTTGAAGAATCCAGCTAGTTCAGGGTCACTCTTCGCCCTCCACATCCAGGAGTTCCATATTAAGCCCGAGGCCGCGCACTTCTTTGACCAGCACGTTAAAGCTCTCTGGCACGCCGGCCTCGAAATTGTCCTCGCCCTTGACGATGCTTTCATAGACTTTCGTCCGTCCGGCCACGTCATCGGATTTGACCGTCAGCATTTCCTGCAGGGTATAGGCGGCACCGTAGGCTTCCAGCGCCCAGACCTCCATTTCCCCGAACCGCTGACCGCCGAACTGCGCCTTGCCGCCCAGCGGCTGCTGGGTGACCAGGCTGTAAGGCCCGGTCGAGCGCGCGTGGATTTTGTCATCGACCAGATGGTGTAGTTTCAGCAGGTATTTGATGCCGACGGTGACCTGGCGGCTGAATTTTTCGCCGCTGCGACCGTCGAACAAATCCGACTGACCGGACTGATCAAAGCCAGCGCGTTTCAGCGCATCGTTGACATCGGCCTCTTTAGCGCCGTCAAAAACCGGCGTTGCGATCGGCACACCGGCGGTGACATTGCCCGCCGCCTCGACCAGCGTGTCCTCATCCATGCCTTTGATGCCCTCTTTGTAGACATCCTCGCCATAAGCGATCTTCATCGCGTCCTTAACCGGCGTAAGATTTCCCGAGCGGCGATATTCACCCAAAGCCTCGCCAATCTGCTCGCCCAGACCGCGTGCTGCCCAGCCCATATGGGTCTCCAGGATCTGGCCGACATTCATTCGCGACGGAACGCCCAACGGGTTCAGCACGAAATCAACCGGCGTGCCATCGGCCAGAAACGGCATGTCTTCCATCGGCACGACCTTGGATATCACGCCTTTGTTGCCGTGCCGTCCGGCCATCTTGTCGCCGGGTTGAAGCTTGCGCTTTACCGCGACGAAAACCTTGACCATCTTCATCACGCCCGGCGGCAGGTCGTCGCCGCGCCGCACCTTTTCGACCTTGTCGTCGAAACGGTGATCGAGCGCACGTTTTTGTGCCTCGTATTGTTCGTTCAGCGCCTCGATCTGGGCGGCCTGCTTGTCATCTTCAAGCGCCAGTTGCCACCATTGACCGCGAGACAGCATTGCCAGCAGGTCTTCGGTAATCTCGGACTTCGGCTTGACGCCTTTGGGGCCCTTGACCGCGACCTTGCCCATGATCATGCCCTTGAGGCGCGCGTAGATATTGCGCTCCAGGATGGCCAGCTCGTCATCGCGGTCACGCGCCAGGCTTTCGACCTCTTCACGCTCGATCTGCAGCGCGCGCTCGTCTTTTTCCACGCCGTGGCGGTTGAAAACCCGCACTTCGACGATGGTGCCGAAATCGCCCGGCGGCAGACGCAGCGAGGTGTCGCGCACGTCCGATGCTTTTTCACCAAAGATGGCGCGCAGCAGCTTTTCTTCCGGCGTCATCGGGCTTTCGCCCTTGGGGGTGATCTTGCCCACCAGAATGTCAGCCGGACCCACATCAGCACCGATATAGACAATCCCCGCCTCGTCGAGATTGCGCAAAGCCTCCTCGCCGACATTGGGGATGTCGCGGGTAATTTCCTCCGGTCCCAACTTGGTGTCGCGCGCGGCGACCTCAAATTCCTCGATATGGATCGAGGTGAATACATCATCGCGCACGATACGCTCGGAAATCAGGATCGAGTCCTCAAAGTTGTAGCCATTCCACGGCATGAAGGCGACGACAATGTTCTTGCCCAGCGCCAGTTCGCCCAGATCGGTGGACGGTCCGTCGGCGATCGCTTCGCCTTTGACGACGCTGTCGCCAACCTTGATCAGCGGACGCTGGTTGATGCAGGTGTTCTGGTTGGACCGTTGGAACTTGCGCAGGCGGTAGATGTCGACGCCCGGATCGCCGTGTTCCAGGTCTTCGGTCGCCCGCACAACAATCCGGCTGGCATCGACTTGGTCGATGATGCCACCGCGTTTGGCCATGATCGAGGCGCCTGAATCACGCGCCACAACCTCTTCGATGCCGGTGCCAACAAAGGGCGCTTCGGCCTGCAACAGCGGCACTGCCTGACGTTGCATGTTCGAGCCCATCAGCGCCCGGTTGGCGTCATCGTTTTCCAGAAACGGAATGAGCGAGGCGGCGACCGAAACCAGCTGTTTCGGGCTGACGTCGATCAGATCGACATTTTCGCGCGGCGCAAGGGTATATTCGCCCGATTGGCGGGTCGAGACGAGTTCGTTTTGGAACCGGCCCTTGTCATCCAGATGCGCGTTGGCCTGGGCCACAACGTGACGCATTTCCTCGGTCGCCGACATGTATTGAACTTCGTCAGTGACCTGCGCGTTTTTGACTTTGCGATACGGTGTTTCGATAAAGCCGTATTTGTTGACGCGCGCAAAAGTCGCCAGCGAATTGATCAGGCCGATGTTCGGGCCTTCCGGCGTTTCGATCGGGCACATCCGGCCATAATGGGTCGGGTGCACGTCGCGCACCTCGAACCCGGCGCGTTCGCGGGTCAGACCGCCCGGCCCAAGAGCCGACAGACGGCGCTTGTGGGTGACTTCCGACAGCGGATTGGTCTGGTCCATGAACTGCGAAAGCTGGCTGGAGCCAAAAAATTCGCGCACGGCTGCGGCCGCCGGTTTGGCGTTGATCAGATCCTGCGGCATCACCGTGTCGATCTCGACCGATGACATACGCTCTTTGATCGCGCGCTCCATGCGCAGCAGGCCAACGCGATACTGGTTTTCCATCAGCTCGCCGACCGAGCGCACCCGGCGGTTGCCGAGGTGGTCGATGTCATCGATATTGCCGCGCCCGTCGCGCAGATCGACCAGCGCTTTGATGCAGGCCACAATGTCCTCGCGGCGCAGCGTGCGCTGGGTGTCCTCGGCGTCCAGATCAAGGCGCATGTTCATCTTGACCCGTCCAACGGCGCTGAGATCATAGCGCTCGCTGTCAAAGAAGAGCGTGTCAAACAGCCCCGAAGCGGCATCGACTGTCGGCGGTTCGCCCGGGCGCATCACCCGGTAAATATCCATGAGCGCGGTTTCGCGGTTCATGTTTTTGTCGGCTGCCACGGTATTGCGCATATAAGCGCCGACATTGATGTTATCGATGTCAAGCACCGGAATGTCGGTGACACCGGCATCCATCAGCTCTTTCAAAGAGCCGCCGGAAACCTCGCCGTCTTTGTCAAGCTCCCAGGTCAGCTCGTCCCCGGCCTCGACATAGATCGCGCCGGTTTCTTCGTTGATTATGTCCTTGGCGACGAAACGGCCGACGATATTGTCAAACGGCACGAGCAAATTGGCGACCTTGCCGGTGTCGATCAGTTTTTTGACGGTGCGGGGGGTAACTTTTTCGCCCGCCTTGGCAACGACCTTGCCGGTCTTCGCATCAACCAGATCAAATTCCGGCCGCGTGCCGCGCACCCGTTCGGGGAAGAACTTGGTCACCCAGCCCTTGTTCTTTTTCAGCTTAAATTGGACCGTTTCATAATAGGCATCCATGATCGCCTCTTGGTCGAGGCCAAGGGCGTACAACAGGCTGGTCACCGGCAATTTCCGGCGGCGGTCAATGCGCGCGAAAACGATGTCTTTGGCGTCGAATTCAAAATCGAGCCACGAGCCGCGATAGGGGATGATCCGGCAGGCGAACAAAAGTTTGCCCGATGAATGGGTCTTGCCCTTGTCATGGTCAAAGAAAACGCCGGGGCTGCGGTGCATCTGGGAAACGATCACCCGCTCGGTGCCGTTGACGATGAACGTGCCATTGGGCGTCATCAGGGGCATATCGCCCATGAATACATCTTGTTCCTTGATGTCCTTCACCGATTTGGCACCGGTGTTTTCGTCAATATCAAAGACGATCAGACGCAGAGTGACCTTCAGCGGCCCTGAATAGGTCATGTCGCGCTGCTGACATTCCTCGACATCGTATTTCGGCTTTTCCAGGTCGTATTTCACGAATTCCAAAACAGCGGTTTCGTTGAAATCCTTGATCGGAAAAACCGACTGAAAGACACCCTTGATGCCTTCGCCGTCCATCGGTTCGGGCATTTCGCCGGAGTTCAGGAACAGATCATAGCTGGATTTCTGCACCTCGATGAGGTTCGGCATTTCCAGAACTTCGCGGATTTTGCCGTAATATTTGCGGAGACGTTTCTGGCCTAAAAAGGACGAAGCCATGCTCGTTATCACCTTTCGTTTTCGCAAGTTCACCAACCACCGGGGCCGCGGCTGGTGCACCCTTGAAACAGGGGGTTCCAAGATCAATCCCTGCTGGCCGTCCCACCGGTCCGCGCCCGATCTTTGAACCTCCCCTTAGAAAAAGCCCGCATCCGGTGCCCTTTCTAAGACAGGTCCGGCTGGACCCGGATAGTCCCGGATCCAGCCTGATATGTTCGGCGCGCTGTTCGGAAATTTCTGAAATTTCCGGTCCGTTTTCTTTTTTGGAGAAAACGCGCCTTTTGACTGGCTTAGGCCAGCTCGACCTCGGCACCCGCTGCTTCCAGCTTGCCCTTGACCTCTTCAGCTTCGTCTTTGCCGACGCCTTCTTTGATCTTGCCGCCGGCCTCAACCAGGTCTTTGGCTTCTTTCAGGCCAAGTCCGGTCAGCGAGCGAACCTCTTTGATCACGTTGATTTTTGAAGCCCCGGCGTTTTTCAGCACAACGTCAAACTCGGTCTTTTCTTCTTCAGCTTCGGCCCCAGCGCCGTCGGCCGCACCGGCCATCATTACCGCCCCACCCGCAGCAGGCTCGATGTCGTAGTCATCTTTCAGGATGGTTTTCAGTTCCTGTGCCTCCAGCAGGGTCAGACCGACAATCTGCTCGGCAATTTTTTTCAGATCAGCCATTGTTCACTTCCGTTCGTTTAAGTTGTTGTTCCAACGCGCGGGCCACACCCCGCAGGTCCCAAGTTGCTTTAAGCTGCCGCCCTGTCCTCGATGGTGGACAAGATGGATGCGATGTTCGATGCAGGCGCGCCGATAGCCGCGGCGATGTTGGCAGCCGGTGCGCCAATGCAAGCCACGATCGACGCAATAAGCTCGTCACGGCTCGGCAATTTGGCGACAGCTTTCACTCCGTCGATATCCAGCGCAGTCCCGCCCATGGAACCGCCCAGGATTTCCAGCTTCTGGTTCGCCTTGGCGTAATCGTCGATGACCTTTGCTGCAGCCACCGGATCTTCGGAATAGGCAAGCACAGCCATACCCGTCAAAAGATCGGCGATTGATGCGTTCGGCGTTCCTTCAAGGGCGATTTTGGCAAGCCTGTTCTTGGCAACGCGTACAGACCCGCCCGCTTCGCGCATGCGTGCGCGCAGATCCTGCATCTCAGCAACTGTAAGGCCCGCGTAATGTGCAACCACGATCACGCCAGAGCTTTCGAAGATTTGGCCGAGTTCTTCGACCACTTTCTCTTTCTGGGCTCTATCCACAGTTCACTCCAAGTTTTGGAGGGCATGACCCTCCGGCTCATGTTCGCCGGGAAAGTGCCCGACAAGTCGGGTCCTTACGGGTCCTGCTCAAATCCGCCCAAGGGACCAAGCCCTTGAATTCTTTGTCACTTCCCGTCTCAGGCAGGAATTATGCCCCGGATATTAATTCCGGGGCACCCACCGTCTCGGACGTAATGAACAGGTCGCCCGAATCCACGGACGACCTGACTTCGCGCGATATAAGCGGTCTTGGGTCGGATGTGAAGGTTTTTTGTTTCAAATTCTGCTTACACGCATTATCCGGCGAAATCCTTCGGCATGTGAAATATTTCGATCAGGGTTTGTTCGCTAACCTGGCCGCGGTTGATCAGCATCTTTCGGTTGCTGCCAAGCACGAGATAGGGGTCGCCGACCGAGACCCATCCAGCGTCGTGGCCAAATTTGAAATACCCCGATTGCCTGTCCCATCGGTCGTCATGCAAGGACCGAAACGCCTCAAAATTTACCGCCATCGACATTAGGTTTATCACTGTTCTGCCTTTGGAATCCTTGCACAGCGTGTGCAAGAATTCATTCACCCGCTCAATTGTCAGAAACAGGCTCGCTGTCGGTTCTGGCCGGTTGGTCGTGGCTCTGTCGCTCAGGTATTTGCTTGGCGGAATGTCAATCGTCGCGCCCGGCACCGCCAGAAGCGAATTTTCACCACCCCATGTCAGTTTGCATCTTCTTGGCGACTTTCGGGTTGTCGTCAATGAAACATGGTTCAGCACACCAGGATCACCCTCCCACTGCCCGACCATCCCGTTAAGGGCTGCCGGAACCAGAAATACACTCCCCGAAGCGGTGCTTACAATCTCGTCATTTCTTGCCTTGGTGGTGATCACCTAACGAAAGACCATCCGAAAATGGGCGCATTTGTTATAGCGGGCCGCCATTTCGCCAGCGTTATCCAGCGATAAGCCCTGATTCTGCGCCATGGCGTACAGCGACAGGATGTTTTCGGCTTCGCTTGGATCACGATTTGCCGCGCAATTGGCCGAGGCCGTCTTGATCGCGTTGTCAAACGCCTCGCCAAGCAACGCCAGCCCATCATCCTCTTCAAAAAGCTCGCCTTCATGATTTGCGATCTGAATCTCTTGGATCCAGCCCCAATAGGCGCCCATTGCATCCATAAGCAGGCTTTCCGATTTCTTGGCGGCCTGCAGTTTGGGTTCGATTGCGTTGTCGTAGCGGTCGATCAAGGCCTGTTTGTCTTGCGCAAAAGCGAACGTCGCGGACATAACAATCGTCAGCGCAGCAATTGCAAAACGAGGGATCGGCTTCATCATTTCGACACTACAATATTCTGCAAAACAGCGCCAGCGCCGCGCGACCGATCAGTCTTGCAAACTCGCTAGTTGCCGGTGGCCGAGTCTATGCCGATCGTCACCCCAGGCCCCATTGTTGAGCTGATCGAGATGCTCTTCATATAGGTGCCCTTGGCCCCGGTCGGCTTGGCTTTTTGCACCGCGCCGACAAAAGCACGCACGTTTTCCACCAGCTTGGCCTCGTCAAATGACGCCTTGCCGACACCAGCGTGAACCACACCGGCCTTTTCGGCCTTGAACTGAACCTCGCCGCCTTTGGCGTTCTTGACCGCCTGTTCGACATCCATCGTCACCGTGCCGACTTTGGGGTTCGGCATCAGGTTGCGTGGGCCCAAAACCTTGCCGAGCCGACCGACGACCGGCATCATGTCCGGCGTCGCGATGCAGCGGTCGAATTCGATCTTGCCGCCCTGAACGGTCTCCATCAGATCCTCGGCCCCGACAATGTCGGCGCCGGCCGCCTTGGCCTCTTCGGCCTTGTCACCGCGGGCAAATACCGCCACGCGGACGTTCTTGCCGGTGCCATTTGGCAGGCTGACGACGCCGCGCACCATCTGGTCGGCATGGCGCGGGTCAACACCGAGGTTCATGGCGATTTCGACGGTTTCGTCGAATTTCGCCGCAGCATTGCCTTTGACCAGCTTGACCGCATCCTCGACGCTCAGGCTGTTTTGCCCGGCAAAGGCCTCGCGCGCGGAGCGAGTGCGTTTTCCCAGTTTTGCCATCTTATTTCACCTCGATGCCCATGGACCGTGCCGATCCCAGAATGATCTGCATCGCGGCCTCTATGGTGTTTGCATTCAGGTCTTTCATCTTTGCCTCGGCAATCTCGCGAACCTGAGCGACTGTAACCGTGCCCACGGTTTCCCTGCCCGGCAGGCTGGCGCCCGATTTCAGCTTGGCGGCTTTGCGCAGGAAATGCGACGTGGCCGGGGTTTTGACGTCAATCGCGAACGACTTGTCCTGAAAATAGGTGATCACGGTCGGGCACGGTGCACCGGGCTCCAGATCCTGCGTGCGCGCGTTAAACGCTTTGCAGAATTCCATGATATTGATGCCGCGCTGGCCCAGGGCGGGGCCGACGGGCGGGGATGGGTTTGCCTGTCCGGCGGGGACCTGTAGCTTCAATTTGCCGGCAATTTTCTTGGCCATGAGGCCGTCTCCTTTTCACCTCCGGTTCCGTCGCGACGGAACCGGTCTTCGGTTCAGTGGTGCGGTTTTCCGGGCGCGCCCGAGTCTCCTCCCACGAATGAGTTCAGATCGAGCCGTGGCTCATCTGGACAGCGGGCGCATACAGAGTCACCAAGGGCAATGCAAGCAAATGGTGGGTGCCGCCCGACCGTTGTTCAGCCGCGCGCCGCGGTTGAACCATCAAACAGCGCGACCAATCCCTTGATCTCGCGCTGCATGTGTTCGCGAAACAATGTGACACGCTTGGTATTGCGCAGATCGCGGTGATAAAGCAGCCAAAGCCCAAGGTCATGCTCTGGCTCGGGCTGGCGAAACCTTACCAGTTCGGGATCGCTGTCGCCCATGAAACAGGCCAGATAAGCGACCCCAAGACCCTCTTTCAACGCGGCGACTGTCAATGATGTCTCGTCGACGTAAAGCTCGTGATCGGCTTGCGGGCGGGCCTGTTTGGTCCATGTTTTGTGGTAGTCACAGCATTCAACGCCGATCCATTTTTCTGCCGTTTGGCCCGCTGCAAGTGCGGCGCAATAGTCAACCGACCCATAAACCGCCGAGGCAACGGTCGTCAGCCTTGTGCCGATCAGCGTTTCCAGCGGTGAATTGGTTTGCCGCAAGGCCACATCCGCGTCGCGTTCGGCCAGCTGCACGGTATCGTTGGTGACCTGCACGCTCAACTCGATATTCGGGTATGCGGCGCTGAAGCGGGCGAAGATCGGCATCAGGACGGATGAGGCCATGTTGGCGATCGCCGCGATGCGCAGCTCTCCGGCGACATCATCGCTTTGGCCAGCGCTGGTCGCTTCAAACGCCAGAAATTCCTGTTCGATTCTGCTGGCAGAGCGTTTCAGCTCTTCACCCGCTTCGGTCAGCACATAACCCGCTGTATCGCGTTCGACCAACGGCGTCGCGAGTTGCCTTTCCAGCGCGCGAATGCGGCGCGAGACGGTGGAATGCTGCACGCCCAGCCGTTTGGCGGCATTGCTGAACGATCCCTCGCGCGCGAACGCCAGCCATAACCGCGCGTCGTCCCAATTCATGCAGCCCTCCCCCGCGTGCATGTATGCACACTGATTGTTGATTTTTTGCCAATTCCCAAAAACGTGCCCGAGTGCGACCATTTTGGCAATGGCAACATGCGACGCTAACAGGGAGACTACGATGTCCGTGGAACAAATTCAGAAATCGGTCAACAATGTTATCACCTACCTAAAAGAGAATCCTGAAGAGGCCAAAAGCACCAGCCCGCCGATTACTGCGATCATGGAAGATGGATTGCGGTGCCGGGCCACCGGGGCGAATGGCCGGTCGATTGTGACGGACATGCCGGAAGCAGTCGGGGGTGGCGGCACAGCGCCCTCTCCGGGTTGGTTGATGTCTGCATCGCTCGCAACCTGCGACGCCACAAGAATAGCATTGCGCGCCGCAGAGTTGGGAATAACGCTGGATACACTCGAGGTTGCGGTAGAGAGCGTTGACGACGACCGCGGCCTTTTCGGCATAGACTCGTCGGTTCCAGCCGGACCCTTAAGCGTACAAACCCGCGTTACCATTGGAGCCAGCGGAGCGTCGGAAAATGTTCTGCGCGAGATCGTTGATTATGCGGTGATCCATTCACCGGTGGCCGATAATTGTCGCCGCGCAATACCGACAAAGGTCGAGGTCAGCGTCGCCTGAGCGCTCAACTCCAAACAAGGAAGCACCACAATGACAAACTCACTTTACACCCGCCTTGGCGGCTATGATGCCATTGCGATGTTCGCTACCACGCTGATTGGCCGGGCGCAAAATGATGAAGTTCTGGGACGCTTCTGGACCAACCGGGGCGAAGACCGGAACGCGCGTGATTTGCAAATTCTGATCGACTATCTGGTAAACCAGACCGGCGGCCAGATGTATTATACCGGCCGTGACATGGGCCTTGCCCACAAGGGCATGGGCATAACAGATGGCGATTGGGACCGGTTCATTGACATCGTCATCGGCGTTGCTGGCGAATTGGGTGTGGGTGAGACCGAGGGCGGCGAGGTTTTGGCGTTCCTGAACGGGCTGAAGGACGATATTGTCACCGTGTAGACTGCCCCCGGATTGATTGCAGACCAGCGAAGGGACTTAGACCTGATGACCGACAAATTTGAAAAATGCCAGGGGGGCTGCACCTGCGGGCAGGTCCGCTACGAAGTCAAAGCCTCACCCCTTATCGTCCATGCCTGCCATTGCCGTTGGTGCCAGCGCCAAACCGGCGGTCCGCACGCGATCAACGCACTTTACGAAGCGGAACTGATCGCGCTGACCAAGGGCGAAGTTGAAACAATCCTGACCCCCTCACCCAGCGGCAAGGGCCAGATCATCGCCAGATGCCCAACCTGCAAAATCGCGGTCTGGAGCAATTATGAATTCGGCGGAATGCGCGAACGGGTGCTGTTCTTGCGCGTCAGGACACTTGACAACCCGGACCTGATACCGCCGGACGTGCACATTTATACGACTACGAAAATGCCCTGGTACATGATACCGGATGATCACTATGCGGTTGACGAATTCTATAAGCCGCGCAGCACATGGTCGCAGGAAAGTCTGGACCGATACGACGCGTGGAAGGCCGCGACGGGCTGATAGCCCAATCCCGGGCAGGGATCACCCCTGTTTCGTCACCTGCGTGAATTCAAGCTCGACCGGCGTGGCCCGCCCGAAGATCGAAACCGTGACCTTCAGGCGCTGATTGTCGTCGTCCACTTCCTCGACCATGCCGTCAAAACCTTCAAACGGCCCGTCGCTGACCGAGACCTTTTCGCCGATTTCGTAAAAGATCAGCGTGCGCGGCGATTCAGCGCCTTCCTCGACGCGGTTCAGAATCTGGTTGACCTCGTCATCGCGCATCGGCATCGGCTTACCCTGGGAGCCCAAAAACCCGGTGACCCGTTTGATCGAATTGATCAAATGGTAGCCCTTGTCGGACATCTCCATGCGCACCAGTACATAACCCGGCATGAACCGCCGCTCGGCTGTCACCTTCTTTCCGCGCCTGATTTCGATGACTTCCTCGGTGGGAACCAGAACCTCCTCGATCTCGTCTTCCAAACCCGCATCTACGACAGAATGTTTGATCTGTTCGGCGATCTTTTTTTCGAAATTGGATAGAACGCTGACCGAATACCACCGCTTCGCCATTTTGCTTTCAACCCTTGCTTCAGCCCGGGCATGTGCCCGATTTCTTGCGATTTTCCCCAGGATAAACAGCTTCCGTCACTCAAATCAGATGTCAGCAGTGTCGGGGGAAGTCGAGGGCGCTTTTAGACACCGCCGGGCGGGATTTCAAGGACTTTGGTCGGGGCCGCAAATTGGAGCGTGATCAGCGCAATTTGGTCCCCAATCAGGTCATCACCCTGTCGCTCTCCGGCCCGGTCGTGGCAATCGCGGCGACAAAGTCCAGATAAGCGGCGCGCAAGTGGTTGGTCCCGACATTGGGCGGCCACAAAGCATAGATGCTGTAATCCGCCGCATCCCACTGCGGCAGTACTTCGACCAGGTGATTTGCCAACAGGGCTTCGTGAACGAAGAAATCCGGTAGCAATACCAGGCCACCGCCCTCTTCGGCGATGCGTCTGGCCGCGAAGCCTGAGTTGACAGATATGCGATGCCGAGGATGGAGATCTGCGCTCGCCCCCTGCATCGCCGAATTCTTTAGGGAAATCCGCGCCGACGCGTCGACCATGCCGATCAGTTCCATGGCTTCCAGATCGCCCGGCCCTTGCGGATCGGGGTGGGCGCGCAGGTATTGCGGTACCGCGCACAATTTCATCCGCCCGTCGACCAGCTTCCTGGCAATCAGCGCCGAATCCGGTAGCGGACCCAGCCGAAAACCTAAGTCAAAACCATCGCCGACAAGGTCACGCGGCGTATCGTCGAAGCTCATCGCAATCTCGACCTTCGTGTGGTGCCGGATAAAGGTCGCGGTTCGGGTGACAAAGCGGGAATATTGCAAAATCGCCGGCGCGATGATGTTCAGCCTGCCGGTCGGATTGGCACTTTGCTGGCCGATGTCGCCGATCCCGGCCTCGGCCGCCTGCACCATTGCCCTGGCCGCAGCCGCCAGTCGTTCGCCCGCCGCCGTGAAGCTCAGTTTTCGCGTCGTCCGGTAAATCAGCGGCGTGTCAACAAAACGCTCCAGCGCGGTTACGTGATAGCTGACAACCGAGGCGGACATGCCCATGCGCTGTGCCGCCCCGCTGAACGAGCCCGCATTTGCAACGGTCGCGTAGATGGCCATGCCGCGCAATTGGTCAAACATCATTCCACCAGATTTTCGAATAATAACTTTGAATTAATACCAACGGCCCTAGTCGTTGACCGTTTTGGCCCATTGTCTGGTAGTGATTGACGTGATTGCGGTTTTGTCGTTTGCAAAGAAGTTCCATGCTTCGCAACACCTGTCGACGATCTGCTCATAATTGTCGAAGACGGATATGGCGAGCTTGTTGGCACGCAGATAAGCCCACACATTTTCCATCGGGTTGAGTTCAGGGGAATAGGGCGGGAGTTTGAGCAGGGTGATGTTGTCGGGTACCTCCAGCTCTGCCGAACCGTGCCAGCCAGCGCCATCCAGAATGAGAAGGGCATGTGCGCCCGATGCGACGGTTTTAGCGATCTCGGCGAGATGCGCGCTCATGGCCTGTGTGTCGGCATGTGGCATGATCAGAGCGGCCGCTTCAGCCCGTTCCGGGCAGACGGCGCCGAAAATGTAGCTCCAGATATAGCGGGTGTCGCGCGGGGCACGGGGGCGTGTTCCACGCTCGGCCCAGATACGGGTGAGCGTGCCCTGCTGGCCAACCCGCGCTTCATCCTGAAACCATATCTCCAGGGGCTTGCTGCGGGCTGTTTCCGGCAAGGCTGCTTCTACCTCTGCGGCGAAGTTTTTTTAAAAGCCTCCTGTGCATCCGGGTCGGATTTCGGATGCTGCGGGCGCGCCGACAGACGCCGAAAGCCCAGGCTTGCCAATTGTTTGCCAACAGTTCGCTCATGCATGGTGACGCCGAAGCGCTCTTCGATCTTGCGTTTCAGATCAATGCGCCGCCAGCGCACAACCCCATCGGTTTCGGGGTCGGGACCCGCCCGAACCATTTCCGCCAACTCCTCCTTCTGTGCCGCGCTCAGCAGACAGGGTGGATCCGGCGGGCGACGGTTGAACAGGCCCGACACGCCCTCCGCATTGTAACGGTGGGCCCAATCCCGCAGCGTCTGCCGATCCATGCCGCAGTTTTCTGCCGCCGTCTTCAACCCCATCCAGAACCAGGGCAATCGCTCCGTCGCGCCGCTTTCCCATCCCGGCACCGCGCCGCTTCCTGGCGAAGCTCGCCTGCGGACTTGTCTTTGCGCGTAATCCTTACTCTGAATCAACCCCATCCAGAACCAGGGCAATCGCCAACATCCGTCGCGCCGCTTTCCCATCCCGGCACCGCGCCGCTTCCTGGCGAAGCTCGCCTGCGCCTTGTCTTTGCGCGTAATCCTTACTGACTTGTCTTTGCGCGTAATCCTTACTGCCATCAAAGCCTCCCTTGCCTTGATGCCACTGAATCAGATCACGCCGCTCGTGGGAATCCCCTTGAGTCAAATCTGGGGGCCGTTGGTATAAGTCATCTAATGCCAGATCAAGCGGCCGCTTCAGCCCGTTCCGGGCACTGTAGCTCCAGATATAGCGGGTGTCGCGCGGGGCACGGGGGCGTGTTCCGTATCGGCTCGGTCAAACCGCGCAAAACCGGGAGAAATCAGATGAACCGTAGCATGGTGACGCCGAAGCGCTCTTCGATCTTGCGTTTCAGATCAATGCGCCGCCAGCGCACAACCCCATCGGTTTCGGGGTCGGGACCCGCCCGAACCATTTCCGCCAACTCCTCCTTCTGTGCCGCGCTCAGCAGACAGGGTGGATCCGGCGGGCGACGGTTGAACAGGCCCGACACGCCCTCCGCATTGTAACGGTGGGCCCAATCCCGCAGCGTCTGCCGATCCATGCCGCAGTTTTCTGCCGCCGTCTTGCGGTCAACCCCATCCAGAACCGCATATGCGGCCGATACCGGTGCCATCGTCACCGCGGCAATGACAGAGATCAGCGTCAATAAAAACGTCGCCGCGGTCGATACCTTTTTCGCTGAACCCATATGCGGCCGATACCGGTGCCATCGTCACCGCGGCAATGACAGAGATCAGCGTCAATAAAAACGTCGCCGCGGTCGATACCTTTTTCGCTGAACCCTACATCCAGCACAATCAAACGGTCCCGACCGGGCTTGAGGCGTTCAAGGGCCTGCTTGGCGCGGTTGTCGATGGCAATCCCGATTTTAGCTACGAATTGGTGCGCGTCATCGCCGATGGCGATATCGGCATCGCCCATGGCGTTTTTGTCGGCTTCGGGCCGGTGCCGCTTGTGGCGTTTGACGTCTTTCGCGTCGAAGACGGGAAGATCGTCGAACATTGGGACAATCTCGCACCAGTCGGGAAATCCAACCCCTCTGGCCACAGCCAGACCGACGGCGCGACCGACATCGCAGACCTTGATCTTACTGATACAAACAAAGCGCTGGTCGGCGATTTTGTCACAGAGGTCATGATCGGCGGTGCCTTTGAGCGTTTGGGCGAATTTTTCGACGGCGATGCCTATATCCAGCACAATTCCAACATCGCCGACGGCGTCAGCGGCCTGGGCGCGGGCCTGCAGGCGCTGGCCGAGGCCGGGATCACCATGCGGATTGCCAAGCTGCATAATGTCTATGGACAGGGCAATTTCGTGCTCGCCATCTCTGAAGGCGACATCAACGGACAGCCGACCGCGTTTTACGACCTCTTCCGCGTCGAGGCCGGCAAGATCGCCGAACACTGGGACATAATCTCCCCCATCCTGCCCGACGATCAGGCGGCGAATGCGAACGGGAAGTTTTGAACAATTATCGAAATAGAGTCGGGTGGCCGAATACGGTCCCCGACTCAGTTTTGCCCTGAGCGCCGCCAACGGAAATCCGGCCTGTGCCCCGGACTACCAAGCGCTACACACCTGACCGGATGAGCAGATCGACGAAGAAGAAATAGATCGCCGTCAGCGTCGCCATCACGAACACCATGCCGGTGCCTTGGACACTTCGGCCCGCACCTGCTGGACAAACTGAAGCGGATTTATGGTATTGGCCATGGTCAATTCCATCTGAGATCGGACATACGGCAGGTACGGGGTTGGTGCGGTATTTCAAGTGGCGCAGTGTTGCAACAGCTTTCAGGTACTTGCCCAAGAAAACGTACGAAACGCGCCAAAATGCCACCGCATAACCCGGTCTTAATCATACCGCCCGATGCTTGCCAGAATTCGAAGGAGGCGTACGCATGGCCGGCTATATTTCCGAGGTATTTTATGCAGGTGATGCGGACACTGATTTTGTCGAAATCGCCGTGCCCACCGGAACCGATGTGTCATCCTATACGGTTCTGCACTACGATAGTTCTGGTAGCACTTCGGGCACGATGACTTTGGGCTCCATTGCGTCGAGCATCGGTGGCAGCGACGTCTATCTGCTAGACAATTCCACAGCCGGTTTTGACGAAATCCTGAGTGTCGACGCAATTGCATTGGTAGACGATCTGGGCAATGTCAGCCAGTTCATTTCGTTCGGCGGGACCGTGACAGCTACCGAAGGTGCAGCAGACGGGATGACCGCCACCGCGGTCGCGCAGGCCACCGGTGACAGCTCAGTGGAAACTAATGACGGCGGCGCAACCTATTTTTCGCAGACCGCTCCCAACCCCGGCTCCATCCCTTGCTACGCCCCCGGCACCATGATCGACACGCCAGACGGCCCGCGCACCATTGAAACGCTTCTGCCCGGCGATCTGGTGGTGACGCTGGATCACGGCCCACAGCCGATAAAATGGGTCCGCGCCGGAGAACAGCCGCTGGAAACGCAGCCGTACGACGCCAGACCGGTGTTGATCGAGGCAGGTGCCCTGGGGCCAGACAGGCCGGCGCGCGATCTGATCGTCTCGCCGCAGCACCGCATCCTTGTCGGCGCACTCGGCCAGCTTGGCGCACTTGGCGAAGGGCAGGCCTTTGCCCCGGCCAAGGCGCTCACCGACCTGCCGGGTATCCGCTTCATGCGCGGCAAGCGATTGATCACGTGGATCCATTTTGCCTGCGCCAACCACGAAGTTGTTACTGCCAACGGCTGCGCGTCAGAATCGCTCCTGCTCGGGCGAATGGTGCTCAATGCGTTGACCGGACATCAGCGCCAATCCCTGCACCGCCTGTTCGGGCTACAAGCCTCGTCCGGCGTCGCGCTGAACGGCCCACCCGCACGGCCCTGCCTGAGCGTTGGGGCGGTCAGAAAACTGCTCGGCAACTATCGCCAATCAGATCGCGCAGCCGCCTGACCGCTTTCAGATATTCGTCAAAAAGTTGAACAAAAACGCGCCTCGGCGCTCGGATTTACCCGAAAAACCCCAGTACGCCCTCAAGCCCTGAGCGGATGATCAGGTCCACGAAAAAGAAAAATATCGCCGTCAGCGTGGCCATCACAAACACCATGCCGGTGGTCAGCAACACTTCGCGCCGGCTTGGCCAGACGACCTTGGAAACCTCAGCGCGGACCTGTTGGATGAACTGAAGCGGGTTGATGGTGCGGGCCATATGCTGGTGTCCTTGGGGCTGGTCTGGCAGGCCAGATACGGGGTTTGATGGGTGGTTTCAAGGGCGCGCACCCACGCGGCGGTTCAATTCAGCGTGCACTGCCGCTCGGCCCTCACGCATCGGTTCCGGTGTCACTCACCAGCGAGGTCGAGCCGGGGCGAACCTCATCATCATCATCCGGCATGATGCCGGTTTCCAGATAGATCGCCTGTTCGGCCAGTGCGGTGGCGTGATCGCCCGCGCGTTCGATGTTTTTGGCAATGAAATGCAGGTGCATGGCCGCCGCGATGTTGCGCGGGTCTTCCAGCATATGCGCGACCAGCAGCCGGAACAGCGAATTATACATCTGGTCGGCTTCGCCGTCGCGTTCGATCACCTCGTGCGCCTTGGCGATGTCGCGCGTCACAAAGGCGTCGAGCGCATCCGCGATCATCTCCTCGACAAAACGCGCCTGCTGGCGCAGTTCGGCCCCGATGCCCTCGATCGGGCGCGCATCTTCCAGTATGATCGTCCGCGTGGCGATGTTACGGGCATAATCCCCGCAGCGTTCCAGCGAGTTGGATATTGCCATCACCGCCAGCACTGTACGCAGATCACCCGCGGTCGGCGCCCTGAGCGCCAGGACGCGCGCCGTGTCGGTGCGCACCTGTTCGTCGAGCAGGTCAATTTCGCGGTCGCCTTTCTTGACTTTGCGCGCCAGGTCAAGATCGCTGGTTTCCAGCGCCTTGAGAGAGGCACGCAATGCGGTCCGGACCAGCCCGCCCATGCGCAGGATCAGCGCCTGAATGTTGTCCAGGTCGCGGTCAAATGCGGAATGGATATGTTCGTGGCTCATGGGGTTCTGCTCTATCCGATGCGGCCGGTGATATAGGCCTCGGTCCGGCTGTCGCCGGGATTGGTGAAAATTTCATCCGTGTCGCCCATCTCAACCAGATTGCCGAGGTGGAAAAATGCCGTGCGCTGACTGACACGGGCGGCCTGCTGCATTGAATGGGTGACGATCACCAGCGTGTAGCTGCGCCT
Source organism: Paracoccaceae bacterium (assembly GCA_965216135.1). Classification (GTDB taxonomy): domain Bacteria; phylum Pseudomonadota; class Alphaproteobacteria; order Rhodobacterales; family Rhodobacteraceae; genus CBDCFL01. The sequence continues at coordinate 361,335 of CBDCFL010000023.1, forward strand.
CAGCTCGTCAATCAGCTCTTCGATCTGGGCGGCGGCGATCGGGTCGAGCGACGAGCAGGGCTCATCCATCAGCAACACCTCAGGCGAGGTGGCGATAGCGCGCGCGATGCACAGGCGCTGCTGCTGGCCGCCCGACAGGCTGGTGCCCGTTGCGGTCAGCCTGTCCTTGATCTCACCCCACAACGCTGCACGGCGCAGCGCCTTTTCGACGATGCTGTCCAGCTCGGCCTTGCCCGATGCCAGCCCGTGGATGCGCGGGCCATAAGCCACGTTGTCGTAGATCGACTTGGGGAACGGATTGGGTTTCTGAAACACCATGCCGACGCGGGCGCGCAGCTGCACCGGATCAACGTCGCGGGCATAGATCGCCTCTCCGTCCAGCCGGATATCGCCGGTTACACGGCAGGTCTCGATCGTGTCGTTCATGCGGTTCAGACAGCGCAGGAAGGTCGACTTGCCGCATCCTGACGGGCCAATGAAGGCGGTAACCGTACGCTCGGCAAGCTCGACGTTGACATCCTTGATGGCGTGATTATCGGCGTAGTAGACGTCGACTCCGGCGGCGGTGATTTTCACCGCACTGACGCTGTCCTGGGTATCCGGTGTGTCCGACATGTCCATCGTCATCGCTCCTGACATACCTACCAGGTTCTTTCAAAGCGATTGCGCAGATAAATGGCGATGCCGTTCATGGTGACCAGGAAGGCCAGCAGCACCAGGATCGCTGCCGAGGTGCGCGACACGAACCCGCGCTCGGGGCTGTCGGCCCAGATGAATATTTGCGTGGGCAACGCGGTGGCGCTGTCGAGCGGACTATCGGGTGCCGAGGTGATGAAGGCGTTCATGCCGATCAGCAGCAAGGGCGCGGTTTCACCCAAGGCGCGCGCCAGCCCGATGATGGTTCCGGTCAGGATACCGGGCATCGCCACCGGCAGGACATGGCCAAAGACCACCTGTTGACGCGAAGCGCCGACGCCCAATGCGGCCTCGCGGATGGAGCCGGAAACAGCCGCCAGCGCGACCCGCGTGGCGATGATGATCGTCGGCATGGTCATCAATGCCAGCGTCATGCCGCCGACCAACGGGGCCGAGCGCGGCAGGCCATACCAGCCGATAAAGACGGTCAGCGCTAGCAGGCCAAACACCACCGACGGCACGGCAGCGAGGTTGTTGATATTGACCTCGATCAGATCGCTGAACCGCGATTTGGGGGCGAATTCCTCAAGGTAGATCGCCGCGCCAATGCCCAGCGGAAATGAGATAACGAAGCAGATCAGCAGGGCCCAGGCGGACCCGATCAGCGCGCCCCTAAGCCCGGCAAGTTCGGGGAAACGGCTGTCGGCATTGGTGATCAGCCCGGTGTTCAGCGGCTTGGTGATTAGGCCCTGGGCGGCCAGCCGGTCAAAACGCGCGATCTCGGCATCGCTCAGGCGGTGGAAATCCTGCGGCGTGTCGCGGTCGATCAGGCCCTTGTGCAGCTGATCATAGGGGTCCGACACCGGCACCGTCACGCTCACCGTCTGGCCGATCAGGTCGGGATCGGCGACCACCAGATCGCGCAGGTGAAACTGCGCGCCGCTCGACACGATCTTTTCCACCGATTTGCGGATCTTTCGGTCCGCCATGTCTGCGTCAGGCAGCAGCCCACCAAGAGTGGCACGCAGCACGTCATCAAACCCGCCGCGCGGCAGGCGCTTGATTGTCACCTCATCCGGATCGACGAACACATCCAGCGTGATATGGGTCTGCACAAAGGCCGAGCGGCCTGAAACGACCAGCGAAGCCACCAGAAGCAGGAGCATCAGGAAGGCAAAACTGATCGCCGCGAGGCCGGCGGATTTCAGCAGCATCTCGCTGCGTCGGCGGCGGACCAGCGAGGCATGGACCTTTTCGATCGTCGTTTTTGGTTCGGGCAGCTTAGTCATAGGCTTCACGATATTTGCGCACGATCCTGAGCGCGAGAATGTTGATCGCCAGCGTGACCAGGAAAAGCATCATGCCCAGCGCGAAGGCGGCCAGAGTTTTGGGATTGTCAAAAGACGTGTCACCGATCAGCAGTGTGACGATCTGCACCGTCACGGTTGTCACACTGTCCAGCGGATTGATCGTCAGCTTGGCGATCAGACCGGCGGCCATCACCACGATCATGGTTTCGCCAATGGCGCGGCTAACTGCCAGCAATATGCCGCCGACGATACCGGGCAGCGCGGCGGGAAACAGCACTTTGGTCATGGTTTCGGCGCGTGTGGAGCCCAGCGCCAGCGCCCCGTCGCGCAAGGCACGCGGCACCGCTGCCAAGGCATCATCGGCAAAAGATGAAATGAACGGGATCAGCATGATCCCCATCACCCCGCCAGCGGCCAGTGCGGTGTTTGGCGCGACATCGAGGCCAAGCCCAGTTCCCGCAGAACGCAGGGCCGGGGCGACCACCAATATCGCGAAAAAGCCGTAGACCACAGTGGGCACGCCCGCGAGTATCTCCAGCATCGGTTTGGCGGCGGCACGAAACCGGCGCGGCGCAAATTCGTTGAGGTAGATCGCCGCAAACAGGCCAACCGGAACCGCCAGGATAAGCGCCACGGTAGTGATCACCAGCGTTCCGATGAAAACCGGCAGCCAGCCAAACGCGCCTTCCGCCGCGATCTGGCCTTCACGGATCGGGATCTGTGGCTCCCAGTTCAGGCCGAACAGAAACTCGGTCAGCGGCACTTTCTGCAGGAATTTCACCGTCTCAAAAACCAGCGCGGCAAAAATGCCTATTGTGGTCAGGATCGCCACGACCGAGCAGAAAATCATCAGCCCCGAGACGATCCGTTCCGATCTTTGCCTGGCCCGAAAGTCGTGCGTAATTTCGCGCCGCCTGATCCAGCCGATGATCAGCGCCAGCACCAGCACGATGCCCAGCAGCGCCCGCGATGAGGCAACGCGCAGGTCAACATAGCGCGCGGTGGCTTGCAGTTTCCATGTCTCCGGCTCGCCGAAAATGCGCCCACCGGCGATTGATTTTATCTCGGCCAACAACAGGTTGATCGCACCTGCGTCCTGACCAGCGACCATCTGTGCGGGAAACGACGCCACCAGCAGCCGCTAAATTGCCGCGTCCTGAAACACCAGCCACAAAAGCAGCAGCGCCAGCGGCGGCACCAGTATCGACAGCAGCGCGTAGAGCCCGTGATGGGACGGCAGCGAATGCAGGCGCGCGCCGGTCTCACGAATTTGGGCCGCCGCCCGGCGGTTGAGCGCATAGGCCACGAGACTGGCCACCAACAGCGCCGCAAAGGTCAGCGTCGTCATCTGCGGCCTGTTTTGAGGTTCATGCTCCGCCCCCCGGGGTGCCTTGGTTGCACGCTACATCGGCTCCATCTCGACGGCGTCCAGCACGTTATTTGCCAAGTTTTCGCGCGCCTCATCGTCAAGTGCAACCAGTCCGCGATCGGCCAAGTAGCCGTCAGGCTCCAGCGCTTCCTCGGACATGTATTCCTCGATAAACTCCTCGAGGTTCGGGATCACCCCACGATGGGCGTTTTTTATGTAGATATATAAAGGCCGAGCGATCGGATAGGATTTGTCGGCAATGGTTTCGGTGGTCGGTTTGACGCCTTCGATCCTGACGCCCTGAAGCCTGTCGAAATTTTCAAACAGGAACGAATATCCGAAAATGCCCAGCGCATTAGGATCGGCATTCAGGCGCTGGACGATCAGGTTGTCGTTTTCACCGGCTTCCACGAACAGCCCGTCCTGGCGCATGCGCGAACAATTGTCGTGCACCCAGTCCTTGTCGAACCCGCCGGATTTGACGAAAGCCAACTCTCTGCAGCCCGCGTGCATGGCCAGTTCGACAAAGGCGTCCCGCGTGCCCGAAGTCGGTGGCGGGCCGTAGGTGAGGATGGTAATATCGGGCAGGTCTGGATTGACCTCGCTCCAGCGCTCATACGGGTTATCGGCCCAATCGCCATCGACCGGCACCTGCGCGGCGAGCGCCAGGTAGATGTCTGCCAGCGACAAATCCCAATCCGTGTCACTGTCGCGCAACACCGCAATGGACAGGCCGTCAAAACCGATCAAAGCCTCGGAAATTTTTGTGACACCGTTGGATTGGCACAAAGCATATTCCGACGGCTTCATGGCGCGCGATGCGCCGGTGATGTCCGGATGCGGTTCGCCAATGCCAGAGCAGAAGATTTTCATCCCCCCGCCGGTGCCTGTCGATTCCACAACCGGCGACGGTGCGCCGGTCAGATTGGCGAAATATTCGGCAACCGCCTGGGTATAGGGAAAGACCGTCGAAGACCCCACGATGCGTATTTCGTCGCGCGCCGCGCTGGCACTCGCAAGGGCGATCAGCGTTGCTGTGACGGCGGTCAATCTCAGGTGGGACATGGGTTTTTCTGCTTACCTGGCGATTATGTTTCGCGAGTGCGAATGCCTTGTCGCGCCTATGCCGCAATACCGGGTGTTTTGGAATAGATATTTTGGCGTCGGATTACCGCCAGTCGAGCACAACCTTGCCGGACTTTCCCGACCGCATGACCTCAAAGGCTTCGCGGAACCGGTCGACCGGATAGCGGTGGGTGATGACGGCGCGCACGTCCAGCCCGTTTTCCAGCATCGCCAGCATCTTGTACCAAGTCTCGAATATCTCGCGCCCATAGACGCCCTTGATGGTGATGGCCTTGAACACGATGCGCGACCAGTCCACCGGGGATTTGCCTGGCGGGATGCCCAGCATGGCGACGCGCCCGCCCATCACCATGGCCTCGACCATCTGATCGAGCGCGCGCTGATTGCCGGACATTTCCATGCCGACATCGAAGCCTTCCTTCATCCCGAGTTTTGTGATCATATCGCCCAATTCCTGCTCGGCGACGTTGACCGGAACCAGATCCGTGACCGTTTCAGCCAGCGCCAGACGGTCGGGATTTACATCTGTGATCACAACGTGGCGCGCGCCGACATACCGGGCCACAGCAGCGGCCATGATACCGATGGGACCGGCACCCGTGACCAGCACATCCTCGCCGATCAGATCGAACGAAAGTGCGGTATGGACGGCATTGCCCAGCGGGTCGAGGATGGCCCCGATCTCGTCATCAACCACATCCGGCAGCGGCACGGCGTTGAAGGCGGGCAGCGCCAGAAATTCGGCGAATGCGCCTTGCACACTCACCCCGATCCCCTTGGTTTCCGGGTCGAGGTGGAATTTTCCAGCGCGCGACTGGCGCGAATGCTTGCCGATCAGATGGCCCTCGCCGCTGACCCGCTGGCCGAGCGTCAGATCGGTCACGTTCCGACCCAGATCGACAATCTCACTGGCAAATTCATGCCCCGTTATCATTGGCGTTGGCACGGTGCGCGCCTACCATTCGTCCCAGTTCCAGATGTGAATATCCGTGCCGCAGATGCCGGTCTTATTGATCTTGATCAGCACATCGTCCGGGCCAATGTCCGGCACCGGTGCCTCGACCGCCCAAAGGCCCACCTCAGGGCGCGATTTCTCCAGCGCTTTCATCATGTTGGTCACGCCAGCACCCCCGTTTCGCGACCCGCCTCGGCAAAAGCCGCCAACGCCTCGTCCAATGTCGCCCGATCCAGGGCCGCATTCATCTGTGTCCTGATCCGCGCCTGCCCGCGTGGGACAACCGGGAAGAAAAAGCCCGACACGTAGACGCCACGCTCAAACAGCGCGGCGGCCAACGCCTGCGCTTTTTGCGCCTCGCCCAGCATCACCGGAATGATCGGGTGCTCGCCCGGCAAAAGGTCAAATCCGGCGGCTTCCAGCCCCGCCCGCCAGTGGGCGGCGTTGGCAAACAGTGCCGCACGCAGATCGTCGCCCGCCTCAACCAGATCAATCGCCGTGATCGAGGCGGCGGTGATTGCAGGTGCCAATGCGTTGGAAAACAGATAAGGCCGCGACCGCTGCCTGAGCAGGTCAATCACCGGCTGCGCAGCGGCGATGTACCCGCCCATCGCGCCGCCCAGCGCCTTGCCGAGTGTGCCGGCGACGATATCGACCTTGCCTTCAACCCCGAAATGATGCGGCGTGCCCTGCCCTTTTGGTCCCATGAACCCGGTGGCATGGCAATCATCGATCATCACCAGCGCGTCATTTTTTCCCGCCAGCGCCGTGACATCTGGCAGGTTCGCCAGATAGCCGTCCATCGAAAACACCCCATCGGTGGCGTTCATGATATGGCGGGCACCATCGGCGCGGGCCTCTTTCAGACGGCTTTCCAGCTCATCCATATCCGAATTGGCGTAGCGATAGCGTTTGGCCTTGCACAGCCGCACCCCGTCGATGATCGAGGCATGGTTCAGAGCATCCGAAATGATCGCATCCTCTGGCCCCAAAAGCGGCTCGAACAGCCCGCCATTGGCATCAAAACAGGCGGCAAACAGAATTGCATCATCCTTTTCTAGAAAACCGGAAATCCGGTTTTCTAGTTTTCTGTGCAAGTCCTGTGTCCCGCAGATGAACCGGACCGAGGCCATTCCATAACCGTGATCATCAAGCGCCTGTTTGGCCGCCCCGATCAGGGCGGGGTGATCGGCCAGGCCGAGGTAGTTGTTGGCGCACAGGTTGATCACACCTTCGCGCAGGCCGTGATAATTCACATCGATGCGGCCCGACTGCGCCGAGGTGAACGGCCGCTCGCGTTTGGTCAGCCCGTCGGCCTCGATCTGCGCCAGCTCAGCAGCGATATGGGAAAGGAAGGAATCAGGCATATTGGCACCTTTGTCGTCACTGCCCATCATGTCATGTGGTTCTGGGGAGATCAAAACGCCTTGAAATTTGCCAGATGGCGCAAAAAAAGCCCGCTGCGCCCTTGCCCGGCAACAAGGCACGCAGCGCCGCAGGGCAGCGCCCGACCGCCGTCACGCCGCAGGCGTGCTTCCAGCACGACGGGCGGGCGCTACGTCACCGCCATTCACCCGAACAAACGTAAGATGTTGCGGAACCATAAAGTGCCGACCTCACCTGTTGCGGCACCCACACGCGATCGGGCGCTGCCCGCTGTTGCGCATTTTCGCAGAACCAGCCTTGGCAGGGGTGGCAGGGTTCGAACCCGCGACCTACGGTTTTGGAGACCGCCGCTCTACCAACTGAGCTACACCCCTAAGGTCGGTGGTTCGCATAGCGGTAATCAGGGCACCGTGCAAGATGCCCGGCACCCGCCTACCCGATCGCAACCGCGCGCACATCTTCGTCTATATGATCACCGTACTGCGTGAAGTTTTCGGCAAACATCGCCACCAGCCTGGCCGCCTGGCGATCATAAGCGGCACTGTCATCCCAGGTGCGGCGCGGGTCGAGCAGGATGTCGGCCACACCGGGCACCGACACCGGCACATCGAAACCGAAATTGCCGTCGCGGCGGAACCGCGCCTCGGCCAGCGACCCGTCGAGCGCTGAACTCAGAAGTGCGCGCGTCGCCTTGATCGGCATCCGGGAACCGATACCAAAGGCCCCACCGGTCCAGCCGGTATTGACCAGCCAGCAGGTCGCCCCGTGCTTGGCGATCTTTTCGCGCAGCAATGCCCCGTAAACTTCCGGGCGGCGTGGCATGAAGGGCGCACCGAAGCAGGTGGAAAACGTCGGCTCCGGCTCGGTCACGCCGCGCTCGGTGCCGGCCACCTTAGAGGTAAAGCCGGACAGGAAATGATACATCGCCTGGGCTGGCGTCAGCCGCGCAATCGGCGGCAGCACGCCAAAGGCATCACACGTCAGCATGATGACGTTCTTGGGATGCCCGCCGAGCGACGTGACCGAGGCGTTCGATATATGATGCAGCGGATAGGCGCAGCGCATGTTGGCCGTCAGGCTGTCATCCTCGAAATCCAGCCTTAGGGTTTCGCTGTCGTAGACCATGTTTTCGATCACGGTGCCGAATTTGGCCGTGGTGGCGTAAATCTCCGGCTCGGCCTCGGGCGACAGGTTGATCGTCTTGGCGTAACAGCCGCCCTCGAAATTGAATGTGCCCCGGTCTGACCAGCCGTGCTCGTCATCGCCGATCAGCACCCGCTCAGGGTCCGCCGAAAGCGTGGTCTTGCCGGTGCCAGAAAGACCAAAGAAGATCGCCGCATCCACCGCATTTCCGCGCGCGTGATTGGCCGAACAATGCATCGGCATCACGCCCTTTTCCGGCAGCAGATAATTCAGCAGCGTGAAAACCGATTTCTTGTTCTCGCCAGCATATTCCGTGCCCGCGATCAGGATCAGCTTTTTGTCGAAATTCAACGCGATAACAGTTTCTGAGCGACATTGGTGCCGCTTTGGATCGGCTTTGAAACTCGGGCAATTAATCACCGTGAAATCGGGCTGGAAATTATCAAGTTCGCGCCGCGTCGGACGGCGCAGCATGTGACGGATGAACAGGCCGTGCCAGGCCAGCTCGGTCACCATGCGGACATCCAGCCGGTGGGCACTGTCGGCCCCGCCAAACAGATCCTGAACGAAATAATCTCGGCCCTTCATATGGGCCAGAATGTCCTTGTGCAGCGCCTCGAAGCCTTTGGGCGTCATGGCGGCATTGTTTTCCCACCAGATCGTGTCTTCGACAGATTTTGTCCGCACCACGAATTTGTCATTCGGCGACCGGCCAGTGTGCCGGCCGGTGGAAACCAGAAGCGCTCCGCCCAGACCAAGTTTACCCTCGCCGCGCTTAAGCGCCTCTTCGATCAGCGCTGGTTCCAGTAGATTGTAAAATACCCGGCCAGCGCCTTTGACCCCCTGACTGTCCAGTGTGCAGTCAGGATTGACATGCCCAATATCCATAACGCGCCGCTCCTGCCCTTTGTTTGCGGTGATCAGTGATTTGTCTCAAAACTCATGGACGCTCATAGCACGCAGAAAATACACCGAAACAGGACGCATTCGCACAGTTAGCGCAACCAACGGCAAGTTAGCGCAAACTTGATTCGGTAAACGGAAACCAATGCCCAAATGTGAGGCATATTAGCCAATATTTACCAGTTTCGGCCTTTGATGAGAGGCGTAGCTGAGGTGATTCGCAGTTAATTGTTGATTCTGGCGGCCGGAAAAAGGAATATGGCGAACAAAATAAGATCAAATGATCAGAATATAAGGCAGAGCAGTTAAAGGATCCGAATATATGTCGAGGATTGCGTTGGTGGACGACGACAGGAATATCCTGACGTCCGTCTCGATCACACTTGAGGCCGAAGGCTTTGAAGTTGAAACCTATAATGACGGGCAGGCGGCGATGGATGCGTTCAACAAGCGCCTGCCGGATATGGCCGTGCTGGACATAAAGATGCCCCGCATGGACGGAATGGACCTGTTGCAGAGGCTGCGCCAGAAATCGGCCATGCCGGTGATTTTCCTGACCTCCAAGGATGATGAGATTGACGAGGTTCTGGGCTTGCGAATGGGCGCGGATGATTACGTCAAGAAACCGTTTTCGCAGCGCCTGTTGGTCGAACGAATCCGCGCGCTGCTGCGCCGCCAGGAAGCCATCGAAACCGGTGAAACCCCGGAAGGCGAAGAAAACAAGATCATGGTGCGCGGCGAATTGTCGATGGACCCGCTGCGCCATGCGGTGAAATGGAAAGGCCTGGATGTCTCGCTTACGGTGACGGAATTTCTGTTGCTGCAGGCGCTGGCTCAGCGCCCCGGTTTTGTCAAAAGCCGCGATCAGCTGATGGATGTGGCCTATGACGATCAGGTCTACGTCGATGACCGCACCATCGACAGCCACATCAAGCGCCTGCGCAAAAAGATGCGCAACGTGGATGATGACTTTACGGCGATCGAAACCCTATACGGCATCGGCTATCGCTATAACGAAGAATAGGCGATGTCTCTGGCGTCGGAGATAGGCGTGCATCAGTCCAAATTGGCAAAAGACGCCGACGTTGTTCTGGGTGACGACTGGGTAGCGCCGCAAACCTCTTCGGCAAGCGAAGTTCGCGAAAAGCGCGCGCGGCGGGGGATGATCTCGGTCAACCGCTCGCCGTTGGCGCGCAAGATCGTCACCTTCAACCTGATGGCGCTGATCATTCTCGTCTCGGGCGTGCTTTACCTCAATCCGTTTCGCGACAGCCTGGTTGCCCAGCGCGAGCGCGGTCTGGTGGCCGAAGCCGAACTGGTCGCCAATGTGTTTGAGGCCCGCCTTGACGCCAGCGGCAGCCAGAGCGCTGATCTTCAACGCCTTGCCAACCTGCGCGAGCATCTTGCCGGGCTCGATATTCGCTCCGGCCATGAGGTTTTCGTCTTTGACGCCGACAGCAAACTTCTGGCGACCACCCGCGGTATTACCCGCGCGATCGGCACCCCGGTCGATGGGCTGACGCAGACCGAAAACAACCCGATCATCACCGAGTTTTTGCATTCGGTGTTTGACGGCATATCGCGGCTTTTGGCACCCGCACCATTGCCCGGCCCGGATTTTGACGGCTCATCGCAGGTCGAGCGTCTGGCGCGGGGCACAGTGTCCGGGCGGACCCTGGTGGCCACCGGCCAGGACAACCTCGGCGGCACAATATTCGCCGTGGCAACCCCGGTTGAGGTGGGTGGTCGCGTCGTCGGCGCAATCGGGCTGACCTCGGCGTCAGGCGAGTTGGACCAGCTCGTGCGCGCCGAGCGCGAGCAGGTGCTGCAGATGTTCGTCATCGCCATTCTGGTCTCGGTTGGCCTGTCGATGGTGCTGGCCTCGACCATCGCCAATCCGCTTTCTGATCTGGCCGCCGCCGCCGAAGTCGGGCGTGACCGCAAATCGCGCAAGGTCAATCCGGGCCGGGTGCGCATCCCCGACCTGACCGGACGGCCCGACGAGATCGGGCGTCTGTCCGGGGAGCTCCGCGGCATGGTCTCAGCCCTTTACGACCGCATCGACGGCAACGAACAATTCGCCGCCGACGTGGCTCACGAGATCAAGAACCCGCTTGCCTCCTTGCGCTCGGCGGTCGGCACGCTCAGATTTGCCAATCGCGACGATCAGCGCCAGCGGCTCTTGGATGTGATAGATCACGACGTGCGGCACCTGGACCGGCTGGTCAGCGATATTTCCAATGCGTCGCGGTTGGATTCTGAACTGGTCAAGGAAGACGAAGAGACCTTCGATCTGACCCACATGATCCGCAACATCACCGATTATCTGGGCGCGGATGCTGGCGAGAGCGGCATTGAGTTCATCTCGGACCTGCCCAAAGATCCGATCAATATCCAGGGGCTTGAGGCGCGCCTCGCACAGGTCTTTGTCAACTTGATCACCAACGCCATCTCGTTTTGCGAAGATGGCGATGCGATCCGCGTCTGGGTGCGCCGCCGTGAAAACCGCGTTCTGATCGTGGTCGAAGATACCGGCCCCGGCATCCCCGAAACGGCGCTGACCAAAATATTCAACCGCTTCTACACGTCGCGCCCGGTGGGACAGTTCGGCAATAATTCCGGCCTCGGGCTGGCCATCTCAAAGCAGATTGTCGAGGCCCATGGCGGGGGTGATCTGGGCGGAAAACATCAGACCCACCGACGCCGACATCACCTCAGAGCCCCTGGGCGCACGCTTTGTTGTCGGCATCCCGATCTGAGCCCACCCTGACCCCCGGACCCGGCCACGTCTTTCATGCAAGCACCGTGGCCGCCGGTCAGTCCGGCGTTTTGATATTCGGGCCTTCAGGGTCCGGAAAATCAGCCCTGGCGTTGGAGCTTATGGCGCTTGGCGCGAATCTGGTGGCCGACGACCGCACCGCCGTGGCGCTGCTGAACGGCGTCCTTGTCGCCAGCGCGCCCGCGCCAATTGTCGGCATGATCGAAGCGCGCGGTATCGGCATCCTGGCTGCCGATACAGTGCTGCGCGCGGTGCTTCGCCTGGCCATAGACATGGGCCAAACCGAGACCGAACGCCTGCCACCCAAACGCAACATCCGCATTCTCAATCGCAAGTTAGACTTGCTTCACAATGTCGAGCGCCGTCATTTTCCGGTCGCGATCCTGCAATATATCAGGGGCGGACGCATCAAATGACCGATACAGAAAAATCCGCAGCAGACGAACAGGGCCAGAAACTGGTTCTTGTCACCGGCCCGTCGGGCGCGGGCCGGCTGACCGCGGTTCGCTCGCTAGAGGATTTCGGCTTTGAGGCGATCGACAATTTGCCGTTGTCGCTCCTGCCGCGCCTGTTTGACGGACCGCCGCTCGACCATCCGCTGGCGCTGGGGATCGACATCCGCAACCGTGATTTCTCGGTTCAGCGCCTACTGGGCGTGCTTGAAAGCCTTGGCACCAATGCGAGTGCCAGCGTCGATCTGCTCTATCTGGATTGTCGGCCTGAGGTTTTGATCCGGCGCTTTTCGGAAACCCGGCGTCCGCATCCGCTGGGCTCGACCGAGACCGCGCCGCAAGCCATCGCCCGCGAGATCGAACTATTGGCACCGATCCGCGATCAGGCCAATATCCTGATCGACACATCGGAACTATCGCCACACGAGCTAAGGGACGAAATCGGACGCTGGTACCAAGCCCCGCAGGGCCGCTCTCTGGCGATCTGTGTCCACAGTTTTTCGTTCAAACGCGGCACTCCGCGCGGCATGGATATGGTGTTTGACGTGCGGTTTCTACAAAACCCGCATTGGCAGGCCGAGCTGCGCGACCTGGACGGTCTGTCAAACCGGGTGGCCGATTTTGTTGCTGATGACCCGCGATTTGCGGCGTTTTTTGAGCGGATCCGCGATCTGGTGCTGATGCTGCTGCCGGCATTCGCCGAAGAAGGCAAGTCTTACCTCAATATCGGCTTTGGCTGCACGGGCGGGCAACACCGCTCGGTTGTGGTGGCCGAATTGCTAGCAAAGGCGCTTGAAGCGGGCGATTGGCGGGTGTCTATAAGGCACCGCGAACTTGAGCGCCGCGCACCGCCATCGTCGGCCTGCGCTGAAACGGATGGGGGCGGGACGTGATCGGCATAGTGATCGTCGCACATGGCGGGCTGGCGCGTGAATATCTCGCCGCGGTCGAGCATGTTGTGGGCCGTCAGAACGGCGTACTCGCCATTCCGATCGAACCCGATCACGACCGGGCCAAAAAAGAGCTGGAAATCTGCCAGGCCGCCGATGCGGTTGATACCGGCTCCGGCGTGGTGGTTGTGACCGACATGTTCGGTGGCTCGCCGTCGAATTTATCGCTGCGCGCCTGCAACCCGCAGGACCGGCGCATCATATACGGCGCAAATTTGCCGATGCTGATCAAACTGGCCAAATCCCGGCATGTTCCGGTTGCCCAAGCCGTTGAAAAGGCCAAACAAGCTGGGCGCAAATATATCGACAGCCTGAACACCTGAGTGTAAGTCGTTTTCATGGTTGCGGAAAACCAAAAACGCGCGTTGATTATCGTGAACGAAAAGGGTCTGCACGCCCGCGCGTCGGCCAAACTTGTCGAGGTTGTCGCGGCCCATCAGGCCAGCGCCGAGGTTTATCGCGACGGAATGTCAGCTTCGGGCGACAGCATTATGGGGCTTTTGATGTTGGCAGCCGCAAAGGGAACAACTATTGAGGTAGAAACGAGCGGTCCAGAAGCTACAAAGCTGGCCGATGCGCTAGAGACGCTGGTCGCTGATCGTTTTGGGGAAGATATCTGAGCCTGAACGGCGCAAGAGTGCGAAAGGCAAAGAGTTTGGTGGAAAACGTCCGTAAAACGGTGCTTCCCGCGGCCAAAAGGCCCGCGAAATACATCCCGTATGACAAGCGCAAGCTGTCTTATTCAACCACCTTCACCGATCCCAAGAAAATTTACGCGATCCGTGCTCTGGAATGGTTGACCGGCAAGATTGTCCTGCTGCACCGCATCCGCAAGTTTGAACGCGACGGTGTTCGGGACGGCTTGCCGTTTTTCACCGATGCCGTGCGGCACATGGGCATTGACCTGCTGACCACGGATGAACAGATCGACCGGATACCTGCTACAGGACCGCTGATCGTCGTGGCCAACCATCCCCACGGGATGACCGACGGTCTGGTGATGGCAGAGCTGATCGGTCGCAAGCGCGATGATTTTCTGGTGCTCACCCGGTCGCTGATTTCTGGGATCAAAGAGATCAAGCAGTTCATGCTGCCGGTGCCGTTCCCGCATGAGGAAGACAGCTTTAACGAAAGCCTGAAGATGCGCCAAGAGGCGATGCAGCGCTTGCAAGACGGCGGCTGTATCATTCTGTTTCCGGCCGGCGAGGTGGCACATTCGGCGACCTTTTTCGGCCAGGCTGTCGAGGCCGACTGGAACCCCTTTACCGGCAAGATGATCCAGCGCTCCGGCGCGCGCGTCCTGCCGATATTTTTCCCCGGACAGAACTCGCGGCTTTACCTGATGGCCAACCTGATCTCGGCCACCATGCGCCAGGGGTTGCTGCTGCATGAAGTTGTCCATTCGCTCGACAAACCGCAGACCCCGGTAATCGGCGAAACGCTGTCGCAGGACCAAATGAAGCCGTATATGGGCAATACCAGCGAATTCATGGCCTGGCTCAGAGCGCAGACGCTGGCGTTGGCCGGGTCGTAGCCGCTCCTTTGCCCGGAACAGCCGCGTAGCGGCCCGGGCAGCGCCCGACCGCCCCGGAGGGCGGGCGCTTCTTGACCGTCGATCACCCGAACAGAAGTAATACCAAGGGCCATTATGCGTGACTCTTTTGGGATTCCCTTTTCGTCTCGGTTGTGATTCGCTTCTGCTACAAGCAGGAGAGACCCATGACAGTTGCGGTTACACGGTTGGATTTATCGGCGAGGGACCTTCGCGCGCCGGCGGCGAGGTCAACGGATGCGAAGGCAGCGCGGAGGATGTTGGCGATTGCGTTGGTTATGGAAGGGTCGGACCGCGCGGCGGCGGCGCGGAGCTGCGGGATGGACCGGCAAACCTTGCGCGACTGGGTGTATCGTTACAATGCCGGGGGGCTTGCGGGCCTGTCGAACCGCACGGCACCAGGGCGCACGCCTTACCTGAGCGCCGCGCAGAAGGCGGAACTTTCCGAGATCGTTCGCGCGGGTCCTGACCCTGAGGTGGACCGCGTGGTGCGTTGGCGGCGTATCGACCTGAAGCACCTGATCAAAGAGCGCTTCGGTGTTGTCATGCATGAGCGCACGGTAGGCAAACAGCTTGCCGAACTTGGGTTCAGGCGGCTTTCGGTGCGCCCCGCACATCCTCAATCGGATCCGGCCGCACAGGCGGCGTTCAAAAAAAAACTTCGCGCAGCTGGTAGCGGCGGCACTGCCGCCTGAAGCCCGCGGCAAACCACTGGAAATCTGGTTCCAGGATGAAGCGAGGATCGGACAGCAGGGAACGCTCACCCGTGTTTGGGCCAGGCGCGGAACCCGCCCGCGCGCGCCACGTGATACTCGCTACAAATGGGCTTACATATTTGGAGCCGTCTGTCCGGAACGCGCCGCTGCCGCCGCCCTCGTCATGCCCTTTGCCGATACGCAGGCGATGAATGAACACCTCGCCGAAATCGCCAAAACCGTCGTTCCAGGGGCACATGCCGTAATCGTGCTTGATGGCGCAGGCTGGCACGGTTCAAAGGCACTATGCACCCCCGACAACATCACACTTCTCCCCCTGCCGCCATACGCGCCGGAACTCAACCCGATCGAAAACGTCTGGGCCTACCTGCGCGCCAACAAACTCGCCATCTCCATCTTCGACAGTTACGACCACATCGTCGAGAAGTGCTGCGACGCGTGGAACTTCTTCGCCGAAGACAAAGAGACCGTTCAAAACATAACCTCACGCGAATACGCAAAAAGCGTCATTCTATAAGGCCGTTGGTATAAGATGCGGGCGACACCATAAAGTGAAGACCTTACAGGACAGTCGCGCCCGCCCGCGGTCGAACGCTGCCCTGTGTCGGTGCAGGCATTCCAGTTCGGTATCTGTTCGCCGGTGAGGTCCCGGATCAGGTCCGGGACGGGTGGACTGTGATGGGTTCGGGCGCTGCCCTGGGTTGAGCAAACTAAACACCTACCGCGTCGGCACCGGAACCTCGCCGCGATAGTCGTAGAACCCGCGCTCGGTCTTGCGCCCCAGCCACCCGGCTTCGACATATTTGGTCAGCAACGGACAGGGCCGGTATTTGGTGTCCGCCAGACCTTCGTGCAGCACGTTCATGATCGCGAGGCAAGTGTCGAGCCCGATAAAATCGGCCAGCTCCAGTGGCCCCATCGGATGATTGGCACCAAGTTTCAGCGATTTGTCGATCGACTCCACCGAACCCACGCCTTCATACAGCGTATAGACCGCCTCGTTGATCATCGGCATCAGGATGCGGTTGACGATGAAGGCCGGAAAATCCTCGGCACGTGCCGCGGTCTTGCCCAGACGCTCGACCACGCCAAGGCAGGCGGCAAATGTCGTCTCGTCGGTGGCGATGCCGCGGATCAGTTCGACCAGCTGCATCACCGGCACCGGGTTCATGAAATGAAACCCCATGAAACGCTCGGGCCGGTCCGTGCGGCTGGCCAGCCGGGTGATCGAAATTGACGAGGTGTTCGAGGTCAGGATCGTGTGCGGCAGCAGATGCGGCAGCAGATCGTCAAAAATCGCCTGTTTGATCGTCTCACGCTCGGTCGCGGCCTCGATCACCAGGTCGGTCCGGCCAAGATCGGTCAGCTTCAGCGTGGTTTCGATCCGCCCCAGCGCCGCCTCGGCGTCATCACCTGTGACCGTGCCGCGCGCCTGCTGGCGGCCAAGATTGGTGCGGATAATGTCCAGCGCATCGTCAAGCGCAGGCTCACTTATGTCGGTCAACAGCACATCATAACCGGCCAGCGCAAAAACATGCGCGATGCCATTGCCCATCTGTCCTGCCCCGACGATCCCCACCCGGCTGATCTGCATCGCCCGACCCTTTTTTTGCAAAATTGTGCCGAACTATATGCCGTGCGGGCCACAAGGCCAAGAGCTTTGGGTGCCGCGTCATTTTTGTAAAACTCGAAGGTTATACCAACGGCATCAATTTCTGACTCTGTGGGGATTCCCAAATCGGTTTTGATCTGATTCAAGGTTGGCAAAGGAGGATCGCCATGCCAGCCAGTGTTCCGCTTCGTCGCGACTTTGATGCCCGCCACCTTCGTAAACTCGCCAGCCGTTGCAAGGATGCCCGGCAGAGCCGCCGTCTGTTGTCTCTTGCGGCGGTCTACGATGGCATGCGCCGTGGAGAGGCCGCAAGGATCGGTGGGATGGATCGCCAGACCCTGCGGGACTGGGTTCACCGGTTCAACGAAGAGGGACCGGATGGCCTCACCAACCGCAAGGGCGCGGGCCGGACGCGCTACCTGAGCGATGTCCAGATGAAAGAACTTGGCGAGATTGTCGAGACCGGCCCCGATCCGGCGGTGGACGGGGTTGTCCGCTGGCGGCGGATCGACCTGAAGCGGGTGATCGAGGCGCGCTTTGGCGTCATCTATTCCGAGCGCGGGATATCCAGACTGCTTGGCGAACTGGGCTTTGCCCATATCAGCGCCCGCCCGCAGCATCCCAGGCAGGATAAGCGGATCATCGAGGCGTTTAAAAAAAACTTCGCCGACACGCTCCAGGTGCATATAGCTGACCTGCCGGCGGGAACGCCGGTGGAGATCTGGTTCCAGGACGAAGCACGCCTTGGCCAGAAGAATGGCCTGACGCGCCTGTGGGCGAGAAAGGGCACGCGCCCCCGCCAGCCGGCCGATCAGCGCTATCACAACGCCTATCTGTTCGGCGCCATCTGTCCGGCTCACGGCAAGGGGGCGGCGCTCATGCTGCCTTGGGCGGACGCGCAAGCCATGCAGATGCATCTCGACGAGATCAGCCGCCACGTCGCCCGAAAGGCCCATGCGGTTGTGCTGATGGATCGGGCCGGATGGCACACCACCGGCAAACTCAAAGTCCCGAAGAACCTCACCATCATCCTGCTGCCATCGCGCGCTCCGGAACTGAACCCGGTGGAAAATATCTGGCAGTACTTGCGCGCCAATTGGCTCTCCAACCGCGTGTTCGAAGACTACAATGCCATCGTCGATGCTGGATGCGAAGCTTGGAACAAGCTCATCGCACAGCCCGAAACCATCACATCAATCGGAATGCGAAAATGGGCCCATATCGGTCAATGTTAAATGCCGTTGGTATTAGGCACTTGGCAACCGAAGGCTGCCAAATTGCGAATCGGGTGAGTTAAGCAAGGCGGGTGGACGATGACCTTTGAACATTTGAACAGCGGGGGGCTGGATTATCTGCCGTGCCGCTATGGGCGGTCGAAACTGTTATTTCGTGGCCCGCGAAAAAAGCTTGAGGGCCCCTATTTCGCCGTCCTCGGCGGCTCGGAAACCTATGGCAAATTTATCGAAACACCGATGACCGAATTGCTGGAACAGGCGTCCGGCCATGTGGTTGTCAACCTCGGCCATCTGAATGCCAGCGTCGATGCGTTCCTGAATGACCCGGCCATCACCGAGATTTGCGAACAGGCCGAAATGACCGTGCTTCAGGTCATGGGCGCGCAGAATATGTCAAACCGTCTTTATACGGTTCATCCCCGCCGCAATGACCGCTTTCTGAAAGCCTCAAATTTCCTGCAAACGCTCTATCGCAACATCGATTTTACCCAATTTCACTACACCCGGCATCTTTTGACCGCGCTTTACGAAGAATCGACCGAGCGCTACGGGCTGGTCAGGGAAGAGCTTCAGACCGCCTGGGTCAGCCGGATGCAAACGCTGCTGTCGCTGATAGATGGCAAGATCTGTCTGTTATGGATTTCCGACCGCGAACCTGATCAGGACGGGATGAGCGACCCGCTTGGCCAGGATCCGCTGTTTGTGACCCAGGCGATGATTGACAACCTGCAAGACCGGGTCGCCAATGTTGTCGTTGTCGCCGGCAGCCGCGAAGAGATCGAGGCCGGTAAAGAGCGCATGGTATATTCCGAACTTGAAGAGCCGGTCGCGCGCGAAATGCTGGGCCCGGTCGTGCACGAAAGTGCTGCCAATGCACTTCGACAGGCCATCGCGGATTGCGCCGACACATAGATTGGCCGGGGCGCTGCTAGAGCGCAATCCGAAAAGTGGGAACCGGTTTTCGGAGATAAATTGCGCGCAAAAAATGACATGCCCAATCCGAATAATGGGAACCGGTTTGTTGGGATAAATTGCGCAAAATTAAATAGATAGATCATCGCAACTGAGTCAGAGAAAGCGCACGAAGTTCTGGAAAACTAGAAAACCGGATAACCGGAAAACTAGAAAACCAAACTGGTCAAGCAAAAGCCCATCATTCGAGGTGGTGTGCCTACAGCTTTTCGACCAGTTCCGGCACGGCCGTAAACAAATCCGCCACCAGCCCGTAATCAGCAACCTGAAAAATCGGCGCTTCTTCGTCTTTGTTGATCGCGACGATGATCTTGCTGTCTTTCATGCCCGCAAGATGCTGGATCGCCCCGGATATGCCGACAGCCACGTAAAGATCGGGGGCCACGACCTTGCCGGTCTGACCAACCTGCCAGTCGTTCGGGGCATAGCCCGAATCCACTGCGGCGCGGCTGGCACCAACGGCGGCCCCCAGCTTGTCGGCCAGTTGCTCGATCAGGTGAAAATCTTCTTCGCTTCCTACGCCACGCCCGCCGGACACAACGATGCCTGCGGAGGTCAACTCAGGCCGGTCGCTTGCGGCAACCTTGTCCTCGACCCATTCCGACAGGCCGGGATTATCCGCCGCGCCGATGGTCTCGATCGGTGCCGCGCCGCCTACACCGGCCGCATCAAAGGTGGATGTGCGGATCGACACGACTTTCTTGGTATCGCCCGACCGTACGGTCTGGATGGCGTTGCCCGCATAGATCGGGCGCTCGAAGGTGTTGCCATCGAGCACGCCGGACACATCCGAAATCACCATCACATCCAGCAGGGCGGCCACCCGCGGCAGCACGTTTTTGGCATCCGTGGTGGCCGGGGCCACGATATGTTCGTAATCACCAGCCAGCGACACGATCAGCGCCGCAGTGCTTTCGGCCAGCCGGTGGCCGAGCGTCGCATCTTCAGCAACCAGCACCTTTGACACCCCGTCGATTTGGGCAGCGGCCTCGCCTGCCGCCACCGCATGCGCCCCGGCGCAGAGCGCAGTCACGTCACCCAGTTTGGCGGCGGCGGTCACTGCCTTGGCGGTGGCATCCATTGCCAGTTCGCCATCGGTCACTTCGGCAAGAAGTAAAACAGCCATCAGATCACCCCCACTTCTTTGAGTTTCTCAATCAGCTCATCCACCGAAGCAACAATTTCACCGGCCTTGCGCGTCACAGGCTCCGTGGTCGAGACAATCTCCAGCCGCGGGGCGGCATCGACGCCGTAATCACCCGGCGTCTTTTCGTCCATCGGCTTTTTCTTGGCCTTCATGATGTTGGGCAGCGACGCATAGCGCGGCTCGTTCAGGCGCAGGTCGACCGTCACGATGGTGGGCATCTTGACCTTGATCGTCTGCAACCCGCCATCAACCTCGCGGGTCACATGTGCCGAGTCGCCGTCGATTTCCAGCTTGCTGGCAAACGTGGCCTGGCTCCAGCCCAGTAGTGCGGCCAGCATCTGGCCGGTGGCGTTCATATCGTTGTCGATCGCCTGCTTGCCGCACAGCACCAGCCCGGGGGCCTCTTCGGCAACCACCGCCGCCAGGATCTTGGCCACCGCCAGCGGTTCAATGTCGGTATGCACGTCATCCGTCGCGACCACCAGAATGGCGCGGTCGGCCCCCATCGCCAGCGCCGTGCGCAGGGTTTCCTGGGACTTCTGCGTGCCGATCGAAACCGCGATCACTTCATCGGCTGTTCCGGCCTCTTTCAGGCGGATCGCCTCTTCCACGGCGATCTCATCGAACGGGTTCATCGACATTTTGACATTCGCAAGATCGACGCCCGACCCGTCCGCTTTGACCCGGACCTTGACGTTGTAATCGATCACCCGCTTGACAGGCACCAAAACCTTCATCTGACGTGGCTCTCCTTGATGCGCGGCCCACGATACCGGCCGCCTATTCGATTCCGGCGCTTGTTATCCGAGCGGCGCGGCGGAAAACAGGGAAAAATCGACGCGCCTTGATGAAACAGAGGGCAGCGCCCGATCGCGGGTGGGCGCCTCTGACGGTTGAGGCCTGCGCTTTATGGTGCCGCCTCGTCTTACCTTCATTCGGGTGTGCAGGTGGTGAAGGAGCGCCCGCCCGTCGCACCGGAGGTGCGCCACTAAACATTGGCATGCCTCCGGCATGACAGGGCGGTCGGGCGCTGCCCGGCGGCTCCTCGAGCATTGTTGCCGGGCAAGGGAGTTTGAACAGTCGGGATCGCATTAGTTACGTTGGCCAGAAAACAGGCAACAATCGCAGCCGCTGCTTGGCAAAATCCTAGATGAATTGTCCGCCGGACCAGTCGAATGGCCGCGAATTTCCTGGTGTTTGCAGCTAACGTGCCGCCGCCGCGAGTCTGCACGACGCCCGCATTGCGCACTCTTGCAGGCAAATAAATTGCGCTACCGGTTCGCCCCCGGCACCCACAGCACATCGGCGCGGCCCTGATCATTGGCGATGCGCGCTGCTGCAAAAAACCAGTCGGACAGGCGGTTGAGGTATCGGATCGCCGCCTCGTTCACCTCCTCGGCCGCGGCCACCTCAACGCACATCCGCTCGGCCCGCCGGGTTACGGTGCGGCAAAGATGCAGATGCGCCGCCAGCGCCGTGCCACCCGGCAGAATGAATGACCTGAGCGGTTCCAGTTGCGCCGTCATCGCGTCGATCTCGGCCTCCAACCGGTCCACCTGAGTGGCCGCCATCCTGAGCGGCGGATGCGCGGCATCCGCATCGCCACCCATATCCGGGCGGCACAGATCGGCGCCCAGATCGAACAGATCGTTCTGGATCGCCGCCAGCCGCTCGTCCGCATGACCCTCGGCGTGCGATCTGGCCAGCCCGACGGTCGCATTCGCCTCGTCCACCGTGCCATAGGCCGAAACACGGGCCGAATTCTTGACCACCCGCTGGCCATTACCCAGCGCCGTTTGCCCGCCATCGCCGGTGCGCGTGTAAATCTTGTTCAGAACGACCATGCCTAGCCCGCGATCCCGCGAATGGCGACATAGCCCAGGATCAGCAGCACCGCAAAAGCCTGCGCGGCGATCCGGTAGCGCATGAGCCGGTTGGCGTGTTTGCGGTTAAACTCACCGCCACGCGCAAAGCCGCCGATGCCGATCACCAGCACGACCAACACCAACAGCACCGATCCGGCGACGACATAGAAAAGCGGGTCTTGCAGCATCTTCGGCCTCTCGCTCGCCTGCTAACCATCTAGGGCGTGCCGGGCGAAAAAGCGAACGCGAAATTTGCCCGACGCCGCTCATCGAGCTCTGGCGCGCGCAGCGATGCTCATCTGGTTTGTCCACTTGTCACACGAGTTTTGCCAATTGCAACGCGGCTCACAGCAAGCGAATGAGCAGTAGCGCAGTCGGGGTCGTGACATCAGGCCGGGCCGGGCAACAGCCATTGGATACGTTCATTGTCCGCACCCAGCCCGGAACAAGGCGCGGAACGCGCCGCCGGGCAGCGCCCGACCGCCGTCACGCCGCAGGCGTGCTTTCAGCACGACGGGCGGGCGCTTATTTACCGTCTGGCACCCGAACAAACGAACATGTGCTGGTGCCATAAAGTGAAGACCTCAGCCCGAGGAGTCGCCCGCCCGCGGTCGCGCGCTGCCCTCCGTCTTTCTGCTTGAGAGATGAGCGCTACCCTCTCGCCAGAAGCCAATCCAATGCCCGCGTGCTCAGAACCCGCCTCAGCCCCCCCATCAGATAGGTCGGCGTGGTCACATAATAGCGCGGGCGCGGGCTCTCCAGGGCATGGATCAGCTTTTTGGTCACCGCCGAGGCAGGCAATTCAAACCGGTCCTTGCTGCGTGGCGCATTCAGCCGCTTGATCAGGCCCCTTCGATATTGCTCGGCGCGGACGGAACCCTCCCAATCCACCCATTTTTCAAACTGAATTCGGGCATTTTGGCGAATGTTCGTGGAAATCGGCCCCGGCTCGATCAGGCTAATATGAATACCGGTGCCCCGCATCTCAATGCGCAGCGTATCGGCCCAGCCCTCAACCGCATATTTGGTCGCCACATAGGGCGCGCGCCAGGGTGCGGCGATAAATCCCAGTATCGAGGAATTCATCACGATCCGCCCGCTTCCCTGGGCCCGCATCACCGGGATCACGGCGCGCGTCAGCGTATGCCAGCCGAAGAAATTTGCCTCAAATATCGCCCGCATCGCGTCGGTGGGAATGTCTTCGGTCGCGCCGGGAACCGCATAGGCGCCGTTGTTGAATACGGCGTCCAGCGTGCCGCCGGTGTGGCCCAGTACTTCGGCCAAGGCGGCCTCAATACTGGCCTCATCCTCGTAATCCAGCACCAGGCTTTCCAACCCCTCGCCGCGCAGGCGTTCAGCATCCCGCGCCTGCCGGCATGAGGCAAACACCCGCCAGCCGCGGTCCGCCAACCCATGCGCCGCGTCGTAACCGATGCCCGATGAGCAGCCGGTGATCAGGATGGATTTTTGGCTCAACACGCCCTCAAGTCGCAAAGTTGCGTGAATTGAGACTATTTTGGGTGGCGAGACAAGCCCGGCAGCTAAGCCGCGCAGCAGGCCGCAGATTGCAGCGGTTTGCAGACCGCGTATTCGGGGGTCAGGTCCATTGAAAACCGGTTCGTGCCGCGCACCAGCACGCCGCCCGCGAAAACCCGCGCCGGGGCGTTTTGTGGCGCGAATACAAACCGCAACCGGCCATTGGCGAGGTCCGGGATCGCCACAAGACTAGCCTCGGCGATCTCGTTGAACTTTGCGGCCGTCAAATGAGCGCCCCGCCCCGCGCCATCGAGCAGCTGCACAATGGTTTCACCCCAGCCGTCACGATTGCCGCCGCAGTCGATCGAATTCACCGTCACATGTTTCAGCCTCGGTCACGTGGTAGCCGGTGCGAATATCGGTGTTGTCGGCGCGAAACACCAATGCCAGATCGGGCGCGGCCTTGAGCGCTGCGATAAATTCGGGCAGGGTTGCGACGGTGTCCGGCATGGCAGCCTCCTGTAATTTCAACAATTCAAGAAGTATTGAAATATGAACGAGAGTCAAGTGGTCGCGGCACTTTCGGCACTGGCACAGGACACGCGGCTGAATATTGTCCGTTACCTGGTGCGCCAGGGCGCGACCGGGGCCAATGCCGGGGCGATTTCAACGGCGGTCGACGTTTCGCCTTCGCGCCTGTCGTTTCACCTGTCAGCGCTGGAAAAGGGCGCCCTGGTCAAAAAATCCTGCGCCTCGCGCCACATTATTTATGCGGTGAATTTTGCCTCTCTTGCGACATTGGTGGAATTCCTGACCGAGGAATGCTGCGTCGATCAGAGCGAGCAAGCGGAGTGCTGTTGACCCGCCAGGGCAATAAACCAAAACACCCGGTCAACGCGGCTTTACCCGACCCGGCCGCACAGTTATCACGACCCCAATGACCGATACCGCCGACGCCACCCGCGAAATTACCGAGCCCCTGCGCCGCGCCATTGGCGAGCGCTATCTGCAATACGCGCTGTCGACGATCATGCACCGCGCGCTGCCGGACGCACGCGACGGGCTGAAGCCGGTGCACCGGCGTATCCTTTATGCGATGCGCGAGCTCAAGCTGAACTCAGGCGGCGGTTTCCGGAAATCGGCCAAAATATCCGGCGACGTTATGGGCAATTATCACCCCCACGGCGACGCCGCGATCTATGACGCGATGGCGCGTCTGGCCCAGGATTTCAACGTCCGCTACCCGCTGGTCGACGGACAGGGCAATTTCGGCAATATCGACGGCGATAACCCGGCCGCCAGCCGCTATACCGAGGCGCGGATGACCGCCGCCGCCGAGGCGCTGCTTGAGGGTCTGAGCGAAAACGCCGTCGATTTCCGTGACAATTACGACGGCAAGTTGAGCGAACCGGTGGTGCTGCCGGCGGCCTTCCCCAACCTTCTGGCTAACGGCTCCAGCGGCATTGCCGTCGGCATGGCCACCAATATCCCGCCGCATAATATCGCCGAACTGGTGGATGCCTGCCTGCATCTGATCAAAACCCCCGATGCACGTGATGACACGCTTTTGAACCACGTCAGGGGCCCGGATTTCCCCACCGGCGGGGTCATCGTCGAGCCGCGCGACAATATCGCCCAGGCCTATTGCAGCGGGCGCGGATCGTTTCGTTTGCGCGCCAGATGGGCCAGCGAGGATCTGGGCCGCGGCCAGTGGCAGATCGTGGTCACCGAAATTCCCTATCAGGTGCCCAAATCCCGCCTGATCGAGAAAATCGCCGAACTGATCCAGACCAAAAAGCTGCCGATCCTGGCCGATGTCCGCGACGAGAGCGCCGAGGACGTTCGCATCATCCTGGAGCCGCGGTCCAAGAACGTGGACCCCGGCGTTCTGATGAACATGCTGTTCAGGCATTCCGATCTGGAAACCCGGTTTTCGCTGAACATGAATGTGCTGATCGACGGGCGCACGCCGAAAGTCTGCAGCCTGAAAGAGGTCCTGCGCGCCTTTCTGGATCACCGCCAGGATGTGCTGTTGCGCCGTTCCCAGCACCGGATGGACAAGATCGACCACCGCCTTGAGGTGCTGGAAGGGTTCATCATCGCCTTCCTGCACCTGAACCGGGTGATCGACATCATCCGATACGATGATGACCCCAAAGCGGCGCTGATGGCCGAGGATTGGGGTCGCGATCACCCGCGTGCTATTTCCGAGCGCGATTACCGGCCGCCAATGGCGCGCGATGATGGCGAATTGACCGATACTCAGGTCGAGGCGATCCTGAACATGCGGCTGAGATCGCTCCGGCGGCTGGAAGAGGTCGCACTGCAGAAAGAACAGGGCGCGTTGATGGAAGAACGTGCCGGGCTCGAGGATTTGCTGGAAAGCACGGCCCTGCAGTGGGATGAGATCGCAAGCCAGCTCAGGAAAATCAAAAAGACCTTCGGCAAGGATTATCCGGGCGGCGCGCGGCGCACTCTGATCAAAGAGGCCGCCGAGGTCGAAGATGTGCCGCTGGAGGCGATGATCGACCGCGAACCGATCACTGTGGTCTGCTCGAAAATGGGCTGGATCCGCGTGATGCGGGGCCATATCGACCTTGGCTCGGACCTGAAATTCAAGGACGGCGACGGCCCGCGCCATATATTCCACGCCGAAACCACCGACAGGCTGCTGCTGTTTGGCGCCAACGGGCGGTTCTACACGCTGGCCGCCGCCAACCTGCCAGGCGGGCGCGGCATGGGCGAGCCGGTGCGACTGATGGTCGATCTGCCCAACGAGGCCGGGATCGTCACCCTGCATCTCCACCAGCCGGGGCGCAGGTTGCTGGTCGCCTCGGCGGCGGGTGACGGGTTTGTCGTGGCCGAAGACGACGTCATCGCCCAGACCCGCAGCGGCAAGCAGGTGCTGAACGTCAAACCCGGGGTGCCCGCGCAGGTGTGCGCCATGGTCACGGGCGATCACGTGGCTTGCGTCGGCGAAAATCGCAGGGTGCTGATCTTCGCGCTGTCAGAGCTGCCAGAGATGGCGCGCGGCAAGGGCGTGCGGATGCAGAAATACAAGGACGGCGGGCTGTCGGACGCGACGGTATTCGCGCTGGCCGGCGGGCTGAGCTGGCATGACCCCGCCGGGCGCACACGGACCGAAACGCAGCTTGGCGAATGGCTGGGCAAGCGCGCCAGCGCCGGGCGCATGGCCCCGCGCGGGTTTCCGCGCGATAACAGGTTTGCCTGAGGATCAAAAAGGAGCGCCGCAAATGAAACGTGCAGTCATCGGTATTTACCTGCTGGCGCTGCTGGCCGCCTGTTCGCTGCCCGCCACCCTCGACGGGCCGCCGGTGTCCATGGGTAATTTCCGCCTTGGCCATAATGTCGTGATCGTCGATGCACCTGAACAGGGTCCGTTTTCGCGCCAAGCCAGCGATGAAGAGCTGAAAGTGGCGCTCGAAACCGCCATCCAGGACCGGCTCGGACCCTATGAGGGCGACAAATTCTACAACATCGGCGTCAAGCTTGATCTTTACGCGCTCGCGCTCCCCGGCATACCGATCGTCTTTACGCTGCAATCGGCATTTGTGGTCAGCGTCACGCTTTGGGATGACGCATCCCAGACCCTGCTCAGCGAAGAGGGCGGCAAGGGGTTGACGGTATTTGAAGGCGTATCCGCCGAGGCGCTGATCTCGTCGGGCCTGCTGCAAAACAAGGACAGGCAGATGGAAATCCTCGCGGCCAACACCGCCAAGGCCATTCAGGATTGGATCCTGGATAACCCGGAATGGGTCGGCCTGGCGGTCCTGCCAGAGCCTGCGCCGCCAGCCAACTGACGCTTGATTTTCCTAGATTTTGCCAGTAACGAGCCCGCCATACGAAAACGGGCCGGTTTCGGCCCCACTTGACCAAAGGGCGAAAGCGCCATGGCAAAGGCAAAGTTTGAACGCACGAAACCGCATGTGAACATTGGCACGATCGGCCATGTTGACCATGGCAAGACGACGCTGACGGCGGCGATTACCAAGCAGTTTGGCGAGTTTCAGTCTTATGACAGCATTGATGCGGCCCCTGAGGAACGCGCCCGCGGGATCACCATTTCGACCGCCCATGTGGAATATGAAACCGACGCCCGCCATTATGCGCATGTCGATTGCCCCGGCCACGCCGATTACGTCAAGAACATGATCACCGGTGCCGCCCAGATGGACGGCACCATCCTGGTGGTGAGCGCGGCTGACGGGCCGATGCCGCAGACGCGCGAGCATATCTTGCTGGGCCGTCAGGTCGGCATCCCGCATATGGTGGTGTTTCTGAACAAGGTCGATCAGGTCGATGACGAAGAGCTGCTGGAACTGGTCGAGTTGGAAGTGCGCGAGTTGTTGAGCGCGTATGATTATCCCGGCGACGACATTCCGATCATCGCCGGTTCGGCGCTGGCCGCCCTGGAGGATCGCGATCCGGCCATCGGGGCCGAAAAGATCGCTGAGCTGATGGCCGCGGTGGACGCTGCCATCCCGACGCCTGAGCGCGCCATCGATCAGCCGTTCCTGATGCCGATCGAGGATGTGTTCTCGATCTCAGGGCGCGGCACGGTGGTGACCGGCCGGGTGGAACGCGGCGTCATCAATGTCGGCGACAGTGTCGAGATTGTCGGCATCAAGGACACCCAGACGACCACGTGTACCGGTGTTGAGATGTTCCGCAAGCTGCTGGACCGCGGCGAGGCGGGCGACAATGTCGGCGTTCTGCTGCGCGGCATCGACCGTGAAGCGGTCGAGCGCGGGCAGATCCTGTGCAAGCCCAAATCGGTCAACCCGCACACCAAGTTTTGTCGATAACACGTGATATGGCCGGTCAATGTAACAAATGATCTGTCCGGCATTAGAACTCCTCCAGGAAGTGGAGGAGCTGATGCGCCGGACAGAGCAGTTACAGGGGTTGAGATTGATGAAGTTCGATGAGGTTTACGGACGCACCTACAGGGGTGAGTTGAGCCAGCTGGAGGCAGCCGAGATCCTGGGCATGTCCGAGCGCACGTTCCGACGCTGGCGCGATCGCTTTGAGGCCGAGGGCGCGGAGGGTCTTTACGACCGCCGCCTGGGTCGGGTTTCCGCGCGCCGCGCCGGGGTCGACGAGGTGGTGGCACTGTTGGATCTGTTCGATACCAGGTACCGGCATTTCACCGCCTGGCACTTCTGGGAGAAGCTGGTTGCAAAGCACGACGTCACGCGCAGTTACAACTGGGTGCGGCTGACGCTCCAGGCGCACGGCCGGGTCGCGCCGGCGCCGCGGCGCGGCGTGCACCGCCGCAAGCGGCCGCGCCGGCCGATGGTCGGCATGATGTTGCACCAGGACGGCTCCACGCACCAATGGGTGCCGGGTCAGTACTGGGACCTGATCGTGACCATGGACGATGCCACTTCGGAGATCTATTCCGCCTTCTTCGTCGCCGAGGAGGGCACCATGTCGAGCTTTGTGGCGCTGCTGGAGGTGGGGTCGGCCATGGGGCTGTTCTGCTCGCTTTATGCAGACCGGGCCTCGCACTATTGGCACACGCCGGAGGCCGGCGGCAAGGTCGACAAGGACAATCCAACCCAGGTCGGACGTGCCCTGCAGCAACTCGGTATTGAGCTGATCCCGGCCTATTCGCCGGAGGCCCGGGGCCGCTCGGAGCGCATGTTCGGCACCCTGCAGAAACGCCTGCCGCAGGAACTCGAGCTCGCCGGCATCACCGATATGGCGGCCGCCAACCGGTTCCTGAAAGAGGACTTCCTGCCGGCCCACAATGCCCGCTTCGCCCGGCCGGCCGAGGACACAGGCTCCGCCTTCGTGCCGTTCGCCGGCAACCTGGCGGACATCCTCTGTGTGCAGGAGGACCGTGTGGTCGGCAATGACAACACGGTGCGCTACAAGAACTTGAGCCTGCAGATCCCGGCAGACCGCCATCGCCACCACTACGTCAAGGCCAAAGTGAGTGTGCACGAATATCCCGACGGCGACCTTGCCGTCTTCCATGGCCGGCGCTGCCTGGCCCGCTACAAGAAAGACGGCACGCCGATCGAAAGCAGCGAAAGGCGGGCCGCGTGATCCGCTTCGACGCGACCGGCCGGCACCCTGTGGACAAGTGGACCGCCGCTCCGCGACCGACCACTTCCCCACAGGGCCAGAAACCGCAACAGAAGCGGTCAAATCATATGGTACATAAACCGGTCAATTCAGTTTGTTATCGACACCCGCACACCAAGTTTGAGGCCGAGGTCTATATCCTGACCAAGGAAGAGGGCGGCCGGCACACGCCGTTCTTCGGCAATTACCGCCCGCAGTTCTACTTCCGCACGACGGATGTGACCGGCACGGTGGCCCTGCCGGAAGGCACCGAGATGGTGATGCCGGGCGATAACCTGAAGTTCAACGTCGAGCTGATCGCCCCGATCGCGATGGAAAACGGCCTGCGATTTGCCATCCGCGAAGGCGGGCGAACCGTCGGATCGGGCGTGGTGAGCAAGATTATCGAGTAGCGCTGGCACCAAAGCATAAGAGGTACGCCGTCCCATCGTGGGCGGGCGTAGAACGGAGGGCAGCGCACGACCGCGGGCGGGTGCCGCAACGGGTGATACCAGCGGCATTTAACATTGACCGATATGGGCCCATTTTCGCATTCCGATTGATGTGATGGTTTCGGGCTGTGCGATGAGCTTTTTCCAAGCTTCGCATCCAGCATCGACGATGGCATTGTAGTCTTCGAACACGCGGTTGGAGAGCCAATTGGCGCGCAAGTACTGCCAGATATTTTCCACCGGGTTCAGTTCCGGAGCGCGCGATGGCAGCAGGATGATGGTGAGGTTCTTCGGGACTTTGAGTTTGCCGGTGGTGTGCCATCCGGCCCGATCCATCAGCACAACCGCATGGGCCTTTCGGGCGACGTGGCGGCTGATCTCGTCGAGACGCATCTGCATGGCTTGCGCGTCCGCCCAAGGCAGCATGAGCGCCGCCCCCTTGCCGTGAGCCGGACAGATGGCGCCGAACAGATAGGCGTTGTGATAGCGCTGATCGGCCGGCTGGCGGGGGCGCGTGCCCTTTCTCGCCCACAGGCGCGTCAGGCCATTCTTCTGGCCAAGGCGTGCTTCGTCCTGGAACCAGATCTCCACCGGCGTTCCCGCTGGCAGGTCAGCTATATGCACCTGGAGCGTGTCGGCGAAGTTTTTTTTAAACGCCTCGATGATCCGCTTATCCTGCCTGGGATGCTGCGGGCGGGCGCTGATATGGGCAAAGCCCAGTTCGCCAAGCAGTCTGGATATCCCGCGCTCGGAATAGATGACGCCAAAGCGCGCCTCGATCACCCGCTTCAGGTCGATCCGCCGCCAGCGGACAACCCCGTCCACCGCCGGATCGGGGCCGGTCTCGACAATCTCGCCAAGTTCTTTCATCTGGACATCGCTCAGGTAGCGCGTCCGGCCCGCGCCCTTGCGGTTGGTGAGGCCATCCGGTCCCTCTTCGTTGAACCGGTGAACCCAGTCCCGCAGGGTTTGGCGATCCATCCCACCGATCCTTGCGGCCTCTCCACGGCGCATGCCATCGTAGACCGCCGCAAGAGACAACAGACGGCGGCTCTGCCGGGCATCCTTGCAACGGCTGGCGAGTTTACGAAGGTGGCGGGCATCAAAGTCGCGACGAAGCGGAACACTGGCTGGCATGGCGATCCTCCTTTGCCAACCTTGAATCAGATCAAAACCGATTTGGGAATCCCCACAGAGTCAGAAATTGATGCCGTTGGTATGAGGTCTGCGATTTATGGTCCCGCCGCATCTTACGATCATTCGGGTGTGCAGGCGTTGAAGTAGCGCCCGCCCACCGGGGCGGTCGGGCGCTGCCCGGCGGCACTTCGCGCCTTGTTCCGGGCAAGGGCGCGCCTCAACGGCAGCCTTGTCCGCTTGGCGACTATGGTCAGCCATATCAGCGAACGGCCGAAACCCGTCCCGGACTTGATCCGGGACCCCGCAGAGCCCGAGGCGCAGGATCAAGTCCGGGGCGCGCGCCCGGAGTTGTCCCACCCGACTTGCCCAGCATCCCAAAAAGGTAAAGACTGGCGGGGTCCGGGGGGATATATGCCTGACGACAGCACTTTTGCCGCCCAAACACCGCTCGCGGTGCGTATCCGCGCCAAAAAGGACGACCTGATCGCCCTGACCCAGGATCTGATCCGCATCCCCACGCTGAACCCGCCCGGCGAGAATTACCGCGACATTTGCAATTACCTCGACAAACGCCTGACCAGCAGCGGCTTTCAAACCGAACTGATCCGCGCTGTCGGCACCCCGGGCGACAGCGACGCCTACCCCCGCTGGAACCTGATCGCGCGACGCGACGGCAAGCGCAAAGGCGACTGTGTGCATTTCAACAGCCATATCGACGTGGTCGCGGTCGGTCGCGGCTGGAGCTGCGATCCTTTCGGCGGCGAACTGGCCGGGGGCCGTATCTACGGGCGCGGGTCTTGCGATATGAAGGGCGGTCTGGTCACCTCGATCATCGCGGCTGAGGCCTTCATCGAGGAACATCCCGGCTACGGCGGCGCGATCGAGATCAGCGCCACAGCGGATGAGGAAACCGGTGGCTATGGCGGCGTCGCCCATCTGGCCGAACAGGGCTATTTCAGCCCCGAGCGCGTCCAACATGTGATCATCCCCGAACCCTTGAACAAAGACCGCATCTGTCTCGGCCATCGCGGTGTCTGGTGGGCCGAAATAGAAACCCATGGCCGCATCGCCCATGGCTCGATGCCATTCTTGGGCGATTGCGCGGTGCGCCATATGGGCGCGGTTCTGCAGGAATTTGAGGACGTGCTTTTCCCGGCACTTGAACGCAAGATCACCGACATGCCGGTGGTGCCCGACGGCGCGCGCCATTCGACGATAAACATCAATGCGATCCACGGCGGCGAGGCGGAATATCCCGCCGATTTCACCGGCCTGCCCGCGGCTTGCGTGCCCGACCGCTGCCGCCTGGTGATCGACCGGCGCTATCTGGCCGAGGAAACCCAGGCCGAGGTCAGAGATGAGGTGCTGGACATCCTTGACCGCCTTCAAACCACGCGCCCCGGCTTTCGCTATGAAATGCGCGAGTTGAACCACGTCGGCCCCTCAATGACCGAACGCGATGCGCCAATAGTTGCAACCGTCGCCAATGCCATCGAAACTGTGCTCGGCAAAAACCCGGCTTACGTCGCCAGCCCCGGCACCTATGACCAAAAACATATCGACCGGATCGGACGGATGAAAAACTGCATTGCCTATGGGCCGGGGATATTGGAACTTGCCCATCAGCCGGACGAATATATCGGCGTGGACGATATGATCGACAGCGCCCTGGTGATGGCCGAAACGCTGCGCGCGCTGCTGGCCGCCGAACCAAATGAAAGGGAGGAATTTCTTGAATAACCTGATCAAAACAACAGCCGTCGCCCTCGTGCTCGGCGCGGGCGCGGCCCAGGCCGAGGGCAGCATCACGCTGGCCATGCAGCTTGAGCCGCCGCATCTCGACCCGACAAGTGCTGCCGCACAGGCCATCGATTCGGTGGTTTATTCCAATATATTCGAGGGCCTCACCCGCTTCATGGGCGACGGCTCGATCGTGCCGGGGCTGGCGACCAGCTGGGACATTTCCGCCGACGGGCTAACCTATACCTTCCACCTGGCCCCCGGCGTGAGATTTCACGATGGCACGGCTATGGATGGCGAGGATGTCAAGTTCAGCCTTGATCGCGCCCGCGCCGAAGACTCGACCAATGCTCAAAAGGCGCTCTTTGCCGGAATCACCGATGTCACCGTGATCGACGCGGTCACGGTGCAGGTCACACTGGCCGAACCCAACGGTAATTTCCTGTTCAACATGGCCTGGGGCGATGCGGTGATCGTCGCACCCGAGAGCATTGACGACATCACCACCAACCCGATCGGCACCGGCGCGTTCAAATTTACCGGCTGGGTGCAGGGCGATTCCATCTCCATTGAGCGGAACGACGATTACTGGGGCACGCCCGCGATCCTCGATAGCGCGACGTTCAAGTTTATCTCTGACCCGACGGCGGCCTTTGCCGCGGTGATGGCCCAGGATGTCGATGTGTTCTCTGGCTTCCCGGCACCCGAAAACCTGCCGCAATTCGAAGCTGACGCGCGCTTTCAGGTGCTTGTTGGCTCGACTGAAGGCGAAACCATCCTGTCGACCAACAACCTGATGCCGCCCCTGGACAATGTGTTGGTGCGCGAGGCGATTGCCCATGCTATCGACCGCCAGGCGATCATCGACGGCGCGATGTTCGGCTATGGCACGCCGATCGGCACCCATTTTGCGCCGCACAACCCCGCTTATGTCGATCTGACCGGCCAATCGGCCTATGACCCCGACAAAGCCCGCGCTTTGCTGGCCGAGGCGGGCTTTCCGGACGGCTTCGAGACCACGCTGAAACTGCCGCCGCCGTCCTATGCGCGCCGCGGTGGCGAGATCATCGCCGCGCAATTGCGCGCGGTCGGGATCGAGACCGAGATCAGCAATCTTGAATGGGCGCAATGGCTGGAAGAAGTGTTCCGCGGCAAGGATTTCGGCCTGACCATCGTCAGCCATACCGAACCGATGGACATCGGCATCTATGCGCGGCCTGAATATTACTTTCAGTATGACAACCCGGATTTTCAGGCTCTGATGGGCGAGCTGAACTCAACCACCGATCCGGGCGACCGCACCGCGCTGATGCAAAAGGCGCAGCAGATCATCGCCGATGATTACGTGAACGGCTATCTGTTCCAGCTGGCGGCTCTCAGCGTTGCCGATGCCCGTGTTGTCGGCCTCTGGACCAATGCGCCGACCGCAGCAAATGACCTGACGGCGGTCTACTGGGCCGAATAAAGCCCTGAACAAAGGCGACAAGGGCCCCGGTTATTCGGGGCCCTTTGATTTTCGAGGATCGAATGCGCGCTATTTCATACAATACCTATGGTGGCCCCGACGAGTTGCGGCTGGTCGACCTGCCTCGCCCCACACCGAAACCCGATCAGGTGCTGATCCGCATTCATGCCGCAAGCCTCAATTCCTGGGACTGGGACATGCTGCGCGGATCGCCGTTTATCACGCGGCTGATCGGCGGCGGCATATTCAAGCCAGGCATTCCGGTTCTGGGCGCGGATGTGGCAGGTGTTGTCGAGGCTGTGGGCGATCAGATTACCAATTGGCAGCCCGGCGACCGGGTGTTTGGCGACCTCTCGGGCGGTGCCTGGGGCGGGTTCGCGGAATACAGTGTCGCCAAACAGGCCGAACTGGCCCGCATCCCCGATGCGCTCAGTTTTGAACAGGCCGCCGCCCTGCCGCAGGCCGGTTTGCTGGCCCTGCAGGGTCTGCGCGACATCGGCGCGATGAAGGCAGGCGACGCCGTGCTGATCAACGGCGCGGGGGGCGGTGTCGGCACCATCGGCATTCAACTGGCGCGCCTGACAGGCACCCATGTCACCACGGTTGACCGGGCCGACAAGCTGGACTGTCTGCGCGATCTGGGTGTGGATGACGTCATCGACTACCAGACCACCGATTTCACCGCCCTCGGCCAGAGGTGGGACGTGATCCTGGATGCCGTCGCGCATCATCCGATCGGCCACTACCGCCGCGCGCTGACCAAGACCGGCACATTCGTCTTCGTCGGCGGCAATCTGCGCCGCGCGCTTGGCATGTTCCTGACCGCGCCCCTCCAGCGCCTGCGCGGCGCGCGCCGCCTGCGCAGCCTGCCGCTGAAACCCAACCGCGCTGATCTGGAGCACCTCGCAGAGCTTGTCGCCACCGGCGAGCTTGATCCGGTTATCGGCCAAACCTA
Source organism: Paracoccaceae bacterium (assembly GCA_965216135.1). Lineage (GTDB taxonomy): Bacteria > Pseudomonadota > Alphaproteobacteria > Rhodobacterales > Rhodobacteraceae > CBDCFL01. Next base: position 396,721 of record CBDCFL010000023.1, read on the forward strand.
CCCACTGGAAGAAACCCCAGCCGCCATGGCCGCCATCGGCGCGGGTGACCATTTCGGCAAACTTGTGATCGATACGACCGCCTGACCCCGACGATTTGTCTAAAATTGCCGCAGCCCCTTTTCCTGGTGAAAATACTCTCGCCGAAGGCAAGCTGATATCACTTGTCACACTGCAGCGCGCGCTCAGCGCTCCCTGCCGGTCGCTTTTCGCCCCTGCATCAACGAAGAAGCCCGCAGGGGCTGATGAGCGCGCCTCTGCCTGGCGGCGGATAATCGGCCATACGCAAGTCATACGCATAGGCATACGCATTGTGCACACCGCAATCCGGCCTCTGTTCGGGCTGGACCGCTCCGCGCGGCCCCCCTAACCTCGCGCCCATGCTGCGCTATTCGCTCAAACGCTTTTTGTCGCTGATCGTCAGCCTCGGCGTCGCCTCCGTGGTCATTTTTCTAGTCACCGAAGTTGCCCCCGGCGACCCGGCCAGCTTCATGCTCGGCATCAACGCCCAGCCCGATACGGTGGCGGCGCTCCGCACTGAGCTCGGCCTCGACGTGCCGAAAATTCAGCGGTATTTCAACTGGGTAAGCGGTATGCTGGTCGGCGACTTTGGTACCTCCTACACCTATCGCACGCCGGTAAGCCAGATGGTGAAGGACCGACTGTGGGTGTCGCTGCCACTGGCGCTTTACGCGCTGACCTTGTCCACATTGATCGCCTTTCCAGCCGGCATCTACGCCGCCTCGCGCCGCGGCAAACCCGGCGATCTGGCGGTAATGGGCGCAACGCAGTTGGGCGTCGCCGTGCCGAATTTCTGGTTCGCGATGATGCTGGTCATCGTCTTCGCCATCAACCTGCGCTGGTTCTCCGCAGGCGGCTTCGCCGGCTGGGCCAACGGGCCACTTATCGCCTTGAAATCACTCACCCTTCCGGCCATATCGCTGGCCCTGCCACAGGCCGCAATCCTGACCCGTGTGATGCGCTCGGCACTTCTGGACACGCTCGGCGAAGACTACATCCGCACCGCCCGCGCCAAGGGCCTGACTCGCCGTCAGGCGCTGTGGCGGCACGCCCTCAGGAACGCGCTGATCCCGGTTCTGACCATCATCGGGCTACAGTTTTCCTTCCTTCTGGCCGGTTCGATCATCATCGAACAGGTGTTTTTCCTGCCCGGCCTTGGTCGGCTGGTGTTTCAAGCGATCTCGTCGCGTGACCTGATCGTTGTTGAAAGCGTGGTGATGCTGCTGGTTTTCGCGGTCATCGTGGTCAATTTTTGCGTCGATCTGGCCTATGCCGCCGTCGACCCCCGCCTGCGGAGCCGCACATGAAACGCGGCTCTTTCATCCTCGGCCTCGGGCTGTCGTCGATATTCGTGCTGGCCGCAGCGCTCTCATTTATCTGGACGCCTTATGACGTAACCATCCTGGAAATCCCGGCCAGACTGAAGACACCGAATGCGCTGAATTGGCTCGGCACCGACCATTTCGGGCGCGACATCGCCTCGATGATCATGGTCGGTGCGCGCACCTCAATCGCGGTGGCTCTGGTGGCCGTCGGCATCGGCATGGGGCTCGGCGTGCCGCTCGGGCTGACCGCTGCGGCCATGAAGGGCGGTTGGCTCGATGACGTGATCATGCGCGGCAACGATCTGGTTTTTGCCTTTCCGTCAATCGTGATCGCCATCCTGATCACCGCGGTTTTCGGCGCAGGCGCTGTCAACGCCATCATCGCCATCGGCATATTCAACATCCCCGTGTTCGCCCGCGTCACCCGTGCCGGGGCGCTTTCGCTTTGGGAACGGGAGTTTATCCTCGCCGCCCGCGTCGCCGGCAAGGGCGCGGCGCGGATCAGCGCTGAACATATCCTGCCCAATGTCGCCAACCTACTGATTGTGCAGGGGACAATCCAGTTCAGCCTTGGCATTCTTGCCGAGGCGGGGCTTTCCTATGTCGGCCTCGGCGCGCAACCCCCTACCCCCAGTTGGGGCCGGATGCTGGCCGATGCGCAGACGATGGTCGGCTTTGCGCCGCATCTGGCGCTGATACCGGGGCTGGCGATCGTGCTGACGGTGCTGGGGCTGAACCTGATGGGCGATGGCCTGCGCGACTGGCTGGACCCAAGGCTGAGGCGGGCGCGGACATGAGCCTGCTTGCGATTGAAAACCTGTCGGTGGCCATCCATGGCGTGCCGGTCTTACAAGACATCACCGTGGCCCTTGCCCCTGGCGAGATCGTTGCCCTGACCGGCGAGAGCGGGTCGGGCAAATCCATGACCGCACTTGCGGTGATCGGCCTGTTGCCTGACGGCGCGGTCGCGCGCGGGTCGATAATGCTCAATGAAAACAGCATGCTTGACCTGCGCGAGTCGGAATTATGCGGCCTTCGCGGCGATGAGGTCGGCATGGTCTTTCAGGAACCGATGACCGCGCTAAACCCGGTCAAAACAATCGGCGTGCAGGTGGCCGAGACGATCCTGATCCACGAACAGGTGACGCGCGCCGAGGCGACCGCGCGCGCCCGCGACATGCTGACCCGCGTCGGCCTGCCAACCGAGCAGTTTCCGCTCAGCCGTTTCCCCCATGAACTTTCCGGCGGCCAGCGCCAGCGTGTTGTCATCGCCATGGCCATTGCCCGGCGTCCGGCGCTGCTGATCGCCGACGAACCGACCACCGCGTTGGATGTGACCACACAGGCGACCATCCTGACGCTTCTGGCCGGGCTGGTCAGCGAATTTGGCATGGGGCTTTTGATGATCACCCATGATCTGGCCGTGGTGGCAGACATTGCCGACCGGATCGTGGTGATGCGGCATGGCCAAGTGGTCGAACAGGGGCCGACCACCCAAGTGTTGGCCGAACGCAAACACGCCTATACGCGGATGCTGTTCGAGGCATCGCGTCACCGCGCCGATCTGCCGCGCGCCACACCGGACGCGCCGCTGTTGGAATGCCGGAATGTTGTGCGCGACTACAGCCTGCCGCGCACCCGGCTATTTCAGCGGGCGGGCCATTTCCGTGCGGTCGACGGAGTCTCTTTCATTCTGCCGCGCGGCGGGCGCTACGGGCTGGTGGGCGAAAGCGGCTGCGGAAAATCCACACTCACGCGCGCGATATTGGGGCTTGAACCGATCCAGAGCGGTGAGATCCTGATCGACGGGCAACCGGTGTTTCAGAACGGTCGCGCCAGTGCGGACATGCGCCGCCGTATCTCGGTGGTGTTTCAGGATCCCTACGGCAGCTTCAATCCGCGCCACCGCGTGGACAGGCTGATCACCGAGCCGTTTCACCTGCTGGATGACCCGCCGACCGGCACCGCGCGGCGGGCTGCGGTGGCAACCGCGCTGACTGCCGTTGGTCTGATGCCGCAGGATGCGCAGAAGTATATTCACGAGTTTTCCGGTGGCCAGCGGCAGCGCATCGCCATCGCCCGCGCGCTGATCATCCGCCCGGAACTGATCGTCTTTGACGAGGCTGTGTCGGCACTGGATGTCTCGGTCAGGGCGCAGGTGCTGGATTTGTTGGCCGATCTGGTGCGCGATTATGCGCTCTCGTACCTGTTCATCAGTCACGATCTGACGGTTGTGCGCTCAATCACCGACCATGTTCTGGTGATGAAATCTGGCCAGATCGTCGAAGAGGGGCCCACAAATGACGTGCTTGACAACCCCGCGCATGCCTATACTCAAAGCCTGATCGCGGCAGCGCCCGTGTTGCCCGATTTTTCTGATGAGGAGACCGCCCATGCCGGTTGAAGAGCTGTGGTTCGACCCCTCGCAGATATTCGTGGGCGGGCAATGGTCTGCTATCGGCGATCACTTGCCGCTCAGCGACCCGTCCACCGGACGACAGATTGGCCAGATCGCCCGTGGTGGCGCGTCTGAAATCGACGCCGCCGTGGATGCCGCCGAAACGGCGCTGTCGAGTGACTGGGGCCGCACCACTGCCGCAGAGCGGGGTCGCTGTCTGATGCGGCTGTCGGTCCTGGTCGCCGAGCACGCCAAAAAACTGGCCCATATCGAGGCGCAGGATGTCGGCAAGCCCCTCAAACAGGCCCGCGCTGATGCGGCAGCGCTGGCGCGCTATATGGAATTCTACGGCGGCGCGGCGGACAAGGTGATGGGCCAGACCATCCCCTATCTCGACGGTTACACAGTTTACACGCTGCGCGAGCCGTATGGGGTGACCGGCCACATCGTGCCGTGGAATTATCCGATGCAGATCGTCGGGCGCTCGGTCGGCGCGGCGCTGGCGATGGGCAATGCCTGTGTCTTGAAACCGGCGGAGGAGGCGTGCCTGACCGCGCTGGCCTTCGCTGATCTGGCCCGTCAGGCGGGCCTGCCCGACGGCGCGCTCAATGTCGTTCCGGGGCTAGGGGGCGAGGCAGGTGCTGCACTCGCCGCACACGCGCGAATCCGGCATCTGTCGTTCACCGGCTCGGTTGCAACCGGCACCGCCGTGCAGAAAGCCGCCGCCGAAAATGTCGTGCCGGTCACGCTGGAACTTGGCGGCAAATCCCCGCAACTTGTGTTCGACGATGCCGATCTGGACGCCGCCTTGCCGTTCCTGGTGAATGCCGGCATCCAGAACGCCGGTCAGACCTGCTCGGCCTCGTCTCGCATTCTGGTGCAACGGCGCGTCTATGACGAGGTGCGCGACCGCATGGCGGCGCGTTATGCATCACTATGGGTCGGCCCGGCGCTGGAAGACCTTGATGTCGGCCCGCTGATCTCGGCACGCCAGAAACAGATCGTCGAGCGTTTCCTGTCATCGGCTGCCGGGCTGGATCATGCGGGAACCGGGCGGCTCGCCAGCGAAGCGCCAGAGGCCGGAAATTACGTGCTGCCGACGCTGTTGGCCGATGTCCCGCCCGATCATTTGCTGGCGCGCGATGAAATTTTCGGGCCAGTTCAGGTAATTATCCCGTTTGAGGACGAGGACGAGGCGCTGGCGATTGCCAATGGCACCGATTACGGGCTGGTCGCCAGCATCTGGACCCGCGACGGGGCCCGCCAGATGCGGCTGGCCCGCGCGCTGAAATCCGGGCAGGTGTTTATCAACAATTATAGTGCCGGGGGCGGGGTGGAACTGCCGTTCGGCGGCTATGGCAAATCCGGCCATGGCCGTGAAAAGGGGTTTGAGGCGCTTTATGGCTTTTCGCAGCTCAAAACGGTTGCGGCGCTGCATGGCTGAGGCGGGAAACCCTTGTCGCCCGCTGGCCCGCGCTCCACTCAAAACAATAAAGGCCATCAGGGACCAAGAGCGCATCTGAGGAACACGAAAAATGACCGCCCCCAATATCGTCGTGATCATGGCCGACCAGCTGGCCCCGCAATTCACCGGCGCTTACGGCCATCCGTTGGTCAAAACCCCACATATGGACGCTCTGGCGCAAGAAGGCATGCGCTTCGACGCGGCCTATTGCAACGCCCCCTTATGCGCGCCCTCGCGCTTTTCCTTCATGTCCGGCCAGCTGATCACCCGCATTGCCGGATATGACAATGCCGCCGAGTTCAAAGCCTCGATCCCGACCTTCGCCCATTACCTGCGCGCCATGGGTTATCGCACCTGTCTTTCGGGCAAGATGCACTTTGTCGGCCCCGATCAGCTGCACGGGTTCGAGGAACGCCTGACCACCGACATATATCCCTCCGATCACGCCTGGACGCCGGATTGGGAGCTGCCCGACGAGCGTATCGACAAATGGTATCACAACATGGACTCGGTGCGCGAAGCGGGCGTCGCGGCGACCACATTCCAGATCGAATATGACGAGGAGGTCGCGTTTTTCGCCCGCCGCCGTCTGTTTGAATATGCAATGGGTAAAACCGCGCCCTTTGCCATGGTGGTCAGTTTCATTCACCCGCACGACCCCTATGTCGCCCGGCCCGAATGGTGGGATTTGTATGACCATGCCGCCATCGACATGCCCGCCACCCAAGCGACCGACGACCCGCATACCAGGCGGTTGATGCGCGGGATCGAGGCTGATGTCGGCGCCGTTACCGAAGACGAGGTCCGCAACGCCCGCCACGCCTATTACGCCAACACCAGCTATTTCGACAGCAAACTCGGCACGGTGGTCCAGGCGCTGAAAGAGGCAGGGCAATTCGACAACACGATCGTCATTGTCACTGCCGACCACGGCGACATGCTGGGCGAGCGCGGCCTTTGGTACAAGATGAGCCTCTTTGAACATTCCGCCCGCGTGCCGCTGATCGTCTCCGGTCCCGGTGTGACTAACGGCAGCAGCGATGCGCCGGTATCGCTGGTCGATCTGCTGCCGACATTCATCGACATGGCTGCCGACGGCGGTGCCATCCGCCCGGAAATAGGTATGCCCATCGACGGGCAGTCACTCTGGCTGCTGGCGCAGGGCGGCGATCAGCCCGATCGCGCGGTTTTCGCCGAATATTGCGCTGAATGCGCCAGCCATCCGTTGTTCATGATCCGGCGCGGGCGTTTCAAATACATCCACTGCGACGCCGATCCGCCGCAATTGTTTGACCTTGCTTCTGACCCAATGGAACGCAGCAATCTGGCCGCAAGCCCGGATCGCGCGAAGATTGCCAGCGATTTCGCCGCCGAGGTTGCCGCCCGCTGGGACAGCGACGCGATCCGCGCAGATGTCATCGCCACCCAAAAACAACGCCGCGCCGTGCATGCAGCGATGCAGTCAGGCGCACTGACCAGCTGGGATTATCAGCCCACCCGCGATGCGTCCCAGGAATACGTGCGCAACCACATGGACTGGACCGAAGCCGCGGCGCGAACCCGCCATCCGCCATTTAGCGGCGCAAAATCACGCGGTTGACTTGGCCGCGTCAGGCAGCGGCTCGCCTTTCAGCGCATCTTCAAGCGCCGCACGGCCTGCGCCGAGCATTTCTTCTTCCTGTTCGCGAACCAGTTTTTTGGCCGCTTCCACAAACTCCGGGTTTTCATGCGCTGTCCGGTCTTCGTCATATAGCGGCGCAAGATCTATCAACGCCTGGCGGTCCTTTTCCTCGAACTGGCTGGCGAGTTTAGTTGCCCATTCCTTGGAAATCCCCAACGCCTCCAGCGCCGAGCGCCCGGTGCGGATCGAACTGTCATAGGTATCGCGAATGATGTCGCGGCAACCGGCAGAATAAAGGTTGTAGACATGAATGCGATCGATGGCGCGGGCGATGATGTGAACATGCGGATGGTGTTTGACCATCGGCCAGAAGAATAAAACGCCGATGGGCCAGACGTGGCACGCGCCCGCGGGCGCCCCGCGACCAGCGCACCGAATGGGCCTATATCTTGATCTGTCCCGCGAAGGAGAAAGGTGCCGGGCTGGTCATGCCTTGGTGCGACACCGACGCCATGGCGGCGCACCTCATCGAGATCAGTGCCGCCGTCGATCCCGGCGCCCATGCGGTGCTGATCGTCGATCAGGCCGGTTGGCACTTGACGCCCAAGCTGGCGATCCCCGACAACATCACCGTCCTGGCGCTGCCGCCACGATCGCCCGAGTTGAACCCGGTGGAGAATGTCTGGCAATTCATGCGCGACAACTGGTTGTCGAACCGGATCTTCAAATCCTACGAAGACATCGTCGCGCTGTGCTGCCAAGCCTGGAACAACCTCATCGACCAACCATGGAAGATCATGTCCCTCGGCATGCGCAAATGGGCGCATGGGTTCTGATCAATGACCGTTGGTATCAGTAATCTGATCCTTGTTGTCGATGGCGATAACCAGCAGCTTGGCATGGCTGATGCCAGCAGAATTAAGCAGATCGGGCCGGGTCGCGTCGCCGTAATAGATTTTCATGTCGAACTTGCGCATGATTTCCAGATGCGCGGAATTAAAGTCGATGACAGTGGTTTCAAAACCAAACGACCGCAGCATCCGGTTGACGATACCGCCGACCCGGCCATGGCCCGCGATAATGATGTCGCCGGTTTCCTCGATCGCATCGGCCTCGCGCTCCGGCTCCTGGTACATCCGCGGCAGGATCACCCGGTCATAGATGACGAAAAGCGCTGGCGTCAGGATCATCGACAGCGCCACCACCAGCAACAGCTGATCGGCGATGGCCGCCGGGATCACCGAATTGGCCACTGTGAAGGACAACAGAACAAACCCGAACTCGCCCGCCTGCGCCATCGCCAGCGCAAAGAGCCAGCGGTCGCCGCCGCGCAGATTGAACACGGTTCCCAATATGAACAGAACCACGAATTTGGTGGACATCAGCGCCAGCGTCATCACGATGATCAGCGCCAGATTGCTCGCCAGAAGGCCGAAATTGATCCCCGCGCCGACGGTCATGAAAAACAGGCCCAACAAAAGGCCGCGAAACGGGTCGATGTCGCTTTCCAGCTCGTGGCGATATTCGCTGTTGGCCAACACCACACCGGCCAAAAACGTGCCTAATGCAGGCGAAAGCCCCACCAGCGACATCAGCAAGGCAATACCAATGATCATCATCAGCGCGGTGGCGGTGAACAGCTCGCGCAACTTCGCAACCGCGATAAAGCGAAACAGCGGCCCGGTCAGGCGCGCACCGCCAAACCCGACTGCGGCTCTCGCGCCCAGCGTAACCAAAGGGGCTTATAACCCTGCCTTGATTTAGGGCCGTCCCGCACAATAGCATGTGATTGACCGATAACGGGCAACAACCTACAGTGGCTGGTAATCGCGAATCATCGCGGTAGCCATCAACGCAAAAGCCGGGTTGCTGCCCGGCCTAGCGCCCCGAAAGGGGATTTGGTGGCCTCGTGTAACCCCAAAGGCGCACGAGACGGGTTCGATAACGCGGTGAGTCTACCGATTCCTGCGAGCCAGTCAAGTGTGCCTTCCGCAAGGAAAGGTAAACTGACAATGGCAAAATCAGGTTTGCGGGGGACTTATACCAACGGCCCCCAGATTTGACTCAAGGGGATTCCCACGAGCGGCGTGATCTGATTCAGTGGCATCAAGGCAAGGGAGGCTTTGATGGCAGTAAGGATTACGCGCAAAGACAAGTCCGCAGGCGAGCTTCGCCAGGAAGCGGCGCGGTGCCGGGATGGGAAAGCGGCGCGACGGATGTTGGCGATTGCCCTGGTTCTGGATGGGGTTGACCGCAAGACGGCGGCAGAAAACTGCGGCATGGATCGGCAGACGCTGCGGGATTGGGCCCACCGTTACAATGCGGAGGGCGTGTCGGGCCTGTTCAACCGTCGCCCGCCGGATCCACCCTGTCTGCTGAGCGCGGCACAGAAGGAGGAGTTGGCGGAAATGGTTCGGGCGGGTCCCGACCCCGAAACCGATGGGGTTGTGCGCTGGCGGCGCATTGATCTGAAACGCAAGATCGAAGAGCGCTTCGGCGTCACCATGCATGAGCGAACTGTTGGCAAACAATTGGCAAGCCTGGGCTTTCGGCGTCTGTCGGTGCGCCCGCAGCATCCGAAATCCGACCCGGATGCACAGGAGGCTTTTAAAAAAACTTCGCCGCAGAGGTAGAAGCAGCCTTGCCGGAAACAGCCCGCAGCAAGCCCCTGGAGATATGGTTTCAGGATGAAGCGCGGGTTGGCCAGCAGGGCACGCTCACCCGTATCTGGGCCGAGCGTGGAACACGCCCCCGTGCCCCGCACGACACCCGCTATATCTGGAGCTACATTTTCGGTGCCGTCTGCCCGGAACGGGCTGAAGCGGCCGCTCTGATCATGCCACATGCCGACACACAGGCCATGAGCGCGCATCTCGCCGAGATCGCTAAAACCGTCGCATCGGGCGCACATGCCCTTCTCATTCTGGATGGCGCTGGCTGGCACGGTTCGGCAGAGCTGGAGGTACCCGACAACATCACCCTGCTCAAACTCCCGCCCTATTCCCCTGAACTCAACCCGATGGAAAATGTGTGGGCTTATCTGCGTGCCAACAAGCTCGCCATATCCGTCTTCGACAATTATGAGCAGATCGTCGACAGGTGTTGCGAAGCATGGAACTTCTTTGCAAACGACAAAACCGCAATCACGTCAATCACTACCAGACAATGGGCCAAAACGGTCAACGACTAGGGCCGTTGGTATTACCCGCTTACTAATGCCAGCATTGTCGAAAATGTCACCAGAAAGTCTCCTGGCGCTTATGCGCTTGGGCACACTAATGATAGTTCGTTCCACGTTAAGTATGTTGGCCGCTCCGATGGTAACGTGAACGCCCGCCTGAAGGATCACGTGGGTTCATACAAACGCTTCAAATTCGAGTATTATGGGTCCGCAAAGGCAGCATTTGAGAAAGAGTGCCGCCTCTACCATGACTTTGATTCACCGGACAACGACGTGCACCCGCGCCGTCCGAACAACAGCAACTGGGAATGTCCGGTTTGTCCTGTCTTCGACTAGGGCTTGTTGACGTTTAGGGATTCCCAAATCGGCTGATGACTGATTCAAGGTTGCAAACAGAGGAGAGCAGCCTTGATCCGCACAGTTCTGACCGACGCCCAATGGGCTGTCATCGCACCGCACTGCCTTGGCCGGGAATGCGACCCCGGTCGCACCGGCCCTGACCCGCGCCGGTTTGTCGAGGCAGTTCTCTGGATCTCGCGGACCGGATGCCCCTGGCGCGACCTGCCGGAAGAGTTCGGGCGCTGGAACAGCGTGTTCAAGCGCTTCCGAAGGTGGGTGAGGGCCGACGCTTTCTATCGATGTTCAGGGTATTAGCCGAAGATGCAGACTTCGAATACACGATGATCGACGGTAGTATCGTCAAAGTCCACCGACACGGTCAGGGCGCAAAAGGGGGACTCAAAGCCAAGCCATCGGACGCTCTCGCGGCGGGATAACGACAAAGATCATGGCTCTGACGGACGCGCTCGGCAATCTGATCGACTTCCGCCTTCTGCCCGGTCAGGCGCATGACCTGCGGGGTACCGCCGCACTGATCGAGGGCCTCACCTGCGACCAGTTTCTCGCCGACCGTGCCTTCGACGCGAACTGGCTGCGCGAAGCGCTGACCAGTGCCGGGATCGAGCCGGTAATCCCTCCAAAATCAAACCGCCGCTTCCCGGCGGAGTTCGACCGCCACACCTACAAATGGCGTCACCTGGTCGAAAACTTCTTCGGAAAGCTGAAGGAATACAGAGGGATCGCAATGCGTTCCTGCAAAACAGATGACAGCTTCAAAGCATTCATCTCGCTTGCTGCAATCGTCATTCAAACACGATGAACGTCAACACCCCCTAGTGTTTGCGAGCGCTCGCGCTTCTCTCTAGGAGCGCGAGCGCATCGCGTAAGGCGACTGCATATCCATAGTGCCAATATACTCGTTCAGAAGTTCCAGAATCAAGGTGAGCCTGTTCCCGGTCACAATCTGGCGCATGCTCTGCCAGCCACTTCCGCAGGCTGTTGTGGCGTAGTTGCAACCGTGCCTATCCGGTTGTCACCCACACCCACTACATCTAGGGTGCTCCCAGTCGCCCGAGTAAAGCTCGGCGTAAGTGGGAGCGGTGACATCGCCAGCGATTCCGAGCAGGGACCGGAAGGCGTTGAACGGGTAGAACCGCCTGTTGAAGCGGAAGGTGAACTCGTTGAGGTAGGCTTGGAGGTGCTGGTGGCTCACGCCGTGATGAATGCCACTCAGCCACGTCTTCAGGTTGGCGAAGACGAGATGAATGATCGGCAGATACTCCTCAGCGACCTGGGAGTTGCCTCGCTCGGCGACGGCGAGGTGTTTGTAGCCGCGCTTGGCGAGGCTGGTATAGCCGGACCAATCGTCGGTGATGACCGACGCACCCGAAGTAACGGCACCCTCGACAAAGCCGCAGAGCGATTCCGCGCTGCGGTCTGGCACGACAGCGAGTCGGACACGTCCGGCGTAGCGACCGCCCTTCCGCTTATCGAGCTTGGTTCCCGGCTTGCGCTGTCGCACTTCAACGGCGCTGGCGACAAGAAGCTTGTGGTGAACGCCCCGGCCCTTGCCGCGCGTGCGGCCGCCGACCCAGGTTTCGTCGACTTCGGCATGGTCGCAGGCCTCGCTGCCGATGCGGTCCTGATCCGGCCGAACCATACCAGCGCGGAGCTTGTGGAGGATCTGAAAGGCGGTTTCGTAACGGGAAAGCCCGACCTGGCGCTGGAACTGTGTGGCAGACATGCCGGGCGTCTGGCTGGCAACCAGATAGGCCGCCCAGAACCATACGCCCAGCGACGTATGGGAGCGCTCCATGACCGTCCCCGCCGTCAGCCCGGTGTCGCGGCGGCACTTTCGACAGCGCAAGACGCCGGGCCGGCTGGTGAAGCGGAACGGCTCTGCCGCCGTCTGGCAATGGGGGCAGACGAACCCGTCACCCCACCGCGCCTTCTCCAGGTAGGCGGCACAGGCCGCGTCATCCGGGAAAAGTCGTTGAAACTCGGGAACCGACCGCGGAAACGAAAGGTCTTCGCGCTGCGGAACATCCATCCCCGCTTCGTCCGCCTCCCGAGCCACTCGACGCCATACCCTACATATAGTGGGTGTGGGTGACAACCGGATAGGCAAGGTTGCAACTTATCAACCACGACTTGTTCATTCAGAAGGGTGGACATAGGATATCGTCTCCAGTTAGAGTGCCAACTGGAGCGCCCGTTTCGCCGCGCCTTCCAAGCATGCGAAACGGCCCTTATCCGACTCTGTGGTGGCCTTACCCGGCCACCAATTCCTTATACATTAGCCGCTTACCGACCATCCCGGCAACAACCGATTGCATCTGGTCGAGCGTGTCGCGCTCGCGGACGCCGTGGCGGCCCGCGAATTCGTCCACATAGCGTTGCAAATGCTTGGGGCTGATCTTGTGGTAGACGCCCTTGTGAGCGCGCTTCAGAGTGGCCCAGAAGCTTTCGATCCCGTTGGTGTGGGCCCATATCCCGGACGTACTCGCCAACGCTGTGACGCACGCTCTCATGATCGAACGGCATGCCCCTGTAAGCGGCGGCATCATCTGTGAAGACGGTCGCGCCATCGGCGGCGCTGTCTGTCACGAACTCCTGTAGGGTCTTCGCGTCGGTATTCTCGACGACTTTGGCCTTGATTTTGTTGGTCTTGCGATCCTTCGCGCCCACGACGGCGGCCTTGCCGGTGCCGCCCCTGCCAGCCCGGAGTTTCTTGTTGGAGTGCTTGTTCTTCTCCCTGCCGCCGAAATAGGTCTCGTCGATCTCGACGGGGCCGGCAAAGAGCTTGTCGCCGCCTTCCCACGCCTTGCGGATACGCTGTAGCATAAACCACGCTGTCTTTTGGGGCACGCCAATATCACGATGCAGCTTCATGCTCGATACGCCCTTGAGGGACGTGAGGTGCAGATAGATCGCGAACACCCACTTGCGAAGCGGGAGTTGAGATTTGCGCATCACGGTGCCAGTCTTGACAGAGAAATAGGCCCCGCAATCGGAGCAACGGTAGGGCATGTCATTGTGGCTGGCTTCATGGGTTCTGGTGCTGCCGCATTGCGGGCAATAGCGACCATCCGGCCAGATACGGGTCTCAAACCATTGACGGGCGCTTTCCTCGGTCGGGAACATGTCGCCGAGGGCCATCAGGCTAATGCCCTCGCGGTCAGATTTTCCGGGTGCTTTGTGTGCCATGATGCTGATTCTCCCTACCCATCACATATGGGTATTCCGCAGCTTGATTTCAAGGCAGAGTTATAAGTCCCTAACAAAAGCCGTCTGCCAGCCGTTCAGCCCATCGACGAGGCTGAGTGCCGCGCCATGGGTTTCGTCTTCGGTCCCATGTGCAGCGGCCTCGGCACCGAGCCCCAAGAGTTCCGGCATGGCCAAAAGCGGTATCAGTGCCAGCATCGGAATGACGGCAATGTCCTGAAACAGCAGCACCGCGAAACTCGATTGCCCGCCGTCCGATTTCATCAGCCCCTTTTCGTTCAGCGTCTGCAGGACAATCGCCGTGGACGAAAGCGCGAACACCAGCCCGATCGCCAGCGCAACCGTCCAGACCTGGCCCAGCGCCATCGCTGCTGCCATGACGATCGCCGTGGTGCCCGCCACCTGCGCGCCGCCCAGACCGAGCAACCGATGACGCATCGCCCATAGCAATTTCGGTTCCAGCTCCAGCCCGACGAGGAACAGCATCATCACGACGCCAAATTCGGCGAAATGCTGGATCGAGACGACATCCACGCCCAAAAGCACCAGCACCGGGCTGATCACGATGCCGGCAATCAGATAACCAAGCACCGAACCCAGCCCCAGCCGCGAGGCAATGGGCACCGAGAACACCCCGGCAATCAGAAATATGAATGCAAGCAGCAAAAAGTCGGTCATCAGATCTCGCCCCGATTAACTTTGCGAAAGGCCGCAAAGAAACACCCAAGCATGATCCGATACGAGGGGAAGTTCAACTCGCCCGTTTGAAGATGATTGCCGGTTAGCGCCTGAGCGTGTCGCCAACCTCCAGCGTCGGCTTCAGAACGATCTTTTGCGGCTCGCTGGTCGTTTCATTCACCCGGTCGGCTATGATGCGCGCGGCCGATTGGCCGATCTGGTGGCGGCAGGCGTCCATCGTGGCCAGAGCGCGCGGCAAACCGTCCAGCAATTCGACGCCATTGAACCCCGCCAGCCCCAGCTGTCCCGGCACGTCGATCCCGGCCTCAAGGCAGTAAAGCAGCCCGCCGGCCCCTATCATATCATTGGAATAATAGATAAAATCTATGTCAGGCGTGCGTTCGAGTATAGCTTGCGTTATCTCGCGACCCTTGGCCAGCGCCGATCCGCCGGAATAGAATTCCTGATCGGCAATCTCGCGGCCCGACTTGGCCAGTGTCTCGGTGAAGCCTTCAAAGCGTTTGCGCGCACGGTGATCAAGCGGCATCTTGGTGCCCAGAAAGGCGATGCGCTCATAACCGGCCTCCACGATCTCGCGCGCCATCTCGCGGCCCGCACGGCGGTGCGAAATACCGACCATCGAGTCTATCGGATCGCCGTCGGCATCCATGATCTCGACAATCGGGATGCCTGCACTGCGCAGCATCGCCTTGGACGCGTCGGAATGTTCCAGCCCGGCGATGATCACGCCTGATGGCCGCCACGACAGCATCTCATAGAGGACCTTTTCCTCGCGCGCGGGCAGATAGTTCGTAACCCCGACAACCGGTTGCAGCGCGGTTTCGTCCAGCACTTCCGAGATGCCGGTCATCACTTCGGGAAAGACCATGTTCGACAGAGACGGGATGATCACTGCCACCAGATTGACCCGCTGCGAGGCCAGCGCACCGGCGATCTTGTTGGGCACATAGCCCAGCGTCTTGGCAGCCTTTAAAACCTTGGCCCGCGTCGCCTCAGACACATCGCCGCGATTGCGCAACACCCGGCTGACGGTCATCTCGCTGACGCCGGAAGCGATTGAAACATCGCGCAGGGTCAGAGGTCGGTGCTGAGAATTCGCAGGACTGGCAGACAATTTTCGTTCCTTTTTGCCGTTATTGACCATCGCCCAAAAACATAGCCTGTTCAAGCGCTCCAAACGACCGCCTCAGATTTCCCGTCGCCTTGCGAATTGTTTTCTCGGTCCGATACCGCAGGGGTTGATCACGCCCGCTCCGCGGCGGCATATGGAACCGCACGCGACCCCGTGGCTCAACTGGATAGAGCAGCCCCCTCCTAAGGGGCAGGTTGCAGGTTCGAATCCTGCCGGGGTCGCCAGCAAGTCCGATACAGGTTGCGAAATCGCCAGTGCTATTAAGAACGTCGCCGGATTGGCAACAAATGACATGCAGGTTTTTGAGATAGCTGATTTTGTATATTAGAAACTAGGTGGTTTTTTGAGATTGCGCTTGCCATTCTACGCGATATTTGACATATGCGTATCCATATCTCAAATACAGGCGAGCTTTCTGAGGCATGCATATTCACGAATATCAGTCAGGCGGCTACGAGGACCGCCGCGAATATCGAGAATTCCTGCCGTCACTGGTCAGGCATGAATGGCTCAACGCAGATCCACAACTCGTCGAACTTCTTGGACAAGCCGATAGGGCGTTGGGTAGGCTAAATGCGTTCGCTGAACTCATACCGGATATTGACTACTTCATCACGATGCATGTGGCCAAGGAAGCAACCCAATCCAGTCGCATCGAAGGAACACAGACCAATATTGAAGACGCATTCAAGCGCGCAGACGACCTGAAACCCGAAGAACGTGACGACTGGGCAGAAGTCCAGAATTATGTCAGGGCGATCAATTTTTCGATTGCGTCTTTGGCCACCCTTCCTTTTTCTAACCGGCTCTTGAGACAGACCCACGCCATCCTGATGGAAGGCGTGCGCGGTGAAAACAAAATGCCCGGAGAGTTTCGGATCAGCCAGAATTGGATCGGCGTCAGTCTGAAGAATGCGGTGTTCGTACCGCCCCACCATGACCACGTACCTGATTTAATGAGCGATCTGGAAAAGTTTCTGCATGACGACGAATTTCGTGTTCACCCGCTCTTGAAGATTGCCATAGCGCATTACCAGTTTGAAACTATCCACCCGTTTCTTGATGGGAATGGTCGAGTTGGTCGCTTGATGATTTCACTATTTCTGGCGTCGAATGGGTTGTTGGAAAAACCGGCCCTTTATCTCTCGGATTATTTTGAGAGAAACAAAACAGCCTATGTCGATCATCTGATGGCTGTTCGGCGAGGCAACCACTTGATGCAATGGCTTGTGTTCTTTCTGCACGGCGTCGAAGAAACAGCCCGCGCATCTGCCGATGTGTTTCGGCAAATTCTGGCGCTACGAGCACGCTTGGACGCAGAGGTTCTGCCCAGATTCAGCACTCGCAGACAGAACAACGCTCAGCGACTTGTCCAATATCTGTATGCTCAACCAGTGGTGGATGTGAAAGCAGTGACCAAATTGATCGATGGAAATGCAAATACTGCGTCATCGTTGATCACGGATTTTGTCCGGTATGGAGTTCTTTCGGAAATCACCGGGCAAAGAAGAAACCGCCTGTTCGTATTCCAAGAATATGTTTCACTATTCAAAGAATAGTTGGCCTCAACAAACAAAATCTCGGCTGTGCCCGGCGCAGGCTGACACCTACGCAATCGCCTTTTGCCGCAAAATGTCCGGCGTCAGGCTTGCCATTTCCGGGCCAATGACCCCTTATCGGCTAATTAAAACCGAACTGCCTAGGAGGCCCAAATGAAATTTCGATCAACCCTATCCGTTCTGGCCATCTGCGCCGCCGCACCGGCGCTGGCCGATTGCGAAAATGTCATCTTCTCCGATGTCGGCTGGACCGACATCACCGCCACAACCGCGACCACCACCATCGTGTTGGAGGCGCTGGGCTATGAAACCGACATCAAGGTCTTGTCCGTGCCGGTGACCTACATCTCGCTTGAACAGGGCGACGTTGATGTCTTCTTGGGCAACTGGATGCCGACAATGGAAGGCGACATCGCGCCTTATCGCGAGGCCGGAACGGTAGACACCGTTGGCGATAACCTGAACGGCACCGCCTATACGCTGGCCACCAACGCTGCGGGCGCAGCGCTTGGGATTGCCACTTTCGCCGACATCGGACCGAATGCTGATGCCTTGGAGGGCAAAATCTTTGGTATCGAGGCCGGCAACGACGGCAACCGCATCGTCATGGACCTGATCAACGCCGATACGTTCGGCATGGGCGCGGTCGAGATGATCGAAAGCTCTGAACAAGGCATGCTGGCGCAGGTTGAACGCGCTTCGAAAAAGGATGAACCGGTGGTTTTCCTTGGCTGGGCGCCGCACCCAATGAATTCCAACTTCAAGGTCACCTATCTGACCGGTGGCGAAGAATGGTTTGGTGCTGAGGGCGATGTCTATACCAACACCCGCGCAGGCTATGTCGATGAATGCCCCAACGTGGGTAAGTTCCTGCAGAACCTACAGTTCACGCTGGCCATGGAAAACGAGATCATGGGCGCGATCCTGGACGGTGGCGAGGATGCGACCGATGCCGCGACCGCATGGCTGAAAGCCAACGTAGACACACTTGGCCCGTGGCTGGACGGGGTGACAACATTGGACGGCGGCGATGCGATGGCCGCGGTCTCGGGCGCGCTTGGCCTCTGACAATTTCTGAAAGGCCCCGGCATTGTCGGGGCCTTTTCATTTCACTAGACATGTGACACCGCGCCCTGTCGCGCGGGTCAGGGGGACATGTGGGCTGGCTGACCGACACCAAAATTCCTGTGGGCAAATCCGCCAAGAACGGATTTGAATGGCTGCGCGACAATGCCGAATGGTTTTTCGAAGGGTTCGAAGACGGGCTGAGCTGGCTGATCGAGATTGTGCTGATCGTGCTGAATTATCCGAACCCGCTGATCATTGTCGCCCTATTCGTGGCTCTGACCTGGGCCATCCAACGCAATTGGAGAATTTGTCTGCTGGTGCTGGTCGGGTTCTTGTTCATCCTAAATCAGGGCTATTGGGAAGAGACCATGGAAAGCCTGACGCTGGTGGCGTTCGCCTGCGCGACCTGCATGGCGATCGGGGTGCCTATTGGCATTGCCGCCGCGCACCGGCCGCGGCTTTATGCCGGCATCAGCCCGGTGCTGGACCTGATGCAAACCCTGCCGACTTTTGTCTACCTGATCCCGATGATCGTGTTTTTTGGCATCGGCATGGTGCCGGGATTGGTGGCGACGGTGATCTTCGTGGTCCCGGCCCCGATACGGCTGACGTATCTGGGCATTCATGCGACGCCAAAGCCGTTGCTGGAGGCCGCCGAAGCCTTTGGGGCCACCGCGCGCCAAACCCTGTGGAAGGTCGAGCTGCCCTATGCCTTGCCCCAAATCATGGCCGGGCTGAACCAGACGATCATGCTAAGCCTGTCGATGGTGGTGATCGCTGCCCTGGTCGGGGCCGACGGGCTGGGCGTGCCGGTGGTGCGCGCACTTAGTCAGGTCAACGCGGCTCTGGGTTTCGAAAGCGGGCTGGTGATCGTGGTGGTGGCGATCATGCTGGACCGGATGCTGCGGGTGAGCAGGACATGAGCGCCGTCAATTTTGATAACGTGTCGATCGTCTTTGGCGACAAGCCAAAATCCGCCCTGCCATTGATGGACCAGGGCAAGGACCGGGCTGAAGTTCAGCAAGCCACCGGCCAGGTTCTGGGTGTGCATGATTGCTCGCTAACAGTCGAAGAAGGCGAAATACTGGTGCTGATGGGTCTGTCGGGGTCCGGTAAGTCAACCCTGCTGCGCGCGGTGAACGGTCTGAACCCGCTGGCGCGCGGCGAGGTCAAAGTCAGCGATGGCCAACAATATGTCTCGGTGACCAATGCCAGCGCCAAATCCTTGCGTGAATTGCGCCAGCGCCGGGTTGCGATGGTGTTTCAGCAGTTTGGTCTGCTGCCGTGGCGCTCGGTGGCGGAAAACGTCGGTCTGGGGCTGGAACTGAGCGGTATGGAGCGCGGCAAACGCGAGGCCAAAGTTACCGAGCAATTGGCACTGGTCGGGCTGGCCGACTGGGCCAATCACAAAGTAAGCGAGCTGTCGGGCGGCATGCAGCAACGTGTCGGGCTGGCCCGCGCATTTGCCACCGACGCGCCGATATTGCTGATGGACGAGCCGTTTTCGGCGCTTGATCCGCTCATTCGCACCCGGCTGCAGAACGAACTGCTGGACCTGCAGAAAAAACTGAAGCGGACCATCATTTTCGTCAGCCACGATCTGGACGAGGCGTTCAAGCTCGGCAACCGGATCGCGATCATGGAAGGCGGGCGGATCGTGCAATGCGGCACGCCGCGTGATATTTTCAGTAACCCGGTAAACGAATATGTCGCCGATTTCGTCGCCCATATGAACCCGCTCGGCGTGCTCTTCGCGCGCGACCTGATGGAACCGGCGGCCGATGCGGTCGGATATGAGGTGCAGGCCGATACCAGTATCGGAGATGTCATGCGCGCGCTGATGGCCGGAAACCCGACCTTGCTGGTCAAGGACGCCGGCCAGGTCATCGGCAAAATATCGCAAGGCGCCGTCATCCGCGGCCTGCTCGATCCGCAATCGGCGCAGCAAGACCTGGGTGATCAGCCGCGTGCGAGCGCTGAAACCGAGGCGTGAGCGTTCACAAGTGTCGGAACTAGAGCCTTGAACATCCTCTTCATCATGTTTGACCAGTTGCGGTTTGACTATCTCGGCTGCGCTGGTCACCCGCATCTGAAAACCCCCAATATCGACGCCATCGCATCCAAAAGGCCTGCGTTTCACGCGCGCCTATTGCCAGTCGCCTGTCTGCGGGCCGTCGCGGATGAGCTTTTACACTGGCCGCTATGCCTCCAGCCACGGCGCGCAATGGAACAATTTCCCGCTGAGGGTCGGGGAGTTGACCATGGGCGATCATCTGCGCGAAGCGGGCATGGATTGCTGGCTGATCGGCAAGACCCATATGAAAGCGGACGCCAAAGGGTTGGAGCGGCTCGGTCTCGCCCCGGACACCGTTATCGGAGCGCGGCAGGGCGAATGCGGTTTCGACGTCTGGCTGCGCGATGATGGCCTATGGGCCGCCGGGCCGGACGGGGCCTATGACACGGCGCCAAGTCCCTACAACGCCTATCTCAAATCACTTGGCTATCCGGGCGAAAACCCCTGGGCTGATTTTGCCAATGCCGGCGATGATGACGGCCAGATTGCCTCGGGCTGGTTTTACCAAAACGCTGACAGACCGGCCAATATTGCCGAAGAGCACAGCGAAACGCCGTGGCTGACCGGCGAGGCGATCAAGTTCATTGAACCGTGCCTATCCGGTTGTCACCCACACCCACTATATGTAGGGTATGGCGTCGAGTGGCTCGGGAGGCGGACGAAGCGGGGATGGATGTTCCGCAGCGCGAAGACCTTTCGTTTCCGCGGTCGCTTCCCGAGTTTCAACGACTTTTCCCGGATGACGCGGCCTGTGCCGCCTACCTGGAGAAGGCGCGGTGGGGTGACGGGTTCGTCTGCCCCCATTGCCAGACGGCGGCAGAGCCGTTCCGCTTCACCAGCCGGCCCGGCGTCTTGCGCTGTCGAAAGTGCCGCCGCGACACCGGGCTGACGGCGGGGACGGTCATGGAGCGCTCCCATACGTCGCTGGGCGTATGGTTCTGGGCGGCCTATCTGGTTGCCAGCCAGACGCCCGGCATGTCTGCCACACAGTTCCAGCGCCAGGTCGGGCTTTCCCGTTACGAAACCGCCTTTCAGATCCTCCACAAGCTCCGCGCTGGTATGGTTCGGCCGGATCAGGACCGCATCGGCAGCGAGGCCTGCGACCATGTCGAAGTCGACGAAACCTGGGTCGGCGGCCGCACGCGCGGCAAGGGCCGGGGCGTTCACCACAAGCTTCTTGTCGCCAGCGCCGTTGAAGTGCGACAGCGCAAGCCGGGAACCAAGCTCGATAAGCGGAAGGGCGGTCGCTACGCCGGACGTGTCCGACTCGCTGTCGTGCCAGACCGCAGCGCGGAATCGCTCTGCGGCTTTGTCGAGGGCGCCGTTACTTCGGGTGCGTCGGTCATCACCGACGATTGGTCCGGCTATACCAGCCTCGCCAAGCGCGGCTACAAACACCTCGCCGTCGCCGAGCGAGGCAACTCCCAGGTCGCTGAGGAGTATCTGCCGATCATTCATCTCGTCTTCGCCAACCTGAAGACGTGGCTGAGTGGCATTCATCACGGCGTGAGCCACCAGCACCTCCAAGCCTACCTCAACGAGTTCACCTTCCGCTTCAACAGGCGGTTCTGCCCGTTCAACGCCTTCCGGTCCCTGCTCGGAATCGCTGGCGATGTCACCGCTCCCACTTACGCCGAGCTTTACTCGGGCGACTGGGAGCACCCTAGATGTAGTGGGTGTGGGTGACAACCGGATAGGCACGCATTGAACAGGCAACTGGCTCCTGGTGCGCCCATGTCTCTTACATAAAACCGCACTGGCCCTATATCGTGCCCGCGCCGTATCACGACATGTTCGGGGCAAACCACGTCCCCGACCCGCCATGAAAGCGAGCGGAAAAATGCCCATCCGGTTTACCAAGCGTTCATGGACAACCCGATGGGCCGTGCGTTTTCGCGTGATGAGGTCCGGCAAAAAACCATCCCGGCCTATATGGCCCTAATCAAACAATGTAACGACCAGATGGGTCGGTTGTTTGAATTTCTTGACGAAACCGGGCGCATGGATGACACGATGATCGTCATCACCTCGGATCACGGCGATTATCTGGGCGATCACTGGCTCGGCGAAAAGGATCTGTTTCACGAGCCATCCGTGAAAATCCCTTTGATCATCTATGATCCGCGTGCCAGCGCGGACGCGACCCGAGGCACAACCTGCGATGCGCTGGTCGAGGCGATTGATCTGGTGCCCACTTTTGTCGAAGCCGCTGGCGGCACCCCCGCCAACCATATCCTGGAAGGCCGCTCGCTAATGCCGTTTTTGCACGGCATTCACCCCGCACCAAGGCGCGATTATGCGATCAGCGAATACGATTATTCGGCCACCGCGATGTGTTCTGATCTTGGTGTCGAAATTCGCGATGCCCGCTTGTTCATGGTGACCGATCAGTGCTGGAAGTTCATCCACGCCGAGGGCGGCTTTCGCCCCATGCTGTTTGATCTGGGAGACGACCCAGACGAGCTCAACGACCTCGCCAGGACCGCCGGATACCAGGATGTCATCGCGCTGATGTATGACCGGCTTTCCAAATGGGCACGCCGTCCGGCCCAGCGCGTAACGCTGTCCGATGCAGACATCGCCGCCATACGCAGCCGCTCGCGTCGGCGTGGAATTCTGCTGGGCCTCTATGAGCCGGGCGAAACTGATCCGGAGCTTTCGGCCAAATACCGCGGCCCGGTACCGCGCAAGGATGATGGCTAGCCCTGATGGCCTGTCAGTTTCCGGTCGACAGCAGCCGCGCAAATGTCTTTCGGTCAATAAACCCGCTGACAAACAGGTTCTTATCTCTTTGATATTTCCGTATCGCCTGTCTTGTCTTTGGCCCGAATGTTCCGTCAACCAGTCCCGGCTCAAATCCCAGTTGCTCCAGCCGCCTCTCGGCCAGCAGCCGCGTCAGCGGGCTCGACATCACCTGGGCCTCTTCGCCCCTGGCCTTCGCGACGCGATCCTCGCTCGCCTCGATCTCCTGCAACCGCGTCACCGCATCCGCTGCATGCCGCCCGTCGGGATAGGCGCCGAGATAGGCACGGTAGGCTTGCTCGGTATCGGCGTCGTTCGCGTCTTTCCAGGCAGCCCGCTCCGACGCCCCCGAAGCGGCCTCTAGCTCGGCGAGATTTTTCTCGGCAATATCGGCAAATAGCCCCTGCGGGTAGCGGTCCAGATATTTGCGATAGCCGTCTTTGGTGCCGTCGCGCCCGGATTGCCGCCAATAGGCAATATCCGCCTCATCTTCCTGATTGCGCTTTTTCTGGGCCTGCGCGGCAATCGCGTCGATCGCCGGGGAGTCCAGATAACCGGTCGCGTCAAGATCATTCGCCCGCTGCCAATTGGTGATCGCCGTGCGCGTGCCGCGACCGAAAATGCCATCGACGCCGTTGGTGTCGAACCCCAGATAGGTCAGGTCGCCCTGAATTTTGGTGCGCCGGCTGCGGCTAAGACCAAGTTCGGCCTCGCCCTGCTGCGCCAGCTCTTCAGGGCTGGGCGCAAGATCGGCCAAAATGCTGCGCGCCGCGTCTGCGTAATCGCCATCGGGATAGGCGCGCAGAAAGTCCTCGAACGCCTCTGCACTGCCCGTGGCCTGGGCGCGGGAAAAAGCCTCCAGCTCGCCGCTGGTGGCGTCACCAATATCTGCCGATACCGGTAAAAACGCCACGCCGGCGGGCAGAAACCCCAGCGCGCGGATATTCTTTGACGCCGATGCGGCGGTCTGCGCAATGCTTTGGCCCTCAATCAGCAGCCCGTCCGCAACGAGGCTCACAAGATCATTTGCGGGTCCGGTGAAAACCGTCACCCCCTGCGGGATCGGCTGGGTGCCAAAGCCCTGCGCAATGCCCGCGCCCGCGTTCATGCTGGCCAGCGCCTCGCCGACCAGCAACACCGCCGATCCGGCATGGCCCTCGATCATCTGCAGCAACCCGCCGAGCGACAGCGCCTCATCGCCTTGTGACAACAAATGCGGGCGCGGCGCGTCGCCGGAATAGAGGAAAGCATCCTGCCGGGTCGAGCCGATATGCCCGGCGGCAATAATCAGCAACCGGTCGGCCTGATCGCTCAGACCGACAAGTGCTGTTCGCGCCAGACGTAATTTGCTGCTGTCAAGATCGGTGAAGGTCCGCACATCAAAGCCTTCGTCGCGCAGCACCGCGACCAGCGACAACAAACGCGCCGCTTCGGGAACGTCCGGCAGCGTGTCGTAATTGCGCTGCACAAACAACAGCGCGACGCGCTCGTCTGCCCCAGCCGTGCCGGGCCACAGTAGAGCGGCCAGAATTGCCGCGAGAAGGTTGAACTTGGCCGGTCCGGACATCGCATTCCTCCGATATTTCTGGCTAACCATAGTCGCGTTCGTCAACGATGACCTTGCCATCATTGGGCAATTCGCCGGGATTCACAATATCTGCGGTGCCGCGCATTTTCAGCACCGTGCGCATGCTGGTCCGTAATGCATCAATGTCGGCCCCGATTGCCTCAAAGATTACATGTAAAGCGTCGGCATCTCCCTGCCGCCTGGCAATCACCCGCGCACGCGTAACTTCAGGATGGCGCGCCACCAGTTCGGCCACCTGTTCGGGCCGCACGAACACGCCTTTGATCTTGGTGGTTTGGTCGGCGCGGCCCATCCAGCCGCTGATCCGCATATTGGTGCGCCCGCACGGGCTGGTCCCGCGCAGAACCGCCGACAGATCACCAGTAGCAAACCGGATCAGTGGGTAATCGGGGTTGAGCGCGGTCACAACAACTTCACCGACCTCACCGTCGCCAACCCGGTCGCCCGTGCCGGGGCGCACGATCTCGACAATAATACCAACGGCCCTAGTCGTTGACCGTTTTGGCCCATTGTCTGGTAGTGATTGACGTGATTGCGGTTTTGTCGTTTGCAAAGAAGTTCCATGCTTCGCAACACCTGTCGACGATCTGCTCATAATTGTCGAAGACGGATATGGCGAGCTTGTTGGCACGCAGATAAGCCCACACATTTTCCATCGGGTTGAGTTCAGGGGAATAGGGCGGGAGTTTGAGCAGGGTGATGTTGTCGGGTACCTCCAGCTCTGCCGAACCGTGCCAGCCAGCGCCATCCAGAATGAGAAGGGCATGTGCGCCCGATGCGACGGTTTTAGCGATCTCGGCGAGATGCGCGCTCATGGCCTGTGTGTCGGCATGTGGCATGATCAGAGCGGCCGCTTCAGCCCGTTCCGGGCAGACGGCGCCGAAAATGTAGCTCCAGATATAGCGGGTGTCGCGCGGGGCACGGGGGCGTGTTCCACGCTCGGCCCAGATACGGGTGAGCGTGCCCTGCTGGCCAACCCGCGCTTCATCCTGAAACCATATCTCCAGGGGCTTGCTGCGGGCTGTTTCCGGCAAGGCTGCTTCTACCTCTGCGGCGAAGTTTTTTTAAAAGCCTCCTGTGCATCCGGGTCGGATTTCGGATGCTGCGGGCGCACCGACAGACGTCGAAAGCCCAGGCTTGCCAATTGTTTGCCAACAGTTCGCTCATGCATAGTGACGCCGAAGCGCTCTTCGATCTTGCGTTTCAGATCAATGCGCCGCCAGCGCACAACCCCATCGGTTTCGGGGTCGGGACCCGCCCGAACCATTTCCGCCAACTCCTCCTTCTGTGCCGCGCTCAGCAGACAGGGTGGATCCGGCGGGCGACGGTTGAACAGGCCCGACACGCCCTCCGCATTGTAACGGTGGGCCCAATCCCGCAGCGTCTGCCGATCCATGCCGCAGTTTTCTGCCGCCGTCTTGCGGTCAACCCCATCCAGAACCAGGGCAATCGCCAACATCCGTCGCGCCGCTTTCCCATCCCGGCACCGCGCCGCTTCCTGGCGAAGCTCGCCTGCGGACTTGTCTTTGCGCGTAATCCTTACTGCCATCAAAGCCTCCCTTGCCTTGATGCCACTGAATCAGATCACGCCGCTCGTGGGAATCCCCTTGAGTCAAATCTGGGGGCCGTTGGTATAACACCCTCGTCCACGACCATGCCGTCCTGGGCCTCGGTTTCATAAGCGATGTTGCCAAGATCGGCGGTGGCATAATTCTGCAGGCACAATATCCCGCGATCGGCATAATCCTGACGCAGCTGTGGGAACAACGCGCCGCCACCCACGCCGGCGCGGGTCAGTTTCAGGTCCAGGCCTATCTCGTCGGCTTTGTCGAGAATGACTTTCAGATAATCCGGCGTTCCGGCATAGGCGGTGGCCCCGATGTCATGGGCCGCGCGAACCTGTAACTCCGTCTGACCCGTTCCTGCGGGAATGACCTTTGCTCCAACCGCCTGGGCACCGTTTTCAAATATCAACCCCGCCGGTGTCAGATGATAGGAAAAGCAGTTTTGCACAATATCGCCCGGCCCGATGCCCAGCGCGTGCAGAAACCGGCCGATGCGCCACCAGTCACGGGCGATGCCGCCGGGCTCATAGATCGGCCCCGGGGACTGAAATATATGCGCCACGTTTTTGACCTCGATACCGCCAAATGGCGGCTTAGCCTTTTGCATGGCCGCCAGATCGAATTTTCGCAGAACCGGCAGATCGGGCAAATCGTCCTGGCCCTTGACCCCTGCAGCAGCGGCAAGCCAGTCCGGCGACGCAACGCTGATCGCGCGCAATATCGCACCAAGTGCTGCGTCCTGCTCGCGGTGGCGCTCATCGGGGGATCTGGTCTCTAAGCGGTCATAAAAATCAGTCATATCGTCTCGATCCTGATGTGGCGGCCGGGGACCGGTAGACAGCCCGCCTCAAAACTCAACAACCACACTGCCCAGCTTGCCGCCGGATGCGACCTTGTCATGCGCCGCCGCGACCTGATCCATACCGTGGACTGCAACGACGGCGTGGCTGAGGGCACCACTGTCCAGCCAACCGTTTAACTGCGCCTCGCCCCTGCGACGGGCGGCGTCGGGCATCAGATAGACGATCAGCATCCGCAGAGTGATGTTCTTGAACATGAAGCCATAGAATTCCAGCTCCGGCCTCATCACCGCGGCGGAGGCATAAGAAGCAATCACGCCGCCGGTCCGGATCAGCGCCAGGCTGTCGGCCTGATTTGTGCCGAAATCGACATCCACGATCAGATCGACGCCTTGGGCGCCGGTCATTTCCATCACCGCCTCGGTCACATTCGCATCGCGGTAATTTACCCACTCCTCGGCACCTGCATGTGCGGCCTTTTCGGTCGACGACACCGTGGTGAACACCCGCGCGCCGCCCAGCCGCGCCATCTGGCAGGCGTAGCGCCCGACTGTGCCCGCCCCCGCCGGTGACCAGCACCGTCTTGCCGTCAACCGGACCCGCGCCAAGCACCGCGTACCAGGCGGTCATCGCTGGTACGCCGAAACACGCGCCTTGCCCAAAACTGGTGCCATCGGGCAGAACCACCGCCTGATCGGCGGGCAAGGCAATCAGCTCGCCACAGGTTCCATAGGCACGTTTCCACTAGCCGTTCCACAGCCAGACGCGTTGGCCAATCCGCGCCGGATCGACGCCCGACCCAACGGCCTTGATCACACCCGCACCGTCGGAATGCGGGATGATGCGGGCAAATTCCATCACCGCGCCGGGCTGCGCCCCGGCCCGCAGTTTCACATCCGAAGGATTAACGCCCGAAGCATGCACGCGCACCAGAACCTCGCCCGCGCCGGGCACTGGGTCAGCCATCTCGCCAATTGTCAGAACGTCGCTTGCCGCGCCGAAATTTTCATACCAAACCGCGCGCAGGGCTCAGGAAAGCCAGCGCTTGCGGCGGCGATAGGATCGCACGTCGCGAAACGATTTGCGGCCCTCATCGGACATGCCCAGATAAAACTCTTTCACATCCGGGTTTTCGCGCAGATCCGCAGCTGGGCCATCCATCACCACGCGGCCCGATTCCAGAATATATCCGTAATGCGCAAATCTGAGCGCCACGTTGGTGTTTTGCTCGGCCAACAGGAAACTCACGCCTTCCTTTTCGTTCAGCGATTTCACGATGGCGAAAATCTCTTCGACCAGCTGCGGAGCCAGCCCCATGCTCGGTTCGTCCAGCAGGATCGTCTCGGGACGGCTCATCAGAGCGCGGCCGATCGCCACCATCTGCTGTTCACCGCCGGAGGCATAGCCCGCCTGGCTCCTGCGCCGTTCTTTCAGGCGCGGAAAATATTCATAGACCATCTGCAGATCGGCATCGACCGCGCCGCGCCCGTCGCGCCGCGTATAGCCGCCGGTCATCAGGTTTTCCTCGACCGTCAGATGTTCAAAGACATGGCGGCCTTCCATCACCTGAATGATCCCCATTTTTACCAGATTGGCCGGGTCCATATGGGCCAGATCGCCGTCGCGATACTTGATCGACCCCTTGGTCACCTCGCCGCGCTCGGATTTGAGCAACCCGGATATGGCTTTCAACGTCGTCGACTTTCCCGCGCCGTTGCCGCCCAGCAGCGCCGTAATCCCGCCCTTGGGCACGCTCAAGCTTACGCCCTTCAACACCAGGATCACGTGGTTATAGATCACCTCGATATTGTTGACTTCCAGCAATGTCTCTTGGGATTTGGCGGTATCCAGCATCAGGTTTCTTCTTTGTTGGAAATACTCAAATATACCCGGCCCACATCTCTGCGGGCCGGATAGTTGCTTAGATCAGTTACACCGCAACTCGATGTTGTTCTCGGCGGCGAAAGCCATCGAGTCCTCTTCGATCAGGGCGTTGATCAGCTCGGCATCCGGCTCCATGAAGTCGGTGATCAGCGACCAGGTTTTCGCCGACGCATCCCATTGCTGAACCGCGCCAAGGCCGGGGCCACCGTGGTTTTCACAGGTCACCTGAAACTCCGGGCCAAAACCACCCAGACCAGCCGCTTCCATTTTGGCGTTGGTTATGTTCAGCGCCTCCATCCCGTCGCGCATCATGCCCGGCGTGATGTCAGTGGTGCCGTGAATGTCCATCGCCGTTTTGATGGCTTCGGCTGCAAGGAAGGCCGCATAGATCGTCCGGTTATACAGCACCGTGCCGATATTGCTGCCATCGCCTGCGGCCATGCCCTTGTCGACGATGTGGGTCTGAATATCGTCGAAAATCGGGAAATCTGTGCCCACGCCATTCATAGCCAGTGCCTTATAGCCGTTCGCGCCATCACCCGCAGGCAGCACGTCAGCTTCGGCGCCCGACCACCACACACCGATGAAGTTTTCCATCGGATAGCGGATATTCGAGGCTTCCTGCACGGCAACCTGGTTCATGACTCCCCAGCCCCACATCAACACGTAATCAGGGTTTTCGCGACGGATTTGCAGCCATTGTGATTTCTGCTCCTGACCCGGATGGTCAACCGGTATCAGTGTCAGATCGTACCCATGCTTGGTCGCCAGCGCTTCCAGCGTGCGGATCGGCTCTTTGCCGTAGCCCGAGTTGTGATAGACCAGCGCGATTGACTTGCCGCCCAGATCACCATCGTTTTCGTTCAGCAGATAGTTTATCGCCACAGATGCTGCCTGCCAATAGTTGGCCGGATAGTTGAACGCATGGCTAAAGACTTTGCCGTTGGCGGCAGAGGTGCGGCCATAGCCCATCGAATGCACCGGAATGTCGTCGGCCACGCCCTTGGGGATCAGCTGATAGGTGATCCCGGTCGACAACGGCTGGTACACAAGCGCGCCTTCGCCTTTGGTGGCCTCATAGCATTCAACGCCTTTTTCGGTGTTGTAGCTGGTTTCGCATTCGACGATCTTCACCGGCACGCCGTTAATGCCGCCGTCACGCTCGTTCAGCAGGTTAAAGTAATCGACATAGCCATCGGCCAGCGGGATGCCGCCAACCGCATAGGGACCGGTCCGATAGCTTAGCCACGGAATGACCAGATCGGCCATCACCGGACCAGCGGCCATGATGCCGGCAATTGCCATTGTTGCGAGTTTCAGTTTCATACGAGTATCCTCCGTTGGTTTCGTATTTTCTTCGTTTTAGCCCCGCCCTAATGGGGGAAAGGCCATAGTCGTAATTTCTCCTTGGCCAGCCGCCAAAGCTGGGCCATGCCGTGCGGTTCCATCACCAGAAATCCGATGATCAGCCCGCCAACGATCAGGAATTCCATGTGCACCGCAAGATCGGTCTGCCAGCCGAGCGTGCCAACCAGTATGTTCTTCAGAATGACCGGCATCTGCACCATGAAGGCCGCCCCCAGAAACGAGCCGAGAACCGATCCCAGCCCGCCAATGATCACCATGAACAGGATCAGAAAGCTTTTTTGTATGCCGAAGACTTCACCAACCTCTACCGCGCCAAGGTAAATGGCAAAGAACAAAGCCCCCGAAATGCCGATGAAAAAGCTGGAAACCGCAAAGGCGGAAAGTTTCGCGGTCAACGGGTTCACCCCGATGATCTCGGCGGCGATATCCATATCGCGGATCGCCATCCATTTGCGCCCGATCGAGCCGCGCGTCAGGTTGCGGGCCAGCCAGGCCAGTACGGTCACGAAGATCAGGCAGAACATGTATTTCGCCCAGGCATCGGTGTTGGCCCCGGTGACAATAACGCCAAAGACATCGCGCTGCGGCGCGTTGATCTGGCCCGAGGCCGAGTAGTTGTAAAACCACGGCACTTTGTTGAACAGCCAGACCAGAAAAAATTGCGCCGCCAGCGTCGCCACTGCCAAATAGAAGCCTTTGATGCGCAGGCTCGGCAGCCCGAAAATCAATCCCACGCCTGTGGTGATCAGCCCGGCCAGCGGCACGTGGACGAACATCGAGACATCAGGAAACGCCGTCATCAGCTTGTAGACCGCATAAGCCCCGACCGCCATGAACCCGCCGGTCCCCAGGCTGACCTGCCCACAATATCCCGTAAGAATGTTCAGACCCAGCGCGGCGATGATATAGATCAGAACGGGGACAAATATCGCATTAGCCCAGTAATCGTTGATGAAAAACGGGACCACCAGAAACGCCACCGCGATCACCGCGTAATAGGCCACCCGATCGAACTTGATCGGAAACGTCTGATTGTCGGCGACATAGGACGTCTTGAAATCACCTGCTTCGCGGTAGAGCATCAGGCTAATCCTCGTTCTCTAAGCGGTGCGCCAATCGACGCAGGCCCCAACAAATCACTGCCGTTGCGAAGACGACCGCCAGAATGCCAGGAACATAACCTTTCGATCCGACTACGTAGTAAGTGTCGTGCAGCGCGCGATCTGCGCCGAATGCGAAATATTGCAACTGGAACAGCAGGAATTGAAGAGCGCTCGCCGCAACCACAAAAATGCCCGCCGCGAGTACTACCCAATGCGCCACCATAAGATATCTCGACAGCACGCATCACACCCTTTCGATTATCTTGTCGCCGAACAACCCTTGCGGTCGCACCACAAGGACCAAGAGCGCGAGCACAAACGCGAACCAGTTCTCAGTAGCACCGCCGATCAGCGGGCCGATGGAGAACTCAAACAGCTTCTCACCCACCCCGATGATCAGCCCACCGACAATCGCGCCGGGGATCGAGGTAAAGCCGCCCAGCATCAAAACCGGCAACGCCTTCAAGGCGATCAGCGACAGGCTGAACTGCACGCCGGATTTTGACCCCCACATGATGCCCGCCACCAGCGCCACGAAACCGGCGATGGACCAGACCAACACCCAGATGAAGCGCAGCGATATGCCAACCGACAGCGCCGCCTGATGGTCGTCCGCCACTGCGCGCAGGGCCCGGCCCTGTTTGGTATATTGCGAAAACAGTGTCAGCCCGAGCACCAGCAGCGCCGCAACCAGTGTGGCCACCATGTCCAGACGGTCGATAAAGAAGCCGTAGAATTTATCGGTGCCCAGAAACGCGGTCTTCTCTTCGATCCAAAGCGATCCGCCCTGGGGAATGCCAACGTCCAGCTTTTTGATGTCCGAGCCCCACATCAGATCGCCGAAGCCTTCCATGAAATAGGCCAGCCCGATGGTCGCCATGAACAGGATGATGTCCGGCTGGTTGACCAGATGGCGCAGGATGTATCGCTCCACGACGATCGCCAGCACCACCATGACCCCGATGGTCAGGATGATCGCAAAAACAGCCGGAACCGACCAGCCAAAGCCGTGAATATTGGTGCCAAGCATGGCGTTGATCAGATGCTGAAACGGCACCTGCCCGTCCATGATCCCGACCAATGTCAGCGCCGCGAACAGCGCCAGCACGCCTTGCGCATAGTTGAAAATGCCGGAGGCCTTGAAGATCAACACAAAGCCCAGCGCCACCAGCGCGTAAAGCACCCCGGACATCAGCCCGTTGATGGTGACCTCGATGGCGTAGAGAAGCTGGTCAGGCATGGGCGCGCCCTGACACTAGAGTCCGACGGATAGCCGACGGATAGCCGACAGCCGAATTAGTCATGTGACACCCCCAGATATGCATCGCTCACGGCCTGATTAGACCGCACCTCGTCCGGCGTGCCATCGCCGATCTTGCGCCCGTAATCCATCACCACAACCCTGTCCGAAAGGTCCATGACCACGCCCATATCATGCTCGATCAGCGCAATCGTGGTGCCAAATTCATCATTAACATCAAGGATAAAGCGGCTCATGTCCTCTTTCTCTTCGACATTCATCCCCGCCATCGGTTCGTCCAGCAAAAGCAGCATCGGTTCGGCCGCTAAGGCGCGCGCCAGCTCGACCCGCTTTTTCAACCCATACGGCAGGCGTGCAACCGGGGTTTTGCGGATCGCCTGTATCTCAAGAAAATCAATGATTTCCTCGACTTTCTCACGGTTCGCCACCTCTTCGCGCTGGGCTTTTCCAAACCAAATCGCCTGCGCCGCCAGCCCCGCATTCATATGCGTCAGCCGCCCGGTCATGATGTTGTCGAGAACCGACATGCCCTCAAACAACGCAATATTCTGAAATGTCCGCGCAATGCCTTGTGCTGCCACCTGATAGGGCTTCATCTGCGGCCGGCGCGCGCCTTTGAACCAGACCTCACCGTCCTGGGGCACATAGAACCCGGAAATGACGTTCAGCATCGAGGATTTGCCCGCCCCGTTCGGCCCGATGATCGCCCTGATCTCACCCTGGCGGATGTCGAACGAGATGTCCTCGATCGCCGTCACGCCGCCAAAACGCAGTGTGATGTTTTTAATCTCCATCAACACCTTACCGATCTCGCGACCATCAGCGGTGGTCCAGCCATCGGCCCCGGCATCAAGCATGGAACCGCCCTTTCATTGTGCTGGAAACACTCCCGCCGGAGGCATCAAATCTCATTCCGCTGCCACCTTCGCCGCCGTCGCCAAAACCGCCGCATCTCTGATTTCCAGCGTCGCGGTGATCTTGCCCTTGCGCCCGTCCTCATAGGTCACTTCGGTCTCGGTATATTGCTCGGTTGACCCGTCGTAGAGCGCGGCAATCAGATCTTCATACTTTTCCTCTATGGTGCTGCGGCGAACTTTTCGTGTGCGCGTCAGCTCGCCGTCATCGGCATCCAGTTCCTTGTGCAGCACCAGAAAGCGATGGATCTGGCAGCCCGACAGCATTTCGTCGGTCGCCACCGAGCGATTCACTTCTTCCACATGCGCCTGGATCTTGGCCATGACCTCTGAATGCCCGGCCAGTTCCTGATAGGACGCATAGGCAATGTTGTGGCGCTCGGCCCAGTTGCCCACCGCCGTTAAGTCTATGTTAATGAATGCCGTACACATCTCGCGGCCATTGCCAAAGACCACGGCCTCCAGGATGTTTGGATAAAATTTCAGTTTGTTTTCAACATACTTATACCAACGGCCCTAGTCGTTGACCGTTTTGGCCCATTGTCTGGTAGTGATTGACGTGATTGCGGTTTTGTCGTTTGCAAAGAAGTTCCATGCTTCGCAACACCTGTCGACGATCTGCTCATAATTGTCGAAGACGGATATGGCGAGCTTGTTGGCACGCAGATAAGCCCACACATTTTCCATCGGGTTGAGTTCAGGGGAATAGGGCGGGAGTTTGAGCAGGGTGATGTTGTCGGGTACCTCCAGCTCTGCCGAACCGTGCCAGCCAGCGCCATCCAGAATGAGAAGGGCATGTGCGCCCGATGCGACGGTTTTAGCGATCTCGGCGAGATGCGCGCTCATGGCCTGTGTGTCGGCATGTGGCATGATCAGAGCGGCCGCTTCAGCCCGTTCCGGGCAGACGGCACCGAAAATGTAGCTCCAGATATAGCGGGTGTCGCGCGGGGCACGGGGGCGTGTTCCACGCTCGGCCCAGATACGGGTGAGCGTGCCCTGCTGGCCAACCCGCGCTTCATCCTGAAACCATATCTCCAGGGGCTTGCTGCGGGCTGTTTCCGGCAAGGCTGCTTCTACCTCTGCGGCGAAGTTTTTTTAAAAGCCTCCTGTGCATCCGGGTCGGATTTCGGATGCTGCGGGCGCACCGACAGACGCCGAAAGCCCAGGCTTGCCAATTGTTTGCCAACAGTTCGCTCATGCATGGTGACGCCGAAGCGCTCTTCGATCTTGCGTTTCAGATCAATGCGCCGCCAGCGCACAACCCCATCGGTTTCGGGGTCGGGACCCGCCCGAACCATTTCCGCCAACTCCTCCTTCTGTGCCGCGCTCAGCAGACAGGGTGGATCCGGCGGGCGACGGTTGAACAGGCCCGACACGCCCTCCGCATTGTAACGGTGGGCCCAATCCCGCAGCGTCTGCCGATCCATGCCGCAGTTTTCTGCCGCCGTCTTGCGGTCAACCCCATCCAGAACCAGGGCAATCGCCAACATCCGTCGCGCCGCTTTCCCATCCCGGCACCGCGCCGCTTCCTGGCGAAGCTCGCCTGCGGACTTGTCTTTGCGCGTAATCCTTACTGCCATCAAAGCCTCCCTTGCCTTGATGCCACTGAATCAGATCACGCCGCTCGTGGGAATCCCCTTGAGTCAAATCTGGGGGCCGTTGGTATTAGGCGCAAAAAGCCGCCCATCGGCCACTTTGCCGACATCCTTGGCGCGGTCGATTATGCGCAGATGGCCGCTGTCTGGCTCGATAAACCCGGCATCGCCGGTCGCCACCCAGCCGTCAGCATCTTTGGTGTCTGCCGTGCTCTGCGGATTGCCGTAATATTCAACGAAGGTGCCGGGCGAGCGATAGAACACCTCGCCGTTATCGGCGATTTTCAGTTCCACCCCCGGCCCCGGCACACCGACTGTGTCGGGCCGCACCTCGCCATCTGGTTGCAGCGTGATGAACACCGATGCCTCGGTCTGGCCGTAAAGCTGTTTGAGGTTGATACCAAGCGAGCGGTAAAAGTCGAAAATCTCCGGCCCGATCGCCTCGCCCGCCGTATAGCCGACCCGCACATTGGTGAACCCAAGCGTGTTTTTCAGCGGCCATAGACGAACAACTGCCCCAGCCAGTACTGAAAGCGGTCTCTGGCAGAAACACTTTTGCCATCCAGTATCGCCGGACCGACCCGCTTGGCGTGATCCATGAAATGTCTGAACAGCCATCGTTTGACGCGGCCCGCATCTTCCATGCGGATCATCACACTGGTCAGTAGCGTCTCAAACACCCGCGGCGGGGCAAAATAATAGGTGGGCCCGATCTCGCGCAGATCGGTCATCATGGTTTCGGCACTTTCCGGGCAATTCACGCAAAAACCGGTCCAGAAACACTGGCCTATCGAAAAAATGAAATCACCAACCCAGGCCATTGGCAGATAGGCCAGCACTTCCTCGCCCGGCCCCAGATTGTCGAACTCGGCGGAGTTTTTCGCGCTCTCGATGATATTGCGGTTCGACAGAACCACACCCTTTGGCCGCCCGGTGGTGCCGGAGGTATAGAGCATCACGCAGGTGCTGTCGTACGTCAGGGCCGCCTGGCGTTTGGCCAGTTCGCCCGCGAAACGATCATGCGAAGCGCGGCCCTCGGCCTCGACATCGGCCAGCGCGTGCAGGCGGTAGTGATCGTATTTGCGCAAGCTCCGTGCATCCAGATAGATGATATGCTCGATGCCCTTGACGCTGTCCTGAATTTCCAGAACTTTGTCGACCTGTTCTTGATCGCCGACGACGACAAATTTCGCGGCGCAGTTTTCCAACACGTAAGCCATCTCATCAGCGACGGCGTCCTGATATTGCGGCACCGGAACGGCACCGCATTTCTGGGCGGCGACCATCGACCAGTAGAGCCGCGGGCGGTTGCGGCCAATGACGGAGATGTGATCGCCGGGTAGAACCCCGAGTGCAAGAAACCCCAGAGCCATTGCGCGGACTTCCTCGGCGACCTCCAGCCAGCTCCACGTCTGCCAGATGCCGAATTCTTTTTCGCGGAACGCGGGTTTTGAGCCAAATTTTCGCGCGTTTCGGTCCAGCAATGCTGGCACAGAGGATAAACCCTGCTGCGTCGCGGGACCTGTCTTCACGCAATCCTCCCTTGCCGCATTGCGGCACCTACCGGGATGGTTCCGGGCAGAATCGATCGAACCAAACCCAAGCTGTATATCATTGTTATCAATCTCAGCTGTGTGTTCGCAAAATTATTTAAACGCCGTTCAATTAATGTCGAGTCCTTGCCTTGTGACAAAGCGGTGCATATTCCGCATGAAAGACAATTTCAGGTCCAACAGAGAGGGATTCGTATGGAGTGGACTGCCTTGACATTTTACGCAGTGGTCTGCGGAGCACTTTCGACCGTGTCGCCGGCACTAACCTCACCGTTGGTTCGTCTGGTATCCGGGGCCGCCGTGGGCGTCGTCGCCGCAACAGTTCTGCCGGTCTTGCAGGGCATTATTGCCTATTAGCGGGCTGGGATTTGTCGCTCATAGTCAGTTGAATGGATTTCGTCGGCTGCAGGCCTGGCGTTTCGCAATCGTGGCTCACACCGGGCGGTAAATTTCATCCTCAATCTCGCGGGAATCGATCCCCAGCTTTTCCAGCCCTTCCTCCAGATAGTCAGACAAAAGCGGCACGCCGAGCAGGTAATTTTCGGTTGGCGTCGTTGCCTCCTGCCTGGCGGTGAGGATGGCTTCCTGCAAATCCTCGGGCTCGAACGTCCCCCGCCCGATCCACATAACAGCGACAAGCTCGGCTTTTTCGTCCTCATTCAGCCGCGCGATAAAGGCCCTGAGTTCGTCTGCTGTCGCGTCGCCCCGCCGGCTTTCCAGGATGGTGTCCGAATCAGCCACATCGCCGGGGTTGTCCCAGCGCGCGACTTTGACGTCGAATTCGCGTGCCCTGATCGCAATATGGGCAACCTTTCGGGTGGTAATTGCAAGCATGGCGCGTCCTTTCCCCGTTCCGTGCCGCAATGTCGGCAGGTCCATTGGCCGCTCATGACCTGATATTGAGCCTAGCCCACCGCGCCGCGCCGCGCCAGCGCCGCGAGTCGGTGCTTTGTCGCCTCGGTATCTTTGGGCATGTAGCCGCCGGGTGCGAGGCAATGCTGGGCAATATGGCTGTCTGCCGCGGCGCTGAGCGCGTGATAGAGATCGGCAAAAAGCGTCGACGCCGCATAACCGGCCCAGTCATCAGGCAGCGCCACGCGCGGCAGACGCGGATCGGCCAAGAGCGCCAGACGATAATCGTGGACGAGCGCCAGCCGCAATGACAGGGCCTCTTGGCCGTTCGGATGGGCCTCCTGCGGTTTGTTCAGATACGCATACTTTTCATTGACAGCGCGGTAGGCCGCTGCATGGGTTGGCAAATGCCAAATGCGGGTGGCAAGATCGCGAAATCCGTCAGATTTTTCGCGTGGCATTGCGGCCAGCCATTGCGCCTCGACACCGACGGGGACCCCATGATCCGGGCCGAGCCAATTTCCGGTTCCGATTTTGGCAAACCCGGCGTCAGACAGTCTGCTGGCCGATGTCTCTGCCGCGTCGAGCGCCACCAGCCAGCCTGTCGGATTAGTACCGGGTGGGGCAAAAATAACGGTACTGGCATCCAGAAATTCCTGCCGGGCGTGCGGCGCAAGCCGATAAAAGCTGCGCCTGCCCAGCCGCTCACCTTGCAGCTGGCCCTTGGCAACAAGGCGCGAGACCGCAGTGCGCACCAGCGATTCGTTGATCCCGATCTCAGCGCAAATCTCGATCAGCGTGCCCATCCACAGGCTGCCGCCGCGCGGCTCAACAACGTCACCGTAAATGGTGACGATAAATGCCCCTGCGCGCGGTGGCTCCGGGCCAAGAATTTCGTCACGTCCGGTCAAATATTCATGCCCCTTTCATGTGACTCGCCGGGCGCACATTCCGTGAATTCGACGAAATATGTAAATCTAATATCACAGTTTTCCAAATGTATCTGTGTATTCGTGATGCTTTCACTATATGATCAAGGCCAAATACGAACAGGGAACCGGGTCACGCCGATGGCAGAGGCTTTTATTTGCGATGCGACCCGAACGCCGATCGGGCGTTACGGCGGGGCCCTGGCGTCGGTGCGGACCGATGATCTGGCGGCGTTGCCGATTGCCGCGCTAATCGATCGAAATCGCTCTGTAGATTGGGCCCAGGTCGAGGACGTGATATTGGGCGACGCCAATCAGGCCGGTGAGGACAACCGAAATGTCGCGCGCATGGCCGCGTTGCTGGCAGGTCTGCCGGTCGAAGTGCCCGGGACAACAATCAATCGCCTGTGCGGATCGGGGCTGGATGCCGTCGGCCAGGCAGGGCGCGCAATCCGAGCCGGAGACGCCGATATGATGATCGCGGGCGGGGTTGAAAGCATGAGCCGTGCGCCATTCGTGATGCCCAAGGCCGAAGGCGCGTATTCGCGTGCCAGTACGGTTTTCGACACCACCCTCGGCTGGCGGTTCGTCAATCCGAAACTGGAAACTGCTTTCGGGATCGATGCGATGCCCCAGACCGCCGATAATGTTGCTGCCGAGTTCGGTATTGACCGCGCCGATCAAGACGCCTTCGCCGCTCGTTCGCAAGCGCGATGGGAGGCGGCGCACCGAGCTGGCATCTTTGCAGACGAGATCATACCGGTCACGATCGCGCAGCGAATAGGCGAGCCGATCATCGTCGATACCGATGAGCATCCGCGCCCCGGCACCGATGTTGCGAAACTCGCCAGCCTCAAAGGAATAAACGGCCCCGATCTGACAGTGACCGCCGGTAATGCCTCGGGCGTGAATGACGGAGCCGCAGCGCTGTTGATTGCCAGCGAGAAAGCCGCGAAAACCCACGGATTAGAACCTGTAACCCGGATAGTCGCGCTGGCGGCGGCCGGTGTGGAGCCGCGCGTGATGGGTGTGGGACCAGTGCCCGCAGTGCGCCGGGTGCTGGAACGCACGGGCCTGGCGCTGGACCAGATGGATGTGATCGAACTGAACGAAGCCTTTGCGGCACAAGCACTGGCGGTGTTGCGCGAGCTTGGCCTGGCCGACGACGCGCCCCATGTTAATGCCAACGGCGGTGCCATCGCGATGGGTCATCCGCTCGGCATGTCGGGCGCGCGGCTGGCGCTGACGGCGAGTTATCAGTTACGCCGGACCGGCGGTCGATTTGCTCTTTGCACAATGTGCGTTGGCGTGGGTCAGGGGATTGCACTGATTTTGGAACGGGTCTGAGGAGGCGACGCCTATGTATGCCAAGATGGTGAAATCGACCGGCAAACTGAAAAGCCGCGACGAGATGAGCGCCGAAGAGGCCACATTTCAGGACCGCATCGATGCCGATGAAAAGATCGAGCCACAAGACTGGATGCCGGACGGTTACCGCAATACGCTGATCCGCCAGATTGGCCAGCACGCACATTCCGAGATCGTTGGCCAATTGCCCGAGGCCAACTGGATCACCCGAGCGCCGACGCTGGAGCGAAAGGCGATCCTGTTGGCCAAGGTGCAGGACGAGGCGGGCCATGGGCTCTACCTTTATTGCGCTGCCGAGACGCTTGGGGTCAGCCGCGATGATCTGACCGAACAGCTCTTGTCCGGCCGCATGAAATATTCGTCGATCTTCAATTATCCCACGCTGACCTGGGCCGACATTGGTGCGGTCGGATGGCTGGTCGATGGCGCGGCGATCATGAACCAGGTGCCGTTGCAGCGCACCAGCTATGGCCCCTATGCGCGGGCCATGGTCCGTATTTGCAAAGAGGAATCATTCCACCAGCGCCAGGGCTTTGCCATCATGATGAAGATGGCGTCGGGCACCGACGCGCAGCGGGAGATGGCGCAGGATGCGCTGAACCGATTTTGGGGTCCGGCGCTGATGATGTTCGGGCCATCGGATGGCGAAAGTGTTCACTCGGCGCAGTCGATGGCGTGGAAGATCAAGATCAATTCAAACGACGAGCTAAGACAGAAATTTGTCGATCAGACCGCGCCACAGGCCGCGTTCCTTGGGCTGACCATTCCCGACCCGGACCTGAAATGGAACGAGGAAAAAGGCGGCTGGGATTTTTCCGAACCCGACTGGGAAGAGTTCTTTGACGTGCTCAACGGCAACGGCCCCTGCAACGCCGAGCGTCTGGAAGCACGGCGCAAGGCCTGGGCCGATGGCGAATGGTTCCGCGACGGGTTGGTTGCCCATGCCGACAAACAAGCCGCACGGCACGCGGCAGCGGAGTAGCAGACATGAGCAAGGAATGGCCCCTTTGGGAAGTGTTCATCCGCGGCCAGCATGGGCTGAGCCACCGGCATGTGGGTTCGCTGCACGCACCGGATGCGGAAATGGCGATCAAGAACGCCCGCGATGTCTATACGCGGCGCAACGAGGGCGTCAGCATCTGGGTCGTCGGTTCCGCCATGATCACCGCCAGCGCGCCCAGCGACAAGGGCCCGTATTACGAGCCGTCGCAGTCGAAAATTTACCGCCACCCGACATTTTACGACATCCCTGACGACGTCGGTCATATGTGATGTCCGCGCCCTTTGAGCTTTGTCTGAGGATGGGCGATACGACCCTGATCCTTGGCCACCGGGTCAGCGAATGGTGTGGCCTTGCGCCGGTCGCAGAAGAGGATATTGCGCTGGCAAATACTGCGCTGGACCTGATCGGCCAGGCGACGATGTGGCTGGCGGGCGAGGTTGAGGGCAAGGGGCGCACCGCCGATGATCTGGCCTATCTACGCGACGCCAGCGGGTTTCGGAACCTGCTGTTGGCCGAACGCCCGAACGGCGATTTCGGGCAGACGCTTATGCGGCAGTTTCTGTTCGACAACTGGCATATGGGCATGTTGACAGCGCTTGAGGCGTCCGCCGAGCCGCGCGTTGCGGCGATTGCCGCCAAGGCGGTGCGCGAAGTGACCTATCACTTGGACCGCTCATCTGATCTGGTCATCCGGCTGGGCGATGGAACCGAGCAAAGCCGTGCCCGGATGCAGCACGCATTGGATGGCTTGTGGGCCTGGGCGGGCGAGGGATTTGCGGGTGACGAGGTCGATGCCGAACTGGCCGCCGCGAGGCTGGCCCCCGACCCGGCCAGCCTGAAACCGCAATGGGATGCGCGCGTCCGCGCGACGCTGGCCGAGGCGACGCTGAGCCCGCCGGACAGTGCCTGTGTGCATCGGGGCGGCAAGTGGGGACGGCATACCGAACATCTGGGCCATCTGCTGGCGGACATGCAGTTTCTGCAACGGGCCTATCCGGGGGCAAGCTGGTGAGATCACAAAGATCATTGCGTCCCGGCCACGGCGCCTCGCATCTGGAAACGGAGGCCCCGGATCAAGTCCGGGGCGGGAGCGAAGCACAGGTCTGGGACTGGCTGGCCGAAGTGTCGGACCCCGAAATCCCGGTTATATCTGTGGTTGATCTGGGCATCGTGCGGGATGTAGCGCGCAAAGACGCCAAGGTAATGGTGACATTGACACCCACTTATTCCGGCTGTCCGGCCACCGCGGTAATCGAGATGGATGTCGCCGCAAAGCTCCGCGAGAAGGGTCTTGACGACTTTGAGATCCAGCGCAGGATCAGCCCGCCCTGGACAACCGCCTGGATCAGCGAGACCGGGCGCAAAAAGCTGGAAGACTTCGGCATCGCCCCGCCGCGCGCAGCCGGTGGTCCGGCGCGGTGCCCGCAATGCGGCAGCAACGATCTGGAAAAGATCAGCCAGTTCGGCTCGACTCCTTGCAAAGCACAATGGCGCTGCCGGTCCTGCCGCGAACCGTTCGACTATTTCAAGTGCATCTGAGGGCAGTCATGGCCAGATTTCATCGCCTGGAAGTCACCGATGTGCGAGCTGAAACCCGTGATGCGGTGGTTGTAACGCTAAAGCCACAAGACGGCGATAGCCAAGCTTTCACCTTTACCCAGGGCCAATATCTGACCTTTCGGCGCGAGATCGACGGACAGGAGCTGCGCCGGTCCTATTCGATCTGCGCCGGGCTGGACGAGGGCGCATTGCGGGTCGGCATAAAACGGGTCGCTGGCGGGGCGTTCTCAAACTGGGCCAATGACGATCTGGCCCCCGGCCAAGTAATCGAGGCGATGCCGCCGATGGGCCGATTCGCGCTGCCGTTGCGGCCCGACCAGAACCGCCACTATCTGGGCTTCGCCGGAGGCTCGGACATTACTCCGGTCCTGTCGATCATCAAAACCACCCTGGCGCGCGAACCGGCCAGCCAGTTCACGCTGATCTATGCCAACCGGGCGGTGTCGACGATCATGTTCCGCGACGAGCTGGAGGACAACAAGAACACCTATATCGACCGCTTTTCCATCATTCACATCCTCGAAACAGAGGGCCAGGAGATCGACTTGTTTACCGGCTTGATCACCGCTGAAAAGCTGGCGTTGCTCTTCCGGCACTGGATCGACATAGAAAGCGTTGACGCGGCTTTTATCTGCGGGCCAGAGCCGATGATGCTGACCATCGCCAAGGGCCTGCGCGAACACGGGCTGCCTGATGAGGCGATCAAGTTTGAGCTTTTCGCCAGTGGCCAGCCGGGCCGCGTCAAGCGACAAGTAAAAACCAAAGGCAACTCCACTGGCAAAGGCCACGAGGCGGTGGTGACGCTGGATGGTGCTACGCGGGTCGTGGTGATGGAACCCGGCCAAAGCCTGCTTGATGCTGCATTGGCCGCCGATCTCGACGCGCCCTATGCGTGCAAGGCCGGGGTCTGCTCGACCTGCCGTGCCAGGGTGCTGGAAGGTGAAACTGAGATGCATGTGAACCACGCGCTGGAAGATTACGAGGTCAGGGCGGGCTATGTACTCACCTGCCAATGCCACCCCCTCAGCAATCGGATGGTAGTGACGTACGATGAGTAGGCCGCAAAACTT
The DNA here is from genome assembly GCA_965216135.1 of Paracoccaceae bacterium. Lineage (GTDB taxonomy): Bacteria > Pseudomonadota > Alphaproteobacteria > Rhodobacterales > Rhodobacteraceae > CBDCFL01. The sequence goes on from CBDCFL010000023.1 coordinate 439,981, forward strand.
GTCGGACCTGCAAGGACGACCCGAATGGATGACATGACACTTACAGATTACCTCGCCCAGGGTGGCCAGCTCACCGCGCCGGGCAATGTGCCGCCGCGTTACAGGGGTGAACTGATGCGCCTGATGGCTTCATTCGTGGACAGCGAGCTGGCGGGATCGGCAGGGTTTGCCGATGTTATCAACGACGCACCTGGTATTGCGGCGCGGATAGCCGCGGCGCAGATTGTGGCCGAAAAGACCGCCCATGCGGGCCATGTTCTGGAAATCATGGGCGAGTTCGGGGCCGATACCGACCGCTATGCGGTGCATCAGCCGTGGGACGCCCGCGTCGGGCGCGACGCCGATCTTGGACAGACCCGTCATGGGCACGACATGCGCCTGTCAGTCTTTCACTACCCGCTGCAGGGATGGGCCGACGCGGTGGTTCTGAACGTGCTGATGGGTCTGGCAACGGTCGTTCAGCTAAGCGAGCTCGTCCGCATATCCTATGCGCCGCTGGCCGAAACCTTTCGCGAGATCGCCCCGCGCGAGGCGCGTCATGCGCAGCTGGGCCAGGAAGGATTGAAGCCGATTGTCGCGGCGGACCAGGACGCGGTTCAGTCGTCGGTCACGTACTGGCACCCGAAAGTGGCCGAGACGTTCGGCAAAGAGGCATCCGAGCGCTTTGAGCGATTGCAAAAGCTGGGGCTGCGGCACCGGAGGAACGAAGAGCTGTTGGCAGAGTGGCAGGACAAAGTGGCCGAAACACTGGGGCCGTTTGGCCTTATCTAAGAGGAAAACCGAAATGCTGGACGCAGGCGCGCCGCGCAGGCTGGAAAGTTTTGTCAATGGTGAATGGCAGGCCGGTCAAGGCGACGGCCAGCCATTGCTGGATGCGGCCACCGGCGCGGTCCACGCACACGTGGGTTCGCAAGGGCTGGATTTTGCCGGCGTGCTGGAATTCGCGCATGACAGGGGCGCGGCGCTGCGGGCGATGACGATCCACGAGCGCGCGCAGATGCTGAAGGATCTGGCGCTCTACCTCAATGGGCACAAAGACGCACTATATGTCGAAAGTTTTCGCACCGGCGCGACCATGGCCGACAGCCAGATCGACATCGACGGCGGCATCGCCACGCTGTTTGCCTATTCCTCAAAGGGTCGCCGTGAATTGCCGAACACAGCCGTAATGATTGAGGGCGATGTCGAGCCGCTGTCGCGTGACAATTCTTTTTTCGGGCAACACATCCTGACCCCTCTGCGCGGTGCCGCCATCCATCTCAATGCATTCAACTTTCCGGTCTGGGGGATGCTGGAAAAACTGGTGCCGACCTGGCTGGCGGGGATGCCGGCAATTGTCAAACCGGCCAGCCAGACCGCCTATCTGAGCGAACTGGCGGTGCGGCACATGGCCGAAAGCGGAATTCTTCCGGCAGGCGCATTGCAACTGATCTGCGGCGGCGTCGGCGATTTGCTTGCCCATGTAACCGGGCAGGATGTGGTCACATTCACCGGGTCGGCCAGTACCGGCCGGATGTTGAAAACCACCCCCGCGATCGTCGCCAATTCCACCCGGTTCACGATGGAGGCCGACAGCCTGAACTGCTCGATACTCGGCCCGGACGCCGGGGCGGGAACGGTGGAGTTTGATCTTTTCGTGGCCGAGGTTGCGCGCGAGATGACGACCAAGGCCGGTCAGAAATGCACCGCCATTCGCCGGGTGATAGTGCCGCGTCAGCATATCGATGCGGTGGCCGGCGCACTTGGCTCGCGGCTGGAAAACACCGCAGTTGGGCTGCCGCAAGCCGAAACAACGCGCATGGGCGCGCTGGCATCGTTGCATCAACGCAAGGAAGTGCGCGCACGCATCGTTGCGATGCGGGTCGATGCCGAGATTGTGTCGGGCGATCCCGATGATGTGCGCCTGACAAACGGCGACGCGCAGGCGGGCGCGTATCTGAACCCGGTGCTACTGCATTGTGCCAGACCATTTGAGGCGACGGCTGTCCACGATGTTGAGGCGGGTCGCAACGTTGATGCCCTATGACCAGATCGAAGATGCGGTGGCCCTGGCCGCATCCGGAAAGGGTTCGCTGGTGGCCTCTGTGTTTACCAATGACCCAAGCGTCGCCAGAACGGCGGTGCTGGGCCTTGCGCCGCATCATGGCCGGGTGTTGATCGGAAACCGGGCCAGTGCAAACTCATCAACCGGCCACGGCTCACCCTTGCCGGGGCTGGTCCACGGCGGCCCGGGACGCGCCGGAGGTGGCGAAGAGATGGGCGGCACCCGCGGCATGAAACACTACATGCAGCGCACCGCCGTCCAGGGCGCGCCGCGGCTTTTGTCGGCAGTTACCGGGCGCTGGGTCGAAGGCGCGGGAGCATCCGACACAAAAACCCATCCTTTCCGCAAGTCATTGAAAGATTTACAGATCGGCGACCAGATCACCAGCCCAAGTCGCGAAATTTCCCTTGCGGACATTGAACATTTTGCCGAATTTACGGGCGACAATTTCTATGCGCATATGGATCAGGATGCCGCCGCGGCCAATCCGTATTTCGACGGCCGCGTCGCGCATGGATACCTGATCGTCAGCTTTGCTGCGGGTCTTTTCGTCGATCCCTCGCCCGGTCCGGTGCTGGCCAATTACGGGGTCGACAACCTGCGGTTCCTAACGCCGGTCTATCCCGGCGATAAACTGCGGGTGCGGCTGACCGCCAAAGAGATCAACCCCCGCATCGGCGCCGATCACGGCGAAGTCCGCTGGGACGCGCAGGTCACCAATCAGGCGGGTGAGATCGTGGCGCAATATGACGTGCTGACGATGGTGGCTAAGGGGTAGCGCGGCGCGGATTATTGTTCAGGCCAGTGTCTTTTCGATCTGGTCCAGCACCTCCATCGCCGCCAGCACGTCCTGGGCCTCGCCATTTGGCTTTCGCCCTTCTTTGATCGCGGCAATGAACTCACGATCGATCAGCTCGATCCCGTTGTTTGAAACCGCGACGCCGGAGAGGTCAATCTGGTTTTCACGCCCGTCGAACAGGTCGTCATAGCGCGCCAGATAGGTGCCGTTATCGCAGATGTAGCGAAAGAATGTGCCGAAAGGCCCATCGTTGTTGAACGACAGCGACAGCGTGCAGATCGCCCCTGACGGCACCTTCATCCCGATCGCCATGTCCATCGCGATGCCAAGGTCGCTGTGAAGCGGACCGGCAAGGCCAAAACACTCCGACACCCGTTCGCCGGTCTGATACTGAAAGAGATCAACCGTGTGACAGGCATGGTGCCAGAGCAGATGATCTGTCCAGCTGCGCGGCTCGCCCATGGCGTTTGTGTTCGAGCGGCGGAAAAAATAGGTCTGCACGTTCATCTGCTGAATTCTTAGCTCACCTGCTGCGATCCTTTGATGAATCCATTGATGCGAGGGATTGAACCGCCGCACCTGCCCGGCCATGCAAATGACACCGGTTTGATGCGCAACACGCACGATTTCGCGCGCATCAGCCAGTGAATCGGCCATTGGAATCTCGACCAGCACCGGCTTGCCCGCATCCATGCACTCGATCGCCTGGGCTGCGTGAACCTGCGTGGGCGTGGCCAAGATTACCGCGTCAACATCATCGCGTGCAAGGCAGTCCTCGAGCCTGGTCGCCCAATAGGCGATGCGGCGTTCCGATGCCAGCGCTTTGACCTTGTCCGATGACGGACCCATGACGGAGGTGACCCCGACACCGTCAATCGCCGCCAGCGCGTCGAGGTGTTTTAGCCCAAACGCCCCGTAGGCCCCGGCCACACAAATTCTCATCGCCGCCCCTAGCTCTTGTTTTCAAGGATAATGTGACCCACCGCAGTATTCGATGCCGGCACATGATAGTGGCGATGAACCTCGATCACGTCAATATCCAGCGCGCCGCGCATAACCAGCCACATAACCATTTCAACGCCTTCACTGCCAGCTTCGCGCAAATATTCAATATGCGGTATTTGCGACGCGAAAACCGGGTCGGCTGTCATCAGGTCGAGAAAGCGCTTGTCCCATGCGGAATTGATCAGGCCCGCGCGCTTGTACTGCAACTGATGGCTCATCCCGCCCGTGCCGAATATCACGACGTTCAGGTCCTGGTCAAAACTGTCGACAGCGCGACGGATGGCTTTGCCGAGGTTGTAGCATCGGTTGCCGGTAGGTGCCGGATATTGCACCACATTCACACAGAGCGGCACGACCAGGCACGGCCAGGCACGGCCAGGCACGGCCATTCGTCAGGCTGGCCATACATCACCGACAACGGCACGGTCAGGCCGTGATCAACCTCCATTGCGTTCATGATGGTGATGTCAAATTCATCCAGGATCAGCGATTGCGCGACGTGGCTGGCCAGTTTCTGATGGTTTTTGACCACCGGCACCGGACGCGGGCCCCAACCTTCGTCGGCAGGCTGGAATTCCGCGGCGCAGCCCGGCGCGAAAGTCGGGATGATCTCGGCCGAAAACGCGGTGCAATGGTCGTTGTAGACCAGAAACACGACATCCGGGTTCTGTTGCCGCATCCATTTGCGCGACGCTTCAAACCCCTCAAACACCGGCCGCCAATAGGGCTCGCCGGTTTTGCCGGTGTCGATGGCAACGCCGATTGCCGGAACATGGCTGCAACCCACACCTGCGGTAATCCGCGCCATCAATCTTCGTCCCATTCGTGACTGTAGCGGTTGCCCTCGATCGGGCGGCCACCGGCGACCATCATTTGGCGATAGGCGTCGTTTCCCATTCCGGTCATGATCCCGGCGAGTCGCTGAAAGTCGATCCCGTCATTGGCTGCCAGTTTGGCGGTGTAATAGATATTGCCGCCCAGGCGCAGCATCTCGTTCCAGTCGCGGTTTACGACCGCCTGGCGTTGTGCCGGTGTCATCGGATAATTGTCCAGATAGGCCGCCTCACCAGCGTTGAATTTATCGCGGTTGGCCTGCAGCCGCAGCGAAATGCAGAACATATTCAGATGATAGCCCTCACGCGAGCGATCCGCGTCGAACACCAATGTGCCGGGGATGTCTTCGTAATCTTTCTGCATGACCGTACCGGTGATTTTGCTTTCGTTCACTGCGCCGTTTTGCCGCTACTCCTGCATCCGCGCTTTCGGCCCAATGGTGGCGGCTGGCGATATTATTGCATCGAATCGCGGCTCGATACCAACTACTATTCTTGGCGCACAAAAGATGATAGCCGGGCCGAACCAGCGGGCAGGAAATCCAACCATGGACGCCGATTGGCTGAAATTTCACCCAAACCCGCGCAAGCCGACGTTCACCCTGCCACTGGGTGCGGTCGACGCACATTGTCATGTCTTCGGTCCCGCCGCAGACTTTCCTTTTGCTCCCGAGCGCAAATACACACCCTGCGACGCGGGCAAGTCGGACCTGTTCAAGCTGCGCGACTATTTGGGCTTTGAGCGCAATGTGATCGTACAGGCAACCTGCCACGGGTACGACAATCGCGCCTTGATGGATGCCTGCCGCACCTCGGACGGACGGGCGCGCGGTGTCGCCTCCTTGGGGCCTCAGGTCTCGGACGAGGAGCTTGCCGCGATGCACGACGCCGGAATTCGCGGGCTGCGTTTCAATTTCATCAAGCGCCTGGTCGATGCGACGCCAAAGGCGGTCTTTCAGGACCTTGCCAACCGGATCGCCGATCTGGGTTGGCATGTCGTGGTTTATTTCGAGGCCGCCGATCTGGCCGATCTAGAGCCGTTTCTGACCAAATTGCCCACAACAATAGTCGTCGATCACATGGGTCGGCCCGATGTGACCAAGGGTGTCGGCCATCGCGACTTCCGGCGCTTCGTCAATCTGATGGCGAACCATGACAACATCTGGACCAAGGTCTCCTGCCCCGATCGCCTGTCCGCGCAAGGCCCGCCTTACGACGACGTGGCCCCGTTTGGTGCCGAAATCGTCGCGCGGTATCCCGACCGCGTTCTCTGGGGCACCGACTGGCCGCATCCGAATATGAAATCTCACATGCCAGATGATGGCGAGCTGGTTGATTTCATCCCCAGGATCGCCCCGGCAGCGCAGTTGCAAAACAAATTACTGGTCGACAATCCGATGCGGCTTTATTGGCGCGATCAGAGCGAGTAGACGGTTATCTCTTGACCCGATTCATCCCAGACACAAAATCCAAGACATTACAGGCTCTTGTGCGTGGCCGCGTCAGCCTGGAGAGCGTCGTGCGCGCCTATGACGGGCTCGTCGATCTCGGATACGACAGACATCTTCGCATAAACAAGCACGCCCGCACCAGGAGCCCGTTTGTCGATGGTGCAGTTCATATAAACGGGATCGAGAGCTTCTGGAGCTTCACAAAACGACGTCTTGCAAAATTCAACGGCGTGATCGCGCGCCTCGAGACACACCTCAAAGAATGCGAATGGAGATGGGCAAGAAACCCTGATACCCTCAAGACATCGATGGTCTAGGTCACCGACTCATTAGATCGCAACCAGATACGCAGTGATGCGAGTTGAACGGAAGCAAGGAAGTTATCGTCCCGTTTATCGTATCGCGTGGCGATGGCTCGGAAGTGTTTGAGTTTATTGAAGAACCTCTCCACATGATTTCGCTCTTTATAAAGCTTTGGGCAAAACTCCGGCAACCGGACCCGGTTCGGCATCAACCGGATATTTCCCCACGCGCCCTGCGCAGCAAGGGTTTCGCGCAACCCATCACTATCGTAGGCGCGGTCGGCCAGCAGAACCTGGCCCTGGCCCAGCGTCTCAAACATGTCCGCCGCAGAACGTCCGTCATGGCCCCCGCCTTCGGTAAGCTTCAGCCGGATCGGGCGACCAACAGCATCGACCAGTGCGTGAATCTTCGTGGTTAATCCGCCGCGCGAACGGCCCATGCTACGGGATCGGGTGGCCTTTTTGACCATTAGCGGCGTGCTGATGGACGCGAATGGATGAGCTGTCGATCATCTGGATATCCCCCTGATAAGCCTTTGATACTTCATCCAAAAGCTTCGTCCAGATACCTGCCCTCCGCCACCGGTTGAAGCGGTTCACACAGGTCGTATGCGGCCCGTAGCGTGCCGGAATATCCGCCCATGGCGCACCCGTGCGAAGCCGCCAGAATATCCCGTTCAAAACCCGCCGGTCATCCACCCGTGGAACCCCGCGCGACTTTTGAGGGAGAAGCGGCTGGATCACCGACCACTCGAAATCCGTCAAATCAAAACGTGCCATAACCGCCTCCATGCTTTTGGAGAACTGAATCACAACGTTGATACTTTCGGAATCCCCTTAATGGGTATGTGACCAAAAGCCTTTCCGAAACTACTACGTCTCTATCACGGCCGAGTTGACAAGGCCGCCAAAGTGGACGGGGCCGGGTTTTTTCGGATATTCTGGTCGATCTTCTTGCCCCTGTGCTGCCGATCATAGTGGTTACGGTCATTTGGCAATTCACCCAAATCTGGAACGACACTCTGTTTGGTGTGTCATTCACCCAGGCGGGCACGCAACCCGTGACAGTGGCCCTAAACAACATCGTAAATTCGACGACTGGCGTCAAAGAATACAACGTAGATATGGCCGCGTCTGCATTCGGAAACAGCGGCCAAGCCGGGTGTGGTTCAGCGTCTGGCCTTTGATCTGAGCAAAGCATCCTACTTTGAGCCCGACGCAGGCTTTCGACTGAACTGACGCCAGGCGGAGATTTCTTATCGCATTCGCAGTTTCTTTGCGGCCAGTGCGCGTGCTTTTGAGGCGATTTTCTGCCAATCGGGATCCTGAGCCAGATCAAGAAACCTGTCGAACAGGCCAAGCGCCTCGCGCGCATCGCCAAGCCGCAAACGCAGCTGCGCAAGATTGAACAAAGCATCAGAATAGGCCGGGTCCTGCGCCAGCGCAGCGCGCAAGTCACGCTCTGCCGAGCCATCGTCGACTTCCTCGTGCAAGCGCGCGCGGTTGTAATACGCCTCCGAAAATTTCGCATCCCGCGCGATCGCCTGGGAATAGCGACGTTCGGCTTCTTTATTGCGGCCAAGAACGAAAAGCACATTGCCAAGATTGAATGGTGCGATCGGGTCGCGTTTGTCCATTTGTGTGCATGTTTCGTAAAGCGTCACTGCATCTTCCAGCAAGCCCTCAGCTTCGGCAAACATCGCGCGCTCGAAGACGTCGTCCAGATTGGGATGGTCGGGCAGTGGCAAGACCCCCTGGCCGTCCAACTCGGTCACGGCATCATCCCATTGCAGGCGCGCGTCACCGCTTGATGAAACGATTTTGTGCCGGCCTCGCGGCGCTACATCCCGCACGCTGATCATGATCCGGATGACCGCCGATACGTCATGTCCCTCATCAAGCAATCGCATCGCTGTCCGGAAGAGATCAACATCGCCAAATCCGCAACATTCATCGGAAACCTGAACAATATCAAATGCATGCAGCATCTGGGCAAGACCGTCAGGCGGCGTCGGCACGACTTTGGTAAGGGGGTAGGTCAACTTCGGTTCGGGTTTATCGTCGATGGCACTCCAAATCCGTTTCTCGCCCAAGATCGGTATCGACTGGGCTGTGGCGGCGTTTAGTTTTTCTTGCAAATGTCCGCCCGGAACGAAGGCGAGCGCGCCGCGTCCGACGACGAATACGTCTGTCCGCCGCGTCAAATCGCGTTCAACCGAGCTGCCGCGTTTTTCAAGCTCGGCACAAGCTTGCGCGCGCGAGCGCTCAAGAAAGCTGCCGTAAAGTGCGACGCGCTTTTCGGCGAACATCATCTTAAGTTAGCCGGCTTTTGTGGCCTTTGCCTTTCTGGTCTTTTTCGCTGCCCCACTTGCGCTCTTTATGCGTGTCTTGCTGGAAGCAGCCGGACGGCGTTCGCCTTCGATCGAGGCCTTCAGTGCATCCATCAGGTTAATCACCTTACCCTGCTCAGGCGCTTTCGACACGATCGGTTCTTTCCCGGCAATCTTGGCTTTGACCAGTTCCATAAGCGCGACTTCGTAGCGATCGACGAATGTGTCGGGGTCAAACGCAATATCTTTCTGCGAAATAATCATGTCGGCCATCTGCATCAGCTCATCATCGAGATCAACGTCGAGCTTTTCAAAGTAGTGGTCCTGGTTACGCACTTCTTTTTTTGTACGAAGCGTGGTCATCAAAAAACCCTCGCCGCGTGGCTGTAGCGCGATCATCCGTTCACGGCCGGAAAGTACGACGCGCGCGATCCCAACTCTGTTGGACCGTTTGAGCGCCTCGCGGATCACCGCATAGGCTTCTTCGGCAACCGGCCCATCCGGGCCAAGGTAATAAGGGCTGTCGAGATAGATCTCATCGATATCGGCAGCGTCGACAAAACCTTCGATGTTGATGGTTTTGTTGCTTTCAATTTGGATCGCGTCGAGTTCTTCTTTGTCGATGATGACATAGCGATCTTTTTCGAACTGGTAGCCTTTGACCAGATCTTTGCGGTCCACTTCGCCCAGTTCGGGATCGTGGTACTTCATTTGGACACGGTTATGAGTGTCTTTGTGGAGCTGATTGAACGATATTTTTTCGCCGGCACTGGTGGCTGAAAAAATCTTAACCGGGCACGAAACCAGCGCCAATTTCAGGTAGCCTTTCCAGTAAGCACGTGGTGCCATCGTTTGCTCCTTCGAATTTTTATCCCGTCAAGCCAACGTCGCGCCGCGCCGATTTGCTGATTGCTGAGCGCGCTTGCTCGTAGTCATGCCACGGGTCTTCGCCAGCTTTTTCTATATGAATAATGGTAGATTTACGATTATAAACTGGCCGATTGGTGAAGTGTTGTAATTCTGTCCAATCAAGCGGGACGGCCGCAGGAAATTCCGGATCGGCGCGCAAACTGTAACTCGCCGTTGCCGATGAGCCGCGCGAAGTCCGTCCCATGTCGACAAAAATTCGCCCAACGCGGTGGGATTTGAGCGACGATGTCACAAACAGGCCCGGTGCGTCGGCTGCAAGAGCCTTTGCCAACCCTTTCAGGTAGGCTCTGACGGGCGTCCATGCCTGTCGACCAGTCAGAGGCACCACAAGATGCAAGCCTTTGCCGCCGGTGGAGCGCACAAAAGCGGTAAGGCTGCTTTGCGCCAGACGATCGCGAATTTGAAACGCCGCCGCGGCCACCGTGGCCCAGTCCAGTTCCTCGTCGGGGTCAAGGTCGATGGTAAGACGATCCGGGTGGCCCAGTTTGTCTGCCGGGCAATCCCACGGGTGAAACTCGATCGCGCCAAACTGCGTCAACCCGAGCAGCCCGCGCGCGTTGCGGATCACCAGAAATTCCTTGGCCTTGGTGTCCTTTATTGCCTCGACGCCTTCGGGCAGGCCCTGCATGGCGTGGCGCTGGTAAAAACAATCTTCGATCTTGCCGGTGGTGCAGCGGATTAGCGTCACCGGCCGGTTCAAAATATGCGGCAGCATCAGATCGCCGACGCGCGCATAATACCAGCGGCATTTAACATTGACCGATATGGGCCCATTTTCGCATTCCGATTGATGTGATGGTTTCGGGCTGTGCGATGAGCTTGTTCCAAGCTTCGCATCCAGCATCGACGATGGCATTGTAGTCTTCGAACACGCGGTTGGAGAGCCAATTGGCGCGCAAGTACTGCCAGATATTTTCCACCGGGTTCAGTTCCGGAGCGCGCGATGGCAGCAGGATGATGGTGAGGTTCTTCGGGACTTTGAGTTTGCCGGTGGTGTGCCATCCGGCCCGATCCATCAGCACAACCGCATGGGCCTTTCGGGCGACGTGGCGGCTGATCTCGTCGAGATGCATCTGCATGGCTTGCGCGTCCGCCCAAGGCAGCATGAGCGCCGCCCCCTTGCCGTGAGCCGGACAGATGGCGCCGAACAGATAGGCGTTGTGATAGCGCTGATCGGCCGGCTGGCGGGGGCGCGTGCCCTTTCTCGCCCACAGGCGCGTCAGGCCATTCTTCTGGCCAAGGCGTGCTTCGTCCTGGAACCAGATCTCCACCGGCGTTCCCGCTGGCAGGTCAGCTATATGCACCTGGAGCGTGTCGGCGAAGTTTTTTTTAAACGCCTCGATGATCCGCTTATCCTGCCTGGGATGCTGCGGGCGGGCGCTGATATGGGCAAAGCCCAGTTCGCCAAGCAGTCTGGATATCCCGCGCTCGGAATAGATGACGCCAAAGCGCGCCTCGATCACCCGCTTCAGGTCGATCCGCCGCCAGCGGACAACCCCGTCCACCGCCGGGTCGGGGCCGGTCTCGACAATCTCGCCAAGTTCTTTCATCTGGACATCGCTCAGGTAGCGCGTCCGGCCCGCGCCCTTGCGGTTGGTGAGGCCATCCGGTCCCTCTTCGTTGAACCGGTGAACCCAGTCCCGCAGGGTTTGGCGATCCATCCCACCGATCCTTGCGGCCTCTCCACGGCGCATGCCATCGTAGACTGCCGCAAGAGACAACAGACGGCGGCTCTGCCGGGCATCCTTGCAACGGCTGGCGAGTTTACGAAGGTGGCGGGCATCAAAGTCGCGACGAAGCGGAACACTGGCTGGCATGGCGATCCTCCTTTGCCAACCTTGAATCAGATCAAAACCGATTTGGGAATCCCCACAGAGTCAGAAATTGATGCCGTTGGTATAATACAGCGCGATATCGAGCTTGGACGTGCCGCTACCGACAAAGACTTCGCGATCCGGGTTGGTCAGGCGCACCGCTGCAAGATCGCGATCGGTCATCAGTTTGCGCTTTGGCGCGGCACGCTCAGAAATTGGAGCCGCATGATCCACGGACAAGATACTCGCTTGGCGTACAGCTCCGCGTTCGGTACGGCCGCGATAAGTAATCTCGGCAGTTACCTTGCTTGGCCTGAGCCAAACAGCGTTTTTGGGCGCGGTGATGTCGAGCGTCGGTTCGGGCGACGCCAAGGTACTCAGCGATGCGAACAATTCTGCTGCCCAGTCGTTGGTCAGCCCGCTGCTGGCACGTCCGACGTAGCTCTGGCTGTTTTCTTCGGCCAGCATCAACGAGGCGACATGGCGACTGCTCGCCTTGGTGGTGAAGCCGACCACGGTGAACCGGCCCACATCGTAGCGCTTGGCTTTCACCCAATCGGGCGAACGGCGCATCTGGTAGGCAGCTGAGATGCGTTTCGACACCACCCCTTCAAGGCCAAGGCGGCAGACTTGCGCGAACATTTCTCGCCCGCTGCCATTTGTATGATCGCTGAATTGAATGCGGCTTTGGGTGTCAGACGGCGCCAGGCGGCGCAGCAGGCCCTTGCGAACGGTCAAAGCCTCGCCCGTAAGGTCGCGACCATTGACGTACAGCAGATCGAACGCAAAATACAAAAGCGCGTCGTCGCGATGATCCGCCAGTGCACGCTGCAACAGCGAGAAAAAGGATTTGCCGCGACCGTCCTGCACGACAATCTCACCGTCGAGAATGGCGTTTGCGCAGTCGAGTGTCGTTGCTGCTGCCACAACACTGCGGTACTTGTCTGTCCAGTCGTGGCCATTGCGCGTGATCGCTCGCACTGCGCCGTCATCGATCGTGATGAGCGTGCGATAGCCGTCATGTTTGATCTCGTGCAGCCAATCGTCGCCTTCGGGCGGCACCGGTTGGCTCGTGGCCAATTGCGGGCTGATTTTCGTCGGCATCGGTGCCTTGCGCCCGGGCAATTTCCGCTTTTTTGGCTTCAACACCGAACCCGGTGACGCGGCCAGGATGTCGAGGCTGCTCACCGCCGGATCACGTTCTTTGATCAACAGCCACTCTTTGTCGCCTTTCGGCAATTTGACCAGCGTCCAGCCGCCTTTGAGCTTGGTTCCGGCCAGACGGAATTTTAGTTCGCCAGCTGCCAGCGCTTCGTCCACCGGCTCGGTGACCGGCACCCATGTCCCGTGATCCCAGACGATGATCTTACCGCCACCGTATTCGTCGGCCGGAATTTCGCCCTCAAACTCGGCGTATTCAAGCGGGTGATCTTCCGTGGCGATGGCAAAGCGTTTGTCCTTGGTATTGACACTTGGACCTTCAGGCACGGCCCAACTTCTGAGCACGCCATCGATTTCGAGGCGCAGATCGAAATGCTCGCGCGTTGCAAAATGTTGCTGCACGACAAATCGCAGATTGTCGGGATCCGACACGCCGATTTCGCCATAAGGTTCGGGCGTCTGCATGAAGCGTCTTTTGGCGTTATAGGGGCCGAGATCAGGCATTTGCCCAACATACGGCCCAAATGCGCGCACGTCGACAAGTCAGACAACCGGTCTTAAGCTTTGCCCGAGAGGTGATAATGGCGACGGATTTCCAGCGAAACGGACCAGACGGTGCGCGCGCGACGATATTGTTGGCGCATGGTGCCGGTGCACCAATGGATTCCGCATCCATGACCGCCGCCGCTGAGGCGCTGGCGGTCGAAGGTCTGGGGGTGGCGCGGTTCGAATTCGCCTATATGGCCAGGCGGCGTACCGAGGGCGGGCGATGGCCACCGCCATGGGCGGCAAAGTTGAAACCTGAATATATCGATGCCGTTGCTGACCTAAATGCAGCCGGGCCGTTGATTATCGGCGGAAAATCCATGGGCGGTCGCGTGGCCAGCATGGTGGCTGAGGCACTTTTTGCCAACGATAAAATCGCCGGACTTTTATGCCTTGGCTATCCGTTTCACCCGCCGGCAAAGCCGGATCAATTGCGCACCAAACACCTGCAAAAGTTGCAGACGCCGACCTTAATCTGCCAGGGCAGCCGCGATCAGTTCGGCGGCGACGGTGAAGTGCCGGGCTATGATCCGTCGTCAGGTATCGAAGTCTTTTGGCTTGAAGACGGTGATCATGATTTGAAACCGCGCAAGACAGTTTCGGGATTTAGCGCCGCCGAGCATCTGTCAATCCCGGCGTAAAAAGGGGCCATTCGCCGGAGTAAAAGTGGGCCAGTTGAGGTGCCGCGCCTTGTTGGGTGTGCTCCCCATAAAGCTGACGCGTGACAAGGCGCATGTTGGCCAAGGGTCAACATCCATCAAGTTCAGACCGGGTTCAGGCTCTGGCGTTTCGGCTCTGGTTTAGCCGAAAGCTGTCGCCGTTCATCTCCAGTATATGCACGTGGTGGGTGAGGCGATCCAGGAGCGCACCGGTGAGGCGCTCGGATCCGAATATTTCGGTCCATTCGTCGAACGGCAGATTTGAGGTGATGATTATGGAGCCGCGTTCATAGCATTGGGAGATGACTTCGAAGAGCAGCTCAGCGCCGGTTTTGCTCAAGGGGACAAAGCCCAGTTCGTCAATGATCAGAAGGTTCTGGCTGGTGAGTTGTTTTTGGAACCTCTGCAGGCGGCGTTCATCGACAGCTTCGATCAATTCGTGAACCAGTGATGCGGCGGTTATGAAGCGGACCTTGAGGCCCTTCTGGCAGGCGGCCAATCCCAGCCCCAGTGCGACATGGGTTTTACCGGTGCCACTTGGCCCCAGGGCAATGATGTTCTGGTATTTGTCGATGTATTCACAGCGCGCCAGCTCCAGCACGAGCGGCTTGTTGAGTGACGGGATCGCCTTGAAATCGAAGCTGTCCAGGCTCTTGGTGGCTGGAAACTTCGCGGCCTTGATGCGGCGCTCGATCATCCGGCGTTCCCGCTCTATCAGTTCAAGTTCGCAGAGCCGCAGTAAATACTGGACGTGATCCTTCTTCTCAGCAGCGCATTGTTGCGCAAGTTTGGAATATTCGCCCAGGAATGTCGGCAAGCGCAGTTTTTTTAGGTGATGCTGCAGCAGAACCTGCGGTGTATCGGTCATGCCGGCACCTGCGTCATCAGGCTCATATAGCTCGCGGGCTTGGTGGTCTCGACCTGCGCCCTTGGAAGGTACGGGTAGATATCGAGATCGAGCCGTGGCGGGCACCTCTCGATCCGGCAAAGCACCAGATGCTTGACCGCATCGTAGCCGATCGCGCCCAGTTCCAGCGACTGTTTGATAGCCCCGTGGACGTGCGCCATCTCGAAGCTCTCAAGGAGCCGCAGAACCTGGACGTATTCGCGCTTGCCCTTCTTGCCCATGCGCGCTTCCAGCAGCCGGTGCAGGGTGGCAAACTCCCCTGGCAGGTCCCAGCCCTGCAGCGGTGCCGCCTGGTCCAGCGCGCCAACCTTCTGTTCCAGCAGCGGCAGGAAGTGCATCGGATCGAAGACCATATCAGCCTTCTCATAGGACCGTTGGTGGCGGGCGATCACCTCGGCGCCGCAGCCGATGACGACCTCGTGGACATAGCCGCGGACCTGAACCTCGTGATGAGCGCAGGCGACCGGCACCGAGTAATCGTTGTTGCGATAGCGGACCATCGAGATCGACGTCGCCCGCGTGCTGACTTTCTCGCAGGCATCGTAGGGTACAGGCGGCAGCGCCATCAGGGCGTCAAGATCACGCATCAGCCGCTCGCCGATAGTCTCGGAATGACCCCGCAGAACCTCATCCTGACGTTTGAGGCATTGCTCCTCCAGCCGGACGTTCAGGTCATCGAAACTGTCGAAGCGCGGCATCGGCACCAGGAAGTTCCGCCGGCCATAACCGATTGTGCCTTCGACATTACCCTTGTCGTTGCCCTTGCCAGGACGGCCGAACCTGTCTTCGAACAGGTAATGCGACTGCAACTCAGCAAAGGTTCTGGTTCGTTGCCGTTTTCCGTCCCCGAGAATCCGTGCCACCGCGATCGTGGTGTTGTCGTAGAGCCCTGACAGCGGCACGCCGCCGAAGAACGCAAAGCCAGCTACATGGCCATCGCAAAAGGCCTCGGTTGTCTCCGCCGGATAGGCCTTGATGAAGAACGCGTCCGAGTGCGGCAGAGACATTGCAAAGTAGTGCAGCTTGCGCACGACCCCGCCAATCTCGCCAAGCGCCTCACCAAAATCAACCTGGGCGTGGCCTGGCGCGTGCGACAGCGGCACGAACACTTCCCGAGTCCGGCGCTTCTTCTCGCGAACATAGTCGGTCACAATCGTGATCCCGCCGGTGAAGCCATGTTCATCACGCAGACGCTCATATATCCGCTTCGACGTATGCCGCTGCTTCTTGAGCCGCGACTTATCCTCTTCCAATATCTGGTTGATGAGCGGAATGAACGGGTCAAGCTTTGGACGGGCTGGTGGCCCATTCCTGCGATACCCCGGTGGCACCGCATGCTTCAGAATTTTTGACACAGTCTTGCGGTCTATCCCGAAATGACCGGCCGCCGCCCGCTCACTCATCCCACCGACATGACACGCACGCCGAACCCGGCTGTACAATTCCACAGAATACATCTCCCCGCCCTCAGCTCGTTTGCCTCAGGCGTCAGAATGGCGGAGTTTTACTCCGCGACAGTCAGATTATTCGACCGTTTCTGTGGTCCAGTATTGCTCCGGGATTCACACCATTGTACGGGTTGGGGTGAATCGGCAAAGACCGCACGACTTGCCGATTTGGCATGTCGGCGCGAACAAGTTCTGGACCCTAATGGAACGGTCATGCCTAGTAGACGCGGTCCCTAAAGGACCGCTCCAGCACCCCGTCCCCGAGCCCATTCGGTCATCGTGCCAAGAGAAGTGTTCGCTCACGTCCCCAGTGTACCAGACCGCACCACCTCACTAAGACCCCACCACTTGCCAGATCGGCAGGTGATGTGGCCTAGCCGGATCACCGACGCCAGGTACCATGAACCTCATGGATCCCTACCTCGAACGCTACCTGGAACTCTGCAAACGCATGGTCGAGCGCATGGAGCGCGACGGTTCTTGGCCGTGGGCCGAGCAGTCCGGCGACTCGCGGGATTCCCAGGACATGGTAGAGTCTGAGGATAATCCCAAAATCATATGAAACAGTGCTTTGGCTACGTCCGGGTCTCCACCCAGAAGCAGGGCGAGGGTGTCTCGTTGGAGGCTCAGAAGGACGCCATTACCCATTTCGCCCGCAACAACGACCTCGCCATCAGCCGTTGGTTTGAGGAGAAGGAAACCGCCGCCAAGAAGGGCCGTCCGGTCTTCACGGCGATGGTCAGTCAGCTCAAACGCGGCCAGGCCGACGGCCTCATCATTCACAAGATCGACCGCTCGGCCCGCAACTTCGCCGACTGGGCCAAAATCGGCGATCTCGCCGACGCCGGTATCGACGTGCACTTTGCGTCTGAGAGCCTGGATTTCCGGTCGCGAGGCGGGCGGCTGTCGGCCGACATCCAGGCCGTCATCGCCGCCGACTACATCCGCAATCTTCGCGAAGAGTGCCTTAAGGGCATGCGCGGTCGCCTTAAGCAAGGTCTCTATCCCTGGGGCACCCCGATTGGCTACCTCAACAACGGTGGCGGCAAGCCTAAGACACCCGATCCCGAACGGGCGCCGCTCGTCCGCCAGTTGTTTGAGCTGTACGCCTCGGGAAACTACTCAATTCACTCCGTCCGCGACGAACTAGAGCGGCGTGGTCTTCGCTCAGCGCGGGGACGCCGGGTTACCAAAAGCGGCGTGGAGAAGGCCCTCTCCAATCCGTTCTATTGCGGCATCATTCTCGTGAGATCGACAGGGGAAACTTTCCGAGGGGTGCACGAGCCCCTGATCACCGTGTCGCTCTTCGACGCGGTTCAGCGGGTCAAGGCTGGGAAGTCAGGCAAGAAGATCACGAAACACAGTCACACCTATCGTGGCCTGTTTCGGTGCGCAAACTGCGGCGTCTCCATGGTGCCTGAGCTCCAAAAAGGCCGCGTCTACTATCGATGCCATACACCCGGATGCCCGACCACGTCCGTCCGCGAGGACGCGATCGAGGAGCAGGTCCGGCGGTTACTGCGGTCAGTTCAACTGTCGAGTTCCCAATGCAGCGAGATCGAACGATCGATAGTCGAGCTGCTGGATCAAACTGGAACCGCTCTAGACGATGCGGCTCTACAACTTCAAGCAGGCAAGCTGGACAGCCGCTTGAGCCGGTTGACCGATGCCATGGTCGAGGGGATCGTCGACAAAGCGACCTACCTCGCGAAGAAGGAGGACCTGCTCATCGAGAAGCAACGGCTAGAGGAAATCGCGCGTGGTGTCGATGAACGCGAAGCGACGCAATCCCGGCTCTGCAAAATCCTCGAACTCCTGAATAACCTTGAAATGACCTACGATTCAGCGATCCCCGATGAGCGCCGTCAGATCGTAAACCTAACCACCTCGAACCGCCGCATAGACGGCCGAACGCTAACAATTGAGCCACGAGAATGGATCGGAGCGGCACACTCGTTGGCCGCTGCCTCCAGTGGTGCACCTAGTGGACCCAATTCTCGAACGAGACATCAAAGTGGCGGCAAAATCATAGCCAGGCTGATAGAAGCCTCTGTCTGCGATGATGCGGCTCTGTTGAGGGATATGATCGACCAAAGCGGGCAGAAGAAAATTGCCTAGAGCAGCGCGGCCGAGATCGACTCTATTAAACGTTAGGTTGGAAAAGTTCGAGCTGGCCCTAGAGGTCTCGGCGGCTCCGCCCCAGGATCCGGCGTGGGCCGCAATTCTGCGCCGACTTATAGGGAAAATGAGACCCGCCTTGTCAGGCAGGTCTCTGGCTCAGAACAGCGACATCTGATCATCATCCGGATCGGCAATGCCATAAGTAAGGCGCGCCATAGCGAGCGTTATCCGGCCCTGAAACAGCGGTTTTTCCTCGTGGTGATTGACGAAGTGCAAGCCGCCCCAGATCTTGAGACCCAAACCTTGGAAGATCACGTCCAGGCGGCCAGGGCCGCAGCTGCCGTCCCAGATACCCAAGAAGCGTTCCAGTGCGGAAGTGAGCGCTTCGTCGGCCTGGGTCAGGGCGCGTTTCTCGCGCGCCATCAATACTCACTTGCGAGCATGGTGGTGAGCACGCGTTGCGTGACAGCCGGGTTGGCTTTGTCCGGTGAATGCCACTTTAAGCGCAGATCGAAGTAATCGATCTTCCAGAAGAGTTTTTGCTCGGCAATGACAATCGCACCGAAATCGTGCTCGCCATGGGGATCATTGTCCTCGCTGAAGGCGTCAAATCCGGCAACGGCGCCTATCGCAGCCATGGCATTGTCTTCGCCGAGCCCCTGCACGCCGGCCGTAAGGACGACGGTCACATTGACACCCTCACCGCGCCGCGCCGCGTCATTGAGCCGTCGGATGCGTTTTGTGCGAAACGGCTCGTCGAGCTGCCAGTCCGGCGTGATCTTCGCGCTGCATTCGTCGCAAGACATTGCGTCGAAGACAGCGTTCAGCTCCCATTCGAGGCTTTCGCCGTTCCAGCTGGCCCATGCGTCGCGTAAAACACGGGCCCCCTTGCACAATGGACAGGTTGGATAGGATCCGACCATATCCCAGATATCAATTTCTTGAACACCCATACTTGTCTCCTTCCGCTGGGTGGCCGCCCGAACCACTTTCGGGCGCACCCGACGAAAGAGGACTTGAGTGAGATCGTATAAGAACTTTGTCCGGCCTTATTGTCTATTGGGCGGGACGGCATGACTAGGAGTCACGAGAGGACAGGCAAAGCTGGATGACGTGGTCTAGTTGAGCCTGACGCGCGCGTCCAAACTGTAGCGATGCAAACAACACGCAATTTGGCACTCAACTTGGTCACGACGCTCGGTGTCACCACCGGCTATTATCGCCCGCGCGCGTTTGGCATCCGCCATGTCAATGAGCGTTCAAAAGTGACCCGGCTTCAGCGTTTAAAAGTGACCCACCCGTGATGAGGCAAAGCCAGCAGGCGAGATGCCCTCAAATAGCGAGCTCGTCTGCTGGCTTTGTTTGCGCTGCGGTTTATTGTTTTCGGGCCCTTTTACTCTGAGCGAACCGGTAGGATGTGTTTCCGGTTTCGATTATGGAGCAATGATGTGTCACCCTGTCGAGGAGCGCGGTTGTCATCTTGGGATCGCCGAAGACGGAGACCCATTCACCGAACTCCAGGTTGGTGGTGATGATGACGCTGGTTTTCTCGTAGAGTTTGCTTATCAGATGGAACAGCAGCGCGCCGCCGGACTTTGGGAACGGGATGTAACCCAGCTCATCAATAATGACGCAATCCAGTGGCGTCAGTTGCCGGATGATCTTCCCGGCATTACCCTCGGCCTGCTCCCTGATCAGGGCGTTGATCAGATCCACAGCATTGAAGAAGCGGGCCTTTTTGCCCTGATTGATCAATGTGGTTCCCAGAGCAATGGCGATGTGGGTTTTGCCTGTGCCAGTTCCGCCCACCAAAATGAGGTTGTGGGCGTCTTGGGTGAACTGTCCGGAGCAGAAGGGATCGATCCGAGCCTGAGTAACAGCGGCTGCGCTGTAATCGAAGGTGGCAAAATCCTTGTGATGCGGGAACTTTGCAATCCGCATTTGATACTCGATTGAGCGGACCTGACGTTCTACGGTCTCAGCGTCGATCAGTTGTTTTATCGCAGTGGTCAGGCTCGGCGACTTGCGCGCGGACAGCAAATCATGTGCGCAAGCTGCCATTCCATGCAATCTAACAGCCCGTTGACGAAGTCGGCACTGGACGCAAGCGGCCTGGTCTGATTCTTTGATGTTCTGATTTGACCGGAGGATTCGCCGATGGCGATGGGACAGCAGAAGGATCGTCAGGGGGACTTGATGGTGGGCTGGGCGGAGATGCCGCGCTCGCCGGGTCATGTGTTTTACGACCGCCTGCAGTCGGTGCTGATCGAGGGCGGCTTCGACGCCTTTGCCGAGGCGAGCTGCCGACCCTATTACGCGGCCAGGATGGGCGCGCCCTCGGTGCCGCCCGGGCGCTATTTCCGCATGCACCTGGTGGGCTACTTCGAGGGCATCGACTCAGAGCGCGGTCTGGAGTGGCGTTGCTCGGATTCCCTGTCGCTTCGGGAGTTCCTGCGGCTTGAGAACCGGGAGCGGGTGCCGGACCATTCCTGGCTGTCACGGACCCGCACGCGCCTGCCTCATGAAGTTCACACGGCGATCTTCGATGATTGCCGAAGCAGGTCTGGTCAAGGGCGATCGTATCGGGGTGGATGCCTCGACCATGGAGGCCAACGCGGCGCTGCGCAACATCGTGCGAAGGGACACGGGCGAGGGTTACCGGGGGATGCTGGAGCGCTTGGCCCAGGAGAGCGGTATCGAGACGCCCACGGCCGAGGACCTGGCGCGTCTGGACCGCAAGCGCAAGGGCAAGAAGCTCTCGAACCAGGACTGGGTTTCCAGGAGCGACCCCGAGGCCAAGATCGCCAAGATGAAGGACGGCACGACCCATCTGGCCTACAAGCCTGAGCACGCGGTGGATCTGGACACCGGCGCGGTGGTGGCGGCCGAGTTGCACCCCGCCGACGAGGGCGACACGACGACGCTTCCCAAGACGCTGGCGGCGGCCCAGGAGAACCTTGCCAGCGTTGACGCGGTGCCGACGGCTGAGGACCCGGCCGAATGTGTGACCGACAAAGGCTATCACTCACGGGCGGTCTTGAAGGCCTTGGACAACGGCCCGTGGAAGACGCGGATCGCCGAGCCCAAGGCGAAGGGCTTCGCGCGCTGGCGCGGCGACGAGGCGGCGCGGCGGGCGGTCACCAACAACCGGACCCGGCTGTTATCGGGGGTGGCCAAAGAAGCCTTCAAGCTGCGCGCCGAGATCGTCGAGCGCTCCTTCGCCCACAACCTCGATCGCGGCGGCATGCGCCGGACCTGGCTTCGGGGCCGCGAGAACGTGCACAAGCGATACCTGCTTCACGTCGCCGGCCACAACCTCTCGTTGCTGATGCGCCAACTCATCGGCGCCGGCACCCCGCGCGAGGCCGTGGCGGGCGGATATGGCGGTATTTTCGTGCTGCTCACGCCCACCGGGGCCATGCTGGTCGCACTGGGGGTCTCGCAAAGCGGCCAGACGGTTTTCGCCGCCGCATTCCTCATCTGGGAGTGAGAGCCGGAAAAAGCCACTTAATCAACGGGCTGCTAAGGCCAGCCAATTGATCAATGAGGGCATTCATGCTGTCATCTCTCGGCGGGCGCACAATGTCTCATATCGTTTGCAGTTGGCCTCCGGGCGCATCGTCAGCATGGGATAGTCATAGCTTTGTGCCAGTGGGGGGATGATCGGTTCGACCAACTGATTGATCAAGTTGATGACGGCAGGCAAGCGTAGGGTGGTTTGCGCGACAGCCAGATCACAGGCCGTTTCCACAACGTCAATCCCGTGGTCTTGCGCCAGCATAAGAAGGTCTACAAACTCCCGATCTCCACCTTTGCCCTTCATGTAATGCACCCTGATCTGGTGCATGGCATCTGGCAGGTGCCAATCCACAAAGGGCGCGCCATCACGCAGGGCTCCGGGCTTGCGTACCAGCAAAGGGACATAATGCCAGGGCTCAAAGTAACTGATATTACGGGTAAAGTGACGTTTGTGCTCGGCGATCACATCTTGACCTGCAACCACTTTGACGCAACCGGCATAGGCCCGCAACGAGACATGGTTTCCAGCAAAACAGGCCGGAACGCTGTAGCGGTTGCTGTCATATTGAACCAGGCAAGTAGAGCGCACCCGAACGGCCTTCTCAACATAGCCATCAAAAGGGCGGCCGAGAGGGCGCAGTTCAGCCTGTTCTGCAGCAAAGACAGCATCAACTGTCTGATCCTGTCGCTCTGGATGGGGGCGTGATCCAAGGGCATCACATTGCAGATACAGCCAGGCATTCAGGCCCTCCAAATCATCAAAAGCCAGTTTGGGCGTGAACAGCCGACTGCGCAAAAACTGCACCTGGTTTTCGACCTGACCCTTTTCCCAGCCCGACGCGGGCGTGCAGGCCACCGGTTCCATGACATAGTGGTTCATCAAGGCCAGAAAGCGTGGGTGAAAGATCCGGTCTTTCGAGCGCGATACATAGGTCACCATTGTCTTGGGATTATCGATGATCACACGGCGCGGAACCCCGCCATAAAAGGTCAACGCTCTCACGAAAGCGTCAAGCACCATCTCTTGAGGTTCCCCGGGGTAGGCCACAACAAAGGGCTTGCGGCTGTGGCACAGACGGAAGTGGGCAATCTTCACCTTCTGGGCAATTCCGCCCAAGGGCGCGCCGACAGACGCCGAAAGCCCAGGCTTGCCAATTGTTTGCCAACAGTTCGCTCATGCATGGTGACGCCGAAGCGCTCTTCGATCTTGCGTTTCAGATCAATGCGCCGCCAGCGCACAACCCCATCGGTTTCGGGGTCGGGACCCGCCCGAACCATTTCCGCCAACTCCTCCTTCTGTGCCGCGCTCAGCAGACAGGGTGGATCCGGCGGGCGACGGTTGAACAGGCCCGACACGCCCTCCGCATTGTAACGGTGGGCCCAATCCCGCAGCGTCTGCCGATCCATGCCGCAGTTTTCTGCCGCCGTCTTGCGGTCAACCCCATCCAGAACCAGGGCAATCGCCAACATCCGTCGCGCCGCTTTCCCATCCCGGCACCGCGCCGCTTCCTGGCGAAGCTCGCCTGCGGACTTGTCTTTGCGCGTAATCCTTACTGCCATCAAAGCCTCCCTTGCCTTGATGCCACTGAATCAGATCACGCCGCTCGTGGGAATCCCCTTGAGTCAAATCTGGGGGCCGTTGGTATAAGTTGTTGAAATCAGTGGTGAGCCGTGCAGGGATCGAACCTGCGACCCACTGATTAAAAGTCAGTTGCTCTACCAACTGAGCTAACGGCCCACTCGAAGGGTCTAGCTAATGGCGAGCCTATTTCTGGTCAAGCAAAAACATAAATGGCTTCCTTCAAAAGCGCGGGCAAACCGTCTATATGCCGGGCGATGAATCGGCAAACTCAGATCAAACCCTTAGCGTTCATGAAGATGCACGGGCTCGGCAATGACTTTGTCGTGCTTGACAGCCGTGGCCGTGCCCCGCTGACGACGCCCAAACTGGCGCTGGCCCTGGCAGACAGGCATCGCGGCGTGGGGTTTGACCAGCTGGCGGAGATATTGAGCGCGCCCGACGGCATCCGCCTGGAGTTCTGGAATGCCGACGGCAGTCGCGCCGGGGCCTGCGGCAACGCCACCCGATGCGTGGCCGACTATGTGATGCACGACGCGGGAGCCTCGGATATCAAAATCGCGACCGATCGCGGCGAACTGAGCGCGGTGCGCGACGCCAACGACCTAGTGGTGGTCAATATGGGCCGTCCGCAATTGCGCTGGCAGGATATTCCGCTTGCCCAGGCGGTCGATCCGCTGATGCTTCCAATTGACGGCGCCCCGGTGGCGGTGGGCATGGGCAACCCGCATTGCGTGTTTTTTGTCGATGACGCGGATCGCACGGATCCCGCCGATTGCGGGCCACAGATCGAGCATCACCGGCTTTATCCCAAAGGCACAAACGTCGAATTCGCCACGCTTCGCGGTGACGGCACAATTCGTATGCGCGTCTGGGAGCGCGGTACCGGCGTCACGCTGGCATGTGGATCGGGGGCTTGTGCGACCGCCGTGGCGGCGCAATTGCGCGGTCTCACCAGCGGGCCGGTTGAGATGGAACTCGACGGCGGCAGGATGACAATCGACTGGCGCGATGACGGTGTCTGGATGACCGGACCGACGACACATGTGTTTTCCGGAACACTCAGCCCCGACTTTCTGGCTTCGGTCTGAATGGCAGCGCATCCACCCATTTTTTCAACGCTCGGCTGCCGCCTGAACGCTTATGAGACCGCCGCGATGGAGGCGCTCGCAAATAAAGCCGGTGTTACCGATGCGATTGTGGTCAACACCTGCGCGGTGACGGCCGAGGCGGTGCGCAAGGGCAAGCAGGAAATCCGCAAACTGCGGCGCGCCCATCCGGGCAAACGGTTGGTGGTGACCGGATGTGCGGCGCAAGTTGAACCGCAGACCTATGCCAAGATGGCCGAGGTTGATCTGGTTCTTGGCAACAGCCGTAAACTTGATCCCCGGGCCTGGAGCGATCTGGCGCGAGGGGTGATCGCCGATAGCGAAAAGGTGCTGGTCGATGACATCATGGCAGTCCGCGAAACCGCCCATCACCTGATCGACGGCTTCGGGACCCGCGCGCGCGCCTATGTGCAGGTGCAGAACGGCTGCGATCACCGCTGCACGTTTTGCATCATACCCTTTGGGCGCGGCAATTCGCGCTCGGTTCCTGCCGGTGTGGTCGTGGATCAGATCAAACGCCTGGTCGATAGGGGCTACCGGGAGGTTGTGCTGACCGGCGTTGATTTGACAAGCTGGGGCGCTGATCTGCCAGCAGGTCAAAGGCTTGGCGATCTCGTGCTGCGCATTTTGAAACTGGTACCCGACTTGCCAAGGCTCAGAATTTCGTCAATCGATTCCATCGAAGTTGATCCCAAACTGATGCAGGCGATTGCAACCGAACCGCGATTGATGCCGCATCTGCATCTCTCTCTGCAATCAGGCGATGGGATGATACTGAAACGGATGAAACGGCGTCATTCGCGCGCGGACGCAATTGCGTTTTGCCAGACCGCGCGAGAGCTGCGCCCGGATATGACATTTGGGGCCGACATTATCGCCGGATTTCCAACTGAGACTGAGGACATGTTTGCCAATTCGCTGAGCCTTGTGGAAGAATGCGGTCTGACCTGGCTGCATGTGTTCCCCTATTCGCCGCGCAACGCCACGCCCGCGGCGCGTATGCCCCAGGTTGCGCGCGCCAGCGTCAAGGATCGGGCGATGCGCCTTCGTGCTGTTGGCGAAAGTCAGGTCAGAAAACATCTGCACGCCCAGATCGGACGCTACCACCGGGTGTTGATTGAAGACCCGCATATGGGCCGAAGCGAGCATTTTGCACCTGTGCATTTCTCTGCCCCGCAACCGGTTGGCCGCATTGTCGCTGCCCGGGCCACCAGAGCGACCGACACAAATCTTTGCATTTCATAAGCCATGAACGTGGGCTTGCCAGAACGTGTTTATGCCGTCGGTGACATTCACGGTCATCTCGACAAACTGAAAGCTGTCCACGAGTTAATTGTGGCCGATCAGGCCAGCCATGGGCGCGCTCCGATCGTGCATATCGGCGATTACGGCGATCGTGGCCCCGACACCAAAGGCGTAATTCAATACCTGATTGACGGGCTGGCGCAGGGCGAGGATTGGGTTTGCCTGAAGGGCAATCACGACCGCATGATGGTGATGTATCTGCAGGCCGAACCGGGCCGCGATCATCGGCTGAAAGCGGAATTCCAGTGGCTGCATCCCAGGCTTGGCGGCTGGGAGACGTTGCGCAGTTATGGCGTTGACATGCACCTGACGGGTGCCGAGCTGCATGCCGCCGCAGGCGCGGCAGTTCCGGCCGAGAATATTGCGTTTTTGCGAGGATTAGAGCCGTTTTATGTGGCCAGCGACGTCCTGCTTGTGCATGCCGGAATTCGCCCGGGCGTACCGCTGGGCGAGCAAACCGAAGATGATCTGATCTGGATACGCGACGAGTTCCACTACAGCCGGGCCGATCACGGGCATTTGGTCATCCACGGGCACACGCCGGTGCCCTCGGTGATCCACTATGGCAACCGCGTGAACATCGACACGGGTGCCGCTTATGGCGGTCCGCTGTCGGCAGTCGTCGTTGATAACGGCCAAATCTGGCAGATCACCGCCAAGGGCCGCAAGCCGGTTTCACCGCCGATGCGGTAACCAGAGCGCATATACCTGCGCGCCGCGCCCAATTTTGGCCGCATTGCGTGAATATTCTGTCGCGCATGCGCCACAAAAATACCTTTCACAAGATCGCTGCGGTCGATGTGTCAGGCGAATGGCAAATCCGGCGGGATGTCAGAACCCCCGCCTCAGCGCTGCCAACAACGCCTGTCTATGATCTTTCAGACGTTCCCATCCGGACATTGCTCGGACCGGCATCGCGATTGACGCCGTCACTAGAGGCTCCGGAAAAAGCCACGGAAACCATCACCGCCCCCAAAGGTCTGCTCGCCGCACTCGCGGGCAAGAAGGCGCGGCCGGATCCATATGGCTATCGTCTCGACAGGCGATATTAGAGACTTCTCAAAAAGTTTCCGACCCGCCATTGCCTCCTAGAAGTCGACGGTGACACCCGGCAATTTCAACGCTTTGACCAGTTCGCGCAATTCCTGACGCGCGGCGACGTTGGAGATGTTCATTTGCCCGATGACCCCGACATCGCGCAGATCCAACAGCGTCAGGCCGCGCTGAAATAATTCCTTGAAGATAACCCGCTCGCCAAATCCTTCGGCAATCCTGAAGCCGATGCGCTCGGCAAGTTCGCCCAGCACTTCGCCAATTTTCTGTTTGTTGTGCATTTGCTGCGGGGCGGTGCGGTTGCGCACGACGATCCAGTCAACCGGGCTTAGCCCTGCCTGCGTGCGAAGTTGCCGCGCATTCCACACCATTTCGGAATAAATCGAGGGGCCAAGAACGTGATTGGTTTCGGGATCGGTCCGCGCCAGCAGGTCGAAATCGACATAGCTGTCGTTGAGCGGCGTCACTAGTGTATCGGCCAGTGAATGGGCGACCTGGCTCATCCGCGTATGCGAGCCGGGGCAATCTATCAGAATATAGTCGCAGGCGCGCTCCATCTGAGAAATCGCCACTGATAAGCGCTGATCATGGATGTTTTCGCCTGCAGACAGGCTGGCCTGATCGATGGTCGGCAGTGGGTAGACATCCGGCGTCGGCAGGCTGATGCCGACCCGGTGGCAAAAACTCAATCGGTTTTCCACATAACGCGCAAGCGTACGCTGTCGCAGATCCAGATCCAGCGCGCCAACTTTATGTCCCATGCGCGCCAGCGCGGTTGCCACATGCATGGCGACGGTTGATTTGCCTGCGCCGCCCTTTTCGTTCCCTACCACAACGATATGTGCCATGGATGCTCGCCCCTGTTGATGCCCGATTGTGCAGGCCACTAATTGGTCTGATTACGATTCATATAGATTGCCCGCTCCGGTATAAAAAGCACGATGTGCCGCAAATACCGATGATAATCGCCAATTTATACCACCGAGCGGAATGCCTGACTCACGTTGGGGATTCCCAAGCGGTCCGATCTCTGACTCAATGTGGTGAACCAATGAGGTTCGCCATGGCAGCGCCTATCGACTTACGGAACGATTTTGACAGCGTCTCACTGCGGCGCCTCGCGAAGAGGACCAGGGACGCGACCCAGAGCCGTCGTCTGCTGGCGTTGGCCGAGGTCTACGATGGTGGCAGCAGGACGGATGCGTCGCGGATCGGCGGCGTCGGTCTGCAGATCATTCGCGACTGGGTGCTGCGCTTCAACGCCCGCGGACCGGACGGGCTGGTCGATGGGAAGTCACCGGGCGCTTTCCCCTCGAAGCTCAACGCCGATCACCGCCGCGCACTGGCGGAGGCTTGTTGAGGCCGGCCCGGTCCGGGCGGTGGACGGCGTCGTGCGCTGGCGGCGCAAGCTTACCTGGCGCGGTGGCTCTTGGAGACGTTCGCCATCTCGCTCGACGACGCCTTTCGGGACCACGGTCGGGCGCGAGTTGAAGGCGCTCGGCTTCGCCAAGACCTCGGCGCGGCCGCGCCACTACGCGCAAAACGAGCTGGCCGTCGAGGCTTTTAAAAAAAACTTCCCCGCCGAACTGGCGAAGATCCGGGCGAGGCTCCCGAAAGGCGTCGAGATAGAGCTGTGGTGGCAAGATGAAGCCCGCATCGGCCAGAAGAATAAGCTCACACGCCGATGGGCCAGACGTGGCACGCGCCCGCGGGCGCCCCGCGACCAGCGCACCGAATGGGCCTATATCTTCGGCGCGATCTGTCCCGCGAAGGGGAAAGGCGCCGGGCTGGTCATGCCCTGGTGCGACACCGACGCCATGGCGGCGCACCTCATCGAGATCAGTGCCGCCGTCGATCCCGGCGCCCATGCGGTGCTGATCGTCGATCAGGCCGGTTGGCACTTGACGCCCAAGCTGGCGATCCCCGACAACATCACCGTCCTGGCGCTGCCGCCACGATCGCCCGAGTTCCGAACCCGGTGGAGAATGTCTGGCAATTCATGCGCGACAACTGGTTGTCGAACCGGATCTTCAAATCCTACGAAGACATCGTCGCGCTGTGCTGCCAAGCCTGGAACAACCTCATCGACCAACCATGGAAGATCATGTCCCTCGGCATGCGCAAATGGGCGCATGGGTTCTGATCAATGACCGTTGGTATTAGAGCCTGTCTGGAAAGATGTCGGCGTGCAGGACGCGCAATCAAGTTCGCTCAACCAGCGCACCGCGCGCGCTGATGGAAAACTCAATCGGCGTCGTCGCCTTCAGCCGTCCAGTTTTCTATCACCTCCACTGCTTCCCGAGCCGTTTCGACGTATCTGAACAGACCAAGATCGGTGCCCGAGATTGTTCCCGCGTCCGCCAAAGCCTGCCAATTCACCACGCCATCCCAAAACTCGCGCCCAAAGAGCAGGATCGGCACGCGTTCCATCCGCCCGGTCTGGATTAGCGTCAGGCTTTCAAACAGCTCATCCAGCGTGCCAAATCCGCCGGGGAATACCGCCACCGCCCTGGCTCGCATCAGAAAATGCATTTTGCGAATGGCGAAGTAGTGGAAGTTAAAGCAAAGCTCCGGCGTCACGTAGGTGTTCGGGGCCTGTTCACGTGGCAACACGATATTCAGCCCGATTGACACTCCGCCTGCGTCTGCCGCGCCGCGGTTGCCTGCTTCCATCACACCGGGACCGCCGCCAGTGACAATGACATTGTCCTTGTGTCCGTTCTGCATCGATTTGAGCGTCATCAAGCGCGCAAACGTACGCGCCTCGTCATAGTAACGCGACAGGCTGGCCAGACTTCCGCCGCTTTCCGTATTCGCGCTCTCCGGGTCGCGAATGCGCGCGCCGCCAAACAACACAACTGTCGACTCGATCCCGTATTCTTCCATCAGCATTTCCGGCTTCAGCAGCTCCAGCTGCAGCCGCACCGGCCTAAGCTCATCGCGGCACAGAAATTCAGGATCGTCAAAAGCCAGCCTATAGGCGACCGCGCGGGTCTGCCTGGTGTCGGGGGATTTGTGGCTGGCCTCGCGGTCCTGGTGGCTGTCCCGAAATGGATGGGCACGATCCTCGTCTTTCATCTCACTCGCTCCTGATTGCGCGTCTTGGTATCAATGATTATAGCCAGCTCGGAACTGATGCCACATGCCAATTCGGAGACGCCGCCCATGTCCAACGCCCACCTAGAAACCTCAATTGAAACCGCATGGGATGCGCGCGACACCATCAGCCCGACCACCTCGGGCGAAACGCGCGAGGCCATCGAGGATACGCTCAACAAGCTCGACACCGGCGTCCTGCGTGTGGCTGAACGCCAAAAGGACGGGCAATGGCACGTCAATCAATGGGCCAAAAAGGCGGTGCTGCTCGGGTTCCGGCTGAAAGACATGGAAGTTCACAGCGGCGGGGCACAGGGCGGCGGCTGGTGGGACAAGGTCGATAGCAAGTTCGCCAGCTGGGGCGACAACCAGTGGCGGGCGGCAGGCTTTCGCGCCGTGCCCAACTGCACGGTGCGCAAATCGGCCTATATCGCGCCGGGCGTCGTGTTGATGCCGTGTTTCGTGAACCTGGGCGCTTACATCGACAATGGCACGATGGTCGACACTTGGGCGACAGTCGGTTCCTGCGCCCAGATCGGCAAAAACGTGCATCTGTCCGGCGGGGTCGGTATCGGCGGTGTGCTGGAACCGATGCAGGCCGGCCCAACGATTATCGAGGATAATTGTTTTATCGGTGCGCGTTCGGAAGTGGTCGAGGGCTGTATCGTGCGCGAAGGTTCGGTTCTGGGCATGGGCGTCTTCATCGGCCAGTCCACCAAAATCGTCGATCGCGAAACCGGCGTGGTCAGCTATGGCGAAGTGCCGCCCTATTCAGTGGTCGTGGCCGGATCGATGCCATCCAAGAACAATGTCAGCCTGTATTGCGCGGTGATCGTCAAGCGCGTGGACGAACGCACCCGGTCCAAGACCGGGATCAATGAATTGCTGCGCGACTGAACCCGCATCAAGCCAAAATGTCAGTGAAACGCCCGCAGAGCGTCTACACCATGCTGGTCGAAGTTGGCCGCACGCAAGGCGATGGCCTGCCCAAAGGTGCGACCGGGGCGGCGCTGATGTGCTACGCCAGCGGTGTGGACGAGGCCGAGGCGGTGCGCGAAACGGTTGCGGTCCTGAAGGTCGCTGACATGGCACCGCTCGATGTCTCCGTCTATGGCACGCTTGAAGAGCGGCAGGCCGAGGGGCACGATATTGCCGACGACGAGCTTGATCTGATGTCCCGCGCTCTGGCTGAAAATGCCGTGATCGTCGCGCAGGTAACGCCGTTTTTCGATGAATAGAGCCTGATTTGCTCGGCCGGCAATTCAGCTATTCGCCCAGCCCGCCAAACCACTTGTTGTAAATCGCATCATAGCTGCCATCTTCGCGCAGCTTCAAAATGCTCTGATTGATCGATTCCGACAGTTCAGAGCCCGACGGCAAGGCGATCCCGTAGTTTTCCCGCTGAACAACCGGCCCGGCCAGCTGCGCGCCGCCTCGGGAATTCAGCACATAAAAGGCAAGTATCGGGGCGTCGAAAAACACCGCACCGACCGAACCATCCTCAAATGCCGCTAACAGCGGCACAAGACCGTCAAATGCGGCAAAGGAGAGATTTCTGTCGCGCAGGTAAACCGAAGCCGTCGACCCTTCGATCGTCGCCACTTGCTGGCCGCGCAGATCGCTGATTGAATTGATGTTCGTGCTGATCGCCTCGACAGTCATCACCGAGGATATGCGGGCAACGAAAAGCGAGACGACGAAAAGCGAGACGACGAAAAGCGACGATACCACCATCAGCACGGCGAACAGCCGGCCAAATATCGTCCGCGGCACACGCTCCTCGAAACCACCATTGACCACGAGGTTCAGCGCCCACCAGAATGCCGGAAATATGGCCTCTTTGGCGGGCTTGTCGAAATAGCTCTGACTGCGCCTCTCGGCCCACCACATGACCATTCCCACGAGCAGCAATAATGCGAACGCGATCAGGATCGCACCGAACAGCTGCCACGAATACAGCGCCCGAAATAGCGAGATATTTTGTTTCGCGTCACCGGGGATCATGATCTGCAGCCCGCTTTCAAAGATCGGCTGGCTGAAATCCATCAAACTTTCACGTCCGGCGGTTATCGAGATATTCGCAATGGCCGCGTCGACCTCGCCGCTTTCAACAGCACGCAACATATCGCCGAAGTTGTCAAACCGGCGCACCCGATAGCCCGCGCCGAGATCCGCGGCAAGTTCGGTCATCAGATCTATGCTGAACCCTGTATCGACACCGTCTTCGACCATTGAAAACGGCGGTCGGGTCACGGTGCCAACGGTCAGCTCCTGCGCCACAATCGCGCCCGGCCACAGGTAGGTCACAAAAATCGCCGACAGGCTGATCGCTGCCCGATAGACCATACCACCCCCGATCGATCCAAACTTTCGACCGTGGTCTCGTCGAAACAAAGACTCGCCAGCCGCTAGGCTATCATCTCGTCAAGAAGAGACAAGGTTTCGTGTCTTTGCAAGAGCGGGCTAACCTGCAGCTCGTGAACCGGCATCGCCCGGCCGCCAAATTCCGCAAAATGCGTGCCGATCAACGATTGGGCCGGCCGCGCAAGCCTGCCGACGAACACCGTTTTCGCCCATACGCCGTTGATCCTTATGCAATCATGATGATCAAGCAGCAATTGCATGTAGTCAGAAGCCAAAGGCGCGCGAATGTGCGATTGCACCGCGTGGCCCTGCATCTGGCCGGCCTCGATCATCGCAAATTCCTGCCCAAGCAACAAATCAGAATTGCCCGTGGGAAGCTCAAGTCGCTGGCGACCGCCCATAATGACATCGCGATCCAGCCCCAGATATGGCGCTCTAGGTCACCGACTCATTAGATCGCAACCAGATACGCAGTGATGCGAGTTGAACGGAAGCAAGGAAGTTATCGTCCCGTTTATCGTATCGCGTGGCGATGGCTCGGAAGTGTTTGAGTTTATTGAAGAACCTCTCCACATGATTTCGCTCTTTATAAAGCTTTGGGCAAAACTCCGGCAACCGGACCCGGTTCGGCATCAACCGGATATTTCCCCACGCGCCCTGCGCAGCAAGGGTTTCGCGCAACCCATCACTATCGTAGGCGCGGTCGGCCAGCAGAACCTGGCCCTGGCCCAGCGTCTCAAACATGTCCGCCGCAGAACGTCCGTCATGGCCCCCGCCTTCGGTAAGCTTCAGCCGGATCGGGCGACCAACAGCATCGACCAGTGCGTGAATCTTCGTGGTTAATCCGCCGCGCGAACGGCCCATGCTACGGGATCGGGTGGCCTTTTTGACCATTAGCGGCGTGCTGATGGACGCGAATGGATGAGCTGTCGATCATCTGGATATCCCCCTGATAAGCCTTTGATACTTCATCCAAAAGCTTCGTCCAGATACCTGCCCTCCGCCACCGGTTGAAGCGGTTCACACAGGTCGTATGCGGCCCGTAGCGTGCCGGAATATCCGCCCATGGCGCACCCGTGCGAAGCCGCCAGAATATCCCGTTCAAAACCCGCCGGTCATCCACCCGTGGAACCCCGCGCGACTTTTGAGGGAGAAGCGGCTGGATCACCGACCACTCGAAATCCGTCAAATCAAAACGTGCCATAACCGCCTCCATGCTTTTGGAGAACTGAATCACAACGTTGATACTTTCGGAATCCCCTTAATGGGTATGTGACCTAGAGTGCACCGGACGGTCAAAGCCGACATTGGGTCGCACGTCGCGCAGGATCCAGCGCACCGGCTGGTCTCCATGGCTGCGCGTCGTCACCAGATCGCCAAAACGAAGCTCGGCAATCGGACGCTGGCCCAGCGGCGTTTCAACCATGGCCGCCGCCGAAATCCCCGGCATCGGACCCATGAACTCCCAGTCATCCGAAAGCGCCACCGCCTCAAGCAGCGGATCATGTCCTTCCTGGCGCGGCCATTCCGCAATCCGCATCGCGTCCGATACCGGTATCGGAACCGGATCGGCAAAGACCGCTTGGGCGAATGCACCGCGGTCGAGGCTTTCCAGCGACAACATGCCAAGTCGTTCCGGCCCGTCCCAATTATACGTAACCCGCACCCGACCGGGAAACCTGATCGGTGTGTTGACCCGCGCATAAGAGCACGACCGCCCTTGCCGGTTTTCCACCGAAACCGAGCCATCGGCGTTGAGATAGAGAATGAACACCCGCGCCCAGGTCGCGCTGCGCTCATAGTCGATCAGCTTTCGCGGACGCAGATCGGCCGATTACAACGCGAATTCGACCATGAATGTGCCGCGCGTCATCAACCCGTCATGGGCCAGCGAATTTCCAGAAACCACAGACCTGCCGCGGTCACACGCAATAATCCAGCTCATATGCCTCACCCACCTCTGGCAGGCCCGGTGAACGAGAGCGCAGTCGAATAACGCGAAGCGCGCGATAAATTTTTCCGGGTTCGGGCGTGCTGCCCGGTCCTGCCTCTGGACATTTATTTTATTGGCTCTGACTATGGCCCAGTGCAGATGAGGTGTTAACAACTGTGGTCAGCTTGCGCCCAGTGGCGCGCCGAATTGGTGCAGAATGGCCACATCGCGACTGACGGCGAATTGGCAGCAAAACGGGGCAGATCATATGAGCAAGTCCGCAGAATGCGACCCAGTGGCGCTAACCGCACGGCTGGTTCGGTGCGCCTCGGTCACTCCGGAAGATGCAGGTGCCTTGGCGGTGCTGGAAAGCTGTCTGCAACCCGCCGCTTTTGAATGTATTCGTGTAAATCGCGGCGGCATCTCAAACCTTTTCGCGCGCTGGGGTGCCAAAAGGCACAGCCGCACCTTTGGGTTCAACGGCCACACCGATGTCGTGCCCGTCGGCGAGGCAAGCGCCTGGACGCATGACCCCTTCGGTGCCGACATTGACGACGGGTTTCTCTGGGGTCGCGGCTCGACTGACATGAAATCCGGCGTCGCGGCTTTTGCAGCGGCTGCCATCGATTTCGTCTCTAACACGGCCCCAAACGGGGCAATCGTCCTGGCTATCACCGGCGATGAAGAAGGCGAGGCGACAGATGGCACCACCGCGCTGCTCGACTGGATGTCGGCCAAGGGTGAGGCGATGACGGCCTGCCTAGTCGGCGAACCGACATGTCCCGAAAAGATGGGCGAAGCGATGAAAATCGGGCGGCGCGGGTCCATGAGCGCCTATTTCCGTGCTGAGGGCATCCAGGGCCATTCCGCCTATCCTGAACGCGCCAATAACCCGGTGCCTGCAATGGCGATGCTAGTTGGCCGTCTGGCCGAACACCAACTCGACACCGGCACCGACCATTTTGATGCCTCAACATTAGCGGTCACCGGTTTTGACACCGGCAATACGGCCAACAATGTGATCCCGGCCACCTGCACTGCCATGGCCAATATTCGTTTCAACGATGCCCATACCTCAGCCAGCCTGTCAGACTGGCTGACATCCCATGTCGAGCGCGTGTCACAGGAGACCGGCGTAAACATTTCCATGGAAATCAAAGTTTCCGGCGAGAGTTTCCTGACCCAGCCTGGTGATCTGTCACGCCTTGTGGCCCAGGCGGTCGAGGCCGAGACCGGCGTCAAGCCAGCCCTTTTGACCGCTGGCGGCACCTCTGACGCGCGGTTTGTCAAAGACCACTGCCCGGTCGTCGAGTTCGGACTGGTCGGTCAGACCATGCACCAGGTTGACGAGCGCGTATCGGTGCAGCAGATCCACCAACTCAAAGCCGTCTATGGCCGCATCCTTGCCGACTTTTTCGCCTAGTTACCGCCCACGCCTGATCGTCATGGTCAAAGCACCGGTCGCGGGCCGGGTGAAAACCCGGCTGGGGCGTGACATCGGCATGGTCCCGGCGGCCTGTTGGTTCCGCCACCAGCTCAACAGCTTGGCGCGCCGCCTGTGCGATCGTCGCTGGCAGATGTCTTTGGTAGTCGCACCAGATCGCGCCGTTTATTCAGCCGCCCTGCCCGGCCATCTGCCGCGCATCGCCCAGGGCCATGGTGATCTCGGCACACGAATGGCGCGGATCATCCGCGCCGCTCCGCCTGGACCGGTGGTGCTGATCGGTGCTGATATTCCCGGCATTCGCCGGGCGCATATTGAACGGGGGTTCAAGGCACTTGGCACCCATGACGCGGTGTTCGGTCCGGCCACGGATGGCGGCTATTGGCTGACCGGTTTTGCCCGCCGCCGCGCCCTGCCACCGCGCCTGTTTCAAGGTGTAGCCTGGGCCTCTGAACTTGCCCTGAGCGATAGCCTGGCCACATTGAACGGCCAGCGATTTGCCCTGACCGACAGGCTCATCGACATCGACACCGCCGCCGATCTGGCCGCGCTCATCGCGCGCTGACGGGCGCTTTTCGCTTGTCGCAAGCGAATAACGCCGCCAAGCCTGATGAGCGGCCGGAATTTTCGGGACTGACGGCAATTTGCGAACATGCTAGTGCCACCGCCATGAGCATTCTGCCCACCAAAGATCAGATCCTCGCGTGGATCGCCGACAATCCCACCCAGACGTCCAAACGCGATATTTCGCGGGCCTTTGGCATCAAGGGCGCGGCCCGGATCGACCTCAAGGCCATGCTGAACGAGATTGAGGCCGAAGGCCACCTGGAAAAGCGCCGCAAAACCCATCGCGATCCTGACAAACTGCCGCCGGTGGCGGTTTTGCATGTGCTTGAACCTGACGCTGACGGCGATCTGTTCGCGCGACCCGCTGACTGGGCAGGCGATGCGCCCGAACCCCGCGTGCTGTTGATCACCAAAAGCAGCGATCCGGGCCTCGCGCCCGGCGACCGAATATTGGCGCGTTTGACCGCAACCGCCGGTGCCGATCACCATTACCAGGGCCGTCTTATCCGCCGCATCGCCACCCAACCCGCGCGCATCCTTGGCATCTTTCGCGCAAGCGGCGATGGCGGGCGTATCGTGCCCATCGAGCGTGGGGCGGACAAAGAATGGCGCCTCGCCAGAGACGCCACCAAGGGGGCAAAAGACGGTGAGCTTGTCGAAGTTGAGCAAACCGGACCCAAGGGCAGGTTCGGGCTGCCGTCCGCCCGGGTGGTGGCGCGGCTGGGCAATCCGGCCGCGCCCAAAGCCGTGTCGCTTATCGCCATCCACCAGCACGACATTCCGCATGACTTTCCCGATGACGCGATTGCCGAGGCCGAGGGCGCCATGCCCGCCGACCCGCACAATCGCACCGATTTGCGCGATCTGGCGCTGGTCACGATCGACCCGGCGGATGCGCGCGACCATGACGACGCGGTCGCCGCGATGGCCGACGCTGACCCGAAAAACCCCGGCGGCCACATTGTCTGGGTCGCCATCGCCGATGTCGCCCATTACGTGACCCCCGGTTCGGCGCTCGATTCCGAGGCCCGAAATCGCGGCAATTCCACTTATTTCCCCGACCGCGTCGTGCCAATGCTGCCCGACCGGCTGTCGGGCGATCTGTGCAGCCTGCACGAAGGCGTCGAGCGCCCCTGCATCGCGGTCAAACTGGTGCTCAACGCCAATGGCGACAAGATCGGCCACGAATTTCACCGCGCCGTCATGACATCGCGCGCCAGCTTGAGCTACGCCGAGGTGCAGCAGGCCCGCGACGGCAACCCAAACCCGCGGTGCGCGTCCCTGATGCGTAATGTGATCACACCGCTTTATGCGGCATACGACACGGCAACAATGGCCCGCAATGCCCGCCAGCCGCTCGACCTCGACCTGCCCGAGCGTAAAATCGAGCTGGATGATGACGGCCAGGTGACCTCGGTCGCCTTCCGCGCCCGGCTGGATGCGCATCGCCTGATCGAAGAATTCATGGTGCTTGCCAATGTCGCCGCGGCTGAAGAGCTGATCCGCCTGAAGCAACCGCATCTTTTTCGCGTGCATGAAGAACCCAGCCCGGAAAAACTCGACGCCTTGCGCGACGTGGCCCGCACCTCGGGTCTGAGCCTTGCCAGGGGCCAGGCGCTGACTACCGGGCACCTGAACCGGCTGCTGGGCCAGGCCGAAGGCACGGAATTTGCCGAGCTGATCAACCTGACGACGCTGCGCTCAATGACGCAGGCCTATTACAGCCCTGAAAATCTTGCTCATTTCGGCCTAGCCTTGAGAAATTACGCCCATTTCACCTCGCCCATCCGCCGTTACGCCGATCTGGTCGTCCATCGCGCCCTGATCGCTGGCCATGGCTGGGGCGATGATGGGCTCTCCCCGGCGGAAACGGACCAGCTCGACGAAACAGCCGCGCATATCTCCGATACCGAACGCCGCTCGATGGCCGCCGAACGCGACACCACCGACCGCTATCTCGCCAGCTATCTGGCCGACCGCGTCGGCACCGAGCTGAGCGGGCGGGTGGCCGGGATTGCCCGGTTCGGGGTGTTCGTGAAACTGGATGATACCGGCGCCGACGGGCTGATCCCGATGCGCGCGTTGGGGCGCGAATATTTCCGCTTTGACCGGGATGCGAACCGGCTGACCGGCACCGACACCGGCCTGACAATTTCGATGGGCCAAAGGGCAACCGTACGTCTGGCCGAGGCTGTGCCGGTTACCGGCGGGCTGATCCTGGAATTGCTGGCGCTGGACGGGGCGTCGCTGCCACGCGGGCCGCGCCGCAGAACGGCCAAGGCGGCAGGGCGCAAACGTGGCCCGGCAAAAACCGCCCAGCGAAAAAAACCAAAGCGGGCGCGCAGGCGGTCCTAGATGCGCATCCCCACACTGACCGTCACGATCCTGGCGTTTCTGGCCGCTCACTTGGTCATGGCCGGTGTCATTCCGCTGGTCGAGGACGAGGCCTATTACGCCCTTTGGGCCACCGCACCGGCTTGGGGATATTACGACCACCCGCCGATGATCGCCTGGATGATTTATCTCGGCGAAGCGCTCATCGGTGAACACCGCCTTGGCGTGCGCCTGTTGCCGCTATTGGCCTTCGCTAGTGTCACAATCCTTGTCTGGAGGCTGGCCCTGCTGGCGGGTGGCGATAGGACCGCAGCGCGCATTGCGGCGCTTTGGTTCAATGCCGGGCTGCTCATCTTCATCGGCGGCTTTGGTGCCTCGCCCGACCCGCCGTCGATCCTGTTCTGGACGGCGACGGTCTGGGCAACCGCCGAGGCGCTGGTCAGACCGCGCTTTTGGCTACTGGCCGGGGCGTTCGTGGGCCTTGGTGCCTTGTCAAAATTCACCAACTTGTTCCTCGCTCCGGGGCTGTTGATTTGGCTGCTGGCAACGCCCAGCAGCCGTGCGCAGCTGCGCACGCCCTGGCCCTGGATTGCCGGCCTGATCGCCGCAGCCGTGATCGCACCGCTAATTGCGTGGAACATCGCGCATGACTGGCTTGGGCTTGAGCGTCAGTTCAGCCGCATCGGCGGCGGGCAGTTGCAACCGGCATTTCTGGCGCAATATGGCGCTGTGCTGATCGTGTCGCTTTCGCCACTGGCCTTTTGGGCGGCGGTAATTACAGTTCTAAGGCGCACCAACCCGGTTGTGACGGTGCTCTGTCTCACCAGCCTGCCGATGCTGCTGTTTTTCGCATATTACGCGCTATCTTCGTCGGTTCAGGGCAACTGGCCTGCCCCGGCCCTGCCCGCCATTGCGGTTCTGGCGGGGCTTGGCGCGGCGCGGTGGAAACCCGGCCTGATTTGGCTTGGCGCGGGGCTGGGCGTTGTTCCGGCGCTGCTGGTGATGGTCGTCGGATTTTGGCCTGGCGAGCCGCTGCGACCGGGCCACACCTTGCCCAACCAGACCAAGGGCTGGCCGGAATTTGTTGCCGAGACCGGGGCTCTGGCCGATGCAACAGGTGCTGAGTGGATCGCGACTGTCGAATACGGGCTTACCGGCGCACTGACATTCCGTTTGCCGGATCGCGCCGTGCATGCGGTCCACCAGACCTATCGCTACACCTTTCGCGCGCCTTTTCCTGATCATCTCTGCGATGTGCCCGGTCTTTTGATCCGCCGCGACGACCCGCGCGCCCCGGCGGTTGCCGGGCGGTTCGCCTCGGTCGGCGAGGGCACTGTTGTCGAGCGGCGGTCGGGCGGCATCCCCATCGCCCGGTATTTGGCATTTCCGGTGCAGGGCCTGGTGACCTGCCCGCCATAACCGATGCCTGACCGTGAGGGCGCGCCAGCAAGGGCTCTGCTCTCGTATGGGAGTTTACCGATTCCTTGTTTTTTTGAAATACCCTTAATATCAGCATGTTAACCTCCCGTCCACATGTGGACACTTGCATTTTCCGGCACCTTTTCCATCCCCGGCGTCACAATATGCCTGAGCAAAGCCATCGGATGCGACCTTAGTGTCAGCCGCATCGAAACATAGTCCTCGACCACCTCCTGGCCCTCGGTCATCTTCGGCAAATGAACCGCCGGCTCCACAATCCCCTCGCCATCCAGATCACCGGCAAACAGCGGCAATTCACCACTCGGCACCAATGCACGGGCGGCCCAATGCGCTTCGCGCCGGGTCAGGCCCAGATCGGTGAACGCATCCGCCTCGGCCAGCACCCTGAGCGTTTTCGCCCCCGCCCCGGCGCGCCGCCAGACATCTTCCAGGCTGTGATAGCCATTGGCCCGAGCCGCCGCGATCCAGATCGCCTCGTCTTCCTTGATGCCCCTGATCTGGCGAAACCCCAGCCGGACCGCCAACCCGCCCCGCCTGTCGGGTTCCATCACATTGTCCCAATATGAGGCGTTGATCGAAACCGGCAGCACCTTGACCCCATGTTCACGTGCATCACGCACGATCTGGGCGGGCGCGTAAAACCCCATCGGCTGCGAGTTCAGCAACGCACAGGCGAAAATGCCGGGGTGATGGCATTTCAGCCAGGCCGAGGCATAAACCAGCAGCGCGAAAGATGCGGCATGGCTTTCGGGGAACCCATAAGAGCCGAACCCCTCGATCTGGGAAAAACAGCGCTCGGCAAACTCATCGTCATAGCCATTGGCGCGCGTACCCTTCATGAACCGGCCATGAAACTCGCTGACGTTCCCATGCTTTTTGAAGGTCGCCAGCGACCGGCGCAGACGATCCGCCTCTTCCGGGCTAAACCCGGCCCCGACAATGGCGATCTGCATCGCCTGTTCCTGAAACAAGGGCACGCCAAGGGTCTTGCCCAGCACCTTGCCCAACTCGTCGGACGGAAAGCTGACCGGTTCTTCGCCATTGCGACGCCTTATGAACGGATGCACCATATCGCCCTGAATGGGCCCGGGGCGGATGATCGCCACCTCGATCACCAGATCATAAAAGGTGCGCGGTCGCATACGCGGCAGAAAGTTTAGCTGCGCCCGGCTTTCGACCTGAAAAACCCCGATCGCATCGGCGCGGCACAGCATGTCATAGATGGCCGGGTCTTCGGGCGGCAGAGTGGCGAGATTGTAGTCAAGCTGATGGTGCTGGCGCAGCAGATCGAACGCCTTACGGATGCAGGTCAGCATCCCCAGCGCCAGCACATCGACCTTGAGGATGCCAAGCGTGTCGATATCATCCTTGTCCCAGCAGATGACGGTACGATCCTCCATCGTCGCGTTTTCGACTGGCACCAGTTCGTCCAGCCGCCCCTCGGTCATGATGAAGCCGCCGACATGCTGGGAAAGGTGGCGCGGAAAACCCTGTATGTCGTAAATCAGCTCCATCGTCTGTTTCAGGTGGCGGTCAGTCGGATCAAGGCCGATTTCGCGGAACCGCTTATCCTCGACCGCGTCAGCCGAGAAGAACCCCCAAAGCTGCGAGGAAAGCGCCGACAGCGTGTCGTCGGACAGTCCCATCACCTTGCCGACCTCGCGGATCGCCCGCTTGCCGCGATAATGCACGACAGTGGCACACAGACCGGCACGGTGGCGGCCATAGCGCTCATAAATATGCTGGATCACCTCCTCGCGGCGCTCGTGCTCGAAATCGACGTCGATGTCGGGCGGCTCGTCGCGTGCCTCGGACACGAACCGCTCAAACACCATGGTGCCGATCTCTGGCGACACGGATGTGACCCCAAGGCAATAGCAGGCCACCGAATTGGCCGCCGAACCACGCCCCTGGCAAAGGATATTTCGCGACCGTGCAAAGGCGACGACATCATGGACGGTCAGAAAATAGGGCTCGTATTTCAGTTTGGCGATCAGCGTCAGTTCATGCTCCAGCAGCTTTTTGACCCTTTCCGGCGCACCGCCCGGATACCGCCATTTCAGCCCCTTATGGGCCAGACGGCGCAGCCGCTGGTCGGGCGTTTCGCCATCGGCAATCTCGGACGGGTATTCGTAGCGCAGCTCATCCAGCGAATAGCTCAGCGTTTCGGCAATCTCGCCCGCGCGATGCACCGCCGCCTCATGGCCTGCAAAAATCCGCAGCATCTCGGCCTCGGACCGCAGGCGTTGTTCGGCATTGGCCAGCGCGGCGCGACCCAGCTGATCGACGAGTGTGCCGATCCTGATCGCACACAGAACATCGGCCAGCTTGCGGCGGGCCCCGTGATGCATGATCGGGGCTGCCGAGGCGGCGGTCGGAATGCCCAGCCGCTCGGCCAACCCCGCCAGCCGGTCAAACCGCCGCTGATCCTGGCCATC
Organism: Paracoccaceae bacterium; assembly: GCA_965216135.1. GTDB lineage: Bacteria > Pseudomonadota > Alphaproteobacteria > Rhodobacterales > Rhodobacteraceae > CBDCFL01. Next base: position 482,512 of record CBDCFL010000023.1, read on the forward strand.
ATAGGCGGGCGCCATCAACACGGTGCAATGCCCGGCAAAGCGGCGCGTCAGCCTTTCGGCCTGCGAAAACCACGCGCCCGCGCCGCCCGGAAACGTTTGCGTCTGTGGATGGATCAACAGGGCAATCTCTGCTCCCCATTCTATCAGATCACCCATCGTCAGATCACAGCTGCCCTTTTCAGCCCTCAGCCGCCCCTTGGTCAGCAACCGGCACAGATGCGCCCAGCCCTGCCGGTTTTTCGGCAGCGCGGTGAGGGTAAACCCATCACGCAACACGATCTTGGCCGCCGGGATCAACCGCGGAGTGCAATAGATATTAGCCGAGGGCGGTTTGGCAATGTGATCAGGCCGGGGCGGGCCAATCGGGTCGGCCTCTGCCCGCAATCGCACATCTCGCGCCACTTCGCGCGCCTCGGTATGGGCGCGCACGGTACCAGCAACCGAGTTTTCATCGGCCACCGCAATTGCGCCCATACCCAGCAACCCGGCCCGGCGGATATATTCCTCGCCATGGCTGGCACCTTTCAGAAAGGTGAAGTTCCCGCATATGTTCAGTTCGACAAACATCACGACTCAGCATTATATTCACGTTTTGTTCTCATGGCGAGGCTTCGTCAACCCGGGGCCCTCAGCCCAAGTCAGCAACGAAAACCATTCACAACGGCTGGATTTATTTTCCAGACCCCATAATCTGACCCGAGGAATCGGGGGCTACCCTTGCAACGCCGTCTAGCCACCATAGTGATCGCCGACGTAGTCGGCTATTCGGCGCTAATCCACGCCGACGAGGCGGGCACGCGGGCGAAATTCAGGGCGCTGGCTGCTGATGTCGTTGCCCCGCTGACCGCGACGCATTCCGGGCGGCTGATCAAGACGATGGGTGATGCGTTCTTTCTGGAATTTGCATCAGCCGTTGAGGCGGTCAGTTTTGCGGCCGAGCTGCAGGACCAGATCGGCGCATCGGACGGCACGGCGCTGACGCTCAGGATCGGCATCAACCTGGGCGACGTGATTGTCGAGGACGACGACATCCACGGCGAGGGCGTGAATATCGCCGCGCGGCTGGAACCGATTGCCGTGCCGGGCGGGGTTTGTGTGTCGGCCAAGGTGTATGAGGAAGTGCGCGGCAAGCTGGACCTGGCCTTTAGCGACGGCGGCGAGCGTGAGTTGAAAAACATTGCCGAGCCGGTGCATGTGTATCATCTCGGGGGTGATAAGGTCCCGCCGGTGAGCCGCACCAATGCAACACTTGCGGACGAGACCAAGCCGATTGTCAATGTGCCTGCGTTCACCTTTACCGGCAAAGGCGACGATGTTGCCGAACTGGCCGAGGGCCTGCGCGACGCGATGATTGAAGGACTGGCGACATTCAATGCGATAGACGTGTCGCGGGAAGAAATCAGTCGAAGGGCCGATTATGTCCTGAAAGGCGGCGTTCGTGGCGCGGGCAACCGTATCCGCATCAATTTCTCGCTGCTTGATTGCGCGACGGGCGTCGAGTTTTGGGCGCGTCGCTATGATCGCACGTCCGAAGACCTGTTCGAGATCGAGGATGAAATCTCGTCCACCGTGATCCTGATCATCCGTATCCGCCTGAATGAACGTGCGGCTGCGCGTCTGGCTGGGACCGATGTCAGCACGCTGAATGTGCAGCAACTGCTAACTAAGGCGGCGGGCATCATGGTCGAGACAACCGGCGGTTTTGAGCCTGTCAAAAGCTATCTTGAAATGGCGCTGGAAAAAGACCCGGAAAATTCCATGGGGCACGGCATGTTGTCGTTCTGCCACTGGCGAAATCATGAGTTTTCGCCAGTGGATATTGCGGTCGAAAGCAAGGACATGATCATTGACTATTGCGCCCGGTCCCGCGCCCTTGATCCCGGCAGTTATGTCGCCCTTTTTATGGGGCTTATAACTTAATGTTGATTTCGCTTGATTTAGTAGCCCGCCCCGCGTAAACTACCAAATGTGGCCGATTAAGGCTTCATTAATCAGGAGTTATACCAGCGGCATTTAACATTGACCGATATGGGCCCATTTTCGCATTCCGATTGATGTGATGGTTTCGGGCTGTGCGATGAGCTTTTTCCAAGCTTCGCATCCAGCATCGACGATGGCATTGTAGTCTTCGAACACGCGGTTGGAGAGCCAATTGGCGCGCAAGTACTGCCAGATATTTTCCACCGGGTTCAGTTCCGGAGCGCGCGATGGCAGCAGGATGATGGTGAGGTTCTTCGGGACTTTGAGTTTGCCGGTGGTGTGCCATCCGGCCCGATCCATCAGCACAACCGCATGGGCCTTTCGGGCGACGTGGCGGCTGATCTCGTCGAGATGCATCTGCATGGCTTGCGCGTCCGCCCAAGGCAGCATGAGCGCCGCCCCCTTGCCGTGAGCCGGACAGATGGCGCCGAACAGATAGGCGTTGTGATAGCGCTGATCGGCCGGCTGGCGGGGGCGCGTGCCCTTTCTCGCCCACAGGCGCGTCAGGCCATTCTTCTGGCCAAGGCGTGCTTCGTCCTGGAACCAGATCTCCACCGGCGTTCCCGCTGGCAGGTCAGCTATATGCACCTGGAGCGTGTCGGCGAAGTTTTTTTTAAACGCCTCGATGATCCGCTTATCCTGCCTGGGATGCTGCGGGCGGGCGCTGATATGGGCAAAGCCCAGTTCGCCAAGCAGTCTGGATATCCCGCGCTCGGAATAGATGACGCCAAAGCGCGCCTCGATCACCCGCTTCAGGTCGATCCGCCGCCAGCGGACAACCCCGTCCACCGCCGGATCGGGGCCGGTCTCGACAATCTCGCCAAGTTCTTTCATCTGGACATCGCTCAGGTAGCGCGTCCGGCCCGCGCCCTTGCGGTTGGTGAGGCCATCCGGTCCCTCTTCGTTGAACCGGTGAACCCAGTCCCGCAGGGTTTGGCGATCCATCCCACCGATCCTTGCGGCCTCTCCACGGCTCATGCCATCGTAGACCGCCGCAAGAGACAACAGACGGCGGCTCTGCCGGGCATCCTTGCAACGGCTGGCGAGTTTACGAAGGTGGCGGGCATCAAAGTCGCGACGAAGCGGAACACTGGCTGGCATGGCGATCCTCCTTTGCCAACCTTGAATCAGATCAAAACCGATTTGGGAATCCCCACAGAGTCAGAAATTGATGCCGTTGGTATTACCCATGAAAAAATCAAACTCTCCGCCTGGGCCACAAGCAGGTTACCAAGATCCAAAGCATCTTCCGCAGGAAGACGGAATTGAACGGTACTTTGTCCAGTCGGTCCAACCCCTGGAATCTGAAGACGGACCAGGTGTTGTCCTTCATGTAATACCAACGGCCCTAGTCGTTGACCGTTTTAGCCCATTGTCTGGTAGTGATTGACGTGATTGCGGTTTTGTCGTTTGCAAAGAAGTTCCATGCTTCGCAACACCTGTCGACGATCTGCTCATAATTGTCGAAGACGGATATGGCGAGCTTGTTGGCACGCAGATAAGCCCACACATTTTCCATCGGGTTGAGTTCAGGGGAATAGGGCGGGAGTTTGAGCAGGGTGATGTTGTCGGGTACCTCCAGCTCTGCCGAACCGTGCCAGCCAGCGCCATCCAGAATGAGCAGGGCATGTGCGCCCGATGCGACGGTTTTAGCGATCTCGGCGAGATGCGCGCTCATGGCCTGTGTGTCGGCATGTGGCATGATCAGAGCGGCCGCTTCAGCCCGTTCCGGGCAGACGGCGCCGAAAATGTAGCTCCAGATATAGCGGGTGTCGCGCGGGGCACGGGGGCGCGTTCCACGCTCGGCCCAGATACGGGTGAGCGTGGAACGCGCCCCCGTGCCCTGCTGGCCAACCCGCGCTTCATCCTGAAACCATATCTCCAGGGGCTTGCTGCGGGCTGTTTCCGGCAAGGCTGCTTCTACCTCTGCGGCGAAGTTTTTTTAAAAGCCTCCTGTGCATCCGGGTCGGATTTCGGATGCTGCGGGCGCGCCGACAGACGCCGAAAGCCCAGGCTTGCCAATTGTTTGCCAACAGTTCGCTCATGCATGGTGACGCCGAAGCGCTCTTCGATCTTGCGTTTCAGATCAATGCGCCGCCAGCGCACAACCCCATCGGTTTCGGGGTCGGGACCCGCCCGAACCATTTCCGCCAACTCCTCCTTCTGTGCCGCGCTCAGCAGACAGGGTGGATCCGGCGGGCGACGGTTGAACAGGCCCGACACGCCCTCCGCATTGTAACGGTGGGCCCAATCCCGCAGCGTCTGCCGATCCATGCCGCAGTTTTCTGCCGCCGTCTTGCGGTCAACCCCATCCAGAACCAGGGCAATCGCCAACATCCGTCGCGCCGCTTTCCCATCCCGGCACCGCGCCGCTTCCTGGCGAAGCTCGCCTGCGGACTTGTCTTTGCGCGTAATCCTTACTGCCATCAAAGCCTCCCTTGCCTTGATGCCACTGAATCAGATCACGCCGCTCGTGGGAATCCCCTTGAGTCAAATCTGGGGGCCGTTGGTATAATTCCTTGGAAACCTTGAACGGTTTCGGTCCCGTCATAGTATTCTCCATTATGGAGAGAACACACTGTCGATAACACGTGATATGGCCGGTCAATGTAACAAATGATCTGTCCGGCATTAGAACTCCTCCAGGAAGTGGAGGAGCTGATGCGCCGGACAGAGCAGTTACAGGGGTTGAGATTGATGAAGTTCGATGAGGTTTACGGACGCACCTACAGGGGTGAGTTGAGCCAGCTGGAGGCAGCCGAGATCCTGGGCATGTCCGAGCGCACGTTCCGACGCTGGCGCGATCGCTTTGAGGCCGAGGGCGCGGAGGGTCTTTACGACCGCCGCCTGGGTCGGGTTTCCGCGCGCCGCGCCGGGGTCGACGAGGTGGTGGCACTGTTGGATCTGTTCGATACCAGGTACCGGCATTTCACCGCCTGGCACTTCTGGGAGAAGCTGGTTGCAAAGCACGACGTCACGCGCAGTTACAACTGGGTGCGGCTGACGCTCCAGGCGCACGGCCGGGTCGCGCCGGCGCCGCGGCGCGGCGTGCACCGCCGCAAGCGGCCGCGCCGGCCGATGGTCGGCATGATGTTGCACCAGGACGGCTCCACGCACCAATGGGTGCCGGGTCAGTACTGGGACCTGATCGTGACCATGGACGATGCCACTTCGGAGATCTATTCCGCCTTCTTCGTCGCCGAGGAGGGCACCATGTCGAGCTTTGTGGCGCTGCTGGAGGTGGGGTCGGCCATGGGGCTGTTCTGCTCGCTTTATGCAGACCGGGCCTCGCACTATTGGCACACGCCGGAGGCCGGCGGCAAGGTCGACAAGGACAATCCAACCCAGGTCGGACGTGCCCTGCAGCAACTCGGTATTGAGCTGATCCCGGCCTATTCACCGGAGGCCCGGGGCCGCTCGGAGCGCATGTTCGGCACCCTGCAGAAACGCCTGCCGCAGGAACTCGAGCTCGCCGGCATCACCGATATGGCGGCCGCCAACCGGTTCCTGAAAGAGGACTTCCTGCCGGCCCACAATGCCCGCTTCGCCCGGCCGGCCGAGGACACAGGCTCCGCCTTCGTGCCGTTCGCCGGCAACCTGGCGGACATCCTCTGTGTGCAGGAGGACCGTGTGGTCGGCAATGACAACACGGTGCGCTACAAGAACTTGAGCCTGCAGATCCCGGCAGACCGCCATCGCCACCACTACGTCAAGGCCAAAGTGAGTGTGCACGAATATCCCGACGGCGACCTTGCCGTCTTCCATGGCCGGCGCTGCCTGGCCCGCTACAAGAAAGACGGCACGCCGATCGAAAGCAGCGAAAGGCGGGCCGCGTGATCCGCTTCGACGCGACCGGCCGGCACCCTGTGGACAAGTGGACCGCCGCTCCGCGACCGACCACTTCCCCACAGGGCCAGAAACCGCAACAGAAGCGGTCAAATCATATGGTACATAAACCGGTCAATTCAGAATGTTCTCGACATATGGAGAGAACACACTTGACCGGCTCGCAGGAAATCGTTAGCATTGCTGCGTTATCGAACCTGTCTCGTGCGCGCTTCCATGTTTACACGAGCCATCAAATTCCCCTTTCGGGGCGCTAGGCTGGACTGTGTAGGTCCAGCCTTTGCGTTGATGGCCACCGCGATGATTCGCGGTTACCGGGCACCATATATTGGGCAACTGCTCTGGTCAACCACCACCAAATGCCGATGTCGGTAACACGCGATATGTCCGGTTTATGTACCAGATGATCTGTCCGGTTTTAGAACGCCTCCAAGCCATGGAGGGAGGCGATGCGTCGGACGGAGCAGGTACAGGGACTGAGATTGATGAAGTTCGAGGAGGTTTACGGGCGCACCCATCGGGGTGGCTTGAGCCAGGCGGAGGCGGCGGAGGTTCTGGGTGTCTCGGAGCGCACCTTCCGGCGCTGGCGCGACCGCTACGAGGCGGAGGGAGCCGACGGTCTCTACGACCGCCGCCTGGGCCGCCTCTCGGCGCGGCGCGCGCCGGTGGACGAGGTGGCGCGGGTGCTGGAGTTGTTCGACACCCGCTACTGGGACTTCACGGCCAAGCACTTCCACGAGAAGCTGGTGGCCGATCACGGCTTCAAGCGCAGCTACAACTGGCTGCGGCTGAGCTTGCAAGCCCATGGGCGCAGGCGCGCGGTGCCCAGGCGTGGGGCGCACCGGCGCAAGCGGCCGCGCCGTGCCCTGCCCGGCATGATGTTGCACCAGGACGGCTCGAGCCACGAGTGGGTCCCCGGTCGATGGTGGGACCTGATCGTCACCATGGACGATGCGACCAGCGATATCTACTCGGCCTTCTTCGTCGCCGAAGAGGGCACCATGTCGAGCTTCCAGGGGGTGTCCGAGGCGATCCGGGCCAAGGGCCTGTTCTGCTCGCTCTACGCCGACCGCGCCAGCCACTACTGGAACACGCCCGAGGCCGGCGGCAAGGTGGACAAGGACACCCCGACCCAGGTCGGCCGCGCCCTGGCGCAGCTCGGCATCGAGTTGATCCCGGCCTGCTCGCCCGAGGCAAGGCGGCGCTCGGAGCGCATGTTCGGCACCTTGCAGAAGCGCCTGCCCCAGGAACTCAGGCTCGCCGGCATCACCGACATGGTCGAGGCCAACCGCTTCCTCAAGGAGGTCTTCCTGCCACAACACAACGCCCGCTTCGCGACCCCGGCCGAGGACCGGGGCACCGCCTTCGTCCCCTTCACCGGCGCGCTCGACGACATCCTGTGCATCCACGAGGAACGCACCGTCTCAAACGACAACACGGTGCGCTACAAGCGCCTGGCACTTCAGATCCCCGCCGGCCGCCACCGCCGCCATTACGTCAAGGCCAGGGTCCGCGTCCACGAATACCCCGACGGCACAATGGCCGTCTTCCATGGACCGCGATGTCTGGCGCGATACCACGCCGATGGCCAACCGATCGACAGCCAAACCCGCGAGGCCGCGTGACCCGCTTCGACGCGACCGACCGGCGCCCTGTGGACAAGTGGACAGCCGCTCCGCGACCGACCACTCCCCACAGGGCCAGAAACCGCAACAGAAGCGGTCAACTCATATGGTACATAAACCGGTCAACTCAGAATGTTCTCGACACCACCACCAAATGCCGAGAAACCTACAGGATTTGAATCACTTACTGGGAGGCTGACCGGACGTTCACCGCGTCAAATATATAAGCCCCTAAATCAAGCGAAATCAACATTAAGTTATAAGCCCCCTTTTTATCACGGCTGTTTGTCATGGGGATCTGCTGGGTGATCGCCGCGCGATGCAGGATTATACCAGCGGCATTTAACATTGACCGATATGGGCCCATTTTCGCATTCCGATTGATGTGATGGTTTCGGGCTGTGCGATGAGCTTGTTCCAAGCTTCGCATCCAGCATCGACGATGGCATTGTAGTCTTCGAACACGCGGTTGGAGAGCCAATTGGCGCGCAAGTACTGCCAGATATTTTCCACCGGGTTCAGTTCCGGAGCGCGCGATGGCAGCAGGATGATGGTGAGGTTCTTCGGGACTTTGAGTTTGCCGGTGGTGTGCCATCCGGCCCGATCCATCAGCACAACCGCATGGGCCTTTCGGGCGACGTGGCGGCTGATCTCGTCGAGATGCATCTGCATGGCTTGCGCGTCCGCCCAAGGCAGCATGAGCGCCGCCCCCTTGCCGTGAGCCGGACAGATGGCGCCGAACAGATAGGCGTTGTGATAGCGCTGATCGGCCGGCTGGCGGGGGCGCGTGCCCTTTCTCGCCCACAGGCGCGTCAGGCCATTCTTCTGGCCAAGGCGTGCTTCGTCCTGGAACCAGATCTCCACCGGCGTTCCCGCTGGCAGGTCAGCTATATGCACCTGGAGCGTGTCGGCGAAGTTTTTTTTAAACGCCTCGATGATCCGCTTATCCTGCCTGGGATGCTGCGGGCGGGCGCTGATATGGGCAAAGCCCAGTTCGCCAAGCAGTCTGGATATCCCGCGCTCGGAATAGATGACGCCAAAGCGCGCCTCGATCACCCGCTTCAGGTCGATCCGCCGCCAGCGGACAACCCCGTCCACCGCCGGATCGGGGCCGGTCTCGACAATCTCGCCAAGTTCTTTCATCTGGACATCGCTCAGGTAGCGCGTCCGGCCCGCGCCCTTGCGGTTGGTGAGGCCATCCGGTCCCTCTTCGTTGAACCGGTGAACCCAGTCCCGCAGGGTTTGGCGATCCATCCCACCGATCCTTGCGGCCTCTCCACGGCGCATGCCATCGTAGACCGCCGCAAGAGACAACAGACGGCGGCTCTGCCGGGCATCCTTGCAACGGCTGGCGAGTTTACGAAGGTGGCGGGCATCAAAGTCGCGACGAAGCGGAACACTGGCTGGCATGGCGATCCTCCTTTGCCAACCTTGAATCAGATCAAAACCGATTTGGGAATCCCCACAGAGTCAGAAATTGATGCCGTTGGTATTATGCACTGCATGCCCTGCGCATCTGCCCGGGCTACCAACAGGGGCAGACTACCGCCGCGATTGCAAAAGCCTATCTTGATCCCAACCCCGAAAATGCTGCCGCTCTTGGTAAGCTAGTGCCGTCGATGCGCGAAGAGCCGCTGCGTTTTCAAATACAACGGGATTTTTCGATGATCCTGACGATGGCTGACCAGTTTGACGAGGCAGTTGAAGTGACACGCCATTTGCAGCAACAAGTGCCCGAACTGCAACGCAACAGCCTGGTGGCGGTGGGCGTTTACGGGCTGGCCGGACAAACCGATGCGGCGCGGGATTGTGCTGCCGGTCTGCTTAGCAATTTCCCGAAACTCACCCTATCGACGATTCGCCCGGTCTGGCTGAGCGATGACAACCAGATCGCGCGGTTCCACGCCGCACTGGTTGCGGCTGGTATTCCGGACTGAGCGCCCCGGCTAGTCCGCGCGGCCCAGGCGGATGATCTGGTAGCGGTTGAATTTGCAAAACCGCTCAGAATTGCGCCGCTGTTCGGTCAGTCGCGCAAGCAGACGCGTGCGGGGGCCTTTGCCGAGCACCACCCCGGTGAGCCATACCAGCCCGCGGCGCGTGAGGGGGCGCTTGTCGGCCAGTTCGCTGTCAATTTGCTGTAAAGAATGCCCAAGCACGTTGAACAGACCCTGTTCGAGATCAATCGACGGGGCCACATCTTCGGTGATGTCGCGGCGCGCCAGAACCTGCAGCCCGGCCCGCCCAACCGCACGGTCAAACGCGCCCAGCATATGCCCGCCGCCGACAACATTGCTGCGATGTTCGGCGAATTCATCGCGGCGGAAGCAATCGGCGATCAGAATCTCGCCGCCTTCCGCCATGAGAGCCTCAGCCAGCACCAAAGATTTCTTCAGCGCGATATATTGGAAGCTTTCGGAAAACAGGCAGATGTCAAAGCGATCGTCGCTCGGAAAATCCTCAAACCGGGCAAGATGCACCTGCGCGCCCGGTGCATTGGCACGGCAGCGATCGGCCAGCAGCGGGCTGGGCACGACGATCTGCACCTGGTGGCCCATGGCCAGCAGCTTTTTGGCCGTCTCGCCCGCGCCGCCGCCGATGTCGAGCACGCTAAGCGGCCCCTCTCTCAGGTATGAAAACAGCAGTTCCATATAAGCATCCTGAGCCGCGCGCAGATTGCCTGCGTTCACCTCAATCCCCTCCCAGAACCCGTAATGCAGGTTTTCGGCACCAGTCAGCCAGCGTATGAAACTGAGGCCTGCATCCAGACCAATGGCGCGCGTGTCAATCTTACCGCTCATGAATGGCCCCTATCGCGCCGGCATCCTGACGAAAAGCCGATTTCATCGCGCATCACGCAGAGCCGCCCCAATCGGCGGACTGCATTTCGACAAGGCGGCTGGCGGTGCGGGCGAATTCAAAGGTTCCCTCGCCTTCGAGATAGAGCATGTCGGGCCGTGCCTCGGCTGAGGCGATCAAGCGCACGCGGGCCTCGTAGAGCGCGTCAATCAGGGTTACAAAGCGCTTGGCCTCATTGAAATTCGACCGCGAAAGGCAGGGGATAGCATCCAGAACCAGCACACGCACAGCGGCAGCGATCGCCAGATAATCCGGCGGCCCCAGCGGCTGGCCGCAGAGATCAAAGAAGCTCGCCCGCGCGACGCCGTTCCTGAACGCCGGTAAAGTGACCGCCCTGCCCTTGACCTCCAGCGTCAGCGGCGCTGACATTCCGCCGGTCAGATCGGCCCAGATGGCATCAATCGCGCGTCTGGCCGCTGCTGTGATCGGCGAAAAATAGACCTGTGCCTCGGCCAGAAGATTTTGCCGGTAGTCAACCGGGCTTGTCAGTTCATGCACGTCAAATTCTTCGCAAAGAAAGGCGATAAAGGGCAGGAACAGCTGCCGGTTCAACCCGTTTTCATAGAGCTCGCCGGGGGGTCGGTTTGATGTGGTCACAATCGTCACGCCGCGCTCGGCAAGGCCCCGGAACAAGCGACCCACGATCATCGCATAGGTGATGTCGCCGATCTGCATTTCGTCGAACGCGAGCATCCGAATTTGCCTTCCGACTTCATCGAGAAAGGGCCTGAGCGGGTCATCGACGCTTTCCTGACGCGCCCTGTGCATGGCTTCATGCACCTCTTGCATGAAGCTGTGAAAATGCACTCGGCGATGCGGCACATCGACCGCATCGGCGAACATATCCACCAGCATGGATTTGCCACGCCCGACGCCGCCCCACAGGTAAAGCCCACGGACCGGGTCGGCCTTTTTGCGAAGCAGGCCGCGTTTTTGCGGCGTGCATAAATCGTCGGTAATGCGTTGCAGCAAGCCCAACACCTGTCGCTGCGCGGCGTCGTCTGCCAGCTCGTCCGCTTTTGCCCGCGCCTCATGTTGTGCAGTCAGGCCAGCCATGATGCCCTCAACGCCAAAATCCGGCTTTTCTTATGGCGAAAATCGGGGCGCGGCAAGAGCAGGAACATTTCGGTTGATATGTGTAATCGCGATTGTTGGTTTGACCTTGCCGCAAACTTCCCCATTCTGTCGCAATCTGGCGGTGGAGGATGAATGACCGACAGGCGCGTGCCTCTTTTTACGCCGGTTTTGATTGTCGGCTGCATAATCATCCTGGTCAGCTTTTCGGTCCGGGCCTCGTTCGGTATATTCCAGATCCCGATCGCCGAAGAATTTGGCTGGCTGCGCGCCGATTTCTCGCTGGCCATCGCCATCCAGAACCTGTTCTGGGGCATCGGTCAGCCGATTTTTGGCGCGATTGCCGAAAAGATCGGGGACCGCAAGGCGATTATCCTCGGTGCCATCAGCTACGCTGTCGGGCTGGTGCTGTCGTCCTATGCCGTCACCCCGGGACAGCACCAATTCCTGGAAATCTTCGTCGGCTTCGGTGTGGCCGGAACCGGTTTTGGCGTGATCCTGGCGGTCGTCGGGCGCGCCAGTTCGGACGAGAACCGCTCGATGTCGCTGGCCATTGCCACTGCCGCCGGATCGGGCGGGCAGGTGATCGGCGCGCCAATGGCCGAATGGCTGCTGACGCTGATGCCCTGGCAATCGGTATTTCTGATCTTTGCCGTGGTGATACTGGCGTCGCTTTTGTCGCTGCCGTTCATGCGCGCGCCAAGTGTCCCCAAGGCCGAACTCAACGAACGTCTGAGCGAGGTTCTGGGTCGCGCCATTCGCGATCCCACGTACACGCTTATTTTCCTGGGCTTTTTCTCGTGCGGCTATCAGCTGGCGTTCATTACCGCGCATTTCCCGGCGATGGTGGCCGAGATGTGTTCGAGCATTGGCAATTCCAGCGCGTTGGCGGCCATCGGGGTCACGACAACCTCGGCGCTTGGGGCAGTGTCAATCTCGATCATTGGCTTGGCCAACATTGCCGGCACCCTCGCCGCAGGCTGGCTGGGCAAGCGCTATTCCAAGAAATACCTGCTGGCGGGAATGTACACCGGGCGCACGATTGCCGCGGCGATATTCATCAGCCTGCCGATCACGCCCACCACAGTTGTTGCCTTCTCTGTGGTGATGGGCGCGCTCTGGCTGGCGACTGTGCCGCTGACCAGTGGGCTGGTCGCCCACATCTACGGGCTGCGTTATATGGGCACGCTGTACGGCATCGTTTTTTTCAGTCACCAACTGGGCTCTTTTCTCGGCGTCTGGCTGGGCGGGCGAATGTATGATCTTTACGGCAGTTACACGGCTGTCTGGTGGGTCGGCGTCGGCGTCGGCGCGTTTTCGGCGATTGTGCATCTGCCGGTGCGCGAACGGCCCCATGCGTCCCGCGCCCAAGCAGCCTAGCGCAGGCTCAGTGCAAAGGGCTGGTCTTTGGTCGCCGCACGGAACCAGCGAATGATCGCGATGCGCTCTTCGGCCTCCATAAAACTGACATTGGCCGGTGGCATGGCTTGGCTCACACCGGCGTGCAGGAAAATCTCTTTGGCGGCGGCGGCGATTTCGGGACGGGTTTCCAGCAGCACGCCCTTCGGGGCCTGATGCACGCCGTCAAAAAACGGCTCGCGCGCATGGCACATCGAACAGCGGCCCAGTACAATATCGGCGACGTCATCAAATCCTTGCGCCACGGCGAATTGCTGCTCGGCGGGCGTCAGCGCGCGGGCTTCCGACGTGTCGTAGTCGGCCCGCATCAAGGGCGCGGTCGACAACCACATGATGCAGATAAAGATGATTACCGTCACAACCCAGGTCCAGGTCGGGTTGCCGCCGCGCCCGTGCAAGGTGTTGAAATAATGCCGGATGGTCACGCCCATCAGAAACACCAGCGCCGCAATCAGCCAGTTGTATTCGGTCGCGAATGCCAGCGGATAATGCGTGGAAAGCATCAGGAATATCACCGGCAGCGTCAGATAGTTATTATGGGTCGAGCGCAGCTTGGCGATCTTCCCGTATTTGGGATCAGGCGTTCGCCCGGCCTTCAGATCAGCGACAACGATCCGCTGATTGGGCATGATGACGAAAAACACGTTCGCGGTCATGATCGTGGCCGTGAACGCCCCCAGATGCAACATCATCGCGCGCCCAGTGAAGATCTGGTCATAGCCCCAGCCCATCGCCACCAGCAGGACAAAAAGCAGGATCATCAACAGCGTGGGCCGCTCTTTCCGCCCGTGTTTGCAAAGGAAGTCATAAATCAGCCAGCCAACGGTCAGCGACGCCGCCGAAATCAAAATGCCCTGCCAGATGGTCAGGTCGGCTTTCGCGGCGTCAATCAGGTAAAATTCAGCCCCGGCCCAGTAGACGATCATCATCAGCGCCGCGCCGGAAAGCCAGGTCGAGTAACTCTCCCACTTGAACCAGGTCAGATGTTCGGGCATCGCATCGGGGGCCACCAGATACTTGCGGATGTGATAAAATCCGCCGCCGTGAACCTGCCATTCCTCGCCATGCGCGCCCGGTGGCAGATCGGGCGCCTGTTTGAGGCCCAGATCAAGCGCGATGAAATAAAACGACGACCCGATCCAGGCGATGGCGGTGATCACATGCAGCCAGCGCACGGCAAATTCCAGCCATTCCCAGATGATCGCCAGATCGCTCATTGCACCCTCCGCTGTCCGACAATCCGCAAACTAGCGCCAACATTCATTATCTTGTATCAGATAAAAAACCCAATCTGCTTCAAATAAAAGCTAAGAATTCGCTCCATGGCCTATCTCGATAACATCGCCACCTTCGTGCGTGTCTACGAGCTTGGCAATATGTCCGCCGCCGCCCGCGATCTTCGCATTTCCGCTGCAGTGGCCTCGTCACGTATCTCGCAACTGGAAGGCCACCTGAACGTCCGGCTCTTCCAGCGAACGACCCGCACTCTATCGGCAACCGAACAGGGGCATGTGTTCTACCGGGGCGCGGTCCAAATTCTGTCTAGCGTGGATCAGGCCGAGGCCGAGATCAGCAATATCACCCAAACCCCGCGCGGAACGCTCTATGTCGCCGCGCCCCTTGGGCTGGGCGAGCGCCTGATTGCCCCGGCCGTTCCCAAGTTCAAAGACCAATATCCGCTGATCCGCATCCGCCTGCGCCTTTCCGACCGCAAGCTCGACATCGCCGCCGAGGGGCTGGATGCGGCGTTCTTCCTCGGCGTGCCGGAGGATTCGAACCTGCGTCTGCGCAAAATCGCCGATTGCCCCCGGCTCCTGTGCGCCTCCCCGACCTACATCGCAGCGCGCGGCATGCCTGAGACTGGCGATGATCTGCGCACCGATAAACACGATTGCCTGAACCTGCGCTATCCGGGCGCGCCGGAGTTTCAGTGGCCGCTCGCCGGGCCTGAGGGTGTGCGGCGCGTGGCGGTGACCGGCCCGTTTGAGAGCGACCACGGCGACGTACTGACCAACTGGGCGCTCAACGGGCACGGCATCATCCTGAAACCGGTTTTCGAGGTCAGCGAGCACCTGGCGTCAGGACGTCTGGTGCCGGTTCTGGAAAACGAACCGCCGGCGCCGATCCAGATGGGGTGCCTCTACATGCACCGCCGCCATCAGGACCCCAAATCGCGGCTGTTCATAGATTTCATGGTCGCGCATATCCAGGCAGTGCTTGAATTCTGAGGGACGTGCGTCGCGCCTTAGTTTGACTTTGCTCTTAACGCCTTGATAATCGCCGCACCATCGTGATCGCCAAGCCCAAGTTCGCGCGCTCGATCCAGCCACCGTATGAACATATCCGGCAAGTCGCTGTTGGCCACACAATCGCGCGCCTGTTCTTGGATGCGCGACACACCACCGTGCCCAACATTCACGCTTGCCGAGCCCCCGCGAACCGAAAAATCACCGCTGTCGATGACTTCGATCACCTTCGTGCCTGATCGCCTTGGGGCAACAGCGGTCCCAGAAGAGCCAGATCAACACCTTCAGACTCGCACAGATATGCGCCATAGCTCCCGCGATATTTCATGCTAATACCAACGGCATCAATTTCTGACTCTGTGGGGATTCCCAAATCGGTTTTGATCTGATTCAAGGTTGGCAAAGGAGGATCGCCATGCCAGCCAGTGTTCCGCTTCGTCGCGACTTTGATGCCCGCCACCTTCGTAAACTCGCCAGCCGTTGCAAGGATGCCCGGCAGAGCCGCCGTCTGTTGTCTCTTGCGGCGGTCTACGATGGCATGAGCCGTGGAGAGGCCGCAAGGATCGGTGGGTTGGATCGCCAAACCCTGCGGGACTGGGTTCACCGGTTCAACGAAGAGGGACCGGATGGCCTCACCAACCGCAAGGGCGCGGGCCGGACGCGCTACCTGAGCGATGTCCAGATGAAAGAACTTGGCGAGATTGTCGAGACCGGCCCCGATCCGGCGGTGGACGGGGTTGTCCGCTGGCGGCGGATCGACCTGAAGCGGGTGATCGAGGCGCGCTTTGGCGTCATCTATTCCGAGCGCGGGATATCCAGACTGCTTGGCGAACTGGGCTTTGCCCATATCAGCGCCCGCCCGCAGCATCCCAGGCAGGATAAGCGGATCATCGAGGCGTTTAAAAAAAACTTCGCCGACACGCTCCAGGTGCATATAGCTGACCTGCCAGCGGGAACGCCGGTGGAGATCTGGTTCCAGGACGAAGCACGCCTTGGCCAGAAGAATGGCCTGACGCGCCTGTGGGCGAGAAAGGGCACGCGCCCCCGCCAGCCGGCCGATCAGCGCTATCACAACGCCTATCTGTTCGGTGCCATCTGTCCGGCTCACGGCAAGGGGGCGGCGCTCATGCTGCCTTGGGCGGACGCGCAAGCCATGCAGATGCATCTCGACGAGATCAGCCGCCACGTCGCCCGAAAGGCCCATGCGGTTGTGCTGATGGATCGGGCCGGATGGCACACCACCGGCAAACTCAAAGTCCCGAAGAACCTCACCATCATCCTGCTGCCATCGCGCGCTCCGGAACTGAACCCGGTGGAAAATATCTGGCAGTACTTGCGCGCCAATTGGCTCTCCAACCGCGTGTTCGAAGACTACAATGCCATCGTCGATGCTGGATGCGAAGCTTGGAACAAGCTCATCGCACAGCCCGAAACCATCACATCAATCGGAATGCGAAAATGGGCCCATATCGGTCAATGTTAAATGCCGCTGGTATAAGGAGTCGCGATAACAACGCCATGCCCAATGCTGCTGCGGCACGTAGATTGGCACCAACGTATCTCAAATCACCGGCCATCATGTCCAAATACCGCTGCCAGTGGTCAAACTCGCCCTGATCATCGGCCACCAATATCTGCGCCTGATCGGTGCCAATGGCATCGGGATAGACCATGATCGAACCGTCAAGATAGCGCGCGCCATGACCGATGAACCAATGCCCGGATCCCCTCTGCTTCGTTGGGCGTTCCAGTGCTCAGCTGCATGACCGAGCGTCCTAACAAAACCGCAACCGCGTCCGGAACTTCAAACAAAGCACGCGTGACCGAATAACTATCAATACAAATCAATATTCAATTGGATGCGCCGATAGCTGCGACCAGATCGGACGCAACTTTGGCACCGTCGGCCGCCAGCGCCTCAGCCTTGTCTGCGCTACGGTTCCAAACCGTGACACCGCGCCGCCTTTCAGAAGCGCTCGCGCCAACGCTGCGCCCATCGCACCCATGCCGATGACGGATACGTCAGACATGGCTAGCTTCCCCGATAGGTCGAATAACCATACGGCGACAGCAGCAACGGCACATGAAAATGATCCTCGGTCCCCATCCCAAACCGGATCGGGATCACATCCAGAAACCCGTGCCCATCGCCGGGCAGCCCCGCGACGCGCAGATAATCGCCCGCGTGAAACACCAGCTCATAGGTCCCGGGGCGAAAATCGGCCTCCGGCAGGATCGGATTGTCGGTGCGCCCGTCGCTGTTGGTCTTTGCCGAATGCAGGTAGTGATGCGTTTCGCCTTCCAGGCGGTAGAGCTCAATTGTCATCCCCGCTGCCGGACATCCGCGCGCGGTGTCCAGAACATGGGTTGTCAGGTATCCTGCCATGCCACTTCCTTTTCGCCTGCACCCCTTGGCGGTCACTCTATCGCGGACCGGGCGAAAGGACAGCTTCAATGCGCGACATTAGGAACATTCGGCCAGCATTGCGCATTGCCCTGATCTAAAGGACAACCAACCAAGGAGAATATATTTGGCGCGCTATCCCAGAGACATGGCCGGCTATGGCCCGAACCCGCCCGACGCCAAATGGCCCGGTGGTGCCAAGATTGCCGTGCAGTTCGTGCTGAATTACGAAGAGGGCGGCGAAAACTGTATCCTGCACGGCGATGCAGCGTCCGAGGCGTTTCTGTCTGACATTGCCGGCGCCGTCCCCTGGCTGGGTCAGCGCCACTGGAACATGGAATCGGTCTATGAATACGGTGCTCGCGCCGGGTTCTGGCGGCTGCATCGTCTGTTCACCAGCGCAGACATTTCGCTGACGATCTACGGCGTGGCAACCGCACTTGCGCGCAGTCCCGAGCAGGTGGCGGCGATGAAAGCCGCTGACTGGGAGATCGCCAGCCACGGGCTGAAATGGGTCGATCATAAAGATATGCCCCGCGATGAGGAACGCGCGGCAATTGCCGAAGCGATCCGCCTGCACACCGAAGTGGTCGGCACGCCCCCAAGCGGCTGGTACACCGGGCGCTCAAGCGTAAACACCGTGCGCCTGGTCGCCGAGACCGGCGGGTTCAATTATATATCGGATGCTTACAACGACGACCTGCCCTATTGGATCGAACTGCGCGATCGCGATCAGCTGATCATCCCGTATACCATGGACACAAACGACATGCGCTTTGCGGCCAGCCCCGGCTGGATCACTGGCGAGCATTTCTTTGACTACCTCAAAGATGCCTTTGACGTGCTCTATCGCGAAGGTGAGGATGGTGCGGCCAAAATGATGACGGTCGGTCTGCATTGCCGATTGATCGGGCGGCCTGGTAAAATCGCTGGATTGAAGCGTTTTATCGATTATATTCAGGGCTTTGACAGTATATGGTGCCCGCGCCGAATCGACATTGCGCGCCACTGGGCCGAACATCACCCCCATCAGCGGCAACAAAGGGCAAGCACCATGGCGCGCCGGGAATTTGTCGCGGCTTACGGCGGTATGTTTGAGCATTCCGCGTGGATAGCCGAGCGTGCATTTGATCTGGAACTGGGGCCTGCGCATGACACTGCTGCTGGCGTTCACAGCGCGCTGGTCCGGATCTTTCGCAGCGCCAGCGAGGACGATCGTCTCGGCGTTCTGAAAGCGCATCCCGATCTTGCCGGCAAACTGGCCGCGGCAAATCGTCTGACCGCCGAAAGTGCCTCTGAACAGGCCGGTGCCGGGTTGGATGCGCTGACCGACGATGAGCGTGAGACGCTCGCCAATCTCAACAGGACCTACGTGGAAACACACGGCTTTCCCTTCATCATCGCGGTTCGTGATCACGACAAGGCCAGCATCATTGCGGCCGTCCACCGCCGCATCGACAATGACCGCGCCACGGAATTTGCCGAAGCCTGCCGTCAGGTTGAACGGATCGCCGATTTTCGGCTGATGGACATCCTGACGTGAAGATCAAGGCCGAGGTGCTGACCGCCCAGGCCTTCGCGCCATATGGCGAGTTGATCGAACCGGCGGGTCAGCCGGACATGATCATTAATCAGGGCATGTGCGGACGGTATCATGATCTGGCCAAACTCGATTTTGCCGATGGTCGCGCCGGGATCAGCCTGTTTGACGCGCGCGCGTGTGCCTTTCCCTATGATCTTGATCTCGTCGAACGCCATCCGCTTGGCTCGCAGGCGTTTATCCCGGTCAACGGTGTGCCGTTTCTGGTAACCGTCGCCGCGGATGCCGACGGAACCCCGGTCAACATTCGCGCTTTCGTGACCAGCCCCGGCCAGTCGGTCAACTTGCACCGCAACATCTGGCACGGCGTGCTGGCCCCGATCGGATCGGACGGCCAATATGTGGTCATTGACCGGATCGGCGAAGGCGAAAATCTACAGGAACATTGGTTTCAAACCCCTGTCCAGATCACTGAAGTCTGACCGCGACTGAAACGGCATCCGAACTTGACAAGATTTGCAATCGGATGAAAAGTTGGGACCGTGGGCGTTCAACCGGACCTGCCCGGTTTGAGCGTTCGCGATTTCACCTAGTACGAGTGCCGCCGACAAGACGCACATGAAACAGAAAAGGATGTTGTCATGGCGACGTATCCGAATGGCCTAATTGACGTCCTCTTCAACGGATTTGACCTGCAGGGCCTCCTGTTGTTCGTCAATCGCATGGTGGTTGGGCTCTTTTTTGCCATTTCCGGCTTTCACAAATTGTTTTTCAAACAGCGCCACGAGGCGCTGGTTGAAACCCTCAAGGACGATAAAATTCCCTTTGTCGGGCTTTTTCAGTGGTTCGTGCCATCGGTCGAGTTTTTCGGCGGCCTTGCCATTATTGCGGGTATCCTCGCACCGCTGGCAGCGCTCGGAATTCTGATTACGATGACAGTTGCAATTCTGACCGACGGCACAAAGAGGGTTGTCTCGTTCGTGCCTGTCGACAAAGCCGACGCGCTCGACGACGTCCTGTACCTATCCGAGACGACCTATTGGTTCATGTCCTTGTTCATTATCCTCGGCGGACCCGGCTGGTTCAGCCTGCATCGGCTGTTTCTGCAATAATCTGGCCTGCCAATTCGCGCCTTATCGCGCCGAACCGAATGGCTCCAATGGCATCTGACGGTTCACATCCTTGTAGAGCAGGTATCGAAACGGCCCCGGCCCGCCCGCGTAGCAGGCTTGCGGACAGAACGCGCGCAGCCAGATGAAATCGCCCGCTTCAACCTCTACCCAATCCTGGTTCAACCGGTAAACCGCTTTGCCTTCCAGCACATAGATCCCGTGTTCCATCACATGGGTTTCGGCAAACGGGATCACCCCGCCGGGTTTGAAATTGACAATATTGACATGCATGTCGTGGGCCATGTCGTCGGGGTCAACAAATCGCGTTGTTGACCACGCGCCGGCTGTATCCGGCATCTCAATGGGCGTAACATCCTGTTCGCGCCCGACAAATGCTGCGGGCGCGTCAATTCCACTGACGGCAGCATAGGCTTTGCGGATCCAGTGAAACCGCGCGGCATTGTTGCCGGTGTTGGCCAGCTTCCAGTTCGCAGCAGGCGGCAAATAGGCATATCCGCCCGCGCTCAAGTCATGGGGTTGCGCCTCAATGGTCAGCGATATGTCGCCATCGACCACAAACAGGACCGCCTGCGCGTTCCGGTCCGGTTCGGGCCGGTCCGATCCGCCACCTGGCGCAACCTCGACGATCACATGCGAAAATGTCTCGGCAAAACCGGAAAGCGGACGCGCCAGAACCCAGAACCGGCTGCCTGTCCAATGCGGCAATTTGCTGGTGACAATATCGGTCATCGTGCCTTTGGGAATGACCGCATAGGCCGCGGTAAAGACCGCGCGATCGCTCAGCAACTGCGTCTGCGGCGGCAACCCGCCCTTGGGAAAATAATACTGTGATCCGGGCATTTTGCGCCTTTGCTCAAAACCGCACTCAGCACCCGGCATCAAACTCGCTTTTTCGTTCATTTTCAACGAAATACATTCTCATTATCTGAAAAAGGTGCCTTCGGCTTTTCTTGATAGTCACGCAGTGGTTACGCGCGCAAAGGTGGACAAATTACCATTGATGTTCTATGTTTGTTCCTACATGACAGGAGGGTAAGATGACCTCTACCGCCCCAACCTTGGTTCCCCCGACCCCCAAACAGGTCGAATATGCGCGTCTGATCGCAAGCAAACTGAACGCCGCAATCCCGGTGGAAAGCGCCAATGACCGGCGCGCACTTTCTGACTGGATCGGCCGTCAGCAGGCGCGGTTGCGGCACCGCCCCGACCGCCCGCGATCAGATGCAACGCCCAAACAGGTTGCCTTTGCCGAACGGATCGCGCGCCGCAAACGGCTGGCCGTGCCCGACGAATGCTTTCGCGATGCCGGGTTGATGTCACACTGGATTGACAGCAACAGAATTTAGGAAAACAGCTGCCCAAAGCGCTCGCGCAGCTGATTTTTCTGCACTTTTCCCATCGTATTTCTGGGCAGGCTGTCGACCAGTTGCACTAATTTCGGCTGTTTGAACTTTGACAGATTGTGCGCGATTTTCGCCAGGATGTCCTCACCAGAATCCGTCGCGCCCGGCATCCGCACCACAACGGCCACGACCGCCTCGCCAAAATCTGGATGTGGCACGCCGATCACCGCACTTTCCAGCACGTCCGGCAGATCGTCGATCAACAGCTCGATCTCTTTTGGGTAAATGTTGAACCCACCGCTGATGATCAGATCCTTGCCCCGGCCGACGATATGCAGATAGCCATCTTCATCAAACCGGCCCAGATCGCCGGTTATGAAAAACCCGCTGTCGCGAAGCTCCTCGGCAGTTTTTTCAGGCATCTGCCAATAGCCGGAAAACAGGTTCGGCCCGCTGACCTCGATCATGCCGGTCTCGCCCTGCGCCAGGTCAGCCCCCGTCGGGTCGCAGATATTCACCTCCACGCCCGGCAAAGCGCGTCCAACCGTGCCGGGCCGCCTTTCGCCGCTAAATGGATTTGAGGTGTTCATATTCGTCTCTGTCATGCCGTAGCGTTCCAGAATTGCGTGACTTGTCACCTCCTGCCAGCGCCTGTGGGTTTCGGCCAGAAGCGGTGCCGAACCCGACACAAAAAGCCGCATATTCGTGGCCGCTGCCGCCAGCCCGGGCTGGTCCAGAAGCCGCGTGTAGAAGGTCGGCACGCCCATCATCGCGGTTGCGGCAGGCATTTGCTTGACGATCGCACCGGCATCGAACCGGGTATTGAAAATGCACGAACCGCCCGACATCAGCGTCACATTGGTTGCAACGAACAGCCCATGGGTGTGAAAAATCGGCAACGCGTGGATCAGAACGTCCCATGCGCCGAATTGCCAAAGATCGCGCAGGGCCCGCGAATTGGACGCCAGCGCCCGGTGGCTCAGCATCGCGCCTTTGGACCGTCCGGTTGTGCCTGACGTGTATAGGATTGCCGCCAGATTCTCGCGATCACGTGCAGCGGCGTCAAATCCCGGCACCTGAATGTCGCGCGCATCGGTCAACGAGCCCGTCTCGTCCTCGTTCAGCGTCAGCACCCGAGCCACGCCTGCAGATCTGATTGCGTCCTGCAATTCCGTCTTCCGTGCTGGGTCGCAAACAAACAGTTTCGGGCCGGCGTCGGTCAGGAAATAGCTGATCTCGGCCACCGTATAGGCGGGGTTCAACGGCACAAACACCGCACCGGCAAGTGCTGCGCCCACATATAGCTCAAGCATCGCTTGGGTTTTCGGTGCCTGAACCGCGACCCTGTCGCCGGGTTCCACGCCATAGCTGCGCAGGACCGCTGCCATGCGCTCTGCATTCGCAAAGAATGCGCCGTATGTAAGCGTTTGACCGGTTGCAGGGTTTTGCAGGAATGCCGCGTCGTCACGTCCAAGACTTGCCGCGCGCAGCCGTTCGGCCAGATGGTTGGCGTGGTACATTGCGAAATCCATAATGCGTAAAACTCGACCCGCTCACGTCATAGTTTCAAAGCCGGATCGCGCAACCGGTTTTCCGCCGTGCGGCGGCATCAGCCGGGTTTTGATGCACCGTCGGTGGCGGTTGGCCAAACAAAGGCTTGGAATTCCGCGAAAATCTGTTTCACATGGTCCGGGAAGCCGCGCAGGCAGGTGAGAACGAGGGCGAATTGGCAATTGCCGAACAAATGGAAGCGGAATTCGCTACCAATCCGTCGAAAATTCGCAGAGCGCGAGCATTTGCAAATTCGGTGCGCTGGCAGGTGATGGATCAGCGCAAGTTGATTGCAGCGATCACCAGATCGGGGCCCGGCGGCCATCAGTTTATGCTGGTGCCGGATTACCGGGTGGCCCGGCGCATCGGCAAGATGGTGTATTCGCCGCGCAATGTGTTCATCAGCAGCGATCCGACTGTGGTTTCGGGCGTGCTCACCGACATGAAGGACAATTTTTCTTCCGGCGACGCTTATCAGTTTCTGGCCCCGTATTTCGGCACCCAGTCGGTTTTCGTAGTGGATTCAGAGCTCCACAGGCAGGCCAAACGCGAGCTGATCCAGACAATCAAGGGCCGCGTTGAATTCGATCACGACCGGATCGCCGACGTCGCCGCGCATATCGACAGCCTTTTGCCCGCCGGCAATTACCGCCTGCTGCCGTTGATTCAGAATATCTCGGCACGCATAATCCTGACGCAATTTTCCCCGGCGAGCGTCCTGAAATTCGCGACGAAATTATTCGCTCGGCTGTCGATAACCTTGCCAAAGTGACCGGCAGCCTGCTGCTTTTCCCAAGTTTGTGGCCCAAGCGGTCGGCGCGCATGCGCAAGATCAGGGATAATCGCGCCCGGATATTGCGCTACGTGCGCGCCAATCTTGGTGGGCTGGCCGTCGCGAATAATGGCGCGTCGAACGATCAAGCGCTTAGCAGGCGCGCCTCTGCCGATAATCTGGTGACGCTATTCATCGCCGGATTCGAAACCACGGCCGCAACGACCGCCTGGGCCCTGATGGCTCTGGCCGCCCGCCAAAACGACCAGACCAAACTGCGCACCGAAATTCTGGCGAATTCCGCCGATCCCGAGACGTTCGCACGTTACATTAGGGGGTGTTGACGTTCATCGTGTTTGAATGACGATTGCAGCAAGCGAGATGAATGCTTTGAAGCTGTCATCTGTTTTGCAGGAACGCATTGCGATCCCTCTGTATTCCTTCAGCTTTCCGAAGAAGTTTTCGACCAGGTGACGCCATTTGTAGGTGTGGCGGTCGAACTCCGCCGGGAAGCGGCGGTTTGATTTTGGAGGGATTACCGGCTCGATCCCGGCACTGGTCAGCGCTTCGCGCAGCCAGTTCGCGTCGAAGGCACGGTCGGCGAGAAACTGGTCGCAGGTGAGGCCCTCGATCAGTGCGGCGGTACCCCGCAGGTCATGCGCCTGACCGGGCAGAAGGCGGAAGTCGATCAGATTGCCGAGCGCGTCCGTCAGAGCCATGATCTTTGTCGTTATCCCGCCGCGAGAGCGTCCGATGGCTTGGCTTTGAGTCCCCCTTTTGCGCCCTGACCGTGTCGGTGGACTTTGACGATACTACCGTCGATCATCGTGTATTCGAAGTCTGCATCTTCGGCTAATACCCTGAACATACGATAGAAAGCGTCGGCCCTCACCCACCTTCGGAAGCGCTTGAACACGCTGTTCCAGCGCCCGAACTCTTCCGGCAGGTCGCGCCAGGGGCATCCGGTCCGCGAGATCCAGAGAACTGCCTCGACAAACCGGCGCGGGTCAGGGCCGGTGCGACCGGGGTCGCATTCCCGGCCAAGGCAGTGCGGTGCGATGACAGCCCATTGGGCGTCGGTCAGAACTGTGCGGATCAAGGCTGCTCTCCTCTGTTTGCAACATTGAATCAGTCATCAGCCGATTTGGGAATCCCTAAACGTCAACAAGCCCTAATTCCACCAACAATAATCTACACAGCTTTGCGACCGAGGTCTTGCGCTGCCACCCCTCGGTGCCGTTCATCTTGCGCCGCGTCGAACGCGATACGACATTGTCCGTCGACGGCGCGGCAATCTCCCTATCGACAGGGAATTACGTTTTGCTGTCGATCGACGAGTACAACAAAAATCTCGACCCCATGGGAAAACGATTTGAGCCTTTTGACAGCGCGCGGGCATATGACACAAATTCGCTGCTGACCTTTGGCGGCGGCCAGAAAATCTGCCCCGGGCACCACCTTGCGACAACCGAGATCAAGCTGATCGTGGCCCTGATCCTGTCGCGCGCCAGTTTGCACGCCAGCGAGCGGCGCGGCGGAACTATCGTGCGCAATCGGGTCGCCGCCATCCCGGATTGCGGGGCGGCAATGACGGTGCGGATATTCGACGAGCAGAATTCGTCAACCCGTGTCGAACGGTCGGACTAGGCAACCATCCGTTCGGCGGCTTTCAGATCGACGCTGACCAGCTGGCTGACGCCCTGCTCGGCCATGGTCACCCCGAAAAGCCGGTCCATGCGGCTCATCGTTACCGCGTGATGTGTGATGATCAGAAACCGGGTCCGGGTCTGCTGGGTCATCTCGTCCAACAAATTGCAGAACCGCGTGACATTAGCATCGTCCAGTGGCGCATCGACCTCGTCGAGTACACATATTGGCGCGGGATTGGCCCGAAATACCGCAAATATCAGCGCCAGCGCGGTCAGCGTCTGCTCGCCGCCCGAAAGCAATGACAGCGTCGACAGCTTTTTGCCCGGTGGCTGGCACATAATCTCCAGCCCCGCCTCAAGTGGGTCATCGCTTTCAACCAGCACCAGTTTCGCCTCGCCACCGCCAAACAAATGCTTGAACAGAGACGAAAAATTGGTGTTGACCTGTTCAAATGCGGTCAGCAGACGCTCGCGGCCTTCACGATTGAGATTGGCAATGCCCGTGCGCAGCCGGGCGATCGCGCTCGCCAGATCGCCCTTTTCGCTGACAAGCGTGTCGTGTTCCTCTTGCACTGCGCGCGCATCTTCCTCGGCGCGCAGATTGACGGCACCCAGCGCCTCTCGTTGCCGACGCAACCGGCTGACATCGGCCTCGACGGTTTGCGCGGCGGGCATTTTGTCCAGCGCCATCCCGATGCGCTCAAATAGCACCTGCGGCGTGGCTTCCTGTTCGTCTTCAATGCGCCCAGTGGCCGCATCCAGACTTGCGCGCGCGGCCTCTGCACGCGCCTCAGCGGCGGCCCGTGCTTCGCGCGCCTCACCCGCTGCGCGTTCGCCCTCGCGCTCGGTGTTCGCCGCCTCGCGCAAGGCGGATTCGCCCAGTGCCAGCGCGTCGGCCGCATCGCGGCGCACCGCCTTGGCATTATCGATCGTCCCGGCCAGCGATGCTCGGGCCTTGTCGATCTGACCCGGCAACAATCGCGCTGCGGCCAGTTCGGCCTCAGACGCAGCCTTGCGGTCGCCAAGTTCGGTGATCCGCGTTTCAGCTGATTGCAGACGGCGGCGCCAGCCCGCGGCTTCTTTGGCGATCTGGTCGGACCGTCGCGCCCGCGCCTCACCGCTGCGGCGCAATTCATCGTGCCCGGCGCGCCGGGCGATCATCGTAATTCGCTCCGCCTCGACTGTGGTTTTGGCCTCTTGCGCGCTTGCTCTTGCATCGTCCAAGTTGTCGAGTTTGGCCAGCGCCGCCTCGGCCTCGCCCGCCCGCACCCGCGCGCCACGCGCCTCTTCTTCATGCCGCCCGGCCGCAAGCTGCGCCGATTCCAGCTTGCCCGCGGCGATATTGCGGTCAGCCTCAGCGCGGGACTGGGCGCGGCTGGTTTCCGTTGCCCCGTGATCGGCGCGCCGGCGATCCTCACGCGCTTGTCTGTCCTGCTGGGTGGTTTCGTCCAACTTTTGGCGCAGCACGTCGTGGGCCTGACCGGCGCCAAGCGCGCGTGCCGCCGCCTCGACAAGGTCCTGTTTCAATTCCTGCAGCCGGTTGAGCTGTTGCAGCCGCAGTGCGCTGGCACTCGGCGCATCTTCGGCACCGGCGCGAAACCCGTCCCAGCGCCACAAATCACCCTCGACCGAGACCAGGCGCTGACCGGGCAACAGGGCCGCCTGCAACTTGCCGCCGTCCCCGGCCTCAATCAGCCCGACCTGCGCAATCCGGCGCGCCAGCACCTTGGGCACCGAAACTTTGTCGCCAAGCGGTGTCGCACCTTTGGGCAGGGCCGGTGCGTTCGCGTAATCGGGCAGTTCAGCCCATCCTGACCGCCGGTTGGGGTCAATCACCGGTGCACGCAGATCGTCGGCCAGTGCCGCGCCAATGGCCTTTTCATAGCCGTCATCAACCTGCACCAGGTCCAGCACCTGACCGCCCTCGGCTGTATCGCGCTCGACCAGCCTGGCCAGCGCCGCCACCTCGGCGCGCAGCGCACCGGCTTCGCCTTCGGCCTCGGACCGCCCGGCGCGCGCCTCTGCCTCGCGCGTCTGCGCATCGGCTCGCGCCTCATCTGCCGCCACCAGCGCCGCCTCGGCGGCCTCTGCCTGCGTGGCGGCGGTTGCCTGGGCCGCGAGCCCCGCTTTCAGCGCAACTTCAGCCTCGCCGAGCGATGTTGCAGCCGCCGTGGCGGCTTCACCGGCGCTTTCCGCACTCTGGTTAGACCGCTCCAGGGTCATTTGGCTGTCAGACAAAAGCCGTTCGGTGGATTGGTGGCGCGCGGCCAGCTTGGCCACGTCCTCGGTCAATTCGCTCAATC
This sequence comes from Paracoccaceae bacterium, assembly GCA_965216135.1. Lineage (GTDB taxonomy): Bacteria > Pseudomonadota > Alphaproteobacteria > Rhodobacterales > Rhodobacteraceae > CBDCFL01. Next base: position 510,253 of record CBDCFL010000023.1, read on the forward strand.
GGCCTTCGCAGGCTTGCAGCGCGCTTGCGGCGTCGCGCGCCTGATCCGCCGCGGTCTCTAGCTTGGCATCAAACCCCTTGGAAGCACGCGCAATCTGCGCCCTTTCCTGTTCCAGCCGGGCTATGGTTTCGCCCGCGTCGCGGTTCAGCGCTTGCTCGCGCTCCATGTCCTGGCCAAGCTGCCCGATGCGCGCGCCTAACGTCTCGATATTGCGGGTGGCCTGCGCTTCGCGCTCATTCAGCCCGTCGCGTTCAACCACCAGCCGCTGCAGCGACGCGGCCGCCACCGCCTCGGCTTCGCGCAGCGGTGGCAGGGCTGTCTCTTTGGATTCACGGGTTTTGACGGCGTCGCGCGCGCCGCGTTCGGCCTGCGACGATAGCACAACAAGCTCGCGCAATGCTTCTTCGGCGCGCGCGCATGTCTCTTCGGCCTCGTGCCACCGCCGGTAGAGCAACACCCCCTCGGCGCAGCGCAGCTCTTCGCCGATCTTGCGATACCGCGCTGCCTGCCTGGCTTGCCGGGCAAGCTGGGCGAGTTGCGCGGCAAGTTGCTCGATCACGTCGTCAACGCGGATAAGATTGACCTCTGCCGCGTTCAGTTTCAGCTCGGCCTCGTGGCGGCGCTGGTAGAGCCCGGATATGCCCGCCGCTTCCTCCAGAATGCGCCGCCGTGCCTTGGGGCGCGCGTTGATCAGTTCTGCAATCTCGCCCTGGCGCACCAGCGCCGGCGAATGTGCGCCGGTCGAGGCATCGGCAAACAGCATCTGCACGTCGCGGGCACGCGCATCCCTGGTGTTCATCTTGAATGCAGATCCGGCGTCGCGGGTAATGCGGCGGGTCACCTCCAACAGATCGCTGTCGTTGAACCCCACCGGTGCCAGACGTTCGGAATTGTCTATAAAAACACTGACTTCGGCAAAATTTCGGGCGGTTCTGGTGGCCGCGCCCGCGAAAATCACGTCATCCATCCCGCCGCCGCGCATGGCGGTAGGGCGGTTTTCGCCCATGACCCACCTCAGCGCTTCCAACAGGTTCGATTTGCCGCAACCGTTGGGCCCGACAATGCCGGTCAGCCCGTCGGCCACGACCACATCGGTGGGGTCAACGAAACTTTTGAAACCGTTCAATCGCAGACGGGTGAAACGCAAACTGCCTGGCCTCGGGTATGATTCTTGGTTGGATCCGATTGTCCCGGGCGAATGTAGGGCTGTCAATGACGATCCACCGTATGTGGCGCGATGCGCGGACTTATCCCCAAGATATGGCCCCTTTTTTGGCAGCTTACCGGTGGGAGCGGGCCGTCGGATACCACCGCATCACAAAATCGCTGACACATTAACTGCTGCGACTTTCCCTCGAAATTCTAAACTATTGCTTTATGTAATTTCTTACACACTTCTTCTTCACCAAGCTCAACCCAGTTCAAGGCAAAGACATTTGCAAGGCTCGGACTATACGCAAATACATCTTCCGTCGATACATTGAGCCACACCGGCAGTATTAGCCGTGTTTGTTCAAGGAATTCCCGAGTAAAAATTGAGTCAAATTCCTTCTTGGTCCATCCCGGATTTGACAAAAAGTCGCGACTCAAAACCAATATGCACTTCTTGGATTCCTTTAACCCTTTCTCAATACTTTCCCGAAGGTTATCTCCAACTGAAAGTGAAAACTCGTCGTACCAAACGGGACACAATCTGTTCTGCAAATTCGTCGCAATTGTTTGGGCCGTCGCACTGTCCTTAGAATCGTGGCTGATAAATGCATGCGGGATTTCGAAACGCGTTCTGTTTTCGACGTATTTCTTCGATCGAAACATAACTTTTGCACCGCTCTGTCGGTAGTGCCCCAGGGCGTGGTGTAAATTGTTCTCCGGCTGGGTGTTGAGCCGGTTTACAGGGCGGCGATTTTCGCCGGGTCCATGGTGGTATCCTCGCAGATGGCGGCGACGGTTTCCAGCGTCATGTAACGACGTGTGACTGCCCATTCGTCGTTCTGCTCCAGCATAAGTGCGCCGACGAGGCGTCTGATCGCGGCCTCGTTAGGGAAAATACCGACGACATTTGTTCGGCGCTTGATCTCTTTGTTGAGGCGTTCAAGCGGATTGGTGGAGTGTATTTGCCGCCAGTGAGCTTGCGGGAACGTCTTGTAGGCCAGCACGTCTTCCTCGGCGCGCAGCATCAGCTCGGCGAGCTTGGGATGACGCGGCTGGAAAGCCTCGATCAGCTTGGTCCAGTGTTCCTTCGAGTCTGCCAGCGTGTCCTGATCGAAGGCTGTTCTGAGCGCGGCCGTGACGATGGGACGGTCCTTCTTGCCGACGCAGGCCAGGGCATTGCGCATGAAGTGCACGCGACAGCGCTGGATCGTAGCACCCAGCACTTTGGCGGCGGCCCCCTTCAGGCCTTTATGTTCGTCAGCGATGATCAGCTTTACCCCGCGCAGGCCGCGATCGGCCAGAGCGCGCAGGAATTCGTCCCAGAACACCTCGGCTTCGCTGGGTTGGATGGCGATGCCCAGAACCTCGCGCCGCCCGTCGGTGTTGACCGCAACCGCCACTATGGCTGCCACGCTGACGATCCGTCCCGAACGCCGCACCTTGATGTAGGTGGCGTCCAGCCAGAGATAGGGCCATTCGCCCTCCAGTGGCCGGTCAAGGAAGGCGTCAACGCGTTCGTCGATCTCCACGCACAGGCGGGATACCTGGCTCTTGGAGACGCCCGTCATGCCCATGGTCTTGACCAGATCATCCACTGATCGCGTTGAGACGCCCTGAATGTAGGCTTCCTGGATCACCGCGGTCATTGCTTTCTCCGAGGCCCGGCGTGGTTCCAGAAACTCCGGGAAATACGTCCCCTTGCGCAGTTTCGGGATCTGAACATCAACGGTCCCGGCGCGGGTTTCCCATCGGCGCGGGCGATATCCGTTCCGGTGGTTCACCCGCCCGGCCGAGCGTTCATGCACCCCGGCACCGCACAGCTGATCCACATCCAGTGCCATCAACCGGTCGGCAACAAAACCCAGCATCTCGGCCAAAATCTGATGATCGGCGGTCTCGGAAAGAAGCGCCTTCAGCGCGGCGGTTTCTGATATCGTGTCCTTGGTCATGGGTGATCTCCTCAATCGGTAGGTCAGGTTGCAACCCAAACCCTACCGGAGAACGTCCATGGCCGCCCAGCAACCCGCGCGGACTTCGCCTGAGCTACGCGCGAGGCTCCACTCAGCCCGCGCTAACGTCGGAATTACACCACGTCCGGGGGCACTACCGTGCTTTTCGCCAAGTCTCTAATTCTGTCGGCACTTTTTTTGATCGGTTCGGTTTCCGAGTATATGAATATGCGTTTAGCATGCCCCATGTCGTGAATAGAGACCCATTCGTTGTCGCCAAATATTCGAGCTTTCAAATCAAAGAGTCGATTGTCTACAATCAACTCGCCTGGAAAAGACTTTGCATCTGGCAGACCAACGTGCCCGCCAATTTTGAACTCTGTCGGACCAGTTGCAAGTGTCTCCACCGGCCTAGGTCACATACCCATTAAGGGGATTCCGAAAGTATCAACGTTGTGATTCATACCAACGGCCCTAGTCATTGACCGTTTTGACCCATTGTCTGGTAGTGATTGACGTGATTGCGGTTTTGTCGTTTGCAAAGAAGTTCCATGCTTCGCAACACCTGTCGACGATCTGCTCATAATTGTCGAAGACGGATATGGCGAGCTTGTTGGCACGCAGATAAGCCCACACATTTTCCATCGGGTTGAGTTCAGGGGAATAGGGCGGGAGTTTGAGCAGGGTGATGTTGTCGGGTACCTCCAGCTCTGCCGAACCGTGCCAGCCAGCGCCATCCAGAATGAGAAGGGCATGTGCGCCCGATGCGACGGTTTTAGCGATCTCGGCGAGATGCGCGCTCATGGCCTGTGTGTCGGCATGTGGCATGATCAGAGCGGCCGCTTCAGCCCGTTCCGGGCAGACGGCGCCGAAAATGTAGCTCCAGATATAGCGGGTGTCGCGCGGGGCACGGGGGCGTGTTCCACGCTCGGCCCAGATACGGGTGAGCGTGCCCTGCTGGCCAACCCGCGCTTCATCCTGAAACCATATCTCCAGGGGCTTGCTGCGGGCTGTTTCCGGCAAGGCTGCTTCTACCTCTGCGGCGAAGTTTTTTTAAAAGCCTCCTGTGCATCCGGGTCGGATTTCGGATGCTGCGGGCGCACCGACAGACGCCGAAAGCCCAGGCTTGCCAATTGTTTGCCAACAGTTCGCTCATGCATGGTGACGCCGAAGCGCTCTTCGATCTTGCGTTTCAGATCAATGCGCCGCCAGCGCACAACCCCATCGGTTTCGGGGTCGGGACCCGCCCGAACCATTTCCGCCAACTCCTCCTTCTGTGCCGCGCTCAGCAGACAGGGTGGATCCGGCGGGCGACGGTTGAACAGGCCCGACACGCCCTCCGCATTGTAACGGTGGGCCCAATCCCGCAGCGTCTGCCGATCCATGCCGCAGTTTTCTGCCGCCGTCTTGCGGTCAACCCCATCCAGAACCAGGGCAATCGCCAACATCCGTCGCGCCGCTTTCCCATCCCGGCACCGCGCCGCTTCCTGGCGAAGCTCGCCTGCGGACTTGTCTTTGCGCGTAATCCTTACTGCCATCAAAGCCTCCCTTGCCTTGATGCCACTGAATCAGATCACGCCGCTCGTGGGAATCCCCTTGAGTCAAATCTGGGGGCCGTTGTGATTCAGTTCTCCAAAAGCATGGAGGCGGTTATGGCACGTTTTGATTTGACGGATTTCGAGTGGTCGGTGATCCAGCCGCTTCTCCCTCAAAAGTCGCGCGGGGTTCCACGGGTGGATGACCGGCGGGTTTTGAACGGGATATTCTGGCGGCTTCGCACGGGTGCGCCATGGGCGGATATTCCGGCACGCTACGGGCCGCATACGACCTGTGTGAACCGCTTCAACCGGTGGCGGAGGGCAGGTATCTGGACGAAGCTTTTGGATGAAGTATCAAAGGCTTATCAGGGGGATATCCAGATGATCGACAGCTCATCCATTCGCGTCCATCAGCACGCCGCTAATGGTCAAAAAGGCCACCCGATCCCGTAGCATGGGCCGTTCGCGCGGCGGATTAACCACGAAGATTCACGCACTGGTCGATGCTGTTGGTCGCCCGATCCGGCTGAAGCTTACCGAAGGCGGGGGCCATGACGGACGTTCTGCGGCGGACATGTTTGAGACGCTGGGCCAGGGCCAGGTTCTGCTGGCCGACCGCGCCTACGATAGTGATGGGTTGCGCGAAACCCTTGCTGCGCAGGGCGCGTGGGGAAATATCCGGTTGATGCCGAACCGGGTCCGGTTGCCGGAGTTTTGCCCAAAGCTTTATAAAGAGCGAAATCATGTGGAGAGGTTCTTCAATAAACTCAAACACTTCCGAGCCATCGCCACGCGATACGATAAACGGGACGATAACTTCCTTGCTTCCGTTCAACTCGCATCACTGCGTATCTGGTTGCGATCTAATGAGTCGGTGACCTAGGGGGTGTTGACGTTCATCGTGTTTGAATGACGATTGCAGCAAGCGAGATGAATGCTTTGAAGCTGTCATCTGTTTTGCAGGAACGCATTGCGATCCCTCTGTATTCCTTCAGCTTTCCGAAGAAGTTTTCGACCAGGTGACGCCATTTGTAGGTGTGGCGGTCGAACTCCGCCGGGAAGCGGCGGTTTGATTTTGGAGGGATTACCGGCTCGATCCCGACACTGGTCAGCGCTTCGCGCAGCCAGTTCGCGTCGAAGGCACGGTCGGCGAGAAACTGGTCGCAGGTGAGGCCCTCGATCAGTGCGGCGGTACCCCGCAGGTCATGCGCCTGACCGGGCAGAAGGCGGAAGTCGATCAGATTGCCGAGCGCGTCCGTCAGAGCCATGATCTTTGTCGTTATCCCGCCGCGAGAGCGTCCGATGGCTTGGCTTTGAGTCCCCCTTTTGCGCCCTGACCGTGTCGGTGGACTTTGACGATACTACCGTCGATCATCGTGTATTCGAAGTCTGCATCTTCGGCTAATACCCTGAACATACGATAGAAAGCGTCGGCCCTCACCCACCTTCGGAAGCGCTTGAACACGCTGTTCCAGCGCCCGAACTCTTCCGGCAGCATCCGGTCCGCGAGATCCAGAGAACTGCCTCGCATCCGCATTCCCGGCCAAGGCAGTGCGGTGCGATGACAGCCCATTGGGCAGGTCGCGCCAGGGGCATCCGGTCCGCGAGATCCAGAGAACTGCCTCGACAAACCGGCGCGGGTCAGGGCCGGTGCGACCGGGGTCGCATTCCCGGCCAAGGCAGTGCGGTGCGATGACAGCCCATTGGGCGTCGGTCAGAACTGTGCGGATCAAGGCTGCTCTCCTCTGTTTGCAACATTGAATCAGTCATCAGCCGATTTGGGAATCCCTAAACGTCAACAAGCCCTAGTAAGTACACTAAATAATTTTTCGACATTTGGAACATAACAAGCCAAGAAAGCGATGCCTCCAACGAAGTCATAGCAAGCTTTTGTGTCTATCTTTTTTCCATCAAAATCGATGGTACCGGTGAGTCTTGTCGTATTTGAGAAATCGGTGTCAAAATATTGCCGAAGCGTGCCCATCAAAATTTGTTCCGTCGGATTTCACTAGGCTCACGCGTCATCGAATTGGCAAGCCAAATTTCAGTTGCAACATTATTCAATAATCTTGGCTCAAGCAATGTGTCCGATTCGCTTCCATGCGGTTAGTAGGTCGCGACGGTTGCCGACGACATATGGCTGCTCAGTTTGTTTGAAAGCTCAGTCGTGCTGGATGACACCGCGATCAGCACTACGATTGCAAGGCTGACCAATGCCGCGCAAAGAACAACCCAATCAACTGTTATCGCGCCGGTTTGGTCGGCGAAAAATTTTCTGGTTCGCAAGATGCCGCTCACTCTAATAAGTACAATCTCAAGTCCCGGGGACATTTCTAACCGTTAATTTGGGCCAAATTCGAACCCCGCGATGAACAGAGGTTGCGAAATCAGCGCTAATCGGGCGTGAACACTCCGTTCACTCAGCGTTCATAAACAATAATGCCCTTCGCGCGCTTTCGCCCGTACCAAAGATTGGCCGCGTAGGTTCGCCCGATTCGACCCACCGTCAGTCCCGCAGCCCCGCCGCGGATATTGCCGCGACACCGGCCAGACCCGCGGAAAGCCCCAGCGATGCGGTGTAATGGCCGTTCAGGTCAAACAGAAATCCGGCAAGCCACGGGCCCGCCAGACCGGCAGTTCCCCAAGCGGTAAAGACCTTGCCATGAACCCCCGGCCCGATATTCGCGCCATATGTCTTGGTAATGGCACCGGGATAAGCGGCGATGATGCCGCCATAGCAAAGCCAATTGTCGCAATGGCCAGCGCCATCACCGGCAAATCGGTTGCCAGCGCCAATACGGCCAGCGCCGCAGCCGACAGCCCCGGCAGCACCACCAGCGGCACCCGGACGGACATCCGGTCGATCATCCGCCCAGCCACCAGTGAACCGATCAGATTGAACGCCGAGATCAACGATGTCGCGTGCCAGTTCGCGCCCGCATAGCCCTTGGCCACGGCAATACCCTGCGCATGGCCGATGACCATAAGGCCGGCAAATGTGGCCGCGCCATAGCCAATCCACAGGTGGATCATCGGCGCATTGCTGGCTGTGGTTTGGCGTTTGGCACCCGCGACCTTTTGATAGCTTTGTCCCGATATCGTGACTAATCCGGCTGAAATCGCGCCGACCGCGATGATCGTTGCGGCCAGACCCAGCATCGCACCGGCAAATCCGGCGCTGTTTAAAGCCGCAGAAAAACCGATCGGTGCCAAAATCGCGCCCAGCGCATAGGCCGCGGTAACCACGCCCATAGCCATCCCCTCGCGCCCCGGATTAGCGCGGGCGGCAAATTGCAGACCAAAGCCATAGCCAAACCCGTTGGCAACGCCAAAGATCACGCCATAACCCAGCCAGATCAGCGCCAGCGACGACCCAAGGCCGGCCAGAACCGCGCCTGCGGCGGCGACAATGGCAATGCACAGGATGAACCACGGCGCCGGCCAGCGTGAATAGAGCCGATAGCCCAGGAAAACCGACATCGTGATGAATATCAGCGCCAGCGAATAGGTCAAAGATACCGCCGAACGATTGGCACCGAATGCCAGTTCCAGCGGGATCAGGAAAACCGAAAACCCGTGCACCGTGCCCAGAACCGCCGACAACAGCGACGCCGCGATCAGAACCAGTTTTCCGGATGTTTCGGCACTCATCACTCGCCCATCAGATCGGCCCGCCCATAACCTGCCTTAACCCGGCCGGGGCTGCGGAAAAAGGTTTCGATAATCCGGGCAGGCCCGATATTCGCCCGATGGTACGCAATCCACTTATCCAAGTCGCATTCCCACTTGACCGCCACCTGCGCCGCGCGCCAAATAGCCCTCGCATGGTTCCCCGCCAACCTGCCCAGCAGGGGGGAGCATATGGGAATGCGGTGCAGGAGACCCAAAACGGGGCCTAAGGCCGCAGCCGCCCCCGCGACTGTAAGCGAAGAGCGTCTTGTCAACAACCACTGGGGCAACCTGGGAAGGCGACAAGAGGCCGTGACCCGCAGAGCCAGGAGACCAGCCATGCAAAGGCAAAATACCCAACCCGTCGGGTGTGACGGGCAAAGGAGTGAACGACTATGACGACCAAGACGCTTTCCACCAGCCGCCTTGATACCGGCCTGCTTTCCATCATCGCCGTGGCCTTTGCCGGGCTGCTGACGATCTTCGTGGCGGGCCATGCGCAATCGGCGGTTCTGCACGATGCTGCCCACGACGTGCGCCACGCCAACGGCTTTGCCTGCCATTAAGCCATGATCAGACAATTGATCGCCAGCGCGGTCTTCGCTGGCTTTGCCGCAGGGCTGATCGCCGCGGCGCTGCAACTTGTGTTCGTCCAGCCGCTGCTGCTGGAGGCTGAGCTTTATGAAAGCGGCGCGCTGATCCATTTCGCGGGCGAGGCCGATGCGCATGATCACGCCACCCACGCCCATCCCGATCCGTCCGGGGCTTTCGATCTGGCCCGTGCTGGCCTGTCGGTGCTGTTTTCGACGCTCGTCTATACCGGCTATGGCCTGTTGCTGGTTGCCGGTTTTGCGCTGGCCGCGCGTTACGGCCTATTGGTCGATGCGCGGCGCGGATTGTTGTGGGGTGTCGCAGGCTTTGTCGCTGTGCAATTGGCCCCCGCCGCCGGATTACCACCCGAATTGCCAGGATCGGCGGGTGCCGAAATTACATCGCGCCAGATCTGGTGGTTTTCCACGGCTGGGGTAAGTGTGCTGGGTCTCGCGCTCATCGCCTTTGGTCGCGGCTGGCCGCTGATGCTGATCGCGGTGGCAGCACTCCTCGCGCCGCACATTATCGGCGCGCCACACGCCGCGGCGATGACTGGCACCGCCCCACCGGAACTGGCAGGCGCATTCGCGGGGCGCACCCTGGCGGTCGGCCTTGCGGCCTGGGCATTGCTCGGCACGATCGCCGCGTATTTCTGGCAGCAGCTGGACAAGGATTAGCAGATGGCACCGAAAATCCCCGCCACGATCGTCACCGGCTTTCTCGGCTCTGGCAAAACCACACTGATCCGCCACATGCTGGCCCATTCGCAAGGCCGCCGCATCGCGCTCATTATCAACGAGTTTGGCGACCTCGGCGTCGATGGCGACATCCTCAAAAGCTGCGGCGACAAGACCTGTCGCGCCGACGACATCGTGGAATTGTCGAACGGCTGCATCTGTTGCACCGTGGCGCAGGAATTCGTGCCGACGCTGGAAATGTTGCTTGCCCGCGATGTTCCTCCCGATCACATCGTCATCGAAACATCCGGCCTCGCTCTGCCCCAACCGCTGGTGCGCGCTTTCAACTGGCCGGAAATATCGACCAAGGTTACCGTTGACGGCGTGGTCACTCTGGTCGATGGCAAAGCCGTAACCCAAGGCCGGTTTGCCCATAACGTCGATGCCGTCGATGCCCAGCGCAAACTGGATGATAACCTTGATCACGAAACCCCACTTTCTGAGCTTTTCGAGGATCAGATCGCCTGCGCCGATATGATCGTGGTCAACAAAACCGATCTGCTGGCAGGCGACGAGGCCACAGCGCTGGTAAAGCGTCTGGGCAAACAGGCGCGCCCCGGCGTGCAGGTGGTCAAAACCTCGATGGGTGCGCTTCCGGTTGATGCTCTGCTGGGTCAGGGCATCGGCGCTGAAGCCGATCTGGCGGCGCGCCATGAGGTCCATCACCGCCACGATGATGATCCTGACCACCATCATGACCACGATGAATTTGAAAGTTTCGTCATCACCGGGTGCGAGATTGCCGACCCCGACCGCTTTGCCAGTCAGCTCGCAGAAGTGATCCGCACCCACGACATCCTGCGCCTGAAAGGCTTTGTCGCTGTCGCCAACAAACCCCTGCGCCTGGCGCTGCAGGCCGTCGGCCCCCGGATCGACAGCTACTTCGACCGCCCCTTCACCGCCGACGAGCCCCGCGAAACCCGTCTGGTGGTGATCGGTCGGGCGGGTCTTGACCGCGCCGCCATCACCGCTGCGCTGGCGCCATGATCACGGTTGAGCCGGGTGATCCGCGCCACCCGGACTCGACCGCGCTATTGCAGGCTGCCCACGAACATCTGAATTCGCTGTCATACCCGCCTCGCTCGCAGCATTATCTTGGCAGCGACGCGCTTTGCGCCCCATCGGTTCGGTTTTTTGTGGCCAGGCGCAAAGGTGTCGCGGTTGGATGCGGTGCGCTGGCGGTCAGGGATGGCTATGGCGAAGTAAAGTCAATGTTTACCACGCCTTCCGTGCGCCATGAAGGCACAGCTTCGAAAATACTGCACAGGCTCGAAGATACCGCCCGTGACAAAGGCCTGAAATTCCTGCGCCTTGAAACCGGCCACGACATGAACGACGCCATCGGCCTTTACCGCCGCCATGGCTTTGCCGACCGCGGCCCCTTTGGCGATTATGATAACGACCCGCTCAGCCTGTTCATGGAAAAGCGCCTGTGACCTTTCATTGTTCCCCAAATACTCACGCGCAGGCTCAGGGCTGATGCACCTGCTCGCCGCCACCCCTGGGGCGATCGACGATGGCTCTGAACCCTTCGATCTGGGCCAGACGCCCGCCGACATCGTGTTTCTTTCGGTGGCCGACACCGAACTTGCCGCCCTGTCGCAGGCCCGCGCAACGCTGGACAATCCCCCCGCGATCAGGCTGGCCAGCCTCAACCACCTGCGTCACCCGATGTCGGTCGATCTGCATATCGCCAATTGCGCGGCAAAATCGCGCCTGGTCATCGCGCGGTTCCTGGGCGGCGCGGGCTATTGGGCTTACGCGTTTGAGCAATACGCGGCACATCTGGCCGAGGCCGGCGTGCCTTTCGCAGCCCTGCCCGGCGATGACAAGCCTGACGGCGAACTGCGCCAGTTCTCGACAATCAGCGACGACGATTATCACGCGCTCTGGTCCTATTTCGTCGAAGGCGGGCCGGAAAACGCGACCGCCCTGCTGACCTATGGGCGCGCGATGCTGGACGGCACCGCCAAGCCCGGTCCGGCCAGACCGCTGTTAAGGGCGGGGCTTTACTGGCCCGGCGAAACTGATACCGCGCTCGGCGATCTTGGCGCACATTGGACAGCCGGTGCGCCCGTGGTCGCGATCATATTTTACCGCGCGCTGGTGCAGGGCGCGGGCCTGCATCCGATCAACCGCATGGTCAAATCCCTGCGCCGGCGCGGCCTTAATCCGATGCCGGTCTTTGTGGCCTCGCTGAAAGACCCGGTCTCGGCGGCGACTTTGGAAAGCCTGTTCAAGACCGCGCCACCGGATGTGATCCTGAACTGCACCGCATTTGCCGTCGGCGATTTTGGCGGGGCGCGCGCACCGAACCCGCTTGCCACGCCCGCTGCCAACGCCGCGACGGTTTTTCAGGTGGTGCTGTCGGCAGCGAGCCAGGACGCCTGGGCCGACGGTCTCGTCGGTCTTTCGGCCCGTGACATCGCGATGAATGTCGCCCTGCCCGAGGTTGACGGCCGTCTGCTCAGCCGCGCCATATCCTTCAAGGACGAAGCGTTCTTCGATGTCGCCACCGAATGCGCCATCGCCACCTATCGCGCATGTGGCGACCGGGTCGAATTCGTCGCCGATCTGGCGGCCAATTGGGCGCACCTTCGCAACACCCCGTCAGCGGATCGCAGAGTTGCACTGGTGCTGGCCAATTACCCCAACAAGGACGGGCGTCTGGCCAATGGTGTCGGCCTCGACACCCCCGCGGCGACGGTTCACGCGCTGAGCCTGCTGGCGGATGCGGGCTACCGGATCGAAAATCCGCCCGCCGACAGCGAGGCGCTGATGGCCGCCATCATGGCCGGGCCGACCAATTGGCTAAGCGACCGGTTCGAGCGCCAAGGCGGCGTAACCCTGTCGCTGGACCAATACACAAACCACTACGCCAAACTGCCACTGGAAAATCGCCAACAGATCGAGGAACGCTGGGGAAAACCGCAAGACGACCCCTTCATTGTTCCAAAAATACTCAATGGCGACGCACCGGGCTTCAAGCTCTCGGTTCTTGAATTCGGCACCGTCGTCATCGGGCTGCAACCGGCGCGCGGCTATAATATCGACCCGACCGAAACCTACCACTCGCCCGATCTGGTGCCGCCGCACAATTACCTGGCGTTTTACTTCTGGCTCAGACACGCTTTCGGCGCGCATGCGATTGTGCACATGGGCAAACACGGCAATCTGGAATGGCTGCCCGGCAAAGCGCTGGCGCTTTCTGCGACCTGTTGGCCCGAAGTTGCGCTTGGCCCCACGCCGCATATCTATCCCTTTATCGTCAATGATCCCGGCGAAGGCACGCAAGCAAAGCGCCGGGCGCAAGCGGTGATCATTGATCACCTGACCCCGCCGCTGACCCGCGCCGAGACATATGGGCCCTTGCGCGATCTGGAAGCGCTGGTTGACGAGTATTTTGAGGCCGCCGGGGTCGATCCACGCCGGATCAAACATCTGCGCCGCGAAATTCTGTCGCTGACCGCCACCACCGGTCTCGATGCCGATGTCGGCATGACCGGAGAAGATGAAAAGACCGATCTGGCCAAACTTGACGCCTATCTCTGCGAGCTGAAAGAGGCGCAGATACGCGACGGGCTGCATGTGTTCGGGCAATCGCCTGACGGCCAGTTGGAACGCGATCTGGCGCTGGCCCTTTTGCGGGTGCCGCGCGGCGATGGCCAGGGCGGCGATGCCAGCCTGATCCGGGCATTGGCCGACGATTGCGGCGTCAGCATAGACCCGCTCGATTGCGATATGGGCGTACCCTATGACGGCCCAAAACACAAATTCCTGCGGGCAACCGGCATCGAGACCTGGCGCAGCAATGGCGATACGGTCGAGCGGCTGGAAAAGCTGTCGCAACTGGCCTTCGGCTGGGCGGCGACGCCCAAACATTTCACCCATACCGCGCCGGTGCATGAGGCTTTGCACGCCGATATACTGCCCGCCATCCGCGCCTGCGGCCCGGCGGAGGGCGCGGGCCTTCTCACCGCCCTTGCAGGGCAATTCGTCGCCCCGGGGCCGTCCGGCGCGCCGACGCGCGGGCGACCCGATGTGCTGCCGACGGGGCGCAATTTCTACAGCGTCGATACCCGCGCCGTGCCGACGCCAACTGCATGGGCACTGGGCTGGAAATCGGCGAACCTGCTGATCGAGAAATACCTGCAGACCCATGGCGACTGGCCGCGCACGATGCTGCTGACCGCCTGGGGCACGGCGAATATGCGCACCGGCGGCGACGACATCGCGCAATGCCTGGCGCTGATGGGGGTCAAGCCGCAATGGGACGCCGCCAACCGCCGGGTGACCGGGTTTGAGGTGATCCCCGCCACCGCTCTTGGTCGCCCGCGCGTCGACGTGACGCTGCGCATCTCGGGCTTTTTCCGCGACGCTTTCCCGCAGCAGATCGCGCTGGTCGATTCAGCCGCCCGCGCGGTCATGGCGCTGGATGAGCCCGATGATATAAACCCTGCCGCGGCGCGTGCACGGACCGAAGGCGCGCACGCGCAATATCGCGTGTTCGGCTCCAAACCCGGTGCCTATGGCGCCGGGCTGCAGACGATGATCGACGAACGGCTTTGGGCTGACAAGGCGGATCTGGCCGAGGCTTATCTGGAGTGGGGCAGCTACGCCTATGGCAAGGATGCTGAGGGCAAGGCTTCGCGCAGCGCTTTCGAGGCGCGGTTGGGTCAGGTCGAGGCGATTGTGCAGAACCAGGACAACCGCGAGCACGATGTACTGGACTCGGATGATTACTATCAGTTCGAAGGCGGTGCCGCCGCGGCGGTCGCGACGCTTCAGGGACAGGATCGGCCGATCTATCACAACGACCATTCGCGCCCTGAGCGCCCGGTGATCCGCACGCTGGAGGACGAGATGGGCCGGGTTGTGCGCTCGCGCGTGGTGAACCCCAAATGGATCGCAGGCGTCAAACGCCACGGCTACAAGGGTGCCTTCGAGATCGCCGCGACGGTTGATTATATGTTCGCCTTTGCCGCGACCACGGGCGCGGTCAAGGGCCATCATTTCGATCTGGTCCATGCGGCGTTTCTGGAAGATGACGACACGCGGAACTTCATCGCCGAACATAACGCCCCGGCCTTGCGCGAAATTGCCGAACGGCTGGAAGAGGCGATCGAGCGGGGCCTTTGGGTGCCCAAGAGCAATTCGGCACGAGGATTGCTGGCGCAGCTCGCGGGTTAATCGGACGCAACCGGAGTTGCGATTGACGCCGGAAGCGACGCGGGATCAGCGCGGTATTTTCTGATTTTCGGTAGGCTGGACGGCTCGGAATCAAATTGAGTATTTTTGCCAGGAAAAGCTCGAGATGTGCGGTGCGGGCGTTTTGGGTGTGTTTCGCATGCGAAACATTTTTTCGTAAGGTTCTGAATTTCGGCGGAAATTCGGCCTGGTATCTGGAAAATACCGTGCCTATCCGGTTGTCACCCACACCCACTACATCTAGGGTGCTCCCAGTCGCCCGAGTAAAGCTCGGCGTAAGTGGGAGCGGTGACATCGCCAGCGATTCCGAGCAGGGACCGGAAGGCGTTGAACGGGCAGAACCGCCTGTTGAAGCGGAAGGTGAACTCGTTGAGGTAGGCTTGGAGGTGCTGGTGGCTCACGCCGTGATGAATGCCACTCAGCCACGTCTTCAGGTTGGCGAAGACGAGATGAATGATCGGCAGATACTCCTCAGCGACCTGGGAGTTGCCTCGCTCGGCGACGGCGAGGTGTTTGTAGCCGCGCTTGGCGAGGCTGGTATAGCCGGACCAATCGTCGGTGATGACCGACGCACCCGAAGTAACGGCGCCCTCGACAAAGCCGCAGAGCGATTCCGCGCTGCGGTCTGGCACGACAGCGAGTCGGACACGTCCGGCGTAGCGACCGCCCTTCCGCTTATCGAGCTTGGTTCCCGGCTTGCGCTGTCGCACTTCAACGGCGCTGGCGACAAGAAGCTTGTGGTGAACGCCCCGGCCCTTGCCGCGCGTGCGGCCGCCGACCCAGGTTTCGTCGA
Source organism: Paracoccaceae bacterium (assembly GCA_965216135.1). GTDB lineage: Bacteria > Pseudomonadota > Alphaproteobacteria > Rhodobacterales > Rhodobacteraceae > CBDCFL01. The sequence goes on from CBDCFL010000023.1 coordinate 525,890, forward strand.
CTTCGACATGGTCGCAGGCCTCGCTGCCGATGCGGTCCTGATCCGGCCGAACCATACCAGCGCGGAGCTTGTGGAGGATCTGAAAGGCGGTTTCGTAACGGGAAAGCCCGACCTGGCGCTGGAACTGTGTGGCAGACATGCCGGGCGTCTGGCTGGCAACCAGATAGGCCGCCCAGAACCATACGCCCAGCGACGTATGGGAGCGCTCCATGACCGTCCCCGCCGTCAGCCCGGTGTCGCGGCGGCACTTTCGACAGCGCAGGACGCCGGGCCGGCTGGTGAAGCGGAACGGCTCTGCCGCCGTCTGGCAATGGGGGCAGACGAACCCGTCACCCCACCGCGCCTTCTCCAGGTAGGCGGCACAGGCCGCGTCATCCGGGAAAAGTCGTTGAAACTCGGGAAGCGACCGCGGAAACGAAAGGTCTTCGCGCTGCGGAACATCCATCCCCGCTTCGTCCGCCTCCCGAGCCACTCGACGCCACACCCTACATATAGTGGGTGTGGGTGACAACCGGATAGGCACGGAAAATACTATTTAACACATTGTTAACAATAGATAAAGTTTTGTGAATCCGGGCAGGATTGAGCGCCTCAGGGTCGAGGGTTGACAACTCCGTTAGTTTACACTTACCGTAAGTAATGGCTTACGCTATTACTCTCGATGCTTTGGCTGAACCTCGTCGCCGACAGATATTGCAGGCGCTTAAGGCTGCCCCGTTATCGGTTCGCGAGATTGCCGAAACCCAGCCCGTCAGCCGACCGGCCGTGTCCCAGCACCTCAAAGTCTTGATGTCTGCGAATCTGGTCAGCGTTGAGCAGCGGGGAACCCGGCGCGTCTATTGTCTGCGGCGCAAGGGGCTGGAAGAACTGCGTCACTGGCTCGATGGATTTTGGGATGACGCCCTGCGGGCTTTCGGTGCCGAAGTCAGCAGACAGGTGGACAGCGGTGATGACTGATACATTGCCGCCGATTGTCAAAACCATCGACGTGCCGTGTTCGCAAAAGCGGGCGTTTGGAATTTTCGTCGAGGGCATGCCGGGATGGTGGCCGCTGGAAAAACGTTCGATGTCGATCATGTGGAACAACGGGCGGCCCGCCACCGGGCTAAGTGTCGAACCGCGCGCCGGCGGCCGCATTGTCGAGCTGAGCCCCGACGGCGACGAATACCACTGAGGCACGATCACCACCTATGACCCGTTCGACCGGTTAAAAATGGATTTCCACATGGGCCTGTCGGCGGACACGGCAAGTCTGGTCGAGGTCGACTTCCATGAACTTGCCGCGGACCGGACACGGGTTGTGTTGACGCAAAGCCGGTGGGAAGCCTTTGGCGATCTGGCGGCCGACATGTATGGCGGCTATGGATCAAGCTTGACGATGATATTTGAAGAAAACTATGCTGCGGCATGTGCCGCGTAAACGTCTGACAACAAGGAGAAAGACATGGCAGACTATATGATTGTTTACTTTGGCGGGGCAAATCCCTCCTCTCCCGAAGAAGGCCAGGCGCATCGCCAGAAATGGATGGACTGGATTGCCGGCCTTGGCGACAAGGTGGTCGACCCGGGCACACCGCTGATGAACAGCGAACAGATTGGCCCCGGGGTCGACGTGCCGATCATGGGCACTGCTGTTGTCAAAGCCGATAGCAAGGACGAGGCGATGGAAATGGCGCGCGCCGATCCGTTCCTGAACATGGGCGGGACCATTCAGGTGGGCGAAATGATGAAAATGCCGGGCTAAGTGGCGTGGGGAAATCAGGGGCTCTGCCCCTGACCCCGGGATATTTACGGCAAGATGAAAGGGGCGGGGTTGACCTGCCCTTTTTACTTGGCGAGGGTCGGCAGCAAAGCGCAGAGATAGAGGTGCCAGATGACCATTGAAGATGCCGACCGTCACGCGATGAAGATGGCCAAGAAAAAGGCCGCGCGCGACAAAATCATGGCGACCAAGACCGAGAAGAAAGGCCTGATCATCGTCCATACCGGTAAGGGAAAGGGTAAGTCGACCGCTGCTTTTGGTATGATATTCAGACACATAGCGCATGGGATGCGCTGCGCGGTGGTGCAGTTCATCAAGGGCGGCATGTCGACCGGCGAGCGGGATCTGATTTTGGACCGCTTTTCCGACATCTGCGAATTTCACACGATGGGCGAGGGCTTTACCTGGGAAACCCAGGACAAGACCCGCGATACCGAGATGGCGCTGGCGGCCTGGGCGAAGGCCAAGGAGTTGATCCGCGATCCGGCTAACACCATGGTTTTGCTGGATGAAATCAATATCGCCATTCGTTATGATTATGTGCCGATTGCTGAGGTTGTGGGGTTTTTGAAGGCGGAAAAACCAGAGATGACCCATGTGGTTCTGACCGGCCGCAATGCCCATGCAGACCTGATCGAGATCGCCGATCTGGTGACAGAAATGGAGCTGGTCAAGCACCCCTTCCGATCAGGGATAAAGGCGCAGATCGGGGTGGAATTTTGACCGGTTGGAGCCGAAATAGCCTGTCTGCATCCCGTCGGATTTCTGTCGGACTCTTGTCGAAAATCTGGATCATGACTTTCGGAGCGTTGCTTGCTGTATTTTGGCTCGGCCTTGGCGTGCCCGAGCCCGCGCAGGCGCAGACGCCGCCCACGGCGGTTGAGGTCGCGGGTTATTCGGGGCTGCATCTGGGCGGCGCATCTGGGTGACATCGCAGCGCTGGAGGCGGAGATCGGGGCGGGTGCGGATATTGAGGCGCTGGACCGGTCCGGGCGGCGGGCGGTGCATATCGCCGCATTTGCGAGCCGCGAGGACGCGCTGCACCTGCTGGCGGCGGCGGGCGCGGATATGGATGCGCTGGATAGGCGGGCCTATGATGCGGTGACAATTGCGGCGGTGGCCGGTGATCTGGAGATGCTGCGCGCCGCACTGGATGCAGGCAATCGCGCTGATCTGGTACCAGCGTTTATGACGGCACAGCGCTGATCGCGGCGGCGCATCTGGGCCACTGGCAGGTGGTTGAAATGCTGATCGCCGCGGGTGCGCCGCTGGATCATATCAACAACATCGGCTGGACGGCCCTGATCGAGGCGGTGGTTTTGGGCAATGGCGGGCCGGATCACCAGCGCACGGTGGCCGCACTGGTGGGCGCAGGCGCGGATACCATGATCGGTGACAGCGATGGTGTCACGCCTTTGGCGATGGCCGAGGCGCGCGGATATTCCGAGATTGCGGCAATCATTCGCGCGCGGCAGTAAGTTGTCGGGCGCAAAACTCTTGCCAAGAGTTTTAGCAAGGATTTTTGGAAAATCCTCGCGCAGACGGCCACGAAAATTATCGGAAAGAAGAAAATCTCGATCAGGCTTTCGGCGACAAATCTGAGAGATTGGTGCCCGTGGCCAGCATATCGGGGTCGAGTTTCAGCTCGATCACGGCCAACCGCCGGCTGTCGCGGGCGCTGGCGAAGGCGGCCGGGAAATCTTCTGTAGTTTCAACGGTTTTCCCGTAAGAACCATAGGATCGTGCCAGGGCGGCAAAATCTGGGTTGGTCAGGTCGGTGCCGGATATACGCCCGGGAAACGTATGTTCCTGATACGCCCGGGAAACGTATGTTCCTGATGGGCGCGGATGGTGCCATAGCGGCCGTTATTCGCCACAATGAAAATGGGGGTCGCGCCGAACTGCATCGCGGTCGACATCTCATTCAGCGTCATCTGAAAACAGCCGTCGCCGGTGAGCGAGACGACGGTTCTGGCAGGGTCATACAGGCTGGCGGCGATGGCACCGGGAACGGCGTAGCCCATGGACCCGGACGTGGGGGCAATTTGCGTGCCGTAGCGGCGATAGCGGAAATAGCGGTGCAGGAAGACGGAATAATTGCCGGCGCCGTTGGTGAGGATGGCATCGTCTGGCAGATGTTCCGACAACCAGGCGATCACCTGTTCCAGCTTGACCGCGCCGGGGGTCGCTTGGGGTTGCTGCCAGGTCTCGTAGTCGCGGCGCGCGCTTTGCGTCCAACCGGTCCAGGTGCCGGGGCCAGGAGAGCCAAGGCCAGCCAGCCCGGAGACCACTTCCGCGCCCTGCGCCGTGACGGCCAATTCGGTGCGAAAAACCGAGCCGGGCAGGTTGGGATCGGGGTGGATATGAGCGATCTCTTGGCGCGGATTGGCCGGGTCGACATCGGTGAAACCACCGGTGGCAATGTCGGACAGGCGCGCGCCGATGACTAGCAGGCGGTCAGCCGCGCGCAGGCGGGCGGCGAGTTTGGGATTGCCGCCGACGCCGAGGTCGCCGATGTAACTGGGTGAGGCGTTGTCGAGATAATCCTGGCGTCGCATCGACACCGCCACGGGCAGGGCCATCGCCTCGGCGTAGCTTTGCAGATCGGCCGCGGCCTTGTGCGACCAGAGCGAACCGCCGACCACCAGCAGGGGGTTTCGGGCACCCAGAACGAAGCGGTGAAGATCGGCAATGATGTCGGGCGCAATCGCTGCGGCCACCGGGGCGGATTGTGCGAGGCGCGGCGCGGCGCAGGGGCCCGACAGCATGTCTTCGGGCAGCGACAACACCACGGGGCCGGGGCGGCCCGACATCGCCACATGAAAGGCGCGGTTGACATATTCCGGCAGGCGGGCGGCATCGTCGATCTCGGCCACCCATTTGGCCAGCGGGCCGTACATGGCGCGATAATCAACCTCCTGAAAAGCGTCGCGGTCGCGATGGCCGCGCGCGATCTGGCCGACGAACAGGATCATCGGCGTGCTGTCCTGCTGGGCGACATGCACCCCGGCGCTGGCATTCGTGGCACCCGGGCCGCGCGTGACAAAGGCAATGCCGGGCCGCTGGGTGAGCTTGCCCGTGGCCTCGGCCATCATCGCGGCGGCACCTTCGTGGCGGCAAACGATGTTGGGGATACCGGTCTCGTAAAACCCGTCGAGTGCGGCCAGAAAGCTTTCGCCGGGCACTGAAAAGACCCGCGGCACGTTGCGCTCAGCCAGAATCTGGGCCAGCACCAGGCCCGCGTGCGGCGTCATGCGTTCAGCACCTTGGCCATATCGCCGCTGAATTCGTCCGAGCAGAAGGTGCCGCCCTGCAGAAGATCGCCGACAAGATCGGCGGGCGCGTTCGCGGCCAGGGCCTGCTCTGCGAAGGTTTCGGAATTGTATTTCGGGCGATAGCCCAGATCATGGGCCACCTGATTGTCCCACCAGGCCCGCGTATTGTCCGAGGTGCCCCAGACGACCTGATTGTGGATGCCGGGATGGGTAAGCCCGATGCCGCAGAGCTGCACGAAATCGGCCGGATGCAGCCAGATCGACAGACGCCGTTCGTCGATGGGTTTGGGATTGATATTGCCGATGCGGACCGACAGCGTGCCGATACCGTGTTTGTCGGCGTAAAGTGCGGCCAGCGCTTCGCCGAAGACCTTGGACACGCCATAGCGGCTGTCCGGGCGGGTGCGGACCGCAGGCGTCAGGCGGCGGTCGCGCGGATAAAAGCCGATGGCGTGGACGGAGGAGGCATAGACGATGCGTTTGACACCGGCGATGCGGGCCGCTTCGTAAAGGTTATGAAGCCCGATGATGTTGGAATTCAGCACCTCGTCCCATGTACCTTCGGTGCCCTGGGCACCGAGGTGGATCAGATGGGCGACACCGTCGAGCATGGCGGTGACCTGGTCGGGCTGGCCAAGGTCGCAGGCGCGAAACTCCTCGCCGGGCTGCATGTCCGCCGGCGTGGCGCGGTCGCTGAGGATCGTGTTCGCAAAATGGTCGAGCAAAAGCGGGCGCACCATGCCGGCGACGCCGCCTGCCGCACCGGTCAGCAGCGGTGTGATCATTGCGAACTCCTCTTGTGGCTGTGCATCGCATGGATAGTTTTGCGCAGTTGCGACAGGAAAGGCCAGAAGATGCGGGAAATTATTGCGGGCGGCGGATGAGGGTGTCAGCCGATGAGCGGCTATTCACAGGCGGTTGAGCAGGTCTGTGGTCGGCCAGGCATCAGCGGGCAGGCCCAGGCGCAGTTGTTCTTCACGCACGGCGGCGCGGGTGCCGGCACCCAATATCCCGTCAATCTTGCCGACGTCGTGGCCGCGTGCCGCGAGCTTTTGTTGCAGCATTTTCATCCGATCGCCGCTCAGGCCGGGATCAGGACTGCCGGGCTGATATACCGGCGCGCCTTGCAAGCGTGTGGCGAAATAGGCGGCGGTGGTGACATAGGTAAAGCTTTGATTCCATTCAAAATAAACTTGAAAATTCGGGTAAGCGAGAAATGCGACGCCGTCCTTTCCCATGGGCAGGATGACCGAGGCCCGCAGCCCATCCGGCCCGAGGGAACCGGTGCGGGCGCGCACGCCGTCGCGTTTCCAGTCGGCTACGAATTTGGTCCGCTCGACACCGGTTTCGGCCCAGTTCAGCCCGCCATTCGGCAGGGTAATTTCCTGCAACCAGGGTTCGCCCGACCGCCAGCCCAGGCCGCGCAACATCGCAGCACCCGACATCAGCGCATCGGGGGCTGAGGTTTTGAGCGATACGCGACCATCGCCGTCCCCATCCTGGCCGAACTCGATAATATCGCCGGGCAGCATCTGGACCATGCCGATCTCACCCGCCCAGGCGCCGGTTGTGGTGGCGGGATTAAAATCGCCGCGCTCGAAAAGTTCCAGCGCCGCGAAAACCTGTGGCTGGAACAATTCAGGGCGGCGGCAATTGTGGCCAAGCGTCATCAGCGAGTTCAGCGTGTTGAAATCACCCTGAACCGCGCCGAAATCGGTTTCCAGCGCCCAGAACGCCAGCAGCACGCCACGCGAGACGCCGAAGTCGCGTTCGATCCGGTCAAAGACCGCGTCGAGGTTTGCGGCGTATTTGGCCCCGTGCTGCATCCGGTAGGCGGAAATGACCCGGCGCGAAAATTCCAGGAAATCCATGCGAAAGATGCCCTGGGCGCGATCCGCACCCAGCGTCCGTGGATCGTGGGCGGCATGGGCGAAAAATTCGTTGACCGCCCCGGCGGAATGGCCGGCCGCCAGTGCCTCGGCTTTCATCGCATTGACGAAGGCGGCAAATGAGCCGCCGCAGGGCGCGGCAGAGCCACTATGCGCCGCGCCGATAATGACCGCGATTGCCGCAAGGAGTGTTCGCATAAAAGCCTCTCGCAAAATGTGCCGTCACCCTAACAGGTCAGATGCCCCAGACAATCCAGCCCAAAACAGCCGCGGCCAGCAGCACCAGCCATCCCCGCCACATCAGCCGCACGGCTGCCCTTATGTCCGCCCCGGCGATGTCTTTTCGTCCCTCGTCGTGAACGAACGGATAGTCGATTGCCTGACCGTCATAGACGCGCGGGCCAGCCAGCGCGACATCAAGCGAGGATGCCATCGCGGCCTCTGGCCAGCCGGCGTTGGGCGAGCGGTGGTGGGCGGCGTTGGCGCGAATTTCCCCCAGTTTGTGGGCGTTTCGCGCCACCAGCGCGATAATTACCGCCGTGAGCCGCGCAGGCACCCAGTTGAGCAGATCATCGGTGCGCGCGGCGGCCCAGCCGAAATCACGATACTGGTCATTTTTATAGCCGATCATGCTGTCAGCGGTGTTGGTGAATTTATAGGCCAAAAGCCCCGGCAGGCCGAAAACCACAAACCAGAAGGCCGGTGCAACGACCCCGTCAGAGAAGTTCTCGGCGGCGCTCTCGATCGTCGCGCGGGCGATATCCGCAGGTTCCATCGCGCCGGTGTCGCGGCCGACGATCCTGGCCACCTCAATGCGTGCGGGGGCGGTGCCGATGGCAAGGGCGGATGCCACCGCATTGATATGGCCCACCAGGCTGCGATGCGACAACAGGATCGCGGCGACGATCATGTCGATCCAGCTTGTCGGAAATGCCGCCAATACGACACCGACACCGATGGCCGCGGCTAACGATATGGCAAATGTCAGCGCGCCTTTGGCGCGGCGTTTCTGGCCTTTGTTGAACTGCGCGTCCGCCCAGCCGATCAGGGCACCCATCAGCTTGACCGGATGCGGCAAGCGCGACCAGAGCCAGCCGGGTTCGCCAAAGATTGCGTCGAGGATGAGGGCGAGCGTCAGGACCAAGGCGCGGTTTCCAACGCAGTTTCAAGTTGGTCCCAGCGATCAGGATGCGGCAGACCGAGGCGGAGCCATGTCCTGGAATAAGGGAAGATACGCGACCAGATGTGATGCTGGGCAAGGCGGGCCTGCCAGGCGGCGGCATCATCAACCTCATACAGACGAAAGAGCGTGGTTCCGCCGATGATTTTGGCACCGGTTGAGGCGATCAGGCGATCAAGCCGTGCTGCATCCTTTTTGAGCCGCCGTCGCGCGGCAATTGCCCAATCGCGATCCTCCAGAGCCCGCGCTCCGATCTCCAGCGCTGGTCCCGAAACCGGCCAGGGGCCGAGCAATTCGGCTAGATCAATCACCGTATCCGAACCGGTGCCGGGGCGGGCCAACGTGTGTGGCGTGCCGATCGCAAAGCCGAGGCGCAAACCGGCCAGGCCCCAGAACTTGCCAAAGCTCTTGAGCACCAGAATGCCCGGCTCTGATGTATCACCGACATGGCTTTCGCGCGGGCAGGTGTCGCAGAAACTCTCGTCCACAATCGTCAGTTCACGGTGATCGCCCCAGATCACCGAGCGGTCCCAAAGCTGGCCGTCGGGGTTGTTGGGGTGGGCGAATATTCGCACCGGTGCGTCGGCTTCATCCTCGTAAAGCTGACCGTGCAGACGATAGGCGGCGGCGAATTCGTTGTAGGTCGGCCTGGCGATGGCCACACGTCCGGCCCAGCTAAGGTCCGGCAAATGGGTGATCAGCGCGGAGGCACCGGGTGCTGCAATGAGTGCGGCGCTGTCGGGAACATTCCAAAAGCTTCGCGCCGCCCGGATCAGGCGATCCTGTCCGCGGCTGTCTGGCAGCGCCGACCAGGCGTGGGGTGAAATATCGCCAATCGGATAGGGCACCGGGTTGATCCCTGTCGACAGATCCAGCCAGTCGGCGCGGGTTCCGCCGTATTCGGCCATTGCCGCGTCCAGCCCGCCACCGTGGTCGCGTGGCGCGCTCATTCGTCGGCTGGTGGCGGGACATGGCGGGAAATGAAGTGCCCCTTTACCCCTTGCGGCCAGTCGCGAAACGGCACCTGGCCTGTGGCGCTCTGGCTGTGCTTGATGGCGTATTCGACAATCGCCTCGGCGGCATGTGCCATCGGCTCGAACCGGCCAAGCGAATAGCCGATCTTGCCAGACGCCTGAACGATTACGTTGCAGGCGCGCTCGCAGCCCATCGTGCAGGAGACCCGCCGCGTGCGCACAGGTGCCTTGGTGCGCGCTTCGATCAATGCGGCCAGACGCTCGCCGTCGGTCAGCCGCGCAGTGGCAGCATCCCATCCCGCGCGCGTGCAGGTGTCGCAGATCGTGATCCATGTCGTCATGTCGGGGCCGGTAAGGCTAAACGCGGCTTATTGAGCAAATCCTGGCCACCGGCGCAAGAGCAACCCTTTGGTAGGAATGGTTACGTTAAGGTTAACCCGATATTACACCAACGGCCCTAGTCGTTGACCGTTTTGGCCCATTGTCTGGTAGTGATTGACGTGATTGCGGTTTTGTCGTTTGCAAAGAAGTTCCATGCTTCGCAACACCTGTCGACGATCTGCTCATAATTGTCGAAGACGGATATGGCGAGCTTGTTGGCACGCAGATAAGCCCACACATTTTCCATCGGGTTGAGTTCAGGGGAATAGGGCGGGAGTTTGAGCAGGGTGATGTTGTCGGGTACCTCCAGCTCTGCCGAACCGTGCCAGCCAGCGCCATCCAGAATGAGCAGGGCATGTGCGCCCGATGCGACGGTTTTAGCGATCTCGGCGAGATGCGCGCTCATGGCCTGTGTGTCGGCATGTGGCATGATCAGAGCGGCCGCTTCAGCCCGTTCCGGGCAGACGGCGCCGAAAATGTAGCTCCAGATATAGCGGGTGTCGCGCGGGGCACGGGGGCGTGTTCCACGCTCGGCCCAGATACGGGTGAGCGTGCCCTGCTGGCCAACCCGCGCTTCATCCTGAAACCATATCTCCAGGGGCTTGCTGCGGGCTGTTTCCGGCAAGGCTGCTTCTACCTCTGCGGCGAAGTTTTTTTAAAAGCCTCCTGTGCATCCGGGTCGGATTTCGGATGCTGCGGGCGCACCGACAGACGCCGAAAGCCCAGGCTTGCCAATTGTTTGCCAACAGTTCGCTCATGCATGGTGACGCCGAAGCGCTCTTCGATCTTGCGTTTCAGATCAATGCGCCGCCAGCGCACAACCCCATCGGTTTCGGGGTCGGGACCCGCCCGAACCATTTCCGCCAACTCCTCCTTCTGTGCCGCGCTCAGCAGACAGGGTGGATCCGGCGGGCGACGGTTGAACAGGCCCGACACGCCCTCCGCATTGTAACGGTGGGCCCAATCCCGCAGCGTCTGCCGATCCATGCCGCAGTTTTCTGCCGCCGTCTTGCGGTCAACCCCATCCAGAACCAGGGCAATCGCCAACATCCGTCGCGCCGCTTTCCCATCCCGGCACCGCGCCGCTTCCTAGCGAAGCTCGCCTGCGGACTTGTCTTTGCGCGTAATCCTTACTGCCATCAAAGCCTCCCTTGCCTTGATGCCACTGAATCAGATCACGCCGCTCGTGGGAATCCCCTTGAGTCAAATCTGGGGGCCGTTGGTATTATACCAACGGTCATTGATCAGAACCCATGCGCCCATTTGCGCATGCCGAGGGACATGATCTTCCATGGTTGGTCGATGAGGTTGTTCCAGGCTTGGCAGCACAGCGCGACGATGTCTTCGTAGGATTTGAAGATCCGGTTCGACAACCAGTTGTCGCGCATGAATTGCCAGACATTCTCCACCGGGTTCAACTCGGGCGATCGTGGCGGCAGCGCCAGGACGGTGATGTTGTCGGGGATCGCCAGCTTGGGCGTCAAGTGCCAACCGGCCTGATCGACGATCAGCACCGCATGGGCGCCGGGATCGACGGCGGCACTGATCTCGATGAGGTGCGCCGCCATGGCGTCGGTGTCGCACCAGGGCATGACCAGCCCGGCGCCTTTCCCCTTCGCGGGACAGATCGCGCCGAAGATATAGGCCCATTCGGTGCGCTGGTCGCGGGGCGCCCGCGGGCGCGTGCCACGTCTGGCCCATCGGCGTGTGAGCTTATTCTTCTGGCCGATGCGGGCTTCATCTTGCCACCACAGCTCTATCTCGACGCCTTTCGGGAGCCTCGCCCGGATCTTCGCCAGTTCGGCGGGGAAGTTTTTTTTAAAAGCCTCGACGGCCAGCTCGTTTTGCGCGTAGTGGCGCGGCCGCGCCGAGATCTTGGCGAAGCCGAGCGCCTTCAACTCGCGCCCGACCGTGGTCTCGTCGAGCGAGATGGCGAACGTCTCCAAGAGCCACCGCGCCAGGTCCTTGCGCCGCCAGCGCACGACGCCGTCCACCGCCGGGACCGGGCCGGCCTCAACAACCTCCGCCAGTGCGCGGCGGTGATCGGCGTTGAGCTTCGAGGGTGCGCCCGGTGACTTCCCATCGACCAGCCCGTCCGGTCCGCGGGCGTTGAAGCGCAGCACCCAGTCGCGAATGATCTGCAGACCGACGCCGCCGATCCGCGACGCATCCGTCCTGCTGCCACCATCGTAGACCTCGGCCAACGCCAGCAGACGACGGCTCTGGGTCGCGTCCCTGGTCCTCTTCGCGAGGCACCGCAGTGAGACGCTGTCAAAATCGTTCCGTAAGTCGATAGGCGCTGCCATGGCGAACCTCATTGGTTCACCACATTGAGTCAGAGATCGGACCGCTTGGGAATCCCCAACGTGAGTCAGGCATTCCGCTCGGTGGTATTAACCCTTTGGTAGGACTTTGCATGTGGGGGTCTGGGCGGAAGAATGGGGCAATGGCTATGCGCGTATTGATTATTGCATGCGATCCAGATCTTGGACTGATCTGGGGGCGGCATCTGCGGCGGCGCGGTGCCGAGGTAACTGTTGCCCCGACCCAGGAAAGTGCAATCGCGGCCTTATGTGAACAGGACTTCGATGTCATGGTCATTGACGTTGTCCTGACCGAGGGCAGTGCCATCGCGATCGCCGATTTTGCCAGCTATCGGCGACCTGGAACCAAAGTGGTTTTCGTTTCAAACGGCAGCTTTTTCTCAGACGGATCGCTGTTTCAGCACATTCCCAATGCCGCCGCGGTGATGCCCGGCAAGGTTTCACCCGAAGACCTGGAAGCAGTTGTCGAATATCACGGCGCTGCGTGAGCCATCACCTTGTTGGTTTGGTGTCTTAGCGCGGCGGCAGGCGCGTCGCGCCGTCCAAGCGGATGGTTGTGCCGTTCAGATAGGGGTTGGCGACGATCTGGGCGACCATCTGGGCAAACTCAGCAGGCGCGCCGAGGCGTGCCGGGAACGGGATATTGGCGGTGATCTTGGCGGTGACCTCTTCTGGCAGGCTCTCCATCATCGGGGTCGCGAAAAGCCCCGGCGCAATCGCCATCACTCGAATGCCGGTCTGCGCCAACTCCCGCGCGGCAGGCAGCGAGATCGATGCGAAGCCGCCCTTGGATGCGGCATAGGCGGCCTGTCCCAACTGACCATCCTGCCAGGCGGCAGAGGACGTGTTGATGATAACGCCGCGTTCTTCGCCAAGCGGGTCCAGCCCCTGCATCGCGCGGGCGGCATGAGACATGACATTATAGGTGCCGATCAGGTTGACGCGGATCACCCGCGCGAAGGTATCGATCGACAATTTTCCCTCGCGCCCGACGATCCGGGCAGCCAGCGCGACACCGGCGCAATTGACGGCGATACGCGCGGCGGTGGCGAAATGTGCCTGGATCGCTGAGAATGCAGCTTCGACCGAGGCCGGATCGCCGACATCGGTCTGCACGGCCAGCCCGCCAAGCGGATCGGCGACTTGCGCGGCGCGCACGCCGTCATTATCCAGGATCGCGACCTGCGCGCCTTCGCCCGACAGATAACGGGCTGTCGCCGCGCCAAGGCCGCTGCCGCCGCCGGTAACAATCGCCAGTTGTCCGTCAATTTTCATTCGGGCTCACTCTCTTGCGAAATGCGGTGATCACACGGGTAACAGGAACAGCGTAATCGCCGGGAAAAGGATCAGTATCGCCACCCGGACCAGATCAGAGGCCACAAACCAGACCACCGATTTATATGTATCAATCATCCGCGTTGACCGGTCCATTGCATTGATGACAAAGAGATTTAGCCCAACCGGCGGGGTGATCAGGCCGACCTCGACCACGATCAGGACCAGAATTCCGAACCAGATGGCGACGTGCTCGGCGCTCATCCCGAAATCGAGCACCATCATCACCGGAAAAAAGATCGGGATGGTCAGAAGGATCATGGAAAGGCTGTCCATAAGACAACCCAGGAGCAGGTAAAATATCAGGATGATCGCCAGAACCGTCCACGGGCTGAATCCTTGGGAGACGACCCATTGGGACATTTCCTGTGGCACCTGGCTCAGCGCCAGAAAGCCGTTGTAGAACGCCGCACCCAAAACGATGAAGAAGATCATCGCGCTGGATCTGGCGGTGACCAGGAAACTTTGCACCAAACTGGCGCGGCCAAGCCCGCCATTGACCCAAGCGATCAATCCGGTGCCAAAAGCGCCGATGGCCGCACCCTCGGTCGGGGTGAAAATGCCGCCATAGATGCCACCGACGACCGCGATAAAGACCAGCAGGACCGGCCAAACCGCCGCCAGCGCGCGAAATCGCTCCGGATAGGCGACCCGCTCGCGCGTGCCCGCCTGATCGGGGAAAACCCGCACGTAGATTGACACCACGATCATATATCCGATGGCGGCCAGAACGCCCGGCACAAAGGCCGCGAGGAAAAGTTTGGCGATGTTCTGCTCGGCCAGGATCGCGTAGATGACCAGCACCACCGAGGGCGGGATGAGGATGCCGAGCGTGCCGCCGGCGGCCAGCGTGGCGGTGGAAAATCCGCCCGCATAGCCGTATTTCTTGAGCTCCGGCAGGGCGACCCTGCTCATCGTGGCGGCGGTGGCCAGTGACGAGCCGCAGATCGCCCCGAAACCGGCGCAGGCCCCAATCGCGGCCATCGCCACGCCGCCCTTGCGGTGGCCAAGCCAGCCCTCGGCGGCCTTGAACAGCGCCTGTGACATGCCGCCCAGCGTGGCGAAATGGCCCATCAGCAGGAACATCGGCACGATCGACAGCGAGTAATTGGAAAAGGTGGTGAAGGTTTCGGTTTTCAGCCGCGCCATCGCCATATTGGTGCTACCGTTGACGAGCCAGAGGCCGACAAAGCCGGTGATGAACATCGCCAGCCCGATGGGCACGCGCAGAAAGATCAGGATCAGCAGGGCCGGAAAGCTGGCAATGCCAATGGCGAGGTCGCTCAAAACTCCGCCCCCTGACCATCACCGGCAATCTCGCGGCCGGTCGCAACCTCATAGACGCGCACGCCCGCCATATAGACGCCGACCAGCGCCGCGACGAACGCCCCAGCCAGCGACAGCGCATAGGCCCACCAGATCGGGAATTGCAGAATGAACGTCGTCTGGCCGGATCGCATTTTGCTGGCCAGCCCTTCGTTCAGTTGCATGGCGATGATGATCAGCACAGCGGCAAAAACGATCTCGATGACCATGCCCAGGATTTGCTGTGCCCTGGGCGGCAGATAATTGGTGAAAACGTCGACCGAAGCGTGACCGGATGTAATCTGGCAGAGCGGCAGGAAGGCGAAAATGGTGAAGGCCATGCCGGCCTCGACCAGTTCAAAATCACCCTTGACCGGGCCGATGCCCAACGCGAGCAGCCAGTCGGCCGGACCCTCGAAGAGGCCTTGCGCCAACTGGCTATGAAGTAAACCGTTAAGCTCGCGTCCGAGGATCGACAAGCAGACCATCAGGATCAGCGCCGACAGAACCGCGCCGCCGATGATGGCCATCAGTTTTGACAGGTTCAGAACATATCTGTGCAGCACGGTCTTGCCCCACTCAAGCTGTGCCTCTGGAACAGCAATGGCCGCGACAGGTCAAGCCGCCGCGGCCAGTTTTGTGAATTTACTCCAGTTAGCCGCCGTAGGCTTCCATCAGCGCCTTGGCTTCGTCGATCATCGCCTGACCGTCGATACCGCGGCCCGCAACATCGGCGATCCAGGCATCATAAACCGGCGCGGCGGTTTCACGCCACAGGGCCGCGTCGGCCTCGCTGACGGTGAAAATGTTGTTGCCGCGCTCGACCGCGTTGGCGCGCGACGGGCCGTCTGCGTCCTGCATTGTTCCACCGGCAAAGATCGAGAACTCCAGTCCTGAGTTTTTGTCGATCACAGCCTTCAGATCATCGGGCAGACCGTCATAGGCTTCCTTGTTCATCGCCAAAACGAAGGTCACGGTATAGAGCGCTGTTCCGTCAAATTCGGTATGGTTATCAACCAGTTCCTGCACCTTTAGCGCGCCGGTCACTTCCCACGGGATGGTGGTGCCGTCGATCACGCCTTTGGACAGAGCCTCGGGCACAGCCGGAACCGGCATGCCAACCGGTGTCGCGCCAAGCTGCTCTAACAGCGCGTTGATCTGGCGCGAGGCACCGCGGATTTTCATTCCTTCCAGATCGGCAGGGACTTTGACCGGCTTGTTGGTGTGGAACATGCCGGGCCCATGCACCCAGGCGCCAAGGATATGCAGATCGGAAAACTCGGTGTCCTTCATGTGTGTCTCGAACATCTGCCAATAGGCCGAGGATGCTGCGCGGGCATCTGAGACCATGAACGGCAACTCGAACACTTCCGTAGAGGGGAAGCGGCCGGGCGTATAACCGACCACGGTCCAGACAATATCTGCGATGCCATCGATGGCCTGATCCATCAGTTCCGGGGGTGTGCCACCCAGCGCCATGGCGTGGAACCGGTCGATCTTGATGCGTCCGCCGCTGTCGGCCTCTACTGCGTTGGCCCAGGGTTCCAGTATGAGTTTGGGCACATTGGCACCGCCCGGCAGAAACTGGTGCATCTTGAGGGTCACGTCCTGGGCCCAAGCGGACCCCGCCACCATCGCGGCGGCTGCGATACCGCCAAATATTCCAAAAATTGCTCTGCGTTTTACCACGTTTGTTTCCTCCCATTGGATAAGCTCGCAAAGACTATTGCATCAGGCGCCTGCCAAGTCTCAAGCGAAAATCTGCGATTTCGGGCACGGCCATGGGTTTCAGGGCCCGCTGAGCCGCGATTGGGCGTGTTCAGGGCGATGCCCTACCGGTCGCCATGGCTCTTGGGCCCCGCCAGCGGCACGACATTTTCGGCGTCGGGAGCCAGTTCTTCAAAGTCGAAATTGTCGAGCCTGCGGGCACGTCCGCCCGCCTTGGTTGCACTGATCTTAATCTCAGCGATGTCTTTGGTCGCCTGCCCGAAATGCTTGTCCAGGCTTTCGACCCGCGCGCCCAGGCGCTCGACATCATGGAACAACAGGCCAAGCTCTTTGCGGATCGCACCGGCCTGTTCGCGCATCCGGGCGTCTTTGAGGATCGCGCGCATGGTGTGGAGCGTAGCCATGCAGGTGGTCGGCGATACGATCCAGACGCGCCGGTCAAAACCTTCGCGCACCAATTCGGGGAAATTGGCGTGAAGTTCGGCATAGACCGCTTCGGACGGCAGGAACATCAGCGCCCCGTCAGCGGTTTCGCCCTCGATCAGGTAGCGCTCTGAGATCGCGCGCAAGTGGGTGCGCACCGAGGTTCGGAATTCCGCGACCGCCTGTTTCGTTTCCCACTCTGTTTCGGCGTTGCGCAGCTTTTCGTAGGCCTCAAGCGGAAATTTCGCATCCACGACAATCGGCCCGGGCGGATTGGGCAAATGGATCAGGCAATCCGCGCGTTTGCCGTTTGAAAGCGTGGCTTGCATGGTAAAGCTATCGGACGGCAGCGCCTTGCCGACAATGTCATGAAGCTGAATTTCTCCGAACGCGCCGCGGGTCTGTTTGTTTGACAATATGTCCTGAAGGCTGAGCACATCGCCGGAAAGTTTGGTGATATTTTCCTGCGCCTTGTCAATCGTTTGGAGCCGCTGCTGCAATTCGCCCAGCGAATGGGCGGTGCGGCGGCCGGTGCCTTCGAGGCTTTCATTCAGCGTTTTGGTCACATCCGTCAAGCGTTGTTCCATCAATTGCAGCATTTTTGTCTGGCTCAGGGTCTGGGCATCGGACACATGCATAAGCCCGCCGGCAAGCTGATGCTGGCCGTCGCCAAGCGCCTGCACACGCCCGGTCAGGCTGTTTAGCTGCTGCGTCATCGGGCCGATCCCCTGGGCGGCGGCACCAGAGCGGCGCAGCACGGCAATCAGCAGGATCAACATCAGCACGATCAGACCCGCGAAGGCCAGCAGCAGCAGATGCGCGGGGTTTCCGAAGTCTATCGTAAGGCCGCCAATCTGCATCACGTCCGCCCGAAAAGCCGCTCAATATCGGCGAGCTTTAGCGTCACATAGGTTGGCCGCCCGTGGTTACACTGGCCGGATTTGGGCGTTGCCTCCATTTCCCTGAGCAGGGCGTTCATCTCTTCGGCCCGCATTCGGCGGCCGGAGCGGACAGATCCATGACAGGCCATGGTGCTGAGAACCGCGTCGATCCGCGCGGCCAGCGATTGCGCCTCCTGACCCTCATCAAGTTCGTCGAGGATGTCGCGCAACAGCGCGCCCGCGTCGACATTGCCCAGAACCGCCGGCGTCTGGCGCACAGCGATGGCAGATCCGCCAAAGGCCTCGATCACCAGGCCGAGTGCGGCCAGTTCGCCTGTTAGCGCCAAAACTCGCGCGGCGTCGGTGCTGGTAAATTCGACAATCTCGGGAATCAAAAGCGCCTGCGAGGGCACATTGAGCGCCCCGTGCTGGGCCTTGAGCCTCTCATAGACCAGCCGCTCATGCGCGGCGTGCTGATCGACGATGACGATACCGTCACCGGTCTGTGCGATGATGTAGTTTTCATGCAGCTGCGCGCGGGCGGCACCGAGCGGCAATTCGGTGGCCTCAGAACTTTCCGGGGTCGGGTCAAATATACGCGCGGATGTCGATGCGGCCTCAGCGAAGCCGGTCATTGCACCGGCGCGCCGTGCGGTCGACTGATAGATGCGCGGCGCATCGGGTTCGGGCCGCGATGCGCCCAACATCGCGGCAGAGACGGTCGAAGAGGCGCGGTGCCCTTGCTCGGCCAATGCGTGGCGGATTGCCGAAACGACCAGCCCGCGCACCAGGCCCGGATCGCGAAACCGAACCTC
Organism: Paracoccaceae bacterium; assembly: GCA_965216135.1. Classification (GTDB taxonomy): domain Bacteria; phylum Pseudomonadota; class Alphaproteobacteria; order Rhodobacterales; family Rhodobacteraceae; genus CBDCFL01. The sequence goes on from CBDCFL010000023.1 coordinate 544,162, forward strand.
AGATTTCGCCGGGTGGACGTTGACATCAACCCGCTGCGGCGGGCAGTCGATGAACAGCGCGGCGACAGGATACCGGCCGCGCGCAAGAACATCGCGATAGGCTGCGCGCAGAGCGCCAACCAACACCTTGTCGCGCACCGGACGCCCGTTGACAAAGAGGTGCTGGCCCTGCGTGGCGCCGCGCGAATAGGTGGGTAGCGAGGCGAAGCCCCAGAGGCGGATGCCATCGCGCAGCGCGTCGATGTGCATCGCGTTGTCGGCAAAATCGCTGCCGATGATCGCGGCCAGCCGCGTCGAAAGCGCCTCAAATTCCGTGCCCTGCGCAGCATCGGCGCGCAGCGTGGTGCGATCCTTGCCGCCCGTCTTGTCGGTTGCGATGAAACTGACACCGGGCTCGGCCATGGCCAGGCGTCTGATCACATCCAGAATGGCAGCCGCCTCGGCGCGGTCGCTGCGCATGAATTTCAGGCGCGCGGGCGTGGCATAGAAAATGTCGCGCAGCTCGACGCGTGTGCCTTGCGAGAAGGCCGCCGGGCGGACCCGTTCGACAACCCCGCCAGTTACCGCAATTGCCGCGCCGTCGTGACCCTGGGCGCGCGATGTGATCGACAGCCGGCCGACCGCCGCGAGCGACGGCAGAGCCTCGCCGCGAAAGCCATAGGAGCAAATGTTAAGCAGATCCTCGCCGTCGATCTTTGACGTCGCGTGGCGGGCCACGGCCAGCGGCAGATCGTCTGGGGCCATGCCGCAACCGTCGTCAGTGACGCGGATCAGTGTTTTGCCACCGTCGCCATAGGCAATCGCGATCCGGGTGGCACCGGCATCCAGCGCGTTTTCAATAAGCTCTTTGACCGCGGACGCGGGCCGCTCGACCACCTCGCCCGCCGCGATACGGTTGATCGCGGCCTCGTCGAGCTGACGGATGACCGGGCGTTCGGTGCTTATCTTGGGGTCGGCAAGCGGCATGACGCGATATGTAGCATGGGCGTGAGCGATTCGACCATGGGGAAAGGCTCGTCGCTTCCTCACGGGCGCTCTTCGCTGGTCAGGCGACCTATTCCCGCAACATCACCCAGCGTGCCGATTGCAACGAATGTATTTCCGAGTATTTTTCGAACAATGAATGGGGCCCGGGAACCGAAGCCTGCTGCCAGCGCTTACTCCAACCCCTCTGGCTGCCCGACCACCACAAAATGCAGCGCGTCAGGGTCGTACAGGCGCGCGGCGACGCGGTTGATTTCGTCCAGGCTCAGCGCGTCGATCTGATCATTGCGGGTGCGGATATAGTCGATGGGCAGACCGGTCATCTGCATGCCAACCATGATCTTGGCGATCGGCGCGTTGCCGTCAAAGCGCAGGGCATAGGCGCCGGTCAGGTAGGTTTTGGCGTCCTCGAGCTCTTCAGCCGAGATGCCATCGCGGGCGATCCTGGTCCATTCGTCGCGGATCACCTCAATGGCTTCTGCCACCTTGCCATTATCCGACCGCACCTGGCCAAGCACCAGTTCGCCATATTCCATCGGCGACAGAAAACTGCCGACGCCATAGGTCAGGCCGCGTTTTTCGCGGACCTCTTCTTTCAGCCGCGCCTCGACGCCTGATCCGCCAAGGATTTCATTGACCACGTAAGCGGCCATGTAGTCCGGATCGTCGCGTTTGATGCCCGAATGGCCGAACAGCGCCACCGATTGCGGCGTGTCGAAGGGCACCACGGTAAGGCCGCCGGAAAGCGCATAATCGGCGCGTTCGGCCAGCGGGGCGGCGGTTTGTGGCAGATCGCCCAACAACTCATCCAGCATCAGACCCAACTCGTCGGCGGTTATGTCACCCACGGCGCTGACAAACAGCCGGTCGCGGCCCAGCACCCGGGCATGGGCGTCGATCATATCGTCCCGGGTCAGACCGGCGACGCTGTCCAGCGTGCCCGAGCGGTCAGAGCCATAAGGATGATCGCCATAGGTCAGTGAAAAAAAGTGATCCCCTGCAATGGATGCGGGATCGGTCGCATCAGAGCGTATGCCCGACAGGACCTGCTCGCGCACCCGGTCAACCGCATCCTGGTCAAAGTTCGGTTCCATGATCGAGCTTTTGAGAAGGGCGACGGCCGCATCGCGGTTTTCGGTCAGCATCTGCGCCGAGATCGACAGAACGTCGTCAAAAACCCGGTAGCGGAAACGCGCGGCCAGGGTTTCGCGGGCTTGGGCAAAGCCCTGCGCGTCAAGATCGCCGGCACCTTCTTCGAGCAAGCCGGTCATCAGGTTGATCGCGCCGCGCTTGCCGGGCGCATCCAGCGCCGAGCCGCCGCGGAAGCGCAACTCAAGCGCGACAAAGGGGATGGAATGTTCCTCGACCAGCCAGGCGTGGATGCCGCCCGGCGAGGCGACATCCTGAACCTCGACCGCCGAAAATGCGGGCACTGGCAGGCAAGCGGCAAGAAGGATGATAAATCTGCGGATCATTGTTCGCCCTCCGTTGCCGGGGCGCTTACAAAGCCGGTGACGGCGCGGCGGCGGTCAAAGATGTCATGCGCGGCAGCCATGACATCTTCCATGGTGACCGCCTGCAGGATGTCCGGCCAGGCCTCGATATCTTCAAGCGTCAGGCCCGCCGTCAACGCCGCCCCGTAGGAACGCGCCAGCGACGTGACATTATCGTCGGCATAGATCCGCGCCGCGCGCAGCCGCATTTTGATGCGCTCGAACTGGTCGGCGTCAATGCCTTCTTCCATGAACTCGGCAATCGCGCGATCCATGGCCGCTTCGGCCTCGTCCAGGGTCAAATCCGGCACCGGCACGATGACCAGGCCGAAAGAGCCGTCGTCCAGCGAGGTGCCGTCGTAGAAGGCCGCGGAATAGACCGCCTGCTGGGTTTCAAACTGCAATTTGCGACCCAGAACGGAAGTTGTGGAATCGCCGCCCAGAACCGCCGCCAAAAGCTCAAGCCGCGCGGCGGCGGTCTGATCACCGGGGTCGCGTTCGGGTGCCAGGTAGTTGCGGATCACGTAGGGCTGGCCGACGCGGGCATCTTCAAAAGACAGGCGCCGTTCTGAGAGTTGCGGCGGTTCCTGCGGGCGCACCCGAGGCGGCAGATCAGCCGTGGGGGCCAGCGGCCCATAATGGGTTTCGGCCAACGCGCGCACTGCGTCCGGTTCGACATCACCGGCGACGATCAGGATGGCGTTATTGGGGGCATAATAACGGCGATAAAAGGCAAATGCATCGTCACGGCTCAGCGCCTCCATTTCATGCCGCCAGCCGATGATCGGGATGCCGTAGGGATGATTGAGATAAAGTGCGGCGCTGGATTGTTCGCGAAAGAGCGCGCCGGGTTCGCTGTCGGTGCGCTGGCTGCGCTCTTCGAGGATCACCTGCAATTCGGTCGCCACATCCTCCTCGGTCATCTGCAGATCGCGCATCCGGTCGGCTTCCATCTGCATCATCAACTCAAGCCGGTCGGCGGCGACGCGCTGGATGTAGCCGGTGAAATCCCAGCTGGTGAAGGCATTATCAGTGCCGCCGTTGCGGCTGACGGTGGCGGAAAATTCGCCCGAGGCCAGATCATCGGTGCCTTTGAACAGCAGATGTTCCAGAAAATGCGCGATGCCGGATTTGCCGGGCGGCTCGTCAGCGGCACCGGTGCGATACCAGACCATATGCACCACCACCGGGGCGCGGTGATCTTCGATCACCACGATGTCCAGGCCGTTGTCGAGCCTGAAATCGGTGACCTCGGCAGCGCTGACCACAGCGGCAAAAGGCAATAACAGCAAAGAAAGAAATGGAATACGCATGTAACATCCTGTCGGTTTGTCTGATTGCCAAGATACGCCGCGCGCGCCGCGCATCAATAACTTCACCAAATCTTGACCAAAGTTAAATAAGTCTTACCACGGCGATCCCAAGTTCGCGAAGGCGGATGGTTTCGGCCTCGGGATCAAGAATATCCGAATTGCCGCGCGCGGTGCCGAATAGCCGGGCAAGAAAGCCCGGCCGCCCCGTCCCAGCCGCGGCGCCGGTTCCCAAAAGCCGCATTTGTCCGGTGGTGGTGCCGCCAAGTGCAGCGATGGCCTGGGCGAAGGGGTTGATCTCAGCACGGCTGACGCCGCCGGGGCTGGGCAGGTTTGCAAAGCCGGCCGGATCGCTCAACTGGGCGTTTGGCAGCACCAGAAATTCATCGGGGCCAGGATCAACGCGCGAGACCCGCGAACATCCCGAAACTGCAATCGCCGCACAGAGTGCCGGGATGATCATCGCTTTGGTTTTCATCTGCGGCCCCTCGTTGCCCGGCAGTGTCATTGCTAGCCGATTATCTGGCCTGCGTCACGCGCGGTTTTTGGTGCCGGTGAAAAGGACCAGGCCGATGGCGCCGGTGAAAATCGCCACGTCGGCGATGTTGAATGCAAAGGGGTTGGTTATCCCACAGCACGACATATTCAGGAAATCGGCCACCGCGCCATAGATCAGCCGGTCGATGACATTGCCGAGCGCGCCGCCGACCAGGAGGCCGCCGGATAGTTGCACGATATGCCGGTCATGGTCCTGGCGAAGCCACCGGATGATCCAGCCGCAGATGACCAGCGACAGGGCGATGAGTATCCAGCGCCCGGCATCGCTGGCCTGAAACAGGCCGAAATTGACGCCGCGGTTCCAGGCCATGTGAAAGTTCAGGAGCGGCGGGAGGATTTCGATCTGGCCAAGTGACTTGAGGTCCATGGCGTGAACAACCAGCCATTTGGAGAGCTGGTCGGCAGCGATGGCCAGAGTGGCGGAGACCCAAAAGATGCGCGTCATGATCGCTTAGTGCCGGAAATGGCGCATGGCGGTAAAGACCATGGCCAGCCCCGCCTGGTCTGCGGCCTGGATCACTTCGGCGTCGCGCATCGAGCCACCGGGCTGGATGATCGCTGTTGCGCCAGCCTCTGCGACTACCAGGAGCCCATCGGCAAAAGGGAAAAACGCATCCGACGCGGCGACCGAACCGATCGTCAGGAGATCGCTCAGTTTTAGCTCTGCGGCCATGTCCTGGGCTTTGCGCGCCGCGATGCGGGTCGCGTCCACCCGGCTCATCTGACCCGCGCCTATGCCGACCGTCGCGCCATCTTTCACATAGACGATGGCGTTGGATTTGACGTGCTTGGCGATCGTCCAGGCAAACAGCATATCCGCCATTTCGCGCTCATCTGGGGTTCTTTCAGATACGACTTGCAGATCATCCGGTGTGATCGCACCGGTATCCTTGTCCTGCACCAGAAAACCGCCCGCGACCTGGCGAAAGGCCAGGGACGGCGCGGTCGGATCGGGCAGAGCCTGGGTGGTCAGCAGCCTTAAGTTCTTTTTCCTGGCAAAAAAACTCATCGCTGCGGCGTCTGCACCGGGCGCGATCACCACTTCGGTGAAGGTTTTGACGATTTCCTCAGCCGTCGGCCCATCCAGCGGCTGGTTCAACGCGACAATCCCGCCAAATGCCGAGGTGCGGTCGCAATCAAATGCCCGCTGGTAGGCATCCGCCAGCGTGTCGCCGCGCGCCACACCGCAGGGGTTGGCGTGTTTGGTGACGGCGCAGGCCGGACCCTGGGCTGGGTCAAACGCTGCCACCAGTTCAATCGCCGCATCGGTGTCGTTGATGTTGTTGTAAGACAGCTCTTTACCCTGATGCTGGGTCGCGGTCGCCACACCGGGCCGGTCCGAGCCGTCGCGGTAAAAGGCCGCGCTTTGATGGGGGTTTTCGCCATAGCGCAGTGGTTGCGCAAGCGTGCCAGCAAGGGTGCGGCGGCGTGGCTGGGTCTGGCCGATGGCACCCGCCATCCAGGTCGAAACGGCAGCGTCATAGGCGGCGGTGCGGGCATAGGCGGTCTCGGCAAGGCGTTGGCGAAAGGCAAGCGTTGTCGCGCCGTCATGCGCTTCCAGTTCGCCCAGCACCGCGGCGTAATCCCCGACATCGACCACGACGGTCACAAATGCATGGTTTTTTGCCGCCGCGCGGATCATCGCCGGGCCGCCGATGTCGATGTTTTCGACGCATTCGTCGTAACCGGCCCCGGCGGCGGCGGTCGCCTCGAACGGGTAGAGATTGACGACAGCCAGATCAATCGGGCCCATCCCATGGTCGGCCATCGCCGTCAGGTGTTCGCGATTATCGCGCCGCGCCAGCAACCCGCCATGCACCGCCGGATGCAGGGTTTTGACCCTGCCGTCCAGCATTTCGGGAAAGCCGGTAATCTCGGCCACATCCACGACCGTCAGACCGGCATTGCGCAGCTGGGTGGCGGTACCGCCGGTTGAGACAAGCTCAACGCCACGCGCAGCAAGCGCCTGGGCAAGCTCTATCAACCCGGTCTTGTCAGAGACGGACAGGAGCGCGCGAGTGACGGGCACCGCATCAGGCATGTGGACGAGTTCCCCCAAAATGGTCAGCTCAGCCGATCAACTCGCTTTCCTCACGCTCAAGGTCACGCACCGCATCGGGGGTTTCATGCGCCTTGGCCAGCGTCCAGCGAATGCGGGTCGCATAATCCAAAGCGCGCGCAGATAAAACCACCTGTTTGGTCGCACGCACCTTAAGACGGCCCTTTTCGAGATATACGCTGGGCTCAACCGTCATATTTGCCGCCCCGTCGTGGCGGAAAATCCATATCTCACCGCTTTTCAGCGCCATCGACACGGCGGTGCCGCCAAGGTCCACCTCGGTATCGGCATCCGGGTGCAGATGGAACCTGATCTTGAAGCCGACACCTTGCAGATCGACCCGGTCCAGCGCCTTTTCAAAGGCCCTTTGATCCGGTTTGGAAATAGCCGCCAGCGTGTCTTCACCGGCAATGCCGCGGCCGGTGTTGGACAATTCTACCTGCCGGATGTGGGTCAGCCCGTGGCTGGCGCGATAGCCGTTATGGCCGACGATGATGCCTTGGGATCCATCCTCAGCCAGGAACTGAACGCGCACATCGTCGGGCGCGTCGGTCAGATATTCGCGGCCACCCGCCAATAGGCCGCCGAGGGCCAGCCGCGCCGACGACATGCCGTCAAGCGCCAGTGTCGAATGCGAGGCGGTGGCGCGCCCAGCGCGGCGCCATTGCGGCCCAAATGATGTGCCCGAGCCGCAACTGACGATCAGTGGCCGCCGTCCCGATGTCAGCTCGATCGCACAACTCGAGGCGTGGGCGTTGTGAGAGGCATACCTGACCGGTGGCGCGGCGGCATCGACGATCAGGCTCGAGCGCCCGCCGTGCAGGCGCACATAGCCCATCGACAGGCCATCTGGCGCACGCGCGCGGATGCCCGATGCTGCCAGCGCATGATCCAGCCGGCCCTCAACCCCGCGCCCGCCACCGTGAAAGCGCGCCAGCCCGCCATCGGCGTGGCGCAAGGCGCGCAAGGTAGGGGCGACGCGTTCTATGGCCGCCAGATGCGAATGCTCGGCCATACGGCCAGCCTCGGCCAGCGCCGATGCGGCCCAGTTCAATAACGTGAACACCTCCAGCAGGTCTTCGGGATTGCGTGTGGCGATACCGCCCTGATCGTTGATCTCGGTTGCGCATTCCCTGCTCAGCGCGACAACGGCAGGTTCGACATGTCTGGCCATCCCTTCCAGCGCGAGGCCTGCGTAAATCAGGCCGGTCAGCGCCTCAAACCGCGGCAGGCCGGGGGTGGCGGCATGCCACCTGCGGGCCAGGAATATGGTCTGCTGGCCAAGCGACTTGTGATAGGCCTCAGAATCTTCCGATGGCCTGCCGTTTAGCAAAAAGATCGCATGGTTGATCCACCGGATCAGCCGCCTGCCGGTCAGATCGGGTGTCCATCCGGGGCCATGGCCGCGCCCGTATCGCGCGATCCAGTCAAACAGCCAGGTCTGGGCTTGTCCCATCGCCGGGACGTCGCCGACCGCCGCCAGATCGTCGAGCCAGGTAAAGCCGTGCAACTCCTGTTCGTAATCCGGACCCGGGGCGTCAATGTCCCAGATCGAGCGCTTTTTTTCTTCAACCAGCGCCCCGGCAAACAGGAAATTGCCGGCCAAAAGCTGACGGCCGCGCGCGAATGATCCGATGGTCCGGGGTTCGGGTTGAGAGAGGAAAACCGCAGCGCCGCGGGCGCGCGACGCCCGGCGCGCCTGCACACGATTGACCAGACGCACCCAGCGCGCCGACAAATTCTCAGATCGCCTCACCTAAAACCTGCCTGTAGGGTTGCTGCATTATTATTTTCTTTGTTGGGATCAGCATAAATGCCGGTTCGTGCCGTGTCATGGATTAATACGCTATTTGGTAGGCTTTCGTAAAAGTGAGATGAAAAAGCCATCCATGCCGCCCATCTCAGGCCAGAAATCGGGGCGGGTTCTGATCCCTAGCGGGCCGAGCCAATTTTTTGGTATGCCCAGCGGTGGGGCAGTGTCGTTGTCAACCGAGAGCCCCCAGCCGGCATCAAGCCCGCGCTGGATGATATGTTCGCCTTCCTCAGCCAGCAGCGAACAGGTACAATAGACCAGCCGCCCGCCGGGTTTCAGCAGCGATTGGGCGTGGTCCAACATTTTACCTTGCAGATCAAACAGTTCCGAGAAATCAGCGTCCTGTTTCGCATACGGCAAATCGGGATGGCGGCGGATTGTGCCGGTTGCCGAGCACGGCGCGTCAATCAGGATGGCGTCGAATGGCGCGTCCTGGAAGCCGAGCGCGTCGGCCTCAACAATCCGCGCGGCAAGGCCGGTGCGGGCCAGATTCTCGGCAAGCCGCTTGATGCGGGTGGCAGAATTGTCCACAGCGGTGACATCGGCCCCGGTTGCGGCCAGTTGCATGGTTTTGCCGCCAGGCGCAGCGCAGAGGTCCAAAACCCGCTCGCCAGCTTTTGCATCAAGCAGACGCGCAGGCAGTGCGGCGGCGGCATCCTGAACCCACCATGCGCCATCTTCAAACCCTTCCGCACGGGAAACCTCGACCCTTTCGGGCAAGCGCAAGGAACCGGTGGGCAGCAATTTGGCCTGAAGGCGGTCGGCCCAGGCAGAGGCATCCGATTTGACGCTGAGGTCAATCGCACCACCCCGGGCATGGGCCATCTCGATCGCGCCGATGGTGGATTTGCCGTATTGCGCGATAAGCGTTTTGCGCAATTGCTTTGGCAATTGCGGCACCGGCAGGTCACCCCAGCCTGCCGTGTCGCGACCGATGCGGCGCAGAACGGCATTGACCAGCCCCGCCTGCCGTTTGGTATCGCGATTGGCGGACATGAGCGAAACCATTTCGTTCACAACGCCATGCGGCATGTGCCCGATCTGACATAGTTCGACAACGCCCAGGCGCAGCGCATTCAAAACCGGCTCGTCCGGGCGTTTGCGCAGATATGGCCCCAGCATGCGGTCGGCGCGATTGGCCCAGCGCAGCGTTTCGCGGGTTAATCTGAGCGCGCGGGCGCTGTCGGGCCCGCTGAGGTGATCCAGCGACTTGGGCAATAGATAGGTCAATATTTTAGAATCTATTGTCACTGCATTCAAAAGCGCAAACGCGGCGGCGCGGGCGGGATCGGGCGATGTTGTCATGTTTGGCGGGCGGTCCGGCTTGTCTGAAGCTGGCCCCGACTATATCAGTGGCCTGACTGAAACAAGGCGCGCTGCAATGGCAAAAGACAAACCGGCGAAATTGGCAGGCGCGGCCGGTCGGGCATTGGCCGAGGCCGAGGCCCGTCGCAAGAAACCCGGCATACCCAACCCAGCGCGCGAATTGGGCGGGCGCGACGGGCCGGACCCGGTGCGGTTTGGCGATTGGGAAAAAAAGGGTATTGCTGTCGATTTCTGAGACGAGCAACAGGTGCAGGCTGACGCTAACGCAGATCGCATTGAATCAATCGCCGTCCCGGACCAGGATACCGGGACCTCTGCGCCGCGCGAAAAACCAGACCTGAACGCCGCGCCCGACAGAGGGCGGTGCCCGGCCGCGGGCGGGCGCTGCTGACTTTGGAGGTCTTCACTTAATGGTGCCGCCACTTCTTCCATCCGTACGGGTGTGCGGCGGCAATGAAGCGCCCGACCGTCGTGCTGATAAGCACGCCTGCGGCGTGACGGCGGTCGGGCGCTGCCCGGCGGCACTGCGTGCCTTGTTCCGGGCAACGGTTCTAGCTGGTCAACGTATCCGCCTGCATGCGCTCCTGAGTTCAATCACCCGCCGTTCCGGACCTGATCCAGGCACCGGTATCCAAGTCCGTGACGCCTGGCTCACGTCAAAAGCAAGCGGCCTAATCGTCGATCACTCGCGCCTCGTCGATCAGCATGACCGGAATGCCGCTGCGGATCGGGTAGGCAAGCGAGGCGGATTTGCAGATCAGTTCCTGCCGCTCGGCGTCATACGATAGTGTCGCATGGGTCCTCGGGCAGACCAGTGCTTCGAGCATATGGCGGTTGGCTTGGTTGGTTTCTTCGCTCATTGCATCACTTCCTCTGCCGCGCCGCTGCGCAGCGTGTATTCCATCAGTGTCACCAAGATCCGGCGGCGGCCACTCAGATCGTCGGCCTCTAGCAGCGCTTGTTTTTCTTCGATTTCAAACGGGCACAGCATCGACAGAGAGTTGATCAGCAGCTCGTCCTCGGCCTGTTTCAACGAATCCCAATCGGTTTTCAGGTCTGCAGCGATGAGATATTTGCGCAGTAATGTCAGAAACCCTGAGCGCTGAAAGTCGCCGTCGGCCTCGGCGTGGTCCCTATCACGCCCATATCCGTCCCAGACCACTTCGCCGCGCCGATATGGCGTAAAGCCCTGAAACTCCTGCTTAATTCGAAAACGCGAGATGCCGGTAAGGGTGATCATATATCGCCCGTCTTCGGTTTCGGAATAGGCCGTAACCCGGCCCGCACAGCCGATAGCGTGCAGAGCGTCTGGATTTTTGGGCGCAGACAAAGGCTGGATCATGCCGATCAGGCGGGCGGGTGTTTTGAGCGTATCGTCCAGCATCGCCAGATAGCGTGGCTCGAAGATATGCAACGGCAGGCGGGTGCGCGGCAGCAATAGCGCGCGCGGCAACGGAAACAGCGCCAAAGTCTCGGGCAGATCGCCGACGTTGAACATGCAGCTAATCTAGGGCGGATCGGCGCTCAGGCAAAGATCATCGAGGATAATTTGCGCCGCCCGTTCAGCGCGATCGGGTCTTTTGGCCCCAGGGCTTCAAATATTGTAAACAGCTGTTGCTTGGCTGCACCGTCGTTCCAGTCGCGATCTTTGGCGAACATCTCTAACAGATCATCGACCGCCTGTTCAGTCTGGCCGGCACCGTGCAGCGCCAGGGCAAGGTCAAACCGGGCCTGCGGATCGTCTGGATTGGCCTCGGCAGCGTCGCGCAGCTCGCCAACCGGGCCGGCATCCGCCGCCTGACGGGCGAGGTCCAGCTTGGCATGGACGCCTTCAATCTCCGGGTTTTGCGAAATCCCTATATGTGCCGCGTTGAGGAACGCCTCGGCCTGATCCAATTCGCCGAGTTCAATATAGCAACGCACCATACCGGCATAGGCCGCGGCGTTTTCCGGCTCTTCGCCCAGGATCGCCGAAAACGTCTGAACCGCATCGGCAACCGCGCCCTGGGCCAGCATCTCCTCGGCGGCTGTCAAAGCCTCGCCCAACCCGCCGTCACCGGCAAGCGCGGCCAAACGGTCGACGAAGGCCTTGATCTCGGACCCCGCGACCGCGCCCTGAAATCCATCCGCTGGCTGACCCTGCCAGAATCCGTAGACGGTCGGGATCGACTGAATTTGCAGCTGAGCGGCGATGGCCTGGTTTTCATCGATATTGACCTTGACCATGCGCACCTTGCCGCGCGCATTTGTCACCGCCTCTTCAAGCATCGGCCCGAGCGTTTTGCACGGCCCGCACCAGGGCGCCCAGAAATCAACCACGATCGGCACCTCGTTCGAGGCTTCGATAACGTCGGCGGTGAATGTGGCCTCGGTGCTGTCTTTGATCAGAACGGCGTTATCGGGGCCATTTTCGGGTTTGGATCCTAGTTCAAGCATCTGGGGCCGCGCCTTTGGTCTTTGCGTCTGGCCGTTAGATGGCGCATGGCCAGGGCCCTTGCAAGGGGTGCCGCCTAATAGTCGTGGATGTGTTCGACCTGCAGATCAGTCGTGCGCAGAAAATCCGCAAGATCGGTGACCTTGAGCAGGATCAGGTGGCGTCTGTCGGCGTAGCCCTGTCGCCTTGCACTGAATATCGCGCCTTCGGCAGACCCTTCGCCCAGCGCGGAAAGCAGAATGTCGTCATTTCCGGCAATTTCGGTAAATTCGCCGCCCGCTTTGGCCATGTCGATCAGGATATGCGTCAGGGTCCGGTAACGCGGGGTTTCCAGTTCCAGCCCTTCGGGCCGGGTGGCGATCAGGCTCACACCGGCATGGGCCGCCGGATCTACCCCGGTCGCGATCATTCGCAATGTCAGCTCGTCGGGACCGAGATTTTCGACCGCGCGCGCGATCACCCCGGCATAGGCGGCCTTGACGCTGAGCTCCAGGCCAAGTGCCGCGCGCCTTTCGCGGTCTCGCAACGCATCACTGGCCGCGAGGGCCAACGCCGTCCTGTCAGCACGAAAATCCCATTGGTGCCAGGGCACCTGGCGCAGGTAATCGGCATAATCGCGCGCCTGGTCAGCCGAAAGATCATCCAGCGCGGTGCGGTCCGGGCCGCGCAGGGCGGTGGCCAGACGGCCAAGGGTTTTCTCATACGCCGCCTTGGCGAGAAATTCGGCGGTAAAGCTGACGCCGATGGTGTAGACCATCAGCTTGGTGTCACGGTCGAAGCCGCCATGGGATGCGGCGCGCGTCGCCAGCGGGCAAAGTGACGACCAAAAGCCGAGTATCGCGCGAATATAGGCGAATTCATGCGGATCACCGGTCTTGATGACTTGGGCGTAATCGTCATAGGCATGGACGATGTGCCATTCGGGATAGGTCAGAAAGGTGCGCGCTTCGGGGCGGTGATGTTCGGCCGGCAGTATTGCAGTGTAGGTGGGCGCGGCGGCCGCGCCCCGGCAGGCCAGCTCGGTATAGGCGACCGGCGTCAGCAAGAGCACGACAAGCACCGCCAGCGCCACCAGCAGCCGTTTTAGCCAGCGCCAGATCACGGTGCCCCGCGCCGCAGGTAGAACCCGGCCCAGAGCGCGAAGCCGCCAAGGGCGATATGCGGCAGATTGGCCAGAAAGCGCGTCAGGCCAAAATCCAGCCCCTCGAGCGAATGGCGTAGAATGCCGAAATCGAGATAGCCATAGGCCGTCAGATAGCCGATCGCCCCGTCGCCAAGGTAGGCCGCGCCAAAGATGATCAGAAACAGCCGCGATGCGCGCACCGACATCAGCGCAGCGGTCAATGCCCAGATCGCCGAGGCGACGTGCAGCAGATCGTCAAACGGGTCGAGCGCGAAAATGCCCCAGACCAGCCCGTGATCGTCGCGCATTCCGGGGATGTAGTTCAGCGTCGCGGCAAAGCCGATGATGACGAAATAGACGAGCGCGATCTGGCGCTGAATATGAAGGTATCTTAGCCAGGTCATAGCGCCACCAGGTAGCTGTCCCACAGGTTATTGCGGAAGGTCAGAGTTGGGTCGAGCGCGCGTTTGGCGGCAGCGAATTCGCCAGCGCGGGGATAGGCGCGCGCCAGTTGCGCAGGTGTGGCATGGGGCCGGTATGGCAAGTAATAAGCCCCGCCGATGCCGATTATCCCGTCAATCAGCGCGCGCGTCATGCGCGCCATGTCGGCCTCGGCGCGGACGGTCATTTCCTGGCTGAACGACATAACGGCAGCAATACGGGCAACGGTCGCATAGGCGAGAACGCTCTCAGGGTCAGCTGCAACATAGCGCAATGTGACATTCAGAAATTCCTGATAGCTGGCCGGGATGATCGCGCGGCAAACCTCCAGAAACTCGCCAAACCGGGCTGGTGCCACGAAATATTCGTGCAGGATGTCGGTGCGGTTGGGGTTGCGGTCATCCAGCGTCACCACGGGTTCGTTGATCAGCGAATTGCGCGTGACCGGCCCGCTCCCAAGCGCCGGGCCCACGTCGGTTTCGGTCCACCAGCGAAGGCGTTTGGCGCGCTCGTTGTGCAATTGCACGCGATAGATGCGCGCGGCGATCTTGGATGCCAGACCCGAGCCACTGACAGCGGGCAGATCGGATTGGTCGGCGTCGGCGCGATAGGTGATCATCAGCGCGCGGTCAAAGAAATTGGCGCGATCCACGTTCAGCCGCCCATAGGCCATGGAGATGTCACCGGAATTCGCCGCTACGACAAAGCGTTGCGCAAAATCCTCGGCATCCATTTCGGCGAAAGTCGGCACCAGCCGTGCGTTTTTTTCGACCTCGACATCCATGGCGATAATCGCGCCGGTCAGCCCGTAGCCGCCCATGGTCATGTTGAAGAGATCGTCGCCTCGGTTCACCTCGATCAGATCACCGCCGGGCAATAACATCTGGACCGACCGCACCGTACCGCCCATCGGCCCGAACGGAACCGGCCAGCCATGGGCGTTGACGCAAAACGTCGCCGCAACGCCGAAATCGTTGTTGGACTGCATGACTTTCGGGCCATATCCCAAGGGATCAAGCGTTGCGATCACCTGCGCCCAGCGCGCACCGGCATGAGCGCGCATGATGCCATTTGCGGTGTCGGGCTCGACCAGACCATTGTCGAAGGTCACCGCATGGCCGTCGCGCGGGATCGCCTGGCCGCCCATCGAATGGCGCGCCGCGCCGATATTGAACGGGCGGCCCAGACTTCGCGCCTCGGCGATTTCATTTCTGAGCGCGGCAATCAGCGCCTCGCCGGGATCATCGCTTATCACCAAATGACGAAAGACCGGCGTCTCGCTCAGACCACTGGCGTCGTTCAGCGTGCCCGGTGCCGCGTCTGGAATGAGCGATGCGGTGCCATCGAGCACCGGTGAGCGCGGGCCATAGCGCACCGCCGCCCAGCCGCCGGCAAGTGCGCCGCCGCCCAGCAGTGCCGCGCGTCGGGTGAAATGCGCCATGGCAGACCTCCTTGAATGCGTCTTACACCAGATCAGGCCGCGATGGCCGAACTAAAAGGTAAGGAATTCCTGACCTTACAGGTTAACATCATATTTTTCTTGGTAAAAATACTCAAATCTGCCCTTTGAAGTGCGGTCACAACTCAAACGTCGCGAAAACCGGCGCATGGTCGGACGGCTGGTCCCAACCGCGCACCGCGCGCAGGATGCGGCTGGAATGGGCGGCAACGGCAATATCGGGCGTCGCCCAGATGTGATCCAGCCTGCGGCCCTTGTCGGCGGCGTTCCAGTCAGGCGAGCGGTAGGACCACCAGGAATAAAGCTGTCCTTTGGGAATATCGGCTCTGGTGACATCGACCCAGCGCCCGGCGCGCATGGTTTTGCCCAATTCAGCCACCTCAACGGGCGTGTGGCTGACCACTTTCAACAGCGCCTTGTGGTTCCAGACGTCATCTTCGCGCGGCGCGATGTTCAGATCCCCGACCAGGATCGACGCTCGTGGTTTTTCGCGTTTCGCCCATTTGCGCATATCGGCGAGGTAGTCGAGTTTCTGGCCGAATTTGATGTTCTTGGTCCGGTCCGGGATGTCGCCACCGGCGGGGACGTAAAAGTTGTGGATCGTGACGCCGTTTTCCAGCCGCGCGGCAATATGGCGGGCGTGGTCGAGGCCCGCGAATTGAAACGAGCCGACCTCAACCAGTTGCAAGCGCGACAGGATCGCTACGCCGTTATAGCCTTTTTGCCCGCGCGCCACGACATGGCCGTAGCCAAGCGCGGCAAAGACATCGAACGGCATCAGACCAACCGGGCTTTTGCACTCCTGCAGACACAGGATGGCAGGGGCTTCCTCGGTCAGCAGATTGCAGACAAGTGCCTGGCGTAGGCGCACTGAGTTGATATTCCACGTGGCTAACGTAAATGGCATGCTCTGCCTTTGGCGGGGTGATCGGCTCTGGCGAATATCGACTATCTCTCGTACGCAATGCAGCGACCGGATTCTAGGAAATTCCAAGGGCTCTGAGCACAATGTCTTCATTTTCAAGAAAAATGAAAGTTGCGACCAGCGCTTGGTTGTATCGAGCTCTGCAGCAAGCCTACACGGGCTATATCGAGCTCGTGCTCAAGACCACTCGGTGGAGGTACGTCGGATTTGAGCAGGCCGAACGCGACATCGCCAACGGCATTCCTCGGATATTCTGTATGTGGCACGGGCGGCTTGCGGCGATGCCGTATTTTCGGGATTGGCGTGATCAGCCGTTTGCCTCTTTCGTTAGCGATCACAGAGACGCCCAGATAGCGACAATGCTCATGCGGAAAAAGGGGCTTGAGGTCATCGATGTCCAAACTTCCGGCAACAAGACAGGATCCATCCGCGCAGCGGTAAAGGCCGCGAAAGCGGGCAGCTCGGTTGGTATCACGCCTGATGGTCCGTTAGGTCCGCGCGAAATTGTGCAACCTGGTGCGATCATGATCGCATCGCAAAGCCAAACGAGACTGTCTCCGGTCGCATATTCGACGCGCCGACGATTTGTGCTGAACACCTGGGACCGCTTTGTATTGCCCTTGCCGTTTGGACGAGGCGCGTTTGTTATGGCCGATGGCGACATCCCTGCGACCCGGCTGAACAGGGATCAGATGGCGGCGTTGCAATCGAAACTTGGCACGATGATCGATGATGTGTCCCAACAGGCGGACCGGATCGCAGACCTGAAATCCCAGCGCTGAGGCGCGCAGATGCCGACATTGCGGCGGCGCGACCAAAAAAAGGCCGGGCACAAGGCCCGGCCAGTCCAACAGGGAGGAGTGCGCCGTAACCCCGGCGCGGGGGACCCTTTCAGGCAACCAATCTATAGCCGCCAGATTCGGTCACAAGAAGGCGAGCGTTTGACGGATCTGGTTCAATTTTTTGTCGAAGCCGATAGATATGGGTCTCTAATGTATGGGTGGTAACACCGGCATTATAGCCCCAAACCTCGTGCAAAAGGATGTCGCGCGCGACCACGCCTTCGGTGGCGCGGTAGAGGAACTTCAGGATGTTGGTTTCCTTCTCAGTCAGGCGAATTTTCTTGTCATCCTCGGTAATTAGCATCTTAACCGCAGGCTTGAACGTATAGGGTCCAAGCTGAAAAACCGCATCCTCGGATTGCTCATGCTGGCGCAATTGCGCCCGGATGCGCGCCAGCAAAACCGGGAAGCGGAACGGCTTGGTCACATAATCATTGGCGCCTGAATCCAGGCCCAGAATTGTGTCAGCATCGGTATCATGCGCGGTCAGCATGAGAATCGGGCATTTGACGTTTTGCTTGCGCATCCGGCGGCACAATTCGCGCCCATCGGTGTCGGGCAAGCCGACATCCAGAATGACCAGATCAAAAATCGATTCCTTGGCCTTGGTAATCGCCTCCTGGCCGTTTGCAGCCTCGAACACGTCGAAATCCTCGGTCATGACCAATTGCTCGCCGAGTGCTTCACGCAGATCGGCGTCATCATCCACTAGCAGGATCTTTTTCAGCTGGGACATCGTTACCTCCACGTCTGACGGCTAACACTTGTGGCGTGTTGCGCTGGTGAGCAAGTATTCCTGCAGAATTTCACGCGGACGTGTCGAAAAGGCCTGAAATATTTCACATCTCGCCTCGGGCGGGTTACAGGAGCCCCATGACGGAGCCGGAATATCCAGGGCTTGGCCCCGACGCCGCCGAGCTGGCCGCGCGGGTGCGCGCAGAGCTGCGCGCAGGCGTGCCGGTGGTGCTTTGCGATGGTCCGGCGGGGTTGCTATTTGCCCCGGCTGAGACGGTTTCAGAGCGCCGGATCGCGGCCTTGCGCGGCCTTGGGCGCGCCCTTGTCGCGATCACTAATCGGCGTGCAGAAACCCTGAAAGCGCGGTGTTATGACGGCGACATCGCGCGTTTGGCCTTGCCACACGACGCCGGCTGCGACTGGATCAATGCGCTGGCCGATCCGGCGCGGGACCTGATGTCGCCGATGAAAGGCCCGCTGATTGCCGAGCGTGGTGGCGATGCGAGCCTGTTTCGGTTGGCCGTGCGTTTGACCAAAACCGCGCGACTATTACCGGCCGTTGTGGGCGTGGAACTTTCGAATGCGGCGAAATTTGCAAAACAGCACGCGATCACCTTGTTGCATGGCGCAGATCTGCAAAGGGCGTTCGACCTTCGGGCTGAGTTGCGCTCCATCGTGTCGGCGCAGGTGCCGCTGCGCGCTTCGCAGGAGGCGCGGCTGCATATCTTTCGCCCGCGTGACGGCGCCGAGGAGCATTATGCCATCGAGATCGGCAAGCCCGACCGTACCGCGCCGGTTCTGGCGCGCCTGCATTCGGCCTGTTTTACCGGCGATCTGCTGGGCTCGCTCAAATGCGATTGCGGCCCACAACTGCGCACGGCGCTGGGCAAAATGGGCGCCGAGGGTGCCGGTATTCTACTTTATCTGAACCAGGAGGGCCGCGGCATCGGGCTGGCCAACAAGATGCGCGCCTATTCACTGCAGGATCAGGGCTTTGACACGGTCGAGGCCAATCACCGGCTGGGATTTGAAGATGACGAGCGCGATTTTCGCATCGGCGCGGCTATTCTGGCCGATATGGGGTTCGCCCGCGCGCGGCTGATGACCAACAATCCGGCCAAGGTGGATATGCTGGCGGCCAATGGGATTGAAGTGGTCGAGCGGGTGCCGCTGGTGGTGGGCAAGACTGACCAGAACGCGCGTTATCTGGCGACCAAGGCGGCAAAGAGCGGACATTTGTTGTAGGGTTAGGGCGAAGGGGGCGAGGTCGTGCTGATAGCGTGTTGCGCAACGAAAGGCAGTGCATGATCGCGGGTGTGCGTCTCTATCGCTAAAGGTTCTCATTTATGGTCCGCCACATCTTCCGTTTGGGCGGCGAAAATGCAGTGAAGGAGCGCCCTCCCATAGCGCTGGAAGCACGCTTGCGGAGTGACAGCGGTCGGCCGCTGACCGGCGGCACGTGCCCGTGCCTTGATCCCGGGCTTAGTGTGCGCGACGACCACTATGACCCATAGCGGCCAAATCCTGGGTCTGCTCCTGAACCTGGGTCCTCACTCCCGCGCGCCGAATATCGCCGATCCGACGCGCACATAGGTCGCACCGAAAACGATCGCCTTTTCAAAATCCTCACTCATGCCCATCGACAAATCGCCCAGATCATTGCGCGCCGCGATCTTGGCCAGCAGGGCAAAATGCAGTGACGCCTCTTCGTCCACGGGCGGGATCACCATCAGACCCCTGACCGGCAAATCCAGGGCCCGTGCGTGCGCGATAAACGCATCTGCCTCACGTGGGAAGACGCCGGCCTTCTGCGGCTCTTCGCCGGTATTGACCTGCACGAAGATGTCCGGACAGTTCCCGGTTTCCTGGGCGAGACGCGCCAGGGTGTTTGCCAGCTTCGGTCTGTCCAGCGAATGGATGGCGTCAAACAGGCCGATCGCTGATCGTGCCTTGTTTGTCTGTAGGGGCCCAAGCAGATGCACGGTCGCGCCGGGATATTGTTCCCGCCATTGGGGCCATTTATCCGCCGCCTCCTGAACCCGGTTTTCACCGTAAAGGCGATGGCCCTGTTCAAGAGCCGCCTGAACCCGTTCCGCGGGCTGGAGCTTGGAAACGGCGATGAGGTTAATCGTGCCGCGGGCGCGGCCATTGTCGGCCTCGGCCTTGGCAATGCGCTCTTTGATAACTGCCAGCGACATGTTGCGCGGTCCAATTTGCCCGCCGCCCATCAATCACGGGGCTGCACAAATGAAAAGAGCGGGCGCTGGGCCCGCTCTTTCCTGGAACTTTTTGTTCTTGCGAACTTTACAAAGCGAAGCCCAGGGTCGCGCCAACTTCGCTTTCGCCAGCTTCGTTGACCTGAGCGTGCAGGGTCACCATGTCAACTGCGTGCTCTAGGCGAAGCCACCACTGAGCATCGTCACCGCCCGTACCAGAGGCGATGGTGCTATCCCAAAAAGCCGACACCGTGGTGTCGCCAAACGTAGTCGCAATCTCAGCCTCGTTCGCACCCGTCGTGTCCGTAGAAGCCGACCATTCGGTGCCGCCTTGCGAACCGCTGAGCTCGATACCAGCAACACTGGCACTGTCGTAGGTCGCTCTGGCCGTCATGCCGCTGAAGTCGGTTTCAACATAAACATCCCACTCGTTGCCGGAAGTCTGGTAGCTGCCGCCGACGCCAAACGCGCCCAACGAACCGCCCGGAGCTACACCAACAGCTATTTCAGCCGCACCAGTTGAGTCATATTCAAGATTAACGTCCGCGCCGCCAAGCATTACGCCGAGCGTCAACAGATAGGATTGGTCAGCCGAGTCAACGGTCGCCGACACGTCGGCACCGCCGAATGAGCCCGTGTATTGCATGTCACCATCTTCGTCGGAGTCAGTGTCCCATTCGTCGGTCGCGAACGCGAATTTGCCGAAGCCGCCAGCGATCGAGATGGTGCCTTCCGAAATGGTGCCTTCCGAATTGCCGGTATCAGCCACGGTCAATTCAGCATTCGTAGTGAGGCCGCCAGCTGTGCGTTCCGCCGCAAATACGACTTCAAAGCCGAAACGCAGGTCGACGGAATCGTCCCAGTTACCCTGGGTAGCGAATGCTTCACCCGTTACGGTGAAATCACCGCTGTGTGAGCCCGCGAACGCAACACCGCCAACAAGCGTGAGCGCCGAGGTCATCAGGATCAGTTTTTTCATTTTATTCCCTCAGATTTCCTAGATTGAACTCAATCCAGCCACTCCGGATTAAGCAGATGGAAATGTCTTGCTCTGTTACGGGGCATAAATTCAAGCAGACGGCGATTGCGCACCGGATTGCGCGCTATGATGGTGCAGCTTTGCCACACAAATGCTGCACAATGTCGCCCAAAATCCCTTGTTAGCGCATTTTGTTGCCGATAGAGGGTTGTAACGGCGCGATTTCAGGGGGCCACAGGGATGAATTTCCGTCGATTCGGACACGTGGCGCTGGTGGTGCTGGTCTCCCTCTTATTGGCGGGCTGTGGTGAATCTCGAGGGCTGTTCGGCAGCTTTGGTAGGCTGGGACAAAACCTGTTCGGCGGCGCGCAGGCCAGCCAAGCGGTGCCAGCGGGTCCGCCTGCAAATGCCACCGCCGGAACACCGCCGCCGGTGCGGGTTCTGGCACCGCAGGGCGGTGGTGGGTTTCTCGGGCTACGTCGCGCTGCGCCGGACCCGACCGCGGGCGTAAACGCGCATATCTGGGCGGGGGCGCTTGATATTCTGGGCTTTCTGCCGGTACGCAGCGCCGATCCGCACGCGGGTATTATCCTGACGGGATTTGGCCGCGCGCCGGGCGCCAGCATCGCCTACCGAGCCGAAGTGCGGGTCACATCGGGCGTGCTGGATGCCTCATCCCTTGAACTTGCGCTTTTTACCCAGAGCGGCCGCGCAAGCGCTGCGACGACCAAATCGGTCGCCGAAGCGATCCTGACCCGCGCGCGCCAGTTGCGGATTGCCGCACAATAGCCAGCCACGCCTGATCCATCGACACTGGACCCCGCCAGCCTGCTTGGCTATCACCGTCCTTTGAAACACCCTCAGTTCAGGTCCGCGAAAGGACCGCGCGCGTCATGTCCCGATACGATCCAAACACAGTCGAGCCGAAATGGCAGAAAGCCTGGGACAAGGCCGGGATTTTCTCGGCCAAACGCGATGCGACCAAGGCGAAATATTATGTGCTGGAAATGTTCCCCTATCCGTCGGGGCGAATTCACATGGGCCATGTGCGCAATTACACGATGGGCGACGTGGTGGCGCGGTACAAGATGGCCACTGGGCACAATGTGCTGCATCCGATGGGCTGGGATGCTTTTGGCCTGCCTGCCGAAAATGCCGCGATGGCGTCGGGTGTGAACCCCGGCGACTGGACCCGCGACAATATCGCCGACATGAAGGCGCAGATGCTGCCGCTTGGCTGGTCGCATGATTGGTCGCGCGAATTTGCCACCTGCGATCCGGAATATTACGGTCAGCAGCAGGCGCTGTTTCTGGATTTCATGGAAAAGGGTCTGGTTTATCGCAAAGAGGCGGTGGTCAACTGGGATCCGGTCGATCTGACGGTGCTGGCCAATGAACAGGTGATCGACGGCAAGGGCTGGCGCTCTGGGGCCGAGGTTGAGCGGCGCGAGCTGACGCAGTGGTTTTTCAAGATCAGCGATTTCTCCGAGGAATTGTTGAGCGCGCTCGAGGGCCTCGATGACTGGCCCGCCAAGGTCAAGCTGATGCAGACCAACTGGATCGGCAAATCGCGGGGATTACAGTTTTCGTGGGCCCGCACCGATGGCGGTGAGGCGATTGAGGTTTACACCACCCGGCCCGACACCTTGTTTGGCGCGTCGTTTCTGGGCATCTCGCCGGACCACCCGATTGCCAAATCGTTGGAGGCCGATGACCCGAAAGTCGCGGCGTTTCTGGCCGAATGCCGCAAGGGCGGCACCACCGAGGAAGCCATTGAAACCGCAGAAAAGCTGGGGATGGACACCGGCATCCGGGTGAAACACCCGCTGAATGCGGAATGGGAACTGCCGGTCTGGATCGCCAATTTCATCATGATGGATTACGGCACCGGTGCGATATTCGCCTGCCCGGCGCATGATCAGCGCGACCTGGATTTCTGCCGGAAATATGACCTGCCGGTGATCGATACGTTCTTTGCGCTGGATGATGACACCGCCGTGGTGGCGCAGGCCTTCGTGCCGCCGAAAACCGACCAGGTACGCTGGGTGAACCATTTCACCGGGCTGGTTGAGGCCACCGGGCCAGAGGCGGTCGACGCCACCATTGATCAGGCCGAACGCGACGGCTGGGGCACGGGCGTCACCAAATACCGCCTGCGCGACTGGCTGTTGAGCCGTCAGAGGTTCTGGGGCGCGCCGATCCCGGTGATCCATTGCCCAAATTGCGGGGTGGTACCGGAGAAAAAGGAAAACCTGCCGATCCGCCTGCCGGATGACGCGGTGTTTGACAAACCCGGCAACGCGCTGGAACGGCATCCGACGTGGAAGCACACCAATTGTCCCTATTGCGGCGATATTGCGGTGCGCGAGACCGACACGATGGACACATTCGTGGACAGTTCCTGGTATTTCGTCCGCTACACGGCCCCGGATGCCAAAACGCCCACGAACGCCGCCGACGCCGATTACTGGATGAATGTCGATCAATATATCGGCGGTATCGAACATGCGATCCTGCATCTCTTGTATTCCCGGTTTTTCGCCCGCGCGATGCACATTTGCGGCCATCTGTCCGCCCAGGCAATCGAACCGTTTGATGCGCTGTTCACCCAGGGCATGGTCACGCATGAGGCATACATGAGTTGGGAGTCGAAAACCGAACCTAGAGGGGATGGAGCACCTAAGAGAGTGCATAGGCCAGTCTATCATCATCCTGAAGATGTTGTGGCATTCAACTACAAGGAAAGTCGGCTGGCGGTTTCGAAATCAGTCTTATCAAAGCACAAAACCGATCCGGAAGATGTGGAGCGAATGTTCTTTTTGGAAAGCAACTATCGAGACTCACGCGAGCATCTAGAAGTGATACCTTCGACGAAAATGTCAAAGTCGAAAAAGAACGTCATCGACCCGGCGGATATCGTCGCCCGCTTCGGTGCTGACACTGCCCGCTGGGTCGTTCTGTCCGACAGCCCGCCGGAGCGCGACGTGGAATGGACCTCTGCCGGGGCCGAGGCGGCGTTCAGGCACCTGAACCGCGTCTGGCGGATGGTCCAGGATGCCGCCGATCACATCGGCGATGGCAGCGACGACGAAATGGTCAAGCGCGCGGTGCATCGGGCGATCCATGATGTGACCATGGGGCTGGAAAGTTTCGGATTTAATACGGCCATCGCCAAATTATACGCTCTAACAAATACTGCAGCAAAATCCAACACTTCACCCGCCGTCCACATGTGGACACTCAAGATTGTCGCGCAACTGATGTCACCCGTGACCCCGCATCTGTCCGAAGAAATATGGGAAATGCTGGGTGGTGAGGGCCTGATAACCGCGGCCCCCTGGCCGCAGGCCGATCCCGACTATCTGGTCGATGATGCGGTGACCATGCCGATCCAGATCAACGGCAAGCGCCGCGCGGAAATCAGCGTGGCCAGGGATGCGGCCAAGGAAGAGATTGAACTTATGGCGCTGGCCCATGATGCTGTGATCAAGGCATTGGCGGGCGGGCAGCCCAAAAAGCTGGTCGTGGTGCCGGGGCGTATCATCAATGTGGTCATCTGATCTGACGCGCCGCAGCGCATTGGCCGGGTTTCTGGCAACATCTGCTTGTGGCTTTCGCCCTGCCTTCGGCCCCAACGGCGCCGCCGATCTGCACGGCCGGGTTGCCCTCGGCGAGGCCGACACCGAAAACGAATTTGAGCTTGCCGGCCAATTGCGCAAACGGCTCGACCCGGCATCGTCACCCGACTGGACGCTGACTTTCAAGGTAACGACCACCAGTCAAAGCTTTGACGGCATCGATGCGACCCGCTTTCAGCTTGCCGGTGAGGCGGAATATTCGCTTGAACCGCTCAAGGCGGGCCTTTCAAAGATAACCGGGCGGGTGTCGGGATTTGCCGCTTACACTCAGGCCGACACCAGCGCAGCCCTGACCGCGCTGGTGCTGTCCAATCGGGCAGCCGAGCGCGACGCAATGAAAAGGCTGATGGCCATTCTCGCCGACCGGATGCTCACCGCGATCACCGCAGACCTGGCGCGGCAGGGGCCGTGAAACTTTCGCCGCGCGACGCTGTGGCCTATCTGGCTAAACCCGATCAGAACCGGGCCGGAATGCTGATCTACGGGGCCGATCCGATGCGGGTGGCTTTGAAGCGCCAGCAACTGATCGCGGCCCTGATCGGCCCCAACGGTGATGAGGAAATGCGTCTGACGCGCCTGTCCGGGCCCGATTTGCGCAAAGACCCCGCATTGCTGAACGACGCGATCAAGGCCGTCAGCTTTTTCCCTGGCCCGCGGGTGGCCTTTGTCGAGGAAGCGTCGGACAATGTCGCCGACCCGATTGCAGCGGCCCTGACCGATTGGCGCGACGGCGATGCGCAGATCGTCGTGACGGCCGGGACGCTGAGGGCAGGCTCGCCATTGCGCAAACGGTTCGAGGCACACGATAACGCCTATTGCCTGGCCATTTACGATGATCCGCCGAGCCGGGCCGAAATCGAGGCCGAGCTTGCCCGCGCTGGTTTGGGCGCACCGGACCGCGATGCGATGGAGGCGATCGTCGCCATCTCGCGCCGGCATGATCCAGGCGAGTTTCGCCAGACGCTGGAAAAGTTGGCGCTTTACAGACTTGACGATGAGACCCCGCTTGCGCCAGCCGACGTTATCGCCTGCGCGCCAGCAACATCCGAGGCGGCGACGGATGACGCCGTGGCAGCGGTTGCTGACGCCCGCCACCGGGATGTGGGCCCGTTGATCGTGCGCCTGCAAAGCCAGGGCATTCAGCCGGTCGCGCTGTGCATCGCGGCGGCGCGCCATTTCCGCGCGCTTCACGCGGCGGCCTCTGATCCCGCAGGGCCATCTTCGGGCGTTGCCAAGCTCAGGCCACCGGTCTTTGGACCGCGGCGCGAACGGATGATAAAACAGGCCCAAAACTGGGGAGCGGAGCGGCTGGAACGGGCGATTGGGATGCTGATTGAAACGGATCTGACATTGCGTTCATCGCAACAAATGCCGCAAATGGCGCTGCTTGAGCGCTGCTTTATTCGACTGGCTATGCTGGGGAAGAGGTGAAATGCTGACGGTCGTTGGACACAAGAAATCGCGAACTTTCAGGGTTTTGTGGGCGCTGGAAGAAATGCAGATTAACTATGAATTTTCACAGCACAGCCCACGCAGCAGCGAAGTTGTCGCGCTCAACCCATTGGGCAAGGTGCCGGTGTTGCTGGACGGCGAGGCGGCGATTACCGACAGCACCGCCATCATCACGTATCTGGCCGACAAGTTTGGCAAGCTTACCGCGCCCGCCGGAACCATCGAGCGCGCCCATCAGGATGCGATGACGCAGTTTCTGCTTGATGAGTTCGACGCCTGCCTGTGGATGGCGGCACGGCACAGTTTCGTTTTGCCCGAGGACCGCAGGATGCCCGAGATCAAGGCTTCGCTGCGCTGGGAATTTTCCCGCAGTCAGAAAGAATTCGTCCGCCGCCTGGGCGATGGGCCATTTGCGGTGGGCGCGCAGATGACGATCGCCGACATCATCGCCACACATTGCGGAACCTGGGCGCACAATGCGAAATTCGACATCTCAGAACCGGCATTTGAGGATTACATCGACCGGATGATTGCGCGCGAAGCCTGGCAGAAAGTCACCAACAGCTAGCTCTGCGGAGGCTTTGGTTCCCGGATCAGGGCCGTGATCGCGCTGCTGTGTTCAGGGTTTGCCGCAAGCGCATCGGCCGTAAGCTCGCGGCAGGCGTCAATGAGAGCGTCCGGTTCCACGATCAGATCAATCAGACCCCAGTCAAGCGCCTGTTTGGCTTCGATCCTGCGACCCGCCATCAAGATCATCTTGGCGCGCGCCGGTCCGATCAGCGCGGCCAATCTGTGGGGATCGGACGGCTGGGGCAGGAACCCGAGCCGCATGACCGGATAAAAGAACCGCGCCCTGGCGACCGCCACACGCAGATCGCAGGCCAAAACCATGCCGAACGCGCCACCCGCGAGGGTTCCGTTCAGCGCAGCAATAGTCAGGATCGGCAGGGCTTCGATGGCCGCGCTCAGGTCTTCCCAGAGCGGGCTGGTCGCGAGGCCGGTCTTGACTTCATCGAGATCGGCGCCCGCGCTAAAGACATCCCCCTGCCCGGTGAAAACCAGCGTCCGCGCCTCGGCTCTGGCGTCACGTGTCACTTGCACCAGTGCGCCAAGCATGTCCTCGGTTAGCGCATTGGCCCTTTCAGGCCGCTTCAGCGTGACCAGCCACAACCCATCGCTTTTGTTCAAATCAATCAAATCGGGTAATCCCAGATACGCGTTCAACAGTTTTCAAGTTTCTCTCTAGGCGCGGGCGCTGCGATCCGTATAATGCCCGCCAGCAACAAAATATCTGTTCATTTTTCATCAAACGAACGCCCGCAAGGGCACAATTGAGAAAGTCGATCTATGCGTCAACAGTGCAAATCCGCCATTTCCGCTCTCGCCATTACAGCCGCCACATTCGCACCCGGAACCGCGTTGGCCGATCTATCGGCCGATCAGGTGTGGGAAAGCTGGCAATCTTATATCGAAACATTTGGCTATCAGATCGATATCGGGTCCGAGGACCAGGGCGACAATACGGTAATACTGCGCGACCTCGCCATGGAGTTGTTGACGCCGGATGCAAATATACGGTTTTCAATCGAGACATTGGAATTCCGCGGTCAGGACGATGGCTCTGTAGCCATCATATTCGCGCCTGATATGCCAATTTCCATGACCGCCGCGGAATCGACCGGGCAGGAACTGGACATGACCATGGTGCTGCGCCAGGTCGGAACCAGCATTGTTGCGACCGGCGACGAAGACGCGATCACCTATGATTATGCGGCCGATGAAATGACGCTTGGCTTTGACAAGTTCATAATTGAGGGCGAGGCGATCGAGCCGGTGATCGCGATGCTGATGCAGGGGCTTACCGGAACCATGACGTTTGCGGGCAGCGATCCCTGGGAATTGAGCGGCGAATCGTCTGTGGCATCGGTTGATTTTGATATGTCCTTTGAAGACCCCGAAAACGGAAATTCGGTCAGCTTTAATCTTAACATGGCGGATTTGACCAGCATGTCGGCCGCAACCATGCCCGCGGAGATTGACGCAACTGATCCAACCTGGGTGTTTTCGGATGCTGTGACGTCTGTGGGTGTTGTCACAACCGGGCCGATGCAGATGAAAATGGATGCCAGCGGCGAGGACGCATTCATGGTCGAGGCCGCTTCCCTGGCGTCCAATTTTCACTTTGAACTTGCAAATGGCTCTATCGCTTATGGCGGGGCATCGTTTGAAAACACCTATGCCTTTGCCGGTCAAAATATGCCGTTCCCGCCGATCAATGTATCGATTGACGAAACCGCGTTCGAGTTTGCCATACCGATACAGCAGGCCGAAGAGCCGCAGGATTTCCGTTTCGTTTTGCGGCTGTTGGGCCTGAATGCGGATGAATTCCTGTGGCAGATGTTCGACCCCAACGGAATGCTGCCGCATGATCCTGCCTCAATCGTCATCGACACCAGCGGCAAAATTCGAACGCTTATCAATCTTGCCGATCCGGCAGCCATGGAAAATATGGAAGCGCCACCGTTTGAGATCAACGAACTGGCGATCAATGAAATATTGCTGTCGATCGCCGGTGCGCGGATCGAAGGGACCGGCGATTTTACCTTCGACAATACCGACCTGGTCACATTTGACGGCATGCCGTCGCCGCAAGGCAGCGCGCGCATTCAAATCTTTGGTGCCAACATGCTGATCGAGACGCTGATGTCGATGGGGATCTTGCCCGAAGAACAGGCCATGGGCGCACGCATGATGATGGGCGTTTTCGCCCAGCCGGTCGAGGGCGCGGACGATCAGTCAATCTCCGGTATTGAGGTTCATTCGGACGGCTCGATATTCGCCAACGGCCAGCAATTGCAGTAGAGCCGGGACCCAAACAGGCGCGCTGCGGGCAGCGCCGTTAACGCGCAGTGTTTTGAGCGCAAAGATTGGCGCGTCGCCTTGCGGTCAAGTCTGGCGCGACTTACCTGTGAAGCCGAGCAACAGAGCCGGGCCAATATTCATGACAAACAGTCTTTCGCGACTAACCGACCAGCTGTTGCGGGCTGCGCGCAAAGCCGGCGCCGATGAGGCCGACAGCATCGCGGTTTCGGGCTCATCAGTTTCCATTGACGTGCGTGGCGGCAAGCTCGAACATGCCGAGCGTTCTGAGGGCACCGAGATCGGGCTGCGCGTTCTGATCGGCAAGCAACAGGCCTGTGTTTCGGCCTCTGACATCCGCGACAATACCATCACGATGATGGCCGAACGGGCCGTGGCGATGGCCCGCGAGGCGCCCCAGGACGACACCATCGGCCTGGCCGATGCCGATCAGCTGGCCCGCGATGTGGATGCAGCCCCGCTTGAGCTGACCGATCCCGCCGATGATCCCGAGCCCGGCGACTTGCAGAGCGACGCAACGGTCGCCGAGGCGGCAGCCCTTGCGGTCCGCGGCGTGTCACAGGTTCAGGTGTCATCAGCGGGCTTTGGGCGTCACGCGGTGCATCTGGCCGCCACCAACGGGTTTTCCGGCGGTTACGAGCGGTCGTCGCGGTCGACAAGCTGTGTTGCCATCACCGGCAGCGGAACGAATATGGAGCGGGATTATTTTGCCGAAACCCGCGTCATCCAATCCGATCTGCCGGATGCCGGTGAAATCGGTCGCCTTGCGGGCGCGCGCGCCGCCGCGCGGGCCGGTGCGCGCAAGCCGCCGACCGGCACTTATCCGGTGTTATTTGACGAGCGCGTGGCCGGATCGCTGATCGGCCATCTGACCGCCGCCATCAACGGCAGCTCGATCGTGCGTGGCGCATCCTGGGCCCGCGATCTGATGGACAAACCGGTGCTGCCGGCGGGTATGGATTTGATCGAAGACCCGCACAGGGCGCGCATTAGCGGATCAAAGCCGTTTGACGGTGAAGGTCTGCCGACCGGGGCGCGCAAGATCGTTGAGTCCGGAGTATTGCGAACCTGGACGCTTGACCTGGCAACCGCGCGAAAGCTGGGGCTAGCCTCAACCGCCAATGCCACGCGCGGGCCAAGCGCGCCACCTGCGCCGAGTGTGGGAAACCTTTGGCTCAGCCATGGCGCGGCCAGCCGCGACGACCTGCTTGCCGATATGGGCACCGGGTTGCTGGTGACATCCATGATCGGCTCGACGATCAACCCCAATACCGGCGATTATTCGCGCGGGGCATCTGGGTTCTGGGTCGAAAACGGGCAGATTGGCTATCCGGTCAATGAATGCACTTTGGCTGGCAATCTGATTGACATGCTGGCCCGTATCATTCCCGCCAATGATGGCCGGACGCATCTGAGCCGCGTCGTTCCGTCGATCCTGATCGACGATATGGTGCTGGCCGGAAGCTGATGTCAGCCGATCTGAGCCTGCTGGAGGATGCTGCGCGAGAAGCCGGACAGATTGCGTTAAAATACTGGCGATCAGACCCGCAGGTTTGGGAAAAACCAGATGGCGGCGGTCCGGTCAGCGAGGCCGATCTGGCAGTGGACCGGTTTCTGCATGAGAGACTGTTGGGCGCCAAAGAGGGCTATGGCTGGCTGTCGGAAGAATCCGAGGATGATACCAGCAGGACCGAGCTTGACCGAGTGTTTATCGTCGATCCTATCGACGGGACGCGCGCATTCCTGGCCGGCGAAAAGGCCTGGTCGATTGCCGTGGCAATCAGTGACGGCGGTAGTGTAACGCACGCGGTCGTCTATCTGCCTGGCAGCGATCATCTTTATAGCGCGACGCGCAGCACGGGCGCGCGGCGTGATGGCGTCCCTATTCACGTGACGACACATGGCGATCCCGAAACCGCCGATATGCTGGCCACCCGTCCCAATTTTGACCCGGCATTCTGGCGCGGCGCGGTGCCGAAGATGAAACGGCACTTCCGTCCGTCGCTGGCCTATCGTCTGTGCCTGGTGGCGGAGGGGCGGTTTGACGGTATGCTGACGTTTCGCCCGGCGTGGGAATGGGATATCGCCGCTGGTTGCCTGATCGCAGCCGAGGCCGGGGCAAGTGTAAGCGACCGGCGTGGCCGGACGCCGGTATTTAACGGCCATGTTCCGAAAATCGACAGCCTGTTAGTGGCCGCGCCTGACCTTCACCAGGCCCTGATGGCGCGTGTCAGCGACCGACCCTGGTTCGCTTGACGCCCAAGGCTAAGGCCCTAGTGTAACCGCGACCCGCAAAGGCAGAATACCACGAATGACGCAACGACTTCACCTTGTCTTTGGCGGCGAGCTGTTAGACCCCGCCACCGCGAAATTCCGCGACGTGGATGCCATCCATATCGTCGGCATATTCCCGACTTATGACGCTGCGTATAGCGCCTGGAAGGCCGAGGCCCAGCGCACCGTGGACAATGCCCATATGCGCTATTTTATCGCCCATCTTCACCGGCTACGCGACGAGGAGGCCGCCGCCTCGTCAACCGAAGAACTCGGAGGCTGATGGACCAACCCAACCTGCCAGTCTGGTTGCATCTGTCTCCGCAAACCGACCATGAACTGGTTGCGGACCTTTGCGATGCAGTTCTCGCGGCAGACCCGGGCGTCAACTTTCTGTTCTCAAGCACAAGTGCGCCGTCGCTGGACCTGGAAGATTTTGGTCAATTTATCGACATGCCGCAGCGCGAAAGTCGGCAAATCTCGGAATTTCTCGACCGCCACAAGCCCAGATGCCTCGGCTGGCTCGACCCGGCGCTGGCGTTTTGGCTGTTTTCCGAGCTGTCAGCACGAAACCTGCCGATCCATATCGTCGACAACGGGCATTTGATCGATACCCAACGGCGCTGGCGGTTCGTGCCGCGACTGGGCCGGTCGCGATTTCGCCATGTCAGTACGGTCACCATCGGCGACCGGGTTACCGAGCGGGCATTGCTGCGGCTGGGCGCAAGGGCGGACCAGATCAAATTGAACGGCTTGCTTGAGCGTGGTTCCAAAGCCCTGGACTGCGATCTGGCCGAGCGCGACGCCTATGCCGATCTGTTGGCGGCGCGCCCTATTTGGCTGGCGGCGCAGATCAATTTCGACGAACTGGACGCGATCTTGGCGGCGCATACCCAGGCGTTGCGGCGCGCTCATCGGATGCTGTTGATCCTGGTGCCATCTGATGTTGATGACGGTGATCAGTTTGCTGAGGTGTTGCGTCACAATACCCTGCAGTTCAGGCAGCGCAGCCGGGGCGAGGACCCGGATGAGGATTGCCAGGTATATCTTGCCGATACCGAGGATGAAATGGGTCTGTGGTACCGGCTTGCCCCGATTACATTCATCGGCACCACGCTTGAGGGTCGGCCGTCGACCGGCCCCAATCCATTCGATGCGGCTGCGTTGGGTTCCGTCGTCGTTCACGGGCCGAATATCGCCGCTCACGAGCCGTCGTTTACGCGCCTGCGGCGCGCTGGTGCCGCGCGGCGCGTCGCGCATCCAGGCGAGCTGGCCTACGTGCTGGAATCGCTGCTTGCGCCTGATCGCGCGGCCGAACTCGCCCATGCGGCGTGGTCTGTTACCACGGCTGATGCTGTTGTGATCGAGCATCTGGCGCTGTTGTTGGCGGGTGTTTCGGTCAACGAAGGGGATGTTGCGAAATGAAGCCGCCGGGATTTTGGTTTGATCCAGCCGCCGCACCGGGCTGGCAGGCACGCACATTGGCACCACTGTCGTGGGCCTTCGCGCGCGCCACTGCCGCGCGGGTCGCGCGCGCGTCGCGCTATCATCCGCGCGTGCCGGTTATATGCGTCGGCAATCTGAACCTCGGCGGCTCCGGCAAGACGCCCGCGGTGATTGCCCTGGTCGAGCACTACACACAACTGGGCAGGGCGGTGCATGTCGTCTCTCGCGGCCATGGCGGCACGATAGACGGCCCGGTGGAAGTTGACGCGCAGCGCCACGATGCCGGTCAGGTTGGCGATGAGCCGCATTTACTCGCCGCATTTGCCAGCACCTGGGTGGCCAAGGACCGCGCCGCCGGTGTTGCCGCCGCTGAGGCCGCAGGTGCGCAGGTTATCGTGATGGATGATGGCCATCAGAACCCTGATGTGGCCAAGAGGCTGTCCATTGTCGTCGTCGATGCAGAGATCGGCTTTGGCAACGGGCGGGTGTTTCCCGCCGGACCCTTGCGCGAATCCGTCAAGGTCGGATGTATGCGCGCCGATGCGGTGCTGGCCGTCGGTGATGCATCCGCGCAAGCGCGAATTATGGCAGAATGGGGTGATTTGATCCGGTGTCCGGTGCTGGGTGCGCGGCTTGAGGTTTTACCTTTGGGGATTGACTGGCGCGACACCAGGGTTGTCGCATTTGCCGGGATTGGCCGGCCCGAGAAATTTTTTGACACTTTGCGCCGACTGGGCGCGCAGGTTGTCGAAACGGTCGCGCTGGATGACCATCAGAGTCTGCGTCCTGCGCTGCTTTCCCGGCTCAAGGCCAGTGCCGTACAATCAGATGCGCAACTGGTCACAACCGAAAAGGATGCAGCCCGTTTGCCATCACGGTTTCGCCAGGACGTGCTGACCCTGCCGGTGCGTCTGTGTTTTGACGATCCGGCAGCGCTCACCGCCGTGCTGCCCTGAACGTGTTTAATCCGGGCCGTATTTGGCACGTATAAGCGGCCCATGCTCATCGAGGCCAGGCGAAGGCCCCGGCGCAGGCAGGTCCATATCGCTGCCCCGGATCGGGCCGCGCATGACCGGCACCTCACCCGAGCAGTCCACCAGTTGGCGGTGAACGACCTGCGGATCGTCGAAGACCTGGGCCAGATCGTTGATCGGTCCCGCTGGCACGCCCGCATTTTCGCATTTGGCCAATAATTCGTCGCGCGTCAGCCGGGCGGTGTGGACGGTCAGTTCGTCGCTCAGCGCCTGCCGGTTGACCACCCGGTCGGGATTGGTGCGAAACCGGATGTCTTCTGCCAGCTCTGCGCAGCCGACCAACTGACACAGGCGTTGATATTGCCGGTCATTGCCCACAGCAATGACGATCCAGCCATCTGCACAGTCAAAAACCTGATAGGGCGCAAGATTTTGATGGGCATTGCCGATACGCCCCGGCACCTGGCCGGTGGTCAGGTAATTCATTGCCTGATTGGCGGTGACCGCGGTGGCCACGTCCAAGAGCGACAGATCGAGGTGCTGGCCGGCACCGGTGGTATTGCGCTGGTGCAAGGCCGCCAGGATGCCAATGACCGCATAGAGCCCAGTGAACAAATCGGTGACCGCGACGCCGACCTTTTGCGGCTGGCCGTCGGGCGCGCCGGTAATCGACATCAACCCTGACATGCCTTGAATAATGTAGTCATACCCGGCGCGGTGCGCATAGGGGCCATCCTGACCAAAGCCGGTGATCGAGCAATATATCAGGCGCGGGTTGAGCGCGCGCAGGGACGCGTAATCCAGCCCGTATTTTGCCAACCCGCCGACCTTGAAATTCTCAATCAGAATATCCGCTTCGGCGACCAGATCGCGCACCAGCGCTTGGCCCTCTTTGGTTCGAAAATCGGCGACAACCGATTGCTTGCCGTGATTGCAGGCGTGAAAATAGGATGCTGAGCGGTCGCGCGCGCGTTCGACAAACGGCGGACCCCAATTGCGCGTATCATCGCCCTGAGGTGCTTCGACCTTGATGACCACGGCACCAAGATCGGCCAGCGTCTGCCCGGCCCAGGGCCCGGCAAGAATACGCGCCAGTTCTACAACCCTGACGCCCGCCAATGGTGTCATATTATCCGCCCAGTACTTCGTCCAGAACAGCCGAAAATTCGTCGAAATTCATGTTCAGGAATTTCTCGCCATTGATGATGAATGTCGGGGTTGAATTGACATCATCAGCCGTGGCGTTCCGCTGAAACTCGGCGACCAGAGCCTGGGCCATGTCCTCATCCGACAGGCAGGTCTCGAGCTGATCGGGATCGATGCCCGCAACCAGCGCCAGTTTGCGCAGATCGGCGGCTATGCCAGCATCATTTCGGCTGGCCAGCCATACGGATTGTTGTTCGTAGATCAGATTTGCGACGCCGAAATATTTTTGCGGGCCGCCGCACCGCGCCACCAACCCGGCCCAAAGCCCGAATTTGTCAAAATAGACTTCACGGTAGATGAAATGAATTTTGCCGGTATCTATGTAATTGGCCCGAAGCTGATGGAACACCTGCGCATGAAAATTGCGGCAATGCGGGCAGGTGAACGAGGCGTATTCGATCACGGTCACATCGGCATCGGGGTTGCCGATGGACATATCGACTATTTCGGGCAAATCCGCGCTCGCCTCCTGTGCGGCAACCGAACCGGGCGCCGAAAACTCGGTTACTTGGCGATCGCCGCCCGGTCGTGTCACAACCCAGGCACCGCCAGCAAGAGCGGCGATCACGACAATGGCGATGCCAAGAACAATATTGCGATTCATCTAAACTGCCTCATATGGACTTTGGCTTGGATAGAACTTTTTGGCCAAGCCGTTCAAGCGCCTGAGCGAGCTGATCGTCGTCAATATTTTGTGTTGCGCGTTTCGCCGCATTTGCAATTGCGGGTGCTGGAGCATTTTCGGTGTGCGTGGTAGGTGCCGGGGAAAACTCCGCGCGGCCCTCGGCAAATCCGGTCGAAGAGGTCTGCGTGACTTTGATATGGGAAATCGCGCTGTAGCCGTAGCACGCGTTGACGCGATCGCGGATTTTTTTGGTCATTGCCTGCAGGACCGGGGCCTGTGCGCCGGTGGTCAACAGGATCAGCGTGGCCCCAAACCCGCTGCGGGCATAGCTGACCTTGACCGGGCGGCTGATGGCGGCAATGTCCTGGCCGACGATTTCGGGCCAGTCGGTCAAGAGCCGCGCCTGCGCGAAACCGCGCCCCTGGCCGGCGGCTTTGATCTGGGATTGCATCAGGCTGGATGCGCGTTCAAATCCGCGCATTCGCCGTTTGTTGCCGGGCTTTTTGGATGTCGTCTTTGGCATGTGGGTGACTCGGCGCTATCATAGCGTCTCGCGGCAGGTTAACCAGCCAATACGATGGCGGAGAGTGCCGATATTTTGCGCAAAGATTTGGCGGCGACCTTACTGGGCTGGTATGATGGTCACGCCCGCCGCCTGCCGTGGCGCATTTCGCCTGGCGACCGCGCGGCAGGCATTCGCCCCGATCCCTATGCGGTCTGGCTGTCAGAGGTCATGCTGCAGCAAACCACCGTCGCAGCTGTGTCCCCGTATTTCGACCGGTTTGTGGGCGCGTGGCCGGATGTTCACGCACTTGCCGCGGCGCGCGATGGCGATGTCATGGCCGCCTGGGCGGGGCTGGGGTATTATGCCCGTGCGCGCAATCTGCTGGCCTGCGCGCGCATTGTGGTATCCGAGCACGGCGGGCGTTTCCCGCAAGTCCGCGAAGAGCTGCTAAAGCTGCCGGGGATCGGTCCCTACACTGCCGCTGCGATTGCCGCCATCGCGTTTGATGCGCCCGAATGCGTTGTGGACGGCAATGTCGAGCGAGTGATTGCGCGGCTTTTTGCGGTGCACGAACCGCTGCCAGCCGCAAAGGCAGCGTTGCGCAGACAGGCCGAGATGCTGACGCCGGATGCACGCGCGGGCGATTACGCGCAGGCGATGATGGATTTGGGTGCGACGATATGCACGCCAAGAACGCCCGATTGTGCTGTATGCCCATTGAGCCAGGATTGTCAGGCGCGCGTGCTGGGTGTGCAGGCAGAGTTGCCGAAACGGGTAGCGAAACAGCCCAAACCGGTTCGGCACGGCATTGCCTATATCGCCCGCAAGGCCGATGGTGCGTGGCTGTTGGAACGGCGGCCACCGACCGGCCTTTTGGGCGGTATGCTGGGCTGGCCCGGCACGAATTGGAGGCAAAGCGCACCGCCAGATGCGCCGCCATTTACCGCCGCCTGGCACGACCCGAAAATGGAAGTTCGCCACACGTTTACGCATTTTCATTTGCGCCTTGGATTGCGCCTGGCAACAATTGCGCGGGGCGCAAATGCGGTTGACGGCATATTCCTCGGGGCTGATGAGTTTGACCCCGGCGCCCTGCCCACGGTCATGGCCAAAGCCTACAATCTCGCCGCAGCCTGGGACGGTTGGAATTGAAGCGCGGCGACAAACTGATAATCTCAAAATCAGATCATTTGCCGCCCGGAGATATGATGATCGACGAAAAACAGCTTCAAAGCCTTCACCGCGCCCTGCCGTTTTGGATTTCCATGTCGCTGGTGCCCTGCGTGATCATCGCGGCGCGTTATGGCGGCTTGGCGCTGGCCCTGCCGCCGGTGCTGGGCTGGTTTGGATTTTCTCTGCTGGACGCGGTGGTTGGCCGGGACAGTGACAATGCTGATCCGGACACACCCGCTGACAAGCTTCGTCTTTACCGGCTCGTCACTCTGATCTGGTTTCCGATCCAGCTGGCGCTGGTTTTTGGAACCATCGCCTATGTTTCCGGCAGCGATCACCTTTTAGGGCTGAAAAAGATTCTGCTCTTTTTCGGTGTCGGCGTTGCATCGGGCACGATCGGCATCAATTTCAGCCATGAGCTGATGCACCGCCAGTCTCGCGGCGAGCGCTGGCTGGCGGATCTTTTACTGGCGATGGTGATGTACAGCCATTTTCGCAGCGAGCATCTGCATGTTCATCACACCTATGTCGGCACGCCGCATGATGCGGTGACCGCGCCGTATAACGAGGGGTTCGCTCGGTTTTTTCCGCGCGTTCTGTGGAAACCGCTGCGCTCGGCCTGGCGGACGGAAGCGCGGCGTCTGAGCAAACGGGGCTTGTCCAGATTGCACCGATCAAATCCGTTCTGGCGGTATTGGGCGTTGCAGGGACTATACATAATCGCTGCGCTGGCCATCGGCGGCTGGGCCGGTCTGGCGTTGTTTTTCTATCAGGCGTTTGTCGCGATCTGGCAGCTGGAGCTGGTCAATTACATCGAACATTACGGGCTGACGCGCAAACTGCTCGACAACGGCAAATACGAGCCTATCGCCCCGCGCCATAGCTGGAACGCTTCGCACCGTGCGTCAAACTGGCTGCTGATCAATCTGCAGCGCCATTCCGATCACCATTACAAACCGGCTCGGCCCTATCCCCTGTTGCAGCATTACCAAGACGGCGAGGCGCCACAATTGCCCTATGGCTATCCGTTGATGACCGTCATCGCGATGTGGCCCCCGGCCTGGCGGCGCATGATGAACCCGCGGGTGCGCAAATGGCGGGCGATGTATTACCCGGAGGTTACGGATTGGGGTCATAGCCGGTGAAGTCCGTGCCGCGGCTTTGCTGTTCCTAGCGCCAAAAAGAGCCCCCGCCGGCGAAGACGGGGCAAGTCATGCCTGGGATTGGCCGCAGGCACGGGCGGTATGTGCAAACCTTAGTTCATCTCCGCGCGTATTTGCTGGCGCAGCACGTCTATCGGCACCTGTTCGCCGTCTCTGAGATACATCCAATAGGTCCAACCATTGCAGCTCGGCGCGCCTTCCAGCGCGGCACCGACCTGATGGATCGAACCCTTGGCGACATCGGCGATCAGCGTGCCGTCAGCGCGCACTTTGGCAACCTGGCCGCGCGGCGAGATCAGCATCTCACCGGGCCTTAGCAACCCGCGTTCGACCAATTGGCCGAACGGCACACGCGGCTCGGCGCGTTTGGACTTGGTGACTTCGAGCGAGGCTTTGTCGAGCCTGCGGACGTTGGCTATGCGTTTGGCGGCGATGTCCCGATAAGTATTGTCTCTTTCGATCCCGACAAAATCCCGGCCCAGCATCTTTGCGACGGCACCTGTGGTGCCGGTGCCGAAGAACGGGTCAAGCACCACATTGCCCGGATCGGTCGTGCCCAAGATGACCCGGTGCAGCAAGGCCTGCGGTTTTTGCGTCGGATGCGCTTTGTCGCCCTTGTCGTCTTTGAGGCGTTCATGCCCGGTGCAGATCGGCAGCACCCAGTCCGAGCGCATCTGAATGCCTTCATTCAGCGCTTTCAGCACTTCATAGTGAAAGGTGTATTTCGCCGCCTCGTCGCGGCTGGCCCAGATCATCGTTTCATGGGCGTTGGTCAGCCGCTTGCCACGAAAGTTCGGCATCGGGTTGGATTTGCGCCAGATGACATCGTTCAGGATCCAATAACCTGCATCCTGGAGCGCCGCGCCAACCCGGAAAATGTTGTGATACGAGCCGATCACCCAGATCGCGCCGTCCGGCTTCAAAAGCCGCCGCGCGGCAGCGAGCCATTGCTTGGTGAATTCGTCATAAACAGCAAAGCTGTCGAACTGATCCCAGTAATCATCGACCGCATCAACCTGGCTGTTGTCCGGGCGGTGCAGCTCGCCCTTTAGCTGCAGATTATAGGGCGGATCGGCAAAGATCAGATCGACCGAGCTTGCGGGCAGGCCGTTCATAATTTCGATGCAATCACCGGCAAGAATTTGGTTCAGCGGAAGCACGCCGTCTTCCACCACATTCTTTGTCATTTCGTTTCCTCATCCTGCGCCGAACTGCGCGCTTGCTAGTTATCCACAAGATGAGTCAAAGGCGATTCGCCGTCAATTTCTTTTTTGAATCAGTCGCTTACAATTTCTACTTGATACAATATGTTGTGGACTGGCTTGAACGAGCGTCTATGGTGTGGGGTCACGCCCAAATCTTGCAGTGCCTTCAAATGTGAGAGCGTGGGATAGCCCGCGTTTTTCCCCCAGCCAAAGCCCGGATGCTGTTGCGCCAAATCAACCATCAGCCGGTCGCGATAGACTTTCGCCACGATTGAAGCCGCCGCAATCGACTGGGATTTGGCATCTCCCTTGATAATCGCAGTCGCGGGGATGCCGAGCCCGGGTGGGATTAATTTGCCGTCGATCAGGGCATATCGCGCACGCACCGGCAAAGCCGCAACTGCGCGGCACATCGCCAGGTGGCTGGCGTGCAGGATGTTGATCTGGTCAATCTCCTCAACTGAGGCCGTGCCGATGCCTATATCGGCAACCTGTCTGAGGCGTGCTGCAAGATTTGCGCGCTTGGCCGCGCTCAGTTGTTTTGAATCATCCAGTCCTTCGGGAATGTTGCCGGCCCTCAAGATAACCGCCGCTGCCACGACCGGCCCGGCCAGTGGCCCACGCCCGACCTCATCAACGCCTGCTACCGGGCCATATCCCCGGTCGATCAGGTCGTGCTCATGCCAAAAATCGGGATTGTCGCGCATGGCTTAAAAGAATCGCCAGAACCCGCAAAGCGCAAGCAAAAAAATGACGGGGCCCAGAGAGCCCCGCCAAGTTTATCCGATGCACCAAGCTGGGGATGGGCGCACCGGCTGCTCGGTAACGCTTACCGATCCCGCCACTGGGCCACGCGGTAGCCATGATCGCGCAGGCACTGGGCATGATAGACGCTGGCTTTGTATGGCGGGCTCAACTGATCGACGCAACACACTCGGCAAATTTCTCTGCTGGCGTTTGGTATTGCAAGGTCTTGCGAGGCCTTTCGTTCAACTGACGTGCGATCGCGCTGAGCTTTGCTTGAGAATGAACGGATAAATCAGTTCCCCTTGGCAGATATTGCCGGAGAAGCCGGTTGGTGTTTTCGTTCGAACCGCGTTGCCACGGGGAGTGTGGGTCGCAAAAGTAGACGTCGATATCGGTCGCTATGGTCAGGCGCGGGTGATCTGCCAGCTCTTTGCCGCGATCCCATGTCAGGGACTTGTAGAGTTCGCGTGGCAATCTCTGTGCCGATTTGATTAGCCCAGAGATGACGCTTTCGGTGTCCTTGTTGGCGACTTTGACCAGCATCACATACCGCGAATGGCGTTCCACTAGGGTCGCTATATAACTGTTCTTCGACCCTCCGATCAGATCGCCTTCCCAATGCCCTGGCACCGCTCTGTCTTCCACGGACGCGGGTCTTTGACTGATCGATACGGCGTTTTTGATCTGCCCCAAACCGTTGCGCTTGAGGCTTGCATGCTTGGAGCGCCGGACAGTGCGTTTGGCGCGCAGATGCTCCAGCAACTCCTTCTTCAGTACGCCGCGCGCCTGTATATAAAGGCTTCTGTATATCGTTTCGTGCGACACTTGTTTCTGCGCTTTTTTCGGGAACGTACGCTTGAGCCAGCCCGCAATCTGCTCGGGTGACCACTTGCGCCGAAGCTTTGCCGATACTGCTTGGGCCAAAGCTGGGTGGCAAGCCAGCTTGCATGTCTTGGGGCGCAATGCGCGATCCCATGCTGCCTGATCAGAGGTCGTCGCGCGATAGTTAGCAGATCCGCCATTCCGTCGAACCTCGCGGCTGATGGTTGAGGGCGCGCGTCCTAATTGGTGGGCGATCACGCGAAGTGATCGTTTGATGCTAAGCCCGCGCGAAATCTCCTCGCGCTCAGAAAGGCTCAGGGCGCGGCTACCACGTCTGCGACCTGGCGGGCGGATGCCGCCTGTCGGCGAGATAACGGAAAAGACCGAGGATGATTGCCGGTCAAACACCCGCCCAATCGAACTCATCGACTCTCCGCGCTGCCAACGATCCCAAATCTCAGCCCGCTGCGTGGCCGAATAGTAAATGCGACGACGATACTTCATGCTCAGCACTCCATCTCTTCCTAAAGATTAAAGTGTTGCGTCCACCCGTTGAGGCCACCATCCATTGCGGACGGGAATTGTGCGCACACAGGCCCGCGGCAGCCATTTGGATTTGTGGAGGAATTCACTCAGGCATTTCTGGCCAAATAC
Organism: Paracoccaceae bacterium; assembly: GCA_965216135.1. GTDB lineage: Bacteria > Pseudomonadota > Alphaproteobacteria > Rhodobacterales > Rhodobacteraceae > CBDCFL01. Next base: position 585,623 of record CBDCFL010000023.1, read on the forward strand.
ACCAACCCGCTGACCACGATGATTGATGACGAAAAAGCAATGGCGCGGCAGAACCTTATGACGGTGCTCACCGAAACGCCCGCGATCCGGGCGACCTTGCTTGGGGATATCCCAGTAATTGCCATACTGTTTGGACTTGCTGGTGCTTACGGCTTTTGGCTTGCCCGAACCGGTGCCCTTGCCGTCAAGTGCGCTGGCAATCACGTTGCCGACGACGAAAAACGCGATGGCACCGGCCAGCGCACGTCCTATCTCGTCACCGCTTTGGGCGCGCGCCGGTGCCATGGCCATGCCAGTCAGGATGAATGTAAGGGCGGTGATGCTGATGATGAGTCTGCGGGTCATGTACCAATCCTCTTTCTTCTCGGTTGCGGGCGGACAAATCGTTTGCCCGTTGTTGAAAACAGGATTGGGGGCAGGCGGGATGTTTAACAATAACGTCAAAATGCTATCGGATAACGGCGAACAAATGTGCCGTTGTTATTGTATATCGGCGCGCGTTTAGGGAATGTCGGCGCATGAAGAAAACACTCGCTCTCTTAGCAGTCCTTGCCACAATCGTAGCCCAACCGGCCGCGGCCGCGTGCTATGCCGATTACAAGGCAAAGCGCGACAATCCGCTCAGGTTACATTACGGTGTGATCGAACTCGGTGATGCGGTTTGTTCTGATATTGATGCCGCGCGGGCCGATATTGCCCAGCGCATCGGTTCAGGCGGCTGGAAATTGCTGAACGTCCTGGCAATATTCGGTGCCGACGGGCTGACGGAAAGGGAAGCGAGTGCGGGGAAATTCTACCTTCGGTTCTAACCTGGCCGGGTCCAGCAATCGCGTCGTCTTATTCGGAATAGCAGCCATCGTCATAATTCTGGCGGTGGCCGCGGTCTTCTTGTTTGTCAGCCTGCCTGACGCCAACGCCTTTAACGCGCGCGTCGAGAGAATTTTCGTCGAAAACGATGACCTTACCAGTTTGGCCGAGATCAAGCTGTTGGAAATTCTGGCCGAAAGCGGCACGTCGTTTTCCGAGGTTCTGGCCAGCTTCCGCATGGTTATGTTCGTGCTGCTGGTATTTTCTTCGGCCATCCTGATCGCGGCTCTGGTCTTCCTTGTCACAATTTTTGCGCTCAACCGCCGCATGGAAGAAATGGAACGCGCGGGCATTCAGATTTCATCGCTTTTTATCAGCCGCGAGGAACGCAGCGTTCTGGTCAACAACATGGAGTTTTCCCTGACCGAAGCGGCGATGGAGACATTATCCGTGCTGGCCGAGGCGCGGATGGACGAGGACATCATGACCGGGGCCGAGATTGAGGCGGTGGTGTCGGGCAGACGCGCCGAAGATTGTGACGAGGCAGCCGGGGCCACGCGCATCAAGCGCCTGCGCGACGCGCTGGGCAACCAGCTGGTCAGCGCGCTGTTGATCCGAAATATCGCCCGCAAAGGATACATGCTGGCCATCGACAAAGACGCCATCCGGATGATCTGACACATGGCGCGAGCTGAGCTCGCTGGAAGGTTCACGAAATCTGTGATCTACTCAGATATCGGCGGAATAAAACCGCCAACTGAGTTGGGAGGCTTAGCATGACAATGACAACAATAACTCGTCGCGCCATGGTGGCCGCAGCAATTGCCACGTTGGGCCTTGGCGCCCCGGCAATCGCTGATGGTCATCAGGTCATCGACGCTGTCCACTTTCTGATCCCCGGCGGCGCCGGTGGCGGCTGGGACGGAACCGCGCGGGGGACCGGCGAAGCGCTGACCAAGGCCGGGCTCGTCGGCTCTGCGTCGTATGAAAACATGTCGGGCGGCGGTGGCGGTAAAGCCATCGGTTTCCTGATCGAGAACGCCGACAGCCAGCACGGCACGCTAATGGTCAATTCGACGCCGATCGTGATCCGCTCGCTGACCGGCGTGTTCCCGTATAACTTCAGCGATCTGACGCTGGTTTCCGGCACCATCGGCGATTATGCGGCAATGGTTGTGGGCAAAGACAGCCCGATCAATTCGATGGGCGATCTGGTGGCGGCCTACAAGGCCGACATGAGCGGCACTGCAATCGGTGGCGGCTCGGTTCCGGGTGGCATGGACCATCTGGTAGCGGCGATGGTGATGCGGGCGGCGGGCGAAGACCCAACACTTGTCAAATACATCCCCTATGACGCAGGCGGCAAGGCTATGGCAGCCCTCCTTTCGGGCGAAATTGCGGCGCTTTCGACCGGTTTTTCCGAAGCGGTTGGTCTGGCCAACGCCGGTGAGGTGAAAATTATCGGTGTCACCAGCGATGAGCGGGTCAGCGCCTTTATGGACGCACCAACGATGAAAGAGCAGGGCATCGACACGACGTTCGTCAACTGGCGCGGGTTCTTTGCTGCACCGGGCTTGCCGGATGCGGAGCTGGCGGCCTACCAGGACGCGATTGCGAAAATGTACGAAACCCCTGAATGGGAAGAAATTCGCGCGCGCAATGGTTGGGTGAACATCCATAATCCGGGTGATGACTTCAAATCTTTCCTGGAAAATCAGGAAAAAGTCATTGGTGACCTGATGAAGGAATTGGGTTTCCTCTAGCGCCCACTAAAATAAAACGGTGCACCCGGCATTCGGGTGCACCGACGGGCTGGGGTGGCAATGGCACTGGATCGCTGGATCGCGCTGATCATTCTGATGATCTGTCTTGCCTACGGCTATGCTGCGTTTTTCACGATGGACGAAGGCCTGCCGCCGTTTATGCAGCGCAACCCGGTCTGGCCGAGCACGTTCCCCAAAGTTCTGGCGGTCATGGCAATCGTAACCTCGTCCGTGATCGTCCTTGGCTTTGAAAAGGGTGCGGGCGATCCGAAACCGAGCGAGATCAATTATCGCCGCCTGCAGGATTACAAAATCGGTCAGGCGATCACGCTTCTGGCGCTGATGGTGGCCTACGCCTTGTTGCTGCGGCCCGCAGGGTTTTTGCTGTCGACCAGCGGATTTCTGATCATCGGCGCTGGCACTCTGGGCGAACGCAAGTTTCAATACCTCATCCCCATCGCGCTGCTAGCAACCGGCGTGGTCTGGTATCTGGTGCAGGAAGTGCTCGGCATTTTCCTGCGCCCCTGGCCGTTTTTCTTAGGATAGGCGCATGATCGAAGGCATCCTGATCGGGCTAAACACCGCTTTTTCGTTCACCAACATCCTGATGATCATCGGCGGCTGCCTGATCGGTACGTTCATCGGCATGTTGCCGGGGTTGGGGCCGATGTCGATCATCGCCATCATGATCCCTGTGGCGATCAACATCGGCGATCCCTCGGCGGCACTGATCCTGCTGGCCGGCGTCTATTACGGCGCCATTTTTGGCGGATCAACGTCGTCGATCCTGATCAACGCCCCCGGCGTCGCCTCAACTGTCGCCACCTCGTTTGACGGCTACCCGCTGGCCCGCCAGGGCAAGGCCGGCAAAGCCCTGACCGTAGCCGCAATTGCGTCGTTTGCGGGCGGAACCATCGGTGCGGTTCTGTTGATGATCTTCGCCCCGGCGCTGGCCACAGTGGCGCTGTTGTTCCACTCGGCGGAGTACTTCGCCCTGATGGTGGTAGGCCTGTCGGCCATCGCAGCATTTGCGGGCACCGGTCAGGTTTCCAAGGCGATCCTGATGACGATCATCGGGCTGATCATGGCCACCGTGGGCGAGGGCGCATTGTTCAACATGCCCCGCTTCACCATGGGGATCATGGATCTGCAGTCGGGCTTTGGTTTCATCACCCTGGCCATGGCGATGTTTGCGTTGCCAGAGGCGCTCTATCTGGTGCTTGACCCGTCGCGGTCCAACACAGGCAGCAGCGGAAAGATCAAAGACCTGCGCATAACCCGCGAGGAGGCGAAAATGATCGCGCCTGTCATCGGGCGCCAATCGATCCAGGGCTTTCTGATCGGGGTGTTGCCAGGGGCGGGCGCGACGATTGCGTCGTTTCTTGGGTATGCGGTTGAACGCAACATAGCGCCGAAAAAGGAACAGGACGAATTTGGCAAGGGTTCACTCAAGGGCCTTGCCGCCCCTGAAGCCGCCAACAACGCCGCCTGCACCGGTTCATTCGTGCCGCTCTTGACCCTTGGCATTCCCGGATCGGGCACCACAGCAATCCTGCTCGGCGCGCTGATCGCGCTCAATGTCTCGCCCGGTCCCCGCCTGATGGTCGATCAGCCGGAGATTTTCTGGGCGGTGATCATGTCGATGTATCTTGGCAACGCGATCCTGCTGATCCTCAATCTGCCGCTGATCCCCTACATCGCCAAATTGCTGGCGGTGCCGCGCAATTACCTGATCCCGTTCATTTTGTTCTTCACGCTGATGGGTGCCTATATCGGCCAGAACAATGCCACCGAGCTGTTGTTGCTGGTCGGTTTCGGGATCGCCGCCACGGTGCTGAGGTTCGCCGACTACCCGCTAGCCCCCTTGCTGATTGGCTTCATCCTCGGTTCGATGCTGGAAGACAATTTCTCCCGCTCAATGCAGCTTTACGACGGTATCGGGTTTGTCGCCGCGCGTCCGATGACCATGGGCTTGCTGGCGCTGGCGGTCATTCTCGTGGTTCTGCCCAGCTATCGCGCCCGTCGCGCCCGTGCTCGCGCCAAGGGGGGTGCCGAGGGGGATTAGGCGGGGCTGACCAATGACGCCCTTGGGCCACACTTAATACCGGGTCGTGATCCGGTAACCGCGCCGATAATGAAATCGGGCAAAAGTGACGGGCTGGGTGCCAAGCCACGTGGCGCGGTCGGTTGTAAAGACCGGCTCTTGCGGCTGCATCTGCAGGAATTCTGCCACCGCTTTTGTGGCGGCGGTGGCCGAGAACCCAATCTCGACGCTGGTGAACGGAACCTCGCGCACCAGCCATTCGCTGGGGCTCACGGTGGCGAAATCCATTTCGGACGCTGCGGGCACCGCGTCGCAACTGATCCAGCGCTCCTCGTATTGATAGGCGGCATTGTCCGCAAAGTGCATACATTGCAGATGCTGGGTTTGTGTTTTCTGAGCCAGATTGAGCCGTGCGCGCAGCCAGTCCGGTGCTTTCCCCTGCGCCTGTGACACCAGATTGTAGCGGTAGACCGCACCGGTCGCCTCGATCTCGGCACGTACCAGCGGAATTTCAAATTGCGCACGGCGCAGCGGCGATGTGCGAACGCGAGTTCCGGCCCGGCGCCGACGCTCGACTAGACCTTCGTCGGACAATTCCTGCAAGGCGCGGTTCACCGTCGTGCGGGCACATCCAAATTCTTCGGCCAGCGCGACTTCGCCGGGTATCTTGTCGCCCGGTGCCCAGGTGCGGTCGTGGATGCGCCGCAATATCTCCTGCTTAATGTCGCGGAAACCGGTGCGGCGTTCGCGCCCCACTACAGCGCTGCCTCCAGCGCGCGCATTGCATTTTTATAGGCGGCGACGATAGCGTCACGGGATTCATGCCGGCCAGCCGACACGTAATGCCGCCCGGCCGACCAAACATCGGTGACAACCTCGTCGGTCGCGGCAAAGACCAGACCGTCAAGCAGTTGATCCTGCGACAATGCGCACAGGCTGGGTGCGGCGCCGTCAATGGCCACCAAATCGGCCAGCGCGCCGACCTCGATGCGCCCGGCGTCGCGCCCCAGAGCTTTGGCAGAGCCCTGGGCGGCGTCACGATACAGCGTCTCACCGGTCGAGCTGCCTTGGCGGCTCATGACATTGCGCGCCAGATCGCGCAGGCGTTGGGAATATTCCAGAGTGCGCAACTCCTCGGTCAGCGAAATGCGAACGTTGGAATCTGATCCGACGCCAAAAGCCCCGCCCGCTGCCAGATATTCCGGACCGCTGAACGGGCCGTCGCCAAGATTGGCCTCGGTTATGGGGCAAAGGCCTGCGGTCGCCCCGCTCTTGGCCATCGCGGCAGTTTCGGCGGATGTCATATGGGTCGCGTGGATCAGGCACCAACGGGCATTGACATCCGCGTGGTCGAGAAGCCATTCAACCGGTCGCGCCCCAAGCCATGCTTGGATTTGCTCAACCTCGGCGGGCTGCTCGGAAATGTGGATGTGGATGGGATCGTTCGGGCGCAGGTTTTGCGCGAATGCGATCTGATCGGGTGAAATTGCCCGCAGCGAATGCGGCGCAAGCCCCATGCGCGCGTCCCCGGGCAGTGATTTCAGACCCGGCTCGGCAGATTGCAGGAGGCTCGCGAATTCGTCGGACGTATTGCCAAACCGCAATTGCCCGCCTGCCAGCGCGGCTTGTTCGGCGCCGCCGTATGAATACAGGACCGGCAAATGCGTCAGCCCGATCCCGGTCTGGGCTGCCGCGGCGAAGATTCGACCGGACAGCTCGGCCTGATCGTCATAATGCTTGCCGCCGGGTTGATTGTGGGCGTAGTGAAACTCGCCAACCGCGGCATAGCCCGCCTCCTGCATCTCCATAAAAACAAGGGCGGCGATGGCTTCGATCTGCTCCGGGGTCAGGTGTTCGAGGAACCGGTACATCAACACGCGCCAGGACCAGAAACTGTCACGTCCGGCCGAGCGGTACTCGGTCATTCCGGCCATCGCCCTTTGGAACGCATGGCTGTGCAAATTGCCAAGCGCAGGCAACAGCGTATCGACAGTTTCGTCGCCGTCCTGTCGCTGGGTCTCTGCGTCAATGGCGCTGATACGGCCATCCGCAATCTCAATGCGGACATCGCGGCCCCAGCCATTTTGCAGATATGCCTGCTGAGCGAAGATCGCCTGCTTACTCTCTTTTTGTGTGGACATAATAGTATTAATTCCATACATTAAGTCGCAAATCAAGCCCTGCACGAGCATTCAAATGACAATATCTGCAACGGTCCTGACCGATATTCGGTTGGCGTCGATGACCACCAGCGCGGGCGATTACGGTCTGATTGAAGATGCAGCCGTGGTGATTGACGGTGACATCATCGTCTGGTCCGGGCCGGGCGACAACCGGCCCGCCGCCCATGGTGATGCGCATGAAATCTCATTTGGCGGGCGGTTGCTGACGCCGGCGCTGATCGACTGCCATACGCATGTGGTTTTCGGTGGCAACCGGGCGCGGGAATTTGAGATGCGCCTGAGCGGTGCGTCATATGCGGAAATCGCCCGTGCCGGGGGCGGCATCGTGTCCACGGTCGGCGCGACCCGCGCGGCGAGCGAGGCGGATCTGCTGGCCAGCGCCCTGCCCCGCGTCGATGCGATGATCGCCGAAGGCGTTGCCACGATCGAGGTCAAATCCGGCTATGGGCTCAACCATGACACCGAGCTTGCGATGCTGCGCGTGGCGCGTTCTATCGGTCGCGAGCGCCCGGTAAACATCGTCACCAGCTTTCTGGGGGCGCACGCGGTGCCGACAGAATTCCCCAACCGCGCGGATGTCTATATCGACAATGTTTGCATCCCGGCCTTGCACGCCGCCCATGCAGAGGGATTGGTGGATGCGGTTGACGGGTTCTGCGAGGGCATAGCCTTCAGCCCAGACCAGATCGCACGGGTGTTTGATGCGGCCGCCGCGCTCGGTCTGCCGGTAAAACTGCACGCCGAGCAGTTGTCGGATCTGGGCGGGACCAAACTGGCGTCGTCATACGGCGCACTTTCCGCCGATCATCTGGAGTATCTCGATGTCGAGGGGGTCGCAGCGATGGCAACGGCCGGAACAGCCGCCGTTCTGCTGCCTGGAGCGTTTTACACTCTGCGCGAGACCCAAATGCCGCCGGTGGATGCCCTGCGCACCCGCAATGTGCCCGTTGCACTGGCCACAGACTGTAACCCCGGTTCGTCGCCGCTGACTTCACTTTTGCTGACCATGAACATGGGCGCGACATTGTTTCAGATGACCCCGCTGGAATGTCTGGCAGGCGTCACCCGCAATGCCGCCCGCGCGCTTGGGCTGGCGGATCGTGGCGAGATAAGCGCCGGAATGCGCGCCGATCTGGCGGTCTGGGATGTCGAACACCCGGCGGAACTGGCCTATCGCATCGGCTTTAACCCCCTGCACCGGCGCATTTTCGGGGGCGAGATTTGACCACGCTCACACTCACCCCCGGCCAAGTCACGCTCGCTGAACTGGAACGGGTTTACCGCGAGGAGGCGTCGGTGAAACTCGACCGGTCCTGCGAAAAGGCGGTCGAACGGGCGGCAGCGCGGATCGCGGCGGCGGCAGGTGGCCAAGCGGCGGTCTACGGCGTCAACACCGGTTTTGGCAAACTCGCCAATGTCAGGATCGAGGCCCGTGACACCGCTGCCCTGCAGCGCAACCTGATCCTGTCGCATTCCTGCGGTGTGGGCGAGGCAATACCGCGAGCCATGGCCCGGATGATGATGGCGCTCAAGCTTTTGTCTTTCGGCCGTGGCGCATCCGGCGTGCGCTGGCGGGTGATCGAGCTGATCGAGGTTATGCTGGAACGCGGCGTGACCCCCGTGATCCCGGCACAAGGTTCGGTCGGTGCCTCAGGCGATCTGGCACCTCTGGCGCATATGACGGCGGTGCTGATCGGCGAAGGCGACGCGGAGTACGAGGGCAAAGTGATGCCCGGCGCCGATGCTCTTGCAGCCGCCGGTCTGGCACCGATCGAGCTTGGCCCGAAAGAAGGCATCGCGTTCACCAACGGCACGCAGTTTTCAACGGCATTTGCCTTGGCAGGATTATTCGAGGCCTGGCAATGCGCGCAATCGGCGCTGGTTATTTCGGCGCTGTCCACGGATGCGATCATGGGCTCCACCGCGCCTTTGCAACCCGGCATTCACGCGCTGCGCGGCCATCGCGGCCAGATCGAGGCGGCCTCGGCAATGGGCGATGTTCTGGCGGGATCGCAAATTCGCGAAAGCCACCGCGACGGCGATACCCGTGTTCAAGACCCCTATTGCATTCGCTGTCAGCCGCAAGTGACGGGGGCCGCGATCGACGTGCTGCGACAGGCCGCGGCGACGCTGCAGATCGAGGCGAATGCGGCCACGGACAACCCGCTCGTGCTTATCGAAGACGGCAGAATTGTCTCCGGCGGGAATTTCCATGCCGAGCCGGTCGGCTTCGCTGCCGATATGATTGCGCTGGCGATCAGCGAGATTGGCGCAATTGCCCAGCGCCGCGTGGCGTTGATGGTCGATCCGGTGATGTCGTTCGGTCTGCCCGCCTTTCTGACCCCGCGCCCCGGCCTGAATTCCGGCTTTATGATGTGCGATGTCACGACCGCCGCATTGATGAGCGAAAACAAACACCTGGCGAACCCCTGCGTGACCGACAGCACGCCCACCAGCGCCAACCAGGAAGACCATGTGTCGATGGCCGCCCATGGCGCGCGGCGGCTTCTGCCAATGGCCGACAATCTGGGCCGTATTTTGGGCGGCGAGCTATTGTGCGCGGCTCAGGGGGTGGAATTTCGTGCACCACTGATCACCAGCGGACCGTTGCAGAAGGTGATTGCACGTCTGCGCAAAGAGGTCGCGCCGTTGGGCGACGACAGGTCTTTGGCCCCGGACATGGAAAAAGCCGCAACGTTGGTTCGCGCTGGTGCAATTGCCGATGCGACCGTCGTCGCGTTGCCGGAATTATCGCCATGATGCCGGTTGAGATCGGTGAAGGCGACGGCCCGGTCATCCTGGGCCAACCCCACGGCGGCGCTTACGTGCCCGACGCCATCGCTGCCCGGCTGAATGACCGCGGGCGCGGCCTGGACGACACCGACTGGCACATCGCGCGGCTCTATGACGGGCTGTTTGATGGCGCGACCGTGGTGCGTGCCAATTTCCACCGCTATGTGATCGACGCCAATCGCGATCCGGCAGGTCAATCGCTTTATCCGGGCCAAAACGCCACCGGCTTATGCCCGACGACCGATTTTGACGGCCGCGCGATCTGGCGGGATGGTCATGAACCTGGCGCCGATGAGATTGCCGAGCGGACCGAGCGCTGGCACCGCCCGTATCACGACGCGCTTGCAGCCCAAATCGGCCGCGTGCGCGCTTGCCACGGTGTCGCGATCCTCTACGATTGCCACTCGATCCGGTCGGACATTCCGTTTCTGTTCGACGGCACGCTGCCTGCTTTCAATATCGGCACCAATAACGGCGAAACCTGCGCACCAGCCATCGAACAGGCCGTAACCAAGATTTGCCGGGCGGCCAGCGACTATGACACGGTGGTCAACGGCCGTTTCAAAGGCGGCTGGACCACGCGCCACCATGGCCGCCCCGAAACCGGCACCCACGCCATCCAGATGGAGCTGGCGCAGCGCCTCTACATGGTCGAAAGCCCGCCGTGGACCTATTGCGACGAACGCGCTGATGCCGTTCGCGCGGTCCTGCAGGACATATTGGCAAGTCTGAAGCAACTGGCGCACACGGGCGGGCTGTGAAACCGTGCCCCTGCCCAAAAATAAGGAACGAGACATGCTGACAGATGCCCAGATCGCCACGTATCAAACCACCGGCGCTTTGCTGCTGAAAGGCGCGTTTGCCGGATATGTCGATGGCGTTCGGGCGGCAATCGAAGAAAACCAGGCCAGCCCCAGTTGGCGCGAGCGCACGTATCGCCCCGACAATGGCGGTGCGCCCTTTTTCCAGGATTATGTTGTCTGGGATCAGTTTTACGGCTACCGCGCGCTGGTCAGGCAATCGCCAATGCCGAAAATTGCCGCAGGTCTGATGCAATCCAAAACCGCACGCATTTTTCATGACCATATTCTGGTCAAAGAGCCCGGAAGTTCGGTCGTCACACCCTGGCATCAGGATCAGCCCTATTATCTGGTTGAAGGCCGCCAAAGCGTCAGCTTTTGGGTGCCGCTCGATCCTGTCCCACGTGAACGGACCATCGAATATGTCGCGGGTTCACATCTGTGGGGCAAGGATTTCAGGCCAAAGCGGTTCGATGGCACTGACTTGTTTGCGGGCGATGCCTCTGAGGCCGTGCCGGACGTGGATGCGGCGCGCGGCGAGCTTGATATTGTTGGCTGGGCAATGGAACCCGGCGATGCGGTCGCGTTCAGCTTTCGCACCCTGCACGGGGCACCAGCAAACGCCAGCCCAAGCCGGCGAAGGGTGATATCGGTGCGCTGGGTGGGCGACGACGCGGCCTTCGTCAAGCGTCCGGGAACCACCTCGCCAGCTTTTCCTGATCTTGAATTCGAGGACGGCGCGCCGTTTGGCGGTCGCGAGTTTCCGATACTTTTTCCAGAGACGTGACATGAACGATCCGCGCAAGAACACCCGCGACATTTATCCGCCCACCGGCACCGAGATCACCGCCAAGAACTGGCTGACCGAAGCGCCGATGCGGATGTTGATGAACAATCTGCATCCGGACGTGGCGGAAAACCCGCACGAGTTGGTGGTGTACGGCGGCATTGGGCGCGCAGCGCGGACCTGGGCCGATTTCGACCAGATCGTCGCCAGCCTGAAGACCCTTAAGGATGATGAAACGCTCCTAGTGCAATCAGGCAAGCCCGTGGGTGTTTTCAAAACCCACACAGATGCCCCGCGTGTTCTCATCGCCAATTCAAACCTGGTGCCGCATTGGGCCACCTGGGATCATTTCAGCGAATTGGACCGCAAGGGCCTGATGATGTACGGCCAGATGACCGCCGGTTCCTGGATCTACATCGGCAGCCAAGGCATTGTACAAGGCACCTATGAAACCTTTGCCGAAGCCGGTCGCCAACATTACGGCGGTGACCTGACCGGCCGCTGGATATTGACAGGTGGATTGGGTGGCATGGGCGGCGCCCAACCCTTGGCGGCGGCCATGGCCGGCGCCTCCTGTCTGGCGGTTGAATGCAACCCGGACAGCATCGATTTCCGCCTGCGCACCGGATACCTTGACGAAAAGACCGACAGCCTCGACGAAGCGCTCGCCATCATCGACCGATGGACCCAACGCGGCGAGGCAAAATCCGTCGGCCTGTTGGGCAATGCAGCGGACGTGTTCCCGGAACTGCTGAAACGCGGCGTCCGCCCGGACATCGTGACCGACCAGACATCCGCCCACGATCCGGTACATGGCTATTTGCCGCAGGGCTGGACCATGGGCGAGTGGAAGGACAAGCAGGAAAGCGCGCCCAAGCAAGTGGAAAAAGCCGCCCGCGCATCCATGCGCGTCCAGGTCGAGGCTATGGTGGGGTTCCACCAGGCGGGCATACCAACCGTCGATTACGGCAATAATATCAGACAGATGGCCCTGGACGAGGGGTTGACGAACGCCTTTGCTTTCCCCGGTTTCGTGCCCGCCTATATCCGCCCGCTGTTTTGCCGGGGGATCGGGCCGTTCCGCTGGTGCGCTCTGTCGGGCGATCCTCAGGACATCTACAAAACCGACGCTAGGGTCAAAGAGCTGATCGATGATCCGCATCTGCACAACTGGCTGGACATGGCGCGCGAGCGGATCGCCTTTCAGGGCCTGCCTGCGCGGATCTGCTGGGTCGGCCTAGGCGTGCGCCACAAGCTGGGGCTGGCGTTCAACGAAATGGTCCGCAGCGGCGAGTTGCGCGCCCCGGTGGTGATCGGCCGCGACCATCTGGACAGCGGTTCGGTGGCCTCGCCCAATCGCGAAACCGAGGCGATGAAAGACGGCTCTGACGCGGTGTCGGACTGGCCGCTGCTGAATGCGCTCTTGAACACCGCCAGCGGTGCCACCTGGGTCAGCCTGCACCATGGCGGTGGGGTTGGCATGGGTTTTTCCCAGCATTCCGGCATGGTCATTTGCTGCGACGGCACACGCGAGGCCGACTCCCGCATCGCTCGGGTCTTGTGGAATGATCCGGCCACCGGTGTCATGCGCCATGCCGATGCGGGCTATGACATCGCGCTCGATTGCGCCCGCGAGAACGGGCTGAATTTGCCAGGGATTTTGGGGGCCTGAGAGGGCGGGGATGGACAGCGGGACGCTGCGCCATTGCCCGGCAACAAGGCACGAAGTTGGCGGCACCATAATGCGCGGACCTCAACCGGCGGAGGCACCCACCCGCGATCGGGCGCTACCCTCTGTCGCGCGAGCCAAGAACCAGACTGCCCCTAATCCCATGATCCATTGGCTGTTTTGATTTATTGGTCGGAGTGGCGAGATTCGAACTCACGACCCCTGCCTCCCGAAGACAGTGCTCTACCAGGCTGAGCTACACTCCGACCGTGACCGGCCCGATAGCGAAGGCGGGCGCGTTTGGCAAGGGTCCGTCACGCCCCGCTTTGCGGATGTCCGCGGCGCAGCAAAGTGCTGATGCGAAACGACGTGCTGGTTTCCGGGCGGCTGCGCGTGCGCAGAACCGGCGTGTTTTGCGACACATCCGCCCGGCTCTCGCGCAGCACGATGTAAAGTCCGCTTAGAATAATAATCCCCGCACCAGCCAGTGTCGCGCGGTCGAGGCTTTCGTCGAAAAACAACGCGCCATAGGCCGCAGCCCACAGGATCTGCGAATATTGCATTGGCGCGACGATGGCCGCCTCGGCCCTCTTGTAGGCCGCGATCAGGAAGAGGCCGGCACTGAAGCCAAAGCCAGATACGATCCCGATCATGCCGAGATGCTCGATCGGCATCGGCTCATAAACAAACGGCAGTATGGCAGCCATGATCACGAAATTAGCCACCAGCGGGTATAGCAGCAAAACCACGCTGCGTTCCTCCCGGCCGATCTTGCGGATCACCGTTGAGGCAACAGCGGCGCAGGCAGCGGCGGTTAACGCAGCCGCGTGGCCAAGCGAAAAAACCGTCGCTCCGGGCCGCAGCACGATGATCACGCCAACCAGCCCGACAATGACAGCGGCCCACCTGCGCAGGCGCACGGTTTCGCCAAGGATCGGGATCGACAACACCGTGATCAACAGCGGCGTGGCAAACAGGATCGCGTAAACCTGCGCGAGCGGCAGGACCGACAAGGCATAGAAAACGCACACCCCGCCCAGCACCGCGGCACCGGTGCGCAGCGCGGTCCACCATGGATGAACCGGCCGCAGATGGCCCGCCGTCGGGTCGCGCATCAGCATGAACGTAACCAGCGGAAAGGTGATCAGCACGGCGAAGAATATGATCTGCGGCGGCGCATATTGGCCGCCCAGCGTTTTGACGACGACATCGTGGGTAGCAAATAACCCAAAGGCGGCCAGTGCCAGCAGAATGCCGTTGAGGTTGGACATGGGGGTGTGCGGTCTCCAGGCCGGTGAATGCTGGCTTGGCCATGGTGTTAGCGCAACCGCGATGGTTTTGCCTCTACGATTTTTGCAGACCCGCCATGCGTTCGGTGCGTTGGCGGCTGATCCTTGCAGACTCGACTCCGGCACCCGTTAGCCCTAATTATGAGAACATAACAGGAACATCTGTGCCACCATATGCCCCAACGCCGTATCCTTTCGCTTTGGTTTCCCCGTCTTGGCGCGGAACGTCTGGTGCGGCGTGCGGGTCTGCCGCCGGGGCCGGTTGCGGTGGTGCGCGATGTCAATAACAGCCAAGTGATCGACACGCTGACGGCCGAGGCCGAGGCCGAGGGCCTGCGTCCCGGCCAGCCGCTGCGTGATGCCCTGGCCATGTGCCCGACACTTATCACCCGCCCGCTCAATCCCCGCGCCGAGGCAGATTTTCTGCTGATACTGCGCCGCTGGGCAGGGAAATACTCGCCCTGGGTGTCCGAACAGCCGCCTGCCGCGCTGGTGGTTGATTTGACCGGGTGTGCCCATCTTTTTGGCGGTGAAGAGGCGCTTGTGCAGCAGGCCGAGGCCGATTGCGCCGCCCTTGGGCTGACGGTACTGGCCGGTATCGCCGACACGGTCGGCGCCGCCTGGGCCCTGGCGCGGTATGCCGGCCAGCCGATGGCCATGGCGCGCACCGGCGATGCGGTGGATCAGGAGGCGCGCGCCACCCGCGTGCGCGCAACCAAACGCCGCAACTGGGAACGCGGCGGCCCGCCACCCAGGCTGGCCGAGACCCGTAATGTGACCGCCCGGATTGCACCGCCGGGCCAGACGCGCGGTGCCATCTCGGCCCTGCCGGTTGCCGCCCTGCGCCTGCCGGAAGACACAACAACCGGGCTGATCCGGCTGGGTCTGTGCCAGATCGGCGATCTGATCGGCACGCCGCGCGCCAGCCTGGCGCGCCGCTTTGGGCGCGATCTGGCCCAGCGCCTCGATCAGGCACTTGGGATAGAACCCGAACCGGTCTCACCGTCGCGTCCGCCGGACCATTTTGCCGTGCGCCTGACCCTGCCCGAACCGATCGGGCTGGAAAGCGACATACTCGCCGCCCTTGACCGCCTGCTGCCGCCGTTGGGCGAAAAGCTCCGCATCAAACAGCGTGGCGCGCGCCAGGTGCGGCTGCAACTTTTCCGCACCGATCAGTCGATGGAGTGGATCGAGGTCGCCCTGGCCCGCCCCTCAGCCGAACCTGAGCGCATCTTTCCGCTTTTGGCGATGAAGCTGGGGGGCATCGACGCCGGTTTTGGGATCGACATAATCCGCATTGAGGCATCGGTCACCGAGCCCGTCCATCCCCACCAGCACAAGGGTCAGATGGCCGCAACCGAGGCAGCAATGGGCTATATCCGCGCTGAAGAGCAAAATTCGATGGATGACCTGGTCGGTAAGATCGGCGCAAGGATCGGCATGGAGGCCGTGACCCATCTGCATCCCGCCGACAGCCATATCCCCGAAAAAACCCAGAAAGTGCTGGCCGCTGCATGGTCGGAACCGGCCCATGACTGGCCCAAGCCAGACCGGTCCCGGCCCCTGCTGTTGTGGCGGCCCGAACCCGTGACCGCCGAAGACTGCCCGCATCTGCCCCATATATTCCGCTGGCGCAGGCAGGATTTCACCATCACCTCGGCCCGTGGGCCCGAACGCATTTCGCCCGAATGGTGGCTGGACGAGCCGCAATGGCGCACCGGCGTGCGTGACTACTGGCAAGTGATCACAACCTCTGGTCAAAGGATCACAACCTCTGGTCAAAGGCTGTGGCTTTTTTACGCCCATGGCGGCACGCTCACGGCGGGGTGGTTCTGTCAGGGCGGTTTCGCCTGATCAACCACCGCAGGCTAAGGCAAACGCACAAACCCGTTCCGGCCTCATAGCGCCAACACACTCACAGAACATACTTGATTTCCAAGGCTTTCACCCCCACTCTCTTGATCATGAACGTGATGAACACGACCCCCTTTCTGGGCCGTCACAGCTCTGACAGGGTCACCTTCGATCGCCGCGAACTTGGCATAATCCTCAACACCTACGGACGTTATGTCATCGCTGGCGACTGGCGCGATTACGCGTTGTCCTTTCTGAGGGATGTTGCGGTTTTCTCAATATTTCGCCGAACCTGCGAGAATCCGATCTATCGCGTCGAAAAGCGCCCGAAATTCACGGCCCGCCAGGGTCAATATACCGTCATCGCGATGGACGGGCAGATCCTGAAACGCGGTGCTGATCTGCGCCAAGTGCTGCGCGTGCTGGATCGCGGGTTGATCCGGCCAGTCGACTAGACTGCGGATTGCGCAATTCCTCCGATCTACAGCTTGAGCATCCCAGGCAGCGCCTCCAAAAGCGCCCTTGCGCCCTGACCGACACCGCCCTTGGGTCGCGCCGGTGCCGCGGTCGGGTTCCAGCCGAAAATGTCGAAATGCAAATACCGCGCGGTGCCGGTGACAAAGCGGCGCAAAAACAGGGCGGCGGTGATTGACCCGGCAAATCCGCCCTTGGGCGCATTGTCCAGATCGGCAATATCAGGCTCTATCATGGGCTCGTAAGCGTCCCAGAAAGGCAACCGCCAGACCGGGTCGCGCACCGCTGTTGCGGCTCGCTGAACCGCTGAGGCATCCGAGTCATCGGTTGTGAAAAACGGGACAAGGTCAGGTCCGACCGCAACGCGTGCGGCACCGGTTAGCGTGGCCATGGATATGATCATGTCGGGTTCGTCCTCATCGGCAAGCGCCAGCGCATCGGCCAGCACCAGCCGCCCTTCGGCATCGGTATTATTGATCTCGACAGACAGGCCCTTGCGCGAGCCAAGAATGTCGCCGGGGCGCATGGCTTGCGCCGATATCGCGTTTTCCACCGCCGGGATCAGCACACGTAGGCAGACATTCAGGCCAAGCGCCATGATCATCCGCGCCAGCCCCAGAACTGTGGCAGCGCCGCCCATGTCCTTTTTCATCAGCCCCATGGAGGCACCCGGCTTGATGTTCAGCCCGCCGGTGTCGAAACAAACGCCTTTGCCGACCAGAACCAGAGACGGTCCGCCATTGCCCCAAGTTAGGTCTATCAGCCTGGGGGCTTGACCGGCAGCGCGCCCAACGGCGTGGATCATCGGTAAATTCTGCTGCAGAAGCGCGTCGTCAGCGATAACATTGACCGCCGCAGCGAACTCACCGGCCAATTCGCGCGCCGCTTTTTCCAGCGCCTCAGGGCCCATATCGCTGGCGGGCGTATTGATCAGGTCGCGCGTCAGTGCTTCGCTGCCGGCGATTGTTTCAAGCCTGGTTGCGTCAATTCCATCCGGCGCGATCAGGCCGGCCATGGTCTTGCCCGGCTTTTTGTAAGCGTCGAACCTGTATCCGGCCAGCAGCCAGCCAAGTGCTGCCTCTTCCAGATCGCAGCCCGCCAATCCTTCCGCCAGCCGGTAGGTCGAAACCGGCAAACGGGGCCGCGCCCCGCCGATGACAAAGCGGCTGCGCGCTCGCGATTTCGCATCGCCCATACCAACCAAAGCAGCGACAAGCTGGCCATCCGTGCCGGGGATAGCGCAAATTTCACCGGACGCACCTGTGAATTTGTTGGTCAGAACCCAAGTTTTGCCCAGGTCGTTAAGTGCTGCGATCGCGCGCTCAAGCCCCGCCTTTTCCACTGCGATAAGTGGGACAACCGGCGCATCCGCGGCAGCAAACTTCAGGGTCATTGTGCGGCCTTTTAAGACATTCAATCGCGGCCCAAACTACCGGCTTTTTCCAAACCCTCAACCTAATGCTAGAGCGACATGTCCTCAATATTCCAAATCGCCAAAAGTGATTGCTCGGCGATCCGGTCCAGACGCGCTGTTACCGCGGCCAATGCGGCACCGTCCGCAGTTTGCGTCAGATGCGCGGCATCGCGTCCGATCAGCGCAAGGCACGGCATGCCGACCTGAATGGCGAGCGCAGAGATTTTGACCGCGACTTCGCGCATATCTGCCAGTCTTTGCTCATCAAATGCGCGATTGAGTTGCGCCAGCAAGACGGCGAGATCTTCCATCGCCCTTGAGATAAGGTCTTCCGCGCCCATCGGACCGAGGCGGACGCCCAGTTCCAGTATTCTGTTTCTGTCCAGACGCACCGCTTCGACCGGCCTAAGTGTTGAAATCACGCCAGCACACCCCAATTTTCCGGCCCGCACCCAGTTTTTGGTTCTATTGGGGCAGACGCGAAAAAATCGTTGATTGGCACCGCGAAAATGGGTCGAATTGGCACTAAATGCCGGATATACTGGTAAAAACGCCTGAACAGGTCCGGAGATAAGATGCAAGACGCCAAGCCGCTGCCAAATTATCTGGTTCAGCGCTATCACGGTTGGAAAGCGACGACCTACGCCGAGAACAAGGCCTGGTTCCGCCGGTTGGCCAGTGACGGGCAACACCCTAGAGCCATGGTCATTTCCTGCTGTGACAGCCGGGTGCATGTCACATCGATATTCGGCGCCGATCAGGGTGAGTTTTTCATCCATCGCAACGTCGCCAACCTAGTGCCGCCCTATTCGCCGAACGCGGATCATCATGGCACCTCGGCGGCAGTTGAATATGCCGTCAAATCATTGAATGTAGTGCATATTATCGTGCTTGGACATTCCGGCTGTGGCGGGGTGAGCAGCTGTTATGACATGTGCAGTGGCGCTGCTCCTGAGTTGAACGAAAAGTCAAGTTTCGTGGGCCGCTGGATGGACATTCTGCGGCCCGGTTATCAACGCCTTGAGGGTGGGTCGAGCGAAGCGGAACGCAAGCGGATGCTGGAAAAAGAGGCGGTGCTGGTATCGCTTGAAAACCTGATGACGTTTCCGTTTGTGCACAGCGCGGTCGCGGCGGAAATGCTGGCGCTGCATGGGCTGTGGACAGATATTGGCGAGGGTGATTTGGAACATTATGACGCCGAGGCGCGCCAGTTTCAGGCGATCTGATGAAATCGCGTGTCGGATACCTGTCGGACTCGCGTCGGACTCTTGTCTCGCACAGGCAGGTTGTCATGACGCCGAATTAGCGCCAATTCGATGATCGCGCCGATGCGCGGCGACAATATTGCAGAAGGGACCGTAATGACCGAAACCGAAAAAATCGTTCGCCAGTTTCATGAATCCTGGGGACAGGCGCGACCCCGAACGCGGCGCGGCTGTGATTGCAGAGGATTGTCATTTCGAGGATGTCGCGCGCGGCGAAATGTTGCCGGGGCCGGAATCCTACAAGCGCGATTACCACCGCTGGCGCGAGACTTTTCCGGATGGTGAGGTCAAGGTTGTCAATGTGATCGTTCAAGGCGACTGGGCAGTTGTCGAATTCGTCAATCGCGGCACCCAGACCGGCACGCTGCATTCCAGCTTGGGAACATTCCCACCGTCCGGACGTCGGATGGAGGTGCGTTACTGCAGCGTCATGCGCGTGGCCGATGGAATTGTGGTCGAGGGGCGCGACTATTACGACAGCGCCACCATCGCGCGACAGCTGGGCCTGGTTGGTGGGTAGGCGGGCGGCCTAGCCCTTCTGCAGCACCCGGCTGGTGGCGCAAACCGAGGGCAGCGACCGACCGCGGGCGGGCACCTCTGTGGGTTGAGGTCCGCACTTTATGGTCCCGCCACGCCTTACGTTCATTCGGGTGTGCAGGCGTTGAAGAAGCGCCCGCCCACTGGGGCGGTCGGGCGCTGCCCGGCGGCACTTCGTGCCTTGTTCCGGGTTAGGTGAAAATGATCCCCGCGCATCATGACTGCGCCCGCCCGTCGTGCTGAAAGCACGCCGCTGGCGTGACGGCGGTCGGGCGCTGCCCGGCGGCGCTTCGCGCCTTGTTGCCGAGCTGGGGTTGGATGTGCAAATATCTACACGGGCTTGATCACCCCTTCCGCAGCACCCGGCTGCCCAGCACCTCAGCAATCTGCACCGCGTTCAGCGCCGCGCCTTTGCGCAGGTTGTCGCTGACGACCCACAGGTTTAGGCCGTTGTCGATGGTCCAGTCCTGGCGGATGCGGGAAACAAACGTCGCGTAATCGCCGACGCAATCAACGGGCGTCGCATAGCCGCCGTCCTCGCGTTTATCCACGACCAGCACGCCGGGGGCTTCGCGCAGGATGTCACGGGCTTCGTCTTCGTCGAGGAAATCCTCAAATTCGATATTCACCGCCTCTGAATGGCCGACGAAAACCGGCACCCGCACGCAAGTCGCGGTCACTTTGATCGAAGTGTCCACGATCTTTTTGGTCTCGGCCACCATTTTCCACTCTTCGCGGGTGGTGCCGTCTTCCATGAAGCTGTCGCACTGCGGGATCACGTTGAACGCGATCTGTTTGGGGTAGATCGATGGCGCGACTTCCTGCCCCGGCACATAGCAGCCCTTGGTCTGGTTCCACAACTCGTCTGTGGCGTCCTTGCCGGTGCCGGAAACCGCCTGATATGTGCTGACAACGACGCGTTTGACGCGCGCCCTGTCGTGCAAGGGTTTCAGCGCCACCACCATCTGAGCAGTGGAACAATTCGGGTTGGCAATGATGTTTTTCCTGGCGTAGCCGGTGATCGCGTCGGCGTTGACCTCTGGCACGATCAACGGCACGGCCGGGTCGTAGCGATAGAGCGACGAATTATCGATCACCACGCAGCCGGATTTGGCCGCCCGGGGCGCATATTGCTTCGTTGCCTCGGACCCGACCGCGAAAAAGGCGATGTCCCAGCCGGCAAAGTCGAATGTGTCAAGGTCTTTGATCTTCAGCGTCTTTTCGCCAAAGCTGACCTCGGTGCCGAGCGAGCGGCGCGACGCAATTGCGGTGATCTCGTCCACGGGAAACTGGCGCTCGGCCAGGATGTTCAGCATCTCACGGCCCACATTGCCCGTGGCACCGACAACGACGACTTTGTAGCCCATGGGGTTGAGTTCCTTTGCACGCGACAGTGGCGCTGAATAGGGCAAAGGCGGATGTGATTAAAGGGGGGCCAGCGTAATGCGCGCCTCTGTTGCGGCGAGGTTTCGGACAAAGTCAGACTCGGCGGAAAAATCGTGCGGAACCTGGGCGGCGGTCCGTTGGCCGGTCAGGGAGCCCGAGGCAAAAAAGTCAAAGCCGAAAATGCTGATCCGTGTCGCAGTTGAACGCGCCAGCAGATCAATCATCATCGCCCCGGTCGATGGTGGCGCGTCGAATTTTTCGCCCAGCGCCCGCCAGTCGGCCAGCGGATGCAGATAGAACCCCGGCGAGGCGGCGATGTGATAGGCCAGCCGCTTGCGTTTGTGGCTCATCCACAGCACGCGCTTTGGCGCAATCCGTTGCTGTTGCTGGCGGGCAAGCCGGGTTGCGAGCGCCAGCCAATCCGTGCGCGAGCCGTGGCTGGCCACCGACGGTATTGGTGCCTGATTGATGCGGATAACGATATCCGCGGCGTCTATGTCCGGCCCATTGGACGCATCGGCCATCGCCCGGGCATTTCCGACCAGCGCGACGTGTTTGCCCGCCAGATCGTTCAGCATTTGCGTTGGCGCGACCGAATGGGTCGCGAGCGCTGCCTCGTTGCCTGTCAGACGGGCGAAATAGAACGCCGCTGGTGTCATTGGACCGCCAAGCGCAAGTTTGCCAATCGCGATTTACCTGCCGACCGCAACATATTCTTCAAATCCAGCGCGTTTGGCATCGCGCGGCGAATAGATGTTGCGCAGATCCGCCATAGCCGGGCGGGCCATTTTTCGGGCCAGACGTTTCAGGTCGAGCGCGCGGAATCCATTCCATTCGGTCAGGATGACCACCGCATCGGCGTTTTGCGCCGCCTTATAGGCGTCATCGAACCAGTTGACGCCGGGCAACAGCGCCTCGCCCTCGGCGCGGCCTTGCGGGTCCACCACCCTGACCTTGGCGCCATTGCCGACCATCACGGGAATGATCGTCAGCGACGGCGCGTCGCGCATGTCATCGGTGTTGGGTTTGAACGTGACGCCATGCACCGCGATGATTTTGCCGTTGAACGTCCCGCCGCAGATGTCCAGCACCTTGTCTGCCATCCGCCGTTTCATCTCGTCATTTACCTTGATGACAGTCTCGACGATCTGTTGGGGCACCGCATATTCCTGGCCGATGCGGGCCAGCGCGCTGGTGTCTTTGGGGAAGCACGATCCGCCGTAACCGGGGCCTGCATGCAGGAATTTATTGCCGATGCGGCCATCGAGCCCCATGCCCTTGGAGACCTGTTTGACGTCGGCACCAACCTTTTCGCAAAGTGCAGCCATTTCGTTGATGAAGGTGATCTTGGTGGCCAGAAAAGCGTTTGCGGCGTATTTGATCATCTCCGCGCTTTCCAGATCGGTTGTGACGATGGGAAAATCGCGCAGATAAAGCGGGCGGTAAATATCGGCCATGACCTCTGCGGCGCGCGCGGTCTGGACCCCGACGATGACCCGGTCGGGTTTCATGAAATCGTCGATCGCAGCACCTTCACGCAGAAACTCCGGGTTCGACACCACGTCGAATTCGGCCCTAGGGTTGGCCTTGCGGATGATCTGTTTGACCTGCCGGTTGGTGCCCACCGGCACGGTCGATTTAGTGACAACGACTGTGTAGGATGACAGCGACTGGGCAATTTCCCCGGCCGCGTCATAGACATAAGTCAGGTCCGCGTGCCCGTCGCCACGGCGCGTGGGTGTGCCCACGGCGATGAATACCGCATCGGCGGCGGCCACCGCATTGGCGAGGTCTTGGGTGAATGTCAGCCGCCCGGCCTCGACATTCTTGGCCATCAGCGCCTGCAGGCCGGGTTCGTAGATCGGCACGGCACCGGCTTCGAGGCACTCGATTTTCGCCGCGTCATTGTCGACACAGACCACGTTGTGGCCGAAATCGGAAAAACAGACGCCGGACACCAGCCCGACATAGCCGGTTCCGATCATCGCAATTTTCATGCCAGCATATCCCTAGTTACGCAAACTGCGGTCGGGATGGGCGAAACGCGAACAAGTGTCAACCGAACTTGGCATCTGCCGGACCGGCGTTTCGCCCGCCCGGACAATCCGCGCCAAGGGGCCCGCCAGGCGGCATCGCAACTTCCGGATAATCAATGGCATTTGCATTTTGGGTGGCGTATGGCTGGGCCACAGGACTTCGAGGCAATTCATGGATTATTTGCCAGTATTTGTTGATCTGAAGCGCGCCAAAGTGTTGGTCGACGGCGGCAATTCTCTGGCGGCGCGGCGGGCGGAACGGGCGCTTGGTGCCGGTGCTTTGGTGGCGGTTTTCGACCCTGAACCGGGCGATGATATGCTGCGTCTGGCTCGCGGTGAAAACATTGAGCTGATGTCGCGTTTGCCGCAAAGCGGCGATCTGGCGGGATGCCGCATCGTTTACGGGGCGAGCGAGGATGCGATACGCGACGCCGCCCTGTGGCGATGGTCGCGCGAACAGGGGATTTGGTGCAATATCGCCGACCGTCCCGAGATGTGTGATTTCATCACCCCGTCGATCATCGACCGCTCGCCGCTGTTGGTCGCAATATCTACCAGCGGGGTTGCCCCGGTCATTGGCCGCATCCTGAAAGCGCGGCTGGAGGCGAGCCTGCCCGCGGGCTACGGGCGGCTGGCGGGATTTCTGGGCCAATTTCGCGACCGCATCGCGCAAAAAATCACCCGCGCGCGCGAGCGGCGTTATTTTTGGGAACATATCCTCGACGGTCCTGCAGCGGATCTGTATTTGCAGGGCAACGAGGCCGCAGCCGGTGATCTGGTGCTGTCCGACCTGCAAGCGGCGGGCCGCAAGGATCGCACGACGCAGGGTGAGGTCTATCTGGTCGGCGGCGGGCCGGGAAACCCCGATCTTCTGACCTTCGGGGCGCTCAGGCTGATGCAGCGCGCCGATGTGGTGCTCTATGACCGTCTCATCGGGCCGGAAATTCTGTCGCTGGTGCGACGCGACGCGACGCGCATCTATGTCGGCAAGCAAAAACAAGAGCATACGATGGGCCAGGACGACATCACCGCCACGATGGTGCGCCTTGCGCGCGACGGGCAGCGGGTGCTGCGCCTGAAGGGCGGTGATCCGTTCATATTTGGGCGCGGCGGTGAGGAGATTGAGGGGCTGGCGCGCGCGAAAATTCCGTTTCAGGTGGTCCCCGGGGTCACCGCTGCTGCTGGCTGCGGGGCCTATGCCGGCATTCCGCTGACCCATCGCGACCACGCCCAGTCAGCGCTGTTTGTGACCGCGCATGGGCGCGAGGGGGTGCTCGATCTCGATTGGGATGTGCTGGCCAGGCCCGGCCAGACAGTGGCAGTCTATATGGGGCTGAGCACGCTGGGGGTGCTGATCGCGGGCCTTTTGCGCCACAATGTGGCCGCACAGACCGACGTGGCGGTGATCGAAAATGGCACCCTGGCGAGCCAGAAAGTGGTGACCGGCACGCTCGCCAATATTGCCGCGCGCGCAGATGCGGCGTCGATTAAGGGCCCAGCGATCATTATCATCGGCTCGGTTGTGCGCCTGAGGGCCGAATTGAACTGGCACCGGCGCGACAGGGCCGATCACGAGTTGAGCCTGAGCGCTGGTAATCAGCGCTAGAGTTGGGTCTTCATTACCGGCATCTGACCATTGCCGCGGGGCCAGATTGCGGGCCGAAATCCAACCCTGTCCGCGGTGGGTGGAGCGTTAACTCTTTGTATTCATTGATGCTTGCATTAGACGAGTATTTTGCGATCGACAGGCGAGCCGCGGGCATCTCTGTCTGCCTCACTCATACTAAGAGGGGCGGCGGGGCTGCCATCCGGCCCGATCCATCAGCACAACCGCATGGGCCTTTCGGGCGACGTGGCGGCTGATCTCGTCGAGATGCATCTGCATGGCTTGCGCGTCCGCCCAAGGCAGCATGAGCGCCGCCCCCTTTGGCACGGGGCGCTCATCGCTTCCTTGCGGGCGCTCTTCGCTTACTTGCGGACGCTCTTGGCTGGGATAAGCGAAAAGGCCCGCCGGGCCGATGAGCGCACGCGGGTGCTTTGGGTGGGCAGCAAACAGTGGCTCCAACCCTGCGGCTCGGCTCTATTTGACCACAAACTCTGCGTGCAGCGCTCCGGCGGCTTTGATGGTTTTCAGAATATCTATCAGATCGCGCGGCGCCACGCCGAGCGCGTTAAGCCCTTCCACGACCTCTGACAACGTGGTGCTTTCGGCCATATCGGCAAAGCCGATGCCCGGGGCTTCCTCGATCCCCGCAGTAGTGCGCGGCACGACGATGGTTTCGCCTTCGGAAAACGGATTGGGCTGGATCACCAAGGGCTCTTCGGTGACCCGCAATGTCAGATTGCCCTGGGCCACCGCGACGCGTGATATGCGCACGTCCTCGCCGATGACAATGGTGCCGGAGGCCTGATCGATCACCACCCGGGCGCGGCGCTCGGGCTCGACCTCTATGTTCTCGATCCGGCCCAGCGCGTGGGCGGGCGACAGCTCTTGGGTCGCGGCAATATCGACCAGCACAGTGCCGGCATCGAGCATACGCGAAACGACGCGGCCGTAGGGCTGGTTGATCGCATTTTCAATTCGGCCCGCGGTGGTGAAATCCGGCGTCCTGAGCGCCAGACGCACCGACGTCATCTGGGTGAAATCAAAATCTATTTCGCGTTCGACCCTGGCACCTGCGGGGATCAGGCCCGCGGTTGGAACGCCAAGGACAACTTTCGCGCCGTTACCCTCAGCCGCAGCGCCGCCGGCAAGGATTGTGCCCTGCGCGACCGCATATATCTGACCATCAGCGGCATTGAGCGGGGTCATGATCAGGGTGCCGCCCCGCAGGCTTTTAGCGTCGCCGATCGCCGAAACCGTCACGTCGATGCGCGCGCCGGCGCGGGCAAATGCCGGAAGGCTGGAGGTGACGAAAACCGCAGCGACGTTTTTGGGGCGAAACTGCTCGCCCGTGACATTGACGCCGAGGCGTTCAAGAATGTTGGACATGATCTCTTCGGTAAAGGGCGCGTTGCGAATGGCGTCGCCGGTTCCGTTCAGGCCCACGACCAGCCCATAGCCGACCAGATCGTTGCCGCGCACGCCGTCGAATTCGACCAGGTCCTTGATCCGCACCTCGGCCAGCACGGCCCCGCCCAACGACAGGATTGCCAAAATTAGTATCAACAATCTGGTCATCGCAGATATTCCGAGAGCGAGAGCCGCGACAGGCGGGCGGTGACGGTGAAAATCATGTCAAGCTGGCCGCGCACCGCTTCGAGCTCGGTCGCGGTCCGATAGGGGTCAGCGGCGACAATATCGACGCGGGCCAGCTCGAGCATATGGCGTTCCGTCGCGCTCGCCGTTTTGACCGCATCAATGCGTGCCTCGGCGGTGCCGATCTCGCCGCGCAACAGCGACAGATTGGCCTGGGCACCGAGCATCACCTCACCGGCGCGCTGGGTCAGGACCGCGCGCTCGGCGAGGTTGCCCGCAAGCACGCCCTGGCCCACCAGGGCAGCCATCGCGAAGCCTTTGATCGCGGCGCGCACACCCGCGTGGGCAGCGGTATGGGAAAGATCGACGGCCTGGCCCTCGGCCACCCGCACAGGGGCGATGCCCGTGGTCGCGCCGGTATAGGCCACGGTGTCATAGCCGCCGCCGGGGGTGTCAAACCAGACATCGACGGCGGCCTCGACGCTGGCCGCGTCGGTCAGCGCGGCGGTAACCAGGCCGAGATCGGCCAGGATTGTGGCCGCATCGGCCAGCGCGGGCATGTCCGTTGTCACCCCGGAAAAGGCAAAGCGATTGGCGACATTGGTGTTGAGCGCGGACAGAACACCCGACAGGCGGGTAAAGGCATCGACAGCGGTCACGTCGATCATCGTCGCGTTCTGCGAATTACCGGCGGTCAGCAGGGCCGGTGCAAACTGATCGGCATTGTCCTGGACCTGGCCAAGAGCTGCCTGCATGATTTCGGCAAGCTGGCTGGCCTCGGCGGTCGCCGTGTCATAGGCCCGCAACGCGGCGATCGACCGTTCGAGACCCACGATCGGTTGGTAATCGCCTGACATTGTTGTGGAAATATTGCTGCGCCTGCCGCTTGCCAGTTCCTGACTGAGGCGATGCAGGTCCGATTTGACCGAAAATATCTGCCGGCTGGATTGAAACGCCCGCGCCAGATCGCCGATGGAGTTGAAGCCCATGACCGTTTCAGAGCTCCAGCAAGGTTCGGATCATCGCTTCCGCTGTCGCGATGACCCGGGCGTTGGCGGCAAACGCCTGTTCGATCAGCAGTAGCTTTTGCATTTCATGATCACTGTCGACGCCATTTTCCAGCTCGATGGATTTGAATGTATCGCGCTCTGCCTGCGCAAAACTCTCCGCCGACAACAGGTCGGACAGATCGGCATTGACCAGCGACATCAGCTCGCCGGACAGGGCACTGGCGGTGTACGAGCCCGCCGAAAATGCACCAGAGGCCGGTGTGCGGGTGCCGGTCAGCGCGTCCGTTAGCGCGTGCAGCAGGCTGGCGTCGCCGACATTGCCGGGAGCGACGGCACCCAGGCCGTCGCGCAGGCGCCAGAGCGCGCCGCGCGCCGCCGGATCGACCAGCGCGTTCAGCTCAATTCGTCCAGCAACGCCGATCTCATTGACCGGCAGAAACGCCAGGCCGCCATCGGTGAACAGGCCGGGATCGCCGGGTGGCAAGGTCGGGTCAACGCCTGAGTCGGCGAACCGCTCGATCAGGTCTCGCGCGACCGCATCCAGTTCACCCTGCGCCGAGGTGGCCAGAATATCGCGTATCTCAAAGCTCGCGCCCAGCGAACCGCCCGCCATCTGGCCGTTGCCGGTGGCCGGCATCGGCAAGCCGTTGATCGTAAGCCCGAAAAGCGCGCCGGACGCCAGCGTCATATCCGGTGTGATCACACCGACCTGGGTAAAGGCAACCTGGACCGGCTGTCCGTCAAGCAGGATCGCACCGCCGGGTGTGTAAAGGGCAACCTGGCCCTGGTCGCGGTCGGCGACGCGCAGGGGCACGATCGCCGATAGCTCGTCGATCAGGATCTGGCGCTGATCCATGAAGGTGTTGATGTCATTGCCGGCGGAAAAATTGGCGCGGATCGCGACGTTGAGCTCGTGAACCCGGTTCAGCCCTGCATTCAGGCGGCTGACCTGGCGGGCGATGTCCTGATCGGCCTTCATGCGCAGGTTCTGCACTTCGTCAGATGCACGATTGAGATGCGACGCCAAGGCACTGGCGGCGCGCAGCGCACCGTCGGCCCGCGTGTTACTGTCGGGCCGGCTGGCCGCCTCGATCAGAGAGGTCACCAAAGTCGATATGCGACCGGTCAGCGAACCGGGGTCATCGGGCTGGCCAAGCAGGAACTGCAGGCGCTGCTGATACTCGGCCTTGGCACCCTGAAGCGCCAGATTGGCATCGGCCAGCCGTCTTTCGCCGATTATGTAGCGATCCACATTGCGCGACACACCCGCAACCCAGACGCCAGCGCCCTGTCCGGCCAGCGAACGGGCGCTCAACTCGATCTCGCGGCGGCCATAACCTTCGGTCAGCGCGTTGGAGATGTTGGAGGACACAACCTCGGCCGAGCGCGCATTGGCGGTCAGGCCGGACAGCGCGTTGGTCAGGGATGCCGTGATGCTCATCTATTTCGCCCCACCAGAGGGATCAGCGTTTGATATTCGTGGTTTCCTGCAGCATTTCGTCAACGGTCCGGATGACCTTGGCGTTCGAGGAATAGGCCCGCTGGGTCTGGATCAGCTGGGTCAGCTCACCGGCGACATCTGTTGACGATTCTTCGAGCGCGAAACCGAGAATGTCGCCGGTCGGCCCGTCGCCCGCATCCCACAGAAAGATCGATCCGCTGGTGTTCGAGGTGGTGTAGGTCTGGTTGTCGAGCGCGATCAGCCCGTTCGGATTGGGCACATCGACGATCGGGATCTGATAGAGCGTTCGGGTGATGCCGGTATCAAAGTTCGCACTGACAAAGCCGTTACCATCCACTTCGATCGAGGTCATGTTGCCGACCGGAAAGCCGTCCTTGGTAATCTGAGTCGGCGCGAAACTGTCGGAAAGCTGCGTCATGCCATTGCCGGTTCCGATCTGACCGATGGTTATATCGATCGGGCCACCGGCAACCGCGACCTGGAAGGAACCGGTCAGCGGATCATAGGGGGTGCCGTAAGTCGATCCCAAGGGGTCAGGCACGCCATTTGCATCGACGAGAGGTTGCGACACGCTGGCCAGGGTTCCGCCGCTGCCGCGGGTATTGTCAAAGACGACCGTATAGGCTGCCACGAGCGCGTTGCCTTGCGCAGAATCGCGCATCAGCATTGTCCAGGTATTTGACGCCCCTGACACCGGAACTGTCGGCACATAAGAGACACTCAGGCTTTGCGATGTCCCGAGATTGTCAAAATATTCAACCGACAGATCGAGCTGCTGACCGCTGGCACCAGCTTCGGTTTCCGTTGCGGGCAGATTGACGCCCAGCGAAATGGCTGTGGTTGGTTCCGTTGCAAACTGGTTGGTCTGAATCTGCACCGGTACCAGCCCGTCATTTGTATCGCGCGGAAAGGTCGGAATTGTTCCATCCGGAAGGGCCGGCCAACCGAGCAGAACCTGGCCGGACGATGTGCGCAATATCCCGGAAGCATCAGTGCGAAATGACCCCGTTGTCGTCAGATAAAGCGGGTAGTCACTGGTTTGGGTAATGAGCGCCGTTTCGTCGGTTACCGGGATAAAACCGCGCCCGCGAACGGCGAGATCGGTTGCATTGTTGGTTGTGGCCAGCGCGCCTGTCTGGTCGATCATCCGCGACGTCGTTATCCGCACGCCGCCGGCGGAATAGGTCCCGGTTCCAGCGTTAATCACCATCGAGTGAAAATCGGTCACCGCACGTTTGTAACCATGGGTCGAGCTGTTTGCGATATTGTCTGAAATCGTCGCCAGCCGGCTGGCATTGGCATTAAGCCCGGAAACGCCGGCGTTCAGCGCGGATGATATTGTCATGGGATGCCTTTTCTACAACCAAGGAATTCTTCATCGCCTTGAATAAGTCACCGGACTTATACCACCGAGCGGAATGCCTGACTCACGTTGGGGATTCCCAAGCGGTCCGATCTCTGACTCAATGTGGTGAACCAATGAGGTTCGCCATGGCAGCGCCTATCGACTTACGGAACGATTTTGACAGCGTCTCACTGCGGCGCCTCGCGAAGAGGACCAGGGACGCGACCCAGAGCCGTCGTCTGCTGGCGTTGGCCGAGGTCTACGATGGTGGCAGCAGGACGGATGCGTCGCGGATCGGCGGCGTCGGTCTGCAGATCATTCGCGACTGGGTGCTGCGCTTCAACGCCCGCGGACCGGACGGGCTGGTCGATGGGAAGTCACCGGGCGCACCCTCGAAGCTCAACGCCGATCACCGCCGCGCACTGGCGGAGGTTGTTGAGGCCGGCCCGGTCCCGGCGGTGGACGGCGTCGTGCGCTGGCGGCGCAAGGACCTGGCGCGGTGGCTCTTGGAGACGTTCGCCATCTCGCTCGACGAGACCACGGTCGGGCGCGAGTTGAAGGCGCTCGGCTTCGCCAAGATCTCGGCGCGGCCGCGCCACTACGCGCAAAACGAGCTGGCCGTCGAGGCTTTTAAAAAAAACTTCCCCGCCGAACTGGCGAAGATCCGGGCGAGGCTCCCGAAAGGCGTCGAGATAGAGCTGTGGTGGCAAGATGAAGCCCGCATCGGCCAGAAGAATAAGCTCACACGCCGATGGGCCAGACGTGGCACGCGCCCGCGGGTGCCCCGCGACCAGCGCACCGAATGGGCCTATATCTTCGGCGCGATCTGTCCCGCGAAGGGGAAAGGTGCCGGGCTGGTCATGCCCTGGTGCGACACCGACGCCATGGCGGCGCACCTCATCGAGATCAGTGCCGCCGTCGATCCCGGCGCCCATGCGGTGCTGATCGTCGATCAGGCCGGTTGGCACTTGACGCCCAAGCTGGCGATCCCCGACAACATCACCGTCCTGGCGCTGCCGCCACGATCGCCCGAGTTGAACCCGGTGGAGAATGTCTGGCAATTCATGCGCGACAACTGGTTGTCGAACCGGATCTTCAAATCCTACGAAGACATCGTCGCGCTGTGCTGCCAAGCCTGGAACAACCTCATCGACCAACCATGGAAGATCATGTCCCTCGGCATGCGCAAATGGGCGCATGGGTTCTGATCAATGACCGTTGGTATTAACGCCGCCCTAATAGTGAAAAGTTTCATAATTTTACCGGCTGCCCGCCGCTGTCGATATTGCGAAGCAGAATGATCTCGAACCGGTTATTTCGGATCGACATCGGGTTGGCTGACACCGGCTTGCGGTTGGCAAAGCCTGTCACTCTTTCGATGCGATCCTCGGCCAATTGTTGCCTGGCGAACATCTGCCTGATCTCGTCGGCGCGCGTATTTGACAATGGCCAGACCGGATTGGTCCGGTAAACCAGCGGATGGGCGCGCACGTGACCGCTGATGGCGACCTGATTGGCAACAACGCCAAACACCTGTGCCAACATCGCCACCAGATCGGCCATGATCGCGGTCGGTTCCGCGGTACCATCGAAAAACAGCGGCTCATCGGGCAGATCGAACAATTCCACGATCAGCCCCTCGTCGGTGACTTTGGTGATGATGTGGCGCTGCATCATCGTGCTGACCATGCTTTCGCCCGATTGCGCGGCGAGCACCGATTCGATGTCAGCGAATGCCTGATCGTCGCTGCCCTTGTCCTGGCCCGACGAGTCGGCGCCGCTGGACTCGCTTACGGCAGCGGCCTCACCTGGATTATTCGCGCTGCCGCCGGTGCCGTTTTGGGCCAGACTTTCCTCGGCGAAAACACTGTCGCCGCCAAACGCCCCATCGCCGCCGCCTGAGATGCGGTTGACCGGGATGGTCGGCGAGAAATAATCGGCAAGACCCTTGCGCTGGGTCTCGGTCGTTGCGTTAAGCAGCCACATCAGCATGAAAAACGCCATCATCGCGGTCACAAAATCCGCATAAGCGACCTTCCACGCGCCCCCGTGGTGGCCCCCGCCAGCTATGACTTTCTTACGCTTGATGATGATAGGCGCGTTGTCTTTCGCGCGCATCCCCACACCTCACAATCGCCCACCGCATTCCGGGTAGCAGGCGAACGTGAAGCAGAGCTTATACCACCGAGCGGAATGCCTGACTCACGTTGGGGATTCCCAAGCGGTCCGATCTCTGACTCAATGTGGTGAACCAATGAGGTTCGCCATGGCAGCGCCTATCGACTTACGGAACGATTTTGACAGCGTCTCACTGCGGCGCCTCGCGAAGAGGACCAGGGACGCGACCCAGAGCCGTCGTCTGCTGGCGTTGGCCGAGGTCTACGATGGTGGCAGCAGGACGGATGCGTCGCGGATCGGCGGCGTCGGTCTGCAGATCATTCGCGACTGGGTGCTGCGCTTCAACGCCCGCGGACCGGACGGGCTGGTCGATGGGAAGTCACCGGGCGCACCCTCGAAGCTCAACGCCGATCACCGCCGCGCACTGGCGGAGGTTGTTGAGGCCGGCCCGGTCCCGACGGTGGACGGCGTCGTGCGCTGGCGGCGCAAGGACCTGGCGCGGTGGCTCTTGGAGACGTTCGCCATCTCGCTCGACGAGACCACGGTCGGGCGCGAGTTGAAGGCGCTCGGCTTCGCCAAGATCTCGGCGCGGCCGCGCCACTACGCGCAAAACGAGCTGGCCGTCGAGGCTTTTAAAAAAAACTTCCCCGCCGAACTGGCGAAGATCCGGGCGAGGCTCCCGAAAGGCGTCGAGATAGAGCTGTGGTGGCAAGATGAAGCCCGCATCGGCCAGAAGAATAAGCTCACACGCCGATGGGCCAGACGTGGCACGCGCCCGCGGGCGCCCCGCGACCAGCGCACCGAATGGGCCTATATCTTCGGCGCGATCTGTCCCGCGAAGGGGAAAGGTGCCGGGCTGGTCATGCCCTGGTGCGACACCGACGCCATGGCGGCGCACCTCATCGAGATCAGTGCCGCCGTCGATCCCGGCGCCCATGCGGTGCTGATCGTCGATCAGGCCGGTTGGCACTTGACGCCCAAGCTGGCGATCCCCGACAACATCACCGTCCTGGCGCTGCCGCCACGATCGCCCGAGTTGAACCCGGTGGAGAATGTCTGGCAATTCATGCGCGACAACTGGTTGTCGAACCGGATCTTCAAATCCTACGAAGACATCGTCGCGCTGTGCTGCCAAGCCTGGAACAACCTCATCGACCAACCATGGAAGATCATGTCCCTCGGCATGCGCAAATGGGCGCATGGGTTCTGATCAATGACCGTTGGTATTAAAGCGTCAATTTGTCAGATATTCAAGCATCTTGCAGGATCATGTCGGCGGCTTTCTCGGCGATCATGATTGTCGGCGAATTGGTGTTGCCGCTGGTAATGGTGGGCATGACGCTGGCCTCGACCACGCGCAGACCGGACAGGCCGCGAACCCGCAGTTGCGGGTCCAGCGGCGCGCTGTCGTCGCCGCCCATTCCGACAGTTCCGACGGGGTGAAAGATCGTCGTGGAAATGGCGCCCGCCGCGCGCACGATCTCCTCGTCGCTCTGCGCTTCGGGGCCGGGGTGAAATTCCTGCGGGCGATAACGCGCCATCGCCTGCTGGCTGATAATGTCGCGGGTCAGCCGGACCGATTTAGCCGCGATCCGGCGGTCCTTCTCGGTGGCAAGATAATTGGGGTGAATTGTCGGGTGTATGCTGGCCTCGGGCGAGGCAAGGCGAACATATCCCCGGCTTTCGGGCCGCAGGTTGCAGACCGAGGCGGTTATTGCATCGAACTTGTGCAGGCCTTCGCCAAAGGCATCCAGCGACAACGGCTGGACGTGATATTCCAGATCGGGTGTCGCGGCGCGCTCAGAGCTTTTGGCAAAGGCCCCGAGTTGCGACGGTGCCATCGACATCGGCCCGCTGCGCAGCAATGCATATTGCGCCGCGATCCGGGCGCGGCCAAGAAAGCGCGCCGAGATGGTGTTGTGCGTTCTGGTCCGGCTGACCTTGTATG
Organism: Paracoccaceae bacterium; assembly: GCA_965216135.1. GTDB lineage: Bacteria > Pseudomonadota > Alphaproteobacteria > Rhodobacterales > Rhodobacteraceae > CBDCFL01. Next base: position 619,806 of record CBDCFL010000023.1, read on the forward strand.
CGCAGCGGATCTGCAGATGGTCCTGCAGGTTTTCGCCGATCTGGCCCTGGGCGTGAACGACATCGATGCCGTGCTCCTGCAACAGCGCTCCGGGCCCGACACCGGACAGTTGCAACAGGTGCGGCGAACCGATCGCCCCGGCGGCGAGGATCACCTCGGCCCGTGCTTTGGTCTGCAGCACATGGCCGCGCCGGTGATAGCGGACCCCGGTCGCGCGGCCAGCGTCGAAAATCAGGCGCTCAACCAGCGCATTGGTGTCGATGCGCAGGGTGTCGCGACGCCGCGCGGGGCGCAGAAAGCCCTTGGCCGTGCTCCACCGCCAGCCGCCTTTCTGGTTCACCTGAAAATAGCCGACGCCTTCGTTGTCACCGGTGTTGAAATCCGACGTCTCGGGGATGCCCGCCTGCACCGCGGCCTTTTGGAAGTCGTCCAGAATTTTCCATCTAAGGCGTTAATTTTCCGCACGCCATTCGCCATCGGCACCATGCGCATCTGAGGCGCCCGCGAAATGGTCCTCGGATTTGCGGAAATACGGCAGCACATCATCCCAGCCCCAGCCGGTATTGCCGAGCTGGTGCCAATGGTCGTAATCTGCCGCCTGCCCGCGCATGTAGATCATGCCGTTGATCGACGAACAGCCGCCGAGGATGCGGCCCCGCGCATATTGGATCGAACGACCGTTGAGGCCCGGCTGCGGTGCCGTTTTGAACCCCCAATCGGTGCGCGGATTGCCGATGCAGTAGAGATAGCCGACCGGGATATGCACCCAGTGGTAATGGTCGGACCCACCGGCCTCGATCAGCAAAACGGTGTGCCTCTCGGACAGACGGTTGGCCAGAACGCACCCCGCCGAGCCGGCGCCGACGATGATGTAATCAAACGTGCCGGTATTTGTGGGTTGGGGGATGGGTTGCGCCGGATTGTTCATGCTGGGCGTGTCGATAACACGTGATATGGCCGGTCAATGTAACAAATGATCTGTCCGGCATTAGAACTCCTCCAGGAAGTGGAGGAGCTGATGCGCCGGACAGAGCAGTTACAGGGGTTGAGATTGATGAAGTTCGATGAGGTTTACGGACGCACCTACAGGGGTGAGTTGAGCCAGCTGGAGGCAGCCGAGATCCTGGGCATGTCCGAGCGCACGTTCCGACGCTGGCGCGATCGCTTTGAGGCCGAGGGCGCGGAGGGTCTTTACGACCGCCGCCTGGGTCGGGTTTCCGCGCGCCGCGCCGGGGTCGACGAGGTGGTGGCACTGTTGGATCTGTTCGATACCAGGTACCGGCATTTCACCGCCTGGCACTTCTGGGAGAAGCTGGTTGCAAAGCACGACGTCACGCGCAGTTACAACTGGGTGCGGCTGACGCTCCAGGCGCACGGCCGGGTCGCGCCGGCGCCGCGGCGCGGCGTGCACCGCCGCAAGCGGCCGCGCCGGCCGATGGTCGGCATGATGTTGCACCAGGACGGCTCCACGCACCAATGGGTGCCGGGTCAGTACTGGGACCTGATCGTGACCATGGACGATGCCACTTCGGAGATCTATTCCGCCTTCTTCGTCGCCGAGGAGGGCACCATGTCGAGCTTTGTGGCGCTGCTGGAGGTGGGGTCGGCCATGGGGCTGTTCTGCTCGCTTTATGCAGACCGGGCCTCGCACTATTGGCACACGCCGGAGGCCGGCGGCAAGGTCGACAAGGACAATCCAACCCAGGTCGGACGTGCCCTGCAGCAACTCGGTATTGAGCTGATCCCGGCCTATTCGCCGGAGGCCCGGGGCCGCTCGGAGCGCATGTTCGGCACCCTGCAGAAACGCCTGCCGCAGGAACTCGAGCTCGCCGGCATCACCGATATGGCGGCCGCCAACCGGTTCCTGAAAGAGGACTTCCTGCCGGCCCACAATGCCCGCTTCGCCCGGCCGGCCGAGGACACAGGCTCCGCCTTCGTGCCGTTCGCCGGCAACCTGGCGGACATCCTCTGTGTGCAGGAGGACCGTGTGGTCGGCAATGACAACACGGTGCGCTACAAGAACTTGAGCCTGCAGATCCCGGCAGACCGCCATCGCCACCACTACGTCAAGGCCAAAGTGAGTGTGCACGAATATCCCGACGGCGACCTTGCCGTCTTCCATGGCCGGCGCTGCCTGGCCCGCTACAAGAAAGACGGCACGCCGATCGAAAGCAGCGAAAGGCGGGCCGCGTGATCCGCTTCGACGCGACCGACCGGCACCCTGTGGACAAGTGGACAGCCGCTCCGCGACCGACCACTTCCCCACAGGGCCAGAAACCGCAACAGAAGCGGTCAAATCATATGGTACATAAACCGGTCAACTCAGAATGTTCTCGACATGGCGGCGCGCGGGACCATACGCATCGGAATTGGCGGCTGGAACTTTCCAGCCTGGCGCGGGTCATACTACCCAGAAGGTCTGGTGCAAAAAGACGAGCTGAACTACGCTGGCAAGGCGCTGAGCGCGATCGAGATCAACGGCACCTTCTACAGAACCCAAAAAGCCGAGACCTTCGCCAAGTGGCGCGATACGGTGCCCGACGATCTTGTCTTTGCGGTCAAGGCGCACCGCTATGCCGCCACCCGAAAGGATCTGTGCGAGGCGGCTGAGCCGATCGAACGATTTACGACCGGCGGTGTGCTAGATCTGGGCGAGAAACTCGGCCCGATCCTTTGGCAACTGCCGGAATACAAACGGTTCGATGCCGATGAGTTTGATGTGTTCCTGAGCTACATGCCCGAGACCTCTGGCGGGTTGCGGCTGCGCCACGCCATTGAGGTGCGCCACAGCAGTTTTCTGGTGCCCGAGGTCGTCGAGCTGGCCCGCAAACACGGTGCCGGGCTGGTCTGGGCCGGCGACAGCCGTCATCCTGAGATCGCGGATGTCACCGCCGATTTCGCCTATCTGCGGCTCATGGGCACCAAGAAGGACGAACCGCTGGGGTATTCGGGCGCGGTGCTCGGTGTGTGGGCCAGGCAGCTGGAGACACTGGCTTCGGGCGGCGTGCCCGAAGGTGCGCCGAGCCTGGCCCCGGCAGCCAAAAGCGACGCCCGCGATGTATATTGCTTTGTCATCAGCGGCCACAAGGTAGCCAACCCGGCTGCCGCCCAGGCTCTGATCGAACGGCTGGAATCCGGTTAAGTTGCTGCGCGTGGCCGCCTCAGTCAGGTATGAAGAGAGTATTTGGGAAAAGAACAAGCGCCGGGGCCAGATAAGCGGTTCAATGCCCGGCAACGGAGGGTCGTCATGAAAGCGCCATGGCATTTGTGGGTCGTCGGCATACTGTCGCGGCGGCGCGGGGTTCTGCGATAGTGCCGGTGGCTGCGGCGGATGTGCGCAGTGTACTGTTTATATGTCTGGGCAATATCTGTCGATCCCCTGCCGCCGAGGAGATATTTCGGGTGCTTGCTGCCAAGGCCGGGTTGACGGTTCGCTGTGACAGCGCCGGAACGTCAAACTGGCATATTGGCGATCTGCCCTATGGGCCCATGATCAAAGCCGCTCTGGCGCGGGGCTATGATTTGCAGGATCTTCGGGCCCGACAGGTCAGCCCGGCGGATTTTGGCGAATTTGACATGATCATCGGAATGGACGGCGACAATATTCGCGATATCGAACGGTTGCGCCCCGCTGCTGATGCAACGCCAGTTGTCGCGGTCATGAAATTCGCGCCCCATGCCGGTGTTTCCGACGTGCCCGATCCTTATTACACCAAAGATTTTGAGAGTGCGCTTGATCTGATCGAAACCGCTTGCGCCGGGTTGGTGGCCGCGATCTAGATCACCATTGCCAACGTCTGGTGATTTTGGACCGGTCAGCTCTCAGGTGCGGCGGCGGCGTTCGGCGCGGCTTTCGGCGCGGTGCTGGCGGACAAACCAGAATGCCCCGCCCAACAGCACCAGGAGCAGTGCAAAGATGACCCCGCCCAGCACCTCTGGCGGAACCTGATCGAGCAGGTCACGGCCGGCGTCGCCGGTTGCTATGGGCGCGCTCTTGAAAGCCATCTTGTCGGTCCCTTCGATTTGGAGCTTCGGGCTACCCGGGGAACTTGGCAGGAATTTGGCAGGAATGCAGAAATGGCGGGGCCGGTTCCGGCGCAGGTGTAATTCAACGACGGCCCGGGTCGCGGTGCGCAATGAATGCGCACGCTACCGCATCATTTGAAGGGATCGTTATCCGGTGTCACTCTTGATCCGAAGGGATCCGATCCGACATCTTCGCCCGCAAACATCGCCGTTTGACAATCGATGGTTTCCTGCATGGCGGCAAACGTGCCGGTCAGTTTCAGCGCCGCCAGTTCATTGTCCTGGTAGCGAATATCCACGACCGTCATGCGCATGAATTCCTCGATGAATGTGTCTGCGTCATCGCCCTCAAAACTCACGTCCAGCCGCAACATCGGCAAATCGCCGAGCCGGACACCTTCGGCATCGCCGGTCCACGCGCCTTTGTTGCCGAACTCGACCGAAAGCGGACAGAGCTTGCCGTCTTCCAGCGATTGCAATGCCTCGTTGCCGACAAAGAAATTCAGATCGCCGTCATCGGGATGAAAGCCGACGCGCAGGACGGTGCCGTCTTCGTAATCGGTGACCATGAAACAGCCGTTGCCGACGGATGTGTCGACGCCGATGAACCAGCCGCGGACGTCCTCTTCCCAGGTTGCGCTTTCCTGCGCCTGCCGTGTGGGGCGCTCAGCAGGATTGCGCCCAAGAGCGTGCGAAAGTAGGTCATGCGAGCTCCCGTTCCCCGAGGTTCCGATTCTGAGCAAAGTCTAGATCATCGGGGGCGATAGTCAAAACTGTTGGTGCGGCACCGGTGGCTGGAGCGTGCCAGCCGCAGGTTCGCGCCAGACCCGGGGTGGGTGCGATTTCGCACCCGCCCATGGGGCGGGTCGGGTGCGAACCGGGCCGCCTTCGGCGTCCCGTGGATGAAAAGCAATTCTCGCTACTCCGCCGCCACGCCTTCGACCTTCTTCACCCGGCAGGCCGCAAACTTGAACTCCGGGATTCTCCCGTACGGGTCCAGCACCGGGTTGGTCAGCACGTTGGCGGCGGCTTCGACGTAAGCGAAGGGGACGAAGATGTTGTTCTCAGCAATCGCCCGGTCGGACCGCGCCATCAGGGCGATGGTGCCGCGCCGGGTGGTGATGGTGATCATGTCGCCGGGTTCGACGCCGAGCTCGCGTAACGTGCGGGGGTTGAGCGAGGCATTGGCTTCGGGTTCCATCGCGTCCAGCACCGATGCCCGCCGGGTCATCGAGCCGGTGTGCCAGTGTTCAAGCTGGCGGCCGGTGATCATCACGAACGGGTATTCGGTATCCGGCACTTCGGCGGGCGGGATGATGCTGGCCGGGGTAAACTTGGCGCGTCCATCCGGGCGGGGGAAGGCATCGCCAAAGACGATCGGCTGGCCGGGGTCGGTGGGCGACAGCGACGGGTAGGTGACCACATTCTCGGCCTCCAGCCGGTCCCAGGTGATGTTGTCGAGGCTGCCCATGTTCAGCTTCATCTCGGCGAAAACCTCGCGTGGATGGGTATAAGTCCAGCCGAGGCCCAACCGGTTGGCAAGCTGGGTGGTGATCAGCCAGTCTTCGCGCACCTCGCCCGGCATCGCCACCGCCGGGCGGCCCATCTGCACCTGACGGTTGGTGTTGGTGACCGTGCCCGCCTTTTCCGGCCAGGCGGCCGAGGGCAGGATCACATCGGCGTAACAGGCGGTTTCGGTCAGGAAAATGTCCTGCACGACCAGATGATCGAGCTTGGCCAAAGCCTCGCGGGCGTGCTCGACATCGGGGTCGGACATCGCCGGGTTTTCGCCGAGGATATACATGCCCTGGATTTCATCGGCATGGATGGCGTCGATGATCTCGACCACGGTCAGGCCTTTTTCGGCGGAAAAATCGCCGGACTTCCAGACATCGGTAAAGGCCGAGCGCACGCCGTCGTCGGTGACGCTCTGATAATCGGGCAGGAACATCGGGACGAGGCCAGCGTCCGAGGCGCCTTGCACATTGTTCTGGCCGCGCAGCGGGTGCAACCCGGTGCCGGGGCGGCCGACCTGGCCGCACATGAGGGCCAGGCTGATCAGACAGCGCGAATTGTCGGTGCCGTGAATGTGCTGGGAAATCCCCATGCCCCAGAAAATCATCGCCGCCTTGGCGGCGGCAAATTCGCGGGCGACAGCGCGCAGCTCTTCAGCCGGGACGCCGCAATGGGCTGCCATGTCTTCGGGTTTGAAACCGGCAAGATGTGCTTTCATCGCCTCCCAGTTTTCGGTCATCGCCTCGATATACTGACGGTCGTAGAGTTCTTCCTCGACAATCACATTCATGATCGCGTTCAGCATCGAGACATCGGCACCGGCCTTGAACTGCAGCATATGGGTGGCGAACCGGCGCAGGCCGACGCCGCGCGGATCCATCACGATCAACTTGCCGCCGCGTTTGGTGAATTGCTTGAAATAGGTGGCGGCAACGGGGTGATTTTCGACCGGGTTGGCGCCGATGACGAGGGCGACATCGGCGTTTTCGATCTCGTTGAATGTCGCCGTCACCGCACCCGAGCCGATGTTTTCGATCAGCGCGGTCACGGACGAAGCGTGGCAGAGGCGGGTGCAGTGGTCGACGTTGTTATGGCCGAAACCCTGGCGGATGAGTTTCTGGAAAAGGTAGGCCTCTTCGTTGGAGCATTTGGCCGATCCGAAACCGGCTATGGCTGTGCCGCCATGTATGCCGGTCAGCGTCTTGATGCCGTTGGCGGCGGCATCCAGCGCCTCGTCCCAGCTGGCTTCGCGGAAATGCGTCAGCGGGTTGGCGGGGTCGACGTTCAGGCCCTTGGGCCCGGCATCGTCGCGGCGGATCAAGGGTTTGGTCAGCCGGTGGGTGTGGTGGATATAGTCGAACCCAAAGCGGCCCTTGACGCAGAGGCGGTTTTCGTTGGCCGGGCCATCCGCGCCGTCGACATATTTGACGCGGCCGTCCTTGACCTTGACCGAGAGCTGGCAGCCGACCCCACAGAACGGGCAGATTGTGTCGACTGCGGTGTCATAATCGGAAAGATCGCCGTGCTGGTTGTCATCGACGGCGGTTGCGGGCATCAGCGCGCCTGTGGGGCAGGCCTGGACGCATTCGCCGCAGGCCACGCAAGTGCTGGCCCCCATCGGGTCGTCAAGGTCGAAGGTCGGATAGGCATCGTGGCCGCGCCCCGACATGCCGATCACATCATTTACCTGCACTTCGCGGCAGGCGCGCACGCACAAGCCGCACTGGATGCAGGCATCCATGTTGACCGACATCGCGGCGTGCGAATTGTCGAGCAGTGGGATGCGGGTTTTGTCGAGTTTGGGCAGGCGGGATGTGGTGACGCCGTTGGCGTCGGCCATGTCCCAGAAATGCGCGGATTTGTCGTGGGCTTGATTGCGCGGTGGCTGGTCTGCCACCAGCATTTCGATCACCATTTTGCGGGCGGTTTTGGCGCGGGCACTGTCAGTGGTAACGACCATGCCGTCAGCAGCCTCGCGGATGCACGAGGCGATTAGCGTGCGCTCGCCCTCAACCTCGACCATACAGGCGCGGCAATTGCCGTCGGGGCGATAGCCGGGGGCTGGCTTGTGGCAGAGGTGCGGGATGACGAGGCCCTTACCATGCGCCGCTTCCCAGATGGTCTGGCCCTTATCAACGGTGGTCTCGGCGCCGTTGAGGGTGAAAGTGACGGTGTCAGTCATGGCATTCTGTCTTTCGCCCGGTTTATCCATCCTGCGACAATTTGGTATTTGTCGCTTTGAGTCGAGAAGTTCAGTAGGTGAGATTTTTCGTTCTCGAGGTATGTGTAAAAAACAAGTGGTTCCATATTGTCTGGAATCCGGCCATGGAACCAGGATCTCCACTCGGCGATTACCAGCCTCTTTGCTTCATCCTTTTTCATGTGACCTCATCGCCGAAATGTTTCATCGTCAGGCGGATTGGATTCGGCGCGGCCTGGCCGAGGCCGCAGATCGAGGCGTCTTCCATGGTTTGGCAGAGCTCCTCCAGCAGGTCCTGATCCCAGCTGTCGGCCTGCATCAGTTTCACCGCTTTTTCGCAGCCGACCCGGCAGGGAGTGCATTGGCCGCAGCTTTCATCCTCAAAGAACCGCAGCATGTTGAGCGCGGCGGCCCGCGCGCTGTCCTGATCCGACAGAACCACCACGGCGGCGGAACCGATGAAGGTTCCGTGCTCTTGCAGCACGTCGAAATCCATCGGAATGTCGGCCATGGACGCGGGCAGCAGGCCCGCCGACGGACCGCCCGGCTGGTAGGCTTTGAAGGCATGGCCATCGAGCATACCGCCGCAGGCCTCGATGATGTCGTTCATCGTCGAGCCGGCGGGCAGCAGATGGACGCCGGGGTTGTTGACGCGACCCGAGACCGAGAATGAGCGCAGGCCCTTGCGGCCGTTCTTTTCGGTGCCGTTCAAGACTTCCGGGCCGTCGCGGGCGATACGCGCCACCCAGTGCAGAGTTTCGACATTATGCACCAGCGTCGGTTGCCCAAAGACGCCGACCGAAGCCACGAACGGCGGGCGGTGGCGGGGCATGCCGCGCTTGCCTTCGATTGACTCGATCATCGCGCTTTCTTCGCCGCAAATATAGGCGCCGGCGCCACGGCGCAGGTCGATCTCGTCTGGCCGGACGATGCCGGCCGCCTCAAGGGCGGCGATCTCCCGGCGCAGGATTTCCAACACCGCCGGGTATTCATCGCGCATGTAAATGAAACAAATCTCTGCATCGACCGCCCAGGCGGCGATCAGCATGCCCTCAAGAAAAAGATGCGGTTCGCGCTCGAGGTAGTAGCGGTCTTTGAAAGTGCCGGGCTCGCCTTCATCCCCGTTTACCGCCAAGTAACGTGGGCCGGGATTGGCGCGGACAAAGCCCCATTTGCGCCCCGATGGAAAACCGGCACCACCAAGCCCGCGCAGCCCGGCCTCGAGCATTTGCGCCTGCACGGCTTCCCAGTCGCCACTTTCGCGCAAACCGGCGAGCTTGGCGTAGCCGCCGCTTGCGCGATACGCATTCAGGCGCTGGTATTCGGGGATACGGGCGTGGGTGGCGCCTGTTGCAATCGCGGCCTCGACCTTTTCGACCGTCGCGTGGTCGATGTGATTGTGCCCGATCTCCAACACTGGAGCGGTATCGCAGCGGCCCATGCAGGGCGCGCGCAGCACGCGGACGCGCGCCGGGTCCATGCCGGCCTCAAGCGCCGCTTTGAGGTCCTGCGCCCCTGCCAGTTCGCACGACAGCGAGTCGCATACACGGATGGTCAGATCAGGCGGCGGCGCGTCGTCTTCTTTGACGATATCGAAATGGGCGTAGAAACTGGCGACTTCCTGCAGTTCGGCCTGGGCGATGCCAATCTCGAAGCCGAGTGCTGTCATATGCTGGGCCGAAAGGTGGCCATATTTGTCCTGAACGAGATGCAGGAACTCGATCAGCAGATCGCGGCGGCGGGGCGCATCACCCAAAAGCGCGTGCACCTCGGCCAGCGCCGCATCGGTGAACTGGCGGCCTTTCGGCGTTCTGCGCCCCTTGCCGGGCGCCGATTTCCAAACGCCTTTTCGGTTGTCATAAGGTGCCATGCCGCCGAGCCCCAGAAAGTCCTGCACGTTCTTCGGTTTAGCCAATTGAGCCGTTACCACGCCAGCAATAACAACTGAATTCGGAAATTTCCAACGCTCCCCGCCGATTTTGGTTCAGCTTTGGCTCGGATATTGGCTCAGATACCATTTGGCGAAATGTTCCATACCGGTATCAAGCGGTGTGGAGGGGCTGAACCCGACGAGTCGGTGAAGCAGACCCGTGTCGGCCCAGGTCGCCGGAACGTCGCCGGGTTGCATGTCTTTCATGACCTTTTCGGCCTTGCGACCGAAAGCGCGCTCAATCGTTTGGATGAAATCCGACAATTCTACCGGCTGGCCGTTGCCGATGTTGACGATACGGAATGGGGCAACTGGTGACAGACTGTCCCCGGATGCAATATCGGCAGCTTGGGCGGGCCGGTTTGGACGCGTTGCAATCAGTCGAACCAGCGCTTCGACCAGATCATCGACATAAGTGAAATCGCGGCGCATATCGCCGTGATTGAACACTTCGATCGGTTCGCCTCTCAGAATGGCACGGGCGAATTTGAAATAGGCCATATCCGGCCGCCCCCATGGCCCGTAGACGGTGAAGAAGCGAAACATGGTGATCGGCAGGTCATAAAGATGCGCGTAAGCATGGGCCATCGCCTCGGTCGCGGCCTTGGTAGCGGCGTAGAACGACATCTGCGTGACGGCGCGGTCCGTCTCGGCGTAGGGCATTTCGGTGTTTGCGCCATAGACCGACGAGGTGGAGGCCAACAGCGCGTGTTCGACCGGATTATGGCGCAGCGCCTCGAGCAGGTTGAATGTGCCGATCAAGTTTGACTGCAGATAGGTTTCGGGCGCGTCAATGGAATGGCGGACGCCGGCCTGCGCGGCAAGGTGAAAGACCGCGTCGAACGATTGGCCTGCCAGGGTGTCTGCCACGAGCCCGGCGTCTTCCAGCCTGCCGATGATCGGGAGAAAATCCGACGCTTCGCTCAGCAGCTTGTGGCGGGATTTCTTGAGTTCGACATCATAATAATCGGTCAGCGCGTCCAGGCCGACAACCTGCCAGCCGTCGCCGAGCAAACGCCGGCAAAGGTGAAATCCGATAAACCCGGCAGACCCGGTCACAAATGCGCGTGGCATAGTCCCTCTCTGCCCCGGGTGATAACAAGCAAAGCACCGGTCTAAAATAAAAACCGCCCCGACGGTTAATCGGGGCGGCGAGGTCGTAAATTATGGATGTGGTTCAGCTTGAAAGCGCTTCGACTTCAGCGTCTGCCAGGCGCGCCGGGTAATAGACAACGCTTTCAGCATGCAGCAAGCCAAGTGCGCCGCCGATCGCGCGGCCAAGACGCATGGTGGTCAGGCCACCGGGCAAAGAGCCCAGTGTGTCGGTGACAACTGATGAGCCGTTCAGAGAGATGACGAAATCGTTGCCCGCATAGGCGACGGCCACCCGGAAGGGGCTGCCAAGCGGAACCGAATTGCCGCCCGGAGCAATTGCCGCCTGAAGCGATCCGCCATCCCAGACTTGAAACTGTGGTTTGCCCAGCGTGGTGTTCCACAGGATCGAAAGCCGGGTCGACGTGTCGCCTGCGTCAATCTCAACAATCCTGTCGTTGGCGATCGCGTCGGTGATTGACCCGCTGAATACCAGCGTGCCTGCCGAAGACCCAAACCACGCGCCCAGCCCGATCGAGCTTACATCTTCGGCCCGCGTGACCGCGCTTGCACCGGTTGAGACGTAACTGGATGCGACAGCGCCTTCCTCGATCTGAGGCGAGGTGATGGTTCCCGACAATGTCACCGTCAGGCTGCCTGCCGTAGGGGTGAACGTCGCTTCGGCTCTGGCGGGAAATGCACCGGAGCCGACGAACGTGCCGGTCGCCGCGCCCGAAAGCGTGACGGTGCCCGCGCCATAAAACGACAGCGTGTGCTGCACAGCGGATACGGTGATCGACTGCGACACCGGCGTGTCCGACTGAACTAGCAGGTTGGTTCTGCTTTGTTCCAGCAACAGGCCAAGGGGGGCCAGGCTGTTGGGGTCATGGTCGATGCGGGGCACATCCACGCCCGCACTGGCCAGCGCGCCGGCTGCGTTGATATGGGACGCCGATGAGCTGCGTGTCAGCGTCATGGCAGTTGCCAAGGTCGCGGGCGCACCGTCGATGCCATAAGCACCTGCCACAAAATCGAGCACGAGTTGCGGGTTGGCCTGCGTGATCGGCGACAGCCAGGGCATATCCCACGGAACGCTTTGGGTTCGCGCCACTGCAGTGACAGAAAGGTCGCGGACGATCTTCATGAGATTACCATGGCGTGAATGCCAGCAGCAGTGGTGCCGGTGGCGTGAACGCGGCGAACGCCGACAGGAAGGATGGAATTTCCGGCCACGGCAACGGTCCGCGAACCGCCTTTGGCGGTAACCACAGACAATGTGCCGGCGGTTTCGATGTACAGCGCGACAGCGGTTTCAGACAGGTCGTTGGAATCGTCGGGCGTCACCGGCATGATGTCGGTGGCAGGGCCCGACAGCGACGGGGTGCGATCGGTAAATGGGTTGGTCAAGTCAAGTTCTCCTGATGAAAATGCAAAAGCAGACAGACCACATGCGCGTGGCCATGAAATAACGCTGCTCATTTTAGGAAGTGCGGCGGAAATTACGTATAGCGCGTGAAATTTTGGTTAACGAAATTAACCTTTTTTGGTTTTTCTTAGTGTGGCCAGCCAGGATGTGGTCGCATCCAGGCCGCGGGTCAGGTCAAATTTCGGCTCAAAGCCCAATCCGCCCTGCGCCGCGCCTTTTGATATGCTGCCGCGCGCAGTCATCAGATCCAGCATGTAATGGTCGGGATACAGGGGTTGGCCGTCGTCCAGACGCGCACGCGCGCGCGCCACCAACGCCTCGAACCGCTCGTTACCGATGAGCCGACGGGCGCGGGCGCTAACTTTCGCCGCCAATCCCGGGCCCTGGTCGCTGGCCTCGGCAACCGGCAGCGGTCCAAGCCGTGTGCGCAGTTTTTCGACTGGCATGGTAACGACCTCTCCACGGCCTAACCGCGCGGAATAGCCCGCGATCAGGTCCGACCAGAGGGCCGGTTCAGGCCCGGTGATGATATATCGCGCGCATCCACCCCCGCCGCGCCTGAAAGCATGCGCGATTGCCGCCGCAACACCATCGACAAAAACCGCGTGGCACAGACCTTGTTCTGCCGGCAATACGACGCCACCGCCCATCAAGGCGCGGGCATAGCGCGTCGTCCAAAGCGCCGAACCTGCCCCGTAGACCACAGTCGGTTGCAGGATCATCGCGGCCATGTCTTGCTTGGCAAGCATTTGCTCCATGGCGATCTTGGCGCGGCGGTATGGGCCGCCATGTGGGGATGTTGTGGAACTTTGTTCGCTGATCGCACCGTGGGGCCAGTCGTCATAAACCACGACCGAACTGGCATGTACAAAGTGCGAAATTCCGGCTTGGCGTTACGCGGTGAGCAGAGTTTCAAAAGCACGTAGGTTTTCTTGGCCGGATGCACGCATATCATAAGCCAGATGCGCAACCCCATCACATCCGTTTAGCACCTCGGCCAAGCCGGCCGGATTATTCAGGTTTGCGCGAACCACCTGTGCGCCGGCCTGCTCGAGCCCCCGCACCGCGGCGCGCGACCGTGCCAGGGCAACCACCTTGACCTCATCCGCCAGCAAATTCGCCACAACGCGGCGACCAATGAACCCGCCAGCACCAGTCACGAACACGGTCATATTGCTAATTTCGCCCAACGGCCCACCCCAATACGCGACGATTGCGCAATACCTAAGCCGTCAGAAGCGTAGTGGAAACCGGATTTGGCGTGATCTCACGATCGCCACGCTCTGGTCCGATAATAATCAGGTTGCCGGTCTTTCTTAGCCGGACAATCTGCTGGTTTTCTGGCGTGCTGCGAACCTTGCGTCGAGGCGCTCGACGTTATCCGGTTTGGCGGCCTCGGTCACGTTGCTCTTTTCAGCGCAATCGCGGACGTAACTCATCAGCAGGGACAAATGGAACTGCAAATCTGAGGAGGATTTGGATATTTCATCCATTTTGGCCTCGACCCGCGCGAACTGCCCGGCGGAAAGCTCCGCGCCGCGTTTCAAGGACGCGATGCGCAAAAGCGGCGAGGCGATATCCGACAGAGCACTGACGGCAATTTTTTCGCGGTGGTCGAGGACCGGGTGCTGAAACGGCAGGCCGATGGCGAACAATTCGTTCAGCGTGCCGATAAAATGCCCGAAGCGCAGTCTGAACTGAGACCTGCCTGAGGTCGACATGGTGCGCACCGCGCTCAAACCTGCCAGTCTTGCGCGCAGACCATCGACCATGAGTTCCGGGATGATCAGAAATCCATGCTCGCGGCTGTCGATTTTTTGGCAGATATTACCGAATTCTAGTGCAATCGCCGGTTTGAAAATCTTGCTCAGTGTCCGTCCGGGGACTTTATGAGTCGGATGAATCGGTTATCCGGTGCCCCTCTTGAAGAGCTGAATCAGCTGTGATTCTCTGGGGTGGTGAATTTGCTCTTGAGGTGCCCCATGTGGACTGCCGACAACCGCCCGCGCTACAACCGCGACAAACTGCGTTATCCGAGCGACCTGACCGATGCGGAATGGGCGCATATCGAGCCGCTGATCCCGCCGGGCAAGCCCGGCGGCGGCAAACGGCGCGTCGCTATCCGCGAGGTGATCAACGGCGTGATGTACATTCTGAGCACCGGCTGCCAGTGGCGCGCGCTGCCCAAGGATTTGCCGCCCAGAAGCACCGTGCATGAGTACCTCGGCCTGTGGAACTGGGACGGCACGCTGGATCGCATCCATCATGCGCTCTACCTCAAGTGCCGCGAGAAAGCCGCGCGCGAAGCCAGCCCCACGGCCTGCATCATCGACAGTCAGAGTGTGAAAAGCGCTGAAAAAGGGGGGCTCGCATCGACAGCCACGGCTTCGATGCCGGCAAGTTGATCAAGGGCAAGAAGCGGCATGTTCTGGTCGATACGCAAGGCTTGCTGCTGCACGGCATCGTCACCGCCGCCGACGTTCAGGATCGCGACGGCGGTCTCGCGCTGCTGGCGACCTTGTTCGGTCTGTTTCCCTTTCTCGGGAAATTGTTCGCCGACAGCGCCTATCAGGGGCCGGTCTTTCACCGCGCCCTGGCCGGCATCCTGCCCGATCTCGAGACCGAGATCGTCAAGCGATCCGATCGGGTGAAGGGCTTCGTCGTCCAGCCCAGGCGTTGGGTGGTCGAACGCACCATCGCCTGGCTCAACCGCTGCCGCCGACTGGCCAAGGACTGGGAGAACCTCAACCGCAACGCGCTCGCCTTCATCAAGCTCGCGTCCATTCGACTCATGCTCCGAAAACTCTGTAATCCTACATAAAGTCTCCGGACGGACTCTTAGGGGCTCAAGCAAATCCGTGTCCTGCGACATTACCAGAGCCACGTCATAATCGCCCCTTATCGCGTCCAAAATAAGAAACGACGCGAGATTTACGTCAGACCCCTTTTCTTCTGTGTCATGTATATCGACAAAGCGATGCTCTTGCCCGACCAACGGTCGGCATTTTTGCCTAGGGGGTGTTGACGTTCATCGTGTTTGAATGACGATTGCAGCAAGCGAGATGAATGCTTTGAAGCTGTCATCTGTTTTGCAGGAACGCATTGCGATCCCTCTGTATTCCTTCAGCTTTCCGAAGAAGTTTTCGACCAGGTGACGCCATTTGTAGGTGTGGCGGTCGAACTCCGCCGGGAAGCGGCGGTTTGATTTTGGAGGGATTACCGGCTCGATCCCGGCACTGGTCAGCGCTTCGCGCAGCCAGTTCGCGTCGAAGGCACGGTCGGCGAGAAACTGGTCGCAGGTGAGGCCCTCGATCAGTGCGGCGGTACCCCGCAGGTCATGCGCCTGACCGGGCAGAAGGCGGAAGTCGATCAGATTGCCGAGCGCGTCCGTCAGAGCCATGATCTTTGTCGTTATCCCGCCGCGAGAGCGTCCGATGGCTTGGCTTTGAGTCCCCCTTTTGCGCCCTGACCGTGTCGGTGGACTTTGACGATACTACCGTCGATCATCGTGTATTCGAAGTCTGCATCTTCGGCTAATACCCTGAACATATGATAGAAAGCGTCGGCCCTCACCCACCTTCGGAAGCGCTTGAACACGCTGTTCCAGCGCCCGAACTCTTCCGGCAGGTCGCGCCAGGGGCATCCGGTCCGCGAGATCCAGAGAACTGCCTCGACAAACCGGCGCGGGTCAGGGCCGGTGCGACCGGGGTCGCATTCCCGGCCAAGGCAGTGCGGTGCGATGACAGCCCATTGGGCGTCGGTCAGAACTGTGCGGATCAAGGCTGCTCTCCTCTGTTTGCAACCTTGAATCAGTCATCAGCCGATTTGGGAATCCCTAAACGTCAACAAGCCCTAGCCAGGAATTTTCCTTTGTGGATCTCAAGACTAGGAATGGTTTTCAGCGCACGAAAATAGTTGGACTGCCGCAGTGGGGCCTCTTCATCGCCTTCGCGAGGCTTCACGTCGGCAGTAAAATATCTGATCTTGCCGATATTGTCGCCTGAGTCGAGCATTCGTTGAGCAAGCGCCTGGAGGTTCGTCCACTTGTGCCGTGATTTCTTGAGCTTGCGGTAATAAAAGTTGAAGCCATCAACGTAGACACTTGCTCGCATCTTCTATCCAGACCAAGAATAAATTGAGCCGTATGCATACAGCAAGGGCCGCGCCGGTATAACCCTTTGCGACCCTTGAACCACCAGACCTGCCGGTGGCCGGTATGATTTCTATTTAGTGCACGTCTGCGAATCAGTCAATGGATCAGCGGACTCAGATCGGGCAATTAGTCAAGTAATTTGTCGAATATTGTCGGTAATACCAACGGCATCAATTTCTGACTCTGTGGGGATTCCCAAATCGGTTTTGATCTGATTCAAGGTTGGCAAAGGAGGATCGCCATGCCAGCCAGTGTTCCGCTTCGTCGCGACTTTGATGCCCGCCACCTTCGTAAACTCGCCAGCCGTTGCAAGGATGCCCGGCAGAGCCGCCGTCTGTTGTCTCTTGCGGCGGTCTACGATGGCATGCGCCGTGGAGAGGCCGCAAGGATCGGTGGGATGGATCGCCAAACCCTGCGGGACTGGGTTCACCGGTTCAACGAAGAGGGACCGGATGGCCTCACCAACCGCAAGGGCGCGGGCCGGACGCGCTACCTGAGCGATGTCCAGATGAAAGAACTTGGCGAGATTGTCGAGACCGGCCCCGATCCGGCGGTGGACGGGGTTGTCCGCTGGCGGCGGATCGACCTGAAGCGGGTGATCGAGGCGCGCTTTGGCGTCATCTATTCCGAGCGCGGGATATCCAGACTGCTTGGCGAACTGGGCTTTGCCCATATCAGCGCCCGCCCGCAGCATCCCAGGCAGGATAAGCGGATCATCGAGGCGTTTAAAAAAAACTTCGCCGACACGCTCCAGGTGCATATAGCTGACCTGCCAGCGGGAACGCCGGTGGAGATCTGGTTCCAGGACGAAGCACGCCTTGGCCAGAAGAATGGCCTGACGCGCCTGTGGGCGAGAAAGGGCACGCGCCCCCGCCAGCCGGCCGATCAGCGCTATCACAACGCCTATCTGTTCGGCGCCATCTGTCCGGCTCACGGCAAGGGGGCGGCGCTCATGCTGCCTTGGGCGGACGCGCAAGCCATGCAGATGCATCTCGACGAGATCAGCCGCCACGTCGCCCGAAAGGCCCATGCGGTTGTGCTGATGGATCGGGCCGGATGGCACACCACCGGCAAACTCAAAGTCCCGAAGAACCTCACCATCATCCTGCTGCCATCGCGCGCTCCGGAACTGAACCCGGTGGAAAATATCTGGCAGTACTTGCGCGCCAATTGGCTCTCCAACCGCGTGTTCGAAGACTACAATGCCATCGTCGATGCTGGATGCGAAGCTTGGAACAAGCTCATCGCACAGCCCGAAACCATCACATCAATCGGAATGCGAAAATGGGCCCATATCGGTCAATGTTAAATGCCGCTGGTATAACACGCGATATGTCCGGTTTATGTACCAGATGATCTGTCCGGTTTTAGAACGCCTCCAAGCCATGGAGGGAGGCGATGCGTCGGACGGAGCAGGTACAGGGACTGAGATTGATGAAGTTCGAGGAGGTTTACGGGCGCACCCATCGGGGTGGCTTGAGCCAGGCGGAGGCGGCGGAGGTTCTGGGTGTCTCGGAGCGCACCTTCCGGCGCTGGCGCGACCGCTACGAGGCGGAGGGAGCCGACGGTCTCTACGACCGCCGCCTGGGCCGCCTCTCGGCGCGGCGCGCGCCGGTGGACGAGGTGGCGCGGGTGCTGGAGTTGTTCGACACCCGCTACTGGGACTTCACGGCCAAGCACTTCCACGAGAAGCTGGTGGCCGATCACGGCTTCAAGCGCAGCTACAACTGGCTGCGGCTGAGCTTGCAAGCCCATGGGCGCAGGCGCGCGGTGCCCAGGCGTGGGGCGCACCGGCGCAAGCGGCCGCGCCGTGCCCTGCCCGGCATGATGTTGCACCAGGACGGCTCGAGCCACGAGTGGGTCCCCGGTCGATGGTGGGACCTGATCGTCACCATGGACGATGCGACCAGCGATATCTACTCGGCCTTCTTCGTCGTCGAAGAGGGCACCATGTCGAGCTTCCAGGGGGTGTCCGAGGCGATCCGGGCCAAGGGCCTGTTCTGCTCGCTCTACGCCGACCGCGCCAGCCACTACTGGAACACGCCCGAGGCCGGCGGCAAGGTGGACAAGGACACCCCGACCCAGGTCGGCCGCGCCCTGGCGCAGCTCGGCATCGAGTTGATCCCGGCCTGCTCGCCCGAGGCAAGGCGGCGCTCGGAGCGCATGTTCGGCACCTTGCAGAAGCGCCTGCCCCAGGAACTCAGGCTCGCCGGCATCACCGACATGGTCGAGGCCAACCGCTTCCTCAAGGAGGTCTTCCTGCCACAACACAACGCCCGCTTCGCGACCCCGGCCGAGGACCGGGGCACCGCCTTCGTCCCCTTCACCGGCGCGCTCGACGACATCCTGTGCATCCACGAGGAACGCACCGTCTCAAACGACAACACGGTGCGCTACAAGCGCCTGGCACTTCAGATCCCCGCCGGCCGCCACCGCCGCCATTACGTCAAGGCCAGGGTCCGCGTCCACGAATACCCCGACGGCACAATGGCCGTCTTCCATGGACCGCGATGTCTGGCGCGATACCACGCCGATGGCCAACCGATCGACAGCCAAACCCGCGAGGCCGCGTGACCCGCTTCGACGCGACCGACCGGCACCCTGTGGACAAGTGGACAGCCGCTCCGCGACCGACCACTTGTCCACAGGGCCAGAAACCGCAACAGAAGCGGTCAACTCATATGGTACATAAACCGGTCAACTCAGAATGTTCTCGACAGTAATTTGTCGAATATTTAGGCGCAGCGCAATCGATCAAGATTTTGAGCGCTTGAATACCGGTCGCACCCAAATTTCTAAATCCCCGCATACCAATCGTAAAAACCCACGTCTTCCCAATATCCGCCCTTGCCGCGGCCGATGCCAGCCAGCGACGCAACCGCCTCTACCCCCATGATGTATTTGGCCTGCTTATAGCCCAGCTGACGTTCGACGCGCAGGCGGATCGGGGCACCGTGACCGACAGACACCCCCCCGTCGTTCATGCCATAGGCAAGGATTGTCTGGGGATGAAAGGCATCGACCAGATCGATGCTTTCGTAATATGCGGTGCCGCGAAAGTCGTCGGCGCAGTGGAACACGATATATTTCGCATCCGCCTGTAATTGCACCTCGTCCAGCAATGTGCCCAGCGGCACGCCCGTCCATTTACCGATCGCGCTCCACCCCTCAACGCAATCGTGCCGGGTGATCTGCGTGCGCGATGGTTTTGATCGCAGCTCGGCCAGGGAATAGCTGCGCGGTGCATCGACCAGCCCGCCGACGGCCAGTTGCCAATTGGCAAAGCCCTCGCGCTGATGGCGGCCATATTCAATGGACCTGGGCTGGGTATTGCCGTTGGTGCGAAAGAACGGCGACATTTCGGCTTCGGTGAATTCCGGTGCCAGCGCGTTCGATCCGATCAGACGATGCACGCGGTAAGACAACCACTCGCCCGATGACAAAACGATGTTGCGAAAATCCGGGCTGGCCCCCAGCCGGTCACAACCGATCAGAACCGATGGCGCTGCCAGGCTCAGCCCGGTCAGCATTTTACGGCGGGTAATCAGACGGGGCATCAGCGTTTCTCCTTCGGTAACTTAAACCAACCGGTGATCATCGCGCGGATCTGGTTGAACGGCCCGGCAAGGACGACCATCACGATGTGGACGATGAAAAACAGCACCAGCAGGGTGGCAACGATGAAATGGATCGAGCGGGCCGATTGCCGCCCGCCAAAGACATCCAGCAGCCACGGCCAGGTGGCATCCATCGATGGCGACATGGTCAGCCCCGTCAGCACCATCACCGGGATCAGGGTGAAAATGACAATCAGATAGCTCGCCTTCTGCAGGATATTGTAGTTCAGCGCCGCCATACCTTTGGGAAATCTCAGCATCGCGTGCTGTTTGATGTCCTGCCAGATATGCCGCAGCCCCATCTCACCGCGTTTAGGCAATAAATCGCGCCACAGGTGGCCATTCAGCAGGCTCCAAAGCGCGTAGGCTACAATGCCGATGGCAAACACCCAGGCAAAGGTCAGATGCCAGCGCCGCGCCAGCGCCAGATTGTAGCCTGACGGAATGGTCGACCAATAGGGAAAGGCGCGGTTGCGGATACGGCCGCCCTGATCTTCCCAGCGACCCAAAACCCCGGTTGTCGTGAATCTCAGATCGCCGACACGCAGATAGCCCTCATCGTCCTCGGCCCCGATCTGCAGCCAGGCGGTATCCATATTGGCGCCATATTCACCCCAGTAAAGCCGCGGATGGGCATTGAAAATCATCAACCCGCTCATCAAAAGCACCAGCAGCACGCCAGCATTAATCCAGTGCCAGAGCCGCGTCGAAAGCCGGTGACGGCGCACCAGATCGCCACCCTTCAGCGCCCAATCGTCTGATGACAGTTTATCTGACATTATCTCCCCCGGTCTTACTTGTGCCGTTCATTTGATTGGCGGCACGGGCGCTAAAACGCCCGTGCCGCAATGTTTTAACCGTCGCTTGACATCATCGCGTCCATCACCATCACATCCGGCTTTCCATCGCATACCGCGGCAATCTCCGTCATCTCCTCGGCCATCATATCGTCGGACGCCATATCATCGGTCGCAGCATCGTCGGACGCCATTTCTTCAGTCGAGCTGTCGTCGGAGGCCATTGCATCGGATGACATTTCGTCCGACGCCATTTCGTCGGCGGCCATGTGCATGGCGTCCATCGCCGCCATCTGTCCTTCGGTGTCCATGGCGGCAAATTCGCCGCAGGTTGCTTTGGCCAAGTCGGTATCATGGCTGGCGGCAAACGCAGGAATTGCAGTCGCGGCGGCCAGCCCGGTGGCCATGATTGCATGATAGAATATTCTCATCGTGTTCTCCGATAATGATGATACCACATTGTGCGGCATCTTGTATCGGTCGGGCTCTAACACCCAACCCCGATCACATCCGACAAACGATGTGGCGAGGTTTCGTAACATCAAGCGGACGTGTTTGCCAGTTATGAGATTGCGGTTTTTTCGGCCCGAATGTTTCAGTTTTCATCGATCGGGGCGATCATGCCAAAAGCCAAAAGTCGCTTTCTTCTTTTTCAAAATACTCCCGCCGGAGGCATCTGCGCGCCGGTCACACTATCCATGACCCCGCCATCAACGGGCCAGTTTTGTCAGCTCCCCGCCAGTCAAGCCTTCCGCGCCACCAAATACACCGACGCGTCCGGCTTTGGACGCCACCGGTGTTCGATGGCAAAACCGGCATGCTCCATCTCAGCGACCAGCTCGTCGTCGCTAAAGAACTGGATACTTGGCAACACGCCCAGTGGGCGCAAAACTAGCACCAGTGCCCGCAGGATCACCGGTCCTCTGCCCAAACAGACGGTGGATGTCACAAACACGCCGCCCGGTTTGACCATGCTGTAAATATTGCCGATGATCTCGCGCCAGTCCGGCAGCAGATGCAAAATCGACATGCCCATGACCACGTCATAAGTGCGATAGGTTCCAATCTGGTCGATCGAGGCGATCTCGAAATCGACATTGCTGACGCCATCGTCCGCCTGGCGTTCCTTGGCGATGGCGATCATCTTCTGCGAAAAGTCGGTCGCCCGGATGTGTTTCACAAACGGCGCGTGCAATCGCGCCGTGCCGCCGGTGCCGCAGCCGAACTCAAACACTTCTGCCTCAGGCGTGAAATATTTCCGCGTTTTTTCAAGTTTCGCGTGATAGGCGGCCTCATCACCAATCGCCTGGCGCGAATAGCGCCGCGCCAACATATTCCAGAACCATGTCTTGTCTGCCATCTTTTACTCCGTGTCAAAGATCATTGACATCGGATATAGGGACTAATTTCCGTCTTTCCAGCCCCTGTCCTTATGCGTCCCATCGCAATAAGGCTTGTTGCCGGACAGCCCACAGCGGCAGAGCACGTATTTGCGCGATGACATGCCCTGACCCATCGGCCCGGTCGGCGGCTTGACGCCCTGCACCCAATACGGCCCATCCGCTTGCACGGTAATCTGGCAGCGTTTGGCCAGACGATGTTCGCGCATTCCGTCCGCACGCTTCAGCGCCAGCGCACCAGACGGGCAGGCCGAGACGACCGCCTCAACCTCGGCGCGGGTGCCGTTGTCGGGCTGCACCCAGGGCCGCTCGGTCTCGTCGAAAATATGGCCAGCCAGGCGCGCGCATTCGGTCGCGTGGCTGCAGATGCGCGGGTTGAAGGTGACAGTAACCTCAGCGCCCTCATAAGCGATCAACCGGTCACGGCCCGCCGGTTCGCCGCCGCGCGATTTGAACCCCACTTCCTTGTGGCTGTTGTCGCAAAACGGCTTGTTCTTGGAATGACCGCACCGGCACAGCGCCATGACCGCTTTGGTCTCAATATCCTGCCCGTCGCGGCCTTTCATCGACGTGATATGTTTGGCCAGCAAAAAAGCGTCCTCGCGCTCTTCGATGCGTGGTGTGTCGTCTGACATACTAACTTTCTCGTTGCACGTCTTTGGCCAGCGCATCAGTGATGCGTACCAGTTCCGCGGTGATCCCCGGCTCGCTCAGCGCGTGACCTGCATCTTGCACAATACGCAGCTTGGATCGCTTCAGTGACTGATGCAGCCTGATGGCCGACGCGGGCGGACAGATCATATCATAGCGGCCCTGCACGATGAATGTCTGGATTTTGTCAAGTTTGCCTGCATTGCGCAATATCTGGGCGTCCGTTTCTAGGAACCCGCCGTGCCGGAAATAGTGATTTTCAATG
Organism: Paracoccaceae bacterium; assembly: GCA_965216135.1. Classification (GTDB taxonomy): domain Bacteria; phylum Pseudomonadota; class Alphaproteobacteria; order Rhodobacterales; family Rhodobacteraceae; genus CBDCFL01. Next base: position 642,878 of record CBDCFL010000023.1, read on the forward strand.
CGGGCAAAGGCGCGGGCGTAATCTGCCGGTCCACCGCTTCCCCCACCGCTGCTGCTGATCGACGCCAACCCATTTTCCCATTCGGCCCAGGCCCGCGCAAAACGCGTCTCTTCCGTGCGGTCACCGGAAAATAGCCTCTTTGAATACGCCGCGATCAGATCGCCGCGCTCGCCCCTGGGCACCATGCCCGCAAAGCGTTGCCAGTTTTCCGGCCAGAACGCGCCCGCCCCGCCCCCGTAAAACCAGCCAAGCTCGGCCTGCGTCATCAAAAACACGCCGCGCAACACCAGATTTCTGACCGCCTGGACATGGGCCTGGGCATAGAGCAACGCCAATGCCGCCCCCCAGGAGCCGCCGAAGACATCCCAGCGGCCAATCCCCAAAAGCTCACGGATTTGCTCAATATCCGCGATCAGATGCCAGGTTGTGTTGGACTCGACGCTGGCGTGTGGCCGCGAGCGCCCACAGCCGCGCTGATCAAACAACACGACGCGATAATGTGCCGGGTCAAAATAGCGCCGCATCGCCGGGCTGCAGCCACCCCCCGGCCCGCCGTGCAGCACCACCACCGGCGCGCCATCCGGGTTGCCGCACTGCTCCACATAAAGGCGATGCCCATCGCCAACCTCGACCATCCGCTGGTCAAACGGCTCGATGGCCGGATACATATGTCCGGTCGCGTTCTTATGTCCCAGTTTCTTGTCCATCGCGCATTTCATATAGACGAGCATTCGTATTGCCGCTACGCGAAAGGCACCGATGACCAGCACGATCGACACAAGCGAGATCGCCAAGTTTGAGGCGATGGCGGGCGAATGGTGGGATCCGCATGGCAAATTCCGCCCGCTGCATATGCTCAACCCCTGCCGTCTGGACTACATCACCGCCCAGATCGCCGCTGAATATGACCGCGACCTAACCGCCGCTGCCCCATTTGCAGACCTGCGCATCCTCGACATCGGCTGCGGTGGTGGCCTGTTGTCAGAACCGATGGCGCGCCTTGGCGCCGATGTGGTCGGGGCCGATGCCGCGGCTGGCAATATCCCCGTGGCGCGCCTTCACGCCGATCAATCCGGGCTGGCGATCGACTATCGCCACGCATCTGCCGAAGCGCTGGCCGAACTGGGTGAGGCCTTCGACGCCGTCCTGAATATGGAGGTCATCGAACATGTGGCCGATCCTGCCGCCTATCTGGCGGCGTGCCATGCCTTGCTGAAACCCGGCGGCATCATGATCTGCTCAACCATCAACCGCACCGCCAAAAGTTTCGCGCTTGCCATCGTCGGTGCTGAATATGTCATGGGCTGGCTGCCCAAGGGCACCCACGACTGGCAGAAATTCATCACCCCGGACGCGCTCGTCGCCCTGCTTGCGGATGCCCAACTGAAATGCGTTGACAAAAAAGGTTTCGTCTTCAACCCGCTAAACTGGAGCTGGTCGATCTCTCACCGCGATCTTTCGGTCAATTATGTCACCGCCAGCATCCGCCCTGAGACCCTTTAGGGCCCTAACCCGCATCGGGATTCCCCAGCATTCGCCGCATTTCGCGAAGCACCGGCAAGGATGCCTTCATTTCCTCCTCCCCGATTGCATTCGTCAGTTCCGCCAGAATTGGCGCGACAGCGGCAAGCCCGGCTTCCTGCGCCTGCAGGCCCGCCGCAGAAATTGCCACGAACTTGCGCCGCGCGTCATCCCAGTCGGGACGAATATGCACCTGCCCGGCGCGTTCCAGCTTGCTTAGCGTGTTGGTCATCGCCCCGCGCGTGACGCTGAAACTGCGCGCCAGTTGCGCGGGCGTCCGCTCGGCCTGAATATGTGCCAGATGGTTCAGCACCGAAAACTGGTTCAGCTCCATGCCCTTGGGCAATACCCTGCCAATCCGCCCACGCGCCAGCTGATCCACAGCAAATATTTCGCTCAGGATCGAAACGGCAATCGGCTCGGTCGTGGTGCTCATCTCATGGTCCGGTGTATCGGCGGTCGTGTTGCAGCGACGGGATGCGTCGGCGCGCATCTTCTACAAGGCTGAGGTCAAGTTCAACCAGCGTCACGCAAGGTTCGGTGCCGCCATCGGCCAGAACCTCGCCCCAAGGCGATACTGCAAGTGAGTGCCCATAGGTCTCTCTTGCCTTGCCCACCGATACGCCATGCACGCCTGTCTGCGCCGGTGCCAGGATGAACGCCCCGGTTTCAATCGCGCGCGCCCGTAACAGCGCGTGCCAATGCGCGCCACCTGTTTCAACCGCAAATGCCGACGGCACGGTGATAATCTCGGCACCCGCCTGCGCCAGAATGCGGTAAAGCGCCGCAAAGCGCAGATCATAGCAGATGGTCAACCCGATCCGCGCGCCAGGCATCTGCGCCAGCACGGCCGCATCGCCAGGCCTGTAAGCGGCCGATTCCCGAAATTTCTCCTTCGCACTTATGTCCACATCGAACATGTGGATTTTGTCGTATCGCGCTGTGATCTGGCCAGTTGGCCCAACAAGAAATGAGCGGTTTGCGAATCGACCGTCTGGGTCGTCGGTCTTCAGCGCAAGCGAACCGATCAACAGCCAGATGCCATGCGAACGCGCCGTTTCCCGCAGCCTGGCAAGTGTCGCGTCGGCAATCTCGCTCTGCAGCACTTCGCCCTGATGGCGGCGATCAAGCGAGACGCAATTCGTTACTTCCGGAGTCAAGATCAGCTCTGCGCCGTGGCCTGCTGCCTCGGCCACGAAATCAGAGGTGGCTGCGACATTCGCGACAGGATCGTCCGAAGAGTTGAGCTGAATGAGCGCTGCGCGCATGACCTGTGTCCGGTGTGCGAACCCGCCGATGGGTGCGCTCATGGCGCATTTTTAGACGTCCTTGCAGACGCGCGCCAGCACCACGACATTGATGCGCGCCGCACCCGCCAGATGTGCGGCCTCGGCCGTGGCACTAAGCGTCGCACCGGATGTAATACCAGCGGCATTTAACATTGACCGATATGGGCCCATTTTCGCATTCCGATTGATGTGATGGTTTCGGGCTGTGCGATGAGCTTGTTCCAAGCTTCGCATCCAGCATCGACGATGGCATTGTAGTCTTCGAACACGCGGTTGGAGAGCCAATTGGCGCGCAAGTACTGCCAGATATTTTCCACCGGGTTCAGTTCCGGAGCGCGCGATGGCAGCAGGATGATGGTGAGGTTCTTCGGGACTTTGAGTTTGCCGGTGGTGTGCCATCCGGCCCGATCCATCAGCACAACCGCATGGGCCTTTCGGGCGACGTGGCGGCTGATCTCGTCGAGATGCATCTGCATGGCTTGCGCGTCCGCCCAAGGCAGCATGAGCGCCGCCCCCTTGCCGTGAGCCGGACAGATGGCGCCGAACAGATAGGCGTTGTGATAGCGCTGATCGGCCGGCTGGCGGGGGCGCGTGCCCTTTCTCGCCCACAGGCGCGTCAGGCCATTCTTCTGGCCAAGGCGTGCTTCGTCCTGGAACCAGATCTCCACCGGCGTTCCCGCTGGCAGGTCAGCTATATGCACCTGGAGCGTGTCGGCGAAGTTTTTTTTAAACGCCTCGATGATCCGCTTATCCTGCCTGGGATGCTGCGGGCGGGCGCTGATATGGGCAAAGCCCAGTTCGCCAAGCAGTCTGGATATCCCGCGCTCGGAATAGATGACGCCAAAGCGCGCCTCGATCACCCGCTTCAGGTCGATCCGCCGCCAGCGGACAACCCCGTCCACCGCCGGATCGGGGCCGGTCTCGACAATCTCGCCAAGTTCTTTCATCTGGACATCGCTCAGGTAGCGCGTCCGGCCCGCGCCCTTGCGGTTGGTGAGGCCATCCGGTCCCTCTTCGTTGAACCGGTGAACCCAGTCCCGCAGGGTTTGGCGATCCATCCCACCGATCCTTGCGGCCTCTCCACGGCGCATGCCATCGTAGACCGCCGCAAGAGACAACAGACGGCGGCTCTGCCGGGCATCCTTGCAACGGCTGGCGAGTTTACGAAGGTGGCGGGCATCAAAGTCGCGACGAAGCGGAACACTGGCTGGCATGGCGATCCTCCTTTGCCAACCTTGAATCAGATCAAAACCGATTTGGGAATCCCCACAGAGTCAGAAATTGATGCCGTTGGTATAATGACATCGTCGATCAACAAAATTTCTCGATCCCGGATGCGCGCCGCGGTGCGCGCACGCGCCACGATAGACCCTGAGATATTGGCAAATCTCTCGGCGCGGTTCATGCCGTCCTGATATTTGGTTCGCCGATTTCTCACCAAAGCATCGGGCAGCATTTCCTGTCCGGTAAGCGCGGCAAATTCGCGCGCCAATAGCACCGACTGGTTGTATTGGCGCTTGAGCATTCGCGTCCAGTGGATCGGCACCGGCACGACGATCATGTTTTGACCCAGAATTGGCGTTGCCGCCTTGGCCATCCAGCCGGCCAGCGGGCGGGCCAGCTCTTGCCGGCGCCATGCTTGAACGCCATCACCAGCGCCCGTGCGCGAGCCTTATATTTCAACGCCGCACGCCCGCGCACCCAGGGGCGCATGATCGTCAGACAATCGTCGCAATGCACCAGACCGGCGCCGATGTCGCCCGGCAAAGGTGCGCCACAGCAGTCACAGACCAAGCCGTCGATGAACGGTGTCTCACCCCGGCAAGACCCGCAAAGCCGACCGTCCTGTTCCATCTGGGCGTTGCAACCCAGGCAGCGGGGCGGATAGACCAGTTTCAGCATGGCTGACCTCTTGCTCTCACACGCGGACCCCGGCACATGACGCCAACGCCATCAGAGTTGACCGACCGCGCGGCGCTATCGCGCAACCGCGCCCGCGCGCGGCGCACCGGCGACACGGCCATGTTCCTGCAGCGCCTTGCGCTCGATGAGATTAATCAAAGGCTGTCCGTGGTTAACAAAGCGTTTAGATCGCCTGCGGTAGTCACCCCGTTTCGCGATCTCTGGTCATCCGGCTTTGCCTCGGCTGACTTTTACGAAGATCAGGATAATCTGGCCCTGCCCGCGCAAAAATATGATCTGGTCATTCACGCCATGGCACTGCATTGGGCCAATGACCCGCTCGGTCAGATCATTCAATGCGCCCGCGCGCTTCGCCCCGATGGTCTGTTTATGGCGTGTTTGTTCGGCGGCGAGACTTTGGGTGAGCTGCGCACGGCTCTCGCCCAGGCTGAAACCGCGATCAGAGGCGGCCTGTCGCCGCGCATTGCCCCGATGGGCGAGTTGCGCGACCTTGGCGGGCTCTTGCAGCGAGCCGGACTTGCATTGCCGGTGGCCGACACGGTTCGCCAGAAAGTCACGTTTCGCTCCGCTCGCCACCTGATGCACGATCTGCGCACAATGGGCGAGGCCAACGCGCTTGCCACCCGCCACCGGGGACCGCTTGGCCGGTCCGTGCTGGACCGCACCGAGCAGATATATAGCGAACACTTCGCCGAGCCCGATGGCCGCCTGTACGCAACCTTTGAAATTGTCTTTCTGTCCGGCTGGGCACCGCATCCGGATCAACCCGTTGCCCTGCGTCCGGGTTCAGCGACGCATTCACTGGCCGGGGCCCTTGAACGGGCCAAATCTGACAAAGATGATTGACCGCTCATGGACAAGGATTGCAAATGGCCCGCGCGCAAACCACAAAAGTGATCCTGTGATAAATCTCGAAAATGTCCAACAGGAGTCCGACAGGAATCCGACAGGTAGCCGACACAAAGTTGGCGTGCTGGTTGCCAACCTCGGCACCCCGGACGGCACCGACTATTGGTCAATGCGCCGGTATCTGAGCGAGTTCCTGTCCGACCCCCGCGTGATCGATTATCCGCGCTGGAAATGGCAGCCGATTTTGCAGGCGATTATCCTTTCCAAACGGCCATTTACATCCGGCGCGGCCTATCGATCGGTCTGGAATACCGACGCCAATGAAAGCCCGCTGATGACGATAACCAAAGCCCAGACAGCCAAGCTGCGCGAGCGCCTGAGCGCGACCTACGATGACGCAATAATCATTGATTTTTCAATGCGCTACGGCAATCCATCGACCCCGGATGTCGTCGCCCGCATGGTCAATGCTGGATGCGACAGGATGTTGTTTTTTCCGCTTTATCCGCAATATGCGGGCGCAACCACGGCAACCGCCAATGATGCGTTTTTTAGGTCACTCACGCGCCTGAAAATCCCGCCAGCCAGCCGCACCGCGCCGCCCTATTTCGACCGCCCAGATTATATCGAAGCACTGGCCCAATCGGTCGAACAAAGCACCGCCGCCCAAGGCGAACCCGACGCGCTCGTATGCTCATTCCACGGCCTGCCTCAGCGCTATGTCGATAACGGTGATCCGTATGATCACCAATGCCGACAGACAACGAATTTGCTAATGAATCGATTGGGTTGGGACGACCAGAGGATCACGACCACATTTCAAAGCAAGTTCGGCCGCGAAGAATGGCTAAAGCCCGCGACCGTCGAAGAAGTTGCGCGGCTCGCAATGGCTGGAAAGAAAAACATCGCCGTCATTACACCCGGATTTTCGGCCGACTGCCTTGAAACGCTTGAAGAAATTAACGGTGAAATTCGCGAAAGTTTTGTTCGCGGGGGCGGCGAGAGATTTACCTATATCCCCTGCCTCAACGACGACGACGCCCATATCAGCGCACTTGTCGCGGTCATTGAAGAAAACTTGGCCGGCTGGCTTTGAGCCCGGATGCGGGCCGCCCAAACGAAAAGGGCGGCAAGAAACATGCCGCCCTTTCGTTCAACTTTGCTTGGCTTTTAGCCAGCGATTACCAGCGCAAGCAGGGCAAGAAGCAGCAGCGGAACCAGCAGGCCGCCAGCCGAAGAGCCAGAGGCTTCTTCAACAACCGGTGCCATTTCCATCATCGGCTCTTCCATTCCACCACCAAAGGCAGCGGACGCAGCGGCGACGGCGGTGATTGCAGCAATAACAGCAATTTTCTTCATGTTTTCCTCCAGAACGCCGATAACAACCACTGCTTCGGCCAAAAGATGCATTATGTAACTCGTATAGGCAGGGAACTTTGGCAATATCCAGTAAAAACTTGGGTAATTCGGCAGCAACTTGCCGATTTGTCGTCAAATAAGCAACACCTGCGCGCCGACGCGGGCGTAATCGAAAAGCTCGGCAATGTGCAAATTATAAAGCCCGATACATCCGTTTGACGACCTCCGGCCGATCTTGCGCGTATCGTGCGTGCCGTGGATGCGGTAGTACTGCCAGCTCAGATAAAGAGCGTGGGTGCCAAGCGGGTTCTCCGGCCCCGGTCCGATATAATCCTGCCAGTCGGGGTTGCGCTTTTTCATTGCCGGTGTCGGCCGCCATTCAGGGCCTTCGACCTTGCGCACCACCGAGGTTCTGCCCAGCCGCGACAGATCCGCAGTCAACGGCACGGATGTCGGATATAGCTTGTAGAGGCTTTCATCATCGGACCAGTAATGTAACGCTCGCGAGGTGGTATCGATCAATATCGCACCTTTGCGCAGATTGCTGAAAAACGGCTGCCAATCCAGCCTGCGAAAGCTAGAGATGTTGCGGCGCACGGTCTGACTGATCTCGGCTTCGATCTCGGTTGAGTTTTCGGTCTGCGCGAAGGCGCGCGTGCCAATTGTTGTGGCGGCGCTGGCGGCCAGAAACGCGCGGCGGCTGAGTTTGCTGTTTCTGATCATTTTCTGACATTGCTCCAAAGTTAGCGGCATCGCGGCCAGTTCGCGGCATCATATTGCCCAGGTGCCGCATCTGCAATTCAAAGAGATGTCATCAGCCCAGCAATGGATTTGATCCCGGATGCAGAACCCGATAGGGCTTTGCCGGTCGGACCGCCAAGTTTTCAGCGAGGGCAATCTATGTTGCGAGCGATTGTGTGTGCGGGTTTTGCGTTGGCCCTGTTGGTTGCCTGTTCGCCACCGCCACCGCCGGAGTTTGGGACCGATGGCAAACCACTGTCGCGCATCTATAGGATCGCCCCCAGAGATAAGGCGGCCATTCAGTTCCGTATGCTCGATGCGGTCAATGTTCTGCGCCAGGCAGGTGGCTTGCGCGCGGTCAAATTGAACGCCGAATTGGGGGCGGCGGCGGCGACCCATGCGCGCGACATGTCGGTGCAAAACCGGCCCTGGCATTTTGGGTCGGACGGATCCTCGCCGATCGATCGCATCGCCCGTGCGGGGTATCGGGGCGAGCTGATTGGTGAGACGATATCCGAGACTTTCGAGACCGAGCTGGAGACGCTTTCGGCCTGGATGGCCCAGGCGGACACGCGCGGTGTGATCCTGGATGCACGCGCGGGGGATATGGGCTTTGCCTGGTTTCAGGAAGATACCGGCAAGATTTGGTGGGCGATGGTGTTGGGCACCCCCGAAATCGGGACCGGTGCTTAGGTGTTCACATGTGGACACCATGGTAAGTCGTTGATTCTAAGTGTGGTTGCGCTGACAATGAGCGTGGACCAATCTTGCTAATTGCCGCTATTGTCCGGCCCGCTGAGGATTGAATTTACCGCGCCACGGGTGGTCAGGTGATGCACAATCAGATGCGGCGCAGCGTCGAGGGTGGTCTGGATTTTCTTCCGCCCTGTCCGGTTGGTCGTGATGATCCAATGCAAGAACTCCCAGTCGACTCTTTCCGGGCAGTCTTGCGGCAAATCGGGCCGCGTCAACCCACCGCGATAGTGCCAGCGGCGTTTGACGACACGCCAGAGGCGCAGCGGTAAAGGCAGGTCCAGCCAGATGGCGGTATCGGCACGGGCGGCGCGGTTGGCGTATGTGGCCGACAAACCACCCTCGAATACCCATGCGTCGCGTGCCTCCACCTGACCCGCCATCGCGATTTTCTCGGGCTTTGGCCGCTCAACCCAACCCGGTAGATGGTGGATCATGTCCATGTGATAGACCGGCAAGCCAGTCGCAGCGCCCAACGCCACAGCAAAGGTTGATTTGCCCGATCCCGGCGCGCCCAGCACCATGACACGCTTCATTCCGCCGCCGCGATGCCGTCAACACGGATGAACCCGCCTGATTGCCGGTTCCAAAAGCGGGCATATAGGCCGTTTTTCGCCAGCAGCACATCGTGGCTGCCTTCCTCGACAATCCGGCCCTGATCCATCACCACGATCCGGTCCATGCGGGCGATGGTGGACAGCCGGTGGGCGATGGCCAGAACCGTTTTGCCTTCCATCACGTTTTCCAGGGCGCGCTGAATCTCCGCCTCGACTTCGGAATCAAGCGCACTGGTTGCTTCGTCCAGCACCAAGATAGGCGCGTCTTTCAGGATGGCGCGGGCAAGGGCGATGCGTTGCCGCTGGCCGCCGGATAGCTTGACGCCGCGTTCGCCCAGGAATGCTTCATACCCGGTGCGGCCGCGGTGATCCTGAAGATCGAGAATGAATTCGTGCGCTTCGGCTTTGCGGGCGGCAGCGATCAGTTGCTCTTCGGTCGCATGCGGGTTGCCATAGAGGATGTTGTCGCGCGCCGAGCGGTTGAACATTGCGGTTTCCTGGGTGACCATGCCGATCGCGCGGCGCAATGATTTCTGGGTGACGCCAGCAATGTCCTGGCCGTCGATCAGGATGCGCCCGCCTTCGATGTCATACATTCGCAGAAGCGACGCCACGAGCGTTGACTTGCCCGCGCCGGACGCACCGACAATGCCGAGTTTCTCGCCCGGTGCGATCGTCAGGTTGATGCAGTCGATGCCGCCGATTTTCCGGCCATAGGCGAAACTGGTGTCGTGAAACGTGACTTCTGCTTTTTTGACCACGAGTTCAGATGCACCGCCCGCGTCGATCAGCCCGTGCGGCGGGGTCAGCGTGTTCATGCCGTCCTCGACCTCGCCGATGTTGGAATAAATCTGCATCAGCGTGAAACTGACCCAGCCGACCATTTGGCCGAGCCGGATCGAAATCGCCCCGGCGGCGGCAATGTCGCCCTCGGACGCCAACCCTTGCGACCACAGGTAAGCGGTGCCGCCGATTAGCGAGGCGGGCAAGGTGCCGGCCAGCGTCATCAGCACGGTGCGGAACGACACCGACAGCGCGCCCCAATGCAGCGATCTCTGGCGCAACTCTTCGATGGCGCCATGCGTGGCGCGGTCCTCGTGGGCGTCATGGGCGAAGAGTTTGACGGTTTTAACATTGGTGATGGTGTCCACAAGCTGGCCGGTGACAGCCGCACGGGCATTGGCGCGAGCCTTTGCGCGTTGGCGGGCGCGGGGCAGAAACCAGCGGATCAGCACGATATAGGCGACCAGCCAGACCACCAGAACCAGCGCGACGCGCGGGTCGATCGACAGCACCAGGAAAATCGAAGCGATGACGGATATGACCGCAAACGCACCGACATTGACGCCCTCGACCACCACTTCGGAAACGGCGCGGGAGACCTGATTTTCCTTGGTGGCGATGCGGCCGGCGAAGTCATTGTCGAAGAATTCCACCGAATGGCCAAGCGTCCAGCGTGAGATGCGCGACAACACCATCGCAATGACGTTTGGCCCCAACAGATACATGTTGAAAAACGCACCCAGGCCCATCATGACCGGGCGCAGGACGACGAAAAACCCGACCAGCATGGCGAACAGCCAAAAATTTTCGGCCATGAAAGTACTGGCGCCGCTGGTGATGACCGCGTCGATGACCATGCCAAGGATGATCGCGGTCAGTGCTTCCAGTGTGCCGACCGCGCCGCTGAAAAAGCACGCGATGGCAATCAGCGGGAAGGCACCGCCGAGCGCCCAGGCGAAGAATCGCCCCAGGGTGCGGGGCGGCGGACCTTGGGCGGGCGCGTACGGCCTTATGAGATTGGCGAATTTCATTCAGCCGCGACCTCATCCTCGGTCCGCAGAAAGCCACCCGATTGGCGGTTCCAGAAGCTGGCGTACAGGCCGTTCTGGCCCAGCAGGCTGGCGTGGCTGCCTTCCTCGACAACATGGCCCTCGTCGATCACAATAATCCTGTCCATCCGCGCAATGGTAGACAAGCGGTGCGCGATGGCAATGACGGTTTTGCCCTCCATCACGTCATAAAGCGTCGTCTGTATCGCTGCCTCGACCTCTGAATCGAGCGCGCTTGTGGCTTCGTCCAGCACCAGGATCGGCGCATTTTTCAGGATCATCCGGGCGATGGCGATGCGCTGGCGCTGGCCACCTGACAGCTTCACCCCACGCTCGCCAACGAAGGCATTATAGCCGCGACGGCCCTTGGGGTCCTCGAGCGCCTGGATGAAATCATGTGCCTCGGCCTGCTCAGCGGCGGCGATCATCTCGGCTTCGCTGGCGTGCGGTGCACCGTAAAGGATGTTGGCGCGGACCGAGCGGTGCAGCAGAGACGAATCCTGCGTCACCATGCCGATGGCCTTGCGCAGTGAGTCTTGCGTCACCTGGCCCACGTCCTGATCGTCGATGCGAATGGCACCACCTTCGGGGTCGCTGAACCTTAAGAGCAGGTTGACCAGCGAGGATTTGCCAGCGCCCGACCGGCCCACCAGCCCGACTTTTTCGCCCGGCTGGATGATAATGCTGATGTCATTCAGTCCACCTTGTTCCTTACCATAATGGTGGGTCACATGGTAGATTTCGATCCGGCCTTCGGTCACTTTGATGGGCGTATCCGAGCGGTCCACGACGTTGTGCTCGACCGAAACCGATCGAAGCCCTTCGCGTACCGTGCCCGCATGTTCAAACAGGTTCACCGTCACCCACATGATCCAGCCGCTCATGCCGTTCAGGCGAACCGTCAGGGCGATGACCGCCGCGACTTCGCCCACGCTGGTCTGGCCATAGCGCCACATAACCACAGAAGTGCCGACGACACCCACGAAAAGGATGCCGTTTATCACGTTCAGCGCGAAATTGAGTTCGATCATCAGGCGCAGGAAGCGCTGGAAGCGCAGGCGCAACCGGCGCAGCGATGACAGAACATAGGCCTGTTCCTGCGGTCCTTCGGAAAACAGTTTGACCGTTTCGATATTGGTATAGGCATCGACGATGCGGCCGGTAACCAGCGAGCGTGCGTCGGACCATTTCTCGCTTGCCTTGGCCACGCGGACTGCCGTCCAGAGCGTGTAGCTGCCATAGGCCGCCAGCCAGATCACTAGCGGGATGGCCACGCGCCAGTCAATGCCAGCAACCAGCACCAGCGCCATTGCGACGTACATCAGGGCATACCATACAGCCTCGAACACCAGATACATTGTGTCCTCGGTGGCCTCGGACAGTTTCATCACCCGGTTGGACAACCGCCCGGCGAAATCGTTCTGGAAGAAGTTCATCGACTGGCCCAGCATGTGCTTGTGCGCCCGCCAACGGACGCGCTCCTGCATATTGCCTGCCAGCGACAGTTCCAGAAACCCGTGCTGCAACGCGATGGCCGCCGGTCTCGCGATGACGATTACCAAAGCCACGATGATGATCTCAACGCGGTAGGCGACCCAGAATTCCGCCGCGCCGGTGACGTTCATGATGTCAATGAGCCGCCCGCCGTACCAGATCATCCCCGCCTCAAACAGCGCCACGATAAAACCGGTGAGCATGAGCCAGGGGATAACGCGGCCAAAGGGCCTAATCGCCTCGGCATAGAAGGCGAACAAGCTGGCAGGCGGGGCGCCCGTATCGTGGTTGGCAAATGGGTCTACGAGATTCTCAAACAGACGAAACATATCGTCACCCTCACAAAACTAGCAATGTATTTAAGTGGTTAGGTCGGGTTCGCCGGGGTCAGATATACATCTGACGGGGCCGGGATGCCGGGAACAAAACTGCCGGAGAAAGGCAGACTCCGCCCGCGCAGATGGCAAGATTGCCTGCGCCGGGCACCCGGAAAATGTCTGTTTTATTGACCATGGTGGCGGTGATAGCCGAGATTGGCAGAATATCCAAGGCCTGTATCGGCAACGCTTTTCAAGCCCTTGCGGGCTTTCATTGCTGAAACGTCAGGCGAAAAAGTCCGTCAGGGCTGATGAGCGGCCAGCAGCTGGAGTTTGGTGAGTTGGAAATCGGAGGAGATCCATCTTGCTTCGAGCGCTTTTAGCGCCGCGCCTAGTGCCGCGCCGGACAAAGCCGGCATCAGATCGCCGGCGCTAAGCGGAAAGACCCGAGCCGCGCCGCTAGCTGCTGCCGCGTCGATCCCATCAGGCGGGCTTTGGCCCAGAACCGCTGCACGAACGAGCGCGCCGCTGACCGCAAGCTCTGCCCCGTGGCGATAGGCCATGGCGGTAACCGGTTCAGTGCCCGCGATCATGTCGCGCAGCACCTTCCACCTTTTGACGTCCGACTTGCTCAATCTCAATCTGTCCGTGGGGTCAGGTCCACCCAAGGCGGCCAGGCGGCGGATAGGATCAGGGCTGCGGGCCGCCTCGAGGTGCACCAGCGGCGCAAGCGCGGCGTGGTCGGCACCGGGAAGGACATGGGCCAAAACGCCGGTAGCGGCCATGGCCGCTACCGCCGGACCAGGATCAATTGAGGACAGCAATTTCTTGAACTCTGCCCCGATCCTTTCCGCTGATAACGTCTCTAATCCCACCAAGTTTTCGGAAATCGCGGCAAGCGCGGAACCATCCATTCCGGCATCGGCGTCGCCATACAATGAGTGAATTCGGAAATAGCGCAGGATGCGCAGATAATCCTCTTTGATCCGCTCAGATGGGTTGTCGATAAACCGCACCCGGCACGCGGCCAGATCCTCCATGCCGCCAAGCGGGTCGATCACACTGCCGTGGCGGTCGGCATAGAGCGCGTTGATGGTAAAATCGCGACGCCGCGCATCGTCGGCGATGTCGGTCGAAAACCGCACGACCGCCCGGCGCCCGTCGGTTTCGACGTCTTTGCGGAATGTGGTGATCTCATAGGTGCGACCGTTTGCGATCACGGTTATTGTGCCGTGGTCTATGCCAGTCGGCAAGGCTCTGAGGCCGCGGCCGGTGCAAAGCCGGATTAGATCGGGCGGCAGTGCTGCGGTGGCGATGTCAATGTCAATCACCGGTAATTCCAGCAACGCATTGCGCACGCAACCACCAACAAAATAGGCTGCATGACGCTCTGCGCCAAGCAGATCGAATATCTGCTGCACGCCGGGTTCTGACACCCAATCCTGAGAAATAACCGTCACAGCGCGGCCTTGTCGGCCAGCACGCGCAATATGCGCGCGGTGGCGCCCCAGATGTAATAGGGGCCATAGGCCACGGTGTTGTAATACCGCGCCACGCCGCGCCAGATACGCGACTGAACCACGTAGTTTTCCGGGTTCAGCACATGGGCAAGCGGTACTGAAAAGACCTCTTCAACCTCGCCTTCTTCCGCCCTTGGTTCGAACGATGTTGTGACCAGCCCCACGACCGGCGTGACGACAAAGCTGGTGACGGTTTCATGGTTGGGCAGGGAACCGACAGTATCGACATGCGCTGTCGGCAGGCCGATTTCCTCTTCTGCTTCGCGCAGCGCTGCGGCGACAACTGACCCTTTGTCGGCTGCGTCAACCTTGCCGCCGGGCAAGGCAATCTGGCCGGGATGGTGCTTGAGCGATGAGGCGCGTTTGGTCAGATAAAGGCGCGTCTGGTCTGCGCGCGGCTCTATCGCGATTAGAACCGCTGCTGGTGTCAGATTGCGATCATCCGCCAGTTTAAGGCCGGGGTTCAGGTCATAATCCGATGAGCTTTCGCCCTGCAGCGACACCGCATTTTTGACTCTGGCGATCAGATCGGTGTCATGCATGGCTTTGCTCATTTGACTCGGGTCCAAGAGTGGCCGGGTCCATCTCGTAATGTGCCCCGCAAAACTGGCAATCCGCGGTAACTACACCGGTGTCGGTGGTCATTTGGGCGATGTCGCTGGCCGAATAGATCGACAGGCTGCTGCGCACCCGGTTCGCAGAGCACGTGCAGCCGAAACTGACAGGGGTCGCGTCAAAAACGCGCGCGCCCTCGGTCTGAAACAGCCGAACCAACAATTCGGTGGGCTGCACGGTCGGGCCGATCAGGTCCGGCGGTTCGACCTTGTCCAGCAGAACATTGGCGCGCCTCCAGTCTTGCTGTTCATCCTTGCCGAGATAGTCGATCGCGCGCATCAGGTCCGGCTGTTCGACGTCCTGATCGGGCAACGCAGCCGGAGCCCCGGGCATTTTTTGCAACATGATCGCGCCGCCGCGCCAGGTCGGCTGTTGTCCGGGCAGTTGCGACTTACCGAAAGCGGTCGCAAATCGGGTTGGTAATTGTTCCGATTGCGCGAAATAGGTCTCGGCACAGGACGCGAGCGAGCCCCCCGCAATCGGCGTGATGCCCTGATAAGGTGCGTTGCCTTCACCCTGATCGATGAGGATGGCGAAATAGCCCTGGCCCACTTGCTCAAACGGCAAGGCGTCAGGGTCCAGTCGGGCCTGATCAAAACCGGCATATGCACGCAGCTGCGCGGGCGCACCGTTTTGCGCAGGCGCGAAATAGTCAGTTGCCACCAACCTAGCCGGCCCATCGCCGCGAATTTGCAAGGACAGTTTCCAGCGCAGTTTGATCGTCTGGCCGATGAGCGCGGTCAACAGCACAGCCTCGCAGACGAGCGCTTCGATTGCTGGCGGGTAGTTGTGTTGCCGCAGCATCTGGGTGAGCACATCGTCAAGGCGTGCAACGCGGCCACGGATGTCTGACCGGTCAAGCTGAAACGGCAGCACCGTATCGTCCCAGGCAATATGCGATCCGATTGACATATGCGCTCTCTCCAGTCGCCGCTTGGGCATAAAGCGTCTATATAAGCGTCGGAAATCAAGAGCAAAGGGGCATGGTCAGTGCGGCGGTATGGGGACAGGCCCTCTGACGGCAGACGATACCGGGTACGTCCGGGCGCATATGCGGTGCTGCCGCATGGTCGTGCACTGTTGATCACCCATCAATCTGAAACGGACGAGCGTTTTCAGCTTCCCGGTGGCGGCATTGACCCTGGCGAGAGCCCGATGCGCGCGCTTTACCGTGAGGTTCTGGAAGAAACCGGGTGGACGATTGCTGCGCCACGTCGGTTGGGGGCTTTCAGGCGGTTTGTCTACATGCCGGAATATGCGCTTTGGGCAGAAAAGGTTTGCCATATGTTCACGGCCCGGCCCGTGCGCCAGGTCAGCGCGCCGATTGAGGAATTTCACACCGCGTTGTGGATGGACGCGCGCATCGCCGCCGAGGTTCTGGGAAATCCGGGCGACCGGGCGTATGCGCGCCTGTTCTAGCCGCTGTATTCAAACAGAACGCCCGATACGTCATCGGCAAATTCCTGGTCGCCAGTAAAGGCGGTTAAATTCCACAAGAGCGCCTCTAGCAGCTCAGTTCCCGACAGGTCCGAATTTTTCTGCATCAGCCGGGCAAGCCCGTCTTCATCTAGCATATTGCCATGCTCATCCGGGCATTCGGTCAGCCCATCAGAGGCCAGCAGCAATCTGGCGCCCTTGGGCAGGCGAAGCTCATGTTCTTCCCATTCAGCCTCATCAAACAGGCCGATCGGGTAACCGCCGTCGCCTTGGAAATGCGTCGAGCCATCGGGCATCTGCACCAGTGGATTTGGGTGCCCGCATTGCACGAACCGGACCTGACCGGTGGTTAGATCGGCTTTGCCTAAAGCCATGGTGAAATACTGATCTGCCTTGATCTCATCCAGATAGAGCCGGTTCATGCGTTTGGCCGCCTCGGATGGCGGCAGCATTCGGGTCTTTCCGGTGCGGTCCTGTTCGAGCGCGACGTTCTGTTCGGCTGAACCGCCAGTCAGAAGGCCGGCAAGACGCGCGGTCAAGAGGGCCGAGGCGACGCCGTGACCGGACACATCCAGCGCGAAAAGCCCAACCTCGTCGTCGTTGATCGGAAAGTAGCCGACCAGATCGCCGCCGACATGGCCGCTAGAGCGCAGCAGCAGCAGCGACACCTGGGCGGTGCCAAAATCGCGGTGGCGGTCGTGGATCAGCGATTGCTGGAGGTTTCGCGCCTCGACAAGATCGCGATCAAGCGCTTCGTAAAGGCCACTGATTTCGGTGAGTGTCTGCGACACCAGCCGGTTCTTTTCGCGCAGCTCTCGTTCCATATGCAGGATGCGCTCACCAGCGCGAACGCGGGCCAGAAGCTCGCTGGATGAGACCGGTTTGGAGACAAAATCGTCGGCACCGACATCAAGCCCGCGGGCAATCTCGGGTTTTTCAGACTTGCTGGTCAGCAGGATAAAGTAGCCATAGGGCCGGTCCGGCAGGGCGCGAAAGGCGCGGCAAAACTCCAGCCCGGACATGCCCGGCATCATCCAATCGCTGATAATCACGTCGAGCTGATGCGCCTCGCAAATCGCCAGTGCTTCTTCACCCGACGCCGCTTCGATCACGCGGTAGCCCCAGCGCGACAGAAACACCTTCAATATGTGGCGCTGCGACCCGCTGTCATCGACAACAAGCACGGTTTCAGCACGTGCCTTGGCCGGTTGATCAGCAGATTTTTTTTTGCGCCGCTGCAGACACGGACGCCCCCCCCCCGCTCAAGTGACTGTCTGAGGCCGCGGATTAGGGGCAAACCATTGCAAAGAGCTTAAAGTGAAAAATGCTCCTATATTTGGGCGCGTCATTACCGATCCTTAATGGCGATCTGCGAGCCTGCCCTGCGCTTGAGCGGGGATTGTCCGATGACCATCAACTGGGATCGTGTTCACGAATTGCGGGACGAAGTCGGCCCGGAGGATTTCGATGAAGTGGTCACCCTGTTTCTTGAGGAAGTGTCTGAGGCGATGGATCGTCTGCGCAGGCCAAGCGATGTCACCGGGCTGGACGCTGACCTGCATTTCATCAAAGGCAGCGCGTTAAACCTTGGGTTCGACGCGCTTGCGGGGCTGTGCCATCAAGGCGAGCGCGCCGCCGCCGAGGGACGCGCCGGACAGGTGGATCTTGGCGAGATTGTCGAGGCCTATACCAAGAGCCTTGCCGATTTCTCTGCTGGACAAGAAAACCTTTCCGGGGCGGCGTAGCGCGGACCAGCCGGCCAGACTTGCCGCGCCATTAGAAAAGACATAAACCCCCGCCGGATCGAGATACCCGGAGGGCGGACATGTCTGCGCCAAAGAAAGTCGTTTTGGCCTACTCCGGTGGGCTGGATACGTCGATCATCCTGAAATGGCTGCAAACCGAATACGGCTGCGAGGTGGTGACCTTTACCGCCGATCTTGGCCAGGGCGAAGAGCTCGAGCCAGCGCGGGCCAAGGCCGAGTTGCTGGGCATCAAGCCCGATAACATTTTCATCGAAGACCTGCGCGAAGAATTCGTCCGCGACTTCGTTTTTCCGATGTTCCGGGCGAATGCGCTTTACGAGGGGCTTTATCTGCTAGGCACATCGATTGCGCGACCGCTGATTTCCAAACGCCTGGTCGAAATTGCCGCCGAGACCGGGGCCGATGCGGTGGCCCACGGTGCCACCGGAAAAGGCAATGATCAGGTGCGGTTCGAACTGGCGGCATATGCACTGAACCCGGACATCAAAGTGATCGCACCGTGGCGGGAATGGAACCTGACCAGCCGCAGCAAGCTGCTGGAATTCGCCGAAGCCCATCAAATTCCGATCGCCACCGACAAACGTGGTGAGGCACCGTTTTCGGTCGATGCGAACCTGCTGCACACCTCATCTGAAGGCAAAGTGCTGGAGGACCCTGCCAAAGAAGCGCCGGATTACGTCTATCAGCGCACGATCCACCCCGAAGATGCGCCCGATACGCCGGAATACGTCGAGATTGGATTTGAACGCGGGGACGCGGTTTCAATCAATGGTCAGACGCTTGGCGCTGCGGCGCTGTTGACCCGGCTGAACGAGCTGGGCGGCAAACACGGGATCGGGCGGCTCGATCTGGTCGAGAGCCGGTTTGTCGGGATGAAATCTCGCGGCATCTATGAAACGCCCGGCGGCACCGTGTTGCTTGAGGCCCATCGCGGCATCGAGCAGATTACGCTGGATCGCGGCGCGGCGCATCTGAAAGACGAGCTGATGCCGAAATATGCCGAGCTGATCTACAATGGATTCTGGTTCAGCCCGGAACGCGACATGCTGCAGGCGCTGATCGACAAGAGCCAGGAACATGTCGCGGGAATTGTGCGGCTAAAGTTGTTCAAAGGGGTGGCACGGACGGTGGGCCGATGGTCCGAAAATAGTCTCTATTCCGAGGCGCATGTTACTTTTGAGGATGACGCAGGGGCCTATGATCAATCGGATGCCGCCGGGTTCATCCAGTTGAATGCGCTCAGGCTGAAATTGCTGGCGGCACGCAATCGGCGGCTGAAAAAGTAGTGTGTTGCCGCGCTGCATGACATCCGGCATCACGGTCGACCACCGGGGCGGTTTGGCCGAAGTGAAGCGCTGCGCTTGCCCGAACCACAACACGAGTCGCATGAATTTCCGTAACAGGCGATCAATGCGGCGTGAGCGCGGCAAATAATGATTTCCTGATCAACTGCGGCCAGTCAGTATCGCCGCGAAAGGGTGTGATCATGACATTCAATATTACAAAGTCTCTGGCGCTGATGTTTGTGCTTGGGCTGGCCGTCGTCACCTGGCCGCAACTCGCGCGGTCGGCCGAATCAAATTCCGCGGTTTTTGCGGGCGGCTGTTTCTGGTGCGTTGAGGCGGATTTCGAAAAAGTGAAAGGCGTGCGATCTGTCGTCAGCGGCTATTCCGGCGGCACGTTGAAGAACCCGACCTACAAACAGGTCTCGCGCGGCGGAACCGGCCATTACGAGGTCGTTGAAATTACCTACGACCCGGCGCGGTTGAGTTATGAGCGCCTGGTGCATCTATTTCTGCGCTCCATTGATCCACTCGACGCCGGCGGTCAGTTCTGTGACAGAGGTGAGAGTTATCGTACCGCAATATTTGTCTCTGATGCAGCAGAAAAGAGTCTTGCAGAGGCGGCAGTTGCCGATGCGGTGGCCGAGCTGGGTCGCGAGATCGTGACGCCGGTTTTGAGCCGCGGGGCTTTTTATGCGGCCGAGGATTATCATCAGGATTATTACAAGGGCAAAAACTTGGTGCTGACGCGACGTGGCCCCAAAAAACAATCGGAGGCCTATAAGTTTTACCGCGACGCCTGTGGCCGCGACGACCGAGTACGTGCGATCTGGGGCGGTGACGCGCCATTTGTGGGCGGCTGATCAGCGAAATCGGGCTTTCCCCGGATAGGGCGTGCGATTAATCTGCCCCCAGTTCTGCCGGGGGCATTTTGTGACAACCGCGAAATCCGCAATCACGCCGATGATGGAACAGTACCTTGAGATCAAGGGTGCCCATCGCGATGAGCTGTTGTTTTACCGGATGGGTGATTTTTATGAGATGTTTTTCGATGACGCAGTGGCCGCCGCCGAGGCGCTCGACATTGCGCTGACCAAGCGCGGAAAACACCTGGGCGATGACATCGCGATGTGCGGCGTGCCAGTGCATTCCGCCGAGCGCTATTTGCTGGCACTCATCCGCAAAGGATTTCGCGTGGCGGTTTGCGAGCAGCTTGAGGATCCGGCCGAGGCAAAAATGCACGGGGCCAAATCGGTGGTCAAACGTGGCGTCGTGCGGCTGGTGACGCCGGGCACGCTGACCGAAGCGGCGTTGCTGGACGCGCGCGCGCATAACTACTTGGCGGCCTTCGCGCAGGTCCGCGACACTGCGGCGTTGGCCTGGGCAGACATATCGACCGGCGCATTCAACGTCATGCAATGCACCCGCGATCAGCTGCTGCCCGAACTAGCACGCCTGGCACCGCGAGAAGTTCTGCTGTCAGAGGGCGATTTTTCTGATCTGGCCGAATTGGTGACTGATATTGGTGCGGCGGCCACACCCATGACGCGGGCCAGTTTTGACAGCACGGGCGCAAACAGGCGGCTTGCGAAGTTTTACAAGGTCAGCACGCTGGATGCTTTCGGCGGCTTTGAGCGGGCGGAGACCGCGGCCATGGGCGCGATCTTGACCTATCTGGAACTTACCCAGCGCGGGAACATGCCGCTATTGCGTCCGCCGGTTCGCGGGCGCAGGGATCGCGCTGTCCAGATCGACGCGGCAACACGGCGCAATCTGGAACTGACGCATTCCATTGGCGGGGGCCGCGACGGTTCTCTGCGCCACGTCATCGACCGGACCATCACCGCGGCCGGTGCCCGGTTGCTGGAGCATCGTCTGGCAAGCCCTTCGGCAGAGCTGGACGAGATAACCAGCCGCCTGGATGCGCTCGCCTGCTTTGACGACAATCCGAGCCTGCGCGAAGATGTCCGTAAGGCGCTTCGCGGTGTTCCCGATATTGACCGCGCCTTGTCGCGCCTTGGGCTTGAGCGTGGCGGGCCGCGCGATCTGGGCGCCATTCGCGACGGCATGGGACAGGCCGCGGAAATTTCGACGCTTATCCCCGACGACACCAGCGCGGCGCGGTTGACGGATGCACGCCGCGCGCTTTTGGGATTCGATGCGTTGGTGACGCACCTGCAGCGCGCGTTGGTCGAAGAGCCCCCGCATTTGGCGCGCGATGGCGGATTTATGGCGCCGGATTATGACCACGAGCTCGATGAAGCCAGAAAATTGCTCGATGAGGGCAGGGGCCTGATCGCGGGTCTGCAGGGGAAATACGCAAAACTTACAGGTATTTCCTCGCTGAAGATCAAACATAACAACGTGCTAGGCTATTTCGTAGAGACACCGGCAACACATGCCAGCAAAATGCTGGCCGCACCACTGGACGAGACGTTCATTCATCGCCAGACGACGGCCAATTCGGTGCGGTTCGCCACTGCCGAGCTTGCCGAGCTGGCAAGCCGGATCCTGAACTCCGGCAAACACGCCCTGGACATTGAAAGGCAGCTCTACGCGCGCCTTGCGGAGGAAATTCTGGACGCGGCGCCAAATATCAGCGCCGCCGCCGATGCGCTGGCCGAGATCGACACAAACGCCGCGCTCGCGGAACTCGCATCGCAAAACGCCTGGACGCGGCCCGATGTTGATCAAAGTCGCGCCTTCGAGATCACCGGCGGCAGACATCCCGTGGTCGAGGCAGCGCTTGCAAGACAGGACGGAACGCCCTTTGTCGCCAATGATTGCAATTTGACGGCAGTCGGTCAACATGCCGCGATCTGGCTTTTGACCGGGCCCAATATGGCCGGCAAATCGACGTTTCTGCGGCAAAACTGTCTGATCGCAATCCTGGCGCAGATGGGCAGTTACGTGCCCGCCCGGCGCGCCAAAATCGGATTGGTCAGCCAGATATTCAGCCGCGTCGGCGCCAGCGACGACCTGGCGCGTGGGCGCTCGACGTTCATGGTTGAAATGATCGAAACGGCTGCGATCCTGAACCAGGCCGACGACCGTGCGCTGGTCATTCTGGATGAGATTGGCCGCGGCACCGCAACCTATGACGGATTATCGATCGCCTGGGCGACACTGGAGCATCTGCACGAGATCAACCGGTGCCGGACGCTTTTTGCCACGCATTACCACGAGATGACCCGGTTGGCCGACGGCCTGCCGGGCGCCACGAACGCCACGGTCGCGGTCAAGGAATGGGAGGGCGAAGTGGTGTTTCTGCACGAGGTCCGCAAAGGCGCGGCGGATCGCTCTTATGGTGTGCAGGTGGCAAAACTTGCGGGCCTGCCCGCGGCGGTCATCAACCGGGCGCGACAGGTGCTGGACATATTGGAAAAGGGCGACAGGCAGGGCGCAACATCAGCGCTTGATCTGGTAGATGATCTGCCGCTGTTTTCGGCGGCGCCCGCCGCGGGCTCTGGACCGTCCACGCAATTGTCGGCGCTGCAGGAGCGTATGGAAAATATCAATCCCGACGAGGTGAGTCCCAAGGACGCGCTGGGGCTATTGTATGAGTTGAAAGCGCTTACGACTTCGGGGTTGAGCTGACACCAACCTGCGCGGGTCGCAGCAAACGGTCGTGCAGCATGAAGCCTTCGGCCATGACCTGAATGATGTCGCCGGCCTGGGTGCCGGGCAGCGGTGCCTCGAACATGGCCTGATGGATCAGCGGGTCGAAACGGTCGCCGACCTCTGGCAGGATGCGTTCGATGCCGTGCTTGGAAAATATGTTTACAAGCTCGCGCATCGTCAACTCTACGCCTTCAACTAGGGGCTGGGCGTTCTCGCTGCCCTTTTCGCTGGTGGCATCAAGCGCACGTTTCATATTGTCATAGATCGGCAACATGTCGCGGGCGAAACGCGAACCGCCGTATTGCTCGGCCTCGCGCCGGTCGCGATCGCCGCGCTTGCGGGCGTTTTCGGCATCGGCCAGGGCGCGCATGAACCGGTCGCGCATGTCATCGCGCTCAGCGCGCAGGGCTTCCAGCTCGTCGGTTGCCTCGAAAGCCTCGGCTTCTTCGGCAAAACCGCTATCTTGGCCGGCGATCTCTTCCAGCTCTTCAATCTGCTCTTTGGCCTTGCCCATTTTTGCTACCCTTCACTGACGCGCCCGGACACAAGCCTGCCGACCAGATGCGCGGTGTAATCCACAATCGGCACAATGCGCCCATAATTGAGCCGAGTGGGGCCGATAACCCCGACCGCGCCGATGACTTTGCGATCCGCGTTCATATAGGGAGAAACCACCAAAGAGGAACCCGAAAGTGAGAATAGTTTGTTCTCTGATCCGATAAAAATGCGCACGCCCTCGCCGTGATCGGCCAGATCGAGGAATTCGGCAATGTCACGCTTGCGTTCGAGATCGTCAAACAGCGTTTTGATACGGTCAAGTTCAGCCGGACCGGCATCGTCGTCGAGCAGATTGGCGCGCCCCCGCACGATCAGGCGCTCGTGGTCGGCACCTTCATTTTCCCAGATGGCAAGACCCAACTCGACCATCGAACGCGCCGCGTCGTCCAGTTCGCGGCGGCGGAGGCCGATGTCGGAGCGCACCGCCTGGCGCAGCTCGCTCAGGGTGCGCCCGGCGGCCGTGGCATTTAGATAATTGGCCGCTTCGCGCAGCGAAGCAGGCGGCAATCCGGGTTCGTGCCGAAAGATGCGGTTTTCGACATGGCCATCGGCCTGCACGATAACCGCCAGCGCCCGGTCATCGGCAAGATTGACGAATTCTATATGCTTGATCGGCGCATCCTGTTTGGGCGTCAGCACCAGAGAAGCACTCTGGGTGATGCCCGACAGCGCCGAGCCGACCTTGTCGAGCATGGCGGTGACATCCTGGCTTTCGTTGCCGAGCGATGCATGGATTTTGTCGCGATCATCGCTGTCGAGATTTCGCATTTCAAGCAGGCCATCGACGAAAAGGCGCAGACCCGATTGGGTGGGCATACGTCCCGCGGATGCATGCGGGCTGTCCAAAAGGCCCATATACTCAAGGTCTTGCATGACATTTCGGATCGTGGCCGCGCTGACCTTTTCTTCCATTGTGCGGGTCAAGGTGCGCGAGCCAACAGGTTCGCCCGAGGCCAGATAGGCTTCGACCACAAGGCGAAATACTTCTCGGCTTCGTTCGTTCATCTCGTCAAGCGGTCGGGGCGCGTGGGTCATGTTTTTCTGTCCGGACACAGCGGCCCAGTTAAAAACAACCTGCACCTGGCGTCAATCCGGCTTGCAAGTTCCATCCGCAGGTGGCTAACAGGTGCGCCAACAGAGCCTCAAAGAAAGGAGCCCCGCGATGCGCCCATCAGGCCGGAGCCTGGACAGCATGCGCCAGATTTCGATTACCACCGGCGTGGCCAAACATGCCGAGGGATCCTGTCTGATCCATCTGGGCGACACGCATGTATTGTGCACGGCATCGCTGGAGCAACGGGTGCCGCCATTTCTGAAGGGATCGGGGCTGGGCTGGGTCACCGCGGAATACGGGATGCTGCCGCGGTCGACCGGCACGCGGATGCGGCGCGAGGCGGCGGCTGGCAAGCAGGGTGGGCGAACCGTTGAAATCCAGCGGCTGATCGGGCGGTCGCTGCGGGCCTGCGTGGATCGGGTCGCACTCGGCGAGCGGCAGATCACAGTCGATTGCGATGTCCTTCAGGCCGACGGCGGAACCCGTTGTGCGGCGATCACCGGTGGATGGGTGGCGCTGCGGCTGGCGGTGAACCAGCTGATTGCGGCAGGTGATGTTTCAGCTGATCCAGTGGTGACCAATATTGTCGCGATCAGCTGCGGGATCTATGCAGGCCAGCCGGTACTGGACCTCGATTATCGCGAGGACAGCGATGCGGGAGCCGACGGGAATTTCGTGATGACCGGCGATGATCGTCTGGTCGAGGTGCAGATGTCAGCCGAGGGTGCGGCATATGCCCGCAGCGAGTTGAGCGCACTGCTTGATCTGGCCGAACAGGGGCGCGATCAGCTGATCGCAGCGCAAAATGGTGCGCTTTGAGGGTCAGTCCCTGCTCATCGCGACGCATAATTCCGGCAAGTTCGATGAGTTTTCATCTTTATTAGAGCCAATGGGAATTTCCGCGGTCGCACCTGAGGCGCTGAGCCTGAATAAACCTGTTGAGAGCGAGGACACATTTGCGGGCAATGCCCGGATCAAAGCCCACTACGCCGCTGGCGCGGCAAATATGGTGGCCCTGGCAGATGACAGCGGCTTGATGGTTGATGCGCTGGATGGTGCGCCGGGTGTCTATACAGCCGATTGGGCACAGACCGACAATGGCCGCGATTTTACTTTGGCGATGGGCAAGGTTTGGGCCATGTTGGAGGCGAACGGAGCGCCTGAGCCGCGCGCCGGGCGGTTTTGCTGCACACTGTGTCTGGCCTGGCCGGATGGGGGGGTGCGCTTTTCGAAGGTCACGTCAACGGCCGGCTGGTTTGGCCCAAGCGTGGAACTAGAGGTTTTGGCTTTGATCCGTTGTTTTTGCCTGATGGCCATGATGAGACCTTTGGTGAGACGGAGCCCCGCATGAAACACCGCATCAGCCACCGGACCAGGGCCTTTGCCAAGCTACGCGCAGGTTGTTTTGCCTGAGAATTGGCAGATTGCGGGTTTTGGCCTCTATGTGCACTGGCCGTATTGCACTTCGAAGTGTCCTTATTGCGACTTTAACTCGCATGTCGCTTTGCAGATCAATCATGGCGAGTGGATCAGAGCCTATTGCAGTGATATCGCGCGCTATGGGGGCGAGTTTGGGGGTCGGGTTCTGCGATCGATCTATTTTGGCGGCGGCACTCCGAGCCTGATGCCGCCGGCCGTTGTTGAGGCGGTTATAGACGCCGCCATGGCCAGCTGGTCGCCTGCCAATGACATTGAGATCACACTTGAGGCCAATCCTAGCTCAGTCGAGCAGGAGCGGTTCCGCGGCTATCGGGCGGCAGGCGTGAACCGGCTCTCACTTGGAATACAGGCGCTAAGTGACAAAGATTTGCGCGCGCTCGGGCGCTTGCATTCGCTCGACGACGCGATCGCGGCTTTGGAAATTGCCCGGTGCACCTTTGAGCGTGTCAGTTTTGACCTGATCTATGCCCGTCAGGATCAAACACTGGGGGACTGGCGGGCCGAGCTGAAAAGCGCATTGGCGTTCAGCCCTGACCATCTGTCGCTGTATCAACTCACTATCGAAGACGGAACGGCGTTTGGCGACCGGAATGCGCGCGGCCTGCTGCCCGGACTGCCGGGCGAGGACGTGGCAACCGATCTGTATGACCTGACGCAAGACATGACGAAAGCAGCCGGACTTGAGGCCTATGAGATTTCCAATCACGCGCGCCCTGGCTTTGAGAGCGCCCATAATCTTATTTATTGGCGGGGGGGCGACTGGCTGGGCGTCGGTCCCGGTGCCCACGGCAGGCTGTCAGTTGGCGGGAACAGATTTGCCACCCAAACCCGCGCCGCGCCGTCACAATGGCTGTCTGATGTAACGGGGGACGGCGGTGAAGCAAGGCGCGACCTATTGTCGGAAAAGGCCGCAGCAGAAGAAATGCTGATGATGGGTCTTCGGTTGGCATCCGGCGTCGAGCGCGCGCGGCTAAGTGCAATCCAATCCAACAGTTTCGACAGCCATATCAACAGTTTAATCGATCTTGGTATGTTACGGCGGGATCGAGACCACATTGCCGCCGCCCCCGCGGGGCGTCGAGTGTTGAATGCGGTCTTGCGAGACTTGATTGCGGCGTGAGCTGGCTGGAGATTACCGGGTGCACATATTTCATCTCGCTAGCTGTTTGGCTTGAGACAGGGCCTGACAGATTGCGTCAAGATCGTCGAGATTGCGGTATCGCACGGTGATCGTTCCGCCGTCGCCATCTTCGCGATGGTCTATCGTGACGCGCATGTGAAGCGTCGCGGAAAGATCGTTCTCAAGCGCCAGTGTATCGGCATCCTTGTGCCTAGATCGCCGCGATGGGCCGGTTTTCGCGACGGTGGGGGCCCTGGCTAGCGCCTCGGCCTGGCGTACCGACAGGCCCTTGTTGACGATCTGGCGGGCCAGCTGCATCGGGTGTTGCGCTGACAGAAGCGTTCGCGCGTGACCGGCGGTGAGTTGGCCGCGCCGGAGCATGTCTAGTGCGGCTTCGGGTAGATTGAGCAAGCGGAGTTGGTTGGCAATATGACTTCGGCTTTTTCCAAGCGCCCCGGCCAACTTTTCCTGTGTGTGGCCGAACCGGTCTATCAACTGGCGGTAACTCTGGGCCTCTTCAACGACGTTAAGATCCGTGCGCTGGACATTTTCGATAATTGAGATTTCGAGAACTTCTTCGTCATCATAATCGCCGATAAGCGCTGGTATACTATGGATCCGGGCTATCTGGGCTGCGCGCCATCGCCTCTCACCAGCAACGATCTGGTACCGGTTATCACCCCTGGGGCGCAGAATTACTGGCTGAAGAATGCCTTTACTAGCAATGCTTTGCGCCAGTTGTTCCAATTCGCTACGATCGAAATGGCGCCGCGGCTGATCCGGGTTGGGTTCGATATTTTCTACCGGAATGACCCGCTCGGCGCGTGTCGGAAAAGCGCGCGCCTCCTCACTTACAGCTTCGGGAAGTATGTCACTCCCGATCAAAGCTGCGAGCCCGCGGCCCAATCCTTTTTTCTCAGCCAACTTCGCTTTGTCCTTCTGTTAAGTCGTAGCCGTGTCGAAGCGCCAGTTCATGGGCCAGATCGCGATAAGCGGCACTGCCTTTGGAGCCCGAATCGTAGGCGAGCACGGGCAGGGAAAATGACGGCGCCTCGCTGAGGCGAACATTGCGCGGGATAACCGAGGTGAAAACCAGATCACCAAGATTTTTGCGTGCATCCGCAGCGACCTGATGTGACAAATTGTTGCGCGCATCAAACATTGTCAAAACGATTCCCTCGATCCTGAGTTGTGGGTTTGCGGTGCCCCGGATCTGACGGATGGTCAGCAGCAATTGCGACAGACCCTCCAGTGCGTAGAACTCGCTTTGCAAAGGCACCAGCACGCTGTTGGCGGCGACCATGGCGTTGACTGTCAGCAAGCTGAGCGAGGGCGGGCAATCGATCAGAATATAGTCAAGCCGCAGCTTCTCGCGCGATATTTGGCGCAGCGCATCGCGCAACAGAAAGCTCCGCCGCTCGTTAGCCACCAGTTCGATGTCAGTGGAACTTAGGTCTGTCGTCGAAGGGGCAAGCCATAGGCCTTCGGCACAGGTCGGACGGGCGATATCCAGTATGCTCACATCATTCATCAACAAGTCATAAGTCGTTGGCGTATAACTGTTTTTGGAAAATCCTAGTCCGGTTGTTGCGTTCCCCTGCGGGTCAATATCCACCAGAAGTACGTTCAGCCCGGCCTCCGCCAATGCAGCGCCGAGATTTATCGCCGTCGTGGTTTTGCCGACGCCCCCTTTTTGATTGGCTATTGCTATGATGCGCGGGGCTTCGCTGCGAAACGGATCAAACACGCTCAATTTCCTCAATCCGAAGGATAACACCTTGTGGGTCGGACATGCTGAAATAGTTTTTACTCTGAAAGCGCCAAGTATCAAGCGATTCCGTCAGTTCGCGCCCGTATTCCTTTCCCTTGTGAAAAAGACACATTCCGCCTGGTGCTAGATGCGGTACAGCAAGGCTCAGCAGGCGTGGCAAAGGTGCCAGCGCGCGGGCAGTCACGACATCTGCCATGACCGGTTGGGCATTTTCTATTCGCTCGGCGATGATATCTACGTCGATGCCCAGGTTGTGGCGGGCGTTGCGTAAAAAGGCCGCCTTGCGTTGATTACTCTCGATCAGGGTTACCGAAATGTGCCGATCCGAATCGGACAGGATTATTGCGATAACCATTCCGGGCAGCCCACCGCCAGACCCCAGATCAGCTATCCTGGCCGTCTTTTCCGGCAATAAATCCAAAAGCTGCATCGAATCCAAGATGTGCCTTCGCCAAATTTCCGAAGCGCTGGCGTGCGAAATTAGGTTTATGGCTCGGTTCCACTTCGCCAACAGATCGGCAAACTCACGCAGTTTGATGTTTGTTTCACGTGAAACATCGGCCGGACTTGTTCGGCTTGGTGGTTGCCTCATGCCCGGCGCCTTTCACGTCGGCGCAGCGCGGCCAAAATGGTCAGCAGACCCGCTGGCGTCATGCCCTCGATGCGGCCCGCCTGACCCAAAGTCTGCGGCCGGATGCGGTCGAGCTTTTGGCGCAACTCATTCGACAGCGAATTCAGTGCCTGATAGTCGAAATCGCGCGGGATGGCGCGCAGTTCATCCCTTCGTAAGGCCTCTATATCCTTGTTTTGCCGCTCGAAGTAATTGACGTACAGCGCGTCGCGGGCGATCTGGCGAAGACTATCGACGTCCAGAGATGCTGATTCAGGAACAAGGTTTTTGACATGGTCGATAGAGACATTCGGAAACGCGAGAACTTCAAACGCGGTCCGCCTCGTGCCGTCGTCGCTTACCTTGATGTTTTTTGCATTCAGCTCTTTCGGCGAGAACTTTTTTGCAGTCAGAACGTGCCTGGCTTGACCAAGGCGCCTGCTCTTTTGGTCGAAAGTCCGTCTGCGCTTATCAGAAACGCAACCCGCACGGATGCCCACTGGCGTGAGGCGCTGATCCGCGTTGTCTGCCCGCAGCGCAAGTCGATATTCGGCGCGCGACGTAAACATCCGATATGGCTCGGTAACGCCGCGTATGATCAGGTCATCAATCAAAACCCCGGTATAGCTTTCGGCGCGACTGAATGTCAGCGGCGCGCGGTTAAGTGCGACCAGTCCCGCGTTCAGGCCGGCGACCAAACCCTGGGCGGCTGCTTCTTCATATCCTGTGGTGCCGTTGATTTGGCCCGCGAAATAGAGGCTTGGGATGTCCTTGAGGCGTAGCGTCGCGTCCAGCGCGCGCGGGTCGACGAAATCGTATTCAACCGCATATCCGGGCTGCAGAATGAGGGCCCGTTCCAATCCTCTGATCGAACGGACAAAGTCGGCTTGTATGTCTTCCGGCATCGAGGTTGAGATGCCATTTGGGTAAACCGTGTGGTCATCAAGACCCTCTGGCTCCAAGAAAATCTGATGCGTGGACTTGTCCGCAAACCGGATGACCTTATCTTCGATCGACGGGCAATATCGCGGGCCGACACCTTGGATGTTGCCTCCGTAAATTGCCGACTTGGTCAGGTTTTCGCGAATGATGTCATGAGTCGCCTCGTTTGTGTGGGTGATCGCGCAGGAGATTTGCCGACAGCTTGGTGCCTTGGTAAGAAAAGAAAAAAACGATGGATCGTGGTCGCCGGGTTGATGTGCCAACGACGCCCAGTCAATGGTTCGCCTATCCAGCCGAGGCGGGGTGCCGGTTTTCAGCCGCCCAAGAGGCAGCCCAATACTCTCTATCTGCTCGGCCAGCCGCCGTGCCGGCGCTTCCCCGAGGCGACCGCCATGCTGCCGGTTCCCGCCGATGTGAATCACGCCGCGCAAAAATGTACCAGTCGTCAATATTGTTGATCTCGCGCAAATTTCCGACCCGTCAGCCAGAACAACACCGCTCGCCCTCTGACTGTTTAG
Organism: Paracoccaceae bacterium; assembly: GCA_965216135.1. Taxonomy (GTDB): domain Bacteria; phylum Pseudomonadota; class Alphaproteobacteria; order Rhodobacterales; family Rhodobacteraceae; genus CBDCFL01. Next base: position 673,768 of record CBDCFL010000023.1, read on the forward strand.
TCGAAGCTCAGCGACCTCCCCTTCGATCACGGTTAGGCTCTCCTGATGCCCAACCTTGGTCGATATTGCGGCACGATAGCGCCTGCGATCAGCCTGCGCTCGCGGGCCTTGAACCGCCGGGCCCTTGCGCCTGTTAAGCAACCGAAACTGAATGCCCGCACTGTCCGCCGCCCGCGCCATCACCCCGTCCAAAGCGTCAATTTCCCGTACCAGATGCCCTTTGCCCAGGCCGCCTATCGCCGGATTGCATGACATGACGCCGATAGCATCGCGTTTGAGCGTCACCAGTGCGACGTTACAACCAAGGCGCGCTGCCGCGCAGGCGGCCTCGACCCCGGCATGGCCGCCACCCACAACGACAACATCAAAATCCGAATGTTTCACGTGAAACAACCCTACTTACCAATGCAGAAACGCGAAAAGATACGATCAAGCACATCTTCGACATCAAGTCGCCCGACAAGTCTCTCCAGCGCCCGCCCGGCCCCACGAAGGTTTTCCGCCGCCAGCTCAGGCGCGAAATTTTTCTCGCCCAGGATGGCCTGTACGCGCCCGAGCGCCTCGTATGCTGCGTGTATCGCCTGGCGGTGTCTCTGTCGAGACGCTGTACCTGCGCCTGCCAGCCTCTCGGTCAGCTCGCTTGCGACCTGGGCGACTATTTCGTCTACGCCTTCTCCCGTCACGCCCGATACCGCCGAGATGCGTCCCGGGGTAAGATCTGCTTTGCAGTGTACCGAAATATCTCCATTCTGAGCTGCAACATCCGCAGGCGGGCCGCTTTCGTCATTCAGAAATATGCGCAGATCTGCAAGTTCTGCTCGCTGCACGGCCCGGTCAACGCCCAGCCCCTCAACTTCGTCTGTCGTCCCCCTCAACCCGGCTGTATCCAGAAATGTCACGGGCAGCCCGTCAATATCCACAGCAACCTCGATCACATCGCGCGTCGTCCCCGCGATCTTTGATGTAATGGCGACTTCCCTTCCAGCTAAAGTGTTCAAAAGAGTAGATTTTCCAACGTTTGGTTTACCCACGATCGCCACCTCAAACCCATCTCGCAATCGTTCGACAACGCCAACCCCATCGATTTCTTTTTTCATCTCCGCCAACATGCGGTCGACGACATCAAGAACCTCAGGCGTCACATCGACGGGCACATCCTCATCCGAAAAATCTATCACCGCCTCCAAAAGCGCGGCAGCGTGAAGGATCGCCTCGCGCCATCCCTCACTCAACTCGCCAAGGCGCCCTGCAAAAACCTGCAACGCAAATTTGCGCTGCATTTCGGTTTCCGCGTCGATCAGATCGCTCAGCCCCTCCACCTGCGCAATGTCGAGGCGATCGTTTTCCAACGCGCGGCGGGTAAACTCGCCGGCCTCCGCGGCGCGCAGTCCTCCCATCGTGGCAAGCTCGGCCAAGACCGCCCGCACGACCGCCGGGCTTCCGTGCAACTGAAATTCAACACTCTCCTCACCTGTAAAACTGCGATTCTGCCCAAATCCAAGCACCAGCCCCTGGTCAATGAGCGACCCGTCGGCGCCGCGCAGCGTCCTTAACGCGGCATGGCGCTCCGACGGCAGGTCTCCGGCCAGTGCCTTGGCTGCATCAAATGCGTGCGTGCCAGAGATCCGAATGATCGCAACCCCGGCTCTCCCTGGCGCCGTGCTCAATGCAAATATCGTATCTTCCATGTGTAACCAATTGTTCTAAAACAATAAGTTATGCATTCATCGAGTCGAAAAAGTCAGAATTCGATTTCGTCTGTTTCAATTTCGAGATCAGAAATTCAATCGCATCAGTTGTCCCCATCGGGTTTAGAATGCGGCGCATCACGAATGTTTTCTGCAACTCCTTAGGATCCACGAGCAATTCCTCTTTACGAGTTCCTGATTTTAGGATGTCCATCGCCGGGAACACCCGTTTGTCGGCCACTTTACGGTCAAGGACGATCTCGCTGTTACCGGTGCCCTTGAATTCCTCAAATATAACTTCGTCCATCCGGCTGCCGGTATCGATCAGCGCAGTGGAGATGATGGTCAGTGAGCCGCCCTCCTCGATGTTCCTGGCAGCCCCGAAGAACCTTTTCGGGCGCTGCAGGGCATTGGCGTCGACGCCGCCGGTCAGAACCTTGCCAGAGGACGGCACAACTGTGTTGAAGGCGCGCCCCAGGCGGGTGATTGAATCCAAAAGGATCACCACGTCGCGTTTGTGTTCGACCAGGCGCTTGGCTTTTTCGATGACCATTTCGGCGACGGCAACGTGGCGGCTGGCGGGTTCGTCAAAGGTTGACGATATGACCTCACCCTTCACCGAACGCTGCATATCGGTAACTTCTTCAGGGCGTTCGTCGATTAGCAGCACGATCAGATATGCCTCGGGGTGATTAATCGAGACCGAATGGGCGATGTTTTGCAGGATCACGGTTTTGCCGGTGCGCGGTGGTGCGACGATCAGCGAGCGCTGGCCTTTTCCGATGGGGGCAATCAGATCGATGATGCGGGCGGTGCGATCCTTGACCGTGGGGTCGGGGATTTCCATGATCAGGCGTTCGTCGGGGTAAAGCGGAGTCAGGTTGTCGAAATTGATCTTGTGGCGGGCTTTTTCGGGGTCTTCAAAATTGATCAGGGTGACTTTGGTGATGGCAAAGTAATGTTCATTTTCGAGCGGTGCCTGGATGACGCCATATACCGTGTCGCCTGTACGCAGCGAGAGCTGGCGAATCATTTCAGGGGAAACATATATATCGTCCGGACCCGGCAGATAATTCGCTTCGGGCGAGCGCAGAAACCCAAAACCGTCTTGCAATACTTCAAGCGCACCATCGCCGGATATTTCCCAACCATCATCGGCCCGCTCTTTCAGGATCGAAAACATCATCTCGCCTTTGCGCATGGTCGAGGCGTTCTCGATCTCCAGCTCTTCGGCCATCGCCAGGAGATCCTTGGGACTTTTGGCTTTAAGATCGGACAGATTCAATCGCTCGTCAGTCATAGGAGAATTCCACTTTTGGCCACCTCATATCGGGGGGGCATGTCAGGTCAGGAGAAACGCGCCAGGCAGGCGCTAGTGTTGGTAATCCAAAACTGTGTTTTTTGTCAATCTCGTTAGATCGGGCGCGCAACGACCGAGATCACGATAATGACGACCAGCACCGTGGGAAGCTCGTTCATAATCCGATAGGTTCGCGCTTCAAACCGATTGTCGCCACGCACAAAATCTACCCGCCGCCGCGCCAGCCAGTGATGGTACCAGGTCAGGCTGACAATGCCTGCCAGTTTGGCCCAGGGCCAGAGCGCAGTCCAGTCGACCACGCCCGGGGTCGCGGCCAGCAACACACCAAAGCCCCAGGCAGCGATCATCGCAGGGTTCATGATCAAACGCAGCAACCGGCGCTCCATCACCTGAAACATTATGTCCGCATCGCTGCCGGTCTCCGCCTGCCCGGCATGGTAGACAAACAATCGCGGCAAATAAAACAATCCTGCCATCCACGCGATAACGGCGATAATATGACCGCTCTTTATCCAAGGATAAGAATTGATCAGAAAATCCGTCACACAGACCTCGCTTGGGTTTTCAACTCTAATAGAAAGTAAATAGAAAGAGTTGAAGTCGATGTAGGGGCTGGGGATAGTGTTGATTACCGTACAATCCACGAATTTGCTCATACACTGTTCTGTCCAAACAGTTTGTCCACAAGAATTACGTTATGATCATTTGATGAACGAAAACAGGGCAATATGTGAAAATATCGTTGGTATATTTCTGTGAATACCCACTGCGACTACAGCATGTGCGGTGTTATCCCGCGATGTTTTTGGGGGTAAGTCCACAGGCAAACATGTGGGGACAAAATAGCATAACACTAAGATTTCGCCTCCCTCCCTTTGACCGGGGCGGATCCACCGCGTCAATAAACATATCTAAGCGGGAACTGCTCCCAGTGTTGTCCACATGACAACCGCGCTCATCCTTGCCTCAGGCTCCGAAATTCGCGCGCGCTTGCTGACAGCCGCCCGGATTCCATTTCGGTCGGTCCCCGCGTGGATTAATGAGACGGCAATCATCGCTTCGCTGAGAAAAATGCGCAGCAGCGCAGGCACAATCGCTGACGCCCTGGCGCAAGCCAAGGCTGTGCATGTCAGCGCAACACATCGCGACGATCTTGTTTTGGGCTGCGACCAGATATTGGAATTTCACGGCCAAATCCTGCGAAAGCCGCAAAGTAAATCTGAAGCTATAGATCAGCTAAGCGCACTTGCCGGCAACCAGCACCGCCTCTTTACAGCTGCTGTACTAGCAAGTTCAGGCCAGCCGTTCTGGCGCACGCTGGGCTGTGTCACGGTCAAGATGCGCCAACTCTCCGCAGTATATCTGCGCGATTATGTCGACAGAAACTGGGACTCGATCCGCCACTCGGTGGGCTGCTATAAGATCGAAGAAGAGGGGATCTGGCTGATGTCGAAAATTGATGGAGATTATTTTCACATCCTGGGCCTGCCGCTGATCGAATTGACCGACCAGCTAATCGCTTTGAGGTTTCCGGTGCCATGAGCGACAACAAAATTCTTCTCGCCGGGGTCATCGGCACGCCGGTTTCGCACAGCAAATCCCCGGTCCTGCACAACTACTGGCTCAACAAATACGGCATCAAGGGCCAATATGTGCCGCTGGATGTCGCCCAGAGCGAGCTGGCCGATGTTTTGCTGGCCCTGCCGCGTATGGGGTTTGTCGGTGCCAACGTAACCATCCCCCACAAAGTGTCGGTGCTAGCGCTGGCCGACAAAGTCACCGACCGCGCCGCCCTGATCGGTGCTGCCAATACGCTGATATTCCGCGATAACGGCAAGATCTATGCCGACAACACCGACGGCTATGGGTTCGTCGAGAACCTGAAAGTCAATTCTCCGGGCTGGGTGCCAAATTCCGGGCCCGCTGCCATCCTGGGCGCCGGTGGTGCGGCGCGCGCGGCTCTGGCAGCACTTTTGGACGCAGGCGTTAAAGAGATACGCATTGCCAATCGCACAAGGTCTCGCGCCGATGTTCTGCGCACCGAATTTGGCGCGCGCATCCACGTATTCGAATGGGTCAAGGCAGGCAATATGCTTGACGGCGCCGCGACCGTTGTCAATTGCACCGCACTGGGCATGAAAGGCAAACCGGTGCTTAAAGTGCCGCTTGATGCGCTCAGCCCAGATGCTGTGGTGACCGATATGGTTTATAACCCGCTCAACACGCGGCTGTTGCGCGAAGCCGCGCGCCGGGGCTGCCGGGTGGTCGATGGCCTGGGCATGTTGATCCATCAGGCAGTGCCAGGGTTTGAGCGCTGGTTCGGCGTGCGCCCCAGCGTCGATGAAGAGGTCCGCCGCGTGGTCCTCGGGCGATGAGCCCGCGCCAAGGTTTCCGCATCGGTCTGACCGGATCAATTGGCATGGGCAAATCAACGACGGCGCAGATGTTTGCCGAACATGGAATTGCCGTCTGGGATGCAGATGCGGCCGTGGCGCGCCTTTACGCCGCAGGCGGCGCGGCGGCGGCACCGATCGCCGATCGCTTTCCCGGGGCGATTGAAAACGGCGCGGTCGACAAAGACCGACTGAGCCAGATTATCGCAGCGGATGCCGAGGCATTGTCTCAGATCGAGGCGATTGTCCACCCGCTGGTGCGCGCCGACCGTGACGCCTTTGCCGCCACCGCTGCCACCGATATTCTGCTCTTTGACATCCCGCTGTTGTTTGAAACCGGGGCGCAGGACGCCTTTGACGCGATTGTCGTGGTCTCGACCACCGAGGAAATTCAGCGCGCCCGCGTATTGGCGCGCCCCGGCATGGCCACCGGGCGGCTCTCTGCACGTCTGCAACGCCAGATGCCGGATGCTGAAAAACGTCTGCGCGCCGACCATGTGGTCCCGACCGACGATCTTGAAACTGCACGCCGATCGGTCGATATGATCATCGTGGAAATCAGGGGCAAACTTGGCAATGCGTGAAGTTGTGCTGGATACTGAAACCACCGGGTTCGACCCCGAAACCGGCGACAGGATCGTCGAGATCGGCGCAATTGAACTGGTCAACCATTTGCCATCGGGCAATATCTATCATCAGTACATCAACCCCGAACGCGCGATGCCCGATGATGCCTTCCAGGTTCATGGCCTCGGCGACGATTTTCTACGTGACAAGCCGCATTTCAAAGACATCGGCACCGCATTTCTGGATTTTATCGGTACCGCTCCGCTGGTCATTCACAACGCCACGTTCGACATAAAATTTCTCAATGCAGAGCTCGGCTGGGCACATCTTCCTTTGATCGGGCAGGACAGGGCCGTGGACACGCTTGCATTGGCGCGGCGGAAATATCCCGGTTCTCCGGCCTCTCTGGACGCTTTGTGCCGGCGGTTCGGCATAGATAGTTCCGCCCGGCATTTACACGGCGCATTGGTAGACAGCGAAATTCTGGCCGAGGTGTATCTGGAGCTGATCGGCGGACGCCAGCCGGGCTTTGGTCTTGATGGCGCGCACCGGCGCGATGGTGATCGCGACCCGCGGGCCAAATGGCGGCCAGGCCCGCGCCCACAGCCCTTGCCAGCGCGGCTCACCGAAGTCGACAGGGCCGCACATGCGAAATTCGTTCGCTCGCTCGGCGCAGGCGCAATATGGTCGAAATTCCAGAGCGGTTAGGCCTGCTCTGTTGCCGCCGCCGCCTTGGCCGCTTGCGCCCTGGCAACCACGTTTTGGCGGTAGAGAGCGACCCAGTCGATATTTTCCAGATTAAGCGGCGGAAATCCCCCGTCTCGGATCACATCATGCACAATGCGTCGCGCGAACGGAAATAGCATCCTGGGACATTCGATGAGCAGAAACGGATGCATTTGCTCATCCGGTACATTCTCGATCGCGAAAATGCCGGTATACTGTAACTCGAGCAAAAACAGCGTGGCGTCGCCACCCTTGATCTTTGAGGTGATCGTGTATTTTGAGGTCACCTCGAATTGATGTTCCACCTCGCGCTTTTTTGCATCAAGGCTGACCTGGACGTTGATCTCCGGTGTCGCCTCCGCGGCCTTGCCGGTTTGCGCCAGAATATTCTCGTAAGACATATCCTTGATGAATTGTGCGAGAATCTGCATCTTGACCGGGCTCGCTGGCTCCTGCGCCGGTCCCGCGCCGTTATGCTCAGGTTTTTTCTTCTCGGCCATCAGGCTCTCCAATTGGAAATCGGGCGTGTCCTAACAGGTCGACTGGGCCGCCTCAATGCTTTGTCCGGCCGGAAGAGGCTTTATCACCTTGTGGCGAAACATCGGTGAAATCACCCTCGATGGTTTCTCCGCTGGACGGCGGTGGCTGGTGCGCCTCGGGGCCAACATTAAATTGAGCGGTCGTGATCCGGCTGCGGAAATAGGCAATGGCGGCCCTTCGACATGTCGGGATCAGCAACAAGAAGCCGACCGTATCGGTAAAAAACCCCGGTGTCAGCAGCAGCGCACCGGCGAAAAGGATCATCGCGCCATGGGCCAAAGAGGCGCTGGGATCGCGCATGTTTTCCAGCGAATTGCGCAGACGCGCCAACTCGGCAAGTCCCTGTTCGCGCAGCATCCAGGTTCCGATAACCGCCGTCAGCACGACTATTGCCAATGTCGGCCACAGCCCGATCCAGCCGCCAACCTGAATGAACAGAGCAATCTCGATGATCGGCACCAACACGAATATGAGCAGAAGCGGCATTACGCTAATCCATATTTGCGGGCCAGGCACAGTGGACTTGACCCTAAGCCTACCTTACATAAGTGCGGTGCGGGATGGATACCACCCAGCATAGAATTTTGAGGTTCCACATGAATGCAGCGATTATCCAGCTTCTTGTATTGGCTGGAATTGCCATTTTCCTGATCCTGCGCCTGCGCAGCGTTCTGGGCACCAGAGATGGCTTTGAAAAGTCCCGGACGGATCAGCAAAGCGCGCGCGGCCGGCGCGGCGATTTTGAAGTTATCGAGGGCGGAGTTGACCCCGATATCGCTGACCATGTTGCCGAGAAAAGCGAAAGCGCAGAAGCGCTGGCGCGTATTAAACGTGTCGAACCGCAATTCAACGTCGGCGAATTCCTGGGCGGCGCGCGCGGCGCTTATGAAATGATCCTCATGGCGTTTGAAAACGGCGAGCTTGAAGAGGTGCGCGCCTTGGTGTCCGACGACGTTTTCGAGGCGTTCGCCCATGTCGTTGCCGCGCGCGAAGAGCAAGGGCTGTCGGTTGACGCCACCTTCGTGGGGATCCGAGAGATGGAGCTGACGAGCGCCGTTTTTAATGACGACAGCACGGATGCGGAAATTTCGGTGAAATTCGTCGGTGAGCTGACCTCTGTCGTGCGCGACACGGCCGGCGATGTAGTCGAGGGCAATGCCGACGACATCAAACGCCAACGCGACATCTGGACGTTTGCCCGCGACATAGAATCAGACAATCCCAACTGGAAACTCATCGCGACCGGCGAGTAATGATGCGACTGGCCGCAGCCGCGTTTGCGGCCCTGGTTTCAGCGTCGACGGCTGCTTATGCGGGCAACAAGGGCGAGCCTCAGTTGTGGCGCTTTGGCGATCTTGTCGGCTGGGCAGAAGATGATCACGGCGCAGCACTTGCCGCATTCACAAAAACCTACGGCGATCTGCGGGCCACAGAATGGCGAGGCATTTGCATGCTCGCCGGGACCGGGCCAGACGCCAAATGGTTTTTTGAAACATTCTTCAGTCCGGTACTGATCGATGACGGCGCGCAATCCTTGGTCACCGGCTATTATGAGCCGGAGCTGGCGCGCGCGCGGGAGCTGGCGCGCGCGCGGCAGAAAAGCGCGCGATACGCGACGCCAGTCTATAGCCGCCCGCCGGAGCTTGGTGACGGCGCGCTCTGGCATGATCGCCAGATCATCGAAACCGGCGGCCTGCTGGCAGGGCGTGGGCTAGAACTGGCCTGGGTTGACGATCCGGCAGCGCTTTTTTACCTGCAGGTGCAGGGCTCCGGGCGCATCCGGTTCGACGACGGTTCGATCCTGCGGCTGGGCTACGCTGGGACCAATGGGCACCCCTATCGCTCGCCGGGCGACGAACTCGTGCGCCGGGGCATCTATCAGCCCCATCAGGCCTCGGCCGAAGTCGTCGGAAATTGGGTCCGCCGCAACCCGGCGCAGGGGATAGAATTGCTGCGCGGCTCGCCCAATTATGTATTCTTTCGTGCCGTAAGCGGCCTCGACCCGACGCAGGGGCCCAAAGGCGCGATGAACCGGCCGATCACGGCTGGCCGCGCCCTGGCCGTTGATCCCAATCACATCCCGCTCGGCGCACCGGTTTGGATCGAAAAAGGCGGCGCGGATATTATCCGCCGCCTGATGGTGGCCCAGGATACCGGTTCCGCGATCAAGGGCGCGCAGCGCGCTGATTTCTTCACCGGCACGGGCGAACAGGCCGGAAAAATGGCGGCCCGCCTGCACGATCCCGCCCGTCTGATCGTGCTGATGCCGATTGATCTGGCCATCGCGTTGACCGGCGGTTAGGGCCATGGCGCGTCGGCAAAAAGACCGGATCGGTCCAGCTGACGCAGCGCTCTGGGCGCGGGTCAAAAAGACCACCATTCCACTGCATCCATTCGTGAGTGCGCAATTGGCCGACAAAACAGTGCCGCACCCCGACCCGGGCACGCCCGGGCCAGCGGGTTTTCGCATTGCTCCATTTGAGCTGGGCCAGTCATCAACCGCACTGCCTGCAATGGCGGGGCCCCATGGCGGCCAGGCAGTGCCGAAAATGGACAATAAAGCCTACCAGAAATTGCGCCGCGGTCGCCTGACACCCGAGGCGCGCCTTGATCTGCACGGGATGACGCAAGAGGCCGCGCTTCCTGCCCTGATGGAGTTTATTCGCGAGGCCGCGTCCCGCGGGCAGCGCCTGGTGTTGGTGATTACCGGCAAAGGCCGCCCGCGTCCCGAATATGGCCCCATACCCGAACGATCCGGTGTGTTGCGGCGAAACGTGCCGATGTGGTTGCACAGCGGCGGTTCGGCGGCGCTGGTTCTGGATGTGGTCGAGGCGCACCAGGGCCACGGTGGCGCGGGCGCTTTTTACGTCTACCTACGTCGCCGCAGATAAAGACCTCTGTGCCCGCGCGACGCCGATTATCACCAGCAAGGCCGCGACGACGAAATAGAGAGATATAGCTGCCATCTGGGCGGAAAAATCGATACCCCGGTCAATCAGCCACCCGGTCACCCCCGGCCCTACTGCCGAACCCAGCACCATCAGCGCCGCCCAGACAGCCTTGATAGCACCAATGTGGCGGGTGCCATAATACTCGGCGGCGAATACTCCGGGCAGGGTCGCAAGCGCGCCCGTGCCGGCCGCAACCGGCAGCCATGCCCAAACTATCTGACCCGGCCAGCAGGCCAAATCCGAGCGCCAGCGGCAGCATCTGGGCGGCAAACAGGCGGCCGGCACCGAACCGATCGGTGGCCCATCCGGTTGCGAATGTCGAGCCGATAACAACGATTGTGAATAACGGTATCAGCGATACGAACTCAGCGTGCGTCCAATCTTTGATCGTGGCCAGATGGACCTGCTGAAAGAAAAGCTCGGTGCCCCACGCGCCAGGACCAAAGATCGCAGGCGCGATAAACCAAAACAGCGGATGGCGCAGCATCTCGCCGCGTCGCCAGTGGCGCAACTCCATGCCGCGGGTCTCGATATTTTCGCTGTGGGACTGTGGCGTGCGTTCGCCTCTGAGCAGTACCGAGATTGGCACGATCGCTGCCAGCGCCAATGCCGCCGCGACCCACCAGAGCAGGCGCCAATCCATCCAAGCCCTTGGCAGCAACGAAGATCACCGGCAAGCCCGCCTGGGCCACTGAAAAGCCCATCGCCGCGATTGCCAGCGCGCGACCGCGATTGGCCGAAAACCACCGGGCCATGGCTACGGTTGACAGGTGCATCGCCATGCCCTGACCGGCAAACCGCAGACAGAATACCGCTGCCACCAGCGCCCATGCGACATGGACCCGTGCCATAAAGACGCAGCTTGCTGCCAGAAACAGCAGAATGACAGGTGCCAGAACACGGAGACGCAGCGCGTCAGCAAGTCCGCCTGCCCAGACCATGAGGATCGCCGACATCGTCGTGCCGATTGTAAAGATGCCGCCCCATTGCCCATGGGTCAGGCCGAATTCGGCCATGATCTCGCCAGCAAATATCGAAATGAAATAGGTCTGGCCGTAGCTCGACGAAAACGCCAGCAGAAATCCGGCCGCCAGCCAATTGGTATTGCCGCGCAGAAAGTCAAGAAAACCCATGCGCTTCTTTCACTGACAATAGACCGGAATAAAAGCGATCATTGCCTGTGCTGTCCGCCGGACTCAGAGCATATAACGGCCCAGATCGGTCGTTCGGGCAATATCGCCCAGATGTTCGTCGACAAAGGCAGCATCGACGCTGATCGCCTCGCCGCCACGATCCGGTGCCGAGAACGAAAGTTCTTCAAAGACACGTTCCATCACCGTGTAAAGCCTGCGCGCCCCGATATTCTCAATGCTTTCGTTGACCTCGGCCGCAATCCGGGCCAGCGCCGCAATACCGTCCTCGGTAAATGTCACCGTCACCTCCTCGGTCCCCATCAGAGCCGAATATTGCAGCGTCAGGGCGTTATCGGTTTCGGTCAGGATGCGCACGAAATCGGCCTCGGTCAGCGCCCTGAGCTCAACCCGGATCGGCAGGCGCCCCTGCATCTCCGGCAGCAGATCGCTGGGCTTGGCGATATGAAAGGCGCCCGATGCGATGAACAGCACATGGTCGGTTTTGACCGGCCCGTATTTGGTGGAAACCGTCGTGCCCTCTATCAGCGGCAACAGGTCGCGCTGCACGCCTTCGCGGCTGACATCGCCGCCGCGCGTCTCGGCGCGCGCGCAAACCTTGTCGATCTCATCGAGAAACACGATGCCGTTTTGCTCGACCGCCTCAAGCGCCGCGCGGGTTACTGCCTCATCGTCCAGCAGCTTGTCAGCCTCCTCGCCAATCAGGACTTTGTAGCTCTCCGCCACGCTCAGCTTCTTGCGGGTGGTGCGTCCCTGAAACGCCTTGCCGAACAGGTCGCCGAGATTGAGCGCGCCGCCCATCTGACCGGGTTGGCCGGGGATGTCGAACATCTGCATTGGGCTGGAGTTATCCGCCAGATCGAGTTCGATTTCATGATCGTCCAGCTCACCGCGCTTGAGCTTGCCGCGAAACATCTCCAGCGTCTGCTCGCGCGCATTCTCGCCGGCTATGGCGGCGAGTACGCGCTCCTCGGCAGCCTGATGCGCTGCGGCCGTAACCTCGTCACGCATGTGCTCGCGCGTCGAGTTGATCGCCACCTCGACCAGATCGCGGATAATCTGTTCGACATCGCGGCCGACATAACCGACCTCGGTGAACTTGGTCGCCTCAACCTTGATAAACGGCGCCCTGTCCAGCCGCGCCAGACGGCGGCTGATCTCGGTCTTGCCAACGCCGGTTGGTCCGACCATCAGGATGTTCTTGGGGTAAACCTCTTCCTGCAATTCCGGGCTCAACTGCTTGCGCCGCCAGCGATTTCTGAGCGCGACTGCAACGGCACGCTTGGCGTCTTTCTGGCCGATGATGAAGCGGTCGAGCTCGCTGACTATCTCTCGGGGCGTGAGGGCGGTCATTCGGACTGGTCCTATTTAGTGTCTGTCTTTGTTGAGCGACAGACGTGCGAGTGGCAAACGTAACCATCCACTATTTAGCAACCTCCACCGTCAAATTGCCGTTTGTATAAACACAAATCTCCGCGGCTATGGCCATCGCCGCGCGCGCGATCTCTTCGGCGGTCCGCTCGGTGTCCATCATCGCCCGTGCCGCGGCCAGCGCGAAATTTCCGCCTGATCCGATTGCCGCCACGTCATGTTCTGGTTCCAACACGTCGCCTGCCCCGGTGATCACCAGCAGCGTCTTGCCATCGGTCACGATCAGCATCGCCTCGAGCTTTTGCAGATATTTGTCTGTGCGCCAGTCTTTGGCCAGTTCGATGGCCGCTCGCGTCAGCTGGCCGGGTGCCGCTTCCAGTTTGGTCTCCAGACGTTCCAGCAAGGTAAAGGCATCAGCTGTTGAGCCGGCAAAGCCCGCCAGAATATCCGAACCGCCCGATGTCAGCCGCCGAACCTTGCGCGCCGAGGCTTTGATCACCGTCTGGGCAAGGCTGACCTGCCCGTCTCCGGCGATCACCACCTGCCCGCCTTTTCTGACGCCAATGATTGTTGTGCCGTGCCAACCGGGGAATTCAGTGTTGCCCATGGCGCTCTCCGTTTATTTCCGGGGCTATATGGGTGGCCAGACTTGCATTCACAAGCAAAACGATTGAATTGCGAAATCGATCCGCACGCACCTCAGCGCGAGTTGCGCGCTTAGACGATCTCTTCAATCCACTTTTGCAGCACGGCTTTTGGGGCGGCGCCTATCTTGTTGGACACGACCTCACCGTCTTTGAACATGAACAAGGCCGGGATACCGCGAACACCCAGCTGCGCAGGCGAATTCGGGCTGTCCTCGACATTGACCTTCACGATCTTGACCCGGCCCTCATACTCAACCGCCAGTTCTTCAAGCGCCGGCCCGATCTGCTTACAAGGGCCACACCATTCCGCCCAAAAATCCACCACAACCGGGATGTCGGAATTACGCACTTCGGCGTCGAATGTATCGTCGGTTACGGGATACGTGGCCATGATATTCTCCTGGGTCAAAGCGGTCAGGGGGCGAAACTAGGTATGGCCGATGGGAACGTCAAGAGAGCGCCAGCGCGTCCCACGCGTGGTTCACAAGTTTGTGCGGCAACGCCATCAATTTCGGCGCGGAAGTCCAAAGGATCGCGGCCTCGATCACCCGGTCGGGATAGATCAGCGAAACTGCCTGCGCATAGGCCGCCAGTTGCAGGATCAGCCCGTCGGGCACCTGTTCGGGCCGGTCGGGCACTACAAAATTGGACTTGAAATCGACAATTAGCGCACGGCCTTTCGACAACACCAGACGGTCAATTGTGCCATGCAACCGATCATGCCCCGGCACAGAAACCGGCACCGATACTGCGACTTCGGCCATCGAGCCGTCGCCGAAAAGGAACCGAAATTCCGGTTGCCCCAGAATGTGACTCACCTGCGCGATAACTTCTGCTTGCGCATCCGCACCCAGCGACATGCCGGAATTTGCCAGAACCGCATGCGCGTGCGCGGCGAATTCGCCCACTCGGAACAGGCCCGCGTGCTCCAGCAGCTTATGAACCGCGCTGCCTTTGCGTGCGGCCAGATCACCCTCGCCAGTCGCCTCACCGGGCAGCGTTTTGTCGCCAGGCAAGTCAGATGGACGCAACAGGGGCATTTCGCGCGCGGGCCGTTTGGCAACCCGCGTTGCCCAATCCGGCAGCGCAGCGACCTGCGCGTCTGTCGCACCGGGCCCAACATCTTGGCACCGCTCGGGCCAGTCGCCGGTCTCATAACGAAGCCCGGTCCCGGTTGGCGTTTCCAGCGGCTGGGCACCAAGCGCTTCCAATGCACGACGCGCGCGGCTGTGCCAGCTGCCTTCTTTGGCCGCTCCATCGCCAGTGCCACAAATGATCAGCCAGCGCTCCGCGCGGGTCATCGCCACATAGAAAAGGCGCAAACGCTCTTCCTCGGCTCTCTTGGTTTCTGCCTCGGTTGCCTTTGCCTGCAAGTCGGTCGCCTCGATCTTGGGCGTGGCCCAGAACGGGCGGCCACTTTCGTCAATCCTGGGGCCCGTCTTCGGGTTGTTCTGCGGGATCAAAGTCTCCGGCAGGATTACAATCGACGCCTCCTGTCCTTTGGCACCATGTGTCGTCATCACCCGAATTTGCCGCCCTGCCGAGTCTGGTTGGCGTTTGATCTCGGTCTTGTCGCGCTCCAGCCAGGCCAGAAATCCAGTCAGACTGGCCGGCGCAATGGTCTCATAATCGCGCGCCAGATTTAGAAATTCGTCGATGCCCTCCTCGGCTTCCCGGCCGAGCCGTTCCAACAGCGCTATTCGCCCACCCCAAACTGTCAGAACCCGTTCCAACAGTTCAAATGGCGGCAGAAAATCGGCGTGATTGCGCAGATCCATCAGCTCCGCGACAGTTTCGGGGTGGCTATCCTGCCGGGCGTAGAGCGCGGACCAAAGATTGTCCTCACCGCGGTCATGTGCGAGCGAAAAAAGCTCCTGCTCGGAAAATCTGAACAGCGGTGATCGCAGTGCACTTGCGAGCGACAAGTCATCCTGTGGTAGCGCCAGAAACGACAGCAACGCGCGCAGATCATTGACCGCCAGTTCGCCGCCGATCTGCAATCGGTCCGCCCCGGCAATCGGCATGTCAAGTTTCTTGCAGGCCTTGATGATCTCATGAAACAGGTTTTTACGCCTCTGCACCAGCACAACAAAATCGCCCGCATGGACCGGCCGTGTTTGGCCATTTGCGTCGCCCAGCTGATCGCGCCCGATCATCGCCTTGATGCGGCACGCAATTTTTCCGGCCAAAATAG
The DNA here is from genome assembly GCA_965216135.1 of Paracoccaceae bacterium. Lineage (GTDB taxonomy): Bacteria > Pseudomonadota > Alphaproteobacteria > Rhodobacterales > Rhodobacteraceae > CBDCFL01. The sequence goes on from CBDCFL010000023.1 coordinate 689,317, forward strand.
CAGTTTCGCCTGCGTCACGCTTGGGTGTCGCCGGGTCAAACCATCGCGGCATTTGTGGTGCCTCGGCCTTGGGAACCACCGGCCACAGATCGACGCGTCCCGGCTTCGCATCATAAGCCGCGCGGTGGCTGGCATTTTCAAATCCGCCGGTGGTATTCTCAAATACGGTATCGACCACGCGCAGAATCGCTGGCGACGACCGGAAGGAATGCAAAAGTTCCAGGCCCCGAAGCCTTTGGCCGGTGTGTTCGTACTGGGCAGCAAAATACTCTCTGGCGCTATCAAATTCTCGTGGATCAGCGCCCTGAAATGAATAAATTGACTGCTTCTTGTCGCCAACCGCAAAGATCGTTCGCTGACGGGCTGCGTCAGCCTCATGCCCGAAATCCTGCGCGAGGCATTTGATGACCCGCCATTGCGCCGGGCTGGTGTCCTGGGCCTCATCGACCAGTATATGGTCGATCCCACCGTCGAGTTTGAACATGACCCAGGCAGCGACCAGGCGATCGGACAAGAGCGCCTCGGCCTTCTCGATCAGATCGTCAAAATCCAGGACGCCACTTGCTGTCTTGAGACGGTCGTACTCCCGCAAATATGCGGTGGCAAATTTGCGAAAGACCCAGCTTCGTTCAGCCGCCTTTTCGGCGATGTCAATTTTGCGCGCCTGCTCGGTCAGCTGCATCATCGGTTCAAGCGCGTCAAATACCGCGGCATTGGCGCACTGCAGGTCGGTGGTAGCAAATGTTCCGATCATGGCAGTGAATTCGGTGCCCCTTTCGGAACCCTTTGAATAAAGGAATAACCCAAACAGCGCGGCCAGATCGGCCGCCCCCGGTAACAAAAAATTTGACGCTGCCAGCTTGTCCGCAACTTTAAGGTCCGAAGGCTTCCCGCCGCGCAGGACCGATACGGCATTGGCAACGGCCTGTTTGTTGGCTTCCGAAAATATTCGCGAAACAAGCCCATCAAGTTCCGGCTCGGCGCCGAGGCCAAACATTGAGCGGATATACTGCTGGCTCATAGGTGCGCGAAACGCATCCCTGTTTCGGGCGACGAAAGTGGCAACATTCTCAAAATCCTGATCGCTCAGAATACCGGCAATTTCGGTAACAAATTCCGCCTCTGAACCGGTGGCCAATGAGTCAACGACCTCATCCTGGATCATCCGGGTATTTCGTTCATCCAGTTCGCGAAACAGCGGCGATATACCAGCCTCCAGCGGGAACCGGCGCAAAAGCGCAGCACAGAATGAATGGATCGTTTGAATGCGAAGCCCGCCGGGCGTTTCAATTGCCGCCGCAAACAGTGTTCGCGCATGGGCGAGGCGCGCAGCATCTATGCGACCATTCGCGCCGAGCGCACCCAACTCACCGCACAACATTTCATCTGGCATCATCGCCCAGGCGCCAAGACGCGCGAACAGGCGGTTCTGCATCTGGGTTGCCGCGGCCTTGGTATAGGTAAGACACAAGATGTTCTGCGGATTGGTGCCGCCGAACAGCAACATCGCCACACGGTCCGTCAGCACGCGGGTTTTGCCCGATCCGGCGTTGGCAGATAGCCAGATCGACTGGCTGGCCGAGGTCGCCATCAATTGGCGCTCGATGGCCTGTTGCTCTCCGGTCATCTGACGTCAACCCGAACCGGCTCATCCGGGTCGTCCCATTCGCCGAACCGGGCAAGATGGTCAAAATCACCGCCATAATTCGGATCGGGATCACGCCGCGATACGTAACCACAGTGTGCTTGCGAGAAATTCAGCAGGAAGGTCTCTAATTCGTCCTGGAACTCGGTGAGGTCGATGTCCTGAAACGGCACGTCCGTCTCTTTGGCCTTTGGCGATATGCCCAGATATTTGGCCTCGGACACCGGGGCAGCGGGCACGCCGTCAAAGCCACCGGACTGAGCCACCAGCACCTCGATCATCAACTGTTTGTCGAACTTTTCGATCGTCGCCTTGGTTGGCAGCACGCCGGTCTTGTAATCGTAGATGTCCAGTTCGCCAGAGCCCCTCCTGTCAATGCGATCGGCCTTGCAGGTGATGACAATCGGCGTCTCGGCCAGGGCGATCGAGCCCTTGACTTCGGTTGCGATAATCTGCGCTTTGCTGCGCCGATCGGCTTCTTTGACCAGCAGCGGGCCCGCGCTTTTGCGCAGGCGTGCGAGCCACAGGATCTGCGTTTCGGCCCAGGGCGCTGCGCTTGAGATGACGCCCCGCGCGACCGCTATCAACTGCTCGATCCGGGCGGGCAAGTCGCTGGCCGGGTCGATCGCTGTCATGGCGCGCTCCATGATCGCATGAATGGCCGTTCCGCGATGTGCAGCGGTCGGCACGGCGTTCAGCGGCGCCATCGGCTTCAGGCCGAGAATTTTGCGCGCATAGATGGCGTAAGGGTCACGAATTAGTTTGGATATATCGGAGACGGATAAATTTTCCGGCCGCGCCGCGATGGGCGGGGCCGGGGCCGGGCGCGGCTCAGGTTTCACCGGCAGTTTCGGACGCTCCAGCTCGTCGGCGAGGCGCAGATATTGTGCGCCGTTGCCGCACAACTGCGCCAAGGCGCTTTGCCCTTCGGCCCCGCAGCCAGCCAACAGATTGATCAGCCGATTGAGCCATCGTGACGGAACAGTTTCGGCTTCGGCATCGCGCAAGGCACGTGTCAAAACTACCTCTTTTGCCGCGACGGCCTGTTGAAAATCGTGCGCTGCCAGGCCGATCCGTCTTTCCGGGGCCAAAAGACCCGCCTCAAGGCGCAACGCACGGTTCAGCCAGGGGTCAGCACTCGGAAGCTCGGGCCAGCTGCCCTCGTTCAGTCCGCCGAGGATCACCAGATCGGCACCCTGAACCCGCGCTTCCAGGGTGCCCCAGATCATTATGTTTGGGTGTGGCTGCACCGGATCGCGCGCCTCTTGGCCCGACAGCAGGTTTTCAAAGAGCTGCGCATATTCTGTCCTGCTCAGCTTTCCGCCGAACCGCGCCTCGGATTGCAGGTCGCCCAGAAACTCCCGCAGCTTGATGCCGCTCTCCATCGCCCACAGTTCAGAGTTGTCAGCATCCTTGTCGGGACCACGCGCAAACAGCATCGTGCGCGTTACATGCAGTTTGCAGTGAGTCTCCAGCGATGCCGTTTCCGGCCACTTGTTGCTCAGACAAGCCTGCCCGACCCAGTCGATCCAGTTTGCGTTCGGCGCCGCCCGCGCAGTATCGGCCCAGCCGCGCAGATGCCTGGCTTTAACCGACGGAATGGCCGCTTTGCGCAGATAAATTTCCCACGCGCGGGTCTGCGTTAGATGCACGCCGCGCCCGGCGCCGGAACTGACCAGAGGATGTTTGAGAAGCGCCAGCAGTGCCGCGGTTTCAACGCGATCACCAATGGTCACAAGCACCTGGCGGAACAACCGCCCCGATGGCGTGTTTTGCAGCGCCTGCCCGATCGAGGCATCCGGTTCGATTTTCCAACGATCAAGTGCTGCAACCACCAGCCGCGTCAGTCCTTTGTCGGGGGTCACCAGAGCAGCCGATTGGCCCTCCTCCGCGGCCTGGCGCAACCGCAGCGCAATGGCATTTGCTTCTTTACGCGGGCTCGCGGCCTCGATCAGCGACATGTTTTCAACCGCCGCATGGATACCAGTTAGGTTCGGGCCTTCGGCCATCCACTGATGGGTCACCGGTGCCGGTCGCAGGGCCAGCGAAATCAGGCGATTGCGATCTGCCTGACGCGGTGAAACGTCGCCATGCCAGGCCAAGACATCATCGTGCGTGGCAGACAATCCGCCCATCAGCCGCGCAAAGCGGAATTGCGGATGGTCCTCGCCCGCGTCTCTTAGCTGCGCCCAAACCGTCGCTGGCAACTCAAAATCAAACCCCGGCAGTATCACCGCGCCCTGCGGCAACCGTGCAATCGCGCGCATTACCATTGCGGTTGTGCCCCGCGAACCTGTGGATCCGGCAATCAAGATCGGGTCTGTCGGCGGATCGTCGCGCCACGCAGATGTCAACGTCTCCGCGGCCTCGCGAAACCGCGCCGCCGCGCTGAAGTGCTGCGATGCGTCAAGGTCGCGATATCGGGCGATGATGTCGAGGAACTGCAATGTCTTTTGCCAATGTCCCGAAACATCCCCGACATCCAGACCGGCGACATCCTGCGGATCAATGCCTTCGTCGACCATCTCATCAAGCAAGCCAGCCAGGCTGTCGGCCAGATCGGGAACCGCGGCCTGCGGGGCGATACTTCCGTCCGCAGATACCAGACGCGCGACCAGTTGGCGAAGCTCCAGCCTGCGGCGCAGATTAGAGACAGGCGGCGGCAGCAAGCCAGCTGCGGGATCATCGGCTATTTCCTGCACAAGGCGAACGCGCGGCAAGAAACCGCCCCGAGCGCGATGGAGAAGCCCGACAATGCGCCGCTTCATCCGCTTGGTATTTACATAAATCGTGACCCGTGCAGCCGCTTCCGGCGGCAATCCGGCGAGCCTTGGGGTCAGGCCGTCCACGATAGCGGCCGGAAAATCCTGGCCGGGCGGGCAACCAAACAGGCGTGGCCCCGTTATTGGTCTGAACAGGGTCGGATGTTTGGCCGTATTCATGGGTCGAGAATCCCAGAATTCAGCCTAAAGAACAATCTCAAATAGCCTCGTCGGCCAGTGCTCGGGCTATTCTGTCCTGCCAATGACTTGCCGCGCCGGTCATCCGTAGGCGGCGTCCCTGCATTGCGAAGGAAAATTGCAGCGCCAGAGCGTTTTGGGGCAGAGCATCGCCCAACCGGTCAGGCCATTCGATCAGGCAAACCGCCGTCTCAAATGCGTCGCTCAGACCCAGTTCAGAGACCTGATCCGGACTATCCAAGCGGAAAAGATCGGCGTGCCAGATTTCTGTGCCGCCGTCAAAGTAGGTCTGAACCAGCGTGAATGTTGGTGAGGGAACGTCCTCGCTCTCCCCGCCTGCGCCAAGCCTCGCCTGGATCAGTCCGCGGGCAAAATGGGTCTTGCCAGCCCCAAGTTCGCCATAGAGCAACAGCACATCGCCCGCCGCAAGCACCGGCGCGACTTTCTGCGCAAGAGCGGTGGTTTCTTTCGGCGTGGCCAGATCAAAGCTGTGATCAAATGTTCCCATGTGTAGCTAAATGGACAAGCCCATCGAGCGCCGCAAGCGGGAATTCAGAGCGCCTGCACAGGCTCCGCGCCGTTCTGCTTTTGCGCGGTGGTGTCAGCCCGGCCCGCCGCCACATTCTCTGCAGCAGGCGTTGCGGCCAGTTCGGTGCCAACGGTAAATCCGGCCAGGGTTCCGCCACCGGTGAGCGGCGCAAACCGGCAATTGAGGCCGCGACCGTCCAGCAAGCGCACCTCGCAGTTCCACTCCGCGCGTTGGCCAAACGCGCCGGCAGACTCGCGCAGATCGCCCCAAACCGGACTTGGCGCGCAGCGGGCAGACCAGAACCGGGTTGCATCGACAACCGACAAACTGGCCAGCGCGTGTTCAGATTCGACGCCCACAGCCGCGCATAGGCCGCATTTGAAGCCGTCAGCGTGCCCGACGGGCTGAACACCGCCAGCGCTTCGTCTATACTGTCAAGCACTGCCTGTCCGGTCTCCAGCTCAGTGCGATAACGCCGGGTCAGGGAAATTTCGGCGCTTTTGTCCTCAAACAGAAATGCCAACGCGCCATCAGGATGCGGGCGTCCGCTAACCCGATAGGTCAGCCCGTTGGGCAATGGCCAGGTCTCTTCATAGGTGCCTTCTTTCGCGGCGGATTCCAGTTCGTAAATCTGTTGGCGCCACGACCGGTAATCGCGCGGTTCCGGGATCATTCGCTTGTCGCGCAGCTGGTCCAGAAACGCCTGCAATGTCGGACGCATTGACAGGAACTCTGGTCGCAGCTGAGTCAGGTCGGACAACGCCGGATTGAAAAGCGCCAGTTTGCGCTGCTTGTCGAAAATCGCCAGACCGACCCGCAGATGCGCGAATGTCTTGGTCAGCGTTTGCACGAAATCGCGCAGCGCAGTTTCGGCGGCAACCGTGGCATCGATGGAGGCGGCCATGAACAGGATGTCATTGCCAAGCGGTTTTGCGTGGCGTTCAAACCACCTCGGCTCTATCTGGCCAGGGATTGAGACACTAACGCGGTCTGAAGCCTCATGCGCCGATGAAAGAATGTCATCGTCGCTGAGTTTGAAAACCATTTGTGGTGGCCAGACCGAATGCTCCGTCTCGGCGTCGCACAAACGCGAGAGTTCAAGATATGAATTATTCGCCCAGACAATTCGCCCGTCCTTTTCTTGACGCCAAACCAGGAATGGTGCCGCCTGCACAGTCGCGCGCAGGGTCTCCAGTTCATTTTCCATTGCGGCTATATCGGTCTGGTCGCCCATAGCAGCTTGGGCGGTGACCGACTTTTGCTCAATTGAAATCGCGATCAGACCATCCCGCCATTCCAACCTTACCTGGCCCAGACCGTCGACGGCGGCCATGCAGGTTTTGCGTGCCTCCGGCAGGTCGGCCAGCGCCTCTTCCAGCCCTGGGAATCGCGGCGATAACAGCGAGACAAAGTCTGAAAGTGTGCAGCCACTGCCATTAAGGTCAGGCAGCAGCGCAAACGCGCCGGGGCTGGCGTCAAACAGCGTTTCGTTTTCGAATATCAACTCCGGCCGGTCTGGATCAGCCTCGTCTGCCAGACGGCCCGACGGTTTGGCGCGCTGTCCTGCCCAGCCAACAACCCATAACGCTGCCAGTGCCACCGAGAAAGAAACACCGGCCAGAAAAAGCAACTGAAAGACAGCAATTACTGACACCTCGAAAGCCCCGCCAATTGTCACATTACAAATGCTAGCGGGTAATTCATTAAGAACCGGTTAACCAATCTTTTAGGTTTGTAAACGCCGGTTGGTGCCCAGCGGTCGGGGGACACCGGACCGAATAATCGCTCGAGCGCGAAAACGCGAGTTGGGCTGACTGCGGATCATCCATCGCTGCAGCATAGTATCGCATAAAGATTACCTCTTGTTAGTCCTGCGGTCGCTTGGGATCAACGCGGGCGAAAATCCGAATCGTGGGCAGGAAAGCAATGAACAGAATCCGTCTCAGCGCGCTGTTGGCCGCTCTGGTGGTGGCGCTGTTTCTGGGGGCTAGTTTTGTCTTCGTTTTACTGACCAAAAGCGACGATCAGTTCGCGGCATGCCGCCGCAGCAAAGTGACTGGAAATGCCAGTATCGGTGGGCCGTTCACGCTGGTCGATAGTACCGGTAAGACCGTGACCGATGTCGATGTCATCACCAAGCCGTCGTTGGTGTATTTCGGCTATACATTCTGCCCCGATGTCTGCCCGCTGGATGTATCGCGCAATGCCGAGGCGGTCGATTTGCTGATGGACATGGGCCACGACGTGCGACCGGTATTCATTACCATAGACCCCGATCGCGATACGCCGGAAGTGTTGGCCGAATATACCGGATATATGCATCCCGAGATGATCGGGCTGACGGGCAGTGGCGAACAGATCAAAGCCGCGTCACGGGCTTACCGGACGTATTATCGGCGTCAGGACAACGTGGACGAGGACTATCTGATGGATCATTCGGCGTTCACCTATCTGGTTCTGCCCGAAACCGGATTTGCCACATTTTTCAGCCGCAGCGTGCCAGCGCTTGATATGGCAACCCAAACGGCCTGCTATGTCCGAGCTTCGGGTTAAATACTTGTTCATGTGAATTAACGTCGCCAAAGAGTGGCGAATCGCCTGTCGGACAGCTGTCGGACTCCTGTCGGACTCTTGTCGGACACCCGGCGAACATGCGCTGAAACGTAAACGCTGCGCGCGCAGGCATGATGGGCCATGAGTATTTCAAAAAAGAAGAAGCAGCGGGCCTAAATTTCGTATCGCTTGCGCTCAAAATCGGCCAGTTGGCCGTCTGACAGTGCGATGTCGGAAAGCCGACCGTACGGTGCAAAGCCAATCGCCGCGTAGTAGGCCAGACCGAGAGGATTGTCGGCACCGATCGTTGCGTCGATACAAGTCACCCCGGCGGCATCCGCCGCGGCCCGGGTTTCGGCAAAAAGCGCGCGCCCGACGCCACTGCCGCGCGTCGCGCCGGCAACGAATGTGGCGATCACCGCGTAGTCGGCTGGCATTGGGTCGGGGCCATCCCAATTCGGATCCGCCCACTCAAGCGCCTGAAAGCCGCAAATTGCGTTGCCGTTTTGGGCGACAAAACAACTGATGGACCGCTGGGGCCGGATGTGGTGGTTGAGCATTCGGCCTGCGTCGAAGGGATTGCGGTGCGCGGTGGTGCCGCCCGCCTCGATAATCGCGTTCAAAATGTCGGCGAGCGGGTCGGCGTCGTCGTCGGCGGCAGGCCGCACCTGGATCATGTCATCCGCGCCAGCAGTGCCTCGTGGCGGGCAGTGAACTCTGCGCGCACATCGATGGGCGCGCGCAACAAGATAGTTTCATCCTTGATGTCACCGTGATGCGGCGTGCCGAAAATTTTGTCGGCCTCGGCCCGGGTGAAGCCCGCGATCTGGGTTGCCTCAAGCCAGGCGCTGGTGCGGTCGGCCCGTTTGATCTGTTTCTTGATCGCAGGCGGGATGGCGGCGGGGAGTGAGAAGCGCAGGTGTATCGCCGCGCTCAGGCGCTGGTCAAGCTCGTCATAGCCCGGCCCGACGGCTGCCTTGACCGGGCTGATCATATCGCTGATCACATATTCCGCCGCGTCGTGCAGAAGCGCGGCGAGTTTCCACTTAGGCTCTAACGCAAGATTTTTGCCCGAAAACAGCCGTTCAACCAAAAGCGAATGTTCAGCCACCGAATAGGGAAAATCGCCAACTGTCTGACCATTCCAGCGCGCAACAAAGGCCAGGCCATGGGCGATGTCCTCAATCTCGATATCCACCGGCGTCGGATCCAGCAGATCCAACCGGCGACCCGAGAGCATTCGTTGCCAGGCGCGCGCGGCCATTGCTAGGGCTCCTGTGGTTGGTGGGTATAGATCAGATTGCCGTGCAGCCTGCCCGTATTGCCATACTTTGGTCGCGGGAATTGTTTGCGAAGCCAGCGCGGCTGATCGAAATTTTCCAGGATCAGGACCGGACACCACCGGTGTATTATGTGATAAGCCCCAATAAGCGCGCTGCCTTCATGGCCCTCGACAGATGGCCGGTGATTCAGCCCGTCGGGAACTGAATATTTCCCGTATTGGTTTTCGGCTGTGCCTGCTGTTGCGCCCATTTTTCCGGCATTCACGCTGTGATCGGCGGCAGTGTTGCGTTTTGCCGCGCGAAGTCAATTGGCTGTGCAGGGGCCGAAAGAATATTCCCCGGTTCTGCCTGATTTTCGGCTAACCCCCTGTAGGTGCTCTGGAAAGCGATCCGTGTCACTTTCGCGCGACGCCTTTGTGTTGCCCAGATTGCGGTAAATTGCTGCCTGAATGCCTATATACGTTGGCATGAACAGGGAAGATTTGCAGATAATGGGCGGTGCCGCCCGAAAATAGCAGATGGCGGTTCGTCCGGAAACGGAAGGGAACCATCATGTTCAAACGCATTGTCTCTGCGGCAGTGATATTCGGGACGCTCGCGCTGGTGCCGCCTGCCCAGGCGCAGACCGCCAACCCGTGCATCGATCGCACGAAAATCGTCCGGTCGCTCACCGAAAAATACAATGAAAGCCAAACCGCGTTGGGCCTGCAAAACTCTGGCCAGATGCTGGAAATCTGGACCTCCGCCGATACAGGCACGTTCACCGTGCTGATAACGCGCCCCGATGGGATCAGCTGCATCGTATCATCGGGAGAGTTTTGGCGGACCGCGTTTCCGGTTGCCGACAAAAAAGGCCTGGCCGGCTGATACCGTGCAATCGGTAATTGCCGATTAACAGGCGCAATGCTATCTGCCCGTTCGACTTAACCGACAAGCAGGGACGGGCCGGATGGCGCAAGATTATATTATCAAAGATATTTCGCTGGCCGAATTTGGCCGCAAAGAGCTGACTATCGCCGAAACCGAGATGCCGGGCCTGATAGCGTTGCGCGAGGAATATGGGCGCGCCAAGCCACTGGCAGGGGCGCGGATCGCCGGGTCGCTGCATATGACCATTCAGACGGCAGTGCTGATTGAAACGCTGGTCGCGCTGGGCGCGGATCTGCGCTGGGCATCCTGCAACATATTTTCCACGCAGGATCACGCAGCTGCGGCGATTGCGGCGAGCGGGGTGCCAGTTTTTGCGGTCAAGGGTGAAACGCTTGAAGAATACTGGCACTACACCGACCAGATTTTCCAGTTCACCGATGGCGCCAACCTGATCCTTGACGATGGCGGAGATGCGACGCTGTACATCCTGATGGGCGCGCGGGTTGAGGCCGGTGAGACCGACCTGATCGAAGTGCCGACGAGCGAGGAAGAGGTGTGCCTGTTCGCCCAGATCAAGAAACGTCTGAGCGAAAGCCCGGGATGGTTTACACGCCAGCGCGAGCGACTGGTGGGCGTCAGTGAGGAAACCACCACCGGGGTTCGCCGGCTGTATGATCTGCACAAGAAGGGGTTGCTGCCGTTTGCGGCGATTAATGTGAACGACTCGGTAACCAAGTCGAAGTTCGACAATAAATACGGGGTCAAGGAATCGCTGGTCGATGGCATCCGCCGGGCAACCGACACGATGCTGGCCGGTAAAGTTGCGGTTGTTTGCGGCTATGGCGATGTGGGCAAAGGCTCGGCAGCGTCACTTGCGGGCGCGGGCGCGCGGGTGAAAGTGACCGAAATAGACCCTATTTGCGCGCTTCAGGCGGCGATGGATGGCTATGAGGTTGTGACGCTGGAAGATGAGGTCGGCGCTGCCGATCTGTTCATCACCACGACCGGCAACAAGGACGTGATCCGCATCGAGCACATGCGACAGATGAAGGATATGGCGATCGTCGGAAATATCGGCCATTTCGACAATGAAATTCAGGTTGCAGCGCTGAAAAATCACAAATGGACCAACATCAAGGACCGGGTGGATATGATCGAGATGCCGTCGGGCAGCCGGATCATCCTGTTGTCCGAGGGGCGGCTGTTGAACCTGGGCAATGCCACCGGCCATCCGTCTTTTGTGATGTCGGCGTCTTTCACCAATCAGGTGCTGGCGCAGATCGAGCTTTGGAACAAGGGCGACGAGTACGGCCCCGGCGTATTCATCCTGCCCAAACATCTCGACGAAAAGGTTGCACGCCTGCATCTGGGGCGGATCGGAGTGAAGCTGACCGAGCTTAGCAAGGACCAGGCCGATTACATCGGGGTGACGGTCGAGGGGCCGTTCAAGGCGGAACATTACCGATACTAGCGGGCTATGAGCGAAGCTGATCGCAAAAGCCCCGGGCGTCGCCGGTTGCAGCGGCTGATCGCTATGGCGGTTGTCATTGTGGCTGTAACCTGGGGGTTGCATCAGGCACTGATCCGGCCGAATTCTCTGGTTCCGGCGCAGTGGAACCCACTTATACCAGCGGCATTTAACATTGACCGATATGGGCCCATTTTCGCATTCCGATTGATGTGATGGTTTCGGGCTGTGCGATGAGCTTTTTCCAAGCTTCGCATCCAGCATCGACGATGGCATTGTAGTCTTCGAACACGCGGTTGGAGAGCCAATTGGCGCGCAAGTACTGCCAGATATTTTCCACCGGGTTCAGTTCCGGAGCGCGCGATGGCAGCAGGATGATGGTGAGGTTCTTCGGGACTTTGAGTTTGCCGGTGGTGTGCCATCCGGCCCGATCCATCAGCACAACCGCATGGGCCTTTCGGGCGACGTGGCGGCTGATCTCGTCGAGATGCATCTGCATGGCTTGCGCGTCCGCCCAAGGCAGCATGAGCGCCGCCCCCTTGCCGTGAGCCGGACAGATGGCACCGAACAGATAGGCGTTGTGATAGCGCTGATCGGCCGGCTGGCGGGGGCGCGTGCCCTTTCTCGCCCACAGGCGCGTCAGGCCATTCTTCTGGCCAAGGCGTGCTTCGTCCTGGAACCAGATCTCCACCGGCGTTCCCGCTGGCAGGTCAGCTATATGCACCTGGAGCGTGTCGGCGAAGTTTTTTTTAAACGCCTCGATGATCCGCTTATCCTGCCTGGGATGCTGCGGGCGGGCGCTGATATGGGCAAAGCCCAGTTCGCCAAGCAGTCTGGATATCCCGCGCTCGGAATAGATGACGCCAAAGCGCGCCTCGATCACCCGCTTCAGGTCGATCCGCCGCCAGCGGACAACCCCGTCCACCGCCGGGTCGGGGCCGGTCTCGACAATCTCGCCAAGTTCTTTCATCTGGACATCGCTCAGGTAGCGCGTCCGGCCCGCGCCCTTGCGGTTGGTGAGGCCATCCGGTCCCTCTTCGTTGAACCGGTGAACCCAGTCCCGCAGGGTTTGGCGATCCATCCCACCGATCCTTGCGGCCTCTCCACGGCGCATGCCATCGTAGACCGCCGCAAGAGACAACAGACGGCGGCTCTGCCGGGCATCCTTGCAACGGCTGGCGAGTTTACGAAGGTGGCGGGCATCAAAGTCGCGACGAAGCGGAACACTGGCTGGCATGGCGATCCTCCTTTGCCAACCTTGAATCAGATCAAAACCGATTTGGGAATCCCCACAGAGTCAGAAATTGATGCCGTTGGTATTAGACCGCTGCGCGTCAGCGATCCGCTGACGGTGCTTAGCAGCTGGAAACTTGGCCGTGCAATCGAGGATCGAGACCTGTGTCATGACGTTTTAGCGGCCGCGGCGCGGGTGACTTTCCTGAGCGCCGTTCACCGCTCGCCGCAGTGCCACATATCCAAACGCGTTGAGGTGGCCGGCGTTGGCGCGGCGAACGTTGGGCCGGTGGAGACGAGTTGTGCGATTGCGTTAACAGCCCGTTGACGAAGTCGGCACTGGACGCAAGCGGCCTGGTCTGATTCTTTGATGTTCTGATTTGACCGGAGGATTCGCCGATGGCGATGGGACAGCAGAAGGATCGTCAGGGGGACTTGATGGTGGGCTGGGCGGAGATGCCGCGCTCGCCGGGTCATGTGTTTTACGACCGCCTGCAGTCGGTGCTGATCGAGGGCGGCTTCGACGCCTTTGCCGAGGCGAGCTGCCGGCCCTATTACGCGGCCAGGATGGGCGCGCCCTCGGTGCCGCCCGGGCGCTATTTCCGCATGCACCTGGTGGGCTACTTCGAGGGCATCGACTCAGAGCGCGGTCTGGAGTGGCGTTGCTCGGATTCCCTGTCGCTTCGGGAGTTCCTGCGGCTTGAGAACCGGGAGCGGGTGCCGGACCATTCCTGGCTGTCACGGACCCGCACGCGCCTGCCTCATGAAGTTCACACGGCGATCTTCGACTGGGTTCTGGCGCTGATTGCCGAAGCAGGTCTGGTCAAGGGCGATCGTATCGGGGTGGATGCCTCGACCATGGAGGCCAACGCGGCGCTGCGCAACATCGTGCGAAGGGACACGGGCGAGGGTTACCGGGGGATGCTGGAGCGCTTGGCCCAGGAGAGCGGTATCGAGACGCCCACGGCCGAGGACCGGGCGCGTCTGGACCGCAAGCGCAAGGGCAAGAAGCTCTCGAACCAGGACTGGGTTTCCAGGAGCGACCCCGAGGCCAAGATCGCCAAGATGAAGGACGGCACGACCCATCTGGCCTACAAGCCTGAGCACGCGGTGGATCTGGACACCGGCGCGGTGGTGGCGGCCGAGCTGCACCCCGCCGACGAGGGCGACACGACGACGCTTCCCAAGACGCTGGCGGCGGCCCAGGAGAACCTTGCCAGCGTTGACGCGGCGCCGACGGCTGAGGACCCGGCCGAATGTGTGACCGACAAAGGCTATCACTCACGGGCGGTCTTGAAGGCCTTGGACAACGGCCCGTGGAAGACGCGGATCGCCGAGCCCAAGGCGAAGGGCTTCGCGCGCTGGCGCGGCGACGAGGCGGCGCGGCGGGCGGTCACCAACAACCGGACCCGGCTGTTATCGGGGGTGGCCAAAGAAGCCTTCAAGCTGCGCGCCGAGATCGTCGAGCGCTCCTTCGCCCACAACCTCGATCGCGGCGGCATGCGCCGGACCTGGCTTCGGGGCCGCGAGAACGTGCACAAGCGATACCTGCTTCACGTCGCCGGCCACAACCTCTCGTTGCTGATGCGCCAACTCATCGGTGCCGGCACCCCGCGCGAGGCCGTGGCGGGCGGATATGGCGGTATTTTCGTGCTGCTCACGCCCACCGGGGCCATGCTGGTCGCACTGGGGGTCTCGCAAAGCGGCCAGACGGTTTTCGCCGCCGCATTCCTCATCTGGGAGTGAGAGCCGGAAAAAGCCACTTAATCAACGGGCTGTTAAGGCTGGCGATGTGGGAGCGCCATTCCCTGCAACCCGCCGCGCAGGCCCATCTCGGCACTGCTGTCACAGCGATCGCCGAGGCGGGCAGCTATAATTGCCGCACAATGCGTACCGGGCGGGCCGCGAGTACACGCATGAGCACCCATGCAACCGCCGAGGCAATTGACATAGTCGGATTTTCCCTGGCTGACGGTGGGCAGGTCACATTGCTTGCCGATTGGCAGGGACCGAGTGCCAGGGCGGACTTTTTGCGCGCCATCATGCGCGGCTCGTGCCGGTGGTTTCGCACGGTTTTGTCGCCGGATTACAATGCCCTGCACAGGGACCACTTTCACCTGCAGTCGCGGGGATGGGGCACGTGCCGCTGATACGGCGACCGGGTTCTTTCTACGCTGCGCTAACTAAGCCACAATCGCGAAAACGGGCGAATATTGCGGCTGTTTCGGTGGCGATCCGGGTCGCTGGGACATCTGAGAAGGCCCCCGACAGAACGTCAACCGCCTGTGTTTGGGAGGTGGGTTCTGCGAGCAGGCGCCAAATGCGATGCGCGCCCACGTCGAGGTGGATGATGCGCGTCATGTCGGCATTTGTGGCAATAATTTCGCCGTCAAGGGTCTTAAGATCGGCACGGGGCACCTGAAGTAAGGGCATGTCGGGATCACTGGCCACCGTTTGTGGCGGGACAGGCGGCGGCAGTTCAGGCAGATCAGGCATGATATCTGGCGCGGTCAGGTCGCCGAGGCGGTCCTGGAGCAGCGCGGCGGCGTCGCTGGGCTTGTCGTAGGCAAGTTCGTACGCGGGAACCGATTCAGCCAGAGCAAAAAGGCGGGCAAGTATTTCTCCGCCGGTGGCCTGGCGGGCAAAATTCTGATGCAGAAGGGACTTGAGCATCACTCCGCGTGACATGTGGCGCAGCTCTGGCCCGGCGCCGGATTTGCGGATCAGGCGAACCAATGCGCCGATGGGCACCCGCGTGCCGTGCGGCGCGATGTCGGGGCTGGTGATATATTGATACTGGCGGTTGCCGGGGCCACTGTGTGCGCTGACGTAGGCGCGGATTTCTGGCAGCAATGTATCTGGCAGCGGCAGACGAAGGCGAAGCGGCGCGCCCGTGGCTATGCCATCCATGGTCCCGGACGGGCGTGGGATTGGAATTACGTCATCGCCAAAGACGCGATGCCCGCGCGATGCTAAAGTCATCGTCAGAGCGGATTTGCCGGTGCGCCGGATGGCCGGGAAGACAGCCAGGGCACTGCCCAGCTGAACGCTGGCGGCATGCAGGCACAGCTCATCCGGCTGCTCGACCGCGCGTTGACGGGACGTTGCGGCGATGATGTCGCAGACCGCGTTCACCGGGCCTTTGTAGTGGGGGGTTTTATCGGAGTGGCCGGTGGAAAGCTCGTAGATGCCGTCACTTTGAGAAAGCGTCGCGAATGGTTCCGCCCGCAATTGACCGGCCTAAGAGTCCGTCCGGAGACTTTATGTAGGATTACAGAGTTTTCGGAGCATGAGTCGAATGGACGCGAGCTTGATGAAGGCGAGCGCGTTGCGGTTGAGGTTCTCCCAGTCCTTGGCCAGTCGGCGGCAGCGGTTGAGCCAGGCGATGGTGCGTTCGACCACCCAACGCCTGGGCTGGACGACGAAGCCCTTCACCCGATCGGATCGCTTGACGATCTCGGTCTCGAGATCGGGCAGGATGCCGGCCAGGGCGCGGTGAAAGACCGGCCCCTGATAGGCGCTGTCGGCGAACAATTTCCCGAGAAAGGGAAACAGACCGAACAAGGTCGCCAGCAGCGCGAGACCGCCGTCGCGATCCTGAACGTCGGCGGCGGTGACGATGCCGTGCAGCAGCAAGCCTTGCGTATCGACCAGAACATGCCGCTTCTTGCCCTTGATCAACTTGCCGGCATCGAAGCCGTGGCTGTCGATGCGAGCCCCCCTTTTTCAGCGCTTTTCACACTCTGACTGTCGATGATGCAGGCCGTGGGGCTGGCTTCGCGCGCGGCTTTCTCGCGGCACTTGAGGTAGAGCGCATGATGGATGCGATCCAGCGTGCCGTCCCAGTTCCACAGGCCGAGGTACTCATGCACGGTGCTTCTGGGCGGCAAATCCTTGGGCAGCGCGCGCCACTGGCAGCCGGTGCTCAGAATGTACATCACGCCGTTGATCACCTCGCGGATAGCGACGCGCCGTTTGCCGCCGCCGGGCTTGCCCGGCGGGATCAGCGGCTCGATATGCGCCCATTCCGCATCGGTCAGGTCGCTCGGATAACGCAGTTTGTCGCGGTTGTAGCGCGGGCGGTTGTCGGCAGTCCACATGGGGCACCTCAAGAGCAAATTCACCACCCCAGAGAATCACAGCTGATTCAGCTCTTCAAGAGGGGGCGCGCCGGATAACCGATTCATCCGACTCATAAAGTCCCCGGACGGACACTGAGGGTGCAGGTCATACGGGGCAAGTGGGCATCATGAAGTTAAATCGGGCGTTTTTGTGGCAGGTAGGCTGTGCCACAGTCGGCTGCGTGTCATCTGGGTTGCGGCGCGAATTACAAGGATTTGCGCTCATCGAGGTGCAGCCGGTGACAGATTGATCAGGACAGAACATCG
>CBDCFL010000024.1:0-47500 GCA_965216135.1 Paracoccaceae bacterium
AGCGCCCGGACCTCCCCCGTCGTGCCAAAGACACGCTTCCAGCGTGACGAGGGCGCTTCGCTTCCCACACCTCGGTTCAGGCGATTCCCTCGGTATTACATACGGACCAGATTGCCAGCCACTTTCCCGGGCGAAGCGAACACCAAACCCCTTGACCTCAACCAGCCTTGAGGAACTACCCTCCCCCAAATCAACCCCAACACCCCGGAGCACCCCGATGATCTACCATGTCCGCGCCACCCTGCGCCCCGAGACCGCCGCCGTCCTGCTGGCCAAACTCACCGACGGCACCATCGCCAGCCAGCGCCCGGACGGGGCCGAGCTGGTGGCCTCGATGAACCGCGCCGTTATCACCGAGCAGGGCCAGGTCGAATGGTCCGAGACATGTTTTTGCGCGACCCCGCTCTTGCACGAGCGCACCACCGTGCTGGACGGGCATTTCGACAACCTCACCACCGAGCCGATCGCGGCGCATCAAAGTTACGCCGGTCAGCCGTTCATGGATCATCTGCGCGCGCTGGTCTAACCCACCGCACGCGCCGTTAACCGGGACCAAAGCGGCGGGACTCTGTCCAACAGAAAGCCGACAGATGTCCGACAGATGTCAGACAGGCCAAATCCCTGATTTTACGGCGTTAACACATGTTTCGCCGCATTTGGGACGGGCACGGCAAAACCCCGGCCAAATGCCCGCGTTTCATTCGTTCAATAGTGGGCGAAAAGCAGCGTTACCGGCGCAGACCCAGACGCTTGATCAGATCCTGATAGCGCGTCTCATCCTTGGTTCGCGTATAGTCCAAAAGCTTGCGGCGTTGCGCCACCAGCTTCAATAGCCCACGCCGCGAATGATTGTCTTTCTTGTGGGTTTTGAAGTGCTCGGTCAGCGTGGCAATCCGGCTGGACAGAACCGCAACCTGAACTTCCGGCGAACCGGTGTCGCCGTCTTTGGTCGCGAACTCTTTCATCAGGCGTGTTTTTTCTTCAGCAGTGATCGACATCGGGGTCTCCTTTCTGCGTTCTTGGAACCTGGTGATGTCAGGAAAGCCCTGAAATTCCAGGTGGTTATGGCGCAAGCCGGGATGTCGTCCAGCAAAGCCCGTGGAGGGGTCCAGCCGCACGGATGCGCGGGCCGGATGCGGGCGTATATGCAATATCGCCGTGGATGGAAAGCGAATTCTGATTGCGGTTGAGGCGGCCATTTGCGACCGCTAAGCCCCGTTCGGTTTCGGCGAAAATCCGCCAATGCCGTGTGCCAGACTTCATCGGATTGTGCAGGCGCGCTACCTTATCGCCGCGATACGTTTCCGAGTTTGTTCACACCTTTAGAAAGTTGCATCGCCATGGATAGTCTTTCCGCTCTTGTGCTCGTCTTCGCCCTCACCGTCCCCATGGTCGCGTTGCTTCCCGCACGCCGACTGGCAGTTTCAGCGCAGCGTCAGCCGAGCCACCTGGCCTCGGCAAACCACATCGTGGCGGCTGACACTGACTCTGCGACGATCACCTCAGTACTTGGTAAGCTGGCCGGGCTCGAAGGCAATGTGAAAAATATCTTTGCCGATGAACCACTTGCGATCGAACGGCCGGCCCCGATGCTCGTTCAGACAAGCGACGGATCGGGCAGAACCATCACGCTGGATATGACTGCCTGGTGCGGCCACTCAAAAAACAACCCACAGGTCATTCGCGATTTCGACAGCGACAGCGACCGTCTGTTTCTGGTTCAGCCGTCGCAACATGATATGCCGGCGATCAAGCTCACCAAAACCCGGCAGGGGACCACTGTCCTTTGCACAGGCAAGAAATTAATCGCCGCTTTTCCAGGGCTTAAGGGCGAGGCCGAGATTGACATGATCCTGCTGGACGCCGATTGAGCCGCGCTGCACGCCGTTAACCACGATTCCAATAACCTCGCTATCGCCTAACTTTCGGCCGCCCAGCACGGCGGTTCTTTGATAGGTTAGACGCGGGTGTAGGGCGTTTGGGCGCAAGCGATTGCTTGCGAATTGCAAGATGTGGATGACCGGACTGTTGCTTTTGCCGTTGGCGATCTTTCCTGATTTTGGATCTGACGACGAACGCGACAACGATGAAGACGAGTTTGGCGATGATCAGCTCGCTCTGGAAAACCAAACCGACATCCATCAGCCAAACATCACCGACGATGTAGCAAGTGGTGAGCCTTACGAGGGCGCTGTTTTGCAACCGGAACCCGATGAGCCCGACGAACCCGGCGGCCAGGACATCGCAATTGATCCGCTGCTGCCGCACATTGAAGACGACGATCCATTCTCCGGACAGCGCTTCGATCAGATGCAGCACACCGATACCGATCCAGCCGGGACGGAAAATTCGGATTACGGCCAAGCCGAAATTCATCAGCCTGGCGGCACCGGCCCCGGCCCCTCTGGTATTCAGGACGGGATCAATCCCGGTGGGCAAGAGATACCGGATCACGCTGCCGCACTTGATGCACCTGATGGCAACGCCGACCATACGGGCAATCTGGATAACGGTTCCGATGATCCCGTCGAAATACCGGACTTTGAAACATCCGCGGATGTCTTTGAAATAACGCTTGAGCCTGGTGGCGATGCCACCGACGTCGACATTGGTGTGACCCCGTCAGCCGACGGTGAAGATGGCGAGGTTTATTTGAATGACGATCTGATCGCGGTCCTGAAAGGCGCGCCTGATGCGACAGTGGCAAATGTCGCACTGGTATTCAGTTAAACAGGCGGTTCAACGCCTTACCTCGGCTGCCGATTCTGGCTCGACCAGTTCAACGATGTCGAACATGATCCGGTTCAGTTCAAAGTCCTTGGGCGTGTAGATGCGCGCCACGCCCATTGCGCTCAGGGATGCGGCATCACTGTCCGGGATAATGCCACCGGCCACGACCGGTATGTGGCCTAGCCCATGCGACTGTAACAATTCGATCAACTCCTTGATGAGCGGAATATGGCTGCCTGACAGGATCGACAGGCCAATGATATGGGCGTTCTGATCCTGCGCCGCAGCGACGATTTCGTCCGGCGTCAGGCGAATGCCGTCATAGGATATGTCCATCCCGCAGTCGCGGGCCCGCGCGGCGATCTGTTCAGCACCGTTTGAATGACCGTCTAGGCCGGGCTTGGCGATGAGAAACTTCAGGCGGCGGCCCAGCCGGTCGGACACCGCGTCCACCGAGGCGCGAATTTCATCCAATCCCTCGGTGCGGTTGGATGGTCTGGACGACACGCCGGTTGGCGCGCGGTATTGGCCGAATGCGGCGCGCACCACGTCGCCCCATTCGCCGGTGGTGGCGCCGGCCTTGGCCGCGGCGATCGAGGGTGGCATGATGTTGGCGCCCGTTCGTGCGGCATCACGAACCGCGACAAGTGCCGCCTCGACGGCGGTCGCGTCGCGCGCACTTTTCCACGCGGCAAGACGTGCGATCTGGTCGCGCCCGGCAGCGGCATCCACGGTCATGATCGCATCCGCGCCGCCGGTGAGCGGGCTATCCTCGCCGTCTTGCCAGCGGTTGACGCCGACGACTGTGGTCTCGCCGGCCTCGATGCGCCCGATGCGTTCGGAATTTGCTTCGACCAACCGCCCCTTCATGTATTCGATCGCTTCGACCGCGCCGCCCATGGCGTCGATCTGCGCCAGTTCGGCGCGCGCGCCGTCTTTCAGTGCCTCAACCTTGGTGGCCACCACCGGGTTGCCGTCAAATAGATCGCCAAATTCCAGCAGATCGGTCTCGTAGGCCAAGATCTGCTGCATCCGGATCGACCATTGCTGATCCCAGGGGCGCGGCAGGCCCAGGGCTTCGTTCCATGCAGGCAGTTGCACAGCGCGGGCGCGGGCGTTTTTGGACAGCGTAACCGCCAGCGTTTCCAACAGGATACGATAGACGTTGTTCTCCGGTTGCTGCTCGGTCAGGCCAAGTGAATTGACCTGTACACCATAGCGAAAGCGGCGGTACTTGGCGTCCTCAACCCCGTAACGATCCCGCGTAATTTCGTCCCATAGCTCGACAAAGGCGCGCATTTTGCACATTTCGGTGACGAACCGGATGCCCGCATTTACGAAGAAGGAGATGCGACCGACCATCTCGGGGAAATCTTGCGCCGCGACCTTGCCCCGAAGATCGTCCAACACCGCACAGGCGGTGGCCAGCGCGTAAGCCAGCTCCTGTTCCGGCGTCGCGCCAGCCTCTTGCAAATGATAGGAACAGACGTTCATCGGGTTCCATTTGGGCAGATGTTCGCGGGTATATGCGGCCACGTCGGTTATCATTCGCAGGCTGGGTTTGGGCGGGCAGATATAGGTGCCGCGCGACAGGTATTCCTTGATTATGTCGTTTTGCACGGTGCCGGTCAGCTTGGCGACATCCGCGCCCTGTTCCTCAGCCACCGCGATATAGAGCGCCAGCAGCCACGGGGCAGTGGCGTTGATGGTCATCGAGGTGTTCATCCGCTCCAGCGGGATGGCCTCGAAAAGGGCGCGCATATCGCCCAGATGGCAGATGGGCACGCCGACCTTGCCAACCTCGCCGCGCGCCAGTTCGTGATCGCTGTCGTATCCGGTCTGGGTCGGCAGATCGAATGCAACGGAAAGGCCGGTTTGCCCTTTGGCCAGGTTCGCCCGATAGAGCGCATTGGACGCCGCAGCGGTTGAATGGCCCGAATACGTGCGGATCAGCCAGGGCTTGTCTTTTGCGGTCTTGGTCATTGCGCTCGCAACATTCTTTCGTCAGCACGTGTTGTTGCGGAATTTCGTGATCCTGTCAACGTGCTGCACTGCAGCATGCCGGGATTTACGGGGGCTGAAATAAGTGACAGTTTCGCCCGATGAACCAAACCGTCACCATGCCGCTGTGGCTATTGATCCTGATCCTGGCTCTTGCGCTGGTTACGTTTTCGTCACATTTCTTCTTGCCCTCGATCCGCTGGTATTTCCGCCGCCGGATGGAGCGCGTTGTGGCCCGCCTGAATACCCGCCTGCAGCGCCCCATCGAGCCGTTCAAACTTTTGCGCCGTCACGATATGATCATGCGGCTCAGCTACGACCCGCAAATCATCGAGGCGGTGGCCGAACATGCCGCCGAGACCGGCCTGCGCGAGGATGTCGCTTTTCAGGAGGCGCAGCGCTATGCCCGTGAGATCGTGCCCTCATTCAGCGCATCCGCTTATTTCGGCTTTGCCATATGGTTTGCGCGCCTGATCAGCCGCGCCTTTTATCGGGTGCGCGTTGGCGAGTTCGACCGTGCTGCTCTGGACGCGATCGACCCCCATGCGACGGTGATATTCATCATGAACCACCGCTCGAACATGGATTACGTGCTGGTCACATATCTGGCCGCGCGGCGCGGGGCCTTGTCTTACGCAGTGGGCGAATGGGCGCGGGTCTGGCCACTTTCGCGCCTGATCAAGGCGATGGGGGCCTATTTCATTCGCCGTAAATCGCGCAACGCGCTCTATCGCCGGGTGCTGGCGCGCTATGTGCAGATGGCAACGGCCGCAGGCGTGGCGCAGGCGGTTTACCCAGAGGGCGGCCTCAGTTTGAACGGGCGGGTTGGTGAGGCGAAGTTGGGCCTGTTAAATTACATCGTATCGGATTTTTCGCCTGATGGAGGGCGCGATGTGGTGTTCGTGCCGGTGGCGCTGAATTATGACCGGGTGCTTGAGGACCGGGTATTGCTTGCGGCGGCGACGTCCGGGCAGCGCAAATTCCGCTTTTCGTGGCGCCCGGCGCTGGGTTATTTCGTGCGTCATATTTGGCAGCGGCTGACCGGCAGGTTCATTCGTTACGGCTATGCGGCGGTCAGTTTCGGAACGCCGATTTCGCTGGCCGAGTTTTCCAAGGGCAAAAAAGGTGATGTCACCAAGGCGCTGGGGCGCGAGGTGATGAAACGCATCCGCGCGATCGTGCCCGCATTGCCGGTGCCGCTGGTTGCCAGCTGCATCGTGGCGGCAGGCGGCTCGGTCACCCGCGACGGGCTGGAAAAAACCGTGGCCGAAAGGATTGGAACGATGCGTGCGCGCGGTGTGCATGTCGGGGTGATCAGTGCTGATGTGAGCGAGGAAGTTACGGTTGCGGTCAATCATCTGCTGATGCGCCGCGTGATCAGCGAAGGCGCTGACGGCATCCACGCAAATCCTGACGATTGGTCGCTGCTGGAATACTACGCCGCCTCGATCGCGCAGCATTCATGATGCAAGTGCGGCATTTTGCGAAGAACCGCGCGCACTGCCTAGGGGGTGTTGACGTTCATCGTGTTTGAATGACGATTGCAGCAAGCGAGATGAATGCTTTGAAGCTGTCATCTGTTTTGCAGGAACGCATTGCGATCCCTCTGTATTCCTTCAGCTTTCCGAAGAAGTTTTCGACCAGGTGACGCCATTTGTAGGTGTGGCGGTCGAACTCCGCCGGGAAGCGGCGGTTTGATTTTGGAGGGATTACCGGCTCGATCCCGGCACTGGTCAGCGCTTCGCGCAGCCAGTTCGCGTCGAAGGCACGGTCGGCGAGAAACTGGTCGCAGGTGAGGCCCTCGATCAGTGCGGCGGTACCCCGCAGGTCATGCGCCTGACCGGGCAGAAGGCGGAAGTCGATCAGATTGCCGAGCGCGTCCGTCAGAGCCATGATCTTTGTCGTTATCCCGCCGCGAGAGCGTCCGATGGCTTGGCTTGGAGTCCCCCTTTTGCGCCCTGACCGTGTCGGTGGACTTTGACGATACTACCGTCGATCATCGTGTATTCGAAGTCTGCATCTTCGGCTAATACCCTGAACATACGATAGAAAGCGTCGGCCCTCACCCACCTTCGGAAGCGCTTGAACACGCTGTTCCAGCGCCCGAACTCTTCCGGCAGGTCGCGCCAGGGGCATCCGGTCCGCGAGATCCAGAGAACTGCCTCGACAAACCGGCGCGGGTCAGGGCCGGTGCGACCGGGGTCGCATTCCCGGCCAAGGCAGTGCGGTGCGATGACAGCCCATTGGGCGTCGGTCAGAACTGTGCGGATCAAGGCTGCTCTCCTCTGTTTGCAACCTTGAATCAGTCATCAGCCGATTTGGGAATCCCTAAACGTCAACAAGCCCTAGTCATATAATTACAAAATAGCCCTTTTCCTGATTGCAATATTTCGCTCTCAGAACTATTCCACAGAGAAATGACACCGCATTCTGCGCTGCGGCATGAGCGAAAGGGAACTGGGGATTATGGCACTCGATACCGACGCGGCAAGCTATAAAGCGCCCGAAAAGGATCTCTATGAGCTTGGCGAAATACCACCTATGGGGCACGTGCCGGCAAACATGTATGCCTGGGCGATCCGGCGCGAGCGCCACGGCGAGCCGGACAAATCGATGCAGGTCGAAGTCGTGGAAACGCCTACGCTCGACAGCCATCAGGTGCTGGTCTTGGTCATGGCCGCCGGGGTCAACTATAACGGCGTCTGGGCAGGCTTAGGCATCCCGATCAGCCCGTTTGATGTGCATAAAGCCGAATACCACATTGCCGGGTCGGATGCGTCCGGTATCGTCTGGGCGGTTGGCGACAAGGTCAAGCGCTGGAATGTGGGTGACGAGGTTGTGGTGCATTGCAATCAGGACGATGGCGACGACGAGGAATGCAACGGCGGCGACCCGATGTTTTCGGCCAGCCAACGGATTTGGGGATACGAGACGCCCGACGGCTCTTTCGCGCAGTTCACGCGCGTGCAGGCGCAGCAGCTTATGCCACGCCCCAAGCATCTGACATGGGAAGAAAGCGCGTGTTATACGCTGACGCTGGCGACTGCCTACCGGATGCTGTTCGGCCACCATCCCCATGAACTGAAGCCGGGGCAGAACGTGCTGGTCTGGGGTGCATCGGGGGGTCTCGGGTCTTTCGCGATCCAGCTGATCAATACCGCCGGGGGCAATGCCATTGGCGTCATCAGCGACGAAGGCAAGCGCGACTTTGTCATGAGCCTCGGCACCAAGGGCGTGATCAATCGCAAGGATTTCAACTGTTGGGGCCAATTGCCCAGGGTCAACACCGACGAATTCAAGGCCTGGTTTGGCGAAGTACGTAAATTCGGCAAGGCGATCTGGGACGTCACCGGCAAGGGCAACAACGTCGATCTGGTGTTTGAACATCCGGGCGAGGCGACATTTCCGGTTTCCACCTTCGTTTGCAAAAAGGGCGGCATGGTGGTGATCTGCGCGGGCACAAGCGGATATAACCTGACGATGGACGCACGTTACGTCTGGATGCACCAGAAACGCATCCAGGGGTCACACTTTGCGCATCTGAAACAGGCGGCGGCGGCCAACAAGCTGATGGTCGAGCGCCGGATCGATCCTTGCATGTCCGAGGTCTTTCCCTGGGCCGAGATACCGGCGGCACATCTGAAGATGCTGCGCAATGAACACAAGCCCGGCAATATGGCGGTTCTGGTTCAGGCACCGCGCACCGGATTACGCACGCTAGAGGATGTGTTGGAAGCCGGGCCGGCGGCTTAGAAATAAACCGAATCGTTTAGTTCTGGCGGACATGAACCTGATCAAAAAGACAGGTCTGTCTTACTGATTTCGAAATATCAAAATGATGCAGACACGAGCCTCGCCATTATTGGGGAGTTTTTTTAGTGAATTTCAATGGATAGGCGGTTCGTGATATAGTTGTATTTACCTTCTGTTAACCAATCTTAAAGAGAATCACCCATGGCAAATGAATGGATTATAGACGTGATCGCGGACCTCATACCAACGGTCATTGATCAGAACCCATGCGCCCATTTGCGCATGCCGAGGGACATGATCTTCCATGGTTGGTCGATGAGGTTGTTCCAGGCTTGGCAGCACAGCGCGACGATGTCTTCGTAGGATTTGAAGATCCGGTTCGACAACCAGTTGTCGCGCATGAATTGCCAGACATTCTCCACCGGGTTCAACTCGGGCGATCGTGGCGGCAGCGCCAGGACGGTGATGTTGTCGGGGATCGCCAGCTTGGGCGTCAAGTGCCAACCGGCCTGATCGACGATCAGCACCGCATGGGCACCGGGATCGACGGCGGCACTGATCTCGATGAGGTGCGCCGCCATGGCGTCGGTGTCGCACCAGGGCATGACCAGCCCGGCGCCTTTCCCCTTCGCGGGACAGATCGCGCCGAAGATATAGGCCCATTCGGTGCGCTGGTCGCGGGGCGCCCGCGGGCGCGTGCCACGTCTGGCCCATCGGCGTGTGAGCTTATTCTTCTGGCCGATGCGGGCTTCATCTTGCCACCACAGCTCTATCTCGACGCCTTTCGGGAGCCTCGCCCGGATCTTCGCCAGTTCGGCGGGGAAGTTTTTTTTAAAAGCCTCGACGGCCAGCTCGTTTTGCGCGTAGTGGCGCGGCCGCGCCGAGATCTTGGCGAAGCCGAGCGCCTTCAACTCGCGCCCGACCGTGGTCTCGTCGAGCGAGATGGCGAACGTCTCCAAGAGCCACCGCGCCAGGTCCTTGCGCCGCCAGCGCACGACGCCGTCCACCGCCGGGACCGGGCCGGCCTCAACAACCTCCGCCAGTGCGCGGCGGTGATCGGCGTTGAGCTTCGAGGGTGCGCCCGGTGACTTCCCATCGACCAGCCCGTCCGGTCCGCGGGCGTTGAAGCGCAGCACCCAGTCGCGAATGATCTGCAGACCGACGCCGCCGATCCGCGACGCATCCGTCCTGCTGCCACCATCGTAGACCTCGGCCAACGCCAGCAGACGACGGCTCTGGGTCGCGTCCCTGGTCCTCTTCGCGAGGCGCCGCAGTGAGACGCTGTCAAAATCGTTCCGTAAGTCGATAGGCGCTGCCATGGCGAACCTCATTGGTTCACCACATTGAGTCAGAGATCGGACCGCTTGGGAATCCCCAACGTGAGTCAGGCATTCCGCTCGGTGGTATCAGAACCTATGCCACTCACAATGGTTTGGCCGCACTTGCACGACAGCTGGATGATGCCACGCTAATCGCTGCAATGGAAATCGCGGGTAGTGCCCCAGGGCGTGGTGTAAATTGTTCTCCGGCTGGGTGTTGAGCCGGTTTACAGGGCGGCGATTTTCGCCGGGTCCATGGTGGTATCCTCGCAGATGGCGGCGACGGTTTCCAGCGTCATGTAACGACGTGTGACTGCCCATTCGTCGTTCTGCTCCAGCATAAGTGCGCCGACGAGGCGTCTGATCGCGGCCTCGTTAGGGAAAATACCGACGACATTTGTTCGGCGCTTGATCTCTTTGTTGAGGCGTTCAAGCGGATTGGTGGAGTGTATTTGCCGCCAGTGAGCTTGCGGGAACGTCTTGTAGGCCAGCACGTCTTCCTCGGCGCGCAGCATCAGCTCGGCGAGCTTGGGATGACGCGGCTGGAAAGCCTCGATCAGCTTGGTCCAGTGTTCCTTCGAGTCTGCCAGCGTGTCCTGATCGAAGGCTGTTCTGAGCGCGGCCGTGACGATGGGACGGTCCTTCTTGCCGACGCAGGCCAGGGCATTGCGCATGAAGTGCACGCGACAGCGCTGGATCGTAGCACCCAGCACTTTGGCGGCGGCCCCCTTCAGGCCTTTATGTTCGTCAGCGATGATCAGCTTTACCCCGCGCAGGCCGCGATCGGCCAGAGCGCGCAGGAATTCGTCCCAGAACACCTCGGCTTCGCTGGGTTGGATGGCGATGCCCAGAACCTCGCGCCGCCCGTCGGTGTTGACCGCAACCGCCACTATGGCTGCCACGCTGACGATCCGTCCCGAACGCCGCACCTTGATGTAGGTGGCGTCCAGCCAGAGATAGGGCCATTCGCCCTCCAGTGGCCGGTCAAGGAAGGCGTCAACGCGTTCGTCGATCTCCACGCACAGGCGGGATACCTGGCTCTTGGAGACGCCCGTCATGCCCATGGTCTTGACCAGATCATCCACTGATCGCGTTGAGACGCCCTGAATGTAGGCTTCCTGGATCACCGCGGTCATTGCTTTCTCCGAGGCCCGGCGTGGTTCCGGAAACTCCGGGAAATACGTCCCCTTGCGCAGTTTCGGGATCTGAACATCAACGGTCCCGGCGCGGGTTTCCCATCGGCGCGGGCGATATCCGTTCCGGTGGTTCACCCGCCCGGCCGAGCGTTCATGCACCCCGGCACCGCACAGCTGATCCACATCCAGTGCCATCAACCGGTCGGCAACAAAACCCAGCATCTCGGCCAAAATCTGATGATCGGCGGTCTCGGAAAGAAGCGCCTTCAGCGCGGCGGTTTCTGATATCGTGTCCTTGGTCATGGGTGATCTCCTCGATCGGTAGGTCAGGTTGCAACCCAAACCCTACCGGAGAACGTCCATGGCCGCCCAGCAACCCGCGCGGACTTCGCCTGAGCTACGCGAGGCTCCACTCAGCCCGCGCTAACGTCGGAATTACACCACGTCCGGGGGCACTACCGGAATCGACTTTTTACCGCCCCGTCGAGTTTGGCTATAACCCACTTGATCGGCGTAGCCCAATCCCCCGCGAAATCCAAGAAATTGCGGACCTACAAGGCCTGGGAGTCTCTCAAGATACGATTAGAAAATACCTTCGCACTGGCGCAAAATATCTACCTGATGACTGGAAAACGGATAAGTAGCTATTCGTTTAACGATTATCTTTTTTTAATTGTTTAAATTCCCTATCTTAATCCTATTATTCAGGCTCTAATTCTGTTCCCCCAAAAATGAAAAAAGTGCTGCCAGACCCCATTCAACGCAACTGAATGAGGTTAAATCACTATGAACGTCCCCAATTTTTCACAGACCGGCCTTGTCCGGCTTGCGCAAATCTTGGCCCCGGCAGGCCCCATTTCAATATCCAAATCCTCTTGGTGGCAGGGCGTCAAAGATGGCCGTTTCCCGCAACCGCAAAAGCTTGGCCCACGCATGTCAATGAGCGTTCAAAAGTGGCCCGGCTTCAGCGTTTAAAAGTGACCCACCCGTGATGAGGCAAAGCCAGCAGGCGAGATGCCCTCAAATAGCGAGCTCGTCTGCTGGCTTTGTTTGCGCTGCGGTTTATTGTTTTCGGGCCCTTTTACTCTGAGCGAACCGGTAGGATGTGTTTCCGGTTTCGATTATGGAGCAATGATGTGTCACCCTGTCGAGGAGCGCGGTTGTCATCTTGGGATCGCCGAAGACGGAGACCCATTCACCGAACTCCAGGTTGGTGGTGATGATGACGCTGGTTTTCTCGTAGAGTTTGCTTATCAGATGGAACAGCAGCGCGCCGCCGGACTTTGGGAACGGGATGTAACCCAGCTCATCAATAATGACGCAATCCAGTGGCGTCAGTTGCCGGATGATCTTCCCGGCATTACCCTCGGCCTGCTCCCTGATCAGGGCGTTGATCAGATCCACAGCATTGAAGAAGCGGGCCTTTTTGCCCTGATTGATCAATGTGGTTCCCAGAGCAATGGCGATGTGGGTTTTGCCTGTGCCAGTTCCGCCCACCAAAATGAGGTTGTGGGCGTCTTGGGTGAACTGTCCGGAGCAGAAGGGATCGATCCGAGCCTGAGTAACAGCGGCTGCGCTGTAATCGAAGGTGGCAAAATCCTTGTGATGCGGGAACTTTGCAATCCGCATTTGATACTCGATTGAGCGGACCTGACGTTCTACGGTCTCAGCGTCGATCAGTTGTTTTATCGCAGTGGTCAGGCTCGGCGACTTGCGCGCGGACAGCAAATCATGTGCGCAAGCTGCCATTCCATGCAATCTAAGGCCAGCCAATTGATCAATGAGGGCATTCATGCTGTCATCTCTCGGCGGGCGCACAATGTCTCATATCGTTTGCAGTTGGCCTCCGGGCGCATCGTCAGCATGGGATAGTCATAGCTTTGTGCCAGTGGGGGGATGATCGGTTCGACCAACTGATTGATCAAGTTGATGACGGCAGGCAAGCGTAGGGTGTTTTGCGCGACAGCCAGATCACAGGCCGTTTCCACAACGTCAATCCCGTGGTCTTGCGCCAGCATAAGAAGGTCTACAAACTCCCGATCTCCACCTTTGCCCTTCATGTAATGCACCCTGATCTGGTGCATGGCATCTGGCAGGTGCCAATCCACAAAGGGCGCGCCATCACGCAGGGCTCCGGGCTTGCGTACCAGCAAAGGGACATAATGCCAGGGCTCAAAGTAACTGATATTACGGGTAAAGTGACGTTTGTGCTCGGCGATCACATCTTGACCTGCAACCACTTTGACGCAACCGGCATAGGCCCGCAACGAGACATGGTTTCCAGCAAAACAGGCCGGAACGCTGTAGCGGTTGCTGTCATATTGAACCAGGCAAGTAGAGCGCACCCGAACGGCCTTCTCAACATAGCCATCAAAAGGGCGGCCGAGAGGGCGCAGTTCAGCCTGTTCTGCAGCAAAGACAGCATCAACTGTCTGATCCTGTCGCTCTGGATGGGGGCGTGATCCAAGGGCATCACATTGCAGATACAGCCAGGCATTCAGGCCCTCCAAATCATCAAAAGCCAGTTTGGGCGTGAACAGCCGACTGCGCAAAAACTGCACCTGGTTTTCGACCTGACCCTTTTCCCAGCCCGACGCGGGCGTGCAGGCCACCGGTTCCATGACATAGTGGTTCATCAAGGCCAGAAAGCGTGGGTGAAAGATCCGGTCTTTCGAGCGCGATACATAGGTCACCATTGTCTTGGGATTATCGATGATCACACGGCGCGGAACCCCGCCATAAAAGGTCAACGCTCTCACGAAAGCGTCAAGCACCATCTCTTGAGGTTCCCCGGGGTAGGCCACAACAAAGGGCTTGCGGCTGTGGCACAGACGGAAGTGGGCAATCTTCACCTTCTGGGCAATTCCGCCCAAGACGACATGTTCTTCGCTCCAGTCAAACTGCAGCGCATCGCCAGACTGGAACTGCAACGGAATGAACGCATCTCCTGACCTCAAACCCGTGCGTTTCAGGTCTCGAACAAAACGCTGAACTGGCGAATACGACCCCGTATATCCTTCCAAAACCAGCTGCTCATAAAGCTTCACCCCTGTCCGACGTTCTCGGCGAGGGCGCTTCAGGTCCTGCTCAAACAAGGTTTGGAGCCGCTCTTCATAGTCACACAATTTGTGCCGAACTGGATCAACCTGACGATGGTAGCTCGGAGGCGAGCTGTCCTTCAGATACTTCCTGATCGTGTTCCGCGACAATCCCGTCTCCCGGCCCACAGATCTAATACTTCGCCCATCACGCAAAACCATGCGACGGATCTTCGCTGCACTTTCCATCAATATCACCTGCTCATTCTCCGCGCTAATACGCGCGGACGTTAACAAAACAAGAGGGTCAATTTTAAACGATCATAACCCACCTAATACCAAGGGCATCAATTTCTGACTCTGTGGGTCGGTTTTGAGTTTTGCCATGCCAGATTCGCGACTTTGATGCCCGCCACCTTCACTCGCCAGCCGTTGCAAGGATGCCCGGCAGAGCCGCCGTCTGTTGTCTCTTGCGGCGGTCTACGATGGCATGCGCCGTGGAGAGGCCGCAAGGATCGGTGGGATGGTCGCAAACTGCGGGACTGGGCGTTCAACGAAGAGGGACCGGATGGCCTCTACCTGAGCGCCCCAGGAAAGAAGGCGAGATAGACCGGCCCCGATCCGGCGGTGGAATCGACCTGAAGCGGGTGATCGAGGCGCGCTGGCGTCTATGAGCGCGGGATATCCAACTGCTTCGAAGCCCATATCGCGCCCGCCCGCAGCATCCCAGGCAGGATCAGGCGTTTAAAAAAAACAGCAGGTGCATATAGCTACCTCCGGTGGGATCTGGTTCCAGGACGAAGCACGCCTTGGCCAGAAGAATGGCCTGACGCGCCTGTGGGCGAGAAAGGGCACGCGCCCCCGCCAGCCGGCCGATCAGCGCTATCACAACGCCTATCTGTTCGGGCCATCTGTCCGGCTCGCCAGTGCCGCCCGAGCCATAATGCATCTCGCGAGATCGGCGTAGGCCCATGCGGTTGTGTGATGGAGCGGTGGCACACCACCGGACATCCCGCATCATCCTGCGCCATCCGGAACTGAACCCGATCTGGCAGTACTTGCGCGGGACGTGTTCGAAGGCCAAGGCGCTTGAAAAAACGGCCCGAAACCATCACATCAGAATCGCCTGTCAATGAATGCCGCTGGTATAAGTGGGTCAGTTTTGCATGCCGATTCACAAACTCGTTGAGGTAGGCTTGGAGGTGCTGGTCACCCACACCCACTACATCTAGGGTGCTCCCAGTCGCCCGAGTAAAGCTCGGCGTAAGTGGGAGCGGTGACATCGCCAGCGATTCCGAGCAGGGACCGGAAGGCGTTGAACGGGTAGAATCGCCTGTTGAAGCGGAATGTGAACTCGTTGAGGTAGGCTTGGAGGTGCTTGGCGAAGACGAGAGGTTGGAGAAGACGAGATGAATGATCGGCAGATACTCCTCAGCGACCTGGGAGTTGCCTCGCTCGGCGACGGCGAGGTGTTTGTAGCCGCGCTTGGCGAGGCTGGTATAGCCGGACCAATCGTCGGTGATGACCGACGCACCCGAAGTAACGGCGCCCTCGACAAAGCCGCAGAGCGATTCCGCGCTGCGGTCTGGCACGACAGCGAGTCGGACACGTCCGGCGTAGCGACCGCCCTTCCGCTTATCGAGCTTGGTTCCCGGCTTGCGCTGTCGCACTTCAACGGCGCTGGCGACAAGAAGCTTGTGGTGAACGCCCCGGCCCTTGCCGCGCGTGCGGCCGCCGACCCAGGTTTCGTCGACTTCGACATGGTCGCAGGCCTCGCTGCCGATGCGGTCCTGATCCGGCCGAACCATACCAGCGCGGAGCTTGTGGAGGATCTGAAAGGCGGTTTCGTAACGGGAAAGCCCGACCTGGCGCTGGAACTGTGTGGCAGACATGCCGGGCGTCTGGCTGGCAACCAGATAGGCCGCCCAGAACCATACGCCCAGCGACGTATGGGAGCGCTCCATGACCGTCCCCGCCGTCAGCCCGGTGTCGCGGCGGCACTTTCGACAGCGCAAGACGCCGGGCCGGCTGGTGAAGCGGAACGGCTCTGCCGCCGTCTGGCAATGGGGGCAGACGAACCCGTCACCCCACCGCGCCTTCTCCAGGTAGGCGGCACAGGCCGCGTCATCCGGGAAAAGTCGTTGAAACTCGGGAAACGACCGCGGAAACGAAAGGTCTTCGCGCTGCGGAACATCCATCCCCGCTTCGTCCGCCTCCCGAGCCACTCGACGCCACACCCTACATATAGTGGGTGTGGGTGACAACCGGATAGGCACGCATTACAGCTTGCGAGCGGGTCGGCCTAATGACCGGCGGGCTCAACTGATCGACGCAACACACTCGGCAAATTTCTCTGCTGGCGTTTGGTATTGCAAGGTCTTGCGAGGCCTTTCGTTCAACTGACGTGCGATCGCGCTGAGCTTTGCTTGAGAATGAACGGATAAATCATACAAACGGCCCTAGTCGTTGACCGTTTTGGCCCATTGTCTGGTAGTGATTGACGTGATTGCGGTTTTGTCGTTTGCAAAGAAGTTCCATGCTTCGCAACACCTGTCGACGATCTGCTCATAATTGTCGAAGACGGATATGGCGAGCTTGTTGGCACGCAGATAAGCCCACACATTTTCCATCGGGTTGAGTTCAGGGGAATAGGGCGGGAGTTTGAGCAGGGTGATGTTGTCGGGTACCTCCAGCTCTGCCGAACCGTGCCAGCCAGCGCCATCCAGAATGAGAAGGGCATGTGCGCCCGATGCGACGGTTTTAGCGATCTCGGCGAGATGCGCGCTCATGGCCTGTGTGTCGGCATGTGGCATGATCAGAGCGGCCGCTTCAGCCCGTTCCGGGCAGACGGCACCGAAAATGTAGCTCCAGATATAGCGGGTGTCGCGCGGGGCACGGGGGCGTGTTCCACGCTCGGCCCAGATACGGGTGAGCGTGCCCTGCTGGCCAACCCGCGCTTCATCCTGAAACCATATCTCCAGGGGCTTGCTGCGGGCTGTTTCCGGCAAGGCTGCTTCTACCTCTGCGGCGAAGTTTTTTTAAAAGCCTCCTGTGCATCCGGGTCGGATTTCGGATGCTGCGGGCGCACCGACAGACGCCGAAAGCCCAGGCTTGCCAATTGTTTGCCAACAGTTCGCTCATGCATGGTGACGCCGAAGCGCTCTTCGATCTTGCGTTTCAGATCAATGCGCCGCCAGCGCACAACCCCATCGGTTTCGGGGTCGGGACCCGCCCGAACCATTTCCGCCAACTCCTCCTTCTGTGCCGCGCTCAGCAGACAGGGTGGATCCGGCGGGCGACGGTTGAACAGGCCCGACACGCCCTCCGCATTGTAACGGTGGGCCCAATCCCGCAGCGTCTGCCGATCCATGCCGCAGTTTTCTGCCGCCGTCTTGCGGTCAACCCCATCCAGAACCAGGGCAATCGCCAACATCCGTCGCGCCGCTTTCCCATCCCGGCACCGCGCCGCTTCCTGGCGAAGCTCGCCTGCGGACTTGTCTTTGCGCGTAATCCTTACTGCCATCAAAGCCTCCCTTGCCTTGATGCCACTGAATCAGATCACGCCGCTCGTGGGAATCCCCTTGAGTCAAATCTGGGGGCCGTTGGTATAAGTTCCCCTTGGCAGATATTGCCGGAGAAGCCGGTTGGTGTTTTCGTTCGAACCGCGTTGCCACGGGGAGTGTGGGTCGCAAAAGTAGACGTCGATATCGGTCGCTATGGTCAGGCGCGGGTGATCTGCCAGCTCTTTGCCGCGATCCCATGTCAGGGACTTGTAGAGTTCGCGTGGCAATCTCTGTGCCGATTTGATTAGCCCAGAGATGACGCTTTCGGTGTCCTTGTTGGCGACTTTGACCAGCATCACATACCGCGAATGGCGTTCCACTAGGGTCGCTATATAACTGTTCTTCGACCCTCCGATCAGATCGCCTTCCCAATGCCCTGGCACCGCTCTGTCTTCCACGGACGCGGGTCTTTGACTGATCGATACGGCGTTTTTGATCTGCCCCAAACCGTTGCGCTTGAGGCTTGCATGCTTGGAGCGCCGGACAGTGCGTTTGGCGCGCAGATGCTCCAGCAACTCCTTCTTCAGTACGCCGCGCGCCTGTATATAAAGGCTTCTGTATATCGTTTCGTGCGACACTTGTTTCTGCGCTTTTTTCGGGAACGTACGCTTGAGCCAGCGCAATCTGCTCGGGTGACCACTTGCGCCGAAGCTTTGCCGATACTGCTTGGGCCAAAGCTGGGTGGCAAGCCAGCTTGCATGTCTTGGGGCGCAATGCGCGATCCCATGCTGCCTGATCAGAGGTCGTCGCGCGATAGTTAGCAGATCCGCCATTCCGTCGAACCTCGCGGCTGATGGTTGAGGGCGCGCGTCCTAATTGGTGGGCGATCACGCGAAGTGATCGTTTGATGCTAAGCCCGCGCGAAATCTCCTCGCGCTCAGAAAGGCTCAGGGCGCGGCTACCACGTCTGCGACCTGGCGGGCGGATGCCGCCTGTCGGCGAGATAACGGAAAAGACCGAGGATGATTGCCGGTCAAACACCCGCCCAATCGAACTCATCGACTCTCCGCGCTGCCAACGATCCCAAATCTCAGCCCGCTGCGTGGCCGAATAGTAAATGCGACGACGATACTTCATGCTCAACACTCCATCTCTTCCTAAAGATTAAAGTGTTGCGTCCACCCGTTGAGGCCACCCCGCAAAGCGGACATTGCGGGCTTTTCATTTGAGGCGAGTCTATTTTTGTTCACGGTCCAATTCCCACGCAGAGGCATGGATTTCCGTTGTGGCGGGTGCTGGGGGCCAGACCGCCAGTCGTGGTTGCGCTGGCAAGCAACGGAAATTTTCCCCAATTCGGTAATTGCCGTCAGATTGAAGTGGTCCGATATTGTAGGCCCTCATCTCGCATTCCTTGCACGCGGCTTGCCTCACTGGCATCATTGCGCCAGCGAGAGGGTGCATGACACCGGCACAAGTCGAAAAGTTGCAACGTGAACTTGCCGCCGCCAATTGGCCGGCGGCGGAAGCAATTTTGCGCCGGGCGGCCCGACACCGCGATGCGCCGGCCTCGGTGTTCTACAACCTCGGCCAGGTTCTGGCCCACTCTGGGCGTGCCGGACTGTCGGGACCGTGGTACCGAAAGGCGCTGGCCGCCGATCCCGGCCACGCCGACGCCTGGTGCGAATACGGCGCGTGGCTCGCGGTCCGGGGCGAGACCGGCCCGGCGCTGGCGGCCTGGAAACATGCCGTCGCACTCCGACCGGAGCACCGCGAAACACTTCTCGGCTGCGCCCGCCTGACGCTCCGCGCAAGTCTTTGGACCGAGGCGCGAAGCATGTGGCAGGAATTGGCGGGCGACAGCGACGCGACAGGCGAAGCCGCCCTTGCGCTGTTGCGGATAGCGCTCGAGACGGGCGACCCGAAGGCCGCGGCACGGCGCCGCGGTCTGGCGGCGCGGCCTGAACTGCGCCCGGGACTGCTGAAAACGATCACCCGAACCGCCCGGGGGACCGTGCCGCTGCGCCCTGACGACCTCTGAGCGCCGGGTCCGA
Source organism: Paracoccaceae bacterium (assembly GCA_965216135.1). Lineage (GTDB taxonomy): Bacteria > Pseudomonadota > Alphaproteobacteria > Rhodobacterales > Rhodobacteraceae > CBDCFL01. The sequence continues at coordinate 19,532 of CBDCFL010000024.1, forward strand.
TACATCAGCAGACGCGCCACCACCAGGACGCGGATCAACATATCGGCCACCTTTGAATTGTTTGTCGAGAACATTCTGAGTTGACCGGTTTATGTACCATATGAGTTGACCGCTTCTGTTGCGGTTTCTGGCCCTGTGGACAAGTGGTCGGTCGCGGAGCGGCTGTCCACTTGTCCACAGGGCGCCGGTCGGTCGCGTCGAAGCGGGTCACGCGGCCTCGCGGGTTTGGCTGTCGATCGGTTGGCCATCGGCGTGGTATCGCGCCAGACATCGCGGTCCATGGAAGACGGCCATTGTGCCGTCGGGGTATTCGTGGACGCGGACCCTGGCCTTGACGTAATGGCGGCGGTGGCGGCCGGCGGGGATCTGAAGTGCCAGGCGCTTGTAGCGCACCGTGTTGTCGTTTGAGACGGTGCGTTCCTCGTGGATGCACAGGATGTCGTCGAGCGCGCCGGTGAAGGGGACGAAGGCGGTGCCCCGGTCCTCGGCCGGGGTCGCGAAGCGGGCGTTGTGTTGTGGCAGGAAGACCTCCTTGAGGAAGCGGTTGGCCTCGACCATGTCGGTGATGCCGGCGAGCCTGAGTTCCTGGGGCAGGCGCTTCTGCAAGGTGCCGAACATGCGCTCCGAGCGCCGCCTTGCCTCGGGCGAGTAGGCCGGGATCAACTCGATGCCGAGCTGCGCCAGGGCGCGGCCGACCTGGGTCGGGGTGTCCTTGTCCACCTTGCCGCCGGCCTCGGGCGTGTTCCAGTAGTGGCTGGCGCGGTCGGCGTAGAGCGAGCAGAACAGGCCCTTGGCCCGGATCGCCTCGGACACCCCCTGGAAGCTCGACATGGTGCCCTCTTCGGCGACGAAGAAGGCCGAGTAGATATCGCTGGTCGCATCGTCCATGGTGACGATCAGGTCCCACCATCGACCGGGGACCCACTCGTGGCTCGAGCCGTCCTGGTGCAACATCATGCCGGGCAGGGCACGGCGCGGCCGCTTGCGCCGGTGCGCCCCACGCCTGGGCACCGCGCGCCTGCGCCCATGGGCTTGCAAGCTCAGCCGCAGCCAGTTGTAGCTGCGCTTGAAGCCGTGATCGGCCACCAGCTTCTCGTGGAAGTGCTTGGCCGTGAAGTCCCAGTAGCGGGTGTCGAACAACTCCAGCACCCGCGCCACCTCGTCCACCGGCGCGCGCCGCGCCGAGAGGCGGCCCAGGCGGCGGTCGTAGAGACCGTCGGCTCCCTCCGCCTCGTAGCGGTCGCGCCAGCGCCGGAAGGTGCGCTCCGAGACACCCAGAACCTCCGCCGCCTCCGCCTGGCTCAAGCCACCCCGATGGGTGCGCCCGTAAACCTCCTCGAACTTCATCAATCTCAGTCCCTGTACCTGCTCCGTCCGATGCATCGCCTCCCTCCATGGCTTGGAGGCGTTCTAAAACCGGACAGATCATCTGGTACATAAACCGGACATATCGCGTGTTACCGACACCACCTTTGGGTAGTGCATCAGTTTGAAATCCTGCCTCTCGCAAACCGTCCCGACATCCTGTATGCTTAGCGGAAAGCATTAGGGGGTACAGGACAATGGATGGTGCTGATAGATATCAGGTAGATTACGCGAGAGATGATCATCAAAGTTTGCTTGAGGTCTTGCAACACATCGCCACGCGAAAGGGTCATGTTCGAATTGTAAGCGTAACTTGTCAGCCCGCTCGTCCCAACAGGGAGGAACACAATCTGTTTGCTGGGTACACCGTAATTTCTGAGATTGGGGAAGGTTGATGCCTAAAGGACCGCAGGGCCAGAAGCGTCCCGCCGACGTGATCGGCAACGCCGTCAAGGTCATGCGCATCGCGACCGGCGAGGAAGTGGAAGAGTATGGCAACGAGGGCAGGAGCAAGGCTGCTGTCGAGCTTGGGCGGAAAGGCGGAGCCGCGCGCGCGGAGAAGCTGACGCCGATGCGGCGTTCTGAGATTGCCAGGAAGGCAGCGGCGAAGCGCTGGTCTAAAAGAGACGCTTGACAAATCTACTGATAAATCGTATTTGCTTGCCCATACAGCAACGCAAGCGGTGTTCTTTATATGGCTAGCCCGGAAGCCTTCGTTCGAGATCAGATCCCGAGATCAAAATGGCAGGTGATACCAACGATCCTGAGGACCGCCTATGTCGCCGCCGCCGATACGGTCAGGGATAACCCAATTCTGCAAATTGAAAGCGCGCTCGATAACAATGGGCGCATCATTTCATTCGCTGTGGACTTTGGTTTCCGGCGAGCCATCGAAAGTGGGACGATCGATTGCGATTTCCGTTGGCGTGACTTCGCAAGACCAACTGGCCGTTATCTCGAATTAAAATTTCCGCATTCAACGGCCTCGATAAGTCAGGTAGCTGTAGCCGATAGGCCGCCGCGAGAGGTAGTTTTTCGCGAGAATGCCCGACTGCGGAACCAGGGACTCCTTCCGTATCAGGAGTTTGCTGAAGAGCTGACGGTCAGCGGGCTTCCGCACCTGTTGATCGTACACGGTCATCAAAATCTAAACTTCGCGCACATTACGGTTCCGTCTTCTGAATCCAGATCTGAATATGTATGGCGCTCGCCAAATCTCATGAATCTGCCTCATGAAATCGCTTCTGATGATCCACCACCGGAAGATACAGATTATGATCTTGAGGAGTTGGCGCTTCTGAAGGAGGACATCGACCAATGGAGGAGGGACAATGACGAACCACGACAGTAACATTTCCGCATTTCCTGGAGCCGCCGACGCTAACGAACTTGGGCGGTTTTTGATTCCGAATCGTCTCACCGAAGCGCGGGTAGCGGCACGCCTTACGCAAACTGAACTTGCTCAACGTGCCGGTGTTACACGGCAAATGATTTCCTATTATGAATTGGGAAAGAACAACCCGACTCCCGAGGTAATGCACAAAATTTCACAGGAGCTTCAGCAACCAATTCCGTTTTTCACAAAGGCTTCTCGACCTACGTTTGGCGCGTATAGTGCAAGGTTTTTTCGCAAGGCAGGCGCCGACACTCAGCGCCGCAACAAAGCCTGCGAAGTGTTGTCTGAGTGGTTCTCAAGCGCTGCTTTTGCATTCGATTCCGTCGCAAACTACCCGCGCGTGGACTTGCCTCAATTCGAGCCACAAGGCGATCATTACAGCGAAGAAGAGATTGAAGAATGCGCCGATGCCACCCGAGAACATTTTGGCCTTGGGCTTGGACCAATTTCAAACGTACTGAGGCTTTTGGAGAGCAAGGGAGTCTTGATTTGCCGTTACACGATCCCAGATGAGAACATTGATGCGTTCTCTTATTGGTCTGGAGAAAAGCCCTTCATTTTTCTTGCGTCCGAGAAAACCTCTGCTGTGCGTGCGCGATTCGATGCCTCGCACGAATTAGGACACCTGTGTTTGCACAGATGGATTGGAAAAGAAGACATTGAGAACAAAAATCATCTCAAAGTAATAGAAAGCGAAGCCGATAGGTTCGCGGGAGCGTTTTTGCTACCAGAAAAATCATTCCCAAACGAGGTGTACTCACCAAGGTCCGAGAACTTCATCGATCTTAAGGCGCGGTGGAAGGTATCCATCCAGGGAATGGTTTATAGATGCAAAGACCTTGGCTTGTTTGATGAACGCCAAATAACAAACATATACAAGCAGATTTCTTACAAGAAATGGAGGACCGTCGAGCCCTTGGACAAAGGCGCGAATGCGCTGTCCTTCGAGGAACCGTTGCTGTTGAAGCGCGTTGCAGAATTGGTGTTTGAAAGCGGGCGCTACCAAGTTGATGAGTACAGAGCCGATCTGGCGTTGTCTGACGCAGTGTTGCAAAGCCTGACGGGTGTCTCATTTGCCTGGGTAGAGGGTGATGAGGTCGGCGATTTCAGTCCAACACTAAAATAGTGAACTATTATGCTTGACGCAAAGCATGTCAGTTCATATATTAGGGGCGTGAACAAGCTGCCCCGCAAATCCCGCGCGATGATCCTGAAGATGCTCTGTGAAGGCATGTCCATGCGAGCCACATCAAGGCTAGCAGACGTGTCCTTCAACACAGTAGCAAAGCTGCTGATCGACGCTGGTAAGGTATGTGCTGACCTACACGATGAGCGGGTTCAGAATGTCACGGCAAGCAAAGTTCAGTGCGATGAAATTTGGTCATTTACTGCTGCCAAGCAAAAGAACGTCGCCAGGATGAAAGCCCCTGTTGAAGGTGCTGGCGATACATGGACGTGGACAGCACTGGATAGCGACACCAAGCTGATTATCTCTTGGCTGGTAGGTGGTCGTGACAGCGAATACGCAATCGAGTTTATGGATGATCTGCGGGCACGTCTGTCCAACCGGGTGCAACTTACCACAGACGGCCTCAAGGCCTATCTGGAAGCTGTAGAGGGCGCGTTTGGTGGCGACGTGGACTATGCCCAGCTTATCAAGATGTACGGCGAACCGACAAGACCGGGACCGGAGCGCAAGTATTCTCCCGCCGTCTGTACCGGCACAAAGAAACGCATAGTCGCTGGCTATCCCGAAAAGGCGTTGGTTTCGACTTCGCATGTCGAACGCCAGAACCTGACAATGCGGATGCACATGCGGCGCTTTACCCGCTTGACCAACGCATTCTCAAAAAAGTACGAAAACCACATGCACATGGTTGCGCTCTACACCATGTTCTACAACTTCTGCCGCGTTCACAAAACGCTTCGCGTAACTCCTGCGATGGAAGCTGGCCTGACAGATACGATTTGGGATATGGAAGACATTGTGAAGGTCATGGAAGAACGCGCGCCTAAACCCGGTCGCCCGAAGACTTACAGGAAAAAGTTTTCAGAGTGATGCACTACCCACCTTTGAATTGTTCTGACAATTCCGAAAAATTCTGTTAACGTATGGTGCGACTGCGTGTCGAGGGGCACGTGTCGGGCACTGAAATAGCTGCCAAATCTTAATCACGTAGTTAAATCACCCTAGAGCATTTCCGGCCAGCTTAGAATCAAACTCGGGTTTACGAATTGAGCTTCTTCTGATTCAAGGAATCAGGAGGTATTATCATGGCTTTATCTCAGGATTTACGACTTCGTATTGTTGATTTGGTTGCGTCGGGTGTATCGCGTCGCGAAGCGGCACGGCAGTTTAAAGTAAGCGCCAGTTCGGCTATTCGGTTTGTCAGGCAGGCCATGGAAGTTGGCCATGTTGGTTTGAAAGCGCCGAAGAAACGCAAGAGCAAACTTGATCCGTATCGCGCTGACATGATTGGTTGGATCGGCAAACAGCCGGATCTGACATTGGCCGAACTATGTGCCCTCTTATATGAGATATATGGCCTGCGTGCCGGCTCTTCAACGCTGGATGACTGGCTGCGTGCTAATCAGATCACTTATAAAAAAAACGGCTCACGCCAGTGAACAGGAGCGGGTTGATGTGCGGGCCAAACGCCGCCGTTGGCGAAAACGCCAGGATTGGCTGAAGCATCACCTGCATCTGTTGGGCAGGATCGTGTTCATTGATGAAACCGGGTTGAACACAAAAATGGCCCGGCTTCGAGGGCGGTCTGCAAAAGGTCAGCGGCTGATAGCTTCAATCCCCCATGGCCACTGGAAAACCATGACTTTCATTGCCGGTCTGCGCCATGATGGCATGACGGCTCCATGGGTACTGGACGGCCCGATGGATGGTCCCGCATTCATCACCTACATCAAAACCCAACTCGCACCGACCCTGCAAAAGAGCGATGTTGTGGTGATGGATAATCTGCCCGCTCACAAGGTTGCCGCAGCCAATGCAGCAATCAGGGAGCGCGGCGCATGGCTGCTATTCCTGCCACCATATTCGCCGGACCTGAACCCAATCGAGCTGGCTTTCTCAAAGCTCAAAGCACACATGAAGAGATTGGCCGCGAGAACCGTTGACACCTTGTGGAAAGGTGTCGGCGAAATCCTCGAACTGTTCTCAAAACAGGAATGTGCAAACTTCTTCGCAGCATCCGGATATGGACCAAACTAAACCGGAAATGCTCTAGGGGGAGGAAACATCATGCTGCTCACTCGCCGTTCTATTCTGAAATCATCTGCTGTCGTTCTTGCGGCGCCGCTCATTCTGCGCGCGAATGACGCGCTTGCCGCTTCGGGGAGCGTCAAGGTGCTTGCCTGGCAGGATTATATCCAGCCCAATATCGCTGAAGCGTTCGAGGCCGAAACCGGCATCACGCTGGAGCTGACCACTTTCGGCTCGAATGACGAGGCGGAGTCGACCATTCAGGCCAATGGAGGGCGCGGTTTCGATGTCGTGTTCCCCTCGATCACCAACGCTGCCGGCTACATTGCCAGCGACGGGTCGAGCTACTTTGCCGAGGTCCCGGCTGAGGTGAACCTCGACGCCGTGATCCCCTCGTTCGTCCGCGACAGCGCCGCGCTCGGCGGCACTCACGAAGGGGCGCAGATCCTGGTGCCGTTCGACTGGGGCACCGAGGGCATAACCCGCAACACCGCCAAGATCGACATCGACGACGCTGACCTTTCCTATGGTGACCTGTGGCGCGAGGAGGCCAAGGGCGCCGCGGCATTCCGCCAAAAGTCCGTGATCATGGGCTCCGGGCTTTATCTCGATGCCACCGGCGAAGTGCCGTCAAACCGGATGCTTGACGTCTACAAGTCGGAAGACGACGCGCGGCGGGTCTGGGGCGCGATCACGCAGTGGATCCTCGAACGCAAGGAGAACTTCGGTGCGTTCTGGAACAACGCCACCGAGGCCACCAGCGCCTTCAAGGACGCCGGTTCCATCATTGGCCAAACCTGGGACACCACCGGCCTGTTGCTGAACCGCGAGGACCCGAAATTCGTCTACCGCGCGCCCACGGAAGGCATCATCACCTGGCTCGACAGCTTCGGCATGTTGAAATTGGCCGAGAACCGCGAGCAGGCGATCGCCTTCATGAACTTCATGTTGACGCCAGCCACCGGCGGAATGTTCGCCAACAACACCGGCTACAACTCGGCCGTGTCCGGCTCGGCGGCGTTTGCCACCGATGATTTCAAGCGCCAGTTCAGCGAGGTCTACACCGATCAGGTGCTCGGAAACATGTGGTGGTGGCAGGCCGATACGCCGTTCTTCGCACCGGTCCGCAACGAGTTCGTTGAGATCATCACCAACGCCTGATCCGGGCCCTTGCGGGGTCGACTTCAGCTCCCCGGCATTGCAAACGCGCCCGTTCCAAGGGCGAACCTTTCGGGCGCGCCATAAGCGGCGCGTCCTGAGCACCATGATTTGCCCCCAGCCGACGCGATCTGCGTCGATTGGATGGCGGCCGGGATGATACAAGGGGAGCGCGATGCACGGCAAAGATGTCGTTCTCGACGGAATGTCGATCACCTACCCAAACGGCTTCACCGCAGTGCAGCCCACCGACCTGAGCATCGCGGCAGGCGAATTCTTCTCGATCCTCGGCCCCTCTGGCTGCGGCAAGACCACCATCCTGCGGGCCGTCTCGGGCTTTCTGGAGCCGAGCGCCGGCCGGGTGCTGATCGGCGCCGAGGATCAGGCCGGGCGCGGGCCGAACCTGCGCCCGACGGCGCTGATCTTCCAGAACCTCGCCCTGTTCCCGTTGATGAAGGTCTGGGAGAATGTCGCCTTCGGGCTGGAGGCGCGTGGGGTGCCGCGCGGCGCCCGGCGCGAGCGGGCGATGGAACTGCTGGACCTGGTGGCGCTAAACCTGGAGGCGGAGAAGAAACCGACGGAGCTCTCGGGCGGCCAGCGCCAGCGCGTCGCGGTGGCCCGGGCGCTGGCGGTCGAGCCGGCGGTGCTGCTGCTGGACGAGCCGCTGTCGGCGCTCGACCTCAAGCTCCGCAGCCACATGCGCGCCGAGCAGCGCGCGATCCAGAAGAAAACCGGCGTCACTTTCATCTACATCACCCACGATCAGGGTGAGGCGCTGACTATGTCCGACCGGATCGCGGTGATGAATGCGGGGCGGATCGAACAGGTCGGCACCGGCGACGAAATCTATTCCCGCCCAGCCACGGCCTTTGCGGCGAGCTTTGTCGGTGAATCCAACGTATTCCGTGGCCGCGTCACCGAGGCTGCGGATGGCGTCGCGTGGATCGAGACCCCGGAGGGCGCGTTGCGGGGCCAGAACCCCGCTGGCCTCGCCCCTGGTGATCTGGCGATGGTGTTTGTGCGCCCCGAACACGTGCGAATCGCCAACTCGGACGTGCCGTTCGCCAACCAGGTCGCAGCCCAGGTGGTGCGGCGCGAACTCGAAGGGCCATTCGTCAACATTTTTCTCGCCGCCGGGGCGCACGAGATCGCGCTTCAGATGCCGAACGAGGGCGATGCCGGCCGGAATCTGACCAGCCAGGTCACCACCGGTTTCGCCACCGAGCACGCCCTGGTCCTGCCAGAGGGAGAACTCGCGCGCACCGGCACCGAAATCGCTGCGACATGAAAGCGCTGCTCGCCTCCTACGGACGCGGGCTGGTCACCGCTTTCATCGCGGCGGTGGCGATGTGGGCCTGCCTTCTGATCGTGCTCCCACAGTTGACGATGCTCGACAAGGCGCTGAAACCACCGCGCCGCGCGCTCGACAGTTCGGTGGTCGCAACCGTCATACGCGACGCGCTGACCTGCGTTTCGGTGCTGAAGACCTACCGCGACGCGCCCGAGACATCTGATACGCCCGAAGCGTCGGGCGGGCTGGCTTCGCCCTCGATGGGCGTGATGACAGTGCCGGGCGTTTCCGGCGCGACACTGCCCTACATCCTGCAATGCGACCGGGCCAGCACCGAATCGCGCTTCGTGCGCGACCCCGACGCCGAACCCGATACCCTGGTCTCGCTGCACGGGTTGGAGGTGCTCAAGGTCGATCCCGTCGCGTCGATCGCCGCGCAGATCGCGCAAGCCGAGGCGGTTGCCGAGATCGCAAGGCCGCTGCTGGCGCAATTGATCGCCCAGGAGGCCAGCGCGGTGCCCTACACGCTGGACAATTTCGGCGTCATCTTTGCCGCCCGCGCGATCCCGATGTCGGCGGCGACCCAGGCGCGCGAGGACGCCGAGATTGCCAACAGGGTTTATAACCTGGTCGGGCTGCGTTTCGAAAAAGACGGTATCACCCATGTGCGCCTCACCCTGGTCACGCTGGTGCGCACGCTGTTCTTCGCCATGATGGCAACGCTGCTGGCAGTGTTGGTCTGCTACCCGGTGGCCTTCAATCTCGCGCTTGCCTCGTCGCAACGCAAGGCGACGTTTCTGCTGCTCGGGCTGATCATTCCCTACGCCATCGTCGAACTGATGCGGGTTTATGCCTGGGTATCGCTGATCGAAACCCGCGGGCTGATCAACACGCTGCTTCACTGGGTCACAATCATCGACATCGACGCCGGCGAATCAATTCAATTCAAGCGCTCGCCGATTACAGTTTTCATCGTGATCGTCTATACCTACATCTTGTTCATGGTGTTTCCGATGGTGAACGTCATGTCGACACTGGACCGCAACCAGCTCGAAGCAGCGCGCGACCTCGGCGCATCGAGCATGCGCATCCACAGCCGCATCGTGATCCCGCACGCCAAGCCCGGCATTGCGGTCGGCTGCATCACCACCTTCATGCTGGCCGCCGGGGCCTTTTCGGTACCGCGGATCATCTCGACCGGGTTGCAGGCCGAGTGGTTCAGCCAGACTATCTATAACAAGTTCTTCGAGTCCGAGAATTCCAACATAGGCGCGGCGTATTCCTTTGCCTTCACCATCCTCTGCTTTTTCATCGTCGGCCTTTTCATGTGGCTGATGCGGGCGCGACTGAAGGATTTCGTGCGATGAGGAGCGGCCTTTCTGAGCGGCTGTTGAGCGTCTATACGGCGGCCTTCCTGATTTTCATGTTCGCACCGCTGATCCTGATGGTTGTAGCGAGCTTCAACGACATCTCGCCGTCCTCGGTCACCGACTGGCGCGGCACCACGGGAAAGTGGTATGCGTTCTTCTGGATGCCCGAGGCCGAGCTGCGTGCCGACCCGGTGCTGCGCGCGCTTGACCGCGACCGCTTTATCCGCTGTTTCCAGAATTCGCTCACCATCGCGTTCACGGTGGTGCCAATGGCGCTGTTACTGGGGCTGGCAGGCGCGGTGCTGCTGACCCGCTGGCGCTCGCGCTATGACGGCTTCCTGTGGTGGCTGCTCTTGTCGCCGATGCTGGCGCCGGGAATCGTGCTCGGACTCTCGGCGCTGGTGTTCTGGGGCTCACTCGGGGTGGACGCCGGACTTTTTACCATCGTGATGGCGCAGCTCACCTTCATCGCGGGCTTTCCGATGCTGATCCTGATGGCGCGACTTCAGCGCCAGCCGGTTGAGTACGAGGAAGCAGCGCTCGACCTCGGCGCCACGCCGTTCCGGGTGTTTCGGCGCATCACCCTGCCGTTCCTCGCTCCGGCCCTCGCTTCGGCCGCGGTGATCGCCTTCCTCGCCTCGATGGAGATCTACAACACCACCATGTTCGCCAAGGGCAGCGCCTGCACATTCGCCACCGAGATCGGCGCAATGGTTCGCAACCCAAACGGCCTGCCCCCGGTGATCAACGCGGTCGGCGCGGTGATCATTGCCCTCACTGTGATCGCCGCAGTGGCTCACACCGTTCTCAAGCGGCGCGACCGCGCGGGTACCGAAATATGATCGGCGGCATCTGCTGCATCCATCGGGCAAGAGATCCGCGCTTTATCGGACCGTTTTCGCGAAGCGTTCCAGTGTTTCAAGTGGCGGGCAGGCTTGATGATACGCTAGTCTCACGGCAATGATCACCGTCACCGCCCGCTGCCACCCCGCCCTGGAGCCGATCCTGCCAAAGCCGGTGCTGGCGACCGACGCCTTGCCGGACTGGCTCCGCACCATGCCCTCGGAGGTGGACAGCGACACCCTTGGCGGCGCGCCGATCCGCACCCTGAAACACTGCCCGCCTCTGATCGACGCGCTTGGTCTGGGCCTTCTGATGCCGCTCGCCGCCGAGCTTACGGTCAGAGCCGGCGAGATGTCCTGGAACTGGCACCCGCCGCCGCTGCCCGCCGATCTCCTGACCCGGGCGCCGATCGGGCTGCACGTGCCCGAGCAGGCAGCTGGCACGCCGCTTCCGGTCGCCGGTTTCATCATCAAGTTCACAAATTTCTGGACCCTGGAAGCGCCAGAGGGGTGGTCGATCCTGTTCACCCATCCTCTGAATCGCGAGGACTTGCCGTTTCGCACCCTGGCTGGCGTGGTGGAATGCGACCGGTTCCGTGATGGGCTGGTGCACTTCCCCGCCCTGTGGACTGATCCGGATTTCGAGGGCACGCTCCCTGTCGGCACGCCCGTGGCGCAGGCGATCCCGATCCCGCGTCAGACAACCGGGCTGGCCTGCGCCGTTCTGGACGAGGGCGGCATCGCACGTCTGCGCACCACCCAGCAGGCGTTGCAACAGAAGCGTGGCGTGTACCGCCGCCTGCGTCGCGACGGTGCGTAGCGCACGGCCCCGTGTTGATGTCTCAGTTCGGGGACTGGCACTGTCGATACTGATGATTACCGCGCTCATCGGGGCCCGCGATCTGGGTCAGGAAGTCTATATCGCCCCGACCAAAGCCAATGCCGGGCAAGGTATCGTTGCGGGCCTGTCCGTCGCCTTTATCGCTATTATTGGGGACCGGATTGTCAATTCATTGGCGGACGGTCAGCGCCGGAGACTGGGAATGTGATTGAAGACGCCATAGATCGTGCCGCCGGACTCAGCTGTTTTGGGGCCCCGCAAGATATTGAACACTTGGGCGGTGGTATCACGAACATAAATCTGTCTGTGCGCGACGGTGATCGTAAATTCGTCGTGCGGCTGGGGGCTGATATTGAAGAACACGGCGTGATGCGCTGGAACGAATTGGCCCTGTCACTGGCGGCGGCCCAAGCAGGGTTTTCGCCCGGCGTTGTTCATCACGAACCCGGGGTTCTGGTGTTGGAATTTCTGACCGCGCAGACGTTTGCCGAAGCCGACGTGCGCAACCCCGATAACCTGCCGCGTATCATCGACCTTGTGGCCCGCGTGCACCGGGAATTGGGACGTCGACTGACCAAACCGGTGCTGGCATTTTGGCCTTTTCAGGTCAACCGCACCTATATCACCCGTCTGCAGTCCGAGGGATCATCGCACAAAGCGGTCCTGCCCCAGATGCTCAGGCAGATGGAATTGCTTGAGGCAGCGACCGGGCAAGTCGATCTGGTGATTGGCCATAATGACCTGTTGGCGGCCAATTTTCTGGATGATGGCGACCGGCTGTGGCTGATCGACTGGGAATACGGCGGATACAACTCTCCGCTGTTTGATCTGGCTGGGCTTGCATCGAACAATGGTCTCAGCGAAGCACAAGAACGCATGACGTTAGAGCGGTATTTCGGCACGCATCCCGATCAACACTGGCGACCCTATCAAGCCATGAAATGCGCGTCTTTGATGCGGGAAACCCTGTGGTCGATGATGTCTGAAATCCACTCTAAACTGGATTTTGATTACGCCGCTTATACCGACGAGAACACGGGCAGGCTTACATCGGCACTGAATGATTTTCTAAACACGTAAGGCTAATCTTGACACATCCAACCTCTTCAAAAATCATCGTTGTTGGCGGCGGCATAATTGGTTGCTCGACCGCATACCACCTCGCGCAGATGGGCCAAGAGGTGTTGCTGCTGGAAAAAGCGCAGCTTACCTCGGGGTCGACATGGCATGCTGCCGGATTGGTCGGACAGCTTCGATCAAGCGCCAACATCACCCAACTTCTTGGGTACTCGATCGAGCTTTATAACAAGCTGGAGGGCGAAACAGGCCTCGCAACGGGCTGGAAAATGAACGGCGGGCTGCGGCTTGCGTGTAACCAGGAACGCTGGACCGAGGTAAAGCGACAAGCAACGACGGCGCACAGCTTTGGTTTGGACATGCAACTTCTGACGCCGCAAGAGGCGCAGGATCTTTGGCCCTTGATGGACATCGGCGATGTTATTGGCGCAGCTTTCCTGCCAACAGATGGTCAGGCGAACCCGGCGGATATCACCCAGGCCCTTGCCAAAGGCGCACGGGCCAAGGGCGCGAAACTGGTCGAAAATTCAGCCGTAACCGAGATAATGACCGAAAAAGGCCAGATTGTCGGCGTCCGGACACCGAATGGCAACATTACCTGTGAAAAGCTGGTCCTGTGTTGCGGGCAATGGACCCGGACCCTGGCAAAATCCATCGGAGTGACCGTACCGCTGGTCTCGATCGAACATCAGTATATGGTCACCGAACCCTTCGGTGTGCCGTCCGATCTGCCGACGCTGCGTGACCCGGATCGTTTGACGTATTACAAGGAAGAAGTCGGCGGTCTGGTCATGGGCGGCTACGAGCCAAACGGTATTCCATGGGCCGAAAATGGCATCCCCGAAAATTTTGACTTTCAGCTTCTGGCCTCAAACTTCGATCATTTTGAGCAATTGGTCGAACTGGCGTTACCGCGCGTTCCCGCGCTTCAGACAACAGGGATCAAACAGCTAATCAATGGCCCGGAAAGTTTTACGCCGGATGGCAATTTCATCCTGGGTGAAGCGCCGGAAATGGCGAATGTTTTCATCGGTGCCGGCCTTAATGCGTTTGGTATCGCCTCTGGCGGCGGTGCGGGTATGGCGCTTGCCGAATGGGTCTCTAATGGCGCACCCCCTTATGACCTTTGGCCGGTTGATATCCGTCGTTTTGGCCGCCCACATACGGACGAAGATTGGGTTCGCACCCGCACGATGGAAGCCTATGGCAAGCATTACACCATGGCCTGGCCGTCCGAAGAACATGACAGTGGCCGCCCCTGTCGCCGCTCGCCGCTTTATGACACGCTAGTGAAAAGCGGTGCCGTATTCGGGGAAAAACTGGGATGGGAACGCCCCAATTGGATTGCTGAAGAGGGCGAAGCGGCGCGCGATATCTACACCTTTGATCGCCCGAACTGGCATGGCCCGGTAGGCCGCGAACACAAAGCAGCGCGCGAGGCGGCGGTGTTGATTGACCAGACCTCTTTCGCGAAATTCATCCTCAAGGGACCGGACGCCAAAGCCGCGTTGAACTGGATTGCGTCAAACCGTGTGGACAAACCTGTGGGGTCGATCATTTACACGCAAATGCTAAACGATAATGGCGGTATCGAATGCGATCTGACCTGCGTGCGCACCACACACGACTCCTATTACATCGTTACAGGCACGGGGTACGCGACCCATGATTTTGACTGGATCTCGCGGAATATCCCAGCGGGTATGAATGCCCAGCTGGTCGATGTGACGTCATCCAACGCCGTTCTGTCGCTGTTTGGCCCGAAGGCCCGTGAAATTCTGGCGAACTGTACGCGCGACGACGTCAGCCACGACGGTTTTCCTTTCGGTCATTCGCGCATAATCGGGATCGCAGGTTGCCCGGCGTTGGCATTGCGAATCACCTATGTCGGCGAAATGGGATGGGAACTTCACCTGCCGATCGAATATGCGGTGACCGTCTATGAAGCATTGCACGCAGAAGGCGCGGCCCACGGGCTGCGCAATGCCGGTTACCGCGCGATCGAAACGCTACGGCTTGAAAAAGGTTACCGAGCCTGGAGCTCGGATATCGGCCCCGACCACACGCCAGATGAGGCGGGTCTTGGTTGGGCCGTGAAGATGAAATCAAACATCCCGTTCAAAGGACGCGAAGCGGTGCAAGCACAACGTGAAAGCGGTGTGAAGAAAATAATGGCGACCTTTACCTGCGGCAGCGATGTGATCCTTTCGGGCCGCGAAACGGTTTATCGCAATGGGATACGTTGTGGTTGGCTGTCTTCAGCGGGCTTCGGACACACTTTGGGCAAAAGTATTGGCATGGGCTATATCCGTAGCGCCGAGAAAATAGACCGGGATTATATCCTTTCAGGTGACTATGAGCTGGAGGTCGCAACCCAAAGGGTGAAGGCCGAAGTTACACTGTCGCCGCTTTATGATCCCAGAATGGAAAAAGTAAGATCGTAACAGAGCCCGAGGGACTCTTTTGCACCGATGTTGAAATCCGACGAATGCCAGTTGTCCCTACCGCGGCCGAAATCAATTACGCAGGTACTCTCTGTGAGCATCCAGCTACCATGCTCCAATTTTGCAATGACCTTCCAAACCGGAGCGGAGCAGGAAATATTTACCAGGATGATGGAGGCTTGACTTGTCGCGACCTTTGCCCAAAACGATGCGCCGGTGCGGTGCAATGTTTGGCTCAATGTGCGACTAAGTTTACGCTGTGCGTTCTCAATCACTAGATCGGCCGATTGCCGTCCGTACGGCGACACATGTTGATATTCATTGGGCTGAAAAAGGGCGTGTTTTTGAGCGCTTTATCTGGGTCATTCGCCAGCATGGATCGGAAAACTGATTTCAATGCAACCGTGCCTATCCGGTTGTCACCCACACCCACTATATGTAGGGTATGGCGTCGAGTGGCTCGGGAGGCGGACGAAGCGGGGATTTCCGCAGCGCGAAGACCTTTCGTTTCCGCGGTCGCTTCCCGAGTTTCAACGACTTTTCCCGGATGACGCGGCCTGTGCCGCCTACCTGGAGAAGGCGCGGTGGGGTGACGGGTTCGTGTTCCGCTGCCCCCGGATGATTGCCAGACGGCGGCAGAGCCGTTCCGCTTCACCAGCCGGCCCGGCGTCCTGCGCTGTCGAAAGTGCCGCCGCGACACCGGGCTGACGGCGGGGACGGTCATGGAGCGCTCCCATACGTCGCTGGGCGTATGGTTCTGGGCGGCCTATCTGGTTGCCAGCCAGACGCCCGGCATGTCTGCCACACAGTTCCAGCGCCAGGTCGGGCTTTCCCGTTACGAAACCGCCTTTCAGATCCTCCACAAGCTCCGCGCTGGTATGGTTCGGCCGGATCAGGACCGCATCGGCAGCGAGGCCTGCGACCATGTCGAAGTCGACGAAACCTGGGTCGGCGGCCGCACGCGCGGCAAGGGCCGGGGCGTTCACCACAAGCTTCTTGTCGCCAGCGCCGTTGAAGTGCGACAGCGCAAGCCGGGAACCAAGCTCGATAAGCGGAAGGGCGGTCGCTACGCCGGACGTGTCCGACTCGCTGTCGTGCCAGACCGCAGCGCGGAATCGCTCTGCGGCTTTGTCGAGGGCGCCGTTACTTCGGGTGCGTCGGTCATCACCGACGATTGGTCCGGCTATACCAGCCTCGCCAAGCGCGGCTACAAACACCTCGCCGTCGCCGAGCGAGGCAACTCCCAGGTCGCTGAGGAGTATCGGCCGATCATTCATCTCGTCTTCGCCAACCTGAAGACGTGGCTGAGTGGCATTCATCACGGCGTGAGCCACCAGCACCTCCAAGCCTACCTCAACGAGTTCACATTCCGCTTCAACAGGCGATTCTACCCGTTCAACGCCTTCCGGTCCCTGCTCGGAATCGCTGGCGATGTCACCGCTCCCACTTACGCCGAGCTTTACTCGGGCGACTGGGAGCACCCTAGATGTAGTGGGTGTGGGTGACAACCGGATAGGCACGAATGCAACCTTCTTACAATCGTGAATATCATCGACTTGTAACTTGGACAGACCCGCAGAATGCATCGCGTTGACCCTGTTCTCTATGCTCTTTGTAATCAAGCAGCTTGTTAAGAGGCACTTTTCGATGCGAGCCAACCAAAACATGGTCAATGCTACCATTTCTTAGCAACTTGACGAGGAATGGCCGAGACACATTGAGAATATCGGCAGCTTCTTGAGTCGTTAATATTGTTGCCTGATATCAGACTCTTCTTTCTCTTGGTCGGATGGCCGCATGTTGAAAATGCAGCACCAAATGCATCCAGTATGTTTTTGATAATTTCAGCGGCATCTCACTTTGCCCAAAATCGACAAGCGAAAACAATCGCAATCCGGGCCGTTATTCGCGATAGTTTGAAGGTCGCGCAACGCAGAATAGATGGTAGTGTTCCGCGCGGGGGCGAAAATGGACATCAATCAGGTCAGCTACTTCCTGCATCTTGCGGACACATTGAACTTTACCGAAGCGGCGCGGCGAAGTGGCGTTTCGCAGCCCAGCCTGACCAAGTCCATTCGCCGACTGGAATAGGAACTGGGCGGTACGCTGATCTATCGTGATGGCAAGGACAGTCGGCTGACGGCCTTGGGGCGCGAAATTCAGATTGAATTCATGCGCATCGACAAGGGCTTTCAAAGCGTGCGCGAATTGGCCGAAAACTCGGTGCGCGGGCGGCGGCGTGTGCTGAGCATCGGGGTTGCGAATACCATCGCCCCGAACGCTTTTTCGGGTTTCTTCGATCATGTGTTGACGCAGCTGCCCGATGTCGAGATCACCGTGCACATTTTGTCTGCAGGAGAAGGCGCTGATGAGGTTCTGTCGGGAAAATATGACGCCTGTATCTTGCCCATCGCTCCAAAATCCAATCTCAAATTGGCTGTGCAGCCCCTCTTTCGCGACGCTATCTGCTGGCCTGTCAACGCCGGACTAAAACTACTGCACTCGCCGGAGAGAAAGTACCTCAGTTTGACAGGCATAGGTTTGTCCATAGACCCGCATAGCGGAGTGCCCCCGAATAGCGACGCAGTTGTGCGGGGCTGTGGTCAAACCGGGGGGGCGTTGTTTGGGTTTCAGGCTTTGTCTGACTGTCGGCTGTGTTTGAGGCGGTAGCTTTCGCCGTTCATTTCCAGGATGTGGACGTGGTGGGTCAGCCGGTCGAGAAGCGCGCCAGTAAGGCGTTCCGAGCCGAAGGTGCTGGTCCATTCATCGAACTGCGCATTCCGGGCACATCCGCCCGGTGATTCCGATTTAATCCGCCCACCCGTACCGATCTGATCCGCCCGGGGATTCCGGGGCATCCGCCCACCCCTTGATGCGCTGCTGCGAGGTGATCTGTAGCGGGCTACTTTGCCGTTCATTTTGAACGGAAGAGAGCCCAATGAAGAGATTATCGATGCGGAAGATACGAGAGGCTTTGCGCCTGTCCTTTGAAGGTTTGTCGACGCGCGAGATGGCGCTGAGTTTGGCGATTGGTCGCACAACCCTGCGTGAGTATTTAGGCCGCGCCCGTGATGCTGGTTTGAGCTGGCCGTTGCCCGATGCGCTGTCGGATGCCGATTTGGAACATGTGCTTTTCCCACGGCGTTCTGCGGACAGTTCTCAACCGATCCCTCAGCCGGATTGGACCTATGTGCACGCCGAGCTACGGCGCAAAGGGGTGACGCTTTCGCTGTTGTGGCAGGAGTATCGAGAGGTTCACACAGACGGCTATGGCTATAGCCGGTATTGCGAGCTCTATACTCGTTGGGAGGGCAAACTCTCGCCAGTGATGCGGCAGCGACACCCTGCTGGTGAACGCCTGTTTGTTGATTATGCGGGCCACACCATAGATGTTGCCTGCCCTAAGACGGGCGAGATACGCACGGCCCAAATCTTTGTCGCGGCACTTGGCGCATCGAACTACACCTATGTTGAAGCCACTTGGACACAGAGCCTTCCCGATTGGATATCCAGTCACGTTCGAGCATTTGCGTTCTTGGGTGGCGTACCTGCGCAAGTTGTGCCGGATAATCTCAAAGCCGCCGTCATCAAAGCCTGTTTTTATGACCCGGCGATCAACCGCACTTACGGGGATATGGCGGCGCATTACGATACTGCAATTGTGCCCGCACGGCCCCGCAAACCCAAGGATAAAGCAAAGGTCGAAGGTGCTGTTCTGCTGGCCGAACGTTGGATTTTAGCACGCCTGCGCAATCAGACATTCTTCAGTCTCGATGAGCTAAACGCGGCGATCCGACCCTTGCGCGACCAACTGAACAACAAGGTCACCCGGCACCTGGGTGCCAGCCGCAGGGCCTTGTTTGAAACGCTGGACAAACCTGCACTGAAGTCGCTGCCCCATGAACCCTACGTCTATGCGGAATGGAAGAAGTGCCGCGCCGGTCTCGATTACCATGTCGATATAGGACACCACTATTACTCAGTGCCCCATCAGCTTATGCGCCAAGAGCTTTGGGCCCGGGTCACACCGCGCACGGTCGAAGTTTATCATAAAGGTCAGCGTGTTGCGGCGCATCAACGGACGTCGGGCAACCGGCAACATTCCACCATCCGTGATCACATGCCAGCAAACCACCGCTTCCGTACCGACTGGACACCAGAACGCATCCGCACACAGGCGGCCCGGGTCGGGCCCAACGTCGAGACCTTTGTCGAGATGGTCATGCGCAAGCGGCGACATCCAGAGCAAGGATATCGAACTTGCATGGGCGTCTTGCGGCTTGCCAAAACATTCGGACCCGAGCGCCTCGATGCGGCCTGCGAGCGTGCACTTCACATCAACAGCTATACCTACCAATCCCTGCATTCCATTTTGAAGAATGGATTGGATCGCCAACGCCGCAAACCCACCACGGACGGCCCCGCGATCACACACCCCAACATCCGTGGTGCCGGATACTTCCATTGAAGAAAGGACAGAAAATGTTGACACACCCAACCCTTGATACCCTCCGAGCACTGAAGCTCGATGGCATGGCCGAGGCCTTCACAGAACTGCAAACACAGGACGGTTCCGCCGATCTGACACACGCCGAATGGCTCGGCCTGCTAATTGATCGCGAAGCCATCAGTCGAGAGACAAAACGGTTTGAGAGCCGCATGCGCACAGCACGATTGCGCCATATCGGGGCCGCGCCCGAGGATGTGGATTACAAAACGCGAAGAGGGCTGGATAAGGCGTTGTTCCAAAGCCTGCTCAGCGGCAAATGGATCAAAGACAAGCGCAACTTGATGATCACTGGCCCCTGCGGTGTCGGCAAAACCTGGCTGGCCTGCGCGTTGGCCCAAGCGGCGTGCCGCGACGGCGTGACCGTCCTCTATAAACGCACCACGCGATTGTTTGACGAGTTGGAGTTGGCCCACGGTGACGGACGCTTTCCGCGTGTCTTCAAGGCACTGACCAAAACCCAGCTACTGATCTTGGATGACTGGGGGCCGGACCGTCTGAACGCTAGCCAAAGGCGCGACTTGATGGAGATCGTCGAAGACAGATACGGCAACGGTTCCATCCTAATCACAAGTCAACTCCCGCTTAATACTTGGCACGAAATTATTGGTGAACCCACCTTCGCAGATGCCATCCTAGACCGGCTGGTGCACAACGCCTACCGGCTCGAACTCGACGGACAATCCTTCCGAAAGAAAGACCCTCAACTACGTGACGAAACGCCAGAAAACTGATATCAAAAACCAAGGCCTCACGGCAACGCGTCAAAGCTGGGCGGATACCCCGGTACAAATGGGCGGATGTTGTCGGAATAGGTGGGCGGATATCCCGGAATATGCATCGAACGGCAGGTTGGACGTCACAATGGTTGATCCGCGCTCGTAGCGTTGTGAGAAGACCTCAAACAGCAGTTCAGCGCCGGTTGTTGACAGGGGCACATATCCAAGCTCATCGATGATCAGCAGGCTGTATTTGCTCAGTTGCTTCTGCAGACGCAGCAGGCGCTTCTCATCCCGGGCTTCGAGGAGTTCATGGACCAAAGCAGATGCGGTGATGAAGCCGACAGCCAGGCCCTTCTGACAGGCTGCCAACCCAAGGCCGAGGCCAATATGCGTCTTGCCGGTGCCGCTGTTTCCCACGGCGATGATGTTCTCATTGCGGCTGATGTAATCACAGCGCGCCAACTCCATCACCAGCATCTTGTTCAACGAGGGCATGGCCTTGAAGTCAAAGCTGTCGAGACTTTTGACGGCCGGGAACTTTGTAGCCTTGATCCGCCGTTCCACCATGCGTCGCTCCCGGTCGATGAGCTCCAGTTCGGCGAGGCGCAAAAGGTAGCGGGAATGATCGATGCCTTCCGCCGCGCATTGTTTGGCGACCTTGTCATACTCACGCAGGAAAGTCGGCAGACGCAGGCTCTTCAGATGATGGGCCAGCAACAGTTGAGGTGTATCCGTCATCACCGGTCCCCTGACAACAGCGCCATGTAGTCGCCTGGGGATGTGACCGCGACATGGGCTTTCGGGAGGTAGGGATAAACCGTCATATCCAGCCGGGAAGGTCTGCGTTCGATCCGGCACAGCACCAAATGCTTCACCGCATCAAAGCCAATTGTGCCGCGTTCGAGAGCACTCTGTATCCCGGCTTCAACATCCGCGATCTGGAAGATCTCCAGCAGTCGCAGAACCTGAACGAACTCACGTTTGCCCTTTTTACCCATCCGGGCCTCCATAAGGCGGCGCAAGATGAGAAAGGCTTCAGGCAGTTCCCAATCAGCTAGCGGGCTGCCTGATCAAGCGCATTGGTCTTCTGTTCGATCAGTGCCAGGTAATGAAGCGGATTGAAGATGTAATCTTCTTTCTCCCAGGACCGGACATGGCGGGCAATGACCTCAGCCCCGCAGGCAATCACCACTTCATGCACATAGCCCCTGACCAGAACCTCTTGATGACCATATGCAGTCGGCACCGAATAATCATTGCCGCGATAGCGCACGAGGGACAGTGAGCTCACCCGAACTGATTGCTTGTCGCAGGCGTCATAAGGAACAGCTGGTAAGGGTTGGAGCCGTTCGGCGTCAGGCGCAAACCGTTCGCCTATCGTGCCCATGTGACCACGCAGCTTGTCGCCCATGCGCTTGCGGCATTGTTCAGCCAGATGAGCATTGAGATCATCAAAGCTGGCAAATTGCGGCTTGGGCACCATGAAGTTGCGCCGGGTGTATCCCACCATCCCCTCGACTTTGCCTTTGTCATTCCCCTTGCCGGGACGGCCAAATCGATCCTCAAACAGATAATGCGACACCAGTTCCGAGAATACACGGGTCCGTTTGCGTGTCCCATCCCCGAGAATGCGGGCAACTGCGATCCGCGTATTGTCATAAAGGATCGACACAGGCACACCGCCGAAGAACGCGAACGCCGCGACATGCGCATCACAGAATGCTTCCGTCGTCTCAGCCGGATACGCCTTCAAAAAACATGCATCCGAATGTGGCAGGTCCATCACCAGAAAGTGGATCTTTTGTTCGACACCGCCAATCACGGCGAGTGCCTCGCCAAAATCCGCCTGAGCATGGCCCGGCGGATGCGACAGTGGCACGAACATCTCCCGCTGACGCTGCCTGGCCGCGAAGATATAGTCCTTCACAATCGAGGCTGTGTGAAAAGTCGAATACTTTAAAGAAATCGCTACGCTCGTAGTGGCAATGTGCGAAAGTATTGCCTCAGCTCGATCAGAGAGCCCGAAATTTCGAGGATTTTGGCCCCTCTCATATGACTTGCAGAGTTTTCACACGGTCTGAATCGTGATGCCGCCTTCAAAGTCATGCTCATCACGCAGTCGTTCAAATATCCGTTTCGACGTGTGTCGCTGCTTCTTTGGAACCAGCTTATCTGCCTCAAGGGTCTGATCAATAATCCCGGTAAACGCATCCAACTTCGGGCGTCGTACAGGTTGGCTGCGCCGGTATCCGGGCGGAAAAGAAAACGCCAACATCTTGGCGATGGTGCGTGGATCAACTCCAAATACCCGCGCCGCTTCCCGGCTGCTCATACCGTCAATTAAAACTGCATGACGTACCCGACCGTACAAATCCACGTTCTTCATCCCCGCCCTCTGAAAACAGAAAGCATAACACTGATGGAGTTTTACTCCGGCCAACCAGACATTCTGGCCGCTTCAGTGAGGGATTATTGTGACCTGCTCCCCGAAAACTGGTCCATTTGAAAGGAGGATCTGTTCGCTTAATGGTCACGAGAACGAGGAGAACAGAGAATGCGCAAGTCACGGTTTAGCGAAGAGCAGATTGTTCGGATCATTCAGGAGTATGCGGCGGGTGCGAAAGTGTCCGAGTTGTGCCGTAAGCACGGTATGTCGGATGCCACCTTTTACAAATGGAAAGCCAGGTATGGCGGCCTTCAGATTTCCGATGTAATACCAACGGCCCCCAGATTTGACTCAAGGGGATTCCCACGAGCGGCGTGATCTGATTCAGTGGCATCAAGGCAAGGGAGGCTTTGATGGCAGTAAGGATTACGCGCAAAGACAAGTCCGCAGGCGAGCTTCGCCAGGAAGCGGCGCGGTGCCGGGATGGGAAAGCGGCGCGACGGATGTTGGCGATTGCCCTGGTTCTGGATGGGGTTGACCGCAAGACGGCGGCAGAAAACTGCGGCATGGATCGGCAGACGCTGCGGGATTGGGCCCACCGTTACAATGCGGAGGGCGTGTCGGGCCTGTTCAACCGTCGCCCGCCGGATCCACCCTGTCTGCTGAGCGCGGCACAGAAGGAGGAGTTGGCGGAAATGGTTCGGGCGGGTCCCGACCCCGAAACCGATGGGGTTGTGCGCTGGCGGCGCATTGATCTGAAACGCAAGATCGAAGAGCGCTTCGGCGTCACCATGCATGAGCGAACTGTTGGCAAACAATTGGCAAGCCTGGGCTTTCGGCGTCTGTCGGTGCGCCCGCAGCATCCGAAATCCGACCCGGATGCACAGGAGGCTTTTAAAAAAACTTCGCCGCAGAGGTAGAAGCAGCCTTGCCGGAAACAGCCCGCAGCAAGCCCCTGGAGATATGGTTTCAGGATGAAGCGCGGGTTGGCCAGCAGGGCACGCTCACCCGTATCTGGGCCGAGCGTGGAACACGCCCCCGTGCCCCGCGCGACACCCGCTATATCTGGAGCTACATTTTCGGCGCCGTCTGCCCGGAACGGGCTGAAGCGGCCGCTCTGATCATGCCACATGCCGACACACAGGCCATGAGCGCGCATCTCGCCGAGATCGCTAAAACCGTCGCATCGGGCGCACATGCCCTTCTCATTCTGGATGGTGCTGGCTGGCACGGTTCGGCAGAGCTGGAGGTACCCGACAACATCACCCTGCTCAAACTCCCGCCCTATTCCCCTGAACTCAACCCGATGGAAAATGTGTGGGCTTATCTGCGTGCCAACAAGCTCGCCATATCCATCTTCGACAATTATGAGCAGATCGTCGACAGGTGTTGCGAAGCATGGAACTTCTTTGCAAACGACAAAACCGCAATCACGTCAATCACTACCAGACAATGGGCAAAACGGTCAACGACTAGGGCCGTTGGTATCAGGCGGCTGAAAGACCTGGAATCGGAGAACGGCAAGCTGAAGAAGCTGCTGGCCGAAACCATGCTTGATAATGCTGGCCTGAAAGGGCTTCTGGCAAAAAACTTCTGAAGCCTGCAAGCCGCCGGGAAGCAGTCATGGTTCTTTGCCGTGACTATCAGTTTTCAACTCGGCGGGCCTGTGGGCTGATTGGGTTTTCCAGATCGAGTAATGAATACAGAGGAAGGCCGGATCGCCATGCGAGGATACGGGAACGGCTGGTCACGCTTTCCGGCAAACACCGACGCTATGGCTATCGCATGTTGCATGCCAAGCTTGGCCAGGAGGGTTTCAAGGTGAACGTGAAAGTGGTGGAGCGACTTTACCGAGAGGAGCGCCTGACCCTGCGCCGCCGCAATCGCAAGAAAATCCCCAAGGGCGTCGCCGCAATCGCAAGAAAATCCCCAAGGGCGTGCGCGAAGGTGCCTGGTGCCCGATCGCCGCCAACCAGCGGTGGAGCCTGGACTTCACCATGGATGCGCTCGCCAACGGCAGGAAGTTCCGCACCGTCAATCTGAAAGACGACTGCACACGGGAATGTCCGGCGATTGATGTGGCCCTGTCGATCCCCGGCTCCCGCGTGGTGGAAATGCTGGAACGGGTGGCTCGTGAGCGGGGGTACCCGGATGTTCTGACCGTTGACAATGGGCCTGAACTACGAGGCCGCGCGCTTGATGGCTGGGCAGATGATCACGGCGTGCAGCTCTACTTCATCGACCCGGGCAAGCCGACCCAGAACGCCTACATCGAAAGTTTCAACGGCCGGTTTCGCGAAGAATGCCTGAACTTGAACTGGTTCACCTCGCTGGCCGAGGCAGAAAGGATCATCGAGGACTGGCGGATCGATTACAATCAAAACCGGCCCCACTCTTCGCTGAACTATCAAACCCCGGAAGAATTTGCCGCAAACAGGCCTTTCCATAAACCGCAATGGGCAGCGACGCTTGAGCTATCTGAAGGCTCCGCGCCACCGCCCATTGCTCACGCCGCCGAATAATGGCAAACAAAAGAGGAACAGAGTCTACCTAAAAGTGGCCCTCAAATTGGGGGCAGGTCAATTGCACCGGCGTTCTCAGTGGACACTAACCCATCAAAATCTGCGCCGTTAGGCGGGGCACACCGGACGCTTACGCTTTAGCCTCACGGGAGGCAAGCCAAATGGAGAATGCCGGTTAACAGGCTAGACGAGCTGATGCCGTGGAATTACAGCCCGGAAGTGTAACCACCGGACGCTTACGACTTGGGGTGCGGGTCAAACAAAAAAAACCGCCCGGCGGGCGGCGTTTGGATTTCAACATCGTCCGAGAGATACAATCCTATTTGCGCTACCGCCCGGTGGGCAGCTTCAAGCGCACCCCCCCACGCTGCTTACTAGGATTGGCAGTGACCTACTCTCCCACGCCTTAAGACGCAGTACCATCGGCGCAACGGTGCTTAACGGCCGAGTTCGGGATGGGATCGGGTGTTTCACTCGTGCTATGACCACCAAACCAAGAAAGAAGCCTGGGGAGTGCGCTACCGCCCGGAGGGCTACTTCAAGCGCAAGAGGTGCGCTGAAGCGCACCCTACATCAGCGCGTAGTCCAAGTCATTGAAACCATTTGTGTATGCTTCTGAACCCAGAAACAGCCTGGCTGTTTCTGGGTCAAATCAAGCCTATCGGACAATTAGTACCGGTCAACTGAACGCATTGCTGCGCTTACATCTCCGGCCTATCGACGAGGTGGTCTACCTCGGTCCTTAGGGATACCTTGTTTTGAGGGGGGCTTCCCGCTTAGATGCTTTCAGCGGTTATCCTGTCCGAACATAGCTACCCAGCACTGCCGTTGGCACGACAACTGGTCCACCAGTGGTTCGTTCACCCCGGTCCTCTCGTACTAGGGGCAACTCCTCTCAAGTATCCTACACCCACGGCAGATAGGGACCGAACTGTCTCACGACGTTCTAAACCCAGCTCACGTACCTCTTTAAATGGCGAACAGCCATACCCTTGGGACCTGCTCCAGCCCCAGGATGAGATGAGCCGACATCGAGGTGCCAAACGGTGCCGTCGATATGGACTCTTGGGCACCATCAGCCTGTTATCCCCGGCGTACCTTTTATCCGTTGAGCGATGGCCCTTCCACTCGGGACCACCGGATCACTATGGCCGTCTTTCGACTCTGCTCGACTTGTCAGTCTCGCAGTCAGGCTGGCTTCTGCCATTGCACTCACCGAGCGATTTCCGACCGCTCTGAGCCAACCTTCGCGCGCCTCCGTTACTGTTTAGGAGGCGACCGCCCCAGTCAAACTACCCGCCACACAGGGTCCCGGATCCGGATAACGGACCGCGGTTAGACATCAAGCAGAACAAGGGTGGTATCTCAAGGGTGGCTCCACAGGAACTTGCGTTCCTGCTTCAAAGCCCACCACCTATCCTGCACATGTTCGGCCTAATGCCAATGTGAAGCTGTAGTAAAGGTGCACGGGGTCTTTCCGTCTAACCGCGGGAAGCCTGCATCTTGACAGGCAATTCAATTTCGCTGAGTCGATGTTGGAGACAGCGGGGAAGTCGTTACGCCATTCGTGCAGGTCGGAACTTACCCGACAAGGAATTTCGCTACCTTAGGACCGTTATAGTTACGGCCGCCGTTTACCTGGGCTTCAATTCGGAGCTTGCACCCCTCCTTTTAACCTTCAGGCACCGGGCAGGCGTCAGACCCTATACGTCGTCTTGCGACTTCGCAGAGCCCTGTGTTTTTAGTAAACAGTCGCCACCCCCTGGTTTGTGCCCCCGATCTCCAGTTGCCTAGAAACCGGGCCTCCTTCTCGCGAACTTACGGAGGTAATTTGCCGAGTTCCTTCAACATCGTTCTCTCAAGCGCCTTGGTATTCTCTACCAGTCCACCTGTGTCGGTTTAGGGTACGATCTGATGTGGGGCTATTTCCTGGAACCTCTGAGCGGCCCTTCCAATCCGATAAGGAAGAACAACCTTTAAGATCCGTCACATCCCACTGGCCCTGGAATATTAACCAGGTTCCCATCGACTACGCCTTTCGGCCTCGCCTTAGGGGTCGGCTTACCCTGCTCAGATTAGCTTTAAGCAGGAACCCTTGGACTTTCGGCGTGAGGGTCTCTCACCCTCATTATCGCTACTCATGTCATCATTCTCACTTCTGATCACTCCACCGGATGGCTCACGCCCCGGCTTCACAGTAAGCTCCTAAGCCTCCGCAATCCCGGATCAAGTCCGGGACTAAAGAGGCATGGAACTATATCACAGAACGCTCTGCTACCGTGCTTGATTGCTCGTGTTGAGATGCTGTTGGATGCTTATGTTGCGTCGCCTTGGACGAGCCGGGCCCAATAGCTTTTCAGCTCCGGGTAATTCCAGCGCGTTTTCCACGGTCCGCGCTCTACGATGTCGCCTTTGGCGATGGCCGCCAGCCTTGCCGGCTTGCTGCCCTCACCCGAAAAGGTGAGCACGACACGCGCTGTTCGGCGTCTGCGCACGGCAGGAATGCGATCCTGCAAGGCAGAGGCCCAAAAGGCGAATGTCATGTAAGTATCCTGAAACCGTGCGGCCAGGACACTCGGAAAGACGCGCAACGTATCGCGCGTAACGTAACTGATGAAGCGTTCGTCTGTCTTCAGCGCGCTTCGCGGCACGCCGGCCCTGTCGATTTGCCCGGATTTCCACCCCTGGTAGTTCCGCGAAAAAACCTCCGCGATCCAGTGATAATCTTCCGGATAAAACGCAATTACGGAACTGTTCGCAAAGTAATAGGCATTGGGCGCGACCGGTTTGATCAGCCCCCGCAACCGCCAATGCTTCACATAGTGATTTGG
>CBDCFL010000024.1:52500-996506 GCA_965216135.1 Paracoccaceae bacterium
GGGGTTTGATAGTTCAGCGAAGAGTGGGGCCGGTTTTGATTGTAATCGATCCGCCAGTCCTCAATGATCCTTTCTGCCTCGGCCAGCGAGGTGAACCAGTTCAAGTTCAGGCATTCTTCGCGAAACCGGCCGTTGAAACTTTCGATGTAGGCGTTCTGGGTCTGCTTGCCCGGGTCGATGAAGTAGAGTTGCACGCCGTGATCATCTGCCCAGCCATCAAGCGCGCGGCCTCGTAGTTCAGGCCCATTGTCAACGGTCAGAACATCCGGGTACCCCCGCTCACGAGCCACCCGTTCCAGCATTTCCACCACACGGGAGCCGGGGATCGACAGGGCCACATCAATCGCCGGACATTCCCGTGTGCAGTCGTCTTTCAGATTGACGGTGCGGAACTTCCTGCCGTTGGCGAGCGCATCCATGGTGAAGTCCAGGCTCCACCGCTGGTTGGCGGCGATCGGGCACCAGGCACCTTCGCGCACGCCCTTGGGGATTTTCTTGCGATTGCGGCGGCGCAGGGTCAGGCGCTCCTCTCGGTAAAGTCGCTCCACCACTTTCACGTTCACCTTGAAACCCTCCTGGCCAAGCTTGGCATGCAACATGCGATAGCCATAGCGTCGGTGTTTGCCGGAAAGCGTGACCAGCCGTTCCCGTATCCTCGCATGGCGATCCGGCCTTCCTCTGTATTCATTACTCGATCTGGAAAACCCAATCAGCCCACAGGCCCGCCGAGTTGAAAACTGATAGTCACGGCAAAGAACCATGACTGCTTCCCGGCGGCTTGCAGGCTTCAGAAGTTTTTTGCCAGAAGCCCTTTCAGGCCAGCATTATCAAGCATGGTTTCGGCCAGCAGCTTCTTCAGCTTGCCGTTCTCCGATTCCAGGTCTTTCAGCCGCCTGACATCGGAAATCTGAAGGCCGCCATACCTGGCTTTCCATTTCTAAAAGGTGGCATCCGACATACCGTGCTTACGGCACAACTCGGACACTTTCGCACCCGCCGCATACTCCTGAATGATCCGAACAATCTGCTCTTCGCTAAACCGTGACTTGCGCATTCTCTGTTCTCCTCGTTCTCGTGAACATTAAGCGAACAGATCCTCCTTTCAAATGGACCAGTTTTCGGGGAGCAGGTCACGGCCACCGGCCAGAAAACCCGAATGTATCGTCACGGCGATCCCGGCACCCGCAACGCCCGGGCCAAGGCGCTCGGCCAGATAGACCGCCGACCAATCTGCCATCGCCCCTTCGGTAGCTGAAACGAACAACATGAAGAACGCGATATAGAACAACGCGGCGGGCAACTGAGACATGCGGCGGCGCGCAGGTGCCTTGCCGGTCTTCTCGCCCGGAAGCCGTGGCAGGGCATGGGCACCGGCCAGATTGGTCAGTGCCGACAATCCGGCCAGTAGGCCCAAAGCAATATAGGCTGATAATGGCGGCGCTATGACCGACACCAGAAACGATCCGATCATCAGCCCCAAAGCCCCGAAGCCGTGGCAACGGCTCATGATCAACCGCCCGGTCTGTTTTTCCAGCCGTCCGGCATAGACGTTCAGGCAGACCACAAGAAACGCGATGACAGCGCCCAGCACTGCAAGCGCGACGAACAGGCCAAGCTGGCTGGTCGCTGAAAGCGGTAGCATCACCGCCCGCCCCTGTGCCGGGAACCCAACCATGAAGACCCGCCGTGGCCCGAACCGGCCGACTACCGCACCGGCAAATTGCAGGGTGGGCACCAGCGCTGCGGGCATACCCAGCAATGCCATGGCCAGCTGAAAATTGCTGAGGCCTAAGCTGGTCTGAACCTCAGGGATCAGCGCGAGCCACGCGCCTATGGCAATCGGCTGTAGCACAAACAGCAACATGATCAGCCGAACGGCAGTGCGATGTTGAAAAGCTGCCATTGCACCGGACCATAGCAACATCGTTGTTCCTAAAAAAGCGCTGCCTCAGGCAACGGCGCGCAAGCTAGCCCATCTGATACGCGTCGCCAGTAGCGCGACGATCAGCCCTTCTGCGCCATAATTTGACCAGAAATCCCGTGCTACGCTTGCGGCGCTGAACAACCGGCCAGGCAGGATCATCCCGCATTGCTTTTGAAGATCAAGGAAAAAATCTCAGAAACTTTGGCTGCCATATTTGTTTTCAGCCTGATAGCATTTTTCGTGGTGATCAGCCTGGCGATCACACCGTTTTACCTGATCGTGTCCTGGCTGTTCGGATGGGGGCCGGGGCCACCAGAGCCACTTTCGCCTTGAATGCTGGGCTGTGATTGCGTCTCGGTCGTCTTGTCATGGTCTCTCCTCGTTCCCGGCAAGCATGCCGATCTGGAGCAGAAAACCCACTTAACTCAACTGTTCAGTTTTCCCAAGCCACCTCTATTCAGTCTTCTTCTAATCTCGATAAATATTGCTGATAAATAGAGCAAAACTAGAACCGAATGTATGACAATATCTGGAATCGGATTTTCAATTATCCAATCTTTTCCCGCATCTAATACCACCGAGCGGAATGCCTGACTCACGTTGGGGATTCCCAAGCGGTCCGATCTCTGACTCAATGTGGTGAACCAATGAGGTTCGCCATGGCAGCGCCTATCGACTTACGGAACGATTTTGACAGCGTCTCACTGCGGCGCCTCGCGAAGAGGACCAGGGACGCGACCCAGAGCCGTCGTCTGCTGGCGTTGGCCGAGGTCTACGATGGTGGCAGCAGGACGGATGCGTCGCGGATCGGCGGCGTCGGTCTGCAGATCATTCGCGACTGGGTGCTGCGCTTCAACGCCCGCGGACCGGACGGGCTGGTCGATGGGAAGTCACCGGGCGCACCCTCGAAGCTCAACGCCGATCACCGCCGCGCACTGGCGGAGGTTGTTGAGGCCGGCCCGGTCCTGGCGGTGGACGGCGTCGTGCGCTGGCGGCGCAAGGACCTGGCGCGGTGGCTCTTGGAGACGTTCGCCATCTCGCTCGACGAGACCACGGTCGGGCGCGAGTTGAAGGCGCTCGGCTTCGCCAAGACCTCGGCGCGGCCGCGCCACTACGCGCAAAACGAGCTGGCCGTCGAGGCTTTTAAAAAAAACTTCCCCGCCGAACTGGCGAAGATCCGGGCGAGGCTCCCGAAAGGCGTCGAGATAGAGCTGTGGTGGCAAGATGAAGCCCGCATCGGCCAGAAGAATAAGCTCACACGCCGATGGGCCAGACGTGGCACGCGCCCGCGGGCGCCCCGCGACCAGCGCACCGAATGGGCCTATATCTTCGGCGCGATCTGTCCCGCGAAGGGGAAAGGCGCCGGGCTGGTCATGCCCTGGTGCGACACCGACGCCATGGCGGCGCACCTCATCGAGATCAGTGCCGCCGTCGATCCCGGCACCCATGCGGTGCTGATCGTCGATCAGGCCGGTTGGCACTTGACGCCCAAGCTGGCGATCCCCGACAACATCACCGTCCTGGCGCTGCCGCCACGATCGCCCGAGTTGAACCCGGTGGAGAATGTCTGGCAATTCATGCGCGACAACTGGTTGTCGAACCGGATCTTCAAATCCTACGAAGACATCGTCGCGCTGTGCTGCCAAGCCTGGAACAACCTCATCGACCAACCATGGAAGATCATGTCCCTCGGCATGCGCAAATGGGCGCATGGGTTCTGATCAATGACCGTTGGTATAAATATCCTACGATACCAACCCAAGCATGCCAAAAAATCATGACAACTGTAAGTTGAATATTTATAGGGAACGATGATCGTGCTGCTATTATACAAACAGCACCAATCAAAATGTATGATATTGATGCGCTATTCAGAATCGCGACAATAACTGGTGGTGCGGGGTTGCCGATTTGTATAATCGTTGCAAATGTTTTATCGACTGACAGCAAAGAAAATATGCCAAATCCAATAGATAATAACGCGTCAATATATAGGACTGCCGATATAATCCTAAATTTTTTCATGTCCACTTCCCAAATAGACTGTCAATGTTTTCCCAAGCCACCTCTCATAGCAACATCGTTGTTCCTGAAAAGCGCTGCTTCAGGCAACGGCGCGCAAGCTGGCCCATCTGGTGCGCGTCACCAGTAGCGCGACGATCAGCCCCAGGTAGATCAGCGGCTGAAGTTCCCACACTTTCTGGACCATCACATTATGGGTCGCGCCCAAGATCACAGCTAAATAGGCAAGCTGATGCAAACGCTTCCAGGCCTGCGGACCCAATTTTCGGATCGACAAATTGTTCGATGTGATGGCCAGCGGGATGATCAGCGCAAAGGCCGTCATGCCGATGGTGATGTAGGGGCGCTTGATGATGTCCTTCCAGATCCGGCCAAGATCGCCGACATCGAGGATCAGCCAGACGCTTAAGTGAACCGAGACGAGAAAGAACACCGCCAGGCCCAACGCGCGGCGGTATTTGATCAGGCTGATCTTGGTGTATGTCCTCAAGGGTGTGATCGCCAGAACCACGATGAATATCTGCAGCGCCAGCTTGCCCAGCCTGTGTTGGAGCTCGCTGATCGGTTCGGGCCCCAGCGCCCCGGTGGCGCCCTGATAAAAATACCAGAGGACCGGCAGGATCATCAGAATGTAGATCGGCCAGGCAGGAACGCGTCGCAAAATGGCATTAATCTTTTGTGCGAATGTCATCGCCGCCAGGTCCTAGCAGCAGGCCTTGCCAGACAAAACCGGCGGGCAGGGCGTGGATCCGTATGAACAATATACACAGCAATCGCCCGCCTTTGGCCGCAAAACCGCCCCGCACCCCTGGCAGTCGTAAAAATACTGACAGGCACCGGTGGGCATCACCTCGACCCGGCTATGCCCACATTCAGGGCAGGTGATTGTGGATGTCAGTTCGGCCACGGCACTCTCGTTTCAATAGAATTTGCGCAGGTCCATGCCAGCGTAGAGCCCGGCCACCTGATCAGCATAACCGTTGAACATCAATGTGTCCTGGCGCTTGGCAAACAGGCCGCCGCCGATGCGCCGCTCGGTGGCCTGTGACCAGCGCGGGTGATCGACCTCTGGGTTCACATTGCTGAAAAAGCCGTATTCGCGCGGCAGGACCTGTTGCCAGGTGTTCAGCGGCTCTTTGTCGGTCAGGGATATGCGGACAATCGATTTGATCGATTTGAACCCGTATTTCCACGGCACCACCAGCCGGATCGGCGCGCCGTTCTGGTTGGGCATTTCCTCACCGAATATACCGGTCGACAGGATCGTCAGCGGGTGCATCGCCTCGTCCATGCGCAGGCCTTCGACATAGGGCCAGTCCAGATTACCGCGGCGCTGGCCGCGCATCTCGTCGGGGCGAACAAGCGTTTCAAAGCGGACATATTTGGCCGACGGCTGCACGCCGATACGATCGAGCAGCGTCTTCAGCTCAAACCCGACCCAGGGGATGACCGCTGACCAGGCCTCGACGCAGCGCAAGCGATAAATGCGCTCTTCCAGGGTGACGCCCTTGAGCATATCGGCCAGATCATAATCGCCGGGCTTGTCGACCATGCCGTCGATCTTGACCGACCACGGATCGGTGGTCAGGGCATGGGCATGTTTGGCTGGATCGTTCTTGCCGGTGCCGAATTCATAAAAATTATTGTAGGTGGTGACGTCTTCCCAGGTATTGGGCTCCAGATCGGTGGAATATTTGCTCGGCACGGTGGCGATTTTCGCGGCCGCAGGTCCGGTCATGGCAAGCGCGCCTGCACTGGCCAGCAACGTGCGGCGGTTCAGCCATGCCGATTTGGGCGTCACGTCGGAATATTTCAGATCGTTTTTCCAGCGTCCGGCCATCAGTGCCTCCGAAGATTACGGGTCCAGTTGATTTAGCCGCAGAGGCGCAAAACACCAACCCAAGGCTTTTCACGATGTCGTTGGCAAACTGTAACGCGGATAGAGCGCATCCATGGCCACGGACCGACCGTTATCCTGGACAATCCGCACATGCTCTCGCCGCATCTGGCGCGGCTCGTCCACACCAACTGAATGGGCGATAATCTCGACCTCGCCCACGATGCCCCGGGCATAAGCGGCGACTTTCTTGCATTTCTCCATCGGTACCAGCCCCCGCTGGAAGCGCGGATCATGGGTGGTGACGCCGGTGGGACAGGTGTTGCGGTTGCATTTCAGCGCCTGGATGCAGCCAAGCGAAAACATGAACCCGCGCGCCGAGACGACGAAATCCGCGCCCGCACAGAGCGCCCAGGCCACATCGCCAGGATTGACCAGCTTGCCGCTGGCGATCAGGCGAATGCGGTCGCCCAGGTCGAAATCCCGGCGCAGGTCGGCCACCAGCGGCAGCGCTTCGCGCACCGGCAGGCCGACCAGATCGATCAGTGGCATCGGTGCTGCCCCGGTCCCGCCCTCGCCGCCATCGACGGTGATGAAATCCGGCGCGGCGTCGGCACCGCGCGCCCTGATCAGCTCAAAGAGCGGCCGCAGCGCTTCGGGAGAGCCCACAACCGTTTTGAAGCCGACCGGTTTGCCGGTGACCTCGCGGATATGGGTGATCAGGTCCAACAAGCCGGCGAAATCGTTCACCTCGCGATGCCGATTGGGCGAGATGCTGGCCTCGCCCTCGGGGATGCCGCGAATGGCGGCGATCTCGGCATCGACCTTTTCGGCCGGCAGAATACCGCCTTTGCCGGGCTTTGCGCCTTGGGCCAGCTTGATCTCGAACATCCGCATTTGCGGATGCGCCGCCAACTCGCGCAGCTTGTCGTCGCTGAGATTGCCCTGCGTGTCGCGCACCCCATATTTGGCGGTGCCGATCTGAAAGACGATATCGGCGCCACCTTCCAGATGGTAGGGCGACAGGCCGCCTTCGCCGGTATTCATCCAGATGCCCGCCTCTTTCGCGCCGCGGCTCAGCGCCTGGACGGCGGGTTTCGACAGCGCCCCGAAACTCATCCCCGAGATGTTGAAAAACGACGGCGCCAGATAAGGTTCGCGCGCGCCCGGCCCGATCAGCAGCGGCGCTGATGTGTCGGCCTGATCGTCAAGCGGCGGGAAGGCGGCGTTGACAAAGATCGGCGTGCCCACGACGCCGAGGTTGCGGGTCGAACCGAACGCCACCATGTTGCCCGCGCCCAGGGACGCGCGTTTGACCCACTCGCGCTGGGCCCGGTTAAACGGCAGCTCCTCGCGGTCCATGGCAAAGAAATACTGGCGGAAAAACTCCCCCAACGTCGCAAACAGGTGCCTAAAGCGCCCGATCACCGGATAATTCCTGCGCACCGCATCGCTGGTCTGGGTACGATCGATGACGAAGAGGACGCTGGCAACAACGACCAGCATCCCGACCATGAAGACGAATGTCAGGGCCAGAAATTCCAGCGCCCGCGCGGTCAGTTCCATGTACAGCATTGCGATGCCCCCTCTCGTGGCGATCCGGTCGGGGGCCAGTCTTGGGGGCAAAGCGGTGTGGCAGCAAGCGCCGCGACGGTTTCGTGATTGCGGCGTGAGTGTCGCGCCCGCCCTGGCAGTCAATTTGATATTTATGGCAAGATGAATGGCTGCAATTTCATCTTGGGGGAAGTATCCCGGGGTTTGGGGCAGAGTCCCAAGATCCGGTCGGTTAATGCACCGTCGCCTGATCCGGCTTGGGCCGGTTCGAGGCCGCCAGCCGGTCGCCGACGATCAGGCCGTCGGTCGCGGCGGTGACCGGTATGGTTTCGCCATCGCTGACGTCGCCTGCCAGCAGCATTCCGGCCAGCGGGTCCTGCAAGGACCGCTGGATCACCCGTTTCAAGGGCCGCGCGCCAAAGACCGGATCGTAGCCCACGTCGGCCAGCCATTTCTTGGCCGCGTCGTCCAGCGCCACGGCGATATTGCGGCCCGCCAGGCGTTTGGCCAAGAGCGCCAACTGAATATCGACGATGCCGTCCATATCGGCGCGTGACAGCCGGTCAAAGATGATCGTTTCGTCCAGACGATTAAGGAATTCGGGCCGGAAATGGGCACGCACGGCGTCCATCACATCTCGCCGCGCGTCCGAGGCGTCCGCGCTTTCGTCCAGCTGGCTGAGCGCTTGGCTTCCCAAATTCGAGGTCAGCACGATCAGCGTCTGCTTGAAATCGACTCTGTGGCCCTGACCGTCTGTCAATACCCCATCGTCCAGCACCTGCAACAGCACGTTGAAGACATCCGGATGCGCCTTTTCGACCTCGTCGAACAACAGCACCTGATAGGGCCGCCGCCGCACCGCCTCGGTCAACACCCCGCCCTCCTCATAGCCGACATAGCCCGGCGGCGCGCCGATCAGGCGGGCGACCGAATGTTTCTCCATGAATTCGGACATGTCGAGGCGCACCATCGCGTGTTCGTCGTCGAACAAAAATTCGGCGACCGCCTTGGTCAGCTCGGTCTTGCCAACGCCGGTGGGGCCCAGGAATAGAAACGAGCCCAGCGGACGGTTTTCGTCGTTCAACCCGGCGCGCGCCCGGCGCACGGCATTGGCAACGGCTGTCACCGCCGTCCTTTGCCCGATCACCCGGCGGCCGATCTCATCTTCCATCCTGAGCAATTTCTCGCGCTCGCCTTCCAGCATCTTGGTGGTCGGAATACCGGTCCAGCGTTCGACGACCTGGGCGATCTGTTCGGGGCGCACGGTTTCCTCGACCATCTTGGTTTCCTCGGCGGCCTCGGTCTCCTCCAGCTTTTTCTCCAGATCGGGGATCACCCCGAACCGCAATTCACCGGCCCGCGTCAGATCGCCGGCACGGCTGGCCGCGTCAAATTCGGCCCGCGCGCGGTCGAGCTGTTCCTTCAGATCGCGCGCCCCTTCCAGCTTGTCGCGCTCGGCCTGCCACTGGGCGGTCATTTCTGACGAACGCTCCTGCAAATCTGACAATTCCTTTTCCAGCTTGCCCAGGCGTTCTTTTGACGCCTTGTCGTCTTCCTTCTTTAGCGCCTCGGCCTCGATCTGTTTTTGCAGGATTTCCCGGTCCAGAGTGTCGAGTTCCTCGGGCTTGCTGTCCACTTCCATCCTGAGGCGCGACGCCGCTTCGTCCATCAGGTCGATGGCCTTGTCCGGCAAGAACCGGTCGGTGATATAGCGGTGGCTCAGCGTCGAGGCCGCCACCAGCGCCGTGTCCGATATCCGCACGCCGTGGTGCAACTCGTATTTCTCCTTGATCCCGCGCAGGATGCTGATCGTGTCCTCGACATTCGGCTCGGCCACCATCACCGGCTGAAACCGCCGCGCCAGGGCCGCGTCCTTTTCCACATGCTTGCGGTACTCATCGAGCGTGGTGGCACCCACGCAGTGCAACTCGCCGCGCGCCAGAGCCGGTTTCAGCAGGTTGGCCGCATCCATCGCGCCCTCGGCCTTGCCGCCGCCGACAAGGGTGTGCATTTCGTCGATAAACAGGATGATTTCGCCGGCTGCCGCCGTGACTTCGGACAAAACCGCCTTCAGCCGCTCCTCAAACTCGCCGCGATATTTCGCCCCGGCAATCAGCGCGCCCATGTCCAGGGCCATCAGTTTCTTGTTGCCCAGGCTCTCGGGCACATCGCCGTTGACGATCCTGAGGGCCAGCCCTTCGGCGATTGCCGTCTTGCCGACGCCCGGCTCGCCGATCAGCACCGGGTTGTTCTTGGTGCGGCGGCTCAGCACCTGCATGGTGCGGCGAATTTCCTCATCGCGGCCAATGATCGGGTCGATCTTGCCCTCTTCAGCGGCTTGGGTCAGATCGCGGGCGTATTTTTTCAGCGCTTCGTAACTGTCCTCGGCGCTTGCGCTGTCCGCCGTGCGCCCCTTGCGGATGTCGTTGATCGCGCCGTTCAGGCCCTGCGCCGACACCGCGCCAGCCTCCAACGCCTCGCGGGCCTTGGATTTGACCACTGCCAGCGCCGTCAGAATGCGCTCGACCGGCACGAACGCATCGCCCGCCTTGGTGGCGATCTTTTCGGCCTCGTCCATCACTTTGGCGGTCTGGGTATCCATGTAAATCTGCCCTGCGTCGCCGGATATCTGCGCCATCTTGGCCAGCGAAGCATCGACCGCCTCGGCCACGCGATCCGGCGCACCTCCAGCACGTTTGATCAGGTTGGCCGCCAGCCCCTGATCGTCATCCATCAATGCTTTGAGCAAATGTTCGGGTGCCAGTCGCTGGTGGTTTTCGCGCATCGCGATGGTCTGCGCGGCCTGCATAAATCCGCGCGACCGTTCGGTGAACTTTTCCATGTTCATCGACATTCTCCTTCGTAAAGCGCCCGTCTTGCCACCGCCCATATTTGGCACGGGGACTTTGGGTCTTGGTCCAAGAAATGGGGATCGCGCGCGCCCGTGACAAGACCTGTCTGCCCATGAATTGCCCCGCCAAAAGCGCAATGGCCAGCATCATACACATTCTCCGCTCTGCTATCGTCGGCGCGAAACGAGGTGCCCCCATGCGATCCCTTGCTGACATCCGCGCCAAAACGCCAAAACACGAACTGTTTCGGGGCCAGTTTCAACACATGATAATGGCCGTCCTGATGACCGTCGGGGCTTGCTCAATGCTGCGCGCCACCGGCGGTCGTTTCCTGGGCCTCAGCGCCATGGACTGGGCTTATGCATCCATCGCCATGGGCCTGTTCCACCAGATCATGGTCGCCATCATATTCCGCACCCAGTTGCACCTTAACATCATGGTGCGCCTGTTCGGTCAGAACGCGCTCAAGGTTTGGGGCGCGATGTTCCTGCCGTTTCTGGCCGGTCGCCCGCTGGTCCTGCTGGGTGCCGGACTGGCCGATCCCGGCACCCTTGGCGGCGACCGCACCTTGCAACTGATCATCGGGACTATTCTGGTTATTCCGGGCATCTGGACGATGCATTCGGTGCTCAAATACTTCACCATCAACCGCGCGCTGGGTGGCGACCATTTTTTCGATGAATACCTGAACATGCCGATCGTCGATCAGGGCACCTTCCGGTATTCGTCAAATGCCATGTACAGCTTCGTTTTCACCGGGCTCTGGGGCGTGGCGATATTGGCCGGATCCTGGAACGCAGCGGTGCTGGCGCTGTTCTACCATGCCTATATCTGGGTGCACATGTATTGCACCGAACGCCCGGACATGGACATTCTATATCGCGAGACCTGACCGGCTTGCGATTTGATCAAATCGCAAGCCGGATTTCAAACTGATGGCGCAATACCCAACTCAAACTTGCAAAATTCGGTATATTGCAAATTCACATCCACCCCGTCGATGTGCAGAACTCCATAGGCAGGCGCTTCGTGGGCAGGGCTAAAATCCTTCCAATCCCAGGATGGCCGCGGCGCCGGAGCCTGGTACAAAATCGAACGCATCGTGGCATATGGAACCCCGCCTGTGGTTCCGGTCACCGGGCGATGAACATGACCGATAAACAGATATTTCACATTCGGATACTCCCCGATCAGGGACAAAAACTCTGCACCCTTTTCCAGCGCGATTTCATCTTGCGCTGGCAGCCTAAGCGGCATTGGCGGATGATGCATGAACAGGAATACCGGTGCCACCGGATCGGACGCCAATACATCGCGCAACCAACGCATTCGTTGATGGCAAAGTTCCCCCGCATCTGATCCGGGTTTCAGCGTGTCCAGAAACACAAATGAACAACCATCCAGACGGCGCTGATACTGCCAATAATCAGGCATTGCACCGACTGGCTTGTCAAAAACCTTGGCCATTTCCGCGCGGTCGTCATGATTTCCAACCATCAACAAACATTCAATATCCAGTATCGAAAACTGCGCTTTGAGCGCCCGATAATCGACCGCGTTTCCTTCATTCACAAGATCACCCGAGATCACAAAAACCTGCGCATCCCCATGATGTCGCCTGATGTGGTCAACTGCCGCACTAAGGCGAACCCTTGGATCATGGCCAGCGACGGTTTTGTCCCCAGCCAGGAAATGCAGGTCAGACATCCAAATCAATTTCGCCATTGTATCATCGGTCTACTACACCGCATCTACCTGTCACAGTGGTCACGCCAACGTAAGGGGCGGGAAATTCATAGGATGGCAAATTGACTAAAGACCGCCTGATCGTCGCCCTCGATGTCGCCGACGCGCTAGCCGGGCTGGCGTTGGCCAAAACTATCGGTGACGCCGTTAATTTCTACAAAATCGGCCTTGGCATGCTGCTGACCGGCGGCGGGCTGGCGCTGGCGCGCGAGTTGAAAGACGACCACGGCAAGCGGATATTCCTGGATATGAAGCTGTTCGACATCGGCGCGACGGTCGAGGCTGCGGTGCGCGGGCTGGCGGCGTTTGGTCTCGATTTCCTGACCGTGCACGGCGACCCTTATGTGGTTCGCGCCGCCTGCGAGGGGGCAAGTGGCAGCGGCATGAAAATCCTCGCCGTAACGATCCTGACCTCGCTCGACCGCGCTGATCTGGATAGCGCGCTGATCCGCGACGGCGAGATCGGCGACCTTGCACTCGACCGCGCGGCGCGCGCCTTTGAGGCCGGTGCCGATGGCGTCATCGCTTCTCCGCAGGAAGCCGCAGCTATCCGCGCCCTGACCGAGGCCGAAGGCAAGCTGATCGTGACGCCGGGCGTGCGGCCGAGCGGCACCGCTCCCGGCGATCAAAAGCGCGTCGCCACCCCCGCCCAGGCCATCAAGGACGGCGCCGACCACATCGTTGTCGGCCGCCCGGTGTGGCAGGCAAGTGATCCGCGCGCGGCGGCACTGGCCATTCAGGCCGAGATTGCGCAAGCCACGCAGAGCATCAACAGTTTCGCCTGAGCGGCGCGGCAGGCAACCTCCGCCAATGAATTTGCCAAACGTCTTTCATAGCTTTTGGCGACGCGTGTCTTTTGGCAGGCTCGAAATTTGGTGCGAATTCTGGTAGAATGCCAGCAATCCGAAATTTCACGGCATTACCCTTCCAATTTGAACGAAAGGAATTTCGATGTCCGATTTACCCACCCCAACCGGGATGTCTCAGAAAGACAAAAACGAACTGGTCACATCGTTTCTGGCGGTGCGGCGGTTCATTGGCTTCATTGGCCTTGCCCTGCCGGTCCTGCTGATCCTCTATACATTTCTCGCCGAAAGCAGCGGCCCGAAGGATTCTATCTCGGCCTATTTCTATTCCGGTGGTCGCGAGATCCTTGTCGGCAGCCTCTTTGCCATCGGTGTTTTCCTCTATGCCTACAAGGGGTTCGACAAAGACAAGCGCAAGCCCACCGACAAATTTGTCTCGCGCGCCGCGGCCATTTTCGCCATCGGCGTGGCGTTCTTCCCGATGAGCTGGGCGGCCAGCGGTGCGTTGAACGAACTGGTCTGCACCTGGGCGCAATGCCTGCTGGGTTCACCGTTGACTTACGCGCTGCACGGCATATTCGCGACGCTGTTCTTCGCCTGCCTGGCGACCTTTTGTCTGGTCAATTTCCGGCGCTCAGAACCCGGCATCCCGCCCGATGACGAAAAGCGGTTCCGCAACGGGCTCTACTTGGTGTTCGGCCTCGTGATCGTCGTCTGCACGATCGGCTTTGTCGCCGGATCGCTGTTGGGAGTGCCAGGAACCTTGGTGTTTTGGGCCGAGAGCTTGGCCGTCTGGGCCTTTGGCCTGTCATGGCTGCTCAAGGGCGATGCACTGCA
Organism: Paracoccaceae bacterium; assembly: GCA_965216135.1. Lineage (GTDB taxonomy): Bacteria > Pseudomonadota > Alphaproteobacteria > Rhodobacterales > Rhodobacteraceae > CBDCFL01. The sequence goes on from CBDCFL010000024.1 coordinate 66,079, forward strand.
AACGGCGGTGGGACGGCTTTACTCGATCCGCAAGCGCGGCTGATCGGACCAGCACCAGCCGCCGCGCGCCGTCTCGGCCATCGCGATCACTTCGGTGAACTCGAAACCCTTTGTTAGCGGGCAGGCGCGTAATCCTACCGGTGATCTAAATTTCCGGCACGGAGACCCGAGATGGCATTCTGGCAAAAAAGCATCGTCTGGCGCCTGCTTTTGCCCATACCGCTGATCCTGGCCTGCATCCTTTTGCTCGGCGGCACTCTGCCGGAACGAATTCGCTCGCAGGTGGTGAGCGCGGCGATTGAAAATTCGACGGCGACAGTGGAACAGTTCAAGATACTGCGCGGCTATTACACCAGGAATATCATCGCCAAGGTCATCAAGAGCGAAGGGCTGAAACCGGCGATTGATCACCAGAACGACCCGGGCGCCATTCCACTGCCGGCGACGATGATCCATGACCTCAGCGGGCTTTTGTCGCAGGCAGGCACATCGCTGGCGCTCTACAGCGCTTATCCGTTTCCCGGACGTGCGTCACGCCAGCTCGATGCTTTCCAAACTGAGGCCTGGGCGTTCCTGAACGCCAATCCGGACCAGACATTCGTGCGCGAAGTCAACGGCGTGGATGGCGAACGCCGCCTGCGCGTGGCGATTGCCGACCCGATGAGCGCGCAGGCCTGCGTGAATTGCCACAACAGCCGCGCCGACACCCCGAAAAACGACTGGCAACTGGGCGATGTCCGCGGCGTGCTGGAGGTGAACAGCAGCCTCGAAAACCAGCTTATTGCCGGACAATCGATGGTTCGCGAAATTTTGCTGGGCCTTTTGGGCGGCGGCGCTTTGCTGGCGCTGATGATCGGCCTTCTGGCGCGCCACTCGACCCGTCCGCTGCTGGATATATCCGGCGCTCTCAGGCGGCTGATCGAAGGTGAGCGCGACGTGCTGGTGGACCATTGGGATCGCAAGGATGAGGTTGGCGGGATTGCATCGAGCGTCCGCTATTTCCAGGAAAAGCTGGTCGAAATTGATGAGCTGCAGCGCGAAATTGCCGCCGTGGTTTCCGCCTGTGCGCTTGGCGATTTCAGCCAAAGGGTTTCTACCGAAGGCAAGGACGCCGCGTTGGCGGACCTATGCGCGGGCGTCAACCGCATCGGCGAGGTCGCCAATCACGGGTTACAAGAGGTTATGTGCGCGCTGCGCGCCCTGTCTGAGGGCAATCTGGCGCACCGCATGAACGGCACTTATTCCGGCGTCTTCCAGGATATACATCAGGCCATGAATGCCACCGCCCAAAGCCTGGCCGATATGGTGGTGCGCATCGAAGAAAGCAGCTTTACCATCGGGGGATCAGGTGACGAAATCGCAGCATCCGCACGGGCGCTGGCCGAACGAACCGAACAGAATGCGGCGACACTGGAAGAAACTGCAGCCGCAATTGAACAGCTGACAAGATCGGTCAGTTCAACAGCTGGCTCGGCTGAAGAGGCGCTTGACACCGTGACCGGCATCAAGGCGGAAGCTGATAACAGCAACGCCATCGTCGACCGCACGGTCGCGGCGATGCAGAATATTCAGACATCTTCAGCCGCGATCAGCGATATCATCGGTCTGATCGACAATATCGCCTTTCATACCAACGGCCCCCAGATTTGACTCAAGGGGATTCCCACGAGCGGCGTGATCTGATTCAGTGGCATCAAGGCAAGGGAGGCTTTGATGGCAGTAAGGATTACGCGCAAAGACAAGTCCGCAGGCGAGCTTCGCCAGGAAGCGGCGCGGTGCCGGGATGGGAAAGCGGCGCGACGGATGTTGGCGATTGCCCTGGTTCTGGATGGGGTTGACCGCAAGACGGCGGCAGAAAACTGCGGCATGGATCGGCAGACGCTGCGGGATTGGGCCCACCGTTACAATGCGGAGGGCGTGTCGGGCCTGTTCAACCGTCGCCCGCCGGATCCACCCTGTCTGCTGAGCGCGGCACAGAAGGAGGAGTTGGCGGAAATGGTTCGGGCGGGTCCCGACCCCGAAACCGATGGGGTTGTGCGCTGGCGGCGCATTGATCTGAAACGCAAGATCGAAGAGCGCTTCGGCGTCACCATGCATGAGCGAACTGTTGGCAAACAATTGGCAAGCCTGGGCTTTCGGCGTCTGTCGGTGCGCCCGCAGCATCCGAAATCCGACCCGGATGCACAGGAGGCTTTTAAAAAAACTTCGCCGCAGAGGTAGAAGCAGCCTTGCCGGAAACAGCCCGCAGCAAGCCCCTGGAGATATGGTTTCAGGATGAAGCGCGGGTTGGCCAGCAGGGCACGCTCACCCGTATCTGGGCCGAGCGTGGAACACGCCCCCGTGCCCCGCGCGACACCCGCTATATCTGGAGCTACATTTTCGGCGCCGTCTGCCCGGAACGGGCTGAAGCGGCCGCTCTGATCATGCCACATGCCGACACACAGGCCATGAGCGCGCATCTCGCCGAGATCGCTAAAACCGTCGCATCGGGCGCACATGCCCTTCTCATTCTGGATGGCGCTGGCTGGCACGGTTCGGCAGAGCTGGAGGTACCCGACAACATCACCCTGCTCAAACTCCCGCCCTATTCCCCTGAACTCAACCCGATGGAAAATGTGTGGGCTTATCTGCGTGCCAACAAGCTCGCCATATCCGTCTTCGACAATTATGAGCAGATCGTCGACAGGTGTTGCGAAGCATGGAACTTCTTTGCAAACGACAAAACCGCAATCACGTCAATCACTACCAGACAATGGGCCAAAACGGTCAACGACTAGGGCCGTTGGTATCAGACCAATCTTTTGGCCCTGAATGCCGGTGTCGAGGCGGCGCGCGCCGGCGATGCGGGCCGGGGATTTGCGGTGGTCGCAACCGAAGTGCGCGACCTCGCCGCACGGTCTGCGGATGCCGCCAAGGAAATATCGGCGCTGATCGAGGATAGCGGCAACCAGGTCGAACAGGGCGTGTCCCTGGTGGATCAGACCGGGACAGCGTTGAAATCAATTTCCTCGGGCGTATCAGCGATCGTCGAGCGGGTTGAAGAGATTGCCAAGGCCAGCCGCGAACAATCGGCAAGCCTTTCAGAAATAAACACCGCGACCATTCATCTCGACCAGTCAACGCAGCAAAATGCCGCCATGTTCGAAGAAGCAACCGCCTCTAGCGAAGTGCTCAAAACCGAGACCGACAATCTGGCCGCGGTTATTTCGGCGTTCAAACTCGGCACAACCGAGGTCCGGAAAGTACGCGATAACGTCGCCTGAGCAGCAAAACGCCGCCAAGTTCGAAAGGGCGACCGCCTCAAGCGAGGTTCTCGAGGCCGAAACCGACAATCCGGCGGCGGTGATAGCTGCGTTCAGACTCGGCGCGACTGAGACCCGGGACAGACGCGATAACGTCGCCTGAGCGGCCGCGGCGAATCGCGTCAGCACCAACGCCGTGTCCCTAAGCGGCTACTGCCCGCATTTGAGATGCAACCAGCGGCTGTGAGTTCGCCGCGCGCGCCGCCCGTGCTCACGGCGACCTCGCCTTCAGCGAGCGCGCGATAACACGCCAAGCGCGCGCAATACTAACGCGGTCGCTGCCAAAGACGCGCAAACGCGGCCTGTCGCGTGCCAGCCAAAGCCTCGGCGCATGCCGGGCTTACCCGTTGATAACCCTGTGCGGCCAATTGGGGGCACGCTAACAATGATCCCGGCCCGATGAAAATACCGACAAACCAGATCGAAAAAAACGCCGTGCCGCGCGACCGCTTCGCCATTTGCGGCGAAGCGCTTAGTGAGCTTCAAAGCTCGATCGCGCTCAATGGTCTGCGGCTGCCCGTCAAGGTCTATAAGACCGATACGGGCTACGGCCTGATCTCCGGTTATCGCCGCCTTCTGGCCTATTGTGCCCTGCACGAAATGAGCGGCAAAGACACATACACCGAGATTGACGCCGTGGTGCGCGAGACCCGGGATGACAACCACGCCATGGCTCAAATGGTCGAGGAAAATGAGATCCGCGAAAGCCTCTCGCCCTGGGATCGCAGCCGCATCGCCGTGGTGGCGCGCGGCGTGATTTCCTTCGACACTCCTGGCAGCCATCGAGGGCCTTGATCCGCGGGCCAACCGCGCCAAGCTCACCCGCATCCGCGCCATCGCAGATACTGTTGAGGTGCTCGACGGTGTCCTGCGAGAGCCCGAACTGCTCAGCCTGCACCGCCTGCTCCGGTGGTGCGCATGGGATGGGACGATCTGCTGGTTGCCGCGATCGAGGGATCATCGGCCAGAACCCGCGCCGAACAGTGGGATCTGATCGAACCGATCCTGCGCGAGGCCGAAGCCCTGCCCCAGCAGGCCAGCACTCACGCCAATTCGCCGCGCCGCATCATTCGCCGCATCCTGGCGTGACCATCCGGCGCGAACCCACGCGCCACGGGTATTTGCTACATATCACCGGGCGAAACGCGACCTCGTCGCTGACCCGCGAAATCCTGGAGAATATCGAACGGCTTTTCTCCCCGGCCTGACCTGCCGGCCAGTGTGTGGTGGGCGGTCATGCGCGCAAAATTGCGCCATGGAGTGCCTCAGCCAGGGCAACATCTCGCAAACTGGGCCATGTCCTTATGCGCCACATCGCGCCGGTGCCGATGCCCCGCCCGACTCTCAACTGTTATCGCTAACGCACCTGATTTCAATGGCTTAACATCCTGTCCACATGTGGACAGGGTTTTGTTATGCTGCCGCCCATGCCCGCCCTTTGCCGCGATTGCCTACACCAATTTGAAACCGGTGCCCGCTGTCCGGCCTGCAAAAGTCCCAGGACCCTGGTCCACGACGAGCTGTTCACTCTGGCAATTGCGCATATGGATTGCGATGCTTTCTACGCCTCGGTCGAAAAACGCGACAACCCCGAACTTGCCGACAAACCGGTGATCATCGGCGGCGGCAAACGCGGCGTGGTGTCAACCGCGTGCTATATCGCCCGGGTACGCGGCGTCCATTCCGCCATGCCGATGTTTCAGGCGCTGAAGGCCTGCCCGGATGCGGTTGTCGTCAAGCCGCGCATGTCGGTCTACGCCGAGGTGTCCAAGCAAATCCGCGCAATGATGCGCGATCTGACACCGGCCATCGAACCCTTGTCGCTGGACGAGGCGTTTCTGGACCTGCGCGGCACCCAGCGCCTGCACGGGGTCCCGCCCGCAGTGATGCTGGCCCACCTGGCCAACCGGATGAGCAAAGAGCTTGGACTGACCGGCTCGATCGGACTTTCCCACAACAAATTTCTGGCCAAGGTCGCCTCTGATCTCGACAAGCCGCGCGGATATTCGGTAATCGGTGTGGCCGAAACTCAAGCCTTCCTGCACGACCGGCCCGTCAGCCTGATCTGGGGCGTGGGGCGGGCGACGATGGACGCATTAGACAAGGCCGGCATCCGCACATTCTCGGACCTGCTGCGCTGGGGGCGGGCCGACCTGTCGGTGCGCTTCGGCTCGATGGGCGAGCGTCTGTATCACCTGGCGCGCGGCCAGGACCGCCGCCGGGTCTCGGCCCACACCCCGGTCAAGTCGATTTCCCACGAGGCGACCTTTTTCGATGACACCAGCGATGCCGACATCCTCGATGGGCATATGTGGCGGCTAAGCGAGATGATCAGCGACCGCGCCAAGGCGCGTGCTTTGGTGGGCCGGGTGGTGACGCTAAAGCTGAAACGCGCCAATTTCGCCCTGCTGACGCGGCGGGTCTCGCTGGCCGACCCGACGCAATATGCCGACCGCATCTACACCACGGCGCGCGCGCTCTATGATCAGGCGGGCCTGAGCGGACCCTTTCGGTTGTTGGGTATTGGCCTGTCCGATCTGCTGCCTGAAGGGCAGGGCGATCTGTCTGGCGACCTGCTGGATCCAAAGGGAAATCAGCGCATTGAGACCGAACGCGCCACCGACCGGATCAAAGAACGCTTCGGGCGCGACGCCATAGTCAAGGGCCGCGCGCTTCGCTGAGCCCCGCCTATTCCGCCGCTAGATCGGTCCGTCTGCGGCCATAGGCGGCAAGCTCGGCAATGACGTGAGTTATGGCCGATTGCAGGGTGGTGAAATCGGCGCGCGGCTGGATGGTTTGTTCATCCATGTAAAGCGAGCGGTCTACTTCTACCTGCACGACGTGAGAGCCATCCGAAGGCCGTCCATAGGTCTGGGCCGTGTAGGCACCTGCAAACGGTGCGTTGCGCGCTACATTCAGGCCCGTGGAGGCGAAAGCCGCCTCGATCAGCTCGATGATGGCGGGATCGGCAGAGGCACCAAAACGATCGCCAAGCACCACGTCGGGACGTTTGCGGCCCTGAGAAATTGCGTCGATCGCTTCATGCGGCATGGAATGGCAATCGACCAGAATCGCCTCGCCAAAACGGGCTTTGCAGTCTGTCAGCAATTGCGACAGGCAGTCATGGTAGGGCTGCCAAACCTGAGCGATGCGTGCCTCGGCTTCGCTGCGGGATATTTTGTCGCGATAGATTGCCTGGCCATTTGCCACCACTCGCGGGATCACCCCGAGACCGGAAGAGATGCGCGGATTGGTGCCCGGCGAAGGAACCCCGCGCACAAGGGCGGGGTCAAGTTCATCGGGGCTGCGGTTCAGATCAACGTAAGCCCGTGGCAAACCGGCCGACAAAAGCGGCGCGCCGAACCGCGGTGCCATGCCAAACAGCCGGTCAACAAAAGCATCCTCGGACGATCGAATTTCGGCGATGCTGAGCACGGTTTTGGTCATAAGATCGTCGGGATAGACCGACCCGCTGTGCGGCGAGGCAAACAGAACACCCGTCGACCATTGGTCAGGCATGGTCAGATTGAACGGGCTTTCGGACATTCGCGCACCTCCTATCAATGCCATATAGGCAGATTCTAAACATTGCCAAAAGGCCTTGAACGCATCAGCGTTACCTTTTATAGACCAGCCGACCGACGCGGGGGCTCCCGCGTCTTGTTTGTTTGGGCCGGACCCATGACGAGCGGGACCACGAGCCACCTTGCCGTTGGGGCGTATAGCTCAGCGGTAGAGCACTACGTTGACATCGTAGGGGTCACTGGTTCGATCCCAGTTACGCCCACCATCGCCCACGCCGGGCAAAGGGTTTTGACAAGCGCAAGGCGCGCGCGAAGGACAACAGGAGAGGACCTATGAAGGTCAGAAACTCGCTGCGATCACTCAAGGGCCGGCATCGCGATTGCCGGATCGTGCGCCGCAAGGGCCGTGTCTACGTGATCAACAAAACCCAGCGCCGGTTCAAGGCGCGCCAGGGCTGAGCTGACCGGGCAGAAGCGATCGCGGTCTGAGGTCGGATGTTGCGCGTTTGCTTTGAGAACATATTGGCAAGAGCGTCGCGCGACGGAGGGCAGCGCACGGGCTGGTCGCGTGCGAAATTTGGCCGACGTCAGAAAAGCGCTATCTTCCGGTGGCCTTCATGACCACCACAATTGTGCGAAGCGCAATCATCATGTCGCCCAACAGGGACAGGTCGCGACCGTAGCTGTCATCGAAGACAACACGGTCCGAAAAGCCGCCGTTGTTGCGGCACTTGACCTGCCACAGACCCGAAACCCCCGGGCGCAGCCGATAATAGGCATCTGTCGTGCGGGTTTTGTCGTAAAATGGCTTTTGGTCGGGCGTAAACGGGCGCGGACCGATCAGGCTCATATCCCCGACCAGCACATTCCAGAATTGCGGCAATTCATCCAGTGACGTGCGCCGCAGGATCCGGCCCCAACGGGTTATGCGGGGGTCTTCGGCCAGCTTTTGATTTTTCTGCCATTCTTCGGCGATATCGGCATCCTTACGGATCAGCCGCGCAAGCGCGCGATCGGCATCTGACACCATGGTGCGGATTTTCCAGCACCTGAAAATCTTGCCGTCACGGCCGACGCGTTCTTGTCCGTATATGCCGCGCCCGCCGTCAAGAATTGTGACAATCCAAACGATCGCGACCACAACCAAAACGACCGGGGCCAGGGCCAAAACCACAATGATGTCGAGAAATCTTTTGCCGAAATGGCGATAGAGCCCGGTTGTGGTTGTCTTACTGACACGGGACACATCGGCCTTAATTCCGCTTGCAGTCTCCTGGACACCAGACGGTCCGAGACCGTCGACAAGGGAATAAGTCATTTCGTTACTTTCTAATCTTGCCGCATCTTCCGGCATCGCTCACTACAACCTAGCTAAAAATGCCTAGTCCCAAATGGTGATTTTACTAGGGCTTGTTGACGTTTAGGGATTCCCAAATCGGCTGATGACTGATTCAAGGTTGCAAACAGAGGAGAGCAGCCTTGATCCGCACAGTTCTGACCGACGCCCAATGGGCTGTCATCGCACCGCACTGCCTTGGCCGGGAATGCGACCCCGGTCGCACCGGCCCTGACCCGCGCCGGTTTGTCGAGGCAGTTCTCTGGATCTCGCGGACCGGATGCCCCTGGCGCGACCTGCCGGAAGAGTTCGGGCGCTGGAACAGCGTGTTCAAGCGCTTCCGAAGGTGGGTGAGGGCCGACGCTTTCTATCGTATGTTCAGGGTATTAGCCGAAGATGCAGACTTCGAATACACGATGATCGACGGTAGTATCGTCAAAGTCCACCGACACGGTCAGGGCGCAAAAGGGGGACTCAAAGCCAAGCCATCGGACGCTCTCGCGGCGGGATAACGACAAAGATCATGGCTCTGACGGACGCGCTCGGCAATCTGATCGACTTCCGCCTTCTGCCCGGTCAGGCGCATGACCTGCGGGGTACCGCCGCACTGATCGAGGGCCTCACCTGCGACCAGTTTCTCGCCGACCGTGCCTTCGACGCGAACTGGCTGCGCGAAGCGCTGACCAGTGCCGGGATCGAGCCGGTAATCCCTCCAAAATCAAACCGCCGCTTCCCGGCGGAGTTCGACCGCCACACCTACAAATGGCGTCACCTGGTCGAAAACTTCTTCGGAAAGCTGAAGGAATACAGAGGGATCGCAATGCGTTCCTGCAAAACAGATGACAGCTTCAAAGCATTCATCTCGCTTGCTGCAATCGTCATTCAAACACGATGAACGTCAACACCCCCTAGTTAAATTCCCCTTAAGATATTTGACCATACTTTGGCCAGAATTGCATTTTTTGATAACCAGGTGGAAACAGAACGTGAACTTCTTAACCTTTGTTTCCAAATGGTTAACAAATTATGCAGAAACCGCGGCGAGGGTTCACGTTATGTTTTTTGCGTCCGAGGTCAGCGCCTGTCTTGGCCGAATCGAATTGGCCCGGTTTCGGCGAATCGATCCGCAGCAAACTGACCGATCATGAAGGGCTGACCGAAAAGGGATCGTCGAGAATATAGTGGGCCGTGTCGCCGTCGGAAATTGCCTGACTGACGCGCATGAAAGCGGCCTGCTGTTCGGGGTCAACCGCCGCACCGGCCAGTTCAGCCAAAACAGCCGCCACGCGCCGCTCAACGTCCGCGTCCTGACCGACGCGTGCGGCCTGATAGAGGGCCATCGCGACATATCCAAGTTCATTGGTAAACTCATCTGCCGGCAGTTTAAGCCGTTCAAGCCGCGACAGCGTGCCGAACACCGCATTCTGACAATTTCCCTTTGAACATCGCTGCACGAGCGACGCGAGGCCATCCGTGTCGCTCTGGCCAATTGCGGGACCTGAAAAAGCCAAAACAATCGCGGCGGTCAGGGCGGCAATACGCATATCGGGGCATCCTTATCCGGCCAAGTCGGCCAAATCGGTTATCCCGCCTTATACCAACGGTCATTGATCCGAACCCATGCGCCCATTTGCGCATGCCGAGGGACATGATCTTCCATGGTTGGTCGATGAGGTTGTTCCAGGCTTGGCAGCACAGCGCGACGATGTCTTCGTAGGATTTGAAGATCCGGTTCGACAACCAGTTGTCGCGCATGAATTGCCAGACATTCTCCACCGGGTTCAACTCGGGCGATCGTGGCGGCAGCGCCAGGACGGTGATGTTGTCGGGGATCGCCAGCTTGGGCGTCAAGTGCCAACCGGCCTGATCGACGATCAGCACCGCATGGGCGCCGGGATCGACGGCGGCACTGATCTCGATGAGGTGCGCCGCCATGGCGTCGGTGTCGCACCAGGGCATGACCAGCCCGGCGCCTTTCCCCTTCGCGGGACAGATCGCGCCGAAGATATAGGCCCATTCGGTGCGCTGGTCGCGGGGCGCCCGCGGGCGCGTGCCACGTCTGGCCCATCGGCGTGTGAGCTTATTCTTCTGGCCGATGCGGGCTTCATCTTGCCACCACAGCTCTATCTCGACGCCTTTCGGGAGCCTCGCCCGGATCTTCGCCAGTTCGGCGGGGAAGTTTTTTTTAAAAGCCTCGACGGCCAGCTCGTTTTGCGCGTAGTGGCGCGGCCGCGCCGAGATCTTGGCGAAGCCGAGCGCCTTCAACTCGCGCCCGACCGTGGTCTCGTCGAGCGAGATGGCGAACGTCTCCAAGAGCCACCGCGCCAGGTCCTTGCGCCGCCAGCGCACGACGCCGTCCACCGCCGGGACCGGGCCGGCCTCAACAACCTCCGCCAGTGCGCGGCGGTGATCGGCGTTGAGCTTCGAGGGTGCGCCCGGTGACTTCCCATCGACCAGCCCGTCCGGTCCGCGGGCGTTGAAGCGCAGCACCCAGTCGCGAATGATCTGCAGACCGACGCCGCCGATCCGCGACGCATCCGTCCTGCTGCCACCATCGTAGACCTCGGCCAACGCCAGCAGACGACGGCTCTGGGTCGCGTCCCTGGTCCTCTTCGCGAGGCGCCGCAGTGAGACGCTGTCAAAATCGTTCCGTAATACCAGCGGCATTTAACATTGACCGATATGGGCCCATTTTCGCATTCCGATTGATGTGATGGTTTCGGGCTGTGCGATGAGCTTTTTCCAAGCTTCGCATCCAGCATCGACGATGGCATTGTAGTCTTCGAACACGCGGTTGGAGAGCCAATTGGCGCGCAAGTACTGCCAGATATTTTCCACCGGGTTCAGTTCCGGAGCGCGCGATGGCAGCAGGATGATGGTGAGGTTCTTCGGGACTTTGAGTTTGCCGGTGGTGTGCCATCCGGCCCGATCCATCAGCACAACCGCATGGGCCTTTCGGGCGACGTGGCGGCTGATCTCGTCGAGATGCATCTGCATGGCTTGCGCGTCCGCCCAAGGCAGCATGAGCGCCGCCCCCTTGCCGTGAGCCGGACAGATGGCGCCGAACAGATAGGCGTTGTGATAGCGCTGATCGGCCGGCTGGCGGGGGCGCGTGCCCTTTCTCGCCCACAGGCGCGTCAGGCCATTCTTCTGGCCAAGGCGTGCTTCGTCCTGGAACCAGATCTCCACCGGCGTTCCCGCTGGCAGGTCAGCTATATGCACCTGGAGCGTGTCGGCGAAGTTTTTTTTAAACGCCTCGATGATCCGCTTATCCTGCCTGGGATGCTGCGGGCGGGCGCTGATATGGGCAAAGCCCAGTTCGCCAAGCAGTCTGGATATCCCGCGCTCGGAATAGATGACGCCAAAGCGCGCCTCGATCACCCGCTTCAGGTCGATCCGCCGCCAGCGGACAACCCCGTCCACCGCCGGGTCGGGGCCGGTCTCGACAATCTCGCCAAGTTCTTTCATCTGGACATCGCTCAGGTAGCGCGTCCGGCCCGCGCCCTTGCGGTTGGTGAGGCCATCCGGTCCCTCTTCGTTGAACCGGTGAACCCAGTCCCGCAGGGTTTGGCGATCCATCCCACCGATCCTTGCGGCCTCTCCACGGCGCATGCCATCGTAGACCGCCGCAAGAGACAACAGACGGCGGCTCTGCCGGGCATCCTTGCAACGGCTGGCGAGTTTACGAAGGTGGCGGGCATCAAAGTCGCGACGAAGCGGAACACTGGCTGGCATGGCGATCCTCCTTTGCCAACCTTGAATCAGATCAAAACCGATTTGGGAATCCCCACAGAGTCAGAAATTGATGCCGTTGGTATAAGTCGATAGGCGCTGCCATGGCGAACCTCATTGGTTCACCACATTGAGTCAGAGATCGGACCGCTTGGGAATCCCCAACGTGAGTCAGGCATTCCGCTCGGTGGTATTAATGCTTAATGTTATCTTAATGTTCTTTCGCATTTTATCGAGTTGAGGCGGAAATCGGTATCCGTCGCATTTATTAGATGGTTCGCGTCAGATGTTCAGAGGTCTCGCACTCGTCTTTTGCATGACATTACTCGCGGTCTCGACACGCGTGATGTTTGCCGAGACGCAGGCGGCGCGACTGATCCGGCAGGCCGACGCATCGGCCATTCCGCTGGGCCCACTGGCCGCGCCGGTCCGGGCGTGGTCGCATTCTTCATTCAGGGGCATGGCGGGGGCATGTCTTGTGCGCTGACACCGGATTGGCGCAGCCTGTTGCCGGAACCGGCGCGCCAAAACCTGATGCGACGTTGCGGCCAAGTTCAGAGCCAGGGGCACAGCGGCTGGCCCGGTGACGGTGTCGCCCATCTGCTTGGAGCCGCGCTGGCGGCGGCGGATGGGCAGCCAAAAGTTATGACGGAAGCGCTGACGAAAGCGCAAACGCTTGCCCGTCATGAAGGCTGGCAGGCCGAGCGTCGGTTTGTCTTGCTCGCCTCAGAATTCAGTGCCGAGCCAAATGGTGCGACCAGCGCCAGTATCGCCGGATTAATGGTCGGTGACATCGACACGATGCTGGCCACGCAGTCCGGCGCAGAGCTGATGGCGGCATATTACATACGGCGTCCGGCCTTGCGGGTGTTTATCAAGCTCGCGCTCGGCAAAGCCAGTGCGGCGGATCGCACCCGGCTGCTTAACCTCATACGAATTAGCGGAGCAGCATGAGCCTGACCGGCGAGCTGGCACTGGCCGCTGGTCCGGCGGACACCACCCGGATGCCGCGCCGGCGCGTAATCGTTCAGGTGGCCGAACCGGTGGTGCGCCTGTGGCCGGAAAAACTCGCCCTGGTGGCGTTGGTGGGCGTCGCGCTGGCGGTGCCGCTGCCCCTTGGCGGCCACCATGCCGCTGCTTGGGCGGGGCTGGGTATTGGCGTCGCTGCGATCGGGCTAATGTTGCTGTTCTTCAGCAGCGCCGGGTTCGCGCTCACTTGGTGGCCAGTATTGGGCGGTCTTGTCGCCGGCGGGCTCGCGGGTTTCGCTGTTTCGCAGGCACTCAGCGGCGCGATTACCCCCGAAACCGGCGGATTTGGCACCGTCGGGCCGGGTGACAGCGCGCTGGCCGCGATCCGGCATTTGTCTTTGGGGCTGTTTTTCGCGCTGTGTTTTCACGCCATCAGCGCCGCTGATGACCGCTACGCCCTGGCCCGACGGGTCGGCAATGCGATCGTCGCCGGGGTTGTCGGGTTTGCCGTCTTTGCGCTGTTGACCGAGGCGCGCAAATTCGGGCCCGAGGGCGGGATCGTCGGCCCGTTCTACCAACGGTCATTGATCAGAACCCATGCGCCCATTTGCGCATGCCGAGGGACATGATCTTCCATGGTTGGTCGATGAGGTTGTTCCAGGCTTGGCAGCACAGCGCGACGATGTCTTCGTAGGATTTGAAGATCCGGTTCGACAACCAGTTGTCGCGCATGAATTGCCAGACATTCTCCACCGGGTTCAACTCGGGCGATCGTGGCGGCAGCGCCAGGACGGTGATGTTGTCGGGGATCGCCAGCTTGGGCGTCAAGTGCCAACCGGCCTGATCGACGATCAGCACCGCATGGGTGCCGGGATCGACGGCGGCACTGATCTCGATGAGGTGCGCCGCCATGGCGTCGGTGTCGCACCAGGGCATGACCAGCCCGGCGCCTTTCCCCTTCGCGGGACAGATCGCGCCGAAGATATAGGCCCATTCGGTGCGCTGGTCGCGGGGCACCCGCGGGCGCGTGCCACGTCTGGCCCATCGGCGTGTGAGCTTATTCTTCTGGCCGATGCGGGCTTCATCTTGCCACCACAGCTCTATCTCGACGCCTTTCGGGAGCCTCGCCCGGATCTTCGCCAGTTCGGCGGGAAAGTTTTTTTTAAAAGCCTCGACGGCCAGCTCGTTTTGCGCGTAGTGGCGCGGCCGCGCCGAGATCTTGGCGAAGCCGAGCGCCTTCAACTCGCGCCCGACCGTGGTCTCGTCGAGCGAGATGGCGAACGTCTCCAAGAGCCACCGCGCCAGGTCCTTGCGCCGCCAGCGCACGACGCCGTCGACCGCCAGGACCGGGCCGGCCTCAACAACCTCCGCCAGTGCGCGGCGGTGATCGGCGTTGAGCTTCGAGGGTGCGCCCGGTGACTTCCCATCGACCAGCCCGTCCGGTCCGCGGGCGTTGAAGCGCAGCACCCAGTCGCGAATGATCTGCAGACCGACGCCGCCGATCCGCGACGCATCCGTCCTGCTGCCACCATCGTAGACCTCGGCCAACGCCAGCAGACGACGGCTCTGGGTCGCGTCCCTGGTCCTCTTCGCGAGGCACCGCAGTGAGACGCTGTCAAAATCGTTCCGTAAGTCGATAGGCGCTGCCATGGCGAACCTCATTGGTTCACCACATTGAGTCAGAGATCGGACCGCTTGGGAATCCCCAACGTGAGTCAGGCATTCCGCTCGGTGGTATTCGCAAATCGCAACAGTTTTGCGACATTCCTTGGTATGGGGCTGATCCTGGCCCTCTCGCTGGTCTTGTCGCAGCAAAACGCCCACCAGAACCCGCCAACGCGCGCGCTGGGTGTGATCGGCGGGCTGGTGGCGGTTCTGGTCCTGCTGTTGGCGCTATTTGCGACCCAGTCGCGCATGGGCGTTGCGGCCAGCCTGATCGGGGCAACAATTGCGCTTTTGTCGCAGCCGCGACACCGGATCATCGGTGGTCTTGGGGCGCTGATCGCCCCTGGTGTGCTGGCTTTTGTCACCCTGGGGCATGGGATTGCCGATCGGTTTTCGCTGATTGCGGTGGACTGGCAGATCAGGTTGGATTTCTACCGCCAGATTGCCGATCTGATCGCCCTGCGCCCATTTGCGGGATATGGCGCCGACGGGTTCGCACTGGCTTACGAGGCCGCCCACCGGCCGCCTGTGAGCGCCGATTTCGTCTGGGACCGGGCGCATTCGACCTATCTAAAGCTGTGGCTGGAATACGGGCTGGTGATCGGCTCGCTGCCGGTGATAGGCGCGGTCGTCTGTTTCGTCGCGCTGATCGGCCAGGCCTGGCGTCCCGGCGCGGCGCTGGCGCGCGCTGGCGCAGGCGCGCTGGTGATGGTGGGTCTGCATTCGACGCTGGATTTCAGCCTGGAGATTCTGGCCAATCAACTACTTCTATGCCTGCTGCTCGCCGTGGCGCTTGGCCAGAACGCGCCGCATGCGGACAGAAAGGAGTAACCGGTTTTGCCGATGGCTCTGACAGAGGCTCCGCATGCGACGGACACCATTGAAATTAGGGCAATCGTCGCGGTTCTGCGTCGGCAGAACCGGGTGATGCTGTACTCGGCGGCGCTGGTGTTTGGGCTGGCAGCACTCTTTCTGAGCCTGGCCACGCCGAAATACACCGCTACCAGCCTGCTGATCGTGGACCCGTTGGGCAAAAACGTGCTGGAGGCGGGGCAGCGGACAACGCCGAGCGCTGCGACCGACAGCGCCAAGATCGACAGCGAGGTCGAGATCCTGCGTTCCGACGCCATTTCGCTTGGCGTTATCAACAAAATGGCGCTGGGCGCGGATGCAGAGTTTCGCCCGCCCGCACCGCTGGCCGAGCGGCTCGCCCAATTCGCAGGACGGGCGAATGCGGCCAACAGCAGCGAGATTGCCACCGCCAGGACATTGCGCCGGTTTCAGGGCCACATCGACATTGGCCGGCGCGGTCTGACATATGTCATTGCCGTTTCCGCGACCTCGCGCAATCCGGGCCGCGCCCGCGATGTCGCCAATACGCTGGCGGAAACCTATATTGGCCGACAGGTCGATGGCAAAATCGCCGCCTCTCTGGCGGGTCGCGATGTTTTGCTCGGCCAGATCATCGCCGCACAGGCACGTATGGCCAGCTCTGAGGACCGCTTCGACGAGTTCTTGCGCACCCACATCGAAGCCCTGGGTCCGGACGGGTCAGAGCCCTTTGCCTCGTTGGCCCGCGCGCTGAACCAGAACCTGCAGGATCAGTCCCGTCGGGCAGGGCTGGCCGATGCGATGAAAGTGTCGATCGCCAGCGGTGAGTGGAGCAAAGTTGCAGGCCTGGTCAGAGACAACGAACTGGCAGTGCTGGCCGCCGATCGCAACGCAATTCGCGGTGGGCTGAATGCCGAAGCCGAGTTGCGGGCGATCGACGGCCTGCTGGCCCAAAAAGCCGCCGGACTTCTGCGTGGTCTGGACCACGAGGTTGCGCGTTTGGACCAGAAAGCTGCGGGCCTACGCATCCGGCTGCGTCAGACGCTGCCGATCGGTGATCTGACCCCAGAGCAGCTGACTGAACTATACGCGATCCAGCAGGAGGCAGACATTGCCCGCAATCAATACCAGACCTTGCTGGCGCGAATGCGTGACCTGGAAACTCAGGCGGCGCTGCAGATTGCCAACGCCCGTGTTATTTCGCCCGCAATCACGCCGGTCGTGCCCAGTTTCCCTAACCGCACGCTGGTGTTGTTGCTAGCGATTGCCTCGGCAGCGGGACTTGGCGTCAGCATGGCGTTTCTGAACGAATATTTCATTGGCGGAGTGACCTCCGAAAGCCAGTTGGCGGAGGTTTTGCGGGTGCCTGAAGCTGTGGCCATTCCACAGACCGATGAAACCAATTCAGGGCGCACGTCGCCTGCGGATCGTGTCGTCGATGAACCGCTGTCCAGCTATGCCGAGGCCTATCGCAAGCTGAAGGCGGCAATCGACCAGGGCCTGCGCGGCAAGCCGAAGGACACGAGCGATGGGCATATCATTCTGGTCAGCTCGGCGCTGGCCAATGAGGGCAAGACCACGACCGCCCTGGCGCTGGCACGCAGCTTCGCGGTGGCCGGGCGTAAGACGCTGCTGATTGACGCGGATCTGCGGCAACCCTCGCTGCACAATCACCTTGGCTTTGAACCGGAGGGCGGGTTTGGCGAATATCTGCGCGACCCCGAAGCAAGCAGCGGAATGCGCGACTTTTACGCCCGCGATCCGTCCAGCCCGCTGGCGATGATATTGGGCCACACCCGGTCTGCGACGGCGACCGACCAGCTTTTGACCGGTCCGGCGTTTGCGCGGATCATCAAACAGGCACGCGAGGTTTACGACGTCACCATCATCGATACGCCGCCGATCCTGCCCGTTGTCGATGCGGCTTACGTTGCCGAGAGCGCCGATGCGGTGGTTCTGGCGGTCAAATGGGCGACCACAAGCTAGGGCGATCTGCGCGCCGCCGCGGCACCGATCCAAAGAGCGCTGGGCGAGGGTTGTGTGTTTTTGCCGGTTCTGACCCAGTGCCGATCGAGCTTAAGCGCGGACAGCTATGGCGGTTATGTGCGGGATTATTCGGCGGCGATCTGAACGCTGGTCTTACCAAGCATGAGCATTTGATACTGGTCCAGAACATGGCTCCAGCAAAACGCCTCGGCGTGGCGCGCTACCGCCGCGCGCCGCGCACGCGCCAGCGCAAGGTCGTCTCGCGCAAAGCGCGCCATCGCGGCAGCACAGCCGCTGGGATCAGTAAAATAGGCCTGATCCGGCCCAGCGGTCCAGCGATTGAACTGGTTGTCATGGGCGATGACCGCATTGCCTGCGCCCAGCGCCTCGACCAGTGAGGGGTTTGTTCCGCCCACCTGATGCCCGTGCACATAGGCCCGCGCGCAATAGCGCAGAGCGCCTAACCGGGGCTGGTCGTAGATCGGTCCGGGGAACAGAACATCCGGCCCGGCTGTAGTCCATATCTGGCGGTGATAGGCGTTCTGGACATCGAGCTTTCCCAATACCACCAGTTTCAGATCGGTCCTGGCACGTGCATGGGCCTGTACGATCTCAAGGATCGAGTTTTCCGGCTCGATCCGCGCGACCGAGACAAAATAGCCGTCGCGTTCCAGCCCAAAACCGACGCTGGCAAGGTGCGCGGGATCGGCATCGCTGATCAGATCGCCGCCATAGGGAATGATCACCGGTTCGCGGCCGTGACGGGCGTTGATATGGGCGGCAATGCCGGGATGATCGGCGATCGGCTGAGCGCAACTGCGGGCACCGATCCGTTCGTTCAGTTTCAGCCATTGTTTGGCGGGCCAGGACCATTTCTTGCGGTGCCATTCCACGCCATCCATGTTCATGTAAACCCGCCGACCGCGCCGCTTTTGAATGAGCGTGAACAGCGCCGTGTTATAGCCCAGCACCAGATCGACGCCGGGTTGGTCAACAACATGGCGCACGCAAGCCAGATCAAACTCCATCGTCGCCAGAGCACCCCGCGCGCGGGTGCCGAAATGCACCCGGTGGATGCCGTTCCAGCTGTCTTCGCGGCCTTTCAGATCCGCGCCTGGCGCGCTCTGGCAATAGACGCTGATCGAGTAGCCCTGCACCACCAGATGCTGCGCCAGCCGTTGCGCAAAAGTTTCAAAACCGCCATGCGCGGCAGGGATGCCGCGAATACCGAGGATGTTCAAATGTTGCTCTGCGCCCATGACGTTACCTTTTTGCCGCCACGCCGCCCGCGTCCCAAAACTTTGCCTGAAATAACTCTAAAATTTTACAGTTAACAATGTGTTATACCAGCGGCATTTAACATTGACCGATATGGGCCCATTTTCGCATTCCGATTGATGTGATGGTTTCGGGCTGTGCGATGAGCTTGTTCCAAGCTTCGCATCCAGCATCGACGATGGCATTGTAGTCTTCGAACACGCGGTTGGAGAGCCAATTGGCGCGCAAGTACTGCCAGATATTTTCCACCGGGTTCAGTTCCGGAGCGCGCGATGGCAGCAGGATGATGGTGAGGTTCTTCGGGACTTTGAGTTTGCCGGTGGTGTGCCATCCGGCCCGATCCATCAGCACAACCGCATGGGCCTTTCGGGCGACGTGGCGGCTGATCTCGTCGAGATGCATCTGCATGGCTTGCGCGTCCGCCCAAGGCAGCATGAGCGCCGCCCCCTTGCCGTGAGCCGGACAGATGGCGCCGAACAGATAGGCGTTGTGATAGCGCTGATCGGCCGGCTGGCGGGGGCGCGTGCCCTTTCTCGCCCACAGGCGCGTCAGGCCATTCTTCTGGCCAAGGCGTGCTTCGTCCTGGAACCAGATCTCCACCGGCGTTCCCGCTGGCAGGTCAGCTATATGCACCTGGAGCGTGTCGGCGAAGTTTTTTTTAAACGCCTCGATGATCCGCTTATCCTGCCTGGGATGCTGCGGGCGGGCGCTGATATGGGCAAAGCCCAGTTCGCCAAGCAGTCTGGATATCCCGCGCTCGGAATAGATGACGCCAAAGCGCGCCTCGATCACCCGCTTCAGGTCGATCCGCCGCCAGCGGACAACCCCGTCCACCGCCGGATCGGGGCCGGTCTCGACAATCTCGCCAAGTTCTTTCATCTGGACATCGCTCAGGTAGCGCGTCCGGCCCGCGCCCTTGCGGTTGGTGAGGCCATCCGGTCCCTCTTCGTTGAACCGGTGAACCCAGTCCCGCAGGGTTTGGCGATCCATCCCACCGATCCTTGCGGCCTCTCCACGGCGCATGCCATCGTAGACCGCCGCAAGAGACAACAGACGGCGGCTCTGCCGGGCATCCTTGCAACGGCTGGCGAGTTTACGAAGGTGGCGGGCATCAAAGTCGCGACGAAGCGGAACACTGGCTGGCATGGCGATCCTCCTTTGCCAACCTTGAATCAGATCAAAACCGATTTGGGAATCCCCACAGAGTCAGAAATTGATGCCGTTGGTATTAAGGTCCGAATTCGTTAACAGGCGGTTAACCAATTCTTGGCAAATTTAGACATGGTTTATGCGCCCGGACGTAGGTGATGTTGGCCCGGCAGGCGCGGGCTATGCTGGTGGTCAAGCTGCTGGCCACTGCGGTCAGTTATGGATTTGCGCTGGCGCTGGCACGGCGGCTGGATGCGGCTCAATTCGGCCAGGTTGCGGTTGTTCTGAATGCGGCATTCGTGCTGGCCGTGATCGGCGCGCGCGGACAACACATGGCCTTGCTACGGTTTATCCCATCCCTGCCTGACAAGCCCGCTGTAATCGCGCAAATTCGCTCAAGCTGGCGCATCGCGGCAGTTGGCACTTGGCTGACGCTTGTGCTGGCTGGTATGGCGCTGGCCTTGTTGCGCGGCCTGGGGTTTCTCGGCGATTATCCGGCCCCGCTATTGGCCGGTGCGCTGGCGCTGACTGTGGCCATCGGCTGGGCGGATTTTGTCGCTCACATTGCCCGCGGGCTGCGCGCACATCTGCTTTCGGTCATTCCAAAAGAGGTTTTGTGGCGCGGCCTCACCATCGGGTTGCTGCTGGGCGCAAGTCTGGGTGCTGCGCAATCCGCGAGCCGCCTTATTACGGTGATGACAGCCCTGCGATCTGTCTGACGCTTGGGCAATGGGTTCTCCTTCGGCGGCGGCAAAGCAGTATTTCGACCAACGCGAATGCCGCGCTCGGGCCAGAGTGCCCGCCGATCATCCGGCCGTTTTGGATCAGCTCGGTCGCCAATATCTTTCTGAGCAATGCCGACACTGTGGCCGTCGGCGCTATCATCGGGCCGCAAGAGGCGGGGCTTTACTTTGTCGCCAACCGGATCGCCATGGCACTGGGGTTTTTCCAGACCAGCCAGAACATGGTCATCACCCCGGCGATCGCGGAAAACTGGGCGGCGGGACGGCCGGAAGCCTGCGCGGCAATCGCCAGGCAGGCCGCCTGGGCGATGACCCAGCCGACATTGGTTTTCGGCATAGCTATCTGCATCTTTGCGGTTCCGGTGCTTGGGCTGTTTGGATCGGTATTTCACGATGCCAAATTCGTATTGTGGCTGTTGGTTGCGGCGGCCACCATCAACGCCGCATTTGGCCCCGGCGATATCGTGCTGAACATGTGCGGACGCGAGATTGCGGCACAGCGGATCGCGGCCGTTAGTTTGGCTTTGGCTCAGTTTACGAACTGTATGTGTTCATGGTATGTTCTTTTTGGATTCAGGGAGATAGCGAATGTCGATGGACAATGAACAATTTCAGTGCTGGCTTGCCGGGATAGACAGCCTCAGCGCTGCACAGCGTAGAGAGGCCGAAGCGGTATTTTCAGGGCGGACAGGGTCGGGTTCCTCGCTTGCCGCGGTCGAACTTGCGGTGGATGCTGATAGGCACTGTCCGCATTGCGGCAAGCCCGGTGCGGTGTCACGGGGCAAGGCACGGGGCCTGCGTCGTTACCAGTGCAAGATCTGTCGGCGCGCATTCAACGCCGCAACCGGCACGCCCTTGTCCGGGCTTCACTACAAAGACCGATGGTTGGCCTTTGGCGGATGCCTGGCTGCGGGAGAAACGGTTCGGGCGTCAGCCGATCACTGTAATCTTGCCGTCAACATCGGGCCGCGGCATTCCGTTGGCGTCACCGGTTTCTGGAGGCTGCAAAGAAGGCCCCGCAAAAGCTCAAAGGGATCGTCGAGGTCGATGAAACCTATGTTCTGGAGAGCCACAAGGGACAGAGAACCCTCGACCGCAAGCCCCGCAAAAGAGGCGGCAAGGCTGGCAAGCGCGGCCTGTCGTGCGAACAGGTGCCGGTTCTAGTGGCTGCCGACCGTAATGGCACGACATTCAGCACGGTTCTTCCGGTGGTTAATGCCGACACGCTGAAACAGGCGATCAGCCCGGTCGTCGACAGGGACATCGTGCTGGTGTCCGACGGTCACCGCGGCTATCCGCCCTGCGCGACAGCAATGGGCGTTCGCCACGAAGCCCTCAATCTGTCAGCCGGCGAACGGGCCCGGGGTGCCTTTCATATTCAGACGGTCAACAGCCGCCACAGCCAACTGAAGGATTTCCTGCGCCGCTACCGTGGCATCGCAACAAAATATCTCGACAACTACCTGCAATGGTTTCATCTCATCAAACTCACACCACAGACCTCGCCGCGAGCCTGTTTGGCCGCTGCTATCACACGCCATGCATACAGTTCGTAAACTGAGCCTTGGCTTTTGCCTGCCTGGCGCTATGTGCGGCGACGCTCGCCTGGGGAATTTTGGGCACGGGTTTCGCGGTTTTGGCCGCAACCGCCGTTCGCAAGGGGCTTTACTGGTAGGCGGTTCGTGCCGGATTTGGGTTTCGTGTCGACGCGTTTGCACTGATCGGTGCGACTCACGGCCCCACGCGACGGCAACTGCCCGGATTTGGCCGATGAGCAGCTTGGCGAGCCCGCACGGACGGGTGGCGCAACTGGCGGGGGTTGATCCTGGTCGCGTGGTTTTGGCGCTGTTCGCTATCCGCTGGCTAGCCGGGATCGCCGAAAATTTCGGCGCGGCTGGTGCATCCGAGATTGCCGCGACCGGTATGCTCGCGGTGCTGGCGATGTTGTTTGTTCTGCAGTTCCGCATCGCACGACCCGCGGCGTTGCTTGTGTTCGGCCTTATTGCCTGGATCTTCGCCGGGGCTTTATCGGCGGCTGCGAACCCTGAGGCCGACGCGATGCAGGTCATCGCGCTGCTGTCGCTGTTGGCGCTTTACGCGCTGTTTGCCAATGCCATCTGGGCGCATCTGACCGGGGCGGCACATTTCGCCGCGCTCGAACGGCTGTTTATCGCATTTCTGGCCGTTGGCGGTGGGCTGGCTGTGCTGCAGGTGTTGACAAGCAGCGGATTTGTCGATCCCGGCAAGCCCGATGTTCAGCGCGCCTTTGGTAGCGACGTGCATCCGGTATCCTTTGGCATCCAGCTCGTTCTTGCCGCAACCGGTCTGATCGTGTTGCGCATCCGCTCGCGGGCAGGGTTCAAGTTCGCCCATTATTGCCTGCTGGCGCTGGCCGCAGTTGCGATTTATCTGACCTATGCGCGCACCGCCTGGGCGATGGCGCTGATCATTCCGGCCTTTGCCGGATTGAGCTCCGGATCGATCATGCGGCGTCTGGCAATATTCTGTGTCCTTTCGCTCAGCTGTATCGCATTCGCCGTGTTTTCCGGTCGATTTGACGATCTGGCGTCGCTGCCGGCGTTTCTGGCGCAACTGGACCGCGCCAACATCGTGTTTGACCATCGTTATGTCGACAATTCCTTTAGCTGGCGCATCGTCAACTGGGCCTATGGGCTGGCGCAGGCAGCGGAGCGGCCCTGGCTTGGCCACGGACCCGGCCAGAGCGCGCTGGCCAGTGCATTTCAGCTGGAGATGCATAATATCGCGCTGGAAATGTTCTTTGAGCTTGGGGCGATCGGGATTGCCGCGTTCGCACTGGTGCTGGCCGGGTTGATCAGGCTGCATATGCCGCCCAAGCAGCCAACGCGCGCCGATCGGATCGCGCCCAAATGGGCAAGCGGCATGGGTCTGGCGATGCTGGCCGCGGTGATGATCTCGACCAGCCTTGTGGATCAATTGATGACCGTGCTTTTGTATCTGCTGGTCCTGCGCGCCGCCCATGCTGGCATCGTCATGCCGGCGCACCCGCCACCCGCCGCGCGCTTGCCAATGTAGGTTCGCCGTGGCACGCTGGCGCGTCCGGCAATGACGGGGACTTGCGGGTTGGCACAGACAAAAGAAGCGGCGGGCAAGACGGCCCTGGCGGTGGCAGGGCTGCCGCAGGTCCGCGACATACGCAACCCCGGCCTGGCGCTGGATCTGGACTGGGTGGCGTCGGTGCAGGCGAACACATCGGCCATTG
This sequence comes from Paracoccaceae bacterium, assembly GCA_965216135.1. GTDB lineage: Bacteria > Pseudomonadota > Alphaproteobacteria > Rhodobacterales > Rhodobacteraceae > CBDCFL01. The sequence continues at coordinate 89,835 of CBDCFL010000024.1, forward strand.
AACGGCGCGCAGCAACATTGCCGGGACGCCGCACAGTGAAAAAATCAAATCAGGCGGCCTGGTTGCTGAAAGCCATAACCTGCATCGATCTGACGACACTTTCGGGCGACGACACCGCCGGCCGTGTGGGACGATTATGCGCCAAGGCGCGTCAGCCGGTGCGGTCCGATATTCTGCAAGCCCTGGGGATGGGCCCGATCACGGCCGGCGGTGTGTGCGTTTATCATGACATGATCGCGGCGGCCAAAGCAGCGCTTGCGGGCGCCGACATTCCAATTGTCGCGGTCTCGACAGGGTTTCCCGCGGGCCTTTCGCCGCGACACCTGCGGGTGGCCGAAATAAGCGAAAGCATCACTGCCGGGGCCACCGAGATTGACATCGTTATTTCGCGCCGCCACGTCCTGACCCAGAACTGGCAGGCGCTCTACGATGAGATGAAAGAGTTTCGCGCCGCCTGCGGGCCCGCCCATGTCAAAGCCATTCTGGCAACTGGCGAGCTTGGCACCCTGCGCAATGTCGCGCGCGCCTCGCTGGTCGCGATGATGGGGGGCGCGGATTTCATCAAGACCTCGACAGGAAAAGAAAGCGTCAACGCGACCCTGCCGGTATCCTTGGTGATGATACGCGCGATCCGGGACTATTATCAACGCACCGGCTGCCGGATCGGCTATAAACCCGCCGGCGGCATTTCCAAGGCCAAAGACGCGCTGAACTATCTGGCTCTGATCAAAGAGGAACTGGGCGACCGGTGGCTTGGACCCGAGCTTTTCCGCTTTGGTGCCTCGTCACTTCTGGGCGATATAGAGCGGCAACTCGAGCACCACGTTACCGGGCGGTATTCGGCATCGTTCCGGCACCCAATCGGATAAGAGTAAACCACCGAATTTGAGTATTTGGACCAAGAAAAGCCATGAACGTAAAAGAAATATTCGAAACAATGGAATACGGGCCCGCGCCGGAGAGCGCGGTCGAGGCCAAGGCGTGGATTGCCGGATATGGCGGTAAATTCGGTCAATTCATTGGTGGGTCATTTACCAGGGGCGGCAAAGGGTTCGACAGCCTCGATCCGTCAACCGGCGACGTGCTGGCACATGTATCGCAAGCCACGAAAAAGGATGTGGACGGCGCCGTGGCGGCGGCGCGCAGGGCGCAACCGGGCTGGGCGCGTGGCGGTGGGGCGCGCCGGGCGCGGTATCTCTATGCGCTGGCGCGTCTGGTGCAAAAGCACAGTCGCCTCTTGGCGGTTGTCGAATCGCTGGATAATGGCAAGCCGATCCGCGAGGCCCGCGACATCGACATCCCGCTGGTGGCGCGGCATTTCTATTTCCACGCTGGTGCCGCGCAACTAATGGACAGCGAAATGCCGGATGTTGTCCCGCTTGGCGTTTGCGGTCAGATCATCCCGTGGAATTTTCCGCTTTTGATGCTGGCCTGGAAAATCGCCCCGGCGATCGCGATGGGCAATACCGTTGTGTTGAAACCCGCCGAACACACATCTCTGAGCGCGCTGTTGTTTGCGCAAATTTGTCGCGAGGCGGGGCTGCCCAAGGGTGTGGTAAATATCGTTACCGGCGATGGCACGACCGGTGAGATGATCGTCTCGCATCCGGGCATCGACAAGATTGCCTTTACCGGGTCAACCGATGTGGGACGCCGCATTCGCCGGGCCACAGCAGGCAGCGGCAAGTCGCTGACGCTCGAGCTGGGCGGCAAGTCACCCTATATCGTGTTTGACGATGCCGATCTTGACAGCGCGGTCGAGGGCCTGGTCGATGCGATATGGTTCAATCAGGGTCAGGTTTGCTGCGCGGGATCGCGGTTGATTGTCCAGGAAGGCATTGCCGATCGGTTCTATCAAAAACTGCGCGCTAGAATGGAAAAACTGCGGATCGGCGCACCGCTGGACAAATCCATCGACATCGGCGCGCTGGTCGACCCGGTTCAGCTTGCGACGATCACCCAGATGGTCGACGAATTTGGGCGTGACGGTGAGGTTTTTCAGACCGGGACGCTGCCCGAAACGGGGTGCTATTATCCACCAACCTTGATCACCGGTTTGCACACATCGCATCGATTGATGCAGGAAGAAATATTCGGGCCGGTCCTGGTCGGCACGACCTTTCGCACGCCCGCAGAGGCGGTTGAGCTGGCCAACAACACCCGCTACGGGCTGGCCGCGACGCTGTGGAGCGAAAACGTCAATCTTGCGCTTGATGTTGCGCCGAAACTGGCGGCCGGCGTTGTCTGGGTGAATGCCACCAACCTCTTCGATGCCGCTGCGGGCTTTGGCGGTGTGCGTGAAAGCGGATTTGGACGCGAGGGCGGATGGGAAGGACTGCGCGCCTACACCAAGTCAAAGGGCGCAAAACGCACACAAAAGCCGATCGTGGCCAATCCTGCGCCCGCCGATCCGCAGGTCGGCGGTCTGGACCGAACGGCCAAGATGTACGTCGGCGGCAAACAGGCGCGCCCCGATGGCGGCTATTCCCGCGCGATCTGGTCAAAGCGCGGGACCCTGTTGGGCCATGCCGGGATCGGCAACCGCAAGGACATCCGCAATGCCGTCGAAGCGGCGCGCAATGCTTCTGGCTGGACGCGCACCAGCGGACATCTGCGGGCGCAGATCCTGTATTATATGGGCGAAAACCTGTCGGCGCGTGCGCAGGAATTTGCCGAGCGCTTGCGCGATCTGACGGGCGTGCAGGCCAAAACCGCGCGCGCCGAGGTGGACGGCTCAATCGAGCGCCTGTTTCATTGGGCTGCCTGGGCTGACAAATATGACGGCCGGGCCAAGGGCGTGCCAATTCGCGGCATTGCGCTGGCGATGAATGAGCCGACCGGCGTGATCGGTGCGTTTTGCTCCGATGATGCACCGCTGTTGGGCCTGATCAGCGTGCTGGCACCGGCGATGGCGATGGGCAACCGGATCGTGGCGATCCCGTCAGAGCCTTACCCGCTTGCGGCGACGGATTTTTATCAGGTGCTCGATACATCCGACGTGCCCGGTGGCGTGGCCAATATCGTCACCGGCGCACATGCCGATCTTGCCGCCGATCTTGGCGGACATGGCGATGTCGATGCGGTCTGGTCGTTTTCATCTTCCGACATCAGTGGCGTGATCGAAGCAGAGAGCGCCGGCAATCTGAAACGTACCTGGGTCAACAATGGCCTGGCGCGCGACTGGACGGGCGCGCATTCGCATGAATTTCTGGCGCAGGCGAGCGAGGTCAAGACCGTCTGGGTTCCCTATGGCGAAGGATAGGCGCGACCTTTCGCGCGCCTACCAGAATGCCGCCTTCATCCCCCACGCGGACCTCTATCCGCCGCGCTGGGAAGAAGAGGCGCGCAATTGGCGCGGGATTGAACATGGCGTTGGCCGCGCGCGGCTGAACCTGGCCTATGGGTCAGAAGAGCGGCAAGTTTTGGATCTGTTTTATCCCGCAGGCAAGCCTGCCGGATTGGCGGTTTTTGTTCACGGCGGGTATTGGCGGCAGTTCGACGGCAAATACTGGTCGCATTTGTCCGCGGGGGCCACGGCGCGCGGTTGGGCCGTGGCGGTGCCGTCTTACCGGCTGGCGCCCGATGTGCGCATCGGCGAGATCACCCAAGATATCGCGCAGGCCGTGGGCCATGCAGCCGGGCTGGTCGATGGGCCGATCCACCTGAGCGGCCATTCCGCGGGTGGGCATCTGGTGGCGCGGATGAACTGCAGCGATGTCGGGCTGGAGCCTGGTGTTGCGGACCGGATTGCGCGCATCTTGCCAATTTCGCCGCTGGCTGATCTGCGCCCGTTGCTGCGCACCGACATCAATGACGATCTGCAGCTGACCGAAGCCGAGGCGATGGCGGAAAGCCCGGCATTGTGCATGCGCACCAGAGGCATTCGCACCGAAATCTGGGTCGGGGCGCAAGAGCGGCCTGCGTTTGTCGACCAGGCGCGGTGGTTGAACGAGGCCTGGGAGGAAGCAGACCTGCATATCGCCCCGGGCCGACACCATTTCGATGTCATCGACGCGCTGGCCGATCCCGCGTCGCCGCTGATGAAAAGCCTGCTTGATTGAGCGCTTGGGAAGTCGCTCCCCTTAGCCGGTGTTTGCGTTGGCCGATGCCTGACGGATGGCGCGGATATTTTCGCCATAGACGTTTGGATTGGCCACCGAACCGCCCTTGAACACGCCAGACCCGGCGACCAGCACGTCGGCACCGGCCTGCACCACGGCGGGCGCGGTTTTCGTCGTCACGCCACCGTCGATTTCAATATGGATGGGTCGGTCGCCAATCATATCGCGAAGTTTTCGTATTTTTGCGGTCATATCGATGAAACTCTGCCCGCCGAAACCGGGATTGACCGTCATGACACAGATCAAATCGGCCATATCCAGCAACTCGCCCGCCGCTTCCGCCGGCGTGCCGGGATTGAGCGCGAGACCGGCTTTGACGCCAGCGCCGCGAATGGCCTGCAGCGTGCGGTGACAATGGGCCCCAGCCTCATAATGTGCGGTGATGATATCAGCCCCGGCATCGGCAAATGCGCCGATATAGCGATCAACCGGCGAAATCATCAGATGGACATCCATCACCGTCTTGATATGGGGCCGGATCGCGGCGCACAGCGGCGCGCCGAACGTCAGGTTCGGCACGAAATGACCGTCCATGACATCGACATGCACCCAATCCGCGCCGTGGGCTTCAATGGCCTCAATTTCGCGGCCAAAATCGGCGAAGTCGGCTGACAGAATTGATGGCGCAATTTTTACGGATCGGTCAAATGTCATGGCAATGCCTTTCCTAGCCTGGCCGGGTTATGGCGGATTAGAGGGGCGGGTCAAGGCGAAGTTAGGCACGCATTCTGGTGTGATCAGGGTCGTATGGGACCGGCGCGATGGGTTCGGCGCTGACCATCTCACCAAGAATATCAACGGCAAATGCGGTCTTTCGCGCCAACGCGGTTTTATCAATGAACGCAAAGGCCAAATTCATCGCCACCCGGTGACCCCAATCGCCCGATGTCACCGTGCCGACCACCTTGTCGCCGACGTGCACAGAAGCGCCCGCGTGGGCGGGTGCGTGGCGGCAATCAAGGCGCAGCATAACCAGATTGCGCCGGACCCGGCCCTGCCGTGCGGCCAACGCCTGTTTGCCCAGGAAATCGCCCTTGCCCATGTGCACAAACCGCGCCAGCCTCGTCTCAATCGGGTTGTATTCGGTGATAAGTTCGCCCTTCCAGTGTAAAAACCCCTTTTCAAGGCGCATCGAGTCAATTGCCCGCGCACCGAACAGAGCCAACCCAAAGGCGTCGCCTGCATCGCGAAGCGTCTGATAAACGGTTTGCAGATGATCAAGCGGGACATGAATTTCATAGGCCAGTTCACCGGAAAAGCTGATCCCCATAATGACCACCGGCGCAGTGGCGATGATCGCCTCACGCACGCTCAGCCATGGAAATTCATTCGGCGACCAATCGCTGCGAGCGGCGCGTGATAGCACGTCGCGCGCATGCGGACCGGCCAGCACCAAGATCGCCCGGTCATTGGTCAGGGCGCGGATTTGCACGTCTTCATCCGCGCGCCGATGCTGCACCAGCCAATCGCGATCGTGCCATTCTGCGGCGGCAGCCGAACCAAACCAAATGCGCCCGCCGGGCAGGATCGCCACGGTCGCCTCGGACTTGACCATGCCGTGGTCGTTCAGCAGATAGCCCAGTCCGACACGCCCCGGCTCATGGGGAACCCGTCCGCAGATCATCCGGTCAAGAAAGCCATGCGCATCGCGCCCGCTAAGTTCGAGGCGGCTGAAACCGTTGACCTCGGCCAATCCGACGCGGTTGCATACCGTATCAACTTCCCCGGCCACCACATTGAACGTATTGTTAAAGGGGAACGAATGCTGCTCTTCGAAGTCGGCTGTCGGCTTGATATAGGCCATCCGCTCCCAATCATTGACGACATCGAACTGCGCGCGCTCGGTCTCCAGAATTGGTGTCAGCGGCGTGATCTTGACCGGGCGGCCCGCCGGGCGGTGCTCGTGCGGGAAATGGAACCGGAATTCGTTTTGGTAATCTTCGACCGCCCTAGCAGCGCAAACGCTGGTATCGGCGCGCCCGGTAAAGCGGCGGGGGTCGAGCGTCCAGGTGTCAAAACAGGCATCTCCATGGACAATCTGTTGGGCCAGCAGCCAGCCGTGGCCGCCGCCCTCGCCGAGGCCGGCGCGCAGGCCGATGATACAAAAGGCATTGCGCTTGCCCGGTATCGGGCCGACCAGCGGCGCACCATCCATCGAATAGGTAATCGGCCCGTTGACGATGGTGTGGATGCCCACGTCGGCCAATACCGGCATCCGGGCGATGGCTCCTTCGAGCGTATCGCCGACACGTTCAGGATCGTCCGGGCATAGTGATACCAACGGCATCAATTTCTGACTCTGTGGGGATTCCCAAATCGGTTTTGATCTGATTCAAGGTTGGCAAAGGAGGATCGCCATGCCAGCCAGTGTTCCGCTTCGTCGCGACTTTGATGCCCGCCACCTTCGTAAACTCGCCAGCCGTTGCAAGGATGCCCGGCAGAGCCGCCGTCTGTTGTCTCTTGCGGCGGTCTACGATGGCATGCGCCGTGGAGAGGCCGCAAGGATCGGTGGGATGGATCGCCAAACCCTGCGGGACTGGGTTCACCGGTTCAACGAAGAGGGACCGGATGGCCTCACCAACCGCAAGGGCGCGGGCCGGACGCGCTACCTGAGCGATGTCCAGATGAAAGAACTTGGCGAGATTGTCGAGACCGGCCCCGACCCGGCGGTGGACGGGGTTGTCCGCTGGCGGCGGATCGACCTGAAGCGGGTGATCGAGGCGCGCTTTGGCGTCATCTATTCCGAGCGCGGGATATCCAGACTGCTTGGCGAACTGGGCTTTGCCCATATCAGCGCCCGCCCGCAGCATCCCAGGCAGGATAAGCGGATCATCGAGGCGTTTAAAAAAAACTTCGCCGACACGCTCCAGGTGCATATAGCTGACCTGCCAGCGGGAACGCCGGTGGAGATCTGGTTCCAGGACGAAGCACGCCTTGGCCAGAAGAATGGCCTGACGCGCCTGTGGGCGAGAAAGGGCACGCGCCCCCGCCAGCCGGCCGATCAGCGCTATCACAACGCCTATCTGTTCGGCGCCATCTGTCCGGCTCACGGCAAGGGGGCGGCGCTCATGCTGCCTTGGGCGGACGCGCAAGCCATGCAGATGCATCTCGACGAGATCAGCCGCCACGTCGCCCGAAAGGCCCATGCGGTTGTGCTGATGGATCGGGCCGGATGGCACACCACCGGCAAACTCAAAGTCCCGAAGAACCTCACCATCATCCTGCTGCCATCGCGCGCTCCGGAACTGAACCCGGTGGAAAATATCTGGCAGTACTTGCGCGCCAATTGGCTCTCCAACCGCGTGTTCGAAGACTACAATGCCATCGTCGATGCTGGATGCGAAGCTTGGAACAAGCTCATCGCACAGCCCGAAACCATCACATCAATCGGAATGCGAAAATGGGCCCATATCGGTCAATGTTAAATGCCGCTGGTATGACATGGAAAAATTGGGATCAATCCCATCCAGCCCCCAAGTTTTGCAGCCCTGTTCATAAAACCCGACCAACAGACCGTGCTTGTCCTGGCGGCAACAAAAATCACTGATCGGACAGCGGAGCAGCGGCATTCGATAACCGGCATCGGCGATTTGAGGGATCGGATCGGTCAGAAAATACTGATGCTCCATCGACACGACCGGATGATCGACATCCATCATCGCGGCGATCTCATTGCACCGGTAACCACCTGCATTGACGACGATTTCGGCGCGAATTTCGCCCTTGTCGGTGTGAACCGTCCAGCTGTGATCGCGGTGCTGGGTCAGCGCGGTCACTGCCGTTTGGCGGTAAATCTGGGCGCCAGCGGTTCGCGAGCGGCGCGCCAGAGCCTGGCAAAGCTGGGCGGGATCAATATCGCCATCCAGCGGATCCCACAGCCCGCCGAGCAGGTTTTCGGTTGTGATGAGCGGATGGCGCGCTCCGCATTCTGCCGCGTCGATAATCTCAATTTCCACGCCCATGCCGCGCGCAAGGCTGGCGAAATGGCGATAGCCGTCCATTTGCGCTTGGGTGTTGGCCAGCCGAATGCCGCCATCACCAAGGTGATAATTTATCGGATACTCCGGATCCTCGGCCAGGTTTTTATAGAGATTGATGGAATGGCTTTTGAGCCCAACCATCGTCTGGTTGGTGCCGAAATTTGTCACTTGCGCTGCAGAATGCCAGGTTGTCCCGGATGTCAGCTCATCGCGTTCGACCAGAACCACATCGCCCCAGCCCTCCTGGGTCAGGTGATAAAGCGTTGAACAGCCGGCAATGCCGCCGCCGATGACCACAAACGCGCGCCTGGGTTTTCATCTGTTAACCTCCCGCAGGGCCAAACCTAGCAAGGCCGGGCCATCGTGAATGGGGCAAAATCGACATGCCCGGGGCATCGAATACCTTGCGCGATAGGCTGACGCGGGCAACTACTAAGCGCAACAGGAGTCCGTAATGGCCAAAGCGGCGAAACCGCCTTTGCGTTCGGGGCGCCAAGCTCGACTGATCGAGCGCGCCGCGCCGCCTGCGATCAATCCCTGCCCGCCGGGGCAGCGCGGTGGCCAGTACCGGCCGCTGTCGGATGGCGATATGGCGGCAATCTATTCCGCCAGTCTGCGGCTTTTGGCTGAACTGGGCATGGGCGAAGTGCCGGACAGGCTGGCGGCACTAATGCTTGCAAATGGTGCCAAGCAGGCCGATGGCCGCGTTCTGCTGCCGGACCAGCTGGTCAAATCGGCGATCCGCGCGGCACCAAAGCGATTTGATTTTCACGGACGCGATGCGAGCCGTACAATTGAGGTCGGCGGCGATGCGGTTCACTTTGGAACCGCTGGTGCGGCGGTGCAGACGATTGATCTTGAGACCGGCAGCTACCGGCCTTCGACGCTGGCCGATCTGCACGATTTCGCCCGCCTTCAGGACGCGCTGACCAACATCAGCTGGTTTACGCGATGCTGCATCGCCACGGATGTCACCGATCCCTTTGAGCTTGACGTGAACACGGCCTATGCGCTGATCAAAAACACCACCCGGCCGGTCGGCACGGCCTTTACGCTTGCCGCGCATGTCGCGCCGATCGTGCGGATGCTGGATATTGCCACGGGGGGGCATGGCGGATTTGCCGCACGCCCGTTTCTCAAAGCCCATATCAGCCCGGTCATATCGCCGATGCGCTTTGGCGCCGACGCGGTTGATGTTGTATTTGCCTGTATCGAACACAACATCCCGATGTCGTGCATCACCGCCGCCCAGGCCGGGGCGACCGCTCCGGCGACGCTGGCCGGATTTCTGGCGCAGTCACTGGCAGAAACGCTGGCCTCTTTGGTGATGGTCAACCTGATCCGCCCCGGCCATCCGATGGTGTTTTCCAACTGGCCGCTGGTAGTTGATCTGCGCAGCGGTGCATTTACCGGTGGCGGCGGCGAGACGGCGCTGTTGAACGCGGCCTCGGCGCAATTGACCAATTGGCTCGGGCTGCCGTCGGGCGTTGCCGCTTCGATGACCGACGCCAAAGCGATCGATGCGCAATGCGGTGCCGAAAAAGCGCTGACATCGCTCGCGGCGGCGCTGGCGGGCGGGAATTTGATTTACGAAAATTCCGGCATGACTGCAGCACTCTTGGGCGCAAGTTTTGAAGCCTTCGTGCTCGATGATGAGATGCACGCCCATACCTATCGGATATTGCGCGGCATCGAGATGGATGAGGCGCATTTGGCAATCGAGGCGATCAGCGATGCGGTTCTGGGTGCGGGTCATTTTCTGGGCGGCGATCAGACGATTGCCGCCATGCAGCGCGATTACTATTATCCTGAGCTTGCCGATCGCGCCGCACCCGGCGTTTGGGCCGATACCGGTGGTTTGGATGCCTCGGCGCGGGCAAGAGGCAAGGCGCGCGATCTGCTGGACACGCATCACCCCGATTATCTGACATCGGGCCAACAGGCGAAAATCCGCGGCGAATTGCCGATAATTGACGTGGGTTAGACGGGCGGCTGTGCGCGGCGCATGCTGCGCCCTGGTTAGAAATAGCTGCGCACCAGCGCGCTGGAAACCAGCGTCCAGCCATCGGCCACGACGAAAAATGCCAGCTTGAACGGCAAGGCAACCATTGCTGGTGGCACCATCATCATGCCCATCGACATCAGTACCGCCGCGACGACGAGATCAATGATCAGAAACGGCAGGAATATCAGAAATCCGATCTGAAAGGCGCGCTCAATCTCGCTCAGCAGAAACGAAGGCACAAGGATCGACAAGGGCGCGCCGGGTTCGAGAACGCGCAATTGCGCATCATCGGCATGGCGAAGTGCTGCCAGTTCGTCGTAAGTGCCTGCATCGGTCCGTGCCGCCATAAACTCACGAAACGGCTGGATGGCGCGCGTTGCGGCTTCTTCGATTTGCAAAGCGCCCGTTGACAGGGGCTGCAGGCCCTCGACCCAGGCACGTTCAAAAACCGGCTCCATCACAAAGAATGTCAGAAACAGCGACAGGCTGATGATCAGCATTCCCGGCGGCGACTGCTGTAATCCGATGGCTTGACGCAGGATCGACAAGACTGTCACGACGAACGGGAAACAGGTGATCATCACCAGCAGGCCGGGCACGATGCTCAACAATGTGATCACCGCAATCAGCCCGATGCTGGTCTGGGTCAGCGAGGTCTGATCACCGAAATCAAGCGTCAGTTCCTGTGCCGCAACCGGCGCTGTGCAGGCCATGCAGATGGCCGCGATGAGCAGGGCAAACAGCGGCATTCCTGTTCGCTTGAAGGGCCATTGGCGGATCGCACTTGGGATGGCCCCGTGCAAAGACTGCGGCCATGCGCGCCGTACATCTGGACTGGAGTTTGCCAGGCAGGGGGTCGGCGATCCGGCCTTTGGTGCATCCCGAACCTCGGGCGGCCAGCCGCGCGGGGGGAATTGCCACGGCGATCTGGGTGGGTTTGTGTCACAGGCCCTGCTTAAGCTCGGCCACCTCTGTCAGACGCACGGCCAGTTTGCCTGCATCTTCGCCGTCAAGCTCCTGCAACTCGCCACGCGCGATCAACCGGTCGCCGACATAGAGCTCGACCGGGTCGTCGATCTTTTGCTCCAGTTGCAGCACGCTGTCCTTTTTGAGCGCCAGAAGATCGGCCACCAGCGGACGCGCGGTGCCCACCGAAACGGTTATTTCCACCGGCACCTGGGTGAACGGGTTGTCCGGTGAGGTTGGGGCGGCGGTCCCGTCGGGTTTGTTATCCATAGGCTTGCGTCCTTTTTTCCGTCTGATAAAGCGCATCGAGTGCGGCGATGATGCGATCCGTCGCCGCGCTCAGATCGATCCGGCGCTCCAGTTTGCCGCCGCGTATCAGCGCCTGGCCGACACCAAGGCTCGGCTCTTCGGTCAGTTGCAGCGGGATGACGGTATTTTCGGCGATGAGCGGCTCGATCAGGTGGGCGCAGCCCGGGGGCACGAGCAGATCGATTTTTGTGTCCAGGCATTGTTCGGCCAGCGCCATCAGCTCTTCCACGACCATCGGCATCAGGCTTTGGGCGGCGATCCGGGGGACGAATTTGTGGATCAGATCCTCAAGCAAAGGTTCAAACGCGCGCATCACATGGGCGCGGGCTTCGTGAAAGGTAAATCCCAGATCCTGAAGGTTGCGGGCAAATTCCGCCGAAATTCGCTTATGGGCTTCGGTTTCGGCGCGCACGGCATCGTCCCATCCGGCACTGTAGCCGGTTTCATAGGAGGCCTGCGCGCGGGCATCGGCCTGGTCCGATGTCAGGCCCGCGCCGCCTGCGCCCGCGGAATGGGGACCCGCGTTCGCAAATTCTTCTAGAAAGGTGATCCCCGCCATGCTCAGACCCGCTCTGCGTCGTCCTGCATCCAATTCTGCAGAATTTCGACAGTTTCATCCTGGCGGTCTTCGATCATGTCGCGGAGCCGATCCACCGGGTTGACCTGGGGGATACCGGCCCCGCTGTCCAACGGCGGAATGGCCACCTGCTGCATGGGCATCATCGGCAATGGGGGTGCCTGCGGGATGTCACCATCGCCGCCTAAGTCGGCGGCTATCGGCACGGGCATTATCTCCAGCGCGCCGGACTCGACTGCATTATCGACGCCTTGGGCGGGCAACTGGACCGGCCCGGTGTTCGATGGTCCGCCAACAGGTGCCGGCAGGCCGGGATAGCTGGGCGCGCGCGCAAATAGCGGACGCAGAACAAAAAGACCCAGGACAATGGTTACAATCGCCAGCACGGCGACCTGAATAAGCCGCATGACATCCAGATTGAGCGACTGGACAAGGGAGGGCGCGACAACTTCTTGCGAAAATTCCGGCAGGCTGAGTTGCATGGATTTTATCGTCAGGCTATCGCCGCGCGGAGCGTCATATCCGATTGCCGAGGCGACCAGATCATGCAACGCGGCAAGTTCTTCGTCGCTGCGCGGTGCCCAGTTTTGCGCGCCGGTTGCCGGATCGGTCGAGGTGATCCCATCCACCAGCACGGCCACCGAAATACGCCTGATCGCGCCGGGTGTTCGCAATATCTCGCGGCGCGTTTCGGAGACTTCGTAATTGACAACTTCGCGGGTCTTGCTGTTTTGGCTGGTCGAGTTTTGCCCCGCACCTGAACCGTCGCCTTCCGGCAAATTCGAGGCAACCGTGACGCCGCCGCTGCCGCTGTCGCTGGCTGTGTCGGTGCTTTCTTCGGTCTCCGAGCTGATCGCAACGCGGCCTTCGGGGTCAAAGCGGCGCTCGATTATTTCCTCGCGCTCGGTCACGGTTTCGACGTTGACCTCGACAATCGCGTTGCCGACGCCGACGCGGGCCTCAAGCAAACGCTCGACGTTGCGCTTCAACTCGGCCGCCCGGTCCAGCGATCCGGCTTTACCCGAGGCGCCCTGATCGGCGCCAATTACCGACCCTGTGCGCCCGTCGATCACCGCCACATCGTCGGGCGACAATCCGGCCACGGCGGATGCGACCAGATATCGCATAGCCTGCGCATTCGCGGCTGTTAGCTGACCTGCAGAGCTGATCGCCGTGACCGAGGCCGACCCGGTTACCGCAGGACGGACTGGCACCGTCAGCGTGTTGGCAATATGAACCCGCGCCGAGCGAATATGGGTTCCGGACTGAATGGTTCGCGCCAGTTCACCTTCTTTGGCGCGCCAATATGCGGCATCGAACATCTGCGCGGTGGTGCCAAAACCCGAGAGCGTATCGAGCAATTCATAGCCCTGGCCGCTCATCATCGGCAGACCGTCAGCAGCCAGTGTCATGCGCAGCTGATCGCGCTTGGTCACATCGACCAGAATCGAGCCGCCACGAATTTCGTAGGCCACGCCCTGTTGTTCTATTGCGCGCACAACTTCGCCGGCGCTGTCGGGTTCAAGCCCGGAATACAGAAGAGAGTAGCTTGGAGCGCTGATCAGCCGGGCCAGGCTGGTAACGGTGGCGACAACGGCCAGAACCGCCAATAGCGCGACAATTCTGCGCCGTCCGTCCAGCGCCATCCACAAAGAGATCAATTGCTGCAATTGGGGTGACCCCGCGACCGAGAGCGTTCTGCCCGTTCCTTGGGGTCTTCGATGCCCCATCTGACTTAACATTCGGTTAGGGCTTGTTGACGTTTAGGGATTCCCAAATCGGCTGATGACTGATTCAAGGTTGCAAACAGAGGAGAGCAGCCTTGATCCGCACAGTTCTGACCGACGCCCAATGGGCTGTCATCGCACCGCACTGCCTTGGCCGGGAATGCGACCCCGGTCGCACCGGCCCTGACCCGCGCCGGTTTGTCGAGGCAGTTCTCTGGATCTCGCGGACCGGATGCCCCTGGCGCGACCTGCCGGAAGAGTTCGGGCGCTGGAACAGCGTGTTCAAGCGCTTCCGAAGGTGGGTGAGGGCCGACGCTTTCTATCGTATGTTCAGGGTATTAGCCGAAGATGCAGACTTCGAATACACGATGATCGACGGTAGTATCGTCAAAGTCCACCGACACGGTCAGGGCGCAAAAGGGGGACTCAAAGCCAAGCCATCGGACGCTCTCGCGGCGGGATAACGACAAAGATCATGGCTCTGACGGACGCGCTCGGCAATCTGATCGACTTCCGCCTTCTGCCCGGTCAGGCGCATGACCTGCGGGGTACCGCCGCACTGATCGAGGGCCCCACCTGCGACCAGTTTCTCGCCGACCGTGCCTTCGACGCGAACTGGCTGCGCGAAGCGCTGACCAGTGCCGGGATCGAGCCGGTAATCCCTCCAAAATCAAACCGCCGCTTCCCGGCGGAGTTCGACCGCCACACCTACAAATGGCGTCACCTGGTCGAAAACTTCTTCGGAAAGCTGAAGGAATACAGAGGGATCGCAATGCGTTCCTGCAAAACAGATGACAGCTTCAAAGCATTCATCTCGCTTGCTGCAATCGTCATTCAAACACGATGAACGTCAACACCCCCTAGCTAACTCAGCGTATCAAAAAAATAATCGAAACCCGCACGGACATCGCGCATATGGCCGAAGATGCCGAAGAACTCGACGGTACCGAGCCAAAAAAGAAATCCAAAAAGGGCCTTCTTTTTGGCATGTTGCTGGCTCTGATACTGGGTGGCGGCGGGTTTTATGCGGTCTATTCGGGCTTGGTTCTGGGTAGCGAAGCGGCAGGCCATAGCGCCGAGTCCGATCAAGCAGACAAAAGCATGCCGTTGCCGGATGTGGTATTCGTGCCGGTCCAACCGCTGGTCATAAATGTAGGTGCCAACGGGGCGCAACGGTTTCTGCGGTTTCAGGCCCAGATCGAAGTTCGCCGCTCTGCCGAGCAGGAGGTGCTCGATGTCATGCCAAGAATTGTCGATGTGCTGAACGGCTATTTGCGCGCGGTGGACCTGTCGGAATTGCAAGAGCGCGCCGCTCTGGTGCGCCTGCGCGCGCAGACGCTGCGCCGCGTGCAGGTGGTTACCGGCGAAGGCCGGGTTCGCGATCTGCTGATCATGGAATTTGTTTTGAATTAAGGGTGAGACATGGACCTTGTTGCAGATTTCCTGCTGCTTGCAGGCGCATTGGCCGCAACCGCTTATTGCGTTGTGCTGTCACGCAGGTTGCGCCGCTTCACCGATCTTGAAAAAGGCGTCGGTGGCGCGATTGCGGTGCTTTCGGCGCAGGTCGATGACATGACCAAAACGCTCAAATCCGCACAGGTTTCGGCGGTCGGTTCGACCAAGTCACTGTCTGAACTGACCGAACGCGCCGAAGGTGCGGCCAAAAGGCTGGAACTGTTGGTTGCTGCGATGCACGATCTTCCCGAGCCTGCACCGCGGCGCGAACCGCCGCCGCCTCAGCCAGAGCCAACGCCGGAGACCGGCCTGTTCCAGAGCCAGCGCAGACCAGTGCAGGAGGCGGCACAATGACTGACACTCCAGCCAAAACCGCGGGTGTGGCGCGCCGGAAATGGACAAATGGCCGCGGCGCTCTGGTGTTGATCGCGGTGCTGTTCGCCGCCTCTGCCGCGATTCGTCTGGGCACCGGCGCCGGGCCGGCCATCGCCAAGGAAGTCACCGCATTGAAAGACCGTGTCGTACCTCAACCGGTGCCTGCACAATGCGCGGTTCCCGACGACATCGCCGCCATCATGGCGGCGCTTCAATCCAGGCAAGACACCCTGGATCAAAAGGAAAACCAGCTTCTGACGCTTGAGCAATCGCTGGGTCTGGCCAGAACGCAGATTGAGGCGAATCTGATCAGGCTGGAAAAGGCCGAAAACGAACTTAGCGCGACGATCTCGGCAACCAAAGAGGCCGCCGAAAGTGATCTGGCGCGTCTAACCGCAGTGTATGAGAACATGAAGCCCAAGGATGCCGCGAGCCTATTTGGCACGATGGACCCCGAATTCGCCGCCGGTTTCATCGGCAGAATGCGCCCCGATGCCGCCGCCAAGATTATGACCGGGCTAGACCCGGACACGGCATATACGATCAGCGTGATACTTGCTGGCCGCAACGCCGATTCCCCAGGCGAATAGAGCGCTGTTGCGTCTTTTTTAACCCTGATTTGCCAATATGGACCCGGGAAGCAGCCCTTAAAGGACGGTGCGCGGTGATCGGAATTGTCGGCATTCTAATGATTTTTGTCATGGTCTTCGGTGGCTATCTGGCCGCCGGCGGCAAAATGGGGATCATCCTGAAATCACTGCCCTACGAAATCACGATTATCTGCGGCGCAGCGGCGGGCACCTTTGTGATCGCCAACGACATGGCGGCGATCAAGCACACAGTCAAGGACGTCGGCAAAGTCTTCAAAGGCCCGAAATGGAACGCAGTGGATTACCGCGACCTGTTGTGCCTGTTGTTTGAACTGATCCGCATCGCGCGAGCAAACCCCGTCGCACTGGAAGAACATATCGAAGACCCTGAAGGCTCTGCAATTTTTTCGCGTTACGAAAAGATAATGACTGACCGTGAGGCCATTGAAATTATCTGCGACACCCTGCGTTCGGCGTCGATGAATTATGACGATCCGCATCAGGTCGAAGAAGTGCTGGAAAAACGCATGGAGGCCAATCTTCATCACGCCATGCATTCCAGCCATGCGCTGCAGACGGTGGCCGACGGGTTGCCCGCCCTCGGCATTGTGGCTGCCGTGCTCGGTGTGATCAAGACCATGGGCTCGATCGACCAGCCGCCGGAAATTCTGGGCAAAATGATTGGCGGCGCGCTTGTCGGCACGTTCTTGGGTGTTTTTCTGGCCTATGGGCTGGTCGGGCCCTTTGCCAGCAAAGTCAAATCGGTCATCGAAGAGGATAGCCATTTCTATCAGCTGATCCGCGAAGTGCTGGTGGCCAATCTGCACAATCACGCCACCAATATCTGCATAGAAGTCGGGCGTCAGGATACGCCCGGTCACTGCCGCCCGACATTTTCGGAACTCGAAGAAGCCCTAAAAGAAGTCAAAAATGCTGCATGATGCGGTTGGCTGCAATCATATTTGTCTTCATTTGCACTTTAGCCGTGCCGGTTCTGGCTGAAACCATCTCGGTGCGTTCGGGTGCGCATTCGGGCTTTACGCGACTGGTCCTGGAATTCTCGGAACCACATGAATGGCGCTTTGGGCCGGTCGCGGGCGGTTTGGAGTTTCGCACCGACGCGGCGGACATTTCATTTGATCTGGCGGACGTGTTTTCACGCATAACCGGCCAGCGCATCGCCAGCCTTAGCCAACCCGGACCGGGCCGCCTGCTGTTTGGCCTGGGCTGCAATTGTCACGGCGACGCTTTTGTGATCGGCGCAAATCAGATTGTCCTGGACATCAAGGATGGAGGCGGCGCGGCCGGGGCGGAATTTTCCATGCGGCTAAGCGAATTGCCGGCTGGCCGAACCTGGGGCCAGACCACTGCGTCTGCAGCCGATGGCCCAGCAACACGAGCGCCGCGCGGTCTGGTTCCCGAGCTTGGCGGCGTGCTTTGCCGCTCAGGCCAGATCCGCATCCAGTGCGCGGTTTTTGAACCCGCCAGGTGGACCACCGCCCGCGCCCGAAGACGCCAGACTGCCCGCGCCGCTGCGGCCAGCCGTGGCGGACACACCGGTATTGGATGTGCCGGTCGCGGCCGCGATGCCGACAGAAAACGCACAACCCCCACAGCTTGCATCGGTTGCGCCGGACCCGAGCGTGCCGCCACAACTTGCAACAGCCGCGCCGAGTGCAAGCGTGCCTGTGACACCGCCAATGCCAGCCGCCGTTATGCCCGCAATATCGGTCGCGACGCAAAATGCAGAGCCCGAAAAACCGCCCGCAAAGACCACGCCACCTTCAACCGGTGACACACGGCAAGGCAGCACCCTGTTCGGCAGCCAGTTTGCCGCGGTCATCGGCTTACCGGTGCCCGGTCTGATCGCGCAATCCGACGCCAATAGTGATAGGGTCGCTGCGGCACGAGACACGCTGGTGCGGCAATTTCAGCGCGCCGTTGCCCAGGGTCTGTTGGACGTGCCTGTTGCGCAGATCGAAGTGCCCACCGCGCGCTCATCCGAGCAGAAGGTCACCACTGCCAGTTCAACGCCCGAAATTCGCGATCCCGGCCCAGCGGCCAGGGATCACGTGCGCATTGAAACCGCCGCCGACCGCGACGCGCTAGACCCGGTGGCGCGATTGCTGCAGGCAAATGCCGAGCAAAAATGCCCGCCTGCTGAATGGTTTGACGCCGTCCACTGGGGGCCGGGCCAGGCGAGCCGGGTGTCGCCCGATGATTTGCGCGCGGCATTGGTGGGCGAGTTCGACCGTCCGAACGAGCGCGCGGTTCTGGCCCTTGTGAGGCGCTACATCTTCATGGGTTTCGGGCTGGAAGCGCGCCAAGTGTTGGACATTTTCGGCCTCGAGAGCGAGGAAAGCTGGACATTGCGCGAACTGGCAGTCGCCGTCGATCTGACACCCGAGGTTGACCTGCCGCGTCTGGCCGGCCAGATCGGATGCAAATCCGCCGCCGCGCTCTGGTCGGTTCTGTCGGACCACGAACTTGCCCGCCACCCCGAGCTTGACAAGAAGTCCCTGCTGCGGACATTTTCCGCGCTGCCTGTGCATCTGCGCAACCATCTTGGGCCACCGCTGGCGCAAAGTTTTGTGATTTCCGGGGACCCCGAAACCGCTCTGACCATCCGCAATACAATCGATCGTGCACCGGCGGGTAGTCGCTCGGCGCTGAGCCTGATCGACGCGCGCCTGGCGCTCAGCGAGGTTGGCGTCGAACAGGCCACGCCGCTCTTGGAAATGGTCGTTGCCGAAGATGGCCCGGACGCGGCGCTCGCGCTTGCAGAACTGATCGAAAACCGCTCGGCCGCGGGGCTGACCATCGACCGCCAATTGGCAAGTTCCGCCGACGCTCTGGCGGTCGAATACCGCGGCACAAAGCTCGGCGAGCGCCTGACCAAAGCCGCCATCCGCGCGTTTTCCGTGTCCGGCCAGCCGGAAACCACCTTTGAACGCATCGAGGACGCGCTTGAAAATTCAAGCATCTCGCCACTTGAGGCAGAGCTGCTCAGGGCCGAGACGTTCCTGGACAGCGCGTCGCTGGCCAGCGATGTCGATTTTGTCCGCGTCGCCTTTCGCTTCCCGTTTGCACCAGGGGCCCAGAGCAGCGAATCGCAGGCCGCCAAATTATACCAGCGGCATTTAACATTGACCGATATGGGCCCATTTTCGCATTCCGATTGATGTGATGGTTTCGGGCTGTGCGATGAGCTTGTTCCAAGCTTCGCATCCAGCATCGACGATGGCATTGTAGTCTTCGAACACGCGGTTGGAGAGCCAATTGGCGCGCAAGTACTGCCAGATATTTTCCACCGGGTTCAGTTCCGGAGCGCGCGATGGCAGCAGGATGATGGTGAGGTTCTTCGGGACTTTGAGTTTGCCGGTGGTGTGCCATCCGGCCCGATCCATCAGCACAACCGCATGGGCCTTTCGGGCGACGTGGCGGCTGATCTCGTCGAGATGCATCTGCATGGCTTGCGCGTCCGCCCAAGGCAGCATGAGCGCCGCCCCCTTGCCGTGAGCCGGACAGATGGCGCCGAACAGATAGGCGTTGTGATAGCGCTGATCGGCCGGCTGGCGGGGGCGCGTGCCCTTTCTCGCCCACAGGCGCGTCAGGCCATTCTTCTGGCCAAGGCGTGCTTCGTCCTGGAACCAGATCTCCACCGGCGTTCCCGCTGGCAGGTCAGCTATATGCACCTGGAGCGTGTCGGCGAAGTTTTTTTTAAACGCCTCGATGATCCGCTTATCCTGCCTGGGATGCTGCGGGCGGGCGCTGATATGGGCAAAGCCCAGTTCGCCAAGCAGTCTGGATATCCCGCGCTCGGAATAGATGACGCCAAAGCGCGCCTCGATCACCCGCTTCAGGTCGATCCGCCGCCAGCGGACAACCCCGTCCACCGCCGGATCGGGGCCGGTCTCGACAATCTCGCCAAGTTCTTTCATCTGGACATCGCTCAGGTAGCGCGTCCGGCCCGCGCCCTTGCGGTTGGTGAGGCCATCCGGTCCCTCTTCGTTGAACCGGTGAACCCAGTCCCGCAGGGTTTGGCGATCCATCCCACCGATCCTTGCGGCCTCTCCACGGCGCATGCCATCGTAGACCGCCGCAAGAGACAACAGACGGCGGCTCTGCCGGGCATCCTTGCAACGGCTGGCGAGTTTACGAAGGTGGCGGGCATCAAAGTCGCGACGAAGCGGAACACTGGCTGGCATGGCGATCCTCCTTTGCCAACCTTGAATCAGATCAAAACCGATTTGGGAATCCCCACAGAGTCAGAAATTGATGCCGTTGGTATTAGTTGTCGCATCGCGGCTGGTGGCACTTGGGTTCGTCGATCGCGCCGAACGAATACTGCCCGACGATGTTGACGCGGCCTCACCGGAAAAAACCCGCATTCAAGCCAGCATCGCGCTGGCGCGTGACCGCCCGCAGCGCACCATTGACCTGCTCAGCGGTGACGAAACCCCCGATGCACAGGCAATACTCGCCGAGGCCTACGAAACCGCGGGAGAATATGCCAAAGCCGCTGACATCTTGCGTCGTCTCGGAAGATCTGAGGATCTGGACCGCATTTCCTGGATTTCCGGGGACTTCGCCGTTGTTGCGCAAGCCGGCGCGGGCATGCGCGCCGATGTCGCGCGCCTGGCATTAGCAACAGCAGTCGTCGATGAATCTGGCGCGGCGACGGCCGAACCGGTGATCGCGATCACCGAGCATGACAAACCGCTTGCCGCGAGCCGGGACCTGATAACAGCCAGCCGTGAGGCGCGCGCCCTTCTGGCCGCCCTTCTGGACGATCCGGGCTAACGCCCAGAACGATTTTGAGCCCTTAAGTTACTCTTCCTAAACTGAGTTTGGCTAACATCTCCGGAATCAACCCTTGCAAGAACTGCGAGCGAGACCAATGCCCGACCACGCGCGCAGGCGGCGCAACATTGCATCGTCCGTTGTCACCCGATCCGGTCGCGCCGCCCATTTCATCCGGGCCGCCGCCATTTGCGCGCTGATGATCCCCACCACCACCCACGCAGCCCCCGACCCATCCGAGATATGCGAGGTCGCTGCGCGTCACGCCGCCACTGCAACAGGCGTGCCGCTAGCCGTATTGCGGGCCATCGCACTGACTGAGACCGGACGCCAGCGCGCCGGCGCATTTCGGCCCTGGCCATGGACCGTGAACATGGAGGGCAAAGGCCATTGGTTCGACGACCCCGATGGCGCACGCACCTTCGCCGAGGCCAACCACGGGCGCGGCGCGCGAAGTTTCGATGTCGGATGTTTTCAGCTGAACTACAAATGGCATGGTCACGCATTCCGCTCGATCCGGCACATGTTTGATCCGCAGGCAAATGCTCTTTACGCAGCGCGGTTTCTGGCGCGTCTCTATGCCAAAAAAGGCAGCTGGAAAGACGCCGCCGGGGCCTACCATTCCCGCACGCCGACATTCGCGCAGAGTTACAGTGACAGGTTCGCACGCATCCTGGCGCGCCTTGACGATGCACCCGCCGATGCGCGCCCGACACCCCTGCCGGGGCCGGTGCTGGCGCAGAATGACAGCGCGCAATCCGGCCCGTTGCGGGTCAATCTGTTTCCCCTGTTGCGCGGCGGCTCGAATGCCGCGCGCAATTTCGGGTCGCTCTTTCCCGACCAACCGATCCAGCCCGCCCGACGCCTGATCGGCGGCAGCTGATCATGCCGGGCCAGTTAACAATAGGCGATATATTTCAACCGACTATCCTGCTGGCTTTGGCGCTGATGGGGATCATCGTGATGATGATCCTGCCGATGCTCGCCTGGGTTCTCGACGTTGGACTGGCCGCCTCATTCGCGCTGGCCATCCTGATGTTCACGGTCACATTGTTCATCGAACGCCCCCTGGATTTCTCGGTCTTCCCGACCGTGCTTTTGGCATCGCTGATGTTGCGCCTGTCGCTCAATGTTTCGTCGACCAAGCTGATCATCGGTCAGGGCCACACCGGCACAGATGCCGCCGGCGAGGTCATCGAGGGCTTCGCGATGTTTGTCATGGGCGGCAGCGTATTTTTGGGCCTCGTCGTCTTTGGGGTGCTTTTGATCGTCAATTTTGTCGTGATCACGCGCGGCGCGGCGCGCATGGCCGAGGTCGGCGCGCGCTTTGCGCTCGACGGCATGCCGGGCAAGCAACTGGCCATCGACAGCGATATGTCCGCTGGTGCCATCGACCACACCGAAGCCAAGGCACGGCGTGAGAAGGAGCAGGCGGAAACGACATTCTTCGGCTCACTCGACGGCGCGTCGAAATTCGTCAAGGGTGACGCCATCGCAGGGCTGCTGATCACCATCCTGAACCTGGTGATGGGGCTGATAATCGGTGTCGCGGTGCATGGCATGCCGCTGTCGGGTGCGTTTGAAACCTATGCGATCCTGACCGTCGGCGACGGGCTGGTCTCGCAGATCCCCTCGGTCGTCATATCCATCGCATCGGCGCTCCTTCTGGCCCGCGGCGGGGCAACCGGCTCGACCGATGTTGCCATTTTTCAACAACTTGGCCGCTATCCGGCCGCACTGGGCACCGTTGCTTTTCTGATGGGTCTGTTTGCGCTGGTGCCCGGGCTGCCATTCTTGCCCTTTGTCATCGGGGCCAGCGTGCTTGGGGGCGCGACTTTGCTGGTTAGGGTCAAGGCGAAACAGGCCCGCCAGGACGAAATATCGGCAACGCCGGATGTCGACATCAGCCCCGTTGAAACTTTAGGTGATATCCTTGATCACGACGAAGTTCATGTCGAATTCTCACCCGATCTGGTGGCCATGGTTCTTGACCCGGCCACCGGGCTGGAAGCCCGCGTCGACAATATCCGCCGCCACGTGGCAACCGCCTTTGGTGTTATTCTGCCTGAAATGCGCCTGACCGATGCGCCCGCGCTGCCAACCGGCACCTATGTGATCCGAATTCAGGGCGTCGAACAGGCGCGCGACAATCTTGAAGCTGACCGCACGCTCGCGCTGATGGCGGACGATGTCGCCTCGCTGCCCGATGGCCGCGACGTGAAAGAGCCCGTGTATGGTGCGCCGGCGCGTTGGATTTCGCTCGACG
Source organism: Paracoccaceae bacterium (assembly GCA_965216135.1). Taxonomy (GTDB): domain Bacteria; phylum Pseudomonadota; class Alphaproteobacteria; order Rhodobacterales; family Rhodobacteraceae; genus CBDCFL01. Next base: position 113,009 of record CBDCFL010000024.1, read on the forward strand.
ACCAGGAAACCGCGGTGCTGTCGGGCGCGACGCTGGTCAACCCCGCGGAAGTTCTGGCCACCCATTTGCTGGAGGTTATCAAACGTAACCTGCCGCGCCTCTTGGGGATGCGCTCGCTGCGCCGCCTGCTCGATGAACTCGCGAATTTGAGCGACACAACCCGCGCCGAGGCGAACCGCAAGATCTTTGACGAGCTGATCCCCGACAAGGTGCCGTTGGAAACGCTGCTTGCGGTCCTTCGCCTGCTTCTGGAAGAGCGCGTTTCGATCCGCAACCTGCCGCTGATCCTGGAGGCGATTGCCGAGATCCGCGGCGCTGGCTCGGCTGAGGCGATCTGCGAACACGTGCGCCACAAGCTGGGCTTTCAACTGGTTGCCGAGCTTAGGCGACCGGACGGAACCATCCCGCTCATTCAGCTGGCACCAGAGTGGGACGAGCTGTTCGCCCAATATCAGATCGACGGTGAGCGCGGCGCAGAAATTGCTCTGCCGCCCAGCGAGTTCAACAAACTTGCCGGATCGGTCGCCGAAAAAATTGCAAGCGTCGGCGAAGGTGGCATCTATCCCGCCCTCATCACCTCAACCCGCCGCCGCCGCTATTTGCGCACCGTGATGGCGGCCAAGGGCATACCAAATGCCGTGCTCAGCTATGATGAAATCGGCGCTGATGCCCGTCCGGCAATTGTCGGCATGGTCGCCGCATGAACCTGGCACTTGCCGAGGCGTTGGACCTGGCAGAGCTCGCCTGGGCCCCGGTGGCTCTGATATTCTTTCGCATCAGCGCGGCGATGGCGATATTGCCGGTTGTCGGCGAACGCTCATTGCCGCAGCGTGTCAGGCTGGTATTGGCGATCGCATTCACCGTGGTCGTCGCCCCGGCAGTGGTCGGCGCGTTTCCCGCACCTCCCGACGGGTTCGTCCCGCTTCTTGGATGGGCGGCTATCGAAATAGTGGCCGGACTGGCCATCGGCATAAGCCTGAGACTATTTGTCATCACCCTGCAGGTCGCTGGCGCGATGGCGGCCCAATCCACCAGCCTGTCGCAAATCTTCGGCGGTGCCGCGGCCGATCCGCAGCCCGCGATCGGCCATCTGCTGGTCATCGCCGGGCTGGCGCTGGCGGTAACCGTTGGCCTGCACGTCAGGATCGCCGAACATCTGATCCTGAGTTACCAGTTGTTCCCGCCGGGCCAGCCGATCCCGGCGGCGGATCTGGCCGAATGGGGCACCGGGCGCACCGCGCGCGCCTTTTCACTGGCGTTTTCGATCGCCGCGCCGTTTGTGATTGCCTCGATGATCTACAACATCACTCTGGGCACCATAAACCGCGCCATGCCGCAGCTGATGGTGTCGTTCGTGGGGGCCCCGGCGATTACCGCTGGCGGGCTGATACTGCTGTTTTTATGTGCCCCGCTGATGCTGGCGGTCTGGCTTGGGGCGATGCAGGACTTCCTGGTCGATCCGGCGGGGCTGGCCCGATGAGCGGGTCCGACGACAGCCAAGACAAGCAATTTGAGCCGACACAGAAAAATCTCGACGACGCCCGCAAGAAAGGCGATGTGCCGCGCTCGGTGGATCTGACGACCTCATCTGCTTATGCCGGTTTTCTGTTGATCTGCATCACCTTCGGCGGCCAGCTCTTTCTGGGCATCGCCTCTGATCTGGCCCGCTTGCTGGAATTCGCGCCGGAACTGGCCGCTGACTGGTTTTCGGGCGGCCTTCAGGCGGGTTTCGGCACCCGCGTCGGCGGGGTGATCTGGCTGCTGTCGCCATGGTTTGCGGTGCCGGCCGCCTGCGCTGTTCTTGCTGTTGTCGCCCAGCAGGCCTTTGTCGTGGCGCCCAGCAAACTCGAGCCGCGGATTGACCGGATCTCGCCCGTTTCCAATGCCAAAAACAAATTCGGCCGTCAGGGGCTTTTTGAATTTGCCAAAAGCTTCACCAAATTGCTGATATTTTCGGCAACACTTGGCCTGTTCCTGGTGTCGCGAACCGACCAGCTAACATTCTCGGTGCAGCTGCAGCCTCGGCAGATCGTGCTGGCCATGGGCGCGATGTCGATCAGCTTTTTCTCTCTCGTGCTGCTGGTATCGGCGGGCCTGGGCTTCATTGATTTTTTCTGGCAGCGCGCCGAACACATCCGCAAAAACCGGATGTCGCGCAAAGAGCTGATGGATGAGGCAAAACAAATGGAGGGCGATCCCTATATCAAACAGCACCGCCGTCAGCGAGCGCAGGAAATCGCCAACAACCGGATGCTCGCGGATGTGCCGGGTGCCGATGTTGTGATCGTTAATCCGACCCATTTTGCCGTGGCGCTAAAATGGGGGATTACAACGAAGAGTTGACGGGGGCGGAGTCAAGCCCGACAATAGCGCATGACATGGAAACGTGCCCTTGCGCGGGGCTGGAAAATTGCGGTGCCTTGCCTCGGAGGGGTCGGCTTAGTTCTAAGTGCACTCGAGTGGCCGGATCGTTTGCGAGCCTTACTCGCGGTTATCGGAATGGTTGACTCCGAGGCTGCGAGGTGGACCGTCATGATGGTGAGTCTTGCTGCGATAGCATGTCCAGTTGTTTACTGGGGAGTTGGCAGCTGGATTAAGCGCCGAAGGCACAAACGCTTTCAGAACTTAGGGTATTTGGCCGCCTGGGGGACAGTAAACGATTATATAAAGTATGCCGCCAAGGGCGGCGGTACATCTACAGCAAATGCAATTCTTAACAAGTTCAAGGAATTATGTCCCGAAGGCGTACCGGAGAAGGCGGTGTATGATGGATATCTCCTAAACGCATGGATTAGATTTAATGCCGCCGAGCTTCTGATTAAGAACCAAAATGAATTTAAGGGGCTTCCTGAGACAGAGGAGAAGCTAAAATGAAACCGATGCTCGATCCGCCCCCGTCAACCCTTCTTTGTAACCCCCTAAAATGGAACCGCGCCAGCGGTGCCGCACCCATTTGCGTGGCCAAGGGGGTTGACGCCATCGCCGCGCGCATCCGCGAAATCGCTGAGGCCTCTGCGGTGCCGGTCCGCCATGATCCGCCTGCCGCAAGGGCAATCCACGCCAGTGTCGAGGTTGGTGCCGAAATTCAGCCCGAACATTACCACGCCGTTGCCTCGGCGATCCGTTTTGCCGAGGCCATGCAGGCCCGCGCGCGCCGCGCAGGCTGGCGAAAATGAACCACGACATCGAAAAACTGATCCCGATCATGGTGCTGTTGAAAGACCGCCGATTTGCCGAGCTTTCCGAAATTCTCGACGAAGAGCGCGCGCTTTATGCCCAGCTTTCGGAACTTGCAGCGCTCAGGCAAAACCAGCCGATCGGTGCTGGCGAGGCGGTAGTTCCCGCATTGGGTGCGATCGAAAACTGGCAAAACTGGTCCGCGCGCCGCCGCGAGGCCCTGATGGCGGACCTCTCCGCTGTCTTGGCGGCAAGAGAGCGGCTGAAATTAAGCGCCGCGCGTGCGCTTGGCCGGGTGCAAGTGATCGAGGAAATGGCCGACGATGCGCGCAACGACGAACTGCGCAAGCGCGCCGCCAAATTAGCGATGGAATAGGCACCGGGCGCATCCCGCCATCGGCCTAGGATGATCCGCGATTAGCTGGATCGAGGCCAAAAGTCGCGGCACTCGCGATGCCGCGGTTGTGACATCGTCGCACCTTGCTGGGCTTGGATGACCCGCCACCGAGTGTTGGGGCGCAAAGTTCGCGGCGGCGGAGTTGAGCGCTGAGCGACACCGCCTTTTGTCGCGATACCTGTGTCACGCAATCGGACCCAAATGATGCGAATTTGGGCGCGCCGGGCCATCGGGACGGTGACACCCCTTTTATTGCGCGTGGTCGGGTGCGCATCAGGCGTCCTGGCGCACCAGGTCCACGATCAGGACATTGGCAACAAGCGCGCCGAGTGTCTTTTGGGCGGCCTCTAAAAGCGCGTCGCGCAGCGCGACCATCTTGCCGCTGGCGGTAAAGGCGCCATCAAAGCCGCCGGCGTTTGCGTGGTCAAACAGCACCTGCAGGAAAGCGTCGCGCAACTTGGGCTCGCGTTGGAACACCGCTTCCTGCCCGCCTTCGTCAATTTCGAGGCTGAGCGACATCACCACCAGTGATGAGATCCTGTCGCCGGTGACGACCGGGACAACAAACTGGTTGTTCAGTTTCACATAAGCCGCGGCAGGTGGGTTCTTGTCTTGCCCGGTATCTGCCCCGGCGGTCGCGTGCGCGTTCGGATCGCCCTGGCCGCAGGGGTTAATCGCTGCCATCTCAGCGGTATCGGGGCGCAGCATCAGGCCGCCGCCGACGCCCGCGCCCAGCCCGATCAAAGCCAATAGATTGGGCAGGATTTTCCCCACGTCTTATGCCTTTCTAAAACGGCAGGATCTGATCGGCCATCTGCTGACCGACGCGCGGGGCCTGCAGGCGCGATATCATACCCCGCCCGCCGTACGATATGCGCGCCGATGCGATCTTGTCGTATGTAATTTCATTCTGGCGCGATATGTCTTCGGGACGCACATAACCTTCCACCAGCAACTCGCGAACTTCAAAATTTACCCGAACCTCCTGCGATCCGCGAATACGCAGAATGCCGTTGGGCAGAACATCAATGATGGTCGCCGCGACGCGCAGGGTCAGTTTCTCGTTGCGCCGGATCGCCCCGTCGCCGCTGCTGGAAGACGAAGAATTGACCGACGCCGCGGTGTCAAAGCTCGCCCCGGCCGGCAGCAGGGCACCCAGCCGCTGTGGGAGCCCCAAAAGCGACGGGATTGCCAGCGATTCAGAGCCCGAGCGGCTGCTGGATGTTGAATTGGATATTTCTGCCTTTTCGTCGATTTCGACCACGACGGTCAGAATATCACCTCTGAGCACCGCGCGGCGATCACCCAAAAGCGACCGACGCCCGCCATTCCAAAGCGATGCACCGTCAAACGGGCCTGCCGCCCCGGTTTGCTGCATCACGCCGGGCTGCAACATCGCCAGATGTTCGGGCCCGCCGGTGGTTGGCGACAGGCGCGAGACCTGATCGGCGGTCCGCAGGTTGCCGCAAGCCGCCAGTGCCGCGCGAGTATGAAAATGATCTGTCAAAGCGCGAGTATGAAAATGATCTGGCGCATCATTTGCTCCCGCCCGCGATACTGGTCGGACCGACAGTGACCTGCCCCAGCGTATCGACCCGGCCCATGATGATTGTCCGCGACGCCAGGTTCATCACCCGCACCAGATCACCGGGTGCCGCCCGGCCCAGCGCGCGTCCGTCGGCGGAAATCGACAATCCGCGGCTTTGAAACCCGATGGTCACGATCTGGTTGCGCTCGATCGTTGCTGCGGGCCCGACATCCTCGGGCCGTCGGGCGGCCCTGGTACAGCACCACGCGGGCCTCAAGCCCGATCACATCATCGGCGCTGTCAAAGATTGCCGGCAGGTCATCTTTGACGACGAACACGTCGGCCGCGGTCAGAATGGTTTTTGAGCGGATCGTCCGCGTCGCCATAAGAGTATCGCCAATCGCCGGTCCGTTTGTAAATGCGGCGATGATCAGGGCCAGCCAGAACGCGCGCATGTTTATCGGACCCGCGTGGTCGCGGCCAGCATCTGATCGGCGGCGCTGATAACCTTGGCGTTCAGCTTGTATCCACGTTGCGCCTCGATAAGTTCGGTAATCTCGCGCACCGCATTGACCGAAGAGTTTTCCAGATAACCCTGACGCAGCGTGCCCAGACCATCCACGCCGGGGGGTCCGACGCTGGCCGCGCCAGAGGCCGCAGTTTCCAGGAACAGGTTCGCCCCGATCGCTTCCAGCCCTTTCGGGTTGGAAAATCCGGCAAGGGTGAATTGGCCGAGCTGTTCAGGTTCCACACGGTCGGCGAAATAGGCCCAAACCTCGCCCGCGGCGTTGATCGAAATGCTGCGCGCGTCTTCGGGGATGACCACATCGGGCACGACCGTATGGCCGTCAGATGTTACCACCAGCCCGTCGCCAGAGCGTTTCAGGCCGCCATCGCGGGTATAGGCGGACGCACCCGAAGGCAAAGTCACTTCCAGAAAGCCGTTGCCCTCAATCGCGAGGTCCAGGTCGCCACCGGTTTCAGACAGCGAACCCTGCGCCAGGTTCACGCTAACTGCGGACGGCCGCACGCCCAAACCCAGTTGCACGCCCGTCGGCAGCACCGTGCCGTCGGCGGCGTTGATCGTGCCGGCGCGCGTCATCTGCTGGTAATGCAAGTCGGAAAATTCAGCGCGCCGGGCGCTATATCCGGTCGTGCTCATATTCGCGAGGTTGTTTGCAATCACCTCGACCCGCATTTGCTGGGCGCTCATGCCTGTGGCTGCGATATTCAGGGCACGCATGGCTCTACTCCTATCGGCTGAGGGTTTGCATGACGGATTTGATCCGCTCGTCTTCCTGCTCGAGCAGCTTTTGACCAAGTTCATAGGCCCGCTGAACCTCGATCATCCGGGTAATCTCTGCCACCGAATTGACATTGCTGGCCTCCAGAAAGCCCTGCAATATGCGCCCGCTGTCAGCCGGTTCAACATCGCCATCCGCTGTAAACATAACGCCGTCGCGCCGGATCAGCTCGTTGGGGTCTGCGGGCACAAACAGCCCGATCTGGCCAAGTGGACTGCCATCGGCGGCCAGCGTGCCATCGGCGGCGATCGATATGGATCGCGCGTCCTGGGGCACGAATATTGGTGCCGCGCCGCTGTCGAGCAGCCGAAACCCATCCGGCGTTACAAGTTCGCCGTTCTCGTTGGGGGTAAATGCCCCGGCGCGGCTGAGCGCGTTGCCGGACGGCGTTTCGATCAGAAAGAACCCATCGCCCTCGATGGCCAGATCAAATGTGCCGTTTGTCTGGCTGAGCGAGCCCTGATCGAGCCGCGTGTCACGGGTGTTTGCCCGGGTCATCGATAGCGAGGCAGCGCCGTTTTCCATTGCATGAATGACTTCAGAAAACACTAGCCCCTCGCGCCGGAAACCGGTCGTCGAAAGGTTGGCAATGTTGTTGGCCACCGCCTGCATTTCGCGCAGCAATCCGGACTGGCGCGAGAGTGCGGTATAGCCAGCGTTGTCCATGCCTCAGGAACCGGCGATCAGCGGCACGACATCGCTCTTGAAAAAGCTGACCAGCGTGCCGGTCATGAACGCCATCGTCACCCAGAAAACCGCCACGATCGCGGCCAGTTTGGGCACGAATGTCAGGGTCATTTCCTGGATGGACGTCAGCGCCTGAAAGAGGCCGACCGTCACACCGGCCAACAGCGCCACCGCCAGGATCGGGGTCGAGATCGTGACCGCAACCCACAAACCCTGACGCAGCATGTCATATAATACCAACGGTCATTGATCAGAACCCATGCGCCCATTTGCGCATGCCGAGGGACATGATCTTCCATGGTTGGTCGATGAGGTTGTTCCAGGCTTGGCAGCACAGCGCGACGATGTCTTCGTAGGATTTGAAGATCCGGTTCGACAACCAGTTGTCGCGCATGAATTGCCAGACATTCTCCACCGGGTTCAACTCGGGCGATCGTGGCGGCAGCGCCAGGACGGTGATGTTGTCGGGGATCGCCAGCTTGGGCGTCAAGTGCCAACCGGCCTGATCGACGATCAGCACCGCATGGGCGCCGGGATCGACGGCGGCACTGATCTCGATGAGGTGCGCCGCCATGGCTCGGTGTCGCACCAGGGCATGACCAGCCCGGCGCCTTTCCCCTTCGCGGGACAGATCGCGCCGAAGATATAGGCCCATTCGGTGCGCTGGTCGCGGGGCACCCGCGGGCGCGTGCCACGTCTGGCCCATCGGCGTGTGAGCTTATTCTTCTGGCCGATGCGGGCTTCATCTTGCCACCACAGCTCTATCTCGACGCCTTTCGGGAGCCTCGCCCGGATCTTCGCCAGTTCGGCGGGGAAGTTTTTTTTAAAAGCCTCGACGGCCAGCTCGTTTTGCGCGTAGTGGCGCGGCCGCGCCGAGATCTTGGCGAAGCCGAGCGCCTTCAACTCGCGCCCGACCGTGGTCTCGTCGAGCGAGATGGCGAACGTCTCCAAGAGCCACCGCGCCAGGTCCTTGCGCCGCCAGCGCACGACGCCGTCCACCGCCGGGACCGGGCCGGCCTCAACAACCTCCGCCAGTGCGCGGCGGTGATCGGCGTTGAGCTTCGAGGGTGCGCCCGGTGACTTCCCATCGACCAGCCCGTCCGGTCCGCGGGCGTTGAAGCGCAGCACCCAGTCGCGAATGATCTGCAGACCGACGCCGCCGATCCGCGACGCATCCGTCCTGCTGCCACCATCGTAGACCTCGGCCAACGCCAGCAGACGACGGCTCTGGGTCGCGTCCCTGGTCCTCTTCGCGAGGCACCGCAGTGAGACGCTGTCAAAATCGTTCCGTAAGTCGATAGGCGCTGCCATGGCGAACCTCATTGGTTCACCACATTGAGTCAGAGATCGGACCGCTTGGGAATCCCCAACGTGAGTCAGGCATTCCGCTCGGTGGTATAAGATGGCCTCTCCCATCGGCTCAGACCGGCATCCTGAGGATTTCCTGGTAGGCCTCAACGACCTTGTCGCGCACCGTCACAGCGGTTTCGACCGCCAGTTCGGTTTGTGCGAGCGCCTGAACCAGGGCGTGCGGGTCGGCCTTGCCGGTCATGGCGGCGGCAGCGATGGTTTCGCTCTGGATCAAAGTGGCCGCAAAATCATTGGCCGCATCGCGCCAGCCAGCCGGCCCGCCCGCTTGCGCCTTGGGCGCTGTCGCGGGGCGGGTGGCTGCATAGTTTTGCGCTGCAAGCGTCGATCGAAGGTCCATTTTGGTCGCTCCTATCTACGCAACAATTCAAGCAGATTGTTCGACATCTGCCGCATCTGGTCGAACATTTTGAGGTTCGCCTCATAGCTGCGCTGCGCTTCGCGCGCGTCAGCAATCTCGACCACCAGATCGACATTCGATCCATCGTAATGGCCGGTTTCATCCGCCAGCGGATGGCTGGGGTCAAAAATGCGTTCAAGCTGGGTCTGATCGAGCCTTACCGGCCCGGTGACAACTTGCCCGGTTGCTTGCCCGAATTCGAGAACATTCTGAAAGCTCGTCACTTTGCGCCGATAGCCCGGCGTGTCGGCATTAGCGATATTTTCGGTAACATGGCGGATGCGCGAGGCCTGCGCCTGCATACCGCTTGCCGCAAGTTTTAACGTGTCGGTGAAGCTCGTCATCGCATCATCTCCCTACCGGCCGCGGCCCAGAGAGGTGCGTAATATATCCAGCGAGCTGGAATAGACGGCCAGCGCCAGATCATGGGCGCGCCGTGCCTCAGTCGATTTGACCATTTCCATTTCAAGCGAGACGGAATTGCCGTTGGGCGCGCTTTCGGTGGCTGTTGCGGATGCGCGCTGATGCTGCAGGCGCGATGCCTGGCCGTCTGCGCCGATATGGCCGGGGCGCGTGATCCGCAATTGCCCGGATCGCGCCGGATCAAATGTGTCAGCAAAAGAGGGGATGTCCAGGGTGCGATAGCCCGGTGTGTCGGCATTGGCGATGTTGCGCGCGATCACTGCCTGGCGTTCTGCCGCATGTGATGCCAGCCCATGCGCCATGCGCATGATCGCGATTTTGTCGAACATCGGGGCTTCTCCCTCGACCGGTTTCAATCATCGTTAACCGCAATTCCTTTAGAAACGGTTTGCAGCATCCTGTAGGAGTCGCAATTGCCTGTCGGTCTGGACCATCTAATACCAACGGCCCCCAGATTTGACTCAAGGGGATTCCCACGAGCGGCGTGATCTGATTCAGTGGCATCAAGGCAAGGGAGGCTTTGATGGCAGTAAGGATTACGCGCAAAGACAAGTCCGCAGGCGAGCTTCGCCAGGAAGCGGCGCGGTGCCGGGATGGGAAAGCGGCGCGACGGATGTTGGCGATTGCCCTGGTTCTGGATGGGGTTGACCGCAAGACGGCGGCAGAAAACTGCGGCATGGATCGGCAGACGCTGCGGGATTGGGCCCACCGTTACAATGCGGAGGGCGTGTCGGGCCTGTTCAACCGTCGCCCGCCGGATCCACCCTGTCTGCTGAGCGCGGCACAGAAGGAGGAGTTGGCGGAAATGGTTCGGGCGGGTCCCGACCCCGAAACCGATGGGGTTGTGCGCTGGCGGCGCATTGATCTGAAACGCAAGATCGAAGAGCGCTTCGGCGTCACCATGCATGAGCGAACTGTTGGCAAACAATTGGCAAGCCTGGGCTTTCGGCGTCTGTCGGCGCGCCCGCAGCATCCGAAATCCGACCCGGATGCACAGGAGGCTTTTAAAAAAACTTCGCCGCAGAGGTAGAAGCAGCCTTGCCGGAAACAGCCCGCAGCAAGCCCCTGGAGATATGGTTTCAGGATGAAGCGCGGGTTGGCCAGCAGGGCACGCTCACCCGTATCTGGGCCGAGCGTGGAACACGCCCCCGTGCCCCGCGCGACACCCGCTATATCTGGAGCTACATTTTCGGCGCCGTCTGCCCGGAACGGGCTGAAGCGGCCGCTCTGATCATGCCACATGCCGACACACAGGCCATGAGCGCGCATCTCGCCGAGATCGCTAAAACCGTCGCATCGGGCGCACATGCCCTTCTCATTCTGGATGGCGCTGGCTGGCACGGTTCGGCAGAGCTGGAGGTACCCGACAACATCACCCTGCTCAAACTCCCGCCCTATTCCCCTGAACTCAACCCGATGGAAAATGTGTGGGCTTATACCAACGGCATCAATTTCTGACTCTGTGGGGATTCCCAAATCGGTTTTGATCTGGATTCAAGGTTGGCAAAGGAGGATCGCCATGCCAGCCAGTGTTCCGCTTCGTCGCGACTTTGATGCCCGCCACCTTCGTAAACTCGCCAGCCGTTGCAAGGATGCCCGGCAGAGCCGCCGTCTGTTGTCTCTTGCGGCGGTCTACGATGGCATGCGCCGTGGAGAGGCCGCAAGGATCGGTGGGATGGATCGCCAAACCCTGCGGGACTGGGTTCACCGGTTCAACGAAGAGGGACCGGATGGCCTCACCAACCGCAAGGGCGCGGGCCGGACGCGCTACCTGAGCGATGTCCAGATGAAAGAACTTGGCGAGATTGTCGAGACCGGCCCCGATCCGGCGGTGGACGGGGTTGTCCGCTGGCGGCGGATCGGCCTGAAGCGGGTGATCGAGGCGCGCTTTGGCGTCATCTATTCCGAGCGCGGGATATCCAGACTGCTTGGCGAACTGGGCTTTGCCCATATCAGCGCCCGCCCGCAGCATCCCAGGCAGGATAAGCGGATCATCGAGGCGTTTAAAAAAAACTTCGCCGACACGCTCCAGGTGCATATAGCTGACCTGCCAGCGGGAACGCCGGTGGAGATCTGGTTCCAGGACGAAGCACGCCTTGGCCAGAAGAATGGCCTGACGCGCCTGTGGGCGAGAAAGGGCACGCGCCCCCGCCAGCCGGCCGATCAGCGCTATCACAACGCCTATCTGTTCGGCGCCATCTGTCCGGCTCACGGCAAGGGGGCGGCGCTCATGCTGCCTTGGGCGGACGCGCAAGCCATGCAGATGCATCTCGACGAGATCAGCCGCCACGTCGCCCGAAAGGCCCATGCGGTTGTGCTGATGGATCGGGCCGGATGGCACACCACCGGCAAACTCAAAGTCCCGAAGAACCTCACCATCATCCTGCTGCCATCGCGCGCTCCGGAACTGAACCCGGTGGAAAATATCTGGCAGTACTTGCGCGCCAATTGGCTCTCCAACCGCGTGTTCGAAGACTACAATGCCATCGTCGATGCTGGATGCGAAGCTTGGAACAAGCTCATCGCACAGCCCGAAACCATCACATCAATCGGAATGCGAAAATGGGCCCATATCGGTCAATGTTAAATGCCGCTGGTATTATCTGCGTGCCAACAAGCTCGCCATATCCGTCTTCGACAATTATGAGCAGATCGTCGACAGGTGTTGCGAAGCATGGAACTTCTTTGCAAACGACAAAACCGCAATCACGTCAATCACTACCAGACAATGGGCCAAAACGGTCAACGACTAGGGCCGTTGGTATAAGAGCCGAAATTTCCGCCATCTCCCCTGCCTCCTGGCAGGGGCGGATTACCGAAACCGGACCCGGTGCGTTGCGTGTGGCCGGTTTGTCGCAAGTTGGCGCGCTTGGACAATTGGTGGAAATTATCCGCGGCGACGGCGCTACGATCGGCGGCGAAATTGTCGCGATGGACGAACATTCTGTGTCGATCCTGCCGGACGCGCAGATTGACGGCGTTCAGGTCGATGACCGGGTGCGCCTCGCGGGTGACATCTCGATCGCCCCCGACGACAACTGGCTAGGCCGCATGATCGACCCCTGCGGGCGGTCAATTGACGACCACCCGATCATGCGCGGCGGCCAGGCGCGCCCGCTCAAGGGCCAGCCGATCAACCCCGCCCGGCGCCGCGGTCTTGGCGAGCGGCTGGAAACCGGTCTGGCGGTGTTCAACACCATGCTGCCGATTGCCCGCGGCCAGCGCATCGGGCTTTTTGCAGGCAGCGGGATCGGTAAATCGACGCTGCTTGGCAGCCTGGTCCTTGGCGTGCAGGCGGATGTCGTGGTCATCGCCATGATTGGCGAACGCGGCCGCGAAGTGCGCGAGTTTGTCGAACGCATTCTCGGCCGGATCGGCATGAGCCGAACCATTGTTGTCGCCGCCACGTCCGACCTTTCGCCGCTTTTGCGGCGGCGCTGCGCCTGGACGGCGATGGCGGTCGCGGAACATTTCCGCGATCAGGGTCTGCATGTGCTCTTCGTAGCAGATTCGGTGACCCGCTTTGCCGAGGCGCATCGCGAGGTGGCGCTGGCTTCGGGCGAGCGCGGGTCGCTTCGCGGCTTTCCCCCGTCGACCGCCTCGACCCTGACGATGCTGGCAGAGCGCGCTGGGCCCGGTGCCGGTGGCGCCGGTGACATCACAGCGGTGTTTAGTGTGCTTGTCGCAGCCTCGGATATGGAAGAGCCGATCGCCGATATGTTGCGCGGCGTGCTCGATGGGCATGTTGTCCTTGATCGGAGAATTGCCGAACGCGGCCGCTTTCCAGCGGTCGATCTGTTGCGATCCGTGTCGCGCTCATTGCCGCACGCGGCCAGCGATGCCGAAAACGAGTTGATCGCCCTAGCGCGGCGCCGGCTCGGAACCTATGAAAAACATGAAATGATGATCCAGGCCGGTCTTTACAGCAAAGGCACCGATGCAGAGATTGATGCGGCCATCGACATCTGGCCAGCGCTCGATCATTTCGTGTCGGAAAGCGAGTTGACCGACACCGCCAACTCATTCCGGCGACTCGGCGGGATATTGACGGTGCCGCAAAAAGACCCCTGAGGTGCGATCTTGCCTGCGCGGGCTGCAAGAGCCCGCGCCAATGAAGCGCGGTTTGATTGCGACGAAGCGGGCAGATCGTACCTCGGCGATGCTGGGATTGCCGGTTGTACAAAATCTGCGGCGTGGGACAAAGTCTTCACGAAGACTTTGCCGGCGGTGCAGAAATTTCGGGAAATTTCTGCTCATCGCCAGTCCGCGACAATTTCGCGAGCCAAGAGTTTTGCCAAAACTCTTGGAAAAATTCTTGGCAGCAAGAATTTGCCGCTGCGGCCGCGGATGTATCTGATCTGTGATGGCGCGATTGCGCGCGACAGCCCTTTTAGGTCAGCGAATAGCTGACCGGCGAGCTTTGCAGCAGCAATAGCGCAGATGACTGGGCGCTCAGCGACGAAAGATCGGCGACCTGCGCGCGTAACAGAAACAGGCGTCGCAGTTCATCCTGCACCTCGGTGTCGGCAAAATGCGCTATCTCGCTGTCGCCAAAGACACGTTCGGCCTTGTCGCGAAAGCCCGCGAGCTGTTGATCGAGATCAAGCGCCCCGAATGTGGTGGGCAGACCCAGCGCGACCTCGAAGACCTTGCGCAAGGGTGCTTGGCCCATCACTGCAAACCAGCGCCCGTCATCGGTGGTATCGGTTGCAATAATTTCACCGAGATCGCGCTCCAGACCAAGGGCTAGGCGCAGATTTTCGTCGCTCCTGCCGATCGCAATCTCGAATTGCTGCTCGTGAAAGGCATCGATGATTTCCTGTGGAAAATCCAAAAGTTGCGTGTTTGCAATCGAAAAGTCGCCAAACCCAAAGGCTTTGGACAAGGCCAGATGGCGTTTGTCCGCCAGCCGGTTGGCCAGCGCGGTATCGCTCAGAAAGCCATCGTCCAGAACCTGCTCAATGAAGGCCTTGTTGTTGATGTCTTCGTCCAGACCGAACGCGCCAAGCGCCACGGTTAGAAGCCTGCGGTCCGACATAAGATCGCTGGCAGTTTTCACATCCGCAATGTGTTCGCGAAAGTAATCGACATCGCGTTCGATTGCCGGCGACGCTTGAAACGCCTGTTCCTGCAGATCGCGCGTGCGTTGCAAAACAGCCCACCCAAGGAAACCGCCAAAGGGCACAACCGGCTGAAAGCTCATGCCATGCTCGCGGCGATCAGCCGCTGCTCTCTTGCCAGCAGGCTGCGCAGTGCTTTGAGCGCCTGATAATGCTGGTCCTCGACCACCGCCTCGGACGCGCGCGCCAAGACGCTCTGGCTGTCGGCATCGGTCAGGGCCTGAGAGAGTTGCTCGATCCCGCGCAGAAGCTGCAGCCGCGCCTCTTGGGCATCGGCATCGCCAGAGCACACAAGTTGGGCAATGTAGCAGACGCGGCGCACCGGGGTGTTGACCTCTTCGGGATGGATCGCGTCACGCAGGCGCAGGATATTGGCGTTTGGCGTCATGATCGACAGGCGGCTGCGCCGATCGCCGTTTTCGACCACCGCGCCGTTGATCAGCACCCGCTCCTTGGGTCCGAGTTTCAGGACCAGGCCGCTCATTTCATCACTGCCTTTTGGCGAAGGCCGCGCATGACGGCGGTGTTGATGTCAATCAAGGCACCGGCATCGGCGTTGCCCGCAAGGATGCGCGAGGTATGCACATCGGTAAATTCCGCGAGGTAGAATATCTGGGCGCGCAAATGTCCCGGCAACCGGTTGCCGTCGTCGGCGACATCAATTGCCAGCAAGGTCCACAGCTGGCGGTTCTCGTGCAATGCCTCAGTAAACAGGCCTGGCGCGCTTTTGGGATCATGGGATTTAAGGCGATGGGTGATGCGGGCAAAGGCATCATGTTCGGTTCCGCGTTCGGTTCTGATCGATGCCGAGGGCGACGTATATGCAGTTCTAGCCATATTCAGAGCGTTCACTTCATACCACCGAGCGGAATGCCTGACTCACGTTGGGGATTCCCAAGCGGTCCGATCTCTGACTCAATGTGGTGAACCAATGAGGTTCGCCATGGCAGCGCCTATCGACTTACGGAACGATTTTGACAGCGTCTCACTGCGGCGCCTCGCGAAGAGGACCAGGGACGCGACCCAGAGCCGTCGTCTGCTGGCGTTGGCCGAGGTCTACGATGGTGGCAGCAGGACGGATGCGTCGCGGATCGGCGGCGTCGGTCTGCAGATCATTCGCGACTGGGTGCTGCGCTTCAACGCCCGCGGACCGGACGGGCTGGTCGATGGGAAGTCACCGGGCGCACCCTCGAAGCTCAACGCCGATCACCGCCGCGCACTGGCGGAGGTTGTTGAGGCCGGCCCGGTCCTGGCGGTCGACGGCGTCGTGCGCTGGCGGCGCAAGGACCTGGCGCGGTGGCTCTTGGAGACGTTCGCCATCTCGCTCGACGAGACCACGGTCGGGCGCGAGTTGAAGGCGCTCGGCTTCGCCAAGATCTCGGCGCGGCCGCGCCACTACGCGCAAAACGAGCTGGCCGTCGAGGCTTTTAAAAAAAACTTCCCCGCCGAACTGGCGAAGATCCGGGCGAGGCTCCCGAAAGGCGTCGAGATAGAGCTGTGGTGGCAAGATGAAGCCCGCATCGGCCAGAAGAATAAGCTCACACGCCGATGGGCCAGACGTGGCACGCGCCCGCGGGCGCCCCGCGACCAGCGCACCGAATGGGCCTATATCTTCGGCGCGATCTGTCCCGCGAAGGGGAAAGGCGCCGGGCTGGTCATGCCCTGGTGCGACACCGAGCCATGGCGGCGCACCTCATCGAGATCAGTGCCGCCGTCGATCCCGGCGCCCATGCGGTGCTGATCGTCGATCAGGCCGGTTGGCACTTGACGCCCAAGCTGGCGATCCCCGACAACATCACCGTCCTGGCGCTGCCGCCACGATCGCCCGAGTTGAACCCGGTGGAGAATGTCTGGCAATTCATGCGCGACAACTGGTTGTCGAACCGGATCTTCAAATCCTACGAAGACATCGTCGCGCTGTGCTGCCAAGCCTGGAACAACCTCATCGACCGACCATGGAAGATCATGTCCCTCGGCATGCGCAAATGGGCGCATGGGTTCTGATCAATGACCGTTGGTATCAGGTCCTTCCTGTGACCGGGTTTTGGTTTTTACGCCAGTGTGTTGGAGCGCCCCCGAAAGGGCGCTCCACGCTCCGGTCTTATTGGAACAGTGACAGGATCGATTGCGGCGACTGGTTCGCAATCGACAGCGACTGGATACCCAGTTGCTGCTGAACCTGCAGCGCCTGCAACCTGGCCGAGGCCTCTTCCATATCGGCATCGATCAGCGTGCCGATCCCGGCTTTGAGCGAGTGGGTCAGTTCGCTGATAAAGTCGCGCTGAATCTGGATGCGGCCCTGGGCCGAACCGAATTCAGCGGCGGCATTGATCGCACTGTTGATCATCGCTTCGACGTTTTGCAGTGCCGCATCAGCACCGGCATTCGTCGATACATCGATCGCATCAAGCCCGATCAGCCCGCCAGAGGAGGTACCACCGGTAAAGCCCGCGATCGCCAGCGCAACGACCGTTGCATTGTCATTGTCGATTAGAAACTGCCAGTCCCCGGTCGAATTCTGCGCGACGCCGGTTTTCATTCCGGTCATGTTTGCGCCATCGACAACCGCTTTCAAACCGTTGACCACGTCTTCGAAATTCTCGCCGTTGCCTGCGACGTATGAGAATACGTTGGTGCCGACAGTAACCTGATAGCCGTCACCTTCGGACACGCCGCCCGCGAACGTCACCGATTCGGCCCGCGCGCCGAGCGTGCCGGTCCCGACCGTCGGTGGGTTGGTGCCGGTTGCGCTCACCGCGAAACTGTCGAACGCATTGGTCGAGGACAGGGTGATCACCCCGGCCACGGATATGGCCGTAACACCTTCTATCCCAAGCGCGTTGATCGCAGATGCGACTGTGCCGCCTACCGCTGTCGCGTCGCCGGTCAGATCGCCGACACCATAGGTTATGGTCTGCGTGCCGATGGTCAGGGACAATGTTTCGTCCGAATAATCGCCATCGCCTGCGACAACTGTCACAATTTCAGTGATCGCAGTTGCGTCGACTGTTGCGGCACTTACTGTCGCCTGCGCAGAAATATCAATGCCAGAGGTGTTAACTGTGCCGGAATCCGTGGTCAGATCCTGACGCGCAACCGTGATATTGGTGGCCGATACAGCACCACTGCCCGACCGGTTGAGAGATGACAGGATATTGACACTTACCGTGCCCTTCAGAAGGTTCAGACCGTTGAACTGCGCGGCATCAACCACAGATTTGATCTGATCGGTCAGCGCGTCGATGTCGGTTTGAATCTTGGTCCGGTCGACGTTTTCTTCCTGTGCGGCGACGATCTTGCCTTTGATATCCGTCAGCAGATCAGAGATCGTTTCTGAGGCAGAGCGCGCAACACCAACGGTAGATTCGCCAAGCCCAAGGCTTTCGGAAATTCCCTTGAAGCCTTTGACGTCGGATTGCATCACTTTTGAGATTGCCCAGATGGACGAATTGTCCTTGGCATTAGCGATTTTCATGCCGGTTGAAATTTGACCCTGCGCCTTGGCAAGGTTCATGTTGACACCCCGCAGCGTTTGCAGCGCAACCATCGAGGCTGTATTTGTAAGAATGCTAGACATTCGTTTTCCTTAGTCTTTCGACGCTTTTGCGTCCGGTTTCAAAAAGGCGCGGATTTGGTGCCAAATGAGCCGTTCTGACGATTACGGAAATCCGGCGGTTCGCCGGCCGTGCCACCCCTCGGGGATGCAAGCGCCATCCTGAGTGGCAAGTGCTAACGGAAACCTAAGCGATGCGGGCTTGATCCCGGTGATTTTAGGCAAATCGAAGGGATGGAGCGGTCCATCGCTGTGCCTGCATGCGGCGTGTGCGAAGTGCACATACGACCTGGCTGCCTAAGTGTCCGTCCGGGGACTTTATGAGTCGGATGAATCGGTTATCCGGCGCGCCCTCTTGAAGAGCTGAATCAGCTGTGATTCTCTGGGGTGGTGAATTTGCTCTTGAGGTGCCCCATGTGGACTGCCGACAACCGCCCGCGCTACAACCGCGACAAACTGCGTTATCCGAGCGACCTGACCGATGCGGAATGGGCGCATATCGAGCCGCTGATCCCGCCGGGCAAGCCCGGCGGCGGCAAACGGCGCGTCGCTATCCGCGAGGTGATCAACGGCGTGATGTACATTCTGAGCACCGGCTGCCAGTGGCGCGCGCTGCCCAAGGATTTGCCGCCCAGAAGCACCGTGCATGATTACCTCGGCCTGTGGAACTGGGACGGCACGCTGGATCGCATCCATCATGCGCTCTACCTCAAGTGCCGCGAGAAAGCCGCGCGCGAAGCCAGCCCCACGGCCTGCATCATCGACAGTCAGAGTGTGAAAAGCGCTGAAAAAGGGGGGCTCGCATCGACAGCCACGGCTTCGATGCCGGCAGGTTGATCAAGGGCAAGAAGCGGCATGTTCTGGTCGATACGCAAGGCTTGCTGCTGCACGGCATCGTCACCGCCGCCGACGTTCAGGATCGCGACGGCGGTCTCGCGCTGCTGGCGACCTTGTTCGGTCTGTTTCCCTTTCTCGGGAAATTGTTCGCCGACAGCGCCTATCAGGGGCCGGTCTTTCACCGCGCCCTGGCCGGCATCCTGCCCGATCTCGAGACCGAGATCGTCAAGCGATCCGATCGGGTGAAGGGCTTCGTCGTCCAGCCCAGGCGTTGGGTGGTCGAACGCACCATCGCCTGGCTCAACCGCTGCCGCCGACTGGCCAAGGACTGGGAGAACCTCAACCGCAACGCGCTCGCCTTCATCAAGCTCGCGTCCATTCGACTCATGCTCCGAAAACTCTGTAATCCTACATAAAGTCTCCGGACGGACTCTAAGGCCGACCAGTCTGTTACATACTCGACCAATACCGGCGAAATTTGATCCGCTGCTTGATCGCGCCAAGCGTCGAGGCCGCCGCTAGTACCGCACCCGCCGCCAGATCAGGCGCGTTTTTTCATCGGAATAATCACTGCGCTGGCCCGACTTGTCGTAGGTCTTCAAATCATATTGCGCGGCAATGATCCGCTCGATCCGCTGGATGGCGGCACCAATGCCGTCGCGCGTTGCGTCCAGTATGACCTGGTTCCGCTCGGCCAGCGACTTCAACGCCTCAAGCTGCCGGGTATTCCGAGGCAATTCGTGCAGACGGTCGAACAGCCGTTCTTTCTGGCTCACCAGATCGCGCAAAGCGTCGAAATCGCCAGCCCGGATCAGCTGGTATTCCTGCTCCAGCAAAGTCCCAATCTGATCCACCAAATTCCAGGTTCTAAACAGTGCCATCATCGCCTTCTTTCAAAGCCTCAAAGATTGATTGCGCCAATCCGATGCCGCCAGCCTCGACCATTTGGCGGGCGTGAATCTGTCGCATGAATGAAGCAAAATGATCCTCTCCCGCGCCGCCGCCAAAGCTGTCGGATGTTTCGCCAAGTCCCGAGGACTTGAGCATCTCCTCAAGGAACGAGGCCTCAAGCGCTTTGGCGGCCTGCCACAGCGCGTGGTCTTTGTCGGCTACACGCGCCGGCGTCACCCCAGATGCAGCAATTGCGTCAATCATGGTTGCTTCCAATTCGAGCTATTTCTGCCCTTTTTGACCGAAAGCGGTAAAAATCCAGTAACCAAGCATGTGCATAAGTTGCCACCGATAGCGAAGAAATCGCGGTAGGCCGATGAACACGGACGCAAAACTCTCAATTTCCCGGCCCGAAAAACGGGCCGATTCTGCCAACGCAGACACTGCTGGCGGTTCGGAAAACACTGGCGGGGCTGCGTTTTCGCTAGACCACGACGGCATCAACGATGCAGCCGCTGACCCCGTTCAGACCCTGCCGGTTCCTGCCAGCCCCCCCAACTCCGCGACGGCCTCAAGGCAGGCAATCTCGTCGTCGTATCGCCCGACGGTATTGCGAATGCGACGGAACCTGTCGCCACTGACGGACGGTCCGAACAAACCATTCCAGCCCATACGCTGGTGGTAGCGTTGGCTCCGCCAAATCCCGGTGCCGCCACTTCTGATGTGCCATCACCAGCCACGATTGGGGCCGAATTGTCCACGCCCGGCGCAGGCGTGGGAACGTCCAGCCGGCCGGAACCGCGCCAGAAATCAGCCGGGTCGGTATCGCAGGGCACTGCACCAACGGTCATTGCACCGACTGGCGGCGATCGAGCTGCCAGGGCGGCGCTTGCCCCCGAGGCGCAGGAACAGACTTCAGACAAGGCAATGCCACCCCACTGACCAACCGCGCATCCGGGCCGTCAATGCCGACACTCCTTCCAGCGCCCCACAAAAATCCGTCGCTACCGTGCCCGAGCCGCTGCCGCAGGCCGCGAAACGGTCTTCTGAAACACCCGCAGTCGAGTTGGCCAAGCCAGCGCACGACGCCCGCCCGTCGGCTCCAATTCGCGCCGACATCGGCTCGGAACGCACCCTTGGTGATCAGCGTCCGCCTGTGCCCACAGACCCTGACCTGACCAACGCCAGAGCCGTAATCCGTGACGTAGTCCGGGCAGATAGCGCACGGGCACGTGCCCCCGCCCATAATCATCGCACCATCCCGGCCACCCAATTCACTCCGGCACCGGTTCCCGCAGCCACGCATAGTCAGGTTCTGCAATTCAAAATTCCCCCGGTAATCGCCGCGCCGGATCTGGAAGCGAGCCTGTTGTCAGGTGAGTTCGCGACCTCCGATCCCGCTCTGGCTGAGGTTCAAAGCCCAGGCGCGCGGTCGGGAGAAACGAGAGTACACGCACCAATCCACCTTTATCACGGTGGCCGGATCGTCGCTGCTGTGGCCGAAGCGGCGCGCCATCTCAGCTTTGAGCGTCCGGTCGAAATCTCACTGCACCCAGAGGAACTTGGCCGGGTCAAAATGTCTCTGTCAGGCATTGACGGCGCGATGAATGTCGCCATAACCGTCGAGCGCCCCGAAACCCTGGAACTAATGCGGCGTCACATCGACATGCTGGCCAGCCAATTGCGTGACATCGGCTATAAGGACGTGACCTTCAGCTTTGCCGGACACGGCCAGTCTGGCGCACATGGCGATAACGACCCGCCAGGCAATCCAGTGCGGGCAGGGGCATTGCCAGACCGCGCCGGGGCCGATTTTGGTGAAGCCCATCCCCAGCCGCGCGTATCGCTGCATCTTGCTCAAGGCGGACGCATGGACATCAGATTATGAAAAAGGCGCACATATGAATACGGCCAGCACCCTCGCAGCGGCAACTCAAGCCTCGATCAACCCGCCGACCCCCGCCGATCAGAATACGCCCGCGTCAGCCGTAGCGCTCAGTTCTGATTTTGAGACATTCTTGCGGATGCTGACCGTGCAACTGAAAAGTCAGGACCCGCTCAATCCGGTAGATGCTTCGGATTACGCGGTTCAGCTGGCAACTTTTTCCGGTGTCGAGCAACAGGTCAAAACCAATAACCTGCTGTCGGCGCTTGGCGACCAGATGCAGCTTTTGGGCCTCAGCCAGTTTGCCGGCTGGGTCGGCATGGAGGCGCGCCATCAGGGCCCGGCGCGGTTTCAGGGTGCGCCCATATCGCTCGACGTCAAGGTCAGCCCCGGTTCCGATGATGCCTATCTTATCGTGCGCGACGGCACCGACACGGTCGTTGACCGTATCCAGATACCGCCGCAGGACGGCCCGCTGATCTGGGGCGGCTCTGACGCGTCGGGCAATGCCCTGCCTTACGGCGATTATCATTTCTTCGTCGAAAGCTTTACCAACCAGCTGTCGGGCGGCGTTCAGCCGGTGGAAGTGTATTCACCGATCGTCGAGGCCAAAACCCAGGGCAGCGCCGCGATCCTTGGATTGCTCGGCGGTGGCGAGATTGCTCCGTCCGATGTCACCGGCATCCGTTGGCCGCAGACCCCCGGCACCGGCTGACGGCGCGCCCCGTTTCGGCGACCGGCTTTTCACGGCAACGCAATTCACCTAAGTGATCTGGCGATTCCAATATCCGCCGGGGCCACCAATTTGCACAACAAAGGCGACCACCAAACGCTTCGGCGTCTGCTTGCCGCGCGCGGCCTGATCGATCCGGCCGCCACGTGGCAGGTGTGCTCTGGCGGGCGAACCAACCGGACATGGCGCATCGGGGCCGGGCAAAATGCGGTGATCTGCAAACTGTTCGCCGCTGACGGCGCGACGCCGCTGTTTCCCAATTCCGCCGACGCCGAGGCGGCGGCCCTATCGGCACTGACCGGCACCGGGCTGGCACCGGAATTGCGCGCCAGCGTCACCACCGCCCTCGGCCATTGCGTGCTCTATTCTTATGTTCACGGGCCCCCCTGGCAGGGCCAGGCCTCTGCCGCAGGCGCGGTTCTGCGCAGATTGCACGACCAGACCCCGCCGATCGGATTGCGCAAAACACCGACGGGCCAGCGCGCGATTTTGGCCCACGGCGAGCAAATGGCCGCAACTCTGAGCCACGACATCAGACAGGTGCTCGATCAATCGCGCCCGGCGCAGATCAAAGCCGCGCAAGGGGCCGCTTGTTTTTTGCACGGCGATCCGGTCGCGGCGAACATGATCCAGTCTGATAGGGGCCTTGTGCTGATCGACTGGCAGTGCCCGGCCATTGGCGAGGTCTGCGACGATCTGGCCGTATTCCTGTCACCGGCAATGCAGGGCATTTATGCACCGGCGATCCTGAGCGAGGCGCAGGTCCAGGATTTCTTGGACGGATATGGCGATGACGACACCACCCGCCGCTATCGTTTGCTCGCGCCCTATTACCATTGGCGCATGGCTGCCTATTGCGCGTGGAAAGTTGCCGCGGGCGACAGCGATTATGTCGCGGGGATCGCGCGCGAATTGGCGGCGCTAGAACAGGCCCAGGCCCGCAACCGTCAGGCCGCCGATCAGCAATCCAGCCAATAGCCAGCCAATCCGCGCAACAGCCAGTTTGGGTTTTTCGGGTCCCGCTTGTGCACCGCCCCGGATCAGCGCCGCCTCGGCCAGTTCCGGCAGTTTCGGCCCAAAACGCGCCAGGACAATTGCCGTCTTGGTCAGATCACGGATCAGCGCTTGCGGGCCAATATTTTCGCGGATGTAGGTCTCAACCACGGGTCGGGCCACATCCCAGATATTGATTTGCGGGTCGAGCGAACGGGCCACACCTTCGGCAACCACCATCGTGCGTTGCAACAGGATCAGCTCGGTGCGCGTGCGCATCCCGAACCGCTCGGTCACTTCAAACAGATAAAACAGCAGATGCCCCATAGAAATCTGGCTGGCGTCCATTCCGGCAATCGGCTCGCCCACGGCACGCAGGGCGCGCGCGAATTCATCAATATCGCGGTCGGCAGGCACATATCCGGCTTCAAAATGCACTTCTGCCACCCGGCGAAAATCACGTTTGATAAAGCCAAACAGGATCTCGGCATAGACCCGGCGCGTGTAATCGTCGATATGGCCCATGATCCCGAAATCAAGCGCAATCAGGTCGCCATTCGCTGCGACTTTCAGGTTGCCCTGGTGCATATCGGCGTGGAAAAAACCGTCACGCAAAGCATGGCTGAGGAATAGCTCCAATACCCGGCGGGCCAGGACGCTGCGGTCATGGCCCGCGGCGTCAATCTCTTCGATCCGGTGGATCGCAATGCCTTCGCCCCACCCAAGCGTCATCATCCGGCGGCCAGACAGCGGCCAGACGACGGCGGGCACCTGAAAACCAGCGTCTTCCTTGGTGTTGGCGGCAAATTCTGCAGCCGAGGCGCTCTCGAGCCGCAAATCCAGCTCGCCCATCACCACGCCTTCAAAATGCGCGATCACATCGCGCGGCCGTAGCCGCCGCGACGATGGCGAGAGCAGCTCAATAACGCTCGCGACAAAGTAAAAAGCGTCAATGTCGTGCCGGAATGCCCTTTCGATTTTCGGCCGCAGAACCTTGACCGCAACCACTTCACCGGTATCGGCCCGCACCGCGCGGTGAACCTGCGCAATCGAGGCCGCCGCGATCGGTTCGTCGAATTCCGAGAAAAGCTCGCTAACATCGCGGCCCAGCTCTTTTGTGACGGTAGATTTCGCCTCTTCTGTCGAAAACGGCGGCAGTTCATCCTGAAGAAGGCGCAGTTCGGCGGCCAGATCGTCACCCACCACATCCGGGCGAGTGGAGAATAGCTGGCCAAACTTGATATAGGCCGGACCCATCGCCGTCAGCGCGCGCGCAACCGGCGGCAGCGTTGCGTCGCCGCGATAGCCCATCCACGCGAACGGCCAGCCCAGAATTCGCGCTGCGACACGCAATGCCCATGGCGCATTCATCGCATCAAGAACCACGCCCATCGCGCCGGTCCGCGTCAGCGTTGCCCCGGTTCGGATCAGCCGCCAGATGTTGTGCGGCCCACGCACCTAGAGCTTCCAGCCAGAGTGCAGCGCCGCGACGCCAAGCGTCAGATTGCGATAGCTGACATTCTCAAATCCGGCCTCGCGGATCATTTCGGCAAAACGGTCCTGATCGGGAAACTGGCGGATCGATTCAACCAGATATGTGTATGGGCCGGCATCGCCGGCGATCACGCGTCCCATGCGCGGGATGACGTTTTTAGAATAGAGATCGTAAAGTTTCTGCAGACCGCTTATCGGCAAATGGCTGAATTCCAGAACAATCATCCGCCCACCGGGTTTCAATACCCGAAAGGCCTCGGCCAGTGCGTCGCCGATGCGTGTGACGTTTCGGATGCCGAATGATATGGTGTAGCGGTCATACGAACTTGCCTCAAACGGCAATGCCATCGCGTCCCCGACAACCCATGTCAGCCTGTCGGCCATTTGCCCCTCCTCGGCACGTTTGCGGCCCACGGCCAGCATGTTTTCGGTCAGATCCAGGACAACCGCCGCACCTCCCGGCGCGCGTTTGAGAAACCGAAAGGCAATGTCGCCGGTCCCGCCTGCCACATCGATCAGCGACTGGCCGTCACGCGGTGCCAGCCAGTCCATCATCGCATCTTTCCACAAACGATGCGCTCCGCCGGACATCACATCGTTCATGATGTCGTATTTCCCCGCAACCGACGTAAAAACGTCGCGCACCATGCCCGCCTTGGCATCTTCCGGCACCTCGGCATTGCCGAAATGGGTGGTTTTTTCCGCCTTCTCGCTCATCGGCCCTTGTGGATCACAAAATTCCGCCCCTTCTTATAGATCGCCTGTCAGGCGTTACAATGCGCCCATCCGTCAAGGGGTTGTGCCGTGCCCGAATTGCCAGAGGTCGAAACCGTTCGACGCGGGCTTGCCCCGGCGATCGAGGGCAAACGGATCACCCGTGCAGACATCCGCCGACCCGACCTGCGCTGGCCGTTTCCGCCAAATATGCGCGAGCGCCTTGAAGGCAAGCGCGTCGACCGGTTGCTCAGACGCTCCAAATACATCCTTGCCGATTTGTCGTCTGGTGAGACGCTGCTGATCCACCTGGGCATGTCGGGGCGCATATTGATTTCGGGCAAAGCACCGGGCCTGTTCGTCCGCAACCACGTCGCTGCGAACAAGCATGACCATGTGGTGCTGGAAATCGAAGGCGGCGCGCGCGTGACGTTCAACGATCCGCGCCGGTTTGGTGCCATGGACCTGGTCGCGACCGAGATGGCCGACACGCACCGGTTTTTGATCAACCTCGGCCCCGAACCCCTCGGCAATGCCTTCAACGACACCTTTCTGCGCGAGCGCCTGCGCACCCGAACCCTGCCGATCAAGTCCGCGCTGCTTGATCAGAAGATTGTCGCCGGGCTTGGCAATATCTACGTCTGCGAGGCGCTGCACCGCGCGCGCATTTCGCCCAAACGTGCAGCTGGGCATATATCTGCGCGACGGATAGCTGACCTGGCGCAGACCATTCGTGACGTGCTGGCCGAGGCGATAGAGGCGGGCGGCTCGTCGCTGCGCGACCATCGCCAGACCAACGGCGAGTTGGGGTATTTTCAGCACAATTTTCGTGTGTACGGGCGCGAAGGCCAGCCATGCCTGCGAACGGATTGCACCGGTCAGATCGCCCGGATCACCCAATCGGGTCGGTCAAGTTTTTACTGCCCTACTTGCCAAAGATGACTTGATCGCACGCCACAGGCTGCTAGGACTCGCGCTTGCGTCTTGCCGCAGTGTCAGGGGAAATGCATGGCTTACAGCACAATCATCGTTGAACAGGATGATGATGTTACAATCATCCGCCTCAATCGCCCTGATGCCCTGAATGCGCTCAATCAGGAACTTTTGGGCGAGCTTGGCTCTGCCCTTGCCGAGGCCGAAGCAAACGACAAATGCCGCGCGATCGTGCTGACCGGATCAGAAAAAGCATTTGCCGCCGGGGCCGATATTAAAGAGATGTCGGACAAAACTTTCGCCGAGATTGCCGGGACCGCATTGTTCGCCAGGGAATCCCAAGCCATTCAGGCGGTCCGCAAACCAATTATTGCGGCTGTGTCCGGCTATGCGCTGGGTGGCGGCTGCGAATTGGCGATGATGTGCGACATCATGATTGCCGCCGACACCGCCAAATTCGGGCAGCCCGAAATTAACATCGGGGTTATGCCCGCCCTGGGCGGCACCCAGCGGCTGACCCACGCGGTTGGCAAAGCCAAATCCATGGATATGAACCTGACCGGTCGCTTCATGGATGCCGCCGAAGCCGAACGCGCTGGCCTGGTTGCACGCGTGGTTCCCGCGAAAAAGCTGATGGACGAGGCGTTGAGCGTCGCGCGCAAAATCGGCGAAAAATCGGCCCATTCAGTGCGTGCAATCAAAGAGGCGGTGAACCGCAGCTTTGAAACGTCACTTGCCGAGGGGCTGCTGCACGAGCGGGCGCTGTTTTATTCGCTTTTCGCGACCGACGACCAGAAAGAGGGGATGCTTGCCTTTCTGGAAAAACGCGAACCGCAATTCCGCGACAAATGAGCCACCTGTTGGCGGGAAGATTTAGGTTTCCTTCGCTGCAAATCTGCCCTATAGGCCGCGGCTGACATGCGCGCGTGGCCCGCTTTAGGCTGGATTAAACCGGTTGGTGAATATGCCGGGCTCTTGCGCGCAAATTTGATGTAACAGACCCGGAACCAGACAAACCCATGGCCAACTCACCGCAATCCAAAAAACGCGCCCGTCAGGCTGATCGCCGCACCACCATCAACAAGGCCCGCCGCTCGCGCATCCGCACGCAATTGCGTAAAGTCGAAGAAGCTATCGCCTCTGGCGACAAGGACGCCGCCGCCGCCGCGTTGCGCAGTGCCCAGCCCGAGCTGATGCGCGGCGTAACCAAAGGCGTGATGCACAAGAACACCGCTGCGCGTAAGGTATCACGCCTGTCTCGCCGGGTTAAGGCCATCGCCTAAAATCACCCTCCGCGCAGGACAACAGAATCGGCGCGCCTTCGGGCGCGGTTTTTATTTCAGCGTTGCCAAAATTGCACGAAACCAACATCCATGGGCGCACGCGCCGGGATTCGGTTAAATTAAGTCCGAGTCAAGGGCGAAGTTCTGTTGCCTGCGATAGGCGCGGTTTGCTAGCGTGGCCGGGCGATTCAGGTCGTTGATGGGGGGACAATCGATGAGCTCGGATCAGGGCGACGCGCTCGTTGCACAGGCCTCTCCCACGGAGGCCTGGCAATCGCTCGCAAAAGACCCTGATGCACAGCTGGTCGATGTCAGAACGCAGGCAGAATTGGGTTTCGTCGGTGTTCCTGACCTTTCGGGTCTTGGCAAAACGCTGGTTTGCGTTGAATGGGCCGAGTTTCCGAGGATGTCCGTAAACCCGCGCTTCGCTGAGGCGGTGATTGAACAGCTCGGGCACGCTCCCAATGGGCCGTTGTTTTTCATTTGCCGATCCGGTGCGCGCTCGCATCAAGCCGCTGCGTTGGTCGGCGCACATCTTGCTGCTCAAGGTGTGCAGGTCGATTGCGTGAATGTCGCTGAAGGTTTCGAGGGAGACCTTGACGCAAAAGGACATCGGGGCCGCACTGGCGGCTGGAAATACCGAGGACTGGCGTGGCGCCAGTCCTGAGGCAAACGAGATTGGGTTAAAGAGCAAATGCCGGATACTACCTGGGGACAGATACAAAAAAAATTACGAACTGAGGTTGGCGCGAATAACTACAAAAACTGGATAGAACCGCTGCGTTTGAGAGACCTGAAAGGCGGCGTGGCTATGTTTGAAGTGCCCAGCACCTTTATGGGTACCTGGGTATCGCAGAATTTTGGCGAACATATTATCAGCGGGCTGACCGATGCCGGCCAGGATGTGACGCGCGTGGAATTTACGGTCGCCCAAACCATTCCGGACACAGTGTCGTCGCCCGCAAAAAACGCATCCGCGCGATCTTACGGTTTACGCGAAAGCATCGAAGACGACCTGCCCGGCGCGCCGCTCGACAAACGCTTTACATTTGACAGCTTTGTTGTCGGCAAGCCAAACGAACTGGCTCATGCCGCCGCGCGGCGTGTTGCCGAGGGCAGTGCAGTAACCTTCAATCCGCTGTTTCTTTATGGCGGCGTTGGCCTGGGCAAGACCCATCTGATGCACGCAATCGCCTGGGATTTGCAGACACGCAGCCCGGCGCTCAGGGTGGTGTATCTGTCAGCTGAACAATTCATGTATCGCTTCGTTCTGGCACTGCGCGACAAGCAAATGATGGATTTCAAACAGCTTTTCCGCTCGGTCGATGTGCTGATGGTTGATGATGTCCAGTTTATCGCGGGCAAGGACAGCACTCAGGAAGAATTCTTTCACACCTTCAACGCGCTGGTCGATCAGCACAAACAGATCATCATTTCCGCCGACCGCGCGCCGGTTGAGATCAAAGACCTGGAGGAACGCATCAAATCACGTCTGCAATGCGGGCTGGTGGTCGATCTGCATCCCACAGATTACGAACTGCGCCTCGGCATATTGCAGCAAAAGGTCGAAAACTATCGGACGCAATATCGCGGTCTTGTCATCGCCGATGGCGTTCTCGAATTCCTCGCATTACGTATCTCAACCAACGTGCGCGTCCTTGAAGGTGCTTTGATGCGCCTTTTTGCATTCGCCTCATTAGTCGGGCGCGAGATCACGCTGGAACTGGCCCAGGATTGTCTGGCCGACATTCTGCGCGCGTCCGATCGCAAGGTTACGGTCGAGGAAATTCAGCGCAAAGTCAGCGAACACTACAATATCCGCCTGTCAGACATGATCGGCCCGAAACGGATGCGCACCATTGCCCGGCCTCGCCAGGTTGCGATGTATCTGGCAAAACAGCTGACCACGCGGTCCCTGCCCGAGATCGGCAGGCGGTTTGGCGGACGTGACCACACGACCGTCATGCACGGGGTGCGGCGTATCGAAGAACTGCGCGTGGGCGATACGCAACTTTCGGACGATCTGGAGATGCTGCGCCGCGCGCTCGAAGCCTGAACGCGGCCTTCGCAACTGTTGCCAACCATTGCGTTGCCAAAAAGCTATTGAGCCGGACGGCGAATCCGCTACAGTCACCGCCCCGGTATTTGACGAGGTGGGGATATGAAACTCAGTATCGAACGCAGCGCCTTGCTGCGCGCCGTTGGCCAAGCGCAATCGGTCGTTGAACGGCGCAACACCATCCCGATCCTGGGCAATGTGCTGATCGAGGCCGAGGGCGACGCCGCCCAGTTTCGCGCCACCGATCTTGACATCGAAGTGGTGGACAAGGCTACCGCCACGGTAGAGCGCGCCGGTGCCACGACCGTTCCGGCGGTTATTCTGCATGAAATCGTTCGCAAATTGCCCGATGGGGCGCTCGTAACGCTGACAGACGACGGGGCTGCCGGGCGTTTGAAGGTTGATGCGGGCCGCTCCAACTTCTCGCTGGCAACCTTGCCGCGCGAAGATTTCCCGATCATGGCCAGCAGCGAATATGACACCAATTTTTCAATCGCCGCCAAAGTTTTGCGCCGGTTGTTCGACAAGTCGAAATTCGCAATCTCACATGAAGAAACCCGCTATTATCTGAATGGCGTCTATATGCACGTCTCTGAGGGACATGACGGCAAGCCAGTCCTGCGCTGTGTTGCCACCGACGGGCACCGGCTGGCCCGCATAGACGCAGAACTGCCCGACGGTGCCAAGGCCATGCACGGCGTGATTGTGCCGCGCAAGACCGTCGGCGAATTGCGCAAACTGCTGGACGACGACGATACCCAGATCGCGGTCTCGGTCTCGGAAACAAAGGTCCGCTTTGCCACGCCGGAAATTACCCTGACCTCGAAGGTGATCGACGGGACATTCCCGGATTACTCACGCGTCATTCCCCAGGGCAACACCCGGCAGATGGAAGTCGATGCCGCCGAATTCGCCCAGGCCGTCGACCGGGTGGCAACTGTGTCGTCCGAACGCTCGCGCGCGGTCAAACTATCGCTTGACGAGGATCGCCTGATCCTGTCGGTCAACGCCCTCGACAGCGGTGCCGCCGAGGAAGAACTGGGCGTCGCTTATGCCGACGAGCAGCTTGAAATTGGCTTTAACGCCAAATACTTGATGGAAATTGCCGGACAGGTCGATCGCGAAAATGCGGTGTTCCTGTTCAACGGCTCCGGCGATCCGACGCTGATGCGCGAAGGCAATGATGAAAGCGCGATCTATGTCGTCATGCCGATGCGCGTCTGATCGGATCGGTGCCCGAAACTCGTGCCCTTAGAGGGTAAACATCTGAACAGAAATCGCAGCTTTGGCTGATCTGGCAATCACCCGATTGCGGTTGTCGCAGTTTCGCTCACACGCCAAGGCCGAGCTTGCGCTCGATCCCCGTCCGGTTGCCATTTACGGCCCGAACGGAGTGGGCAAAACCAACATACTAGAGGCCGTGTCGCTGCTTTCGCCAGGTCGCGGTCTGCGCCGTGCCGCGGCCGACGACATGGCGCGCAGTCAGGCGGGCGTCGGTTGGAAAGTCGCCGCCGAGCTGACCAGCCTGAACCAGAGCCACGAAATTGAAACCAGCTATCAGCCCAACTCCGCCCGCCAGGTGTCGATCAACGCCAAACCGGCCAGCCAGACCGCGCTGGGGCGGATCACGCGGATGCTCTGGCTGGTTCCCTCGATGGACCGGTTGTGGATCGAAGGCGCCGACGGACGCCGGCGGTTTCTGGACCGCATGACCCTCAGCTTTGAGCCCGCCCATGCCGAGGCGACCCTGACCTATGACAAAGCGATGCGCGAGCGTAACCGCCTCCTGAAGGACCAGATCAGCGATCCGGCGTGGTATCGCGCGCTCGAGGCGCAGATGGCCCAGGCGGGTGCCGCCGTGATCGCCAATCGCAAGACCGCACTGGCCAGGGTCATCGCTGCCCAGACCGGCGCGCAATCGGCGTTTCCGGCGGCTGAGGCAGAGATCGTCGGCCCCGATGAAACCGACCAGCCCACTGATCAGGACGCGCTGGCGCAAGCATTTGCACACGGTCGCTCACGTGACATGGCCGCAGGGCGCACCCTGACCGGTCCTCATCGCGATGATCTGTCGGCCACATACGTCGCCAAATCCATCCCCGCCCGGCAATGCTCGACAGGCGAGCAAAAGGCGCTGCTCATTTCGCTGATCCTGGCCAATGCCCTCGCGCTGGCCGAGGAATTTGGCGCGCCGCCGATCTTGCTGCTTGATGAGATCGCCGCGCATCTCGACAAAGACCGGCGCGCGGCCCTTTACAAGGAGATCTGCACGCTCGGCGCACAGGCCTGGATGACCGGCACAGAACGCCATTTGTTTGCAGAACTCGACGCTCGTGCCCAGTTTATCGAGGTGCGCGAAGACAAGGGCCAATCTGAGACCCTGCCGGAAAACCCATGACTATCACCGCCAGCGATATGGCCTTTTACGCAGGCGCGCTTCTGATCCTGTTTCTCACACCGGGTCCGGTCTGGGTGGCGCTGACAGCGCGCACCCTGTCAGGTGGGTTTCACGCGGCCTGGCCGTTGGCCATGGGCGTGGTTGTCGGCGACGTGCTGTGGCCGTTTCTGGCGATCCTCGGGGTCACATGGATCGTGGGCGTGTTTGCCGGTTTCATGACGCTGCTGCGCTGGGTGGCCTGCCTGACGTTTCTGACGATGGGCGTGCTGATCATCCGCCACGCGGGCCACAGCATTTCCAGCAGCAGCCGCCTGACCCGACCCGGCATGTGGGCGGGTTTTGTCGCCGGGCTTGCGGTTATCCTGGGCAACCCCAAGGCGATCCTGTTTTATATGGGCGTCCTGCCGGGGTTCTTTAATCTGACCACGCTTAGATGGCCCGATATGGTGGCCATCGCGCTATTGTCGGCCCTGGTGCCGCTGGCAGGCAACCTCGCGCTGGCGCTCTCGATCGACCGGGCCAAGCGGCTTTTATCGTCTCCGGCGGCGCTGCGGCGAACCAATATAACGGCGGGGATTTTGCTGGTCATTGTTGGGTTGATCATTCCCTTTGCCTAAGCACTAAATCTTGTGGGTCCAGCGTGACATCCCCCCTAAAAGCGCGTATGATTTCCTCAAACGAACTGGGAACATATATATGTCCGCGACCGCGCAGAGCGTCAATGAATACGGCGCAGAATCTATCAAGGTTCTCAAAGGCTTAGAGGCCGTCCGGAAACGGCCGGGCATGTATATCGGCGATACCGATGACGGCTCGGGCCTGCACCATATGGTCTACGAAGTCGTGGACAACGGCATCGATGAAGCGTTGGCCGGATTTGCCGATGCGGTTACGGTCACTATTCACGCCGACAATTCGGTTTCGGTCGACGACAACGGGCGCGGAATCCCGGTCGATATTCACGAAGACGAAGGCGTCAGTGCCGCCGAGGTCATCATGACCCAGCTGCACGCGGGCGGTAAGTTTGACCAGAATTCGTACAAAGTCTCCGGTGGCCTGCACGGTGTTGGCGTTTCGGTGGTCAACGCGCTGTCTGAATGGCTGGATCTGCGCATCTGGCGCGATGACAAAGAGCATTTTGCCCGCTTTGAACACGGCGCAACCGTAACACCGCTGAAAGTTGTGGGCGATGCCAAAGGCCGCAAGGGAACCGAAGTGCGGTTCCTGGCCACGACCAGCACCTTTTCCAACCTCGAGTATTCCTTCAAGACGCTGGAAAACCGCCTGCGCGAACTGGCATTTTTGAATTCCGGGGTGCGCATCACCCTGCGCGACGAACGCCCGGCGACGGCGCTGCAGTCGGACCTGTTCTACGATGGCGGCGTCAGAGAGTTTGTCCGCTATCTGGACCGTCACAAACACCCGATGATCGAAGAGCCGATTTTCATTGTCGGCGAACGCGAAGGGGTCAGCGTCGAGGCGGCGATGTGGTGGAACGACTCTTACCACGAAACGGTGCTGCCCTTTACCAACAACATCCCCCAGCGCGATGGCGGCAGCCATTTGGCGGGATTTCGCGGGGCACTGACCCGGACGATCAATCTTTACGCCAATTCCACCGGGCTTTTGAAAAAGGAAAAGATGAATTTCACCGGCGATGATGCGCGCGAGGGGCTGACGGCGGTTTTATCAGTCAAAGTGCCCGACCCAAAGTTTTCCAGCCAGACCAAGGACAAATTGGTCAGCTCAGAGGTCCGCCCGGCGATCGAGGGGCTGATGAACGAAAAACTCGGCGAATGGTTTGAAGAACACCCCGCCGAAGCGCGCCTGATCGTTGGTAAAATTGTCGAGGCGGCATTGGCGCGTGAAGCGGCCCGAAAGGCGCGCGAGATGACGCGCAAGAAATCCGCGCTCGACATCGCCTCTCTGCCCGGTAAGCTGGCCGATTGTCAGGAGCGTGATCCGGCCAAGCGCGAGCTGTTCCTGGTCGAGGGCGACAGCGCCGGTGGTTCCGCCAAGCAGGGCCGCTCGCGCAACAATCAGGCGGTTTTGCCGCTCAGGGGCAAGATTCTGAACGTCGAACGCGCGCGTTTTGACCGGATGCTGTCCAGCCAGGAGATCGGAACCCTGATCACCGCCCTTGGCACCGGCATCGGGCGCGACGAATTTGACATCTCCAAGCTCAGATACCACAAGGTCGTCATCATGACCGATGCCGATGTGGACGGCGCGCATATCCGGACATTGTTGCTGACCTTCTTTTTCCGGCAAATGCCGCAGATCATCGAGGGCGGTTATCTCTACATAGCCCAGCCGCCGCTGTACAAAGTCGCGCGCGGCAAGTCCGAGGTCTATGTCAAGGACCAGCCCGCGCTTGAAGATTACCTGATCGCCCAGGGTATCGAAGGTTCGGTGTTGCGCCTGAAATCAGATGAAGAGATCGCTGGTGCCGATCTGGCCCGCGTCATTGAGGGTGCCAGGAAATTTCGGCGCATCCTCGAGGCGTTCCCGACGCATTATCCGCGCAACATCCTGGAGCAGGCAGCGCTTTCGGGTGCATTTGATCCCGGTCGCGCCGACGCCGATCTGCAAGCGGTCGCTGACCAGGTTGCCGAAAGGCTCGACAATGTTGCCCTCGAATATGCACGTGGATGGAAGGGCCGCATCACCCAGGACCACGGCATCCGCCTGAGTCGACTTTTGCGCGGGGTTGAAGAGATACGCACGCTAGACGGAGCGGTTCTGCGCTCCGGTGAGGCGCGGCGCCTGTCGGAGGTTTCGGCCGAGACGCGCGACATCTACCGCGACCCGGCCCGGCTGGCCCGCAAGGAGCGCGAAATCATGATACATGGGCCTATCGACCTGTTGAACGCGATCCTGGCCGAGGGCGAAAAGGGCCTGACCCTGCAGCGCTACAAGGGATTGGGCGAGATGAACCCCGATCAGCTCTGGGAAACCACGCTCGACCCCGAGGCGCGCACCTTTCTGCAGGTCAAGGTCGATGATTTCGCCGAGGCCGACGATCTTTTCACCAAACTGATGGGCGATGTAGTCGAGCCGCGGCGCGAGTTTATTCAGGCAAATGCGCTGAGCGTTGAGAATTTGGATTTCTGACCCATATGTAAAGAAAACAGCCCTTTCCTTTAGATTTCCGGAAAACACGTCAAACATTTCGCCATATGTGAGTCATTGGCGGATAATACCAACGGTCAATGATCAGAACCCATGCGCCCATTTGCGCATGCCGAGGGACATGATCTTCCATGGTTGGTCGATGAGGTTGTTCCAGGCTTGGCAGCACAGCGCGACGATGTCTTCGTAGGATTTGAAGATCCGGTTCGACAACCAGTTGTCGCGCATGAATTGCCAGACATTCTCCACCGGGTTCAACTCGGGCGATCGTGGCGGCAGCGCCAGGACGGTGATGTTGTCGGGGATCGCCAGCTTGGGCGTCAAGTGCCAACCGGCCTGATCGACGATCAGCACCGCATGGGTGCCGGGATCGACGGCGGCACTGATCTCGATGAGGTGCGCCGCCATGGCGTCGGTGTCGCACCAGGGCATGACCAGCCCGGCACCTTTCCCCTTCGCGGGACAGATCGCGCCGAAGATATAGGCCCATTCGGTGCGCTGGTCGCGGGGCGCCCGCGGGCGCGTGCCACGTCTGGCCCATCGGCGTGTGAGCTTATTCTTCTGGCCGATGCGGGCTTCATCTTGCCACCACAGCTCTATCTCGACGCCTTTCGGGAGCCTCGCCCGGATCTTCGCCAGTTCGGCGGGAAAGTTTTTTTTAAAAGCCTCGACGGCCAGCTCGTTTTGCGCGTAGTGGCGCGGCCGCGCCGAGATCTTGGCGAAGCCGAGCGCCTTCAACTCGCGCCCGACCGTGGTCTCGTCGAGCGAGATGGCGAACGTCTCCAAGAGCCACCGCGCCAGGTCCTTGCGCCGCCAGCGCACGACGCCGTCCACCGCCGGGACCGGGCCGGCCTCAACAACCTCCGCCAGTGCGCGGCGGTGATCGGCGTTGAGCTTCGAGGGTGCGCCCGGTGACTTCCCATCGACCAGCCCGTCCGGTCCGCGGGCGTTGAAGCGCAGCACCCAGTCGCGAATGATCTGCAGACCGACGCCGCCGATCCGCGACGCATCCGTCCTGCTGCCACCATCGTAGACCTCGGCCAACGCCAGCAGACGACGGCTCTGGGTCGCGTCCCTGGTCCTCTTCGCGAGGCGCCGCAGTGAGACGCTGTCAAAATCGTTCCGTAAGTCGATAGGCGCTGCCATGGCGAACCTCATTGGTTCACCACATTGAGTCAGAGATCGGACCGCTTGGGAATCCCCAACGTGAGTCAGGCATTCCGCTCGGTGGTATAAGGCATGGCACAGCCCTACACAATTCCAGCGTTGCCACCGCAAGCACAATTGGAAACCCGAAAAGTCTTGAAGGCTCTGGTTTCCGCAAACAGAAATTTGGCGGAACTCAAGGGCCGCGCAGCAACGATCCCATGTGCTCAAAAACGCCAACCAAAAAGAGGTCGCCAGATACCGCGATGCACTTTTGCGCGGATTTTCCGACCTGAAACAACGCAAGAACATCATCTCAAACAACAATCTGATTTCGATGTTTCAGATCCTGAAAGGAACCACCGACGAATTTCGCAAAATTCCCGGAACAGAAATTCGCAATCAGCGAAGCGGTCAGACCATCTACGTTCCGCCGCAAAATGCGGCTGCGATTGTCACGCACATGTCCGATCTGGAAACCTACATCAATGCCGGCGACCGTTCCGGTCTCGACCCGCTGGTGAAAATGGCACTCATTCACCACCAATTTGAATAAATTCATCCATTTTCTGATGGCAACGGCCGCATCGGCCGAATTTTGAACGTGCTCTATCTGGTGCAACAAGGGCTGTTGGAAAGTCCGATCCGTGCCTATCCGGTTGTCACCCACACCCACTACATCTAGGGTGCTCCCAATCGCCCGAGTAAAGCTGGGCGTAAGTGGGAGCGGTGACATCGCCAGCAATTTAGGCGGCACAGGCCGTGCCATCCGGGAAAAGTCGCTGGAACTCAGGAAGCGACGACGGAAACGAAAGGTCTTCACGCTGCGAGACATCCATCCCCGCTTTGTCCCCCTCCCGAGCCACTCGACGCCACACCCTACATATAGTGGGTGTGGGTGACAACCGGATAGGCACGGTCCGATCCTCTATCTCAGCCGCCACATAACCAAAACCAAAGACCAGTATTACGGCCTTTTGCAATCCACGCGCGACACCGGCCTATGGGAACCTTGGTTGCTGTATATGATCGACGCCGTGGACAATATTGCCACCGAAACGACACGTCTGATTTCCGAAATTCGCTCGCAAATTGCGGCCTACAAAATAGGCATACGCGATCAGCACGCCTTCTATTCCCAGACCTTTTGAACAACCTGTTCCGGCACCCCTACACCCGGATCGAATACGTGATGAACGATCTCGGCGTCAGCCGTCCTACCGCAACACGCTACCTCGAAGAACTCCGAAAAAGCGGCAATTTGGAGAAAATTAAGAGCGGTCGCAGCGGTTACTATGTGAACAGCCGGTTAGTTAATCTGTTCATTGAGGAATTTGCTGCTTAGGCAAACCGTTCAATTGTCCATGGCCCCGCCCCGGGTATTTTTGAATAGCGCCCCTCACAACGCCCGCGACGCCACCCAGGCATAGCCATTGTCGCACAGGATATAGGCCTCGCGCAGGCCGTGCGGTTTGTCGGTTGGCTCTTGCAGGACCGTGAACCCCAATTCATCGGCCCGCGTTGCCGCCTGATCGGGATCGCTGTCATACAGCCGGATTTCCAGCCCCGCCCCACGCGGCGGGTTCTCCGGCAACAGCCCCAGCAGGGGATTGGCCGCATAGGTGGTGTCGGCATGCAGCTGAAACACCTGATCGCCATAGGTGACAATGGCGAAATCATCCGACGCCCGGTGAATGCCCATCGCGAAAACATCCGCCAGAAAGGCCGCTTCAGCGCGCGCATCGCGCACCAGCTGGTTCAACCCGATGCCGCGCAGCGATGCGCCAAAATCCCCGGAGGAAACCGTTTCAAAATCCATCATTGTCTCTGCCTGCAAGGCGGCGAAATACCAATGGCGCCCCAAGAATAACCAGCATGATCCGCACCACATGGGCCAGCGAAACATAAGCCACCTCCTGACCCATCGCCAGCGCAAGCAGGCTCATCTCGACAAAACCGCCGGGCGAAAACGCTAAAAAAGCCTGGCGCAGGTCGATGCCGCTGATCCGCGCCACGACAAGGGCAGATGCAAGCGCCACAAGGATCATCAGCACAGAAGAAACTGCGCCAAGCGCCAGGTCGCGGGCAATCATCCGCACCGGCACGTCACCAAATCGCGTGCCGATCCTGAGGCCCAGGATGATCTGCGCGGCGATAAACAACACGCTCGGCGGTGCCACGGCGACCCATCCCGCAACATGGACCACGCCGCTCAGGATCATCGGGCCCAGCATTTGCGGCGCGGGCAGGCGCAGCGCTTTGCCTAAGGGTAATCCAAGGATTGCGGCGGCCAACAGCCAGATCGCCGAGGTCGCGTCAATATCGCTGAGCGCCAGCCAGGTGCCGGAAACCGAACTTGACCGCACCCCCAGGATCAGCCCGAAGAACAACGCCACAAATCCGATCACGCATAAAATTCGC
Source organism: Paracoccaceae bacterium (assembly GCA_965216135.1). Taxonomy (GTDB): domain Bacteria; phylum Pseudomonadota; class Alphaproteobacteria; order Rhodobacterales; family Rhodobacteraceae; genus CBDCFL01. The sequence goes on from CBDCFL010000024.1 coordinate 151,885, forward strand.
GCGGCATGGGCTAGTGCGATGCGCCGCTCGTCACCACCAGCTGCGCCGCCCAAAATCATCATGTCGTTCAGCCCGCCGGGCATGGCCGCGTAATATGCGGTGACATTATCCATACCCGCAACGCGCCGGTAAAATGTGAACGACACCGCCGCACTTGCCGCCACGAACGGTACCAGCATGGCAACGGTCACGGCAAATTCGGGCGCCATTGCCAATAGTTCGGCGGTGATCCGAGAGCCTAGCATGACGCCAACAACCGGCAGCGCCAGTGAGACCATGACGGCTGGCTGATAGATTCTTACGCCCGACGAAGCCGCGATCGTTGCCCCGATCATCGGCCCCAGCATCCACGGCAGTGGCAATCCGATATTGAACGCGATCAGGCCAGAAATGACGCCGATTGTCAGCGACACCAGATAAATCGCGGCGCGGTTCATAGCCGCCTATCTGCCAATATGCCGCCCGCCGCGTGCCACCGCCAGCGCCACCTGTTTCTGCCGCTCGCGAAACCCGGCCTTGGCCCTGGCATCGGTTTCATCAACACAATGGTGACAGCTGATACCGCGTTCATATTCGGGCCGTTTATGGTCGGCGGGCAAAATCGGTCGCCGACAAGCAAAGCACAATTCATGCACCCCTTGGACCAACCCGTGACCCACCGAAACGCGCCCGTCAAAGACAAAGCATCCACCGCGCCACGCGCTGCCGGCTTCGGGCACCTCTTCAAGATATTTCAGAATGCCGCCTCTCAGGTGATATACATGCCTGACTCCCTGGCTCAGCAGGTAATTGGTCGATTTCTCGCAGCGAATGCCGCCGGTGCAGAACATCGCGATCCGTTTGCCCGCGAAACGGCGTTTGTTTTCCTGCCACCAGGCCGGAAAATCGCCGAAACTCTTGGTATTGGGATCGATCGCGCCGTCAAACGTGCCGATCGCCACCTCGTAATCATTGCGCGTGTCAATCACCGCGACATCGGGTGCCGCGATCAGCGCATTCCAGTCACCCGGATCGACGTAATGCCCGACCCCCGCACTGGGGTCGAGATCCGGCTGTCCCATGGTCACGATCTCACGTTTCAGCCGCACTTTTAGGCGGTTGAACGGCTCCACCTCAGCCTGGCTTTCCTTGCTCTCAATCGCTGCACAGCCCGGCAGGGCGCGAACATGGTCCAGCACCGCATCAATTCCCGCGCGCGACCCGGAGATCGTGCCGTTAATGCCTTCGCGCGCCAGCAATAACGTGCCGCGGACGCCGTTGCCGCGTGCGCATTCAAGCAACGGCACGCGCAGCGCGGCCGGATCGTCAATCTTGGTAAAGTGGTAAAACGCGGCGACAACAAACATAGGCCCGCGCTATAGGGCGCCGAGTTCAGCCAATCAATCCCTGCAACCCCTCAAACCAGTACGTCCAGGCATCGGGTGCCTCAAGGCGCGCGCGCATTGCCGCCGCCTGATCGCCATAGGCTGCGAGGCCGGAATGCTCGAACCTGATCCGCGTGCCGCCGCCGGGTGCGGCGTCGAACCTGATTTCTAGGCGCGTCTCAATGGAGGCATCGAACTCAAATTCAGGCGATAATTGCCAGATTAAAACCAGCAGTTCCGGCGGCTGATAAGCCTCCACCCGTCCCCATTGGCACCGGTTGGATGCCGCATCCACTTCATACCATTGCCCACCCGCGCGTGCCTCGACCACCAGGTCAACGCGGCCATGCTCAAACAGCGAATGCTCGCCCGGCACCCATTCGTCCATCCTGTGCGCAAATATGTCAAAGGCTTTGGCCGGATCCGGTTTGACGGTGAATTCGCGGGTAATCGGGGCTATTGTTAGCATGCCGGTCATACCAACGGCCCCCAGATTTGACTCAAGGGGATTCCCACGAGCGGCGTGATCTGATTCAGTGGCATCAAGGCAAGGGAGGCTTTGATGGCAGTAAGGATTACGCGCAAAGACAAGTCCGCAGGCGAGCTTCGCCAGGAAGCGGCGCGGTGCCGGGATGGGAAAGCGGCGCGACGGATGTTGGCGATTGCCCTGGTTCTGGATGGGGTTGACCGCAAGACGGCGGCAGAAAACTGCGGCATGGATCGGCAGACGCTGCGGGATTGGGCCCACCGTTACAATGCGGAGGGCGTGTCGGGCCTGTTCAACCGTCGCCCGCCGGATCCACCCTGTCTGCTGAGCGCGGCACAGAAGGAGGAGTTGGCGGAAATGGTTCGGGCGGGTCCCGACCCCGAAACCGATGGGGTTGTGCGCTGGCGGCGCATTGATCTGAAACGCAAGATCGAAGAGCGCTTCGGCGTCACCATGCATGAGCGAACTGTTGGCAAACAATTGGCAAGCCTGGGCTTTCGGCGTCTGTCGGTGCGCCCGCAGCATCCGAAATCCGACCCGGATGCACAGGAGGCTTTTAAAAAAACTTCGCCGCAGAGGTAGAAGCAGCCTTGCCGGAAACAGCCCGCAGCAAGCCCCTGGAGATATGGTTTCAGGATGAAGCGCGGGTTGGCCAGCAGGGCACGCTCACCCGTATCTGGGCCGAGCGTGGAACACGCCCCCGTGCCCCGCGCGACACCCGCTATATCTGGAGCTACATTTTCGGCGCCGTCTGCCCGGAACGGGCTGAAGCGGCCGCTCTGATCATGCCACATGCCGACACACAGGCCATGAGCGCGCATCTCGCCGAGATCGCTAAAACCGTCGCATCGGGCGCACATGCCCTTCTCATTCTGGATGGCGCTGGCTGGCACAGTTCGGCAGAGCTGGAGGTACCCGACAACATCACCCTGCTCAAACTCCCGCCCTATTCCCCTGAACTCAACCCGATGGAAAATGTGTGGGCTTATCTGCGTGCCAACAAGCTCGCCATATCCGTCTTCGACAATTATGAGCAGATCGTCGACAGGTGTTGCGAAGCATGGAACTTCTTTGCAAACGACAAAACCGCAATCACGTCAATCACTACCAGACAATGGGCCAAAACGGTCAACGACTAGGGCCGTTGGTATCACTCCTCCTTATCTGCCAGTTGCGCATATCGGCCCAACGCGGCCTGCCAGTAGCGTTCCAGCGTTTCGCGCACCGGGACCAGCCCGCTGGCATTAAACCTGTAGACATTGCTTGCGCCCTTCGGCTCCGCCAAAACCAGCCCCGCCTCGCGCAGCTTCTTCAAATGCTGCGATACTGCTGGTTGGCTGACACCTGCCACATCGGTCAGCGCCCTCACGGTGCGCGGGCCGTTCGCTAGCTCATCCAGCAGAATCTGCCGGGTCGGTTCGGCCAGAATCGTCAGGATCGCATTTGCATAAGCCACAGCTTATCATACGTGCCAGCTTATGTAATTGTCAATGTCATGCTTTTCCTGGTAAAAATACTCCTGTCTGAGCGGCTTGACCCACGCGCTGCCCCAGCATAGCAATCCGGAGCAGCCACAGGGGGCGCTGATGCAATCAGGTCTTATCGTCATCGACATCCAGAATGATTTTTGCCCGGACGGCGCGTTGGCGGTCCCAGATGGCGGCGCAATCGTGCCGGGGGTCAATGCGATGATGGCCCAGGCTGATGCGGTAATTCTGACACAAGACTGGCACCCGGACGATCACAGTTCGTTCGCCAGCCGGTATGACGGACTTGAACCGTTCCAGACCACCGAAATGGCCTATGGCACTCAAATCCTCTGGCCAGATCATTGCATCCAGGGCAGCGCCGGCGCCGAATTCCACAAAGACCTGAATACCGACCGCGCCGATCTGATCATCCGCAAGGGCTTTCGCGCCGAGATCGACAGCTATTCCGCCTTTTCTGAAAATGATCACAAAACGCCAACCGGTTTGCATGGGTATCTCAGCGAACGCGGCATCAGCGACCTGACAATGGTCGGGCTGGCAACCGATTTTTGCGTGAATTATTCCGCACTTGATGCGGCGCGCCTTGGTTATACAGTCACCGTCGACATGCGCCGTTGCCGGGCGATCGATCTTGACGGATCGCTCAACGCCGCGATTGAGGCCATGCGCGGCGCGGGCGCGTCGCTGGTCTGATACCGGCAATCCGCCTTGCCGGATTTTTAACCAAAGCCCGATAACAAGACCGGCATCCATAGTGCAATAATCGTGCCAGACCATGACAGCTGACATTGCCGATGCCGGGGCTGATCTGGCCGAATTCGATGCCCGCCACTCGCAGCGGGGGCTTTACCTGCGCCATGCGCGCGCGCGCACCGCCAATTTCTGGCCACGCCAGATTGTCACGGGCCTCGGCTCCGCCAGTCTTGCGGCTTTTGTTTCGCTCGAGACCGGGATGATCACTCTTTGCCTGGCGCTTGTCGGCGAGGTCATCGATTGCGCCGCGCTGCGCCATGGTCAGCACTTGGTGGACCGCGACGCACTATTTTCTCGTGTGGTGCGGCTGACAAGCGCCAGCGCTGCGTTACAAGCCACGACAATCGCGCTTTGCGTTCTGATCGCGACAACCGGCGAAAACGGGCAGCACACCGTATTTTTCGGATATGCCTTTCTCGCTGGCGCCGCGGTGAACGCTGGTGTTTTCCTGTCGTTTCACCCACCCTCATCGATAACCCGGCTGGTGATCTACGCCGCCACTTTCCTTTATCTTGTCGCCAACCAGACGGCCGACGCGGTCATTGGCGATTCCACACATGCGCTCAACCTGCTGGGCGCGCCGATATTGGCCCTATATGGTTTACTCGTTTGTCGCCTTTGCCCGCAAAAACCATCTGCGGAATTTTACCGCAGAGCGTGACCTTGTGCGCCGGGGCCGCGCCCTGGCGGATGCAAATGCGCAGCTGCGTGCGCAACAGATCGAAACCCGCAAACTGGCGCTTGTCGTGCAATTGGCCAACGACAGCGTGGTCATGTCCGACCCGAACGGGGCCATAATTTGGGTGAACGACACCTTCACACGGATAACCGGATACACAGTGGCCGAAGCGATCGGCAAAAAACCGGGCGATCTTCTGAACGCGCCGGAAACCAGCGCGGAAACCATCGACAAGATTGCCCAAGCAGTCGCCGGCGGCGAATTGCTGCGCACCGAAGTACTCAACAAGACCAAAAGCGGTGCGCGTGTCTGGATGGATATCAACCTTGTCCCCGTGCTTGACGAAAACGGCTCGGTAAATGTGGTTATAGCGATCGAACGCGACATCACGACCGCCAAGAAAAATGAAACAGAGCTTGCCGCCGCGATGCAGAACGCCAAAGCCGCGGCGCGCGCCAAGGCGGATTTTCTGGCCACCATGAGCCATGAGATCCGCACCCCAATGAACGCCATCCTGGGCATGGCGGAATTGCTTGCCGAGGCCGAGCTCGACGCAGAAGAGCAGCTCTATGCCACCACCATCCGCGAAAGCGCCGAGGCCTTGCTGGCGATCCTGAACGACATTCTTGACTTGTCCAAACTCGACGCCGGCAAACTCTCGCTGGATGTGTCCGAATTCGACCTGGCAACTTGCCTTCAATCGGCGGTCGATCTGTTTGGGGCCCGGGCGCGCGCCAAAGGCGTCGAACTGACGCTGACCCTGGCCGATGGAATGGTCGAAAACCCGCGCGGCGACGCTGGCAGGCTCAGGCAAATCCTGCTGAACCTGATCGGCAATGCGCTCAAGTTTACCGAACAAGGCCATGTGCGGATCACTGCACAGACGCGACAATGCCAGGATCAAATTCAGCTGACGATCTGCGTCGCAGACACCGGCATTGGCATAAGTGACGAACTCTGTGGCGCGATTTTTGATGAGTTTTCACAAGCCGAAAGCACCACCACCCGGCAGTTTGGCGGCACCGGGTTGGGCCTGACCATCTCGCAGCAACTGGCCCGGCAAATGGGCGGTGAGATCACTGTCAAGTCGCGCCTGGGTGCGGGCTCTGAGTTTACCCTGGTCGTCGACCTGGCACCCGCCCATTCCGCCGAAATCACCCCCGACGCCACGGGCCAGGTTCCAGCTAATCTTGATGGCCTGAATGTGCTGGTTGCCGATGACAATGCCGCAAACCGCCTGCTCCTGGAAAAGTATATGAACGACCTGCCGATTAACGTAGCCTTCGCCGAAAATGGCGCAGAGCTTATTAAGATCGCGCAAACGCATGCCCCCGACGTCATATTCGTGGATATGGCCATGCCGGTCATGGATGGCCTGACGGCGACGCGCCACCTGCGCGCCCTTGGCCCGCCCTTTGTTCAACCGCGCATCATCGCGCAGACCGCCAACGCGCTGGATGGTGACCGCCGTTCCTGTCTTCAGGCCGGAATGGATGATTTTCTGACCAAGCCGATCGCGAAAGCGAAATTCCGGCAATGCCTGAACGATCAGGCTGCCCGCGGTGCCAGCGACGGCCCGCATTTCGCTTTGAAGAAAGCCCGGAACTGACGTATCACGGGGCCGACCCAGATTGACGGACCCGGGCCATGGATATCGCAACGCGAGTCTATAACCACAAATGGAAGATCGATCCGATCGTCCGGTCGCTGATCGACACGGATTTCTACAAACTGCTGATGGCCCAATCGGTTTTTCGCAACCGGCCGGAGACCAATGTCACTTTCAGCCTGATCAACCGCACCAAATCAATTCGCCTGGCTGGACTGGTCGACGAAGGCGAATTGCGCGAGCAGCTCGATCACATCCGCTCGCTGTCGCTGTCGCGCGGCGAGAACACCTGGCTGCGCGGCAACACCTTTTACGGCAAGCGACAAATGTTCCGTCCCGATTTCATGGAATGGTTCGAAAACCTGGCGCTGCCCCCCTATCATCTGGAAAAGCGCGATGGACAATATGTGCTGACCTTTGAGGGCAAATGGCCCGAAGTGATGATGTGGGAAATCCCCGCCCTTGCGGTTTTGATGGAACTCAGGGGCCGCGCGGTTCTGGCGCGTATGCGCCGCTTCGAGCTGGAAGTGCTGTATGCGCGCGCGATGACCAAACTCTGGGAAAAGGTCGAGCGCCTGCGCCGCATTCCCGATCTCAGGATTGCAGATTTCGGCACCCGGCGGCGTCACTCCTTCCTCTGGCAGGATTGGGCGGTCCAGGCGATGATCGAGGGGCTGGGCGATAACTTTGTCGGCACTTCGAACTGCCTGATCGCCATGCGCCGCGACATCGAGGCGATCGGCACCAACGCGCATGAATTGCCGATGGTCTATGCCGCCCTTGCCGACAATGATGCCGACCTGGCGCGCGCGCCTTACGACGTGCTGGCCGACTGGCACGAAGAACACGACGGCAACCTGCGCGTCATTCTGCCCGACACCTATGGCACCGAGGGGTTCTTGCAAAACGCGCCGGACTGGCTGGCCGGCTGGACCGGCGTGCGCGTTGATTCAGGCGACCCCGCCACCGGTGCCGAGACCGCCATCACCTGGTGGCAATCGCGCGGTGAGGATCCTGCCGAAAAGCTGGTGATCTTCTCCGACGGGCTGGATGTGGATGTGATCGAGGCGCTTCAGGCACAGTTTGCAGGTCGCACGCGGGTCTCGTTTGGCTGGGGCACGCTGTTGACCAACGATTTCCGGGGTCTTGTAGCAGATGACGCACTGGCCCCGTTTTCGCTGGTCTGCAAAGCCGTCGCGGCAGACGGCCGTCCAACGGTAAAACTCTCCGACAACCCGCGCAAATCCATGGGCCCGGCAGGCGAGATCGAGCGCTATAAACGGGTGTTTGGGGTTGGCGCACAGAGGGCTATGGATGTGGTGGTTTAGGTGGCAGCTTTAGGGCTGTTGGGGCAAACAATAGTCCACAAGCGAATCTGGTAAAGCGACGTGTTCATTTACGAAACTCGAAATTCGTCTAGGCGGAGTCCTCTCGTTTCCAACACTGCTGCCGGCATGTTCGCGTGCAACCTGCGCTTCACCAAACTCCCCGAAATCATTAGCCCTACAACACAGACCGTACTTTCGGCCTGAACCACACCCACAATACTCTAAGGACTTGAATTCAGTGCGCCACTCATGAACTGAAGCCGCAAGGTGTGGCCCCGGCCAATAGCCGACAACGTGATCGTGGACGTGCCGGAATGCCCATACTGCGTACATGTCTATGAGTTCAACAATACTCTCCTGAACATCCACAGACGAAACGCAAATTGAGCCGCCATAATTGTCTGAAACAGAATCGGGCATGAAGTTCGTGTGGCGACTTCCAATCCATTTCGGATTCTCGCCATGCACCCAGAATGCCCAGGCCGTGATTTTTCTATCCAATTTTTTGGGAATCGCGATCACGAATTGCGCGTCGATATCGGAGTCACCAAGAATAGACGCGTATACCGATAGCCAAACCCCATCAGATGCAGGACAAAGTGAACTACGCGGATAGGCTCGAACCACGTCCGCGTAGTTTCCATTCAATCTTTTTTTTGACGATGAAACTCGCGCTTGGATGCGGCTTTGTCGGTCGACCGGGCCTCTCCGGTTTTCCTTTTCCGTCTGGAGGCCCTTTTCCGCGGTCGGGCTGAGGGTCGATACGTGACGTGTCGCTCATTTGATGTACTCCTTCCCAAGATTGACACTTCTTCTGGACAGACGACTCCATCATCTTGCACCCTAGGGAAGACACACATCATCATCTGCTCACCAATGGTCGCTAGCCTTTCCTTCGCCTCAGCGCTAATGTGATATTCGAGGTTAGTCATTTGACTGAGCCGTTGACTGCGTTCCGTGGAACAATATTAGCGGCGTCGAGTTGTTCCGTCAAGCTCTGATGAGGTGAACGTGTCAATTGATCTTACCAAGCTAGCGTCCTCGGTAAAAGCCAAGCGCGAACGCGATGGGATCAGCCTGCGAGGTCTGTCCAAGATTGCGGGCGTAGGTGCCGCCACGCTAAGCCGGATAGAGAATTGTCAGCTAGTCCCGAACCAGAAGACCGCTTTGCCGTTGATTGACTGGCTCGGGGCGTCTCCGGAAGAATATGGGATTGAAAGGGAAGTCCTTGTCCACGTTCACTTTCGGGCCGCCAAGAACGCTGGCTCCAAGGTGGTGAGTGCGCTTGTAGAGGTCGCTGAGTGCGTCGCGGCGCAGAATGGTAGTATGGCCATAATTCCTGTTTACGAAGAAAAAAGTCTCGAGAAGGAAGAGCCGCCTTCGCCCACCACACTTTCAAAATCTCAGATGGAGGGCTACGCTTCTTCGCTTCGAAAAGAGCTCAAGCACAGTGACATGCAGCCATTCGACGCATTAAAACTGAGAATCGACGGCGTTAAAGTTGAAACAGTTTCCGAACTCGGATGCGTCAAAGAAAATACGCGCGAAATGCTATCTGGTGTTTACAGCGATGAATGGTCTGCAATGACTGTCCCTGTAAAAGCAAAAGACTTGAAGTGGGTAGTAGTCAGAAACGACTTGCACTCGTTGGAGCGCCAACGCGTAACCTATTTAGAAGAAGCTTGGCACATTCTTATGGGTCACCGTTTAACGAAAGTCGTAAAATTGTTCGGTATCTACTCGAGGGACTATGAGGCTACCGAAGAACATGACGCATATTATTTGGCTGCGGCAACACTGATCCCCCAAAAATCAATTATAAAATTGGTAGATGACAAAAAAAATGCAGCGCAAATCGCAGACCACTTCGGGGTTTCACAAGCGCTGGTTGAATATCGAATCAAGAGACTTGGCCTTTGGCGAAAGTATACATCGCTGGGTGTAAGTTTGGATTAGTATCAACTGGTCCTCAGCTCGCACGAAAAAAAATCCAAACGCAAATGATCTGCGGGAATACCCCCTATTCCTCCCCAAAATCCCCTCGCAACTTTTTCACATCTCCCCGCACCTTTTTCGCCTTCAACCGCCGCTCCACGGCGCCCTTGCCTGGCCTGGTCGCCACCCGCCGCTTCGGCGCCACCGCTGCCCTCCCCACCAGCTCCGCCAACCTCTCCCGCGCCAACTCCCGGTTGCGCGCCTGGTGCCGCGTTTCGTCGCAGAAGATCACCAGCGCGCCCTCTTTGGTCCACCGCCGCCCTGCCAGCCGTTTTAGCCGTGCTTTGACGGCATCTGGCAAATTCGGCGAGCGCGCCGCCTCGAACCGCAATTCAACTGCGCTGGCCACCTTGTTGACGTTCTGCCCGCCCGGACCGCTGGCGCGCACGAAATTTTCGCTAAGCTCCCAGTCTTCGATGCCGATATTCTCGCTAATGCGCAACATGTCCCGACGCCAAATTATGTCCGACAGATGTCCGACAGGAGTCTGACACATAGCAGACAGCACTTTTTGCAACAAAAAGGGCCGCCGGATGCCGGCGGCCCTTCGAGATCTTTAGGAGATGAGCCAGTTAGGACATCGGCCCAATCGAAAGTGTTTTGCCCTCAGGGCTGCCCTCAGGCAACGATCCTTGCGACTGTTCTGACCTCTTTCTCCAATATCACTCTAGACACTGGATCACCTCCTTTCGTTTGTTAACTGATGGGCGGAGGTTTGACATAAGTTTCGGTTCTGTCAATGGTTTTTACGCGGGCCTTGACCTCAATCGCTGCACGATGATGCGAAACGGAACCAACGCGATCAGCGCGAGGTTGAGCTTGACCATCCAATCGGCCACCGCCAGCGACACCCAAAGCGGAGCTTGCGGCCCGGTGCCGAACATTGGCAAAATCTCACCCGCCCAGCTCACGTCATTGGCCGGTTCGATAAAGCTTAGCGAGGCCGAAAAAGCGATTGAAAAGAACAGGATAGTATCAATCGTCGACCCCACCAATGTGCTCGCCAAAGGTGCCCGCCACCAAGCGCCTTCGCGCAGCCGGTCAAAGATGGCGACGTCAATCATTTGCGCGGTCAGAAACGCCAGCCCCGACCCGATGGCAATCCGCACGGTCACCAGCGGTCCAAATTCGCCGATGATCTGGGTGCCAATCAGAGAGCTCGCCACGCCAACCAAAAATCCCACAAAAACAACGCGTCTTGCGACACGCGCCCCGTAAACCCGGTTCATCACATCTGTGACCAGAAACGCGATCGGATAGGTGAACGCCCCCCAGGTCAGCCATTGGCCATAGAGGAATTGCACCAGAATGTTCGAGGCCACGACAACGGCGGCCATCGCGGCAATGCCGGGTATGTATCGGTTCATGTCGGTTATCCGTTTTGACAAGGTGGTCGGAGACTTGGCCGCCAATTATTCAGCGACGGCCGCTACTTAACGCTTCGCATTTGTGTCTTCAAGCCATTCCTTAACGGGCCTAGCGCGCCTGCATAACTGAGGCGCATTGCGGCGGCAGATCAGCCAGAAACAACTCAGGCCGCGGCGTTCTTGGCGTCGGATCGGGCGCTTGCGGGTCCAGAATGGCCGCCACCCATTTTTCGGCCGCCGCACACCCATCGCCTGGCGGCGGCGGCGCCTGGTTCACGCATCCAGGCGCATTATCGGGACATAAAAGGCGGACGTGAAAATGAAAGTGGTGTCCTGACCAGGGTCGGATCTTGCGCAACCAGTTCCGGTTACCCTTGGCGTCCTTACACATCTGAACCTTTGCACCGGGAAAGACGAATATCCGGGCGACGGCCCTATCTCTCGCGGCGGCTTTCAGAATATTGTGATGCGCACGCGACCAATTACCGTTCATGAAAGCCCCCAAGTCGCGCCGGGTGGAAATCGACGACAAGCCTTCGCGCTCGCGGCGGCTGAGCGTCAATCGCTTTGGTGGCAGCATCCAGATGTCCACATCAAGGCCAGTTTGGTGGCTGGCATGACCCGTCAGCATCGGCCCGCCGCGCGGTTGCGACATATCCCCGATATAGAGCCCCTTCCAGCCGCGCTGCATCGCCGCTTTCGCAGAAAGCCGTTCGACAAATTTGACCGTCGCAGGATGCGCCCAATTTCGGTTCCGCCCCAGCCGCATTGCCTGCCATGTCGGACCGATTTCGGCCAACTGCTCGCTTCCGGCCAGGCATCCCTTGGCATAGCCGCCAAAGGACGCAGCTCGTTGTGAAGACCCAGCGTCAACCGCGCCGAACAATTGTTTGGCCAATGTCTCAGCATGGGCCGGAACAATCAGGATCAACACCAAAAACAGGCTCGTCAGAACCCGCAGCATGAACGTGCTCCGCTCGGGCCGCAAATCACTCTTCAACGACATATTCGACCACCTCAGTGCGTTGGAATGGACGAAAATTATCGTCGGAAATCATGGTGATACGAATGCGCGCCTCGGCGTCCAGCCAGATCGTGATGCCTTCAAGATTGTCATGCGCGCCGCCGCGGCTCTCGATCAGGGTTGTTTCTGCGGTAAATCCGTCATCGCCATAATCGAACCGCCGGACACGCGAGCGAAACCCGAATAACCCCTCAAGATGCCGTTCGAGCAGGTAAAATCTGCCGTCGGGGCCAAAATCACCGCCAACGGCCAGAAACGGCGGCTGTCTTGGGATTGAGAAGGGCTGATCCCAATCGTCGCCATTCAGGCGATAAACCGGGAATGGCCGGCTCAGAACGCCGGATCGCTCCGGCAGGGTCAGCACAGCGCCGTCCGGCGCGATGGCCAGCACCTCCAGCGCCGAGTTGTTCTGCAGCCCGGCGAAATCCTCATGCGGCGGGACAATCTCGGCGATCTCGCCAACCCCGGTGAACCGCCAGATCCGGTGCTCACCCTCAAATGACACCAAAATCGATCCGCCCGCGTCCAGAGCCAGCCCCTCGCCATCATCGAGATAGCCTTTGACATAAGCTCCGTCCGGCCCCTGCATGTACCGGCGGAAATAGTCCGTCACTTCCGTGATCATGCCACGCTCGTCGCGTACGATCCGCGCCGATGCCAGAAACCCGCCATCGCTGACGATCCAGATTTACTCGCCAGCGGCGTCAATCTCCAGCCCCGAAAATCCACCAAAGGCATTGTTGTCATGCGTCCAGGTGAAGCTTTGCAGATGCCGCGCAACAGGTTCTGCCAGCCCTGGCAGCGCGATTGCAGTCAATCCAACCGCCATCGCAGCACAAAGCAATCTCATGCGGCAGTCGCCGGTTCTGAGGCCGGATCGGGATGCACCCAGAAAAGAAAGACCAAGCCCAGCACAAATAGCGCGATCAAGGGCGACACGCCAAGGCGGGGATCGCCGGTCAAGGCGGTAACGATGCCGATCAGGGCCGGTGCCAGAAACGCCGTGGCTTTGCCCGACAGTGCGTAAAGGCCAAAGGCTTCGGTGGCGCGATCCGGGTCGGCGTGGCGCACCATCATCGACCGCGATGCTGCCTGAATGGCACCCCCGGCTGCACCGATCGTCGCCCCGCAAACATAGAAAATGTAATCCGGCATTGCCGATCCCGCGGCAAATGGCACACCAAACAATTCCGTTCGGCTCATCCCGACAATCACCACGCAGACCAGCCCCAACACGATGATGCATAATACGATAACCGGTTTGGGCCCGAAACGTCTGTCCGCCCTGCCGCCGACCCAGGAAAATACCGCCGCGGCGACCGCCCCGATTATTCCGAAAACACCGATCTGGATGATCGACCAGTCCAGCACCAACGTCGCATAGACGCCGCCAAAGCCGTAGAGGCCATTGAGCGCATCGCGGTAGAGCAGCGACGAGCCGAGGTAAGCCGCCAGGCTGGTCCGCGATTTCAGCGATTTGATTGTTTGCCAAAGGGCCGATAACGCCGCACCGACACCGGTGCGGTCCTTGGCCGGCCGAGGGTGCGGCTCGCGCACCCAGGCAAAGAAGATCATCATGAAAGCGGCGTACCAGATGGCCGTGAACGGACCGACAAAGCGCGTGCCTTCGCGCATTTCCGGATCAAGCCCGAACAATGGCGCGATGCCAATCAGGGTTTTGCCGGTTTCATTTTCGGCAAACAGCAGAAGCATTATCACCAGCGCCGCGACGCCACCCCAATAGCCAAAAGCAAAGCCAGATCCGGATATCTTGCCGATCTCTTCCTTTGTGCCCAGATCGGGTAGCAACGAATTGGTGAAAATCGTGGCGAACTCCACGCCCACAAAGCCCAACCCGAAAGCCACAAGCATCCACCAGAAATTAGACGCATCGGGAAAGGCCCACCAAAGCCCCGCCGCGCCGATCACGTAAACACCCGAGAAAAACCATATCCAGGGAATACGGCGGCCGCTGGCGTCGGCGATCGCGCCAAGAACAGGCGCGGAAAATGCGATTAACAGCCCCGAGACCGTCAGCCCCAGGGACCAGATCGATTGCGTGCGCGCCTTTGCAGCCTCGGCAACCAACCCGGTTGAGGTAAAGTGTTCTGACACGATGGATGCGAAATAGGGGCCGAAAATGAAGGTTAGCAGCAGCGTGTTATAGGGCTGGCTGGCCCAGTCGAAAAAGAACCATCCCCAAATTCGTTTGCGCTGCGTCACATCGGCCATTCCTGCCCCCGAACCACCAGATGCGGCAAGTGAACAGCGAAGGGCAGCGGCGCGCAAGCGCCATTAAGTCGATGGTGGCCAGGCGCGCTGTTCTTCCGCCTCGATCCAGGCCGTGACCCAATTTGGCAAAGGCGGTGAATCATTCGGAAGTCCCATAGCTTCTGCCGCTTTTTCCGGTGGGACAATTCCTTTCGGCGATGTCACAGCCATGCGAAATAGCCCGTTATTCGCGCAAACCCCGTCGGCGCTCCACATTGATTGTTCGATGTAGAAAAAACGGCGATCCCAGCCTAGGATTCTCGAGCGCTGCTCAACCCGGTCGAACCCACGTATCCGCCGCCGATAGCGCACTGAGCTTCCGGCAACGGTCATGCCCCATTTGTTCTGGCGCATCGCACGGGTCAGGCCCACACGATTGACCAGCGGAATGCGGCCCAAGTCCATCATCGTCAGCGTCCGGCCGTTGTTCAGTTCAAGCCAGAAATCCAGATCGTGCGGCCAGCATCTGTGATGCGAAATATGCGCATCCCCCGGCCCCAGCCGCGGTGCGTTTCGGAATTTCCATATTTCCTTAGAGTCCGTCCGGAGACTTTATGTAGGATTACAGAGTTTTCGGAGCATGAGTCGAATGGACGCGAGCTTGATGAAGGCGAGCGCGTTGCGGTTGAGGTTCTCCCAGTCCTTGGCCAGTCGGCGGCAGCGGTTGAGCCAGGCGATGGTGCGTTCGACCACCCAACGCCTGGGCTGGACGACGAAGCCCTTCACCCGATCGGATCGCTTGACGATCTCGGTCTCGAGATCGGGCAGGATGCCGGCCAGGGCGCGGTGAAAGACCGGCCCCTGATAGGCGCTGTCGGCGAACAATTTCCCGAGAAAGGGAAACAGACCGAACAAGGTCGCCAGCAGCGCGAGACCGCCGTCGCGATCCTGAACGTCGGCGGCGGTGACGATGCCGTGCAGCAGCAAGCCTTGCGTATCGACCAGAACATGCCGCTTCTTGCCCTTGATCAACTTGCCGGCATCGAAGCCGTGGCTGTCGATGCGAGCCCCCCTTTTTCAGCGCTTTTCACACTCTGACTGTCGATGATGCAGGCCGTGGGGCTGGCTTCGCGCGCGGCTTTCTCGCGGCACTTGAGGTAGAGCGCATGATGGATGCGATCCAGCGTGCCGTCCCAGTTCCACAGGCCGAGGTACTCATGCACGGTGCTTCTGGGCGGCAAATCCTTGGGCAGCGCGCGCCACTGGCAGCCGGTGCTCAGAATGTACATCACGCCGTTGATCACCTCGCGGATAGCGACGCGCCGTTTGCCGCCGCCGGGCTTGCCCGGCGGGATCAGCGGCTCGATATGCGCCCATTCCGCATCGGTCAGGTCGCTCGGATAACGCAGTTTGTCGCGGTTGTAGCGCGGGCGGTTGTCGGCAGTCCACATGGGGCACCTCAAGAGCAAATTCACCACCCCAGAGAATCACAGCTGATTCAGCTCTTCAAGAGGGCGCGCCGGATAACCGAATCATCCGACTCATAAAGTCCCCGGACGGACACTTAGCCATTCTGAGAACAGGATACATCCCAGCGCTCCCTGCATTGGTTGTGCCGTCTACATCTCAGCCGGCCCGCAGGGTCAGACGATCCCGACGTCACACGGCGGCTTGTCAGAAGGTGCAAGGCCGCTTAGGTGTGCGATCAATTGCCCGACGGAGCCACTGCCAATGACATCCTTGTTTCAAATCCTGATGCTGATCCTCGATGTTGTCTGGTTCATTATGATTGCGCATATCATCATGAGCTGGCTGATCAATTTTCAGGTGCTGAACCTGCGCCAGCAATTGGTCGCGCAGCTCTGGTATGGGCTCAACCGCTTGCTGGAGCCCCTGTATCGGCCCATCCGGCGGTTTATGCCGGATTTGGGTGGGATCGACCTTGCGCCTTTGGTGGCGCTGATTGCAGTTTATGCTTTGCGGATTATCCTGATCAACAACGCCCAGTATTTTCTGTAGATATCCGGGCTTGTTCACCGATTGTTCATGTGGGACTGTCAGCGTCAAATAAGAGCAGTTTGAACTAAATCTGACAGGTCCATGTCACAATCGGGCGAGCTTCTTTCGCGCATATTCGGCTTTGATGGCTTCCGTCCCGGACAGGCGGAAATCGTCAATGCCGTGGCGGATGGGCAAAACGTGCTGGCCATCATGCCGACCGGCGGTGGCAAATCGCTCTGCTATCAACTGCCCGCCCTAATGCGCGACGGGGTCACGGTCGTCATCTCACCGCTTATCGCGTTGATGCGCGATCAGGTTCGCGCGTTGCAACAGGCCGGCGTTGCGGCGGGCGCCCTGACATCAGGCAATACCGAAGTTGAGACAAGAACCGTCTATGACGCGCTCGATCGGGGCCAGTTGAAGCTACTTTATATGGCGCCCGAACGGCTGGCCTCGGCTGGCACGCTGGCATTGCTGCGCCGTATCGGCACCAGCCTGATTGCCGTCGATGAGGCCCATTGCGTCAGCCAGTGGGGCCACGATTTTCGCCCCGATTACCTGCGCATCGGCGAATTGCGCAGCACTTTGGGCGTGCCCATGGCTGCCTTTACCGCAACCGCCGATACCGAGACCCGCGCCGAGATCATTGCCCGCCTGTTTGACGGGGCCCAGCCGACAGTTTTTCTGCGTGGCTTCGACCGGCCGAATATCCATCTGCGATTTGAGCCTAAGAACGCACCGCGCAAACAGATAATCAATTTCGCGGCGTCTCGGCGAGGGCACTCGGGCATTGTTTATTGCGCAACGCGGGCCAAGACCGGAACGCTTGCCCGCGCGTTGAGCGAAGACGGCCACAACGCGGTTGCCTATCACGGCGGAATGGACCGCGACCTGCGCCGCGAGGTCGAGGAGAAGTTTCAGCGCCAGGACGGGCTGATTGTGGTGGCCACGATCGCCTTTGGCATGGGCATCGACAAGCCCGACATCCGCTGGGTCGCCCATGCCGACCTGCCCAAATCCATCGAGGCCTATTATCAGGAAATCGGTCGCGCCGGGCGCGATGGCATCCCGGCCGACACGATGACGCTGTTTGGTGCCGACGACATCCGCCTGCGCCGCGCCCAGATCGACGAAAGCGCCAGCGCGCCCGACCAGCGCAACGCCGATCACGGGCGGCTGAACGCGCTCTTGGGGCTCGCCGAAGCCATGATTTGTCGCCGCCAGCAGTTGCTTGGGTATTTCGATGAACAGGCTTGATGCTTGCGGCAATTGCGACCTGTGCGACACGCCGCCGGAAACCTTTGATGGCACCCAGGCTGCGCGCAAGGCTTTGTCGGCAGCCCTGCGCACCGGCGAGATGTTCGGCGCAGGCCATCTGATCGACATTCTGACCGGGCAGGCGACCGACAAAGTGCGCGCGCGTGGCCATGACGCGCTGCCCACTTTCGGAGTGGGCCGCGAATTTGACCGCGGGCAGTGGCAGGCGGTGTTCCGGCAGTTGATGGGACGCGATCTGATCCGCCCCGACGCCGCGCGCCACGGCGCTCTGCGCGTGATGGCCGCCGCGCGGCCGTTGCTGGGCGGTGAGGCCGAGCTGACGCTTCGCCGCGACACAATCACCAAATCAGGCGCGTCGCGGCAGGCCCGCGCGCTGGTCAGCGACGAAGATGCGCCTCTGCTGGCGGCACTCAAAGCCAAGCGTCGCGCATTGGCAGAGGCCGCGCGCGCCAGCCTATATCATTTTCACTGATCGGACGCTGATAGAAATGGCCGAGCGTCGGCCTGTCAATCTGGATTAGATGGCGGCGATCAGCGGCGTCGGTGCGAAAAAGCTGGAAAGATACGGCACCATTTTTCTGACCGCCATTTCGGGCGAGATGCAGCCGCAGGCCCACCCGGCGCGGCGAAAATTGGCGGGCACATCCAGCGCCACGACCTTTGACCATTTGGTGGCGGCGCAGCTGCGGTTGGTCCGGGGTAGTTGCGGCACGCTCAAGCCGCTTGAATGTTCGCCATCGCTGCTCGCGCGCATTTCATCGCTGGCCCGGGCCGACCGCCCCGCGCTGATCCGATTGCTTGGCGCCAAACGTGCAGAGCGGTTCGCCGATGCGTTTCTTGACGTGCTGGCGAACAGGTCGGCAGATGCGCCAGCCGAGTAAAGCGGCGCGTCCGCGAGGACTTGGGATCAGCCCGATCCCTCGGCCGTGCGCACCCTGGCAACGGTATCGGTCTGCTCCAGACCACCCCAGATTTCGCTGATCTTGGCGATCTCGTCGCCATCTTTGGCCGCCCTGCGCGCGGCATCTTTGCCTGGCAGCTCTGATGGTGCTACCGCGGTCAGATCGAGCCCAGCGGTACTCGCGGCAGGGGTCACAGGTGCCGTACTGGCGACCGGAAAGACCGGCTTCACCGCATCGGGCATAGCGCAGTCGATCCGCTCGAATATCGGCTCTTTACGCAGCGGCTTGGTCAGATAATAATCCAGTCCGGCCGACAATATGTCGTCCTCGTCACCGCTCACCGCATGCGCGGTTAGCGCGACAATCGGTGTGCGCGCCAGACCAAGCTCTGCCTCTTTGGCGCGAATGCGGGCCGTTGCCTCTTTGCCATCCATGTCCGGCATCGAAATGTCCATGAAAACCAGATCGGGACGGGTTGAATCCCATTTTTCCACCGCTTCCCTGCCGTTTTCAGCGAATGTCAGTTCGATATCGAGCGTTTTGACCAGTTTCTGAAAGACCAGCCGGTTGGTCTTGTTGTCTTCAGCCGCAAGAATGCGCATCCGGCGCGCCGTCTGGGGCGCATCGACTGGAACAACCGGCCCGGGGCTGGTTTCCACAATATCCGTGGAGCCGATTGTCTCGCCGGTCATCGCGTTTGCCTGCCCGTTGATTGGCTCAGGATTTTCCGCCTCGGCAGCAACGGCAGCAACGGCGCCAGGCTCCGGTTCAGGCATTGCTTGCACCGCCGCCAGCAACTCGCTTCTGATGATCGGTTTGCGCAAAATGCGAATGGTATCCGCCTCGTGCAGCTCAGGTACCGGGCCCTGCGCGTATATAAGCATTGATGGACCGGCCTCTTCCCAGGCGGCTTTCAGCAATTGCGCCGCTTCCACTCCCTCCACATCCGCGAGTTCGGCCACCAGCAAATCCTGCCGGCGCAGGTCTTGCAGATCAGAAAATTCAGCCCAGGATATTGCCTTGGCGGTCGGACCCAGCGAACTCAGCTGGCGCAGCAGAATGGACTGCGCCGCGCTCTGCTCGCCAACAATATAACTGGCGCGCACCCAATCGGGCAGCGCATCTTTGGGCTGATCAAGGTCATCAGGCACATCAATTGCCAGTTCGAGAACAAATTCAGAGCCGACGCCCTGTTCGCTGCTGACACTGATCTTGCCGCCCATCAATTCAACCAATTGCCGCGTGATTGCCAATCCCAGGCCGGTGCCTTCAAATTTGCGATTCTTGTCATCCTCGACCTGATTGAACTCGCCGAATTCATAATCAACTTTTTCTGCTGGAATTCCGATGCCCGTGTCGTGAACACAAATCCTGAGCGGCAGGGGGCCAACGGTTTGCTCGCCGGTGCCGGAAACGGTTATTGTCACCGCGCCACTTTCGGTGAATTTTACCGCATTGCCGATCAGATTGGTCAGCACTTGTCTGATGCGCCCCTGGTCGCCCACAAATAGCCTCGGCAGCGCAACGTCGTAATCCAGGATCAGTTCAACCGGCTTGGCCTGCAGCGCGGGCTGAAACAGCCGCAGCACAACGACCAGCAGAGCTTCCAGATCGAACCGGTCATTGGCCAGAACCAGCTTGGCCGCTTCAAGTTTTGAAAAATCCAGAACGTCATTGATCAGCACCAGAAGCGCCTCGCCCGAGGATTTGATCGTATCGACATACAGGCTCTGTTCCTGATCCAGTTCCGTATCGGTCAACAGATCGGCCATCCCCACCACGCCATTCATCGGCGTGCGAAGCTCGTGGCTCATCCGCGCCAGAAATGCGGATTTTGCACGATTGCCCTCCTGGGCCCGTTCCATCGCGCGTTCCAGCTCGCGTTGATTCTTGATCGTGTCGGTGATGTTGAGCGCCAGCGAAACCGTGTCGCCATCGTCAGAACGCCGGTCGAGCATCTTGTAAAACTCGCCGTTCCAAAGCTTGATGACCTTCGGCTGCAGTTGGGCCGCTGACCAGCGCGTCACCATCGTCTCACGCCATGCCTGGGGCGTCGATGCGCCGATATCGGCGATGCCCTCTTCGATCAACAGATCGACCAGCTCGCCACAGGAAATGCCCTGACCAACGATTTCCATATCGTCAAACATCGCCAGATAGGCCGAATTTGCGATGATCATCCGGTCGTCCTCGTCGAAAACCGCAAATCCGTCCTCGATGGTCTCGATTGAATCCCACAGTCTGCGCTTGGCGATGTGAATTTCGGTTTGCGCTTCTTCCAGATTCTGTAACGCCTTGTCGGTTTGTTCGCGAAGCTCCACCGCCTCTTCGCGTTTTTCGACGATCTCCTCGGTCAGCGCGTTCGCATGTTTGCCGAGCTTGGCGTTGGCCTCATGAAGTTCCCGTTGGCGAAATTGCAACAGGCGTTCGGCAGCAAGGCGTGCCCGCCGCTCTTTGGTCAGTTCAACCAACATGTCCATTCCACTCTCCGAATTCGCCCCGCATTCGCGCGGCAACGAATTATTCATAAAGAGGCTGTGGTAAATCTTGTGTTATACCACCGAGCGGAATGCCTGACTCACGTTGGGGATTCCCAAGCGGTCCGATCTCTGACTCAATGTGGTGAACCAATGAGGTTCGCCATGGCAGCGCCTATCGACTTACGGAACGATTTTGACAGCGTCTCACTGCGGCGCCTCGCGAAGAGGACCAGGGACGCGACCCAGAGCCGTCGTCTGCTGGCGTTGGCCGAGGTCTACAATGGTGGCAGCAGGACGGATGCGTCGCGGATCGGCGGCGTCGGTCTGCAGATCATTCGCGACTGGGTGCTGCGCTTCAACGCCCGCGGACCGGACGGGCTGGTCGATGGGAAGTCACCGGGCGCACCCTCGAAGCTCAACGCCGATCACCGCCGCGCACTGGCGGAGGTTGTTGGGGCCGGCCCGGTCCCGGCGGTGGACGGCGTCGTGCGCTGGCGGCGCAAGGACCTGGCGCGGTGGCTCTTGGAGACGTTCGCCATCTCGCTCGACGAGACCACGGTCGGGCGCGAGTTGAAGGCGCTCGGCTTCGCCAAGATCTCGGCGCGGCCGCGCCACTACGCGCAAAACGAGCTGGCCGTCGAGGCTTTTAAAAAAAACTTCCCCGCGAACTGGCGAAGATCCGGGCGAGGCTCCCGAAAGGCGTCGAGATAGAGCTGTGGTGGCAAGATGAAGCCCGCATCGGCCAGAAGAATAAGCTCACACGCCGATGGGCCAGACGTGGCACGCGCCCGCGGGCGCCCCGCGACCAGCGCACCGAATGGGCCTATATCTTCGGCGCGATCTGTCCCGCGAAGGGGAAAGGCGCCGGGCTGGTCATGCCTTGGTGCGACACCGACGCCATGGCGGCGCACCTCATCGAGATCAGTGCCGCCGTCGATCCCGGTGCCCATGCGGTGCTGATCGTCGATCAGGCCGGTTGGCACTTGATGCCCAAGCTGGCGATCCCCGACAACATCACCGTCCTGGCGCTGCCGCCACGATCGCCCGAGTTGAACCCGGTGGAGAATGTCTGGCAATTCATGCGCGACAACTGGTTGTCGAACCGGATCTTCAAATCCTACGAAGACATCGTCGCGCTGTGCTGCCAAGCCTGGAACAACCTCATCGACCAACCATGGAAGATCATGTCCCTCGGCATGCGCAAATGGGCGCATGGGTTCTGATCAATGACCGTTGGTATTAACGATTGCTGCCACGGAGCGTGACGCGCGACACTTCCGGCGGCTGGCCGAGCCTTAGTGTCCGTCCGGGGACTTTATGAGTCGGATGAATCGGTTATCCGGCGCCCCCTCTTGAAGAGCTGAATCAGCTGTGATTCTCTGGGGTGGTGAATTTGCTCTTGAGGTGCCCCATGTGGACTGCCGACAACCGCCCGCGCTACAACCGCGACAAACTGCGTTATCCGAGCGACCTGACCGATGCGGAATGGGCGCATATCGAGCCGCTGATCCCGCCGGGCAAGCCCGGCGGCGGCAAACGGCGCGTCGCTATCCGCGAGGTGATCAACGGCGTGATGTACATTCTGAGCACCGGCTGCCAGTGGCGCGCGCTGCCCAAGGATTTGCCGCCCAGAAGCACCGTGCATGATTACCTCGGCCTGTGGAACTGGGACGGCACGCTGGATCGCATCCATCATGCGCTCTACCTCAAGTGCCGCGAGAAAGCCGCGCGCGAAGCCAGCCCCACGGCCTGCATCATCGACAGTCAGAGTGTGAAAAGCGCTGAAAAAGGGGGGCTCGCATCGACAGCCACGGCTTCGATGCCGGCAAGTTGATCAAGGGCAAGAAGCGGCATGTTCTGGTCGATACGCAAGGCTTGCTGCTGCACGGCATCGTCACCGCCGCCGACGTTCAGGATCGCGACGGCGGTCTCGCGCTGCTGGCGACCTTGTTCGGTCTGTTTCCCTTTCTCGGGAAATTGTTCGCCGACAGCGCCTATCAGGGGCCGGTCTTTCACCGCGCCCTGGCCGGCATCCTGCCCGATCTCGAGACCGAGATCGTCAAGCGATCCGATCGGGTGAAGGGCTTCGTCGTCCAGCCCAGGCGTTGGGTGGTCGAACGCACCATCGCCTGGCTCAACCGCTGCCGCCGACTGGCCAAGGACTGGGAGAACCTCAACCGCAACGCGCTCGCCTTCATCAAGCTCGCGTCCATTCGACTCATGCTCCGAAAACTCTGTAATCCTACATAAAGTCTCCGGACGGACTCTTAGCGGCAACCCGGAAAACCCCAGGCGTCCGGACGCCAGCCAAGCACACGGAGTCGCGTTCAGCAAAATAATCGAGCTCATGCGCCAAACGAATGGCCGGCAGGTTCACTGCTCCTGTCCGGTCTCGGCCAGCAAATCGCGAACATGTCGCCGGAAATCCGCGCCACCCCCAGCCAACGCCTTGAGCAATTCGCTCTCAAATGCGCGCGCCAGGGGGGCAAGTTCGCCGACCATGGCCCTACCGCTTTCGCTCAGCGTCAGTTCAACCAACCGGCGGTCGTTGGGATTGACCGATTTGGCGACGAAACCACGCATCTGCAGGCGCGAGACCGCGCGGCTGACTTTGGATTTCTCCATTTCGACGCGCGCGCATATCTCGCGCACGCTGACAGGTTCGGATGTCTGCGAGAGGTGCGCGACAATGCGCCACTGGGCAATCGAAATGCCATAGCGTTCTTTGTAAACGCATGAGAATTCGGCGCTGACCCGGTTGGCCAGAACCGCCAGTTGATATGGCAGAAAGTCGGCAAGAACGAACTGAACCAAATCATCACCTTCCGCGACAATGCCGCGGGGAAATACCGCGCCCGGGCGAACGCCTGTCTATTATCATCGCTTGACTTCGTTGCAATTGCAACGATAATAAGCCCCGCACGCCAATTCGTCCGCGCAAACGGATTGGGCAAGCTATTGTGAGATGCCCCTGCCATGAATAATCAGTCCAAGCCCCGCGACATGACCACCGCCGCAACGCCGGTCGGCAAGATTGTGGGCTACATGCCCGGTTTCGGAAATGATTTTGAAACCCAGGCGCTGCCTGAAGCCTTGCCGCAGGGGATGAATTCACCGCAAAAGTGCAACTACGGGCTTTACGGTGAGCAGCTTTCCGGCACCGCCTTCACTGCGCCTTCCCACCAGAACGAACGCACCTGGTGCTACCGCATCCGCCCCTCGGTCAAGCATTCGCACCGGTATGACAAAGTTGACCTGTCCTATTGGAAAAGTGCGCCGAACATTGACCCGCAGGTTGTCAGCCTCGGCCAATACCGCTGGGATCCGGTGCCGCATTCGGATGTGGCCTACACCTGGATGACCGGGATGCGCACGATGACCACTGCAGGCGACGTAAACACCCAAGTGGGAATGGCCAGCCACATCTACCTGGCGACCGAGTCCATGGTCGATGATTACTTTTTCTCCGCCGACAGTGAACTTTTGATCGTGCCGCAGACCGGCCGCCTGCGGTTCTACACCGAACTCGGCATCATCGACCTGGAACCAAAAGAAATCGCCATCATCCCGCGCGGCCTGCTCTATCGGGTTGAGGTCATCGACGGTCCCGCGCGCGGTTTTGTCTGTGAAAACTACGGCCAGAAATTCGAGCTGCCGGGCAGGGGGCCAATCGGGGCCAATTGCATGGCCAACCGGCGCGATTTCAAAACCCCGGTCGCCGCGTTTGAAGACCGCGATACCCCGTCAACTGTCACCGTCAAATGGTGCGGCCAGTTCCACACCACCAAGATCGGCCATTCGCCGCTCGACGTTGTCGCCTGGCATGGCAATTACGCCCCGGTCAAATACGACTTGCGCAATTATTGCCCCATCGGCGCAGTCCTGTTCGATCACCCCGATCCGTCGATCTTCACAGTACTGACTGCGCCCTCAGGCGTACCCGGCACCGCCAATATCGACTTTGTGCTGTTCCGCGAACGCTGGGGCGTGGCCGAGGATACATTCCGCCCGCCCTGGTATCACAAGAACATCATGTCTGAGATGATGGGCAACATTTACGGCCAGTATGACGCCAAGCCTCAGGGCTTTGTTCCTGGCGGGTTGAGCTTGCACAACATGATGCTGCCGCATGGGCCGGATCGCGAGGCGTTCGAGCGCGCCTCCAACGCCAATCTCGGGCCGGACAAGTTGGACAACACCATGTCGTTTATGTTCGAAACCCGCTTCCCTCAGCACCTGACCGCATTTGCCGCCAACGAGGCGCCGCTGCAGGACGATTACATCGACTGCTGGTCGGATATTGAGAAAAAATTCGACGGGACGCCGGGCAGAAAATGATTCTCTATTCCTACTGGCGCTCGACCACCTCCTACCGGGTGCGCATCGCGCTCAACCTGATCGGGCTGGATTACGACATCCGCCCCGTCGATCTGGTTGGCGGTGACCAGCGCGACCCCGAATATGTCGCGATTAACCCCGGCAAAGGCGTGCCGACCCTGATCCTCGATGACGGCACCGTTCTCACCCAGTCCCTGGCGATCATCGACTATCTGACCGGCCAGCACCCTGATACCGCCCTTCTGCCGGCCGACCGCGTTGAACGTGCCCAGGTCACAGCCGCCGCCCATTCCATCGCGCTCGACATCCACCCGGTTAACAACCTGCGCGTCCTGGGGGGGCTGCGCAAACTCGGCCACAGCCAGCAGGATACCGTCGACTGGATGTGCCATTGGATGATCGAAGGCCTCACCGCCTATCAGTCCCTAATTCGCCCCGAGGGGCCCTTTTCCTTCGGTGACAGGCCCGATCTTGCCGACATCTGCCTGACCGCGCAAATGTATAATGTGCATCGCTGGGGACTTGACCTTTCCCCCTTCGCGCGGCTTGTGGAAATTGAGCAGACCTGCCTGCAAATCGACGCCTTCGACCGCGCCCGCCCCGAAAACCAACCTGACGCCATTTGAGAACGATATGACCGCCCTGAAACGCTCCTGGGTCACCAGCGCCAACAGCGCCGACACCGATTTTCCGCTCAACAACCTGCCCTATGGCGTGTTTTCGGTGGGCGACGGCGAAGCCCGATGCGGCGTAGCCATCGGCGATATGATATTGGACGTGACCGCCGCCGAAGAGGCAGGGCATATCATCATCGACGACATTCCTGTCTTCGACTTGCCGTTCTGGAACGAGCTGATGGAGCTTGGCCCCGATGTTTGGGCCAAATTTCGCGCCAAACTGACCGCGGCTTTGGCGCAGGGATCGCCCAAACAGGCGGCATTAGAGCCGCTTTTAGTCGCCCAGGCGGAGGCGCAAATGCACTTGCCACTCATGGTCAGCGAATACACCGATTTCTATGCCTGTCGACATCACGCCACAAATGTCGGCACCATGTTCCGCGGTGCGGAAAACGCGCTGCCGCCCAACTGGCTGCATATCCCCATCGGCTATAACGGGCGCGCTTCGTCAGTTGTCGTCTCCGGCACGCCGGTTCGCCGCCCCTGGGGCCAGCTGAAAGGCTTGGGCGATGACGCCCCCCGCTTTGCGCCCTCGGCGCGGTTCGATATCGAGCTGGAGATGGGTGCCATCGTTGGCCAACCCTCTGACGGGCCAGTGACTGTCGCCGAAGCCGACGACATGATATTCGGCTACGTCCTGCTGAACGACTGGTCGGCCCGCGACATTCAGGCTTGGGAATACCAGCCGCTGGGACCATTTCAGGCCAAGACGACCGCGACAACAATCTCGCCCTGGATCGTGACCAAAGCCGCCCTGGAACCGTTTCGAACCTCGACGCCGGAACGCGATAAGCAACTCTTGCCCTACCTCGCCGAGCCCGGCCCAATGCTCTATGATATCGCGCTGTCGGTGACGATGGCCCCGATGGGCAAACCGGCCACCACCATTGCCCAGACGAATTATGCCGAGATGTACTATTCTGCAGCCCAGCAGCTGGCGCATCACACCACGTCCGGCTGCCCGATGAACGTGGGCGACCTGCTCGGATCAGGCACTATTTCCGGCCCAAACAAGCCCGAACGCGGATCGCTGCTGGAGCTCAGCTGGGGCGGCAAGGAGCCGTTCACGCTCGACACTGGCGAGGCCCGCTCTTTCATTGAGGACGGCGACACCATGACGCTGAATGGCGCGGCCATAAGCGACGGCCTTCGCATCGGCTTTGGCGAATGCACCGGCACACTTCTGCCCGCCCTGAAAGACCCTTTCGCAAGATGACTCTGCGTCTCGACCATATCCAGCTGGCCATGCCCGTGGGGCAAGAGGATGCCGCGCGTGCGTTTTGGACTGGGGCTATCGGGCTCGAAGAGATTGAAAAACCCGCCACCCTTCGCGATCGCGGCGGCTGTTGGTTCCGGCTCGGCACTCACCAGTTACACCTCGGCGTGCAGGCCGATTTCGTCCCTGCCCAAAAAGCGCACCCCGCCTTTGTGAGCGGCGAGATCGACGGCCTCGCGGCAAGCCTGGTCGGCGTAACCTGGGACAACTCTATCCCCGGCCGAAAACGCATTTTTGTCGCCGACCCGTTTGGAAACCGCCTCGAATTCATTGAAGACAGCCCCTAGGTTTCTTCTTTTTCAAAATACTTCCGCCGGAGGCATCCCAGCGTTCCGGCAGGCGCGAACAAAGAGGACTATGAACCATGGCCAAAGCCTTCGCCTCGCAAGGCGACATCAGCGAAAAAAAAGTCAGCTTCACCGAAGTGGGCGAGGGTCTTTTTGCCTTCACGGCCCAGGGCGATCCCAATTCCGGCGTCATCATCGGCGATGATTCTGTCATGATCGTCGAGGCGCAGGCCACCCCGCGTCTGGCCAACAAAGTCATCGAAAAAGTCCGAGAGGTCACCGACAAACCGATCAGCCACGTCGTGCTGACCCATTACCACGCCGTGCGCGTGCTGGGCGCATCGGCTTTCGGCGCTGATCAGATCATCATGGGCGATGCCGCTCGCGCGATGGTGGTTGAACGCGGTCAGGAAGACTGGGACAGCGAGTTTCAGCGTTTTCCGCGCCTGTTTGAAGGACACGAGAGCATCCCCGGCCTGACCTACCCGACCACCACATTCAGCGAAGACATGACGGTTTATCTCGGCAACCGCCGCATCGACCTGATGCACCTCGGCCGCGCCCACACGGCTGGCGACATCGTCGTCCATGTGCCCGACCAGAACGTGATGTTCACCGGCGACATCGTCGAATACCATTCAGCATGTTATTGCGGCGACGGGCATTTCGGCGACTGGGGCGACACGCTCGACAATATTGCCGCCTTCGACGTCGATGCCATCGCGCCAGGTCGCGGCGATGCTCTGGTGGGCAAGGACCTGGTCGAGGCGGCAATTGAAATCACCCGTGAATTTGTTGCCGACACCTATGAACCCGCCGCCAAGGTCGCGGCACGCGGCGGCAATTTGAAACAAGCATGGGACGCCGTGCGCGATTTATGTGACCCTAAATATGCCGATTTCGCGATTTATGAGCATTGCCTACCCTTCAACGTCGCCCGCGCCTATGACGAAGCGCGCGGCATCGACACGCCCCGCATCTGGACTGCTCAGCGCGATCTGGACATGTGGGAAGCGCTGCAAAGCTGATGTTACCGCGCAATCCATATCAAGCCATGGCGCTCAACAACGCCTGGGCTAATGCCACGCTTTATGCTGCAACAACGGCCTTGGACGCCGCCGCCCTTGCTGCCGCGAGGCCTGGATTCTTTCCGTCGCTGTCGCTGACACTCAATCACATATATGTGGTCGATCTTTACTACTTTGACGCTCTGGAAGCGGGCGGATTGGGCCGGTCCATCTTTGACCGAGCTAAGGTCGCAAACGCTAGCCAGTTGGCAAAGTCACAAGCTGCTGCTGATCAACGACTGATCGCTTTTTGCACAGATATCGATCCGGCCATGCTTGCCAATATCTGCTACACAGAGCGGCATCACGGCATGACACCGGAACGAACCGATGCCGTTTTGCTGCACCTTTTTCAGCATCAAATCCACCACCGGGGCCAGGCGCATGTCCAACTACAAGACGCCGGCGTCGCACCGCCGCAACTTGACGATTTTTTCCTCGAATATGGGCGCATCCCAACAGCGCAGGCGATGCTAGTGTGACAAAAATCTTCGAAACCCCGCTTTACCGCTACCAACGCAGCCCCGATCAGGGCGCCAAAACATGCCCGCGCCACCCGGTCATTGTCGTCGGCGCGGGTCCGGTCGGGCTGGCCGCCGCGATTGATCTGGCCCAACAGGACGTGCCGGTTGTCGTGCTTGATGATAACGACAAGGTCTCTTTCGGCAGCCGTGCGATTTGTTTTTCCAAGCGGACACTTGAGATCGCAGACCGTCTGGGCTGTGGCGATGCGATGGTCGAAAAAGGCGTGGTCTGGAATGTCGGCAAGGTCTTCTTTGACGAACGCAAGACCTTTGAATTCAACCTGCTGCCGGAAGCGGGCCACCGACGTCCGGCATTCATCAATCTGCAGCAATATTACTTTGAGAAATTTCTCGTCGACCGCGCGCACCAGCTGCGCGACCAGGGAAAACCCATCGACATCCGCGGTCGCAACAAAGTCGCAGCGCTCGCTGATCACAAAAGTTTCGTGCGTCTGGAAGTGGACACGCCCGAAGGCCCCTATAACCTCGAAGCCGACTGGCTGATCGCCTGTGACGGCGCCGGATCGCCCTGCCGCCGGATGATGGGTCTCGATTTCGTCGGCCGGGTGTTTGAGGACAACTTTCTGATCGCCGATGTGGTGATGGAGGCGGATTTCCCGACCGAGCGCTGGTTCTGGTTCGATCCGCCGTTCAATCGCGGCCAGTCGGCGCTGTTGCACAAACAGCCCGACAACATCTGGCGCATCGACATGCAACTGGGCTGGGACATCGATAAGGAAGAAGAAAAAAAGCCCGAAAACGTCATTCCCCGGCTCAAGGCCATGCTGGGCGAGGATGCGAAGTTCGAGCTTGAATGGGTGTCGATCTACACTTTCCAATGCCGCCGGATGGAAAAATTTCGCCACGGACGGGTGATCTTTGCCGGTGATGCGGCGCATCAGGTCAGCCCGTTCGGCGCGCGCGGCGCAAATTCCGGCCTGCAGGATACCGACAATCTCGTCTGGAAGCTGAAACTGGTCATCGAAGGGGTGGCCGAAGAGGCATTGCTCGACAGCTACGACAGCGAACGCGTTCATGGCGCCAATGAGAATATTCTCAACTCATCGCGCTCCACCGATTTCATCACGCCGAAATCTGACATCAGCAGGGTGTTTCGCGACGCCGTGCTTGAGCTTGCCGAAGCCCATGAATTTGCCCGGCCCTTGGTCAATTCGGGCCGCCTGTCGGTGCCCTGCACGTATGATGGCTCGCCACTGATTTCCGCTGACGCGCTCGATGGCCCGGCCAGGACGCGACCCGGCGCTGCCTGCCCGGATCTGGAAACCGAAGATGGCTTTCTGCTGGACCGGCTGGGCAGGGGTTTTACGCTTTTGACGATCAATGCAGAGGCCCCCCGTGACGTGTCCGAAGCCGGCCTAAAGGCTGTGCGCCTGGCGCTGTCGACCGCAGCTGATAAATCCGGTGCCCTGGCCGAGCGCTATCTGGGCGGCGCGCCAGGCGCGGTCTATTTGATCCGCCCGGACCGGCACATCGCGGCGCGGTGGGCAAACTACCACGATCTGCAGTTCCGCACCGCCTTGCGCCGCACGACTGGTAAGGAGTGATGCCAATGTCCACATTGACTACCGTGGCAAATCTGGACCAGCCGGATGAATTTTATGCTGACCTGCTCGCCGCACATGAGGGCCTGAGCAAGGATGAAAGCGACGGGCTGAATGCCCGGCTGATTTTGCTGCTAGCCAATCATATTGGTGATCGCGTCGTGCTGGGCGAAGCGCTTTCGCTGGCCAAACCCGGCTAAAATCTGACATTGTCGCGCCCAGAAAAACGCGAGCACTGCGCGGTCAATTTGGCATCATGAACGGCGTCGGCGTCCGATCACCGTCCGGCTGATCTGAATGTTCGCTATATCCGCGATTTGAGCGCGCTTAGCCGCGCCGCGCCAGTGGCAGCACAAAGTTTGCAGGGGCGCGATGGGTATGTTCGGGAAAGGGGCACTGAAATCGGCGCAGCAATTTTGCATAGGAATAGCCAAGTTCGCTGCCTTTGCACAGGCGCTGCCCGGCCATTCTGTGCAGAGCCAAGCCACCGCCTGCGGCGCGCAACTGAAAGCATTTCTTGACCAACCGGCGCTGCAGATCGCCCCAGTCGCGAGAATAGGCGAAATCATCGACGAGGAGCGCCCGTAAGGGAGCGACGTGCCGCTCATCGGCCCTTATACCACCGAGCGGAATGCCTGACTCACGTTGGGGATTCCCAAGCGGTCCGATCTCTGACTCAATGTGGTGAACCAATGAGGTTCGCCATGGCAGCGCCTATCGACTTACGGAACGATTTTGACAGCGTCTCACTGCGGCGCCTCGCGAAGAGGACCAGGGACGCGACCCAGAGCCGTCGTCTGCTGGCGTTGGCCGAGGTCTACAATGGTGGCAGCAGGACGGATGCGTCGCGGATCGGCGGCGTCGGTCTGCAGATCATTCGCGACTGGGTGCTGCGCTTCAACGCCCGCGGACCGGACGGGCTGGTCGATGGGAAGTCACCGGGCGCACCCTCGAAGCTCAACGCCGATCACCGCCGCGCACTGGCGGAGGTTGTTGAGGCCGGCCCGGTCCTGGCGGTGGACGGCGTCGTGCGCTGGCGGCGCAAGGACCTGGCGCGGTGGCTCTTGGAGACGTTCGCCATCTCGCTCGACGAGACCACGGTCGGGCGCGAGTTGAAGGCGCTCGGCTTCGCCAAGATCTCGGCGCGGCCGCGCCACTACGCGCAAAACGAGCTGGCCGTCGAGGCTTTTAAAAAAAACTTCCCCGCGAACTGGCGAAGATCCGGGCGAGGCTCCCGAAAGGCGTCGAGATAGAGCTGTGGTGGCAAGATGAAGCCCGCATCGGCCAGAAGAATAAGCTCACACGCCGATGGGCCAGACGTGGCACGCGCCCGCGGGCGCCCCGCGACCAGCGCACCGAATGGGCCTATATCTTCGGCGCGATCTGTCCCGCGAAGGGGAAAGGCGCCGGGCTGGTCATGCCCTGGTGCGACACCGACGCCATGGCGGCGCACCTCATCGAGATCAGTGCCGCCGTCGATCCCGGCGCCCATGCGGTGCTGATCGTCGATCAGGCCGGTTGGCACTTGACGCCCAAGCTGGCGATCCCCGACAACATCACCGTCCTGGCGCTGCCGCCACGATCGCCCGAGTTGAACCCGGTGGAGAATGTCTGGCAATTCATGCGCGACAACTGGTTGTCGAACCGGATCTTCAAATCCTACGAAGACATCGTCGCGCTGTGCTGCCAAGCCTGGAACAACCTCATCGACCAACCATGGAAGATCATGTCCCTCGGCATGCGCAAATGGGCGCATGGGTTCTGATCAATGACCGTTGGTATTACGGGCCTCTTCGCTCTGGCCCTGCGGCGCAAATCCCGCTCGATCGCGTCACGGACGATCTGACCGACCGAGACATCCTCGTCAGCCGCAATCATGCCAAGCGCCATCAGAGTTTCCGCGGACAGTCCAACGACTACTTTCTCCATGAACACAAGGCTAGGCAATCTAGCAACCGGTTAAAGCCCGGTCTCCGCCGCAATTTCCGCGCGCGATTTTCCCGCCCGTTCGGTCGCGGTTCTAAGCTGCCCGCAGGCTGCCATGATGTCCTCGCCTCGCGGCGTGCGGATCGGGCTGGCATAACCGGCGTTGTGCACAATATCGGCGAAGGCCACGATCCGGCTCCGGTCTGAGCGTGTGTAAGGCGCACCGGGCCACTCGTTGAACGGGATCAGGTTTATCTTCGCCGGAATGCCCGCGATCAGCTTGACCAGGCGACGTGCATCCGCATCGTTGTCATTGATGCCTTTCAGCATGACATATTCAAGAGTAATGCGCTCGGAATTGGACAGCCGCGGATATTCGCGCAGCGCCGTCAGCAACGTCTGGATATTCCAGCGCCGGTTGATCGGCACCAGCTTGTTGCGCAGATCATCGGTCGTTGCATGAAAACTTACCGCCATCAGGCAACCGATTTCTGTGGCGGTGCGTGCTATCTCGGGCACAACACCAGAGGTCGACAGCGTGATCCGCCGCCGCGACAGCGAAATCCCCTCACCATCCATCGCGATCCGCATCGCATCGCGAACGTTGTCGAAGTTGTAAAGCGGCTCACCCATGCCCATCAGCACGATATTTGAAATCAGGCGGCTTTCGTTTTTCGGCGCGCCCCCGGGTTCGGGCCATTCGCCAAGGTCGTCGCGCGCTTTCATGATCTGACCAACGATCTCGCCAGCGCTCAGATTTCGCACCAGTTTTTGCGTGCCCGTGTGGCAAAATGGACAGGTCAGTGTGCAACCAACCTGGGACGAGATGCACAATGTGCCGCGATCTTTGTCCGGGATATAAACCGTTTCAATCTCATGCCCGCCAGAAATGCGCATCAGATATTTGCGGGTGCCATCGGTGCTGACCTGGCGCGAAACAATGTCCGGCGTTTGGATGTTGAATTGCTCTGCCAGTTCGCCGCGATAGATTTTCGCCAGATTGCTCATCGCGCCAAAATCGCGGATGCCTTTGTGGTAAATCCACTGCCAGATCTGCGTAACCCGCATATTCGCCTGATTTTCCGGCGTGCCCGCGGCGATCAGAGCCGCACGCAACCCGTCGCGGGTTAGCCCGACAAGGTTCTGCTTGCCCTGCGGCTTGCCCCGCGGGATGGTCACGACATCCGGTGTTATTGGCGCAGATGCGGTCATTCTGCAAAGGCCCCGTTTGGATCAGGGGCCGATTTTACAGTATCGCGAACGCGCGCGCTAGCCCGTGCAGCGTTTCTTGGCCTCATCTGCCGCGGCGGTGAAACCAAGCAACGAGAACGTGTCTTTGGTGGTGGTCCCGCGCGCCGAGCGCGCCGAAATCACCGCATCCGAACCGCGTTTCATCGCCGCGATCATCTTGGCATCGTCTTCTGAATTCGGTGCCCAGGCCATTTCCGGGTTAGCGTTGGCATCTGTGTTCATAGCAAACTTCGTCTCGCCGACCTCAACCGTCACTTGGCTACCCGGCGCAAACGGATAGCCGCCGGTAAACGATACCTGGCCGTCAACGCCGCCGCTGGGGATATAGCTGACAAACAACAATATCTCGCCGCGGCGTACCGCCACGACACGCCCGTCGCGGGTGTTGACGCTTTCCTTGAACGTGCTGACCGCCCAGCATGAGGTTGGATCGGACTCAACGAACACGCTCCAATCCGTTTCGGCCGCAACCCGGTTGGTCGAAGTTTCCTGCGCAACCGCTGCGCCCAAAGTTCCCATTAGTGAAAATGCGGCCAGGCCGCCCGTGATCTTGCCTGTCATGGCCATGCAGCCTCCTGCTTTTTGCCTTAATTTAACCGCGACGGTCGGACCGGTCGCGGTATCTCGTTTCTGCCTCGACAGCTGTAATCTAACGTGAGAAGGCGAGGTTGTGAAAGGCCCGTCGGCAAAAAATTGCGCCCGGGCAGGCAAAGGGCGGATGAATGGCCGAGCCGGTAGCAATGGTTGAGGTCTGGCGCGGCGATTTCATCGAAGCCGTGCACTTTGGCCACGCGGTCGTTTGTGATACATCCGGGCAGATCGTCGCGGCCTGGGGCGATCCTGACAAGCTGATTTTGCCAAGATCCGCTGTCAAAATGATCCAGGCCCTGCCGCTGGTCGAAAGCGGCGCAGCCGATCAGGCCGGTCTGAGCGACGCGCATTTGGCGTTGGCCTGTGCCAGCCATATCGCCGCGCCGGTTCATACGGACATGGTGACGGTGTGGCTTGACCAACTGGGGTTGGGCGACGACGATCTTGCCTGCGGGCCGCAGATGCCACGAGACCGCGATGTGCGCGATGCCTTGTTCAAGGCAGGCAACCCGGTTTGCCGCATCCATAATAACTGCTCGGACAAACATACCGGGATGCTGACCCTGGGCCGGCATCTGCGCGCCGATATGGATTACGTGCGGCCCGATCATCCCGTCCAGCTGGCAATTCGAGAGGCGTTCGAGGATGTCACCGGCGCGCCCAGTCCGGGCTTTGCGATCGACGGCTGCTCGGCACCGAATTTCGCCGCCACGCTCACCGGTCTGGCCCGCGCGATGGCATTTTTTGCAGGTGCCCGCGAAAATGGCGGCAGACGTGAACAGGCGGCCATTCGTCTGCACCGGGCGATGACTGCGCATCCGCATATGGTCAATGGCGAGGGGCAATCCTGCACCGAACTGATGCGCGCCGCGGGCGGCAAGGTGGCGGTCAAAGGCGGCGCCGAAGGCTCTTACGCCGCGATCCTGCCCGAGGCGGGCCTGGGCGTCGTTCTGAAAATCGCCGATGGCGCAAGGCGCGCGCAACAGGCGGCGATGGCAGCACTTCTGGTCCATCTCGGTGCGATTGACCAAGACCATCCCGCCGCAATCCGCTGGGCGACACCGGTTCAGAAAGACTTTGCCGGGCAAGATGTC
The DNA here is from genome assembly GCA_965216135.1 of Paracoccaceae bacterium. Lineage (GTDB taxonomy): Bacteria > Pseudomonadota > Alphaproteobacteria > Rhodobacterales > Rhodobacteraceae > CBDCFL01. The sequence continues at coordinate 187,446 of CBDCFL010000024.1, forward strand.
GGCCGCCTGCGCCCGGCACCTGGATTTCCGGCCTGACAGGCGCGTGTTTCGCATGCGAAACATTTTCGGCTAAGGCGCTGGTATCGGTCCAAGAATCCCGTTGCGCGCTGGAAAAATCTGCCACCTTATTGAAAAGTAAACGAAAACTGAACCCCGCGCACGGTACAGCCGGTCACGGTTTAAGCGCGAATTCCGCTTTTGAATATCCCTGCAGATACAAAAGCGCGGTCAGATCGCCGTGGTTGATGCGGATGTCGCACTTAGCCGCCACACTCGGCTTGGCGTGCAGGGCCACTCCGGTGCCCGCCATCGCCAGCATATCCAGATCGTTTGCACCGTCGCCGACGGCAATGATCTGATCGTGGCGCAAGCCCAGATGCGTGGATATTTCCCGCAACGCCGATACCTTGGCCGCACGACCCAGGATCGGGCGCCCGACGTCACCTGTCAGAACGCCATTTTCGCTCATCAAAAAGTTCGCGCGGTTTTCGTCGAACCCCAACCGCGCAGCGATCGGGCCGGTGAACTGAACAAATCCGCCCGACACCAGCGCACAATAGGCGCCATGGGAACGCATCGTCGCGACGAGTTCCCGCCCGCCAGGCGCAAGCATGATCCGGCTATCCAGCACCCGGTCGATGGCCGTCGTGGGCAAACCGTGCAGTAGCGCCACGCGCTCGAGCAAAGCGGCCTCAAACTGCAATTTGCCATCCATCGCGCGCGCGGTTATCGCTGCGACACGCGCGCCCACGCCAGCCTCATTGGCAAGCTCGTCGATACACTCCTGCCCGATCATGGTGGAATCCATATCCGCCAGCAGCATCTGCTTTTTGCGGCCCCTGGCCGTTTGCAGGCTCAGGTCCACCCCACGCTGCTGCAACTCAGCCCAGATATCCCAGAAATTTTCAGGCTTTTCAGCGGTTTCAAACTCTGCCGCCTGATCGGCAGCCAGCCAGACAACATCGCTCCCGCCCCAGGCATTGCGCAGATTATCGACCAGCGCGGGGTTGAGATCAGGCGCGGTAGGCGCTGTTAACAGAGAGATCGTATACATGACCGGGGAATGTCGCCTTTGGCCGATGAACCGGCGCTATAGCGACAATATTGCACTTGTGAAAGCAGTGACGCGCCGGTAAGTGCGGCGGCGGGACACCCCTCCCCAACGAGGGGCAAATATCTGCAAGGATACCACCGATGGCTACCGACACTCCGGCGACGCGGCCGAACAACCCGCGGTTTTCGTCCGGCCCCTGCACCAAACCCCCGACATTCACTTTTCACAGCTTGAAGGACGCCGCACTTGGCCGGTCGCATCGGGCGCCGATTAGCAAAGCCAAGCTGAAAGAGGCGATCGATAAAACCCGGGATATGCTTGAAGTACCAGTGGATTATCGCATCGCCATCGTTCCCGCATCGGACACCGGGGCTGTCGAAATGGCGATGTGGAACCTGTTGGGACCACGCCCGGTTGAGGTGCTGGCCTGGGAGAGTTTTGGCGGCGAATGGGTGACCGATGCGGTTGAGCAACTGAAGCTGAAGACGACCGCGCGGGTTGCTGATTACGGGCAGGTGCCGGACTTTGGCAAGGTCGATTTCGACAACGACGTGGTCTTTACCTGGAACGGCACGGCGGGGGGCGCGCGCGTTCCAGACGCGTCGGTAATTCCCGTTGACCGCCAAGGACTTACCATATGCGATGCGACATCCGCGGCGTTTGCGATGGCGCTGCCGTGGGAGCGGTTGGATGTCGTTACATTCAGCTGGCAAAAGGTCATGGGCGGCGAGGCCGCGCATGGGATGCTGATCCTGTCGCCGCGTGCGGTGGAACGTCTTGAAAACTATACACCTTCCTGGCCGCTGCCGAAGATATTTCGCCTAACCAAGGGCGGCAAACTGATCGAGGGTATCTTTCAAGGGGCCACGATCAACACGCCGTCGATGATGGCGGTCGAGGATTATATTCAGGCCCTGAATTGGGCGATATCAATTGGCGGGTTGCCGGAGTTGTTGGCCCGATCCGAACGGAATTTCGCTGTTATATCAAAGTTTTGCGACACCCACGACTGGATCGCAAATCTTGCCGACGATCCATCCGTCAGGTCAAACACCTCGGTTTGCCTGAAATTCACCGATGCGCGGATTTCTGACCCGGCGGGTTTTGCCATGTCCTTCGTAAAAAGGTTGGAAGATCAAGGTGTTGCCTATGACATCGGGGCCTATCGCGATGCGCCGCCGGGCTTGCGGATCTGGTGTGGCGGCACGGTTGAGGCGTCCGATCTGGAGGCGTTGATGCCCTGGCTGGAATGGGCATTCGAGGCTGAAATCGCGGCCCTGAAACGCGACTAACAAACTGTCGGATATCGGTCGGACTTCCGTCGGACAACTGAACTGGAGCATCAGATGGCGCCAAAAGTACTGGTCTCGGACAAGTTGAGCGAAACCGCAGTGCAGATCTTCCGCGATCGCGGCATTGATGTGACCTTTGATCCGGCCATCGGCAAGGACAAGGATCGGCTGCGCGCCGAGATCGGCAAATATGACGGGTTGGCGATCCGTTCGGCCACCAAGGTGACGGCAAAACTGCTGGAGAGTGCGCCCAATCTGAAGGTCGTCGGACGCGCCGGGATCGGGGTGGATAATATCGAGATACCCGCCGCATCCAAAAAAGGCGTGATCGTCATGAACACGCCTTTTGGCAATATGATCACCACCGCCGAGCACGCGATCGCGATGATGTTCGCGGTGGCCCGCCAGATCCCCGAGGCCAGCGTCAGCACCCATGCCGGTAAATGGGAGAAGAGCCGCTTTATGGGGGTTGAGCTGACCAGCAAGACCCTGGGAGTCATCGGCGCCGGCAATATCGGCGGTATCGTCTGCGAACGCGCCGTGGCGCTGAAGATGAAGGTCATCGCTTATGACCCATATCTGTCGCCAGAGCGCGCCATCAAACTGGGTGTGACCAAAGTTGAGTTGGATGAATTGTTCCGGCGGTCGGATTTTATCACTCTGCATGTTCCCGCGACCGATCAGACCCGTGGCATGATCAGCGCCCATGCAATTGCCAAGATGAAAGACGGGGTGCGCATTATCAATTGCGCGCGCGGCGGGCTGGTCGATGAGGTGGCTTTGGCCGAGGCTCTGCGGGCGGGCAAGGTTGCCGGTGCGGCGTTCGATGTGTTTGAGACCGAACCGGCCACCAAAAGCCCGCTGTTCAATTTGCCCAACGTCGTGGTCACGCCGCATCTGGGGGCGTCCACGACCGAAGCGCAGGAAAATGTCGCCCTGCAAGTGGCCGAGCAGATGTCGGATTACCTACTGACCGGTGCGGTAGCCAATGCGCTGAACATGCCCAATGTCACCGCCGAGGAGGCCGCTGTGATGGGGCCTTGGCTGCGGCTTGCCGGACATCTTGGCGCTTTCGTCGGACAGCTGACCGACGAGCCGATCCTGGCGATCAACATCCTTTACAACGGCGCTGTGACCGAGATGAACACAGCCGCCCTGAACGCGGCGGCGGTCGCGGGGATCATGAAGGCCACCAACCCGGAGTTGAACATGGTCAGCGCGCCGGTTATCGCCAAGGAGCGCGGCGTGAATATCTCGACGACCACCCAGGAAAAATCTGGCGTGTTCGACGCCTATGTCAAGCTGACCGTTGTGACGGCCGCGCGCGAGCGCTCAATTGCCGGCACCGTTTTCAGCGACGGCAAGCCCAGGTTCATTCAGATCAAAGGCATCAATATAGATGCCGAGATCGGGCATCACATGCTTTACACCACCAACAGGGATGTGCCCGGCGTTATCGGCATCTTGGGCCAGACATTGGGTGACAGCGGCGTCAATATCGCCAACTTTACGCTGGGGCGCGCGACAAGCGGCGGCGACGCGATTGCGCTGCTATATGTCGATGATCCCATTCCCGGCGCGGTCATTGCGAAACTTCACGCCACGGGGGTGTTTGATCAGGTTCGGCCGCTGCAATTTGACCTGGGCCAATAGGGCCGACGCGCTAAAATCCGAACTGGATATTGCGCGTGAGCGTCAGGAAAAGCTCATCCGAATTCGCAAGAGGCGAGGTGCTGGATGAATAGAAACTGTGCTGATAGCCGACCGACATGTCCCATTCCGGGGTCAGCATCCGGTCGTAAGAAGCTGTCAGACTACCCCGGTTTTGCGTTGGCGCAGCGCCGGAACCCGCATCTGAAGAGCGTGTGACATTTACCCCCAGATTGACGCTGGAATTGGCAGTTACATTTTGAGTGTAGCCAAGATTTATGCGCGACAACAGCACGTCCTGGTCAAAGACGTCGGTGGTCAGCGATTGAGAGAGACTGACGTCGATAGACCCGTCGGCAAGCTGCTGATTATACGCAGCGTCGCCATATAGCTGCAATCCGGTTCCCGACACGTTGGACGCTGTGACGCTGCCTGAAAGCTGTCCGGCGGGCAGCGGCAATGTGCGTCCGATATTGAGCGACGTGATGTTTGGCGGTCCGGTCTGGTCAACCCTGACGCCGGCAAATATGTCGCCGCGCGGGGTTGTCTGGGTTAGTTTGAGACCAGCATTGACCCCGGTGCGGGTACTGGCCGGGCCACCGGCGGCGGTGGTGGTGCGCGACTGTACGCCGAGATCACCTTGCAGGAGCAAGGCGCTGCGAAGCTCGTGGCTGACCGAAAAGCCCAGATTTGTCGTCTGGGTCGATGTCATCGTCGCATCGGCAGCATTGTAATCAGAAAACGACAGATCGAGCTGGCCCTGGGTAACGGGCGAAATACGCATCGACAGAGATTTGGCAAGCGTGGTGGTGGTGCTGTCAAACAGCGACGGGTCCGTCGTGCCCGCGTAAACGTTGCGGTTTTGCGAAAGGTTCACAGATACACCCAGTGGCGCGGTGATGCCGTACTGAAGCCCGACGCTGGCGCGGGTGGTTGTCAGGGTGCCGCTGTCAACAACCAGAACGACCGCAGCGGTCGGGTCACTATCGAAGGAAGAAACGACTTCGCCGCTCCAGTAATTGAAATTCGCGCTCACTGACGCATTCGCCACGTCGCGCATATAGGTCAGGTTGAGATTGGGCTGGGTGAAATTGAATGAATTTGCACCGCCGACGTTGACCAGTCGAAGGCTGCCAGCGCCCGAAGCGGTCAGGCTCTGATTTCGGGTCTCGGTTGTCAGAGAAAAGGAAAATCGCTCGCTTACCGACAGCTCTGGCACCGGTCCGACGGTCAGCAGGCCTGGATTGGTGTTGTAATCAATACGCGACGTTAGATTGACCGTGCCGGTCGTGGGCGATGCGGGCGTTTGCGCAAAGCCTTGACCGCCGCAAAAAGCGACGGCCAGGGTAGCTGCAAATATTGTTAGGTTCGCTCTAGGCCCCCGACCCATATTGATCCTACTCGAACAAACGCCTTTCAGGAACGACGATAACGTCGCCATCTCTCAAAACAAGCGTATTGACCGAAGCGGTGCCGTTTTCAATGGCTTTGTAGTCGAAATTAAAAATTAGCGACTTGCCGCTGCGATTTCGCCGCACCTGGACGCATTTGGTCGCTGCGAACCTAGGGGGTGTTGACGTTCATCGTGTTTGAATGACGATTGCAGCAAGCGAGATGAATGCTTTGAAGCTGTCATCTGTTTTGCAGGAACGCATTGCGATCCCTCTGTATTCCTTCAGCTTTCCGAAGAAGTTTTCGACCAGGTGACGCCATTTGTAGGTGTGGCGGTCGAACTCCGCCGGGAAGCGGCGGTTTTATTTTGGAGGGATTACCGGCTCGATCCCGGCACTGGTCAGCGCTTCGCGCAGCCAGTTCGCGTCGAAGGCACGGTCGGCGAGAAACTGGTCGCAGGTGAGGCCCTCGATCAGTGCGGCGGTACCCCGCAGGTCATGCGCCTGACCGGGCAGAAGGCGGAAGTCGATCAGATTGCCGAGCGCGTCCGTCAGAGCCATGATCTTTGTCGTTATCCCGCCGCGAGAGCGTCCGATGGCTTGGCTTTGAGTCCCCCTTTTGCGCCCTGACCGTGTCGGTGGACTTTGACGATACTACCGTCGATCATCGTGTATTCGAAGTCTGCATCTTCGGCTAATACCCTGAACATCGATAGAAAGCGTCGGCCCTCACCCACCTTCGGAAGCGCTTGAACACGCTGTTCCAGCGCCCGAACTCTTCCGGCAGGTCGCGCCAGGGGCATCCGGTCCGCGAGATCCAGAGAACTGCCTCGACAAACCGGCGCGGGTCAGGGCCGGTGCGACCGGGGTCGCATTCCCGGCCAAGGCAGTGCGGTGCGATGACAGCCCATTGGGCGTCGGTCAGAACTGTGCGGATCAAGGCTGCTCTCCTCTGTTTGCAACCTTGAATCAGTCATCAGCCGATTTGGGAATCCCTAAACGTCAACAAGCCCTAGTAAAACCACCGCTTTCTGCCAGAAACTGCAGAAGGCTGGTGCCGGCATCGATGGTGATCTTGCCTGGCGAGTTGACCTCGCCCATGACGAACACTTCGATGGTCCTGAACGTCGGCACGCCGCCGATATTGGCGAGCGTGTTAACGCTCACCAGAACATTCGGCGGTGTGGCGAAGTTCGGCGACAGGGCATCGACGATCGCCGCCTGAACGGCGGTGATGGTCTGGCCTCCGGCCTGGATGGTTCCGACCAGCGGAAACGAGATTGTTCCGTCCGGCAGGACCAGGGTGTTTCGGTTCAACGATACGTCCTCAAGGACTTCGACGGCCAGAACGTCGCCGGGCTGGATCCGGTAACGATCATGCGCAGTCGCTGCAGCTGCGGTGATGATAAGCAAAACAGCACTCAAAATGGCGCGGATCATGGTGCACTCCCAAATTCAAAAAAGCCGATACATCATAAGAAGATAAATCCGTTTCTGGAAGGAATTTGGCGAATGTTATCCACAGGGCAGCGGATTCCGTATCGGATGCGCCACATTTTCGCCATATTGTTTCTCGAACGGGGCAAATTTGCCACCCGGCGGGCAATATACGCCTTTAGAAGGGAATGAATCGCGGGAATTGCGACAGTGATTCTCGCATGAACCGCTGCAGGCGGGCGTCCGCGTCTTGCGGTGATTCGGTCGCATGGATCGGTGTGACGAAGCGGATCAGCGCGCCATCGGCGCGGCCTTTGAGCACTGTGTCGATCAACACCGTGGCTTTGGCGGCAAAGTCGTTTTGCATCCGCCGGCCGCGCTGCTCGAACCAGTAATAGACCAATTGCTGCGACACACCCTTTTGGATCACCGCGCGATTGAGATCAAAGGCGCCGTAGCCGGTGCCGGTCATATCGACGCCAAATTCGTCCAGGCTGAAAATCTCCCAGCCGCCGACGGGCAGGCAAATCTCGGGCGAGTGAATGCCGTTGCCCGATGTCTGGTCTTCATAAAAGGCCAGGAATAGCGAGACATATTCTTTCTCGGTGGCGGAGCGGAACACCGCGTCGATGTAATCGTCCGCGGCCAGGACTTGTTTGACCCCTTCGTCAAGCGGGATGGTGTACGACGTCCAACTGCCGATGACCCTTGGGAAAAGCATGAATGGGTCGCGCGCGGGGTTGGTGCGTTCCGCGGCGGGCAGGGCTGCCAGCCAGCCGATACAACCGCGGTTATCGCAGCTGCCGAGATCAGCCCGCGCGATATGCGGATGGCGAATATCCGCGAAAATACCGAGGTCAGTTCACCGGTGTTCAGATCGATCGTTTCGGCCAGGGGTTTGGGGTCGCGGCTGGTGCGCTGCAACGCGATCGCTAACAGAAAAAGCAACCCGACGCAGGCCAGAAATATCACCCAGCCTTCAAAGAAATGCAGAAATCCCTCGGCCTGTTCGATACCGTAGCTGTTGATCAGAACCCCGATCACGCCGATGCGAAACGAATTCATCAGCACCGCCACCGGTGCCGCCGCCAACAACAGGACGACTTTGTGCCAAACCGGACCACGGTACAGAATCGCGAAGATGTAGGAAAACGACAGGATCGGGAACAGGTATCTGAGCCCGGAACACGCCTCGGCGACCTGCAGTTTATACACACCCAGGTCAATAATATTGCCATCCAGAAACACTGGCACGCCCGCGAGCGAGACAATCCAGACGCCGACAACCGAAGAAATGAGTTGCAGCAATATGGTGAGCTTCCAATAGAGGATCTGCGGTAGTGGCAGCATGAAGATCAGATGCAGAACCGGTGCCCAGTGCGTCCGCCCGCGCTGCCATCCGAAAATGCACAAAACCACGCCGCCGACCCATAGGATGAAGGCATAGGTCACAATATCCGCGACCAGCATCAGATTGCCGGCAACTGCGATCAGCAGCGCGGCGCCAATAACGGCTACGCCGGGCCAAATATCGCGCGCCGGTGCTGTCGGGGCGGTATCTTTGCGCAACTCGCGCAGCAGCAGGTAAAGCGAGATAAACGGGATCAGCGGCCCATGGCTGTATTCGGCCGTGCTCCAGGCCGCGACCAGAGAACCAAATCCAAGCCAGAAGATCGGCAGCGACACCAGAACCAAAGCTGCAAAGGCCAGAAATCCGGCAGACCGAAAACGCAAGCCTGCGCGCGCATCTAAGCGCGGATCTACGGTGTCAGCGGCCATTGGACACTCTGTCTGCTTGGTAAGGTAGGCTGCGGATTGAACGACTTTACCACGCCACATGCCGCTTGCCGCGTCACAAGCGTTTGATCTTTCGGCCGTATTTGACCCTTTGGCATGGTTAATACCAACGGCCCCCAGATTTGACTCAAGGGGATTCCCACGAGCGGCGTGATCTGATTCAGTGGCATCAAGGCAAGGGAGGCTTTGATGGCAGTAAGGATTACGCGCAAAGACAAGTCCGCAGGCGAGCTTCGCCAGGAAGCGGCGCGGTGCCGGGATGGGAAAGCGGCGCGACGGATGTTGGCGATTGCCCTGGTTCTGGATGGGGTTGACCGCAAGACGGCGGCAGAAAACTGCGGCATGGATCGGCAGACGCTGCGGGATTGGGCCCACCGTTACAATGCGGAGGGCGTGTCGGGCCTGTTCAACCGTCGCCCGCCGGATCCACCCTGTCTGCTGAGCGCGGCACAGGGTTCAACCGTCGCCCGCCGGATCCACCCTGTCTGCTGAGCGCGGCACAGAAGGAGGAGTTGGCGGAAATGGTTCGGGCGGGTCCCGACCCCGAAACCGATGGGGTTGTGCGCTGGCGGCGCATTGATCTGAAACGCAAGATCGAAGAGCGCTTCGGCGTCACCATGCATGAGCGAACTGTTGGCAAACAATTGGCAAGCCTGGGCTTTCGGCGTCTGTCGGTGCGCCCGCAGCATCCGAAATCCGACCCGGATGCACAGGAGGCTTTTAAAAAAACTTCGCCGCAGAGGTAGAAGCAGCCTTGCCGGAAACAGCCCGCAGCAAGCCCCTGGAGATATGGTTTCAGGATGAAGCGCGGGTTGGCCAGCAGGGCACGCTCACCCGTATCTGGGCCGAGCGTGGAACACGCCCCCGTGCCCCGCGCGACACCCGCTATATCTGGAGCTACATTTTCGGCGCCGTCTGCCCGGAACGGGCTGAAGCGGCCGCTCTGATCATGCCACATGCCGACACACAGGCCATGAGCGCGCATCTCGCCGAGATCGCTAAAACCGTCGCATCGGGCGCACATGCCCTTCTCATTCTGGATGGCGCTGGCTGGCACGGTTCGGCAGAGCTGGAGGTACCCGACAACATCACCCTGCTCAAACTCCCGCCCTATTCCCCTGAACTCAACCCGATGGAAAATGTGTGGGCTTATCTGCGTGCCAACAAGCTCGCCATATCCGTCTTCGACAATTATGAGCAGATCGTCGACAGGTGTTGCGAAGCATGGAACTTCTTTGCAAACGACAAAACCGCAATCACGTCAATCACTACCAGACAATGGGCCAAAACGGTCAACGACTAGGGCCGTTGGTATAAGAACCCAATCTCACTGTGACCCTGCGACTTCCGGTGTTGTCGCCAGCCGCGCAACTTCCGTGCGCGACTCGAGCACAAAATTCGCCTGATCGTCGTGTGTCCTGAGTGCCAACATGGAAAGGAGGTACGTAACTGTAAGAGAGATGAGGGTAGGCCCCTCGGGTTCGGCGATCAGGAGCCGATCCCAAACCACCACAAGCTGCTGTCGTAAAGAGCGATGGTGGTGAGCGTTGTGGAAACGGCGGGGCGTGACCCCGTCAGGTACGATCCAGAGAGACGAGCGAAAGCGAACCGTCGATGAACTGCCGAAAGCGTATGGTTGATGTCAGAACCGGGGGTGGTGGTCACCCCGGGATGAGTATGGGCGGAGCCCTGAAGTCCGGCCCATGCGGCATCCGGCTCGAAGGCGGCGTGAATCTGGATCAGGCTCTTTTGCGGAACAGGAGAACCTGTCGTCCCGATGCCAAGGAAGACGACCGATCGGGAAGCCCCCGAAAGGTCCAGAGTACCGATGCGGGGCACAGGGGCAGAACAACTCGTAGTAGGGATGAAGGTGCTGTAATGGCGCTGGACCGAAGGGGTTGTGGTGTTCAGTCGCTGTCACTGGCCAACTGGTAACAGGATGAGCCGGATGTCAGGGACAAAGCCGTTTACGATAGAAAAGAGAGACGTCTGGGAAGCGTTCCAACATGTGGACGCCAACCAGGGTGCAGCTGGTGTAGATGGGCAGACGCTCGAAAGCTTCGGGGAGCGGCTTGGTCCGAACCTATACAAGCTTTGGAACCGGATGTCCTCTGGCAGCTACATGCCATCGCCGGTGCGTCGGGTGATGATCCCCAAAGCCGATGGCGGCCAACGACCGTTGGGCATTCCGACGGTCACGGACCGCATCGCGCAGGGGGTTGTCAGACAGTATCTTGAGCCCTTGGTGGAACCAGTTTTCCATCGGGATTCTTACGGATACCGGCCTGAACGCTCCGCCATCGATGCCATTCGGACGGCGCGCCGGCGATGCTGGCGCTTTGACTGGGTGTTGGACATGGACATCAAAGGGTTCTTTGACACCATCGATCATGAACTTCTGCTCAAGGCAGTTCGCCATCATACGGACTGTCGATGGGTGCTGCTTTATATCGAACGGTGGTTGAAGGCCCCCGTGATGATGGAGGGTGGCAGTCTTGTCTCGCAGGAACGTGGAACGCCGCAGGGTGGGGTTATCTCACCGCTGCTGGCCAACTTGTTTCTGCACTACGCTTTCGACAAATGGATGGATCGGGAGAACCCGCAAGTGCCGTTTGAGCGCTATGCGGATGACATCATCTGCCATTGTCGGACGGAAGGCGAAGCGCGCAGGCTATGGCGGCAGGTCGAAGATCGGCTCGCTGAATGTGGCCTGTCACTTCACCCGCAGAAGACAAAGATCGTCTACTGCAAGGATACGAACCGAAAGGGATCTTTCCCGACGGTTGCTTTCGACTTCCTCGGCTACAGGTTCCAGCCCCGGCTGGCGATCTGGCGCGGAGGTTTGTTTGGCGTATCCTACCTTCCGGCTGCTGCCCCAAAGGCGCTCAAGGCGTTCCGACGCCGGGTGCGTAACTGGGGTTTGCAACGGCGCAGCGACAAGGGGCTGACCGATCTGGCCCGTATGTTCAATCGCCAGATTGAGGGTTGGATCGGCTACTTCAGATGCTTCTACAAATCGGCGCTCTATCCGACACTGCGTCTGATAGACGCCCATTTGGTCCGATGGGTGATGCGGAAGTACAAGCGCTTCAAGCAACGGCCCCGGCAAGCGCGGCTCTGGCTCGCCAGAATCGTGAAATCCACGCCGGGACTGTTCGCCCATTGGTCTCTGCTCTACGCAAATGGCTGAATGCTGGGAGCCGTATGAGCCGAGAGGTTCACGTACGGTTCTGGGAGCGCGTGAGGGTGAAATCCCCTCGCGCGACTCGCTGCCGCTGGTAAGGGCGAGCACTCTTAGAAACTGATCATGCGCCTGTCTGATGCTGTTGGCACCAAGATATGCGCGCGCCAGGTGATACTGGACTTTCGGATCGTCGGCCAAGGCCACGGCGGCGGGTTCCAAGGCACGGACGGCCTCGGCAAAGTCGCCGCGGAGCACCGCAAGCCATCCGTATGTATCCTGATAAGGCGGTAACGAAGACGCGCGCAACCGGCGCGAAATGACATAGGCGCGATTGACCGATTCGGGGTCTTGGTTAAGCTCAACAAGCAGCGAGGCCAGGTTATTGGCGACGATCAGATTGCTGCTTTGCACGGCGTACATGTCTTCATAGATCGCCACCGCACCGGCAATATCACCGTCGGCTTCAAGCAATGAGGCCCGCACCCATTGCAGCGTCGCGGCATCCGGAACAGCGGCAATTCCGGCATCCGCGACCGCCTTGGCATCGTCGACGCGGTCATTGTCGTGGAGCAGCCGAAACAGGCCCAGCCAGACGCGAATTTGGCTGGAGTCAGTTTCAATCAGCGCGCGATAGGTGGCCTCGGCTTCGGCCACGCGGCCGCTGACGGCGTCAACGGATGCGTCCAGAAACAGCAATCCGGCGTCTCCGGGGCGCTCGGCCAGTTGTTCGGTTAGATAGAGCTTGGCCCGGTCGTTTGTTCCCTGTGCGAAATGGGTGCGAACAATGGCTATATCGCCATCAAAGCCCACATCGCCGCCCTCGACCAGTTTTTCCAAAAACATGACGGCTTCGGCGGATCTGCTTTGCTGTTGCAGCAAACGCGTTTGCAGATCGTTGGCAATTTGACCGCCAATATCGTTGCCCATGTTTCTGAGCGTTGCAATGACTTGCTCCAGCCTGCCCCATTCACGCAGACCGAGATAAGTGAAACCCAGATCGCGCAGCAATACGACATGTGTCGGCGCCCTGCGCAAAGCATTGATGAGGATAGATTCCGCCGGTCCGAATTTGCCCCGGTGCAATAGATATTGCACATATCTTACTGTTGGATCGGGCGCGGAGTCTGATGCCTCGACCGCCAGGGCCAGCATTTCGCCAACCAGTTCGATATTGCCCTCGCGATCATGGGCACGCGCCAGAAGTGTGAAAATCTCCGGATCCTTGGGATCCTGATCAAGGGCCGTGCGCAGCGAGACGATAGCAGCGCCGGTGTCGTCCTGATCGACCAGCCAATTGGCATCCAGCTTGAGCCCATCGACATGGCTTTTGTCTTCGCTGAGAATGCTGGTAACCAGCGCGCGCGATTTATCCAGGTCGCCGACATTGAGATACATCTTTGCCAGCGCCACTTGTGAGCGGTGCTTTTCGTCGCCGGTATCAAGGGTGGCGATCAGGTCTTCCATGGCCGCGATTGCCTCGGTGTGACGGCCGGCGTCAAATATCACCCCGGCGCGCAATGACATGAAGATAGGATCGGCACCACCTTCGGCAATTATGTTGTCGAGCTCGGCAAGTGCCGCATCCTGGCCGCGGACAGCCGTCAGAAACTGAATGAGTGTCAGGCGTGGCGCGGGATCATCCGAGCCTGGTTCAATTGCGGCGCGCAGAAACCCCTCGGCATCGTCGAGCTGGCTCTGGCTGATGTAATAGCGCACCAACGTAATCCGATAGGTGTCATCTTGTGGAAAACGCACGATACTGTCTTTGAGCTGCGCTTCGATTTCAAAGGCATCGCCCAGCGCGCCAAGCACGGACAAGCGAACGTCGTAAAGTTTCTTGTTGTCGGGTTCGATCTTGAGCGCGAGATCGATTTCGGTGAGTGCGTCGTCAAACCGTCCACGGCGAATTTGGTCGTCGATGAGAACCTGGCGCAGCATCAGATTGTCCGGCTCTATCTTGCGCAGCGCGTCGGCATCCGCGGCGGCCTGTTTGGCTGCGTCGGGGTCGCGATCTTCAAGGGCAAGGCGGTAGCGTTCGACGATGGCCAGCGAACGGGCGACCTGATCGTCTGGATCAATGTCCTGAATTGCTTTCAGGAAGCGCCCTATTTCGTCCCATGCGCCAATTTCGGCATACATTTCCGCCAGGGCACGGTTGCCGTCGAGATCGTCAGGATATTGTTCAACCAGGCGCAGATATTGGCCAATCGCCGCTCGATAATTGCCGGATTGGCGCTGCAAAGCCGCGTAGGTCGCTCGTGCCTCGGATGCTCGCCGTTCAGTTTGAAGACACTGCGAAACTCGACATAGGCGCGGTCCAGATCACCTTTGGAAATCAGCTCAAGCGCGGATTGAAAATGCGCCTCGGCGCGTTCCTCGGCATTGTCGCAAGCCGCCAGCGCCGATAATGCCAGCGCCAAAAATACCAACCGCAAAGGCGACAGCACGGACCGGTATGTCATTGAATACATTATGATACTGCGCTCAATCCTCGCGACCATTGCGCCCATACCGGGCGGCGAGGTCGGTCTAATTAATAGCCTGTTCCGCGAAATACCACACCGATGGTTTTGATCAGCAAGCCGATGTCTGTTGCGACCGACAGCTTTGCGTAATATTCGGTATCGTATTCGGCGCGTTTGCAAAACCCGCTTTGATTGCGGTCAGACACTTGCCAGGGTCCGGTTAGCCCCGGTCTTATACCAACGGCCCCCAGATTTGACTCAAGGGGATTCCCACGAGCGGCGTGATCTGATTCAGTGGCATCAAGGCAAGGGAGGCTTTGATGGCAGTAAGGATTACGCGCAAAGACAAGTCCGCAGGCGAGCTTCGCCAGGAAGCGGCGCGGTGCCGGGATGGGAAAGCGGCGCGACGGATGTTGGCGATTGCCCTGGTTCTGGATGGGGTTGACCGCAAGACGGCGGCAGAAAACTGCGGCATGGATCGGCAGACGCTGCGGGATTGGGCCCACCGTTACAATGCGGAGGGCGTGTCGGGCCTGTTCAACCGTCGCCCGCCGGATCCACCCTGTCTGCTGAGCGCGGCACAGAAGGAGGAGTTGGCGGAAATGGTTCGGGCGGGTCCCGACCCCGAAACCGATGGGGTTGTGCGCTGGCGGCGCATTGATCTGAAACGCAAGATCGAAGAGCGCTTCGGCGTCACCATGCATGAGCGAACTGTTGGCAAACAATTGGCAAGCCTGGGCTTTCGGCGTCTGTCGGCGCGCCCGCAGCATCCGAAATCCGACCCGGATGCACAGGAGGCTTTTAAAAAAACTTCGCCGCAGAGGTAGAAGCAGCCTTGCCGGAAACAGCCCGCAGCAAGCCCCTGGAGATATGGTTTCAGGATGAAGCGCGGGTTGGCCAGCAGGGCACGCTCACCCGTATCTGGGCCGAGCGTGGAACACGCCCCCGTGCCCCGCGCGACACCCGCTATATCTGGAGCTACATTTTCGGCGCCGTCTGCCCGGAACGGGCTGAAGCGGCCGCTCTGATCATGCCACATGCCGACACACAGGCCATGAGCGCGCATCTCGCCGAGATCGCTAAAACCGTCGCATCGGGCGCACATGCCCTTCTCATTCTGGATGGCGCTGGCTGGCACGGTTCGGCAGAGCTGGAGGTACCCGACAACATCACCCTGCTCAAACTCCCGCCCTATTCCCCTGAACTCAACCCGATGGAAAATGTGTGGGCTTATCTGCGTGCCAACAAGCTCGCCATATCCGTCTTCGACAATTATGAGCAGATCGTCGACAGGTGTTGCGAAGCATGGAACTTCTTTGCAAACGACAAAACCGCAATCACGTCAATCACTACCAGACAATGGGCCAAAACGGTCAACGACTAGGGCCGTTGGTATTAGCGAGTAATAGGCCAGACCGGAGTAAAGCCCGCGTTGTTCAGGCAGCATGGGACGGGGTCCGACCAGCGACATTTCTCCGGCCAGCACGTTCCACAGTTGCGGCAATTCGTCGAGCGAGGTCTTGCGAAGGAACCTGCCGAGCCGGGTAACGCGCGGATCGTTTCTAAGTTTCTGGGTGCTCTGCCATTCCTGGTTCGCCTCGGCGTTGTTGGCCAGATGCTCTCGCAGCAGCTTGTCTGCATGGGGCACCATTGTGCGCAATTTCAGCATTCTGAACTGGCACCCGAAAAGGCCGACGCGTCCGGCACGGTAAAACGGCGCGCCGCCATCAAGTGCGATGCAGGCCGCGAGTAGTCCGATCAGAGGCACGATGACAGGAAGGGCTGCAAGAATGAGGATTATGTCGAGCGCGCGTTTGCCGCCGCTGCGATAAAGCCCGGCATTGGAACGCCGCCTAACCAGCCCCAGCGGCACCGATGTCGTGTTCAGGCCTTCATCAATATTTTCAAACTGCAAAGTCATATTCACACACTCACGATCCCGGTCTTGCAAAACACGCACAAGACAAACCGCCCAAATTCGGACTATCGCAGTATTGGATATGGCGCTGACAGGCAGACAGCAGGCGGTATTCTTGCTTCATCGATAGCAGGTTAATGAATAGTTACCAAACAGGAAGCATCCCGAAGCTACATTTTTGACATAACTATTGCGAAACTGCGTCATTTCAGGCTGATTTTGGCCATTTTCCAAATTTACTGGAATTCATGGCAAATTCTCTTGTTTTGAAAATCGAAATGTTCAGCGCCAACAGGCTTCACTGTCGCTTGTTTTCTACCAATTCCGCGTGACAGCACTGATTCGGTTGCATTAATGTTCGCGCGCGCGCAGTCGAAGATCAGAACGACCAATGGCCTTGCTGCCGGTGCCCATTGCAGGCCGATCCTGCACCCATTATTGACGAGGGTCCGGCAGTGCTAGGTGAAGAGTTTGCAATTCTGAGCGATGGTGCCGCGGTACGATTATGATACAAGGTCGCGTTATGGCCAATGAGCCCGAATTTACAGAAACGGCAGAGCATGTGCCGGGTTTCTACTTGGAAAGCTTTGGCTTTTCCGAGCGGCCCTTTACGTTAGTTCCTGATCCGACGTTTCTGTATTGGTCCGAACAGCACCGGCGCGCCTATTCGGTCCTGGAGTTCGGCATTCTGTCGCGCGCACCGATTACACTGGTCACCGGTGCCGTTGGGTGCGGAAAAACCACATTGATCCGGCAATTGCTGCGCCAGATCGACGAGGATGCAATCGTCGGGCTGATTTCCAACGCTCAAGGCGGACGCGGCGATCTTATCCAGTGGGTTCTGCATGCGCTTGGCGTCGAATTTGACCCCACCGACGGCTATGTCAGCCAATTCCAGATTTTGCAGGACTTCCTGATCAAAAGTTACGGCGACGGTCAGCGGATTATTCTGATATTTGACGAGGCGCAGAACCTTTCGCGCGACAGTCTGGAAGAATTGCGGATGCTGACCAATATCAACTCGAACAAAGACGAGTTGATCCAACTGGTCCTGGTCGGTCAAAACGAATTGCGCGAGATTATCAAGAATCCTGAACTGCGCCAGCTTGCCCAGCGGATCGCCGCGTCGTTTCATCTGCGCCCGATGGATGAGCAATCGACACATGAGTTTATTTGCCACCGCCTTCGCATCGCCGGCGGCTCCGGCGAGGAAATTAACGAAAAGGCGCGCCGGTTGATTTACGAAGTATCAGAAGGCATCCCGCGGCTGGTCAATCAGATCTGCGATATGGCATTGCTTTATGCCTGGAGCGCCGAAACCCATGTGGTCGATGACAAGGTCGTTCAGGCGGTGGTCGACGATGGTGTATTCTTTGGTGCCGAAATTGCGTCAGGCGAGGCTGCGGAATGAACCCTACTTTATCGTTTTACTTCACGTTGCTGTTGCGCCGGGCGCATTGGATTGTTCTGATCTTCGGTGTTTTCACGGCCGCGTCACTGACTGTTGCGCGTATTCTGCCGCCGGTTTACGAGGCGCGGACGCAGATGTTGATTGAGCCGCCGCAGATACCGACCAATCTTGCCGCGTCGACGGTGCAGACTAACCCGGTTCAGGAAATGCAGATCATCGAACAGCGGTTGATGACACGGGTTAATCTGACTGAGATTGCCCGAACTGAAGGCGCGTTTCGCGACATTGGCACAATGTCGCCCGATGACGTTGTCCAAGGAATGCGCTCGGCGACGCGCATTCGCCGCTCAACTGGTCGCGGGCAGGCAAACCTGATGACGATCATTTTTGAGTCTGACCGAGCCCAGGTCGCCGCCAGCGTGGTCAATCGCTATGTGACCATCGTTCTGCAGGACAATGTCGAGTCGCGCACAGACCGGGCTGGTAAGACACTTGAGTTTTTTGAAGTCGAAGTCGAACGGCTGGGCAACGAGCTTGAGCGGCGCAGCGCAGAAATTCTGACCTTCAACAACGACAATTCTGATGCTTTGCCCACGACCCTGCCATTCCGGCTGGGCCAGCAGGGCGCGGTTCAGGCGCGCATCGCCGTACTTGAGCGAGACATCAACAATCTGGTCGATCAACGCGCGCGCCTGGTGGAAATCTTTCAGACGACCGGGACGCTTTCAACTGTGGTCGCGATACCAAGAACGGCGGAACAACAGAAACTTGCCCAACTTGAACAGCAGCTTAGCGATGCGCTGGTCATATATTCGTCAGAGAATCCCAAGGTGAAACTGCTGAAAGCGCAGGTTGCACGCCAGACCGAAATCGTCAGCGAGCAGGCTGGTTTATCGCAGCAAAATACCCAAGGCAGCACGATGTCAATTCTGGATGTGCAATTGGCCGATATGGATGCCCGCGTCGCGGTGTTCCAGGCCGATCTGGAAATTGGCCGCGTAGCGTTGGATGCGGTCGTCGAGACGATCCGGCGCACGCCCGCAGTGCAGATCCAGCTTGATGCGTTGAACCGGAATTACGCCAACATCCAGCAGCAATACAATACCGCCGTCAACGGATTGGCCAAGGCCGCAACCGGTGAGCGGATCGAGCTTTTGTCCAAGGGCCAACGCATTACCGTCATTGACCCGGCGACCGTGCCCAGTTCACCAGCGCGGCCAGATCGCAAGATGATTGCGGCGGGCGGCTCGCTGACCGGTCTGGCCTTGGGCTTTGCACTGATTCTGGGGATCGAATTGTTGAACAATTCGATCCGCCGACCCATAGAGATCAGCCAGCGCCTTGGAATAACCCCACTTGCCGCACTGCCGTATCTGCGAACGCCGATGGAACTGGTGGCGCGACGCGCCAGCATGATGGGCGTGTTTCTGGCTGTGGTGATCGGCATTCCGGCGGTGCTATTTGCGATCCACACCTATTATCTGCCGCTGGATCTGATCTACGAGCGCATCGCCGGCCGTATCGGAAGAATTCTGTAGCGCCGCGCTAGTCAAAGGTTTGCCTGATGGAAAGATTAGAAGCTGCTCTGGACAAAGCGCGCGAAACCCGCCGCGCGCTGAATACCCAGACCAAGCCAACCGATCGCGGTGCCGGAAGCGACGACACCCACGAACCTGCCGAGCTTTGGCACCGGTTGCAGGAATTCAGGATCTCTTCGCATTCGGCGCGCAAGCATCGCATCTCGACCATGAACCCGACCAAGGGGTCGGGGCCTTATGATTTGCTGCGCTCGCGGATGATGCGGCTGATGCAGGACAACGATTGGAAAACCGTCGCGGTGACCTCACCCAATTCGGCTTGCGGTAAGACTACGGTCTGCGCCAATCTTGCATTCGGACTTGCGCGCCAGCATGAGATCAAGGTCATGGTCCTGGACCTCGACCTGCGCCGCCCGGCGCTGCACAAGGTTCTGTCGCAAAAGCCGAGCGACAGCTTTCATGAAGTGCTCGAAGGCAAAGTGCGTACCGAAGATCAGCTTGTGCGCTACGGCGATAATCTGGCCATTGGCATGAACGTGAAGCCCTCAATTCGCCCGTCGGAATTGCTGCAATCGACGGCTACAGCAAAAAAGCTCGAGCAGATCGTTGCGGCCTACCAGCCGGATTTCGTGATCTACGATATGCCCCCGATGCTGGCCAGCGACGACAATGTCGGCTTTTTGCCGAATGTCGATTGCGCGATGCTGGTGAACGCCGCCGAGAGCACCACCATGGCCCAGCTTGACAATTGCGAAAAGGAACTGGCCGGGCTGACCAATGTTCTGGGCGTGGTGTTGAACAAATGCCGGTTTCACGATGCAGATACCGGCTATGACAGCGATTACTATTATTGAGCTGTTAAGGTTTCGACCGCGCGCAGGGCTGCGTGCGCGCCAAAAATTAACCAAACCTTAGAACTCCGCATCTAGTTTTCACGACCGTCGAAAGGCGTGGCCGTATTTGCCATGCCGGCCCGCGATTTATCAGAATTTGAGATCAACAGGCACCCGGCACCGGGCCGCGGCGGTGCCGTTTTGTGAGATGAAAACAATGGATTATTACAAAGATTTACCGGTGACGCTGACGTCTCCGGCAAGCGATGCAATTGCTGTGACGCCTGATGATAATGCTGTGCTGAGCTCCATACCGCGGGCGATTTACGTCGGCAATACCGGCGATGTGTCAGTCGAAATGCAGGGCGGCCAGGTCGTGACATTTACCAATATTCAGAGCGGCACGGTTTTGGCCATCCGCGCGCTGCGCATCCGCCAAACCGGCACCAGCGCGACCGGGATCGTCGCGCTCTGGTAGGGGGCCGGACCGGCAATTGAGCAGATCATTAAGGGGGCGCAGAAAATTGCGCCCCTTTTGTTCGGGTGAAAATGACCGCACAATGCCTATATGAAGTGAACCCAATGACGGAGGTCCGATCATGGCAGTGCCGCTTGTTCCGCTGGCCGGTGTCGCTCTGCGCTACGGCGCTGTTGCGCTGATTGCTTATGGGCTGGCGCGCAGAATTGACCGCGCGCCGGTTGATTTTCGCGCCGAAGAGGCGCTGGACGATGTCAACGAAGGCCTGGCGGTGCGCCGCCAGCGCGAGCAGATCAACGCAAATACCCGCTGGCACCGCGTTATCCGCCTGGGCCGCACCGGTCCGGGATTTGAGATCGACGCCGCTTCCATTACCCGCATCCGGATACGCAAGGTGGCGCGCGTGTGAAGCTGTTTCACAATCCCGCCTCGCCTTTCGTGCGCAAGGTCATGATGGTGTTGCACGAAACCGGGCAACTGGGTGATGTCGAACTTGTTGCGGCCGCGGGCCATGTTCTGGATGTGTCGAACATGCCGGTGGCTGACAATCCGCTCGGCAAGATCCCCACTTTGGTGCGCCCTGATGCGCCAACGCTATACGACAGCCGGGTCATATGCCGGTATCTCGATGTGCGCGCCGGCGGCGACCTTTGCGGGCGTGGCGAGATGCTTTGGGATTATGCGACCATTGAGGCGACCGCCGACGGGATTATGGATGCCTGTGTGCTGATGGTTTACGAACGCCGCGTCAGGCCAGCGGACAAGAGGTTCCCCGATTGGGTGGAAGGCCAATGGGCCAAGGCCGAGCGCGCCACGCAAGCGCTGAACGACCGCTGGCTAAGTCATCTGCAAGGACCGGTGTCCATCGCCTCGATCTCTGCTGCCTGCGCGCTGGGCTACATGGACTTTCGTCATGGCGATCGTGATTGGCGCGCGACGGTTTCCGATCTGGCCAAGTGGTTCGCGGATTTTGGCGAGCGTGCGAGTTTCAAGGCGACGATGCCGAGCGGTTAGGAGGGTGGCACCCGAGGGCAGCGCCCGATCGCGGGCGGGCGCCTCTATGGGTTGAGGTCCGCGCTTTATGGTGCCGCCACGTCTTACCTTCGTTCGGGTGTGCAGGTGGCGGAGGAGCGCCCGCCCGTCGCACCAGAGGTGCGCCACTAAACATTGGCATGCCTCCGGCATGACAGGGCGGTCGGGCGCTGCCCGGGCCGCTACGCGGCTGTTCCGGGCAAGCATGACAACCCATTGAGCCATAACTGCGTTCGCCCGAGGTGCTGAAAGCGCACCACAGGCTATGCGCCTTCCAGTTTAGGTTTTGCGGCGGCGCGGAGATCTCGGCGAAGCGACGCGTGGCTCTTTGCCGTCAGAACCCCAGGCTGACACCAAAGTTCAGGCCGCTGGTCAGGATGTTTGTCGACAATGTGCCGCCGCTGCCCAGACCGGCCATGTTGACGAAATAATTCCCCTGATATTCGCCGAAAACGGACATCTGATTGCCCAGCGGATAGCGCGCGCCGGCGACAACCTGCACCGTCGGTCCGGTCAACTGACGGCTGTTGGTGGGTGTGCCGCCGCCATCGAACCGCACGTGCGGCATGGTCAGCCCGACACCAGCCCCGACATAGGGCGTGGCCCCGGCGATGCTGTCGTGCCAGCGCCGGTAGGCATTCACGGTCAGCAGGCTCAGCCCGTTTTCCAGGGCGAGGCTGTTTAATCCGTTGCCGGCCAGGGTTTGCCCGTCCGCAATCGCGCCTGCATTGTTGAAATCAACGCCCCAGCCGTAATCCTCGCCCTGCCACCAAGTCACCCGAAAACCGGTTGCCGAGGATAGGTCCCAGCCGGCCGAAAACGAGAATGTGCCGGCACCGCCGGGATCGCTGCCGCTAACACCGCTTTGCGCGACACCCGCAGATCTGCCGTAAAGACTAAACTCAGTTTCAGAGCCAGCGAAAGCCGGGGACACAAATCCCGATATAATAAAGGCAGCTAAGAGCAATCGCATAAGGCCGCTCCAGTGACGATCCAAGCATTGCCCCCGCCTCAATCTGATCGTCTATGCCCAACAATTCAATTCACAAATCCTAACGATTGGTTATCAGGCGTGTTTTTGCCGCGATTCATTGCAGCTTTGCAACGCACTGCGCCCGAATGTCCGCTGGACGCCAGCAATATGCCCGGTTAGAACCCGTTTTCAGGGCTGCAAGTCACTTTGCACCCGGCAATATCCGGGCCGCAGAGAATCGGCCCCGACAAGATGGAGAACCGCCCGGTGTCCCACGCAGACGAGCATGAAGGCACGCGCCGCGACTTTCTGTATTACGCCACGGCGGGCACAGCCACGGTTGCGACCGGTGCCGCGGTCTGGCCGCTGATCAACCAGATGAACCCCTCGGCCGATGTGCAGGCGCTGTCTTCGATCCGGGTCGATATTTCCGGGGTTGAGCCGGGAACGCAGCTTACGGTGAAATGGCAGGGCAAACCGGTTTTTATCCGCCGCCGCACCAGCGATGAGATCAGCGCCGCGCGCGCCCAGGACGTATCTGAATTGCCTGATGGTGATGCGCGCAACGCCAATGCCGATGACCGTGCCGATGCGGCGGACCAAAACCGCACGCTGGACGAGGCCGGAGAATGGTTGGTTATGGTGGGTGTCTGTACGCATCTGGGCTGTGTGCCTTTGGGCGACGGTTCGGGCGATTTCGGCGGCTGGTTCTGCCCCTGCCATGGCTCGCATTACGACACCGCCGGACGCATCCGCAAAGGACCGGCACCTGAAAACCTTGCTGTACCGCTTGCCCGTTTTGAGGGCGACGAACTGATCCTCGGCTAAGGAGCCCTACCGATGGCTGGTATCCCACACGACCATTACGAGCCCAAATCCGGCTTTGAAAAATGGCTTCACACCCGTCTGCCGGTGGTCGGCCTGCTGTACGACGCGCTGATGCTGCCGACGCCCAAGAACCTGAACTGGTGGTGGGTGATGGGCATGGTTCTGCTCTTCGCGCTGGTTCTGCAGATCGTGACCGGCATCGTATTGGCCATGCATTACACGCCGCATGTCGATATGGCCTATGCCTCGATCGAGCACATCATGCGCAACGTCAATGGCGGCGCGGTGCTCAGGTATCTGCATATGAACGGCGGATCGCTGTTTTTCTTCGCGGTTTATGTGCACATGTTCCGCGGTCTCTATTACGGCTCTTACAAGGCCCCGCGCGAAGTCACCTGGATCATCGGGATGCTCATCTACCTGTTGATGATGGCGACCGGTTTTCTTGGCTATACGCTGCCGTGGGGGCAGATGTCGTTCTGGGGCGCAACCGTGATCACCGGGCTGTTCGGCGCGATCCCGTTTATCGGCGATCCGATCCAGACCTGGCTTTTGGGCGGGCACGCGGTGGACAATGCCACGCTGAACCGCTTTTTCAGCCTGCATTACCTGTTGCCGTTTGTAATCGCGGGCCTGGTCATCGTGCATATCTGGGCCTTTCACACCACCGGCAACAGCAACCCCACCGGTGTTGAGGTGCGGCGCAATTCCAAGGCCGAGGCAGAAAAAGACACGCTGCCGTTCTGGCCCTATTTCGTGATCAAAGACCTGTTCGCGTTGACGGTGATCCTGCTGATTTTCTTCGCGGTCGTCGGGTTCATGCCCAATTACCTTGGCCACCCGGACAATTATATCGAAGCCAACCCGCTGGCCACGCCCGCCCATATCGTGCCGGAATGGTATTTCCTGCCGTTCTACGCGATCCTGCGCGCCTTTACGTCTGATGTCTGGGTGGTGATGATCGCCAGTTGGGTTACCGGTGGCATTGTTGACGCAAAATTCTTTGGGGTGCTGGCGATGTTCGGCTCGATCCTGATCATGGCGTTCGCACCCTGGACCGATACATCATCGACGCGATCTGGGCGCTTCCGGCCAATGTTCAAATGGTGGTTTGGATTGCTGGTCTTCGATTTTGTGGTGCTGATGTGGTGTGGGGCGCAACCCGCCGAGCCGCCGTATTCGACCATCGCGCTGATCGGGTCGGCCTATTGGTTCGCCTATTTCCTGGTCATCCTGCCGTTTCTGGGCCTGGTCGAGAAACCTTTGAGCCCACCGGCCACGATCGAGGACGATTTCGACGACCATTACAAAAGCGGCGACGCGCCGGCTGAGTGAGGATAAGTGATGACCTTCAGGAAACTGACCCTTACGGCGATGTCGGTGCTGGCGATGTCGGCGGGCGCGGTGAGTGCTGCGGAAACCGAAGGTGGCCAGATCGAAAACATCCGCTTTTCGTTCGATGGGCCGTTTGGCACCTATGATCAGGATCAGCTGCAGCGGGGCTTGCAGATTTATACCGAGGTATGTTCGGCCTGCCACGGGATGCGCTATGTGCCGATCAGAACGCTGGGCGATCTGGGTTATACGAACGTGCAGGTGCGCGCCTACGCCGAACAATATGAGGTGTTCGATGCCGAGCTGGATGATTTTCGCGCCGCCGCCCCGACCGATCATTTCCCGGTCAGCAATCTGGAAAACGCGCCCGATCTGTCACTGATGGCCAAGGCGCGCGCCGGGTTTCAGGGGCCATATGGTTCAGGGATAAATCAGCTTTTCAAGGGCATGGGCGGGCCGGAATATATCGTCGCACTTCTGAACGGCTATACCGGCGAAGAAAAGGAAGAGGCCGGTGTGTTCCTGTATGAAAACACCATATTCCCGGGCGGCTGGATCGCCATGGCGCCGCCATTGTTCGGCGAGGATGTGGAATTTGCCGATGGGCATCCAAACGACCTGCATCACGAGAGCGAGGATATTGCCGCGTTTCTGATGTGGGCGGCCGAGCCGAAAATGATGGTGCGCAAACAGGTGGGATTTGTCGGCGTCTTCATTCTGGGCCTGCTGTCGGTGCTGCTCTACTTCACCAACAAGCGCCTCTGGGCACCCCACAAGGGCAAAAAGGCGGTCTGATCGGACCAGCGCTTTTGCGCGATGCGTCTTGCCGTTACATAACCGAGGGCAGCGCCAGACCGCAGGTGGGCGCCGCCCGGCGGCGCTTCGTGCCTTGTCAGCGGGCGATGGTGCCATCTGGACGGCGCATCGGGCGCTCGGGCGCTGCCCCGCGCCACATGCGGTGCCTGTTGCCTGCGATTGCGAAAAGCCGTTCTACCCGAGATAATCCTGCAGCGCCTGCGGTGGATTGGCGAATATCTCAGCCGTCGCGACCGGTGCCGCGACTGTGCCACCGGCAACCAGCGCCACACAATCGGCAATCGCGCGAACGTCATCGGGCGCGTGTGTTACCATCAAAACGGTTGCGCCGGCTTCGTGTGCCGTCTCGCGCACCAGCGTCAGCATATCGCGTCTGAGCGCCGGACCGAGGGCGGCGAACGGCTCGTCCAACAGCCACAGCGCCCGGTCCTGCACCAGCACGCGGGCCAGCGCCAGCCGCCCCTGCTGGCCGCCTGACAGTTTTGCAGGCAGGCGGGCATCGAACCCGGCCAGCCCGACGCGGGCAATCGCGGCGGCGACGCGCGCCTTGTCATCGGCGCCGAGCCGCAGGTCGGGCCGCACCCCAAGGGCGACATTCTGATAGGCGCTGAGGTGCGGCAGCAGGTTGTTGTCCTGAAAGATCATCGCCACGGGCCGCTCAGCTGGTGGCATCCCGCCCAGATCGTGGCCTGCCCAGGTGATCCGACCCGCAAGCGGATCAAGAAACCCCGCCAGCATCATCAGCAAGGTTGATTTGCCCTCGCCCGAGGGGCCGAGCAGCGCCGCGATTTGACCCTTGTGTATCGCCACCGCATCGGCCCGCAGGCTGAAATCGCCCTGCACGATGTGCATGTGCTCAAGCACCAGCATCGCTGCGTCCTCCGCGATCAAAGCCCCAGAAAAGACCCAGCGCCAGGACCATGAGAACCAGTGCCGCGCCCGCCGCCGCATCACTGCGATAGGCGCCCATCAGCTGATGGATCATCAGCGGCAGGGTCGGGGCGGCGGGATCGGCGAACAGCGCGATGACGCCGAGATCACCCACCGACAAAGCTGCCGTCAGCCCCGCGGCGAACCCCAGCGGGCGGCGCAGACGTGGCAGGATCAGCCAGCGCCAGCGCGGCCAGCCGGTCAGGCGCAGTTGATCGGCCAGCGGGCCAAAGCGGGCCTGGGTTTCGCGAAACTGCGGCAGGATCGCCTGCACCGCGAACGGCAGCGCCACCAACGTATTGGCCAGTGCTGTGACCGGCAGGGCCAGAGCGACCGGGTCCGTCCAGGAAAACAGCATCAGGAACAGCCCGGTGCCGATGACCAGGGGCGAGATGGCCAGCACCAGATAACCCATGAGCTCGACCATTGCGCCGGACTTGCGAGCAGAGGTGATCGCGGCGGCCATCGGCAGTGCCAGCGCTAGCGTTAGCGCGGTCGCCGAAAGCGCGACGGCGAGGCTGCGGATCACCGCCGGGACGGTTGATGCGGGCAGGTCGCTTAGCCCGCCCAACCCGGCAGCGACCACAGCGCCCAGCGGCAGGATCAGAAACCCAGCCCCGAGCGCGATACAGGCGTAATCGGCAAATGCCTGTATGCGGCCACGCGGCGGGCGAACCGCAATCGCGCGGTCAAGCCCGCCACCCGTCGCAATGGCACCGCGCAGCGAAAATGCGATGCTGGCCGCCGCGATGCCCAAGCCAACCTGAACCAGCGCCAGGGTCGAGGCATGGGCGAGATCGAACTCAAACCGGAAGGCCTGATATATCGCCAGTTCCACGGTGGTGGCGCGCGGCCCGCCGCCGAGGATAAGCGCGACAGCAAACGAGGTGGTGCAGATCAGAAAGATCAGTGCGGCAGCACCCGGCACGATGCGCGCCAGCATCGGCCATTCAATCCGCGCGCGCATATCGCGGGGGCCAAAGCCAAGCGAGGCGGCCAGGCGCAGATGCTCGCCCGGGATCGCCTGCCAGCCGGACAGGATCAGCCGGGTGGCCAATGGCAGGTTGAAAAACACATGCGCGATGACGACGCCGTGCAGGCCGTAAATGCTGACCGGCGGCAGGCCGATCAGCCCGAGAGCGTCACTAAGCAGGCCGTTTCGCCCGAAAATCGCGATCAGCCCCAGCACCGCAACGATCACCGGCAGAATGAACGGCGCACCGAGCAGCAGGATCAGAACGCGGCGCATTGGAAAGACCCGCCGCGCCAGGATGCGCGCCAGGGGTACGGCCAGCGCCACCGAGGCCAGCGCTGACAGGCCTGCTTGCAATGTCGTGAACCGCAGTGCCGCCCAATCGGCCGCGCCCAGCCGCCCCGGGCCGCCAGCGGTGATCGCCACAGCGCCGATGCAGGCCAGCGCCAACAGGCCCAGCGCCGCGGCGAATGCGCGCCCTAGCGTGACAGCGCCGCCAGCCATTCCGCCAATGCCATATCACGCAGCGCCTCGGCCTCGGCAGCGCTGAAAATCAACGAATTATCCGCCGTCAGCGGTGCGGCAAATCCGTCCGGCAGGCCCGCCGCCGGTGTGACCGCCGGGAACATCCAGTTCGTGGTCGGGATCACCGCCTGAAACGCATCACTGAGCATGAAGGCCAGAAACTGATCGGCCAATTCGGGTTGATCGCTGGCGGCCAGTTTGCCGGCGACCTCGATCTGCATGTAATGGCCCTCCTCAAAGATCGCGGCAGCCTTGGTCGCATCGCCCTCGGCGATGAGGTGATAGCTGGGCGAGGTCGTGTAGCTGAGCACCATATCCGCCTCACCTTTCAGAAACAGGCCATAGGCCTCGGACCAGCCTTTGGTGACGGTGACGATATTGTCGGCCATCTCATCCCAGAGCGATCCGGCCTTGTCGCCATAAGCCGCCTTGATCCAATATAAAAGGCCCAGGCCGGGGGTCGAGGATCGCGGGTCCTGGATAACGATTTTCAGATCGCTTTGCGCCAGTTCAGAGAAATTTTTGGGCGGATTAGTGACGTTTGGTCCGTAGACAAAAGCAAAATAGCCCCAGTCGTAGGGCAGAAATACCGGATCATCCCAGGCCACAGGCAGGTCAAGTGCGGGCGTGCGGCCGTGTTCTGCAAACAGCCCGGTCGCTGCGGCGCGTGCAGTCAGGTTTGTATCCAGCCCGAGGACCACATCGGCCTTGGAGCGTGTGCCTTCCAGTTGCACGCGGGCCAGCAGAGCGGCACCGTCGCCCGCGCCGGTGAATTGCAGGTCGCAGGCGCAGATCTCTTCAAATGCAGTCTCAATTGCAGGGCCCGGACCCCAATCGGTGACGAAACTGTCGTAGGTGTAGATGTGCAGGACGGGTTTGTCCTGGGCGTGGGCCAGTGGCACCAGTGCAATCAGGCCCACAGCAAATAGGCGAGATTTCATCTCTCGTCCTCTAAGATACGGGGCGTCGGTCGGATTAGAGGTGATCTAACCTTCCCTCCGCCGGTGTTAACCGGTTCAGGTTCAGCGGGTTCGCTGGCGGGCCAGCATCTCAGCACCGGAAATATTGTCCGGGGCACCCCGAGGTGGGGTTGCTTCTAAGCCGCGGTTGAAGCCCGTGCAAGCCCAAAGCCCTTGAGGGGTGGCCCGCCCGCCGCTATTCGTTTCAACCATGAGCATGAATTCGTTCAGCCATCTGTTTCGCGTCACCACCTGGGGCGAAAGCCACGGGCCCGCCATTGGTGCGGTTGTCGACGGATGCCCGCCCGGCGTGGCGCTGGAGGCGGCGATGATCCAGAACTGGCTGGACCGGCGCAAACCGGGCAGGTCGAAATACACCACCCAGCGGCGTGAGGCCGATGCGGTTGAGATCCTGTCGGGCACATTCGAGGGCCAGACCACCGGCACGCCGATCCAACTGATGATCGCCAACACCGATCAGAGGTCCAAGGATTACTCCGAGATCGCCGACAAGTTCCGCCCGGGCCATGCCGATATCACCTATTGGCAGAAATACGGGGTGCGGGACTATCGCGGCGGCGGGCGATCCTCGGCGCGTGAGACCGCTTCGCGGGTGGCTGCGGGGGGCGTGGCGCGCGCGGCACTTGGGGCCCTGGTGCCGGGCGTCGAGATCAAGGGCTACATGGTGCAGATGGGCGAGCATGCCATCGAGCGGGCCAATTTCGACTGGGACCAGATAGATGCCAACCCATTCTGGAGCCCGGACGCGGATGCTGCCGACACATGGGCCGATTATCTGGACGGTCTGCGCAAATCCGGCAATTCGGTCGGCGCGATCATCGAACTGGTGGCGCGCGGCGTGCCCGCGGGCCTCGGCGCGCCGGTTTATGCCAAGTTAGACACGGATTTGGCCGCCGCCTGTATGAGCATCAACGCCGTCAAAGGCGTCGAGATCGGGGCGGGGATGTCAGCGGCGATGCTGACCGGTGCGGCCAATTCGGATGAGATTGAGATGGGGCCGGACGGGCCGCGTTATTTGTCCAACCATGCAGGTGGCATTCTTGGCGGCATCTCAACCGGGCAGGACGTGGTGTTGCGCTTTGCCGTCAAGCCGACCAGTTCCATCCTGACGCCGCGCAAAACCATCACCAAATCCGGCGAAGAGACCGAGATCATCACCAAGGGCCGCCACGACCCCTGTGTCGGTATCCGTGCCGTGCCGGTGGGCGAGGCGATGATGGCGTGTGTGATCCTCGATCACCTGCTGCTGCATCGCGGGCAGGTGGGTGACGGGCCGCGCGGGAAGATCGGTTAGGGCGTTGATACTGGCGCAATGTCATAGCCAAGGGATCGCTCGTGCGAGCCTTGCGGCTCTGCTCGCTATCGCGAAGATGCCCGCCAGGGCTGATGAGCGCCGCCTCGGGCCAGGGCTGCGTTCAGAGCCAAATTCATCAGCATTTCGATGCCTCGGTTTCGCCTGCCAGCACCCATGCAGCCCAGATCGGGTAGGGCCATGAGAGTTTTGCCAAAACTCTCAGCCAAATTCTTCGTAAGAATTTGCGCGTTAACCGGCACGGCGGCGATGGTGCTGCTGGCGCTCAGCCTGTCCGCCCATGCTGGTCAGATCGAATTCAGCTTCAACCAGGGCGGGCTGAAACGCGAATTCATTTTGTACACACCCGACAGCCTTGCAGCCGCGCAAGCACCGGTCCCGCTGGTGATGGTGCTGCACGGCGGCGGTGGCAATTCGCGCCAAATGGTGCGGGCGACGCGGCGGCAGTTCAACCGCCTTGCCGATCAGCACGGGGCTGTCACCGTTTATCCCAATGCGATCGACGGCACCTGGGATTTTGGTGCGGGCAAGGTATCGCAGGCGCTGGAATTTCGCCGCGATGATCTGCTTTATCTGACCACCGTGATCGCCCACCTCTTGCGAACCTGGCCGATTGACGGCGACCGGATATTCGCCACCGGCATATCGCGCGGCGGGCAGGCGTCGTATTTTCTTGCCTGCAAGCGGCCTGATCTGATCCGGGCGATTGCGCCGGTGGCGATGTCCCTGCCCGAATTCATGACCGCCGATTGCCGTGCGAAGGATGTCGCAATTGCGGTTTTGAACGGCACTGCCGATCCGCTGGTGCCTTATGACGGCGGCCAGATCACCATCCTGCGCCAGACGCGCGGTGCAGTCCTGTCAACCGATGCGACGATGGCGTTCTTTGCGCGGCGCAACGGATGCGACGCTTTGGCTCTGCAGAGCCGGATTGGCGGAGTTCTGATCTCGGACTGGACCGATTGCCGCGCACGCACGCGCCTTTACCGGATCGAGGATGGGGGCCACACTTGGCCGGGCGGTGCGTCAATATTGCCGCACAGGCTGGTTGGTGCGACCAATACCGACATCGACGCGACGGGCGAAATCTGGGGTTTTTTCAGCCAGTTTTAGCGCTCAGGCGAGGGCGGCGTTGAGTGCCAGATCCATCAGCGCCTTGATGTTGCGTTTGCGGGTTCCCGCAACGATGCGGCCAAGTTCCTGATCGCCTTTCAGCACAACCAGCGTCGAGCGGCGCGGAATGTTCAGCCTGCGCGCCAGTTGGCCGTTGCTGTAAATATCCCAGTCTACCGCGACAAAGGAAATCTCGCGCTCATAGGCGGGGTCGGCTGCCATCAGGGCGGTAATTACGCGCTTCTGGGCCGCACAGGTCGAGCACCAGCTGGTGTAAAAATCGGCAAATACCGTGTTGCCCGCGGCCAGCTCGGCGTCAACCAGACCTTTGTGGTATTGCATCTTTGCGGCCAGCCCGATGCTTGGCAAGGTGGCGGCGGAAGCGGCGGTAAGCAGGAAGTGGCGGCGTTTCATCAGGATACTCCTAGGACATGTTATAGAGAGACAGACAGATCGATCAGCCAGGCCGGCAGGGCGCCAACCGCCCAGGCCTCGACCAGGCGGGGCCAGTGGAACAGGATCGCGACCCCCATCAATAAGAATACGCCACCGAGGATGGGCCGGGATTTTTCGGCAATCGAACGCATCCATGACTGGCGGCGCAGGATCGCGGCGCGCGCGCCATAGCCCAGCCCCAGGATGATGGTGCTGACCCCGAAGGCAAAGAAGGTCATGATCGCGGCGGCATAGGCGATGCTCTGGCCCTGACTGGCCAGCCCGATCGCGGCCCCAAGGGTCGGGCCGATGCAGGGGCTCCACACCGCGCCGATCAGCGCGCCGATGGCAAACTGCCCGCCCAGGCCGCCCTGGTCAAACTGGTCGATGCGCGTATCCACACCTGAGGCCATCCCGGCGGTGGCAGTGGCAAAACGCCCGGACAATTGCGGCACCAGCAGGATCAGGCCGAAGCCGATCATCACCACCGCGCCGGCGTTTGAGATGGTGTTTTCGCTGATCCCCAGCGACCGGCCCGCCACCGTTACCAACAGGCCAAGCGTCACAAATGAAACCGACATGCCGGCGGCCACAGCCAGCGGCCCGTGGCGGCTGGTTTGCAGCGAACTGGCCAGAAGCATTGGCAGGATCGGAAGAACGCAGGGATTGATCAGCGTCAACAGCCCAGCGCCATATGCAAAGATCAACTCCATGGCGAGCAGATAAATCTCTGCACGCGGTGCTGTCATTGCAAAAGTGGCTGATGCCACTTCAACTTACCGTGGGGTTTCTTTCAGGCAGACCGGGTCTGATGGGTGCGCGGCCCCGGTGATGGGGCATGGCGCCCCAACAAAAAAAGGGCCGCCAAACGGCGACCCTTTCTCGAAAAACCCTGGGGATCGGGTCAGCCGTTGACGCTTTCCTTGAGCGCCTTGGCGATGGTCATTTTCACGACCTTGTCCTGTTCGGTGCCATCTGTCCGGCTCACGGCAAGGGGGCGGCGCTCATGCTGCCTTGGGCGGACGCGCAAGCCATGCAGATGCATCTCGACGAGATCAGCCGCCACGTCGCCCGAAAGGCCCATGCGGTTGTGCTGATGGATCGGGCCGGATGGCACACCACCGGCAAACTCAAAGTCCCGAAGAACCTCACCATCATCCTGCTGCCATCGCGCGCTCCGGAACTGAACCCGGTGGAAAATATCTGGCAGTACTTGCGCGCCAATTGGCTCTCCAACCGCGTGTTCGAAGACTACAATGCCATCGTCGATGCTGGATGCGAAGCTTGGAACAAGCTCATCGCACAGCCCGAAACCATCACATCAATCGGAATGCGAAAATGGGCCCATATCGGTCAATGTTAAATGCCGCTGGTATGATGGGTGCGCGGCCCCGGTGATGGGGCATGGCGCCCCAACAAAAAAAGGGCCGCCAAACGGCGACCCTTTCTCGAAAAACCCTGGGGATCGGGTCAGCCGTTGACGCTTTCCTTGAGCGCCTTGGCGATGGTCATTTTCACGACCTTGTCCGCGTCTTTGTGGATCTGTTCGCCGGTCGCGGGGTTGCGCACCATGCGGGCCGGACGCTCGCGGCAGTAAATTTTGCCAACGCCGGGCAGCGTCACCGCTCCGCCGCCGGAAACTTCGCGGGTAATTACGCCCGAAACTGCGTCAAGCGCAGCGCCTGCAGATTTCTTGTCGGTGCCCATCGCTTCGGCCAGCGTTGCAACCAGCTGGGTTTTGGTTAGCGGTTTTGCCATGTATGTTCTCCTCATGCCTACCCTGTCGGGGTATGTGAGGCGAATCTACCTGAATATTGTATAGCAACACAACGCCTAGTGTTCGCTTTTCCCTTGAAAACCTGCATTTTGTGAGTGTTTTTTGCCGATTTTCGCCGATCAGAGGAAGGCGGTTTCCTCAAATGAGCGCAATTTCCGGCTGTGGATGCGTTCCAGCGGCATGTCGCGCAGGGCTTCCATGGCGCGGATTCCGATCAGCAAATGCCTTGAAACCTGAGTTTTATAAAAGGCGCTGGCCATGCCCGGCAGCTTTAATTCGCCATGCAGGGGTTTGTCGGAGACGCATAAAAGCGTGCCATAGGGCACCCGAAACCGGAACCCGTTGGCCGCGATCGTGGCACTTTCCATGTCCAGCGCAATGGCGCGCGATTGGCTTAATCGCTGCACCGGGCCGGATTGTTCGCGCAATTCCCAGTTTCGATTGTCAAGCGAGGCCACAGTGCCGGTTCGCATGATGCGCTTCAGATCGTAATCGCGCAGTTCGGTCACATCTGCAACTGCCGCTTCCAACGCAATCTGTATTTCCGCCAGCGGTGGCACAGGAACCCAGACCGGCAGATCGTCGTCCAGCACCTTGTCTTCGCGCAGATAGGCATGCGCCAGCACGAAATCGCCCAACCGTTGGGTGTTGCGCAGCCCGGCGCAGTGACCGACCATCAGCCATGCGTGCGGGCGCAGCACCGCGATATGATCGGTCGCGGTTTTGGCATTTGACGGGCCAATGCCGATATTGACCAACGTGATCCCGCTGTCGTGTTTGGCTTTCAGGTGATAGGTCGGCATCTGCGGCAATTTGGCGGGCACCGGCAATTCGGCGTTTGGGTCGGTAATCGACACGTTTCCCGGCCCGACAAATTCGGTGTAGCCGCTGTCGGGATCGGCCAGCATCTTGCGGGCATAAGCCTCGAACTCTTCCACGTAGAACTGATAGTTGGTGAAAAGAACATGCACCTGAAATTGTTCCGGCACGGTCGCCGTGTAATGCGACAGGCGGGCCAGCGAATAATCCACTCGCTGCGCGGTAAACGGTGCCAGCGCCCCGGTGCCATCGGCGTCCTTAACTGCCGTGCCGTTTACAATATCATCGTTGGTCGTCGAAAGATCCGGCACATCGAAAACATCGCGCAACGTGAAATCCATCGCGCCTTCCTGGGGCACGCTGACATCCGGGCTGTTGGTCACCGCGAAGTGCACCGGCATCGGGGTCTTAGAAATACCGATCTGCACAGGCACCCCGTGATTTTCGATCAGCAGCCCGATCTGCTGGGTCAGGTAGTATTTGAACAGATCGGGCCGGGTCACGGTGGTCGCGTAAGTGCCGGGCGACGACACATGGCCAAATGCCAGCCGGCTGTCGCCCTGGTCAAAACTGGTCGTGGTAATGCGAATTTCCGGGTAAAACGCCCGATACCGCGCCAGCGGCTTGTCACCATCGGCGGCTTTGGAAAACTGTGCACACAGGAAATCCGACGATATCCGATAAACCTCGGCCAGCCGTTTCACCGCCGCGCTGGCCTCGGTGAATTCTTCCGCATCGGGCACCTTCGGCGACTTGATCGGCAGGGCTGCGTCGCTGGTATTCATGTATTTTCCTCAAATAATTCGGTGATCTCGAATTTTGTCACGTCGACCAGCCCCAGATCGGATATGCGCAGCTCCGGGATAACGACCAGCGCCAGCAGCGAATGCTGCATATAGGCGTTGTTGAGCGTGCACCCACAGGTCGCCATCGCTGCGACCATGCGCTCGGCCTTGGCGGCGACCTCGCGGGCCGGACTGTCGCTCATCAATCCCGCCACCGGCAGTTCGACCAGCGCAATCTCTTTGCCATCCTTGAAAACGGTTACGCCGCCACCCACTTGGCCGAGCCGGTTGGCCGCGAGCGCCATGTCGGCGCGGCTGGTGCCGACAACGATCATATGGTGACTGTCGTGGGCGACGGTCGAGGCCATCGCCATGCGGCCCTTGTAGCCAAAACCGCTGACAAAGCCGCTGGTCACCGCGCCGGTTGCCCGGTGGCGTTCCACCAGCGCGATCTGGCACACGTCGTTTGCCTCGTCGCCTTCCACAACAGTGTCTATTACAGGCAATTCCGCGGTCAACGCCTTGGTCGGAGCCTGATTTTCGACGACGCCGATGACTTTGGCTTTAACCTGGTTGGCACCTTCAGGGGCGCGCACTTCAAAGTCCGCGGCCGCCAGAACCTTGCCGAGATGAACCGTCGCGCGTGCCGCATCGGGCCAGGCGATATGCGGGCAATCCACCACGCACTCGCCGTCGCGGCCCACGGTGACACCGCGCGCGATCACCTCGTCAATCGGCAGGCTGGTCAGATCAGCGGTCAGGATCACATCCGCGCGGCGCCCCGGCGCGATGGAACCAAGTTCACGCTCCAGCCCGAAATGAGTCGCGGTGTTGATTGTCGCCATCTGCAACGCCACCAGCGGATCACAGCCGCAGGCGATTGCATGGCGCACGACCCGGTTCATATGCCCCTCGTTCACCAGCGTGGCGGGATGGCAATCGTCGGTGCACAGGATGAAGTTGCGCGGATCAAGGCCCTTTTCGGTCACCGCAGTGATCTGGCTTTCGACGTCATACCAGGCCGAACCCAGCCGCATCATCGAGCGCATGCCGTTCCTGACCCGTGCGATCGCATCGGCCTCAGCCGTGCCCTCATGATCATCGGCTGGCCCGCCTGCCACGTAAGCCGAAAACGCTGTCCCCTTATCGGGCGAAGCGTAATGGCCGCCCACGGTCTTGCCGGCCTCCATCGTCGTCGCCATCTCTGCCAGCATCTGGGCATCGCCGGCGATCACGGCGGGAAAGTTCATCATTTCGCCGAGGCCGATAATACCAGGCCAGGCCATCGCTAGCGTTACATCATCAGCGCCGATTTCAAAGCCGGTCGTCTCTAATCCGGGCGCAGAGGGCGCACAGGACGGCATTTGGGTGTAGATGCTGACCGGCTGGATCAGCGCCTCGTCATGCATCAGCCGCACGCCTTGCATGCCCAGCACATTGGCGATCTCATGGGGATCGGTGAACATCGTGGTTGTGCCATGCGGGATCACCGCGGCGGCAAATTCCGCAGGCGTCAGCATCCCGCTTTCGATATGCATATGCCCGTCACACAGGCCCGGGATCAGATAACGCCCATCAGCTTCGATCACGGCCGTGTCCGGCCCGATGCAGTGCGATGCATTCGGGCCGACATAGGCGAACCGCCCGGCGGCCACGGCCACCTGCCAGCCGTCCAGCACCTCGCGCGACTGCACATTCACCAGCTTGCCGCCGCGGATCACCAGATCCGCAGGCGCACGGCCAGCGGCCACCGCCACTAGCCGCGGCGCGCTTTCAGCCCATGATGTCAGGGATGGTCCTTGCATGTTCCAATTGTCAGGATTTAGCCGACCATGGCAACACGAAAACGACAATCCGTCGCGGACAGGCTAGATTTGGATGACAGAGCGATAATCTTGCCAGTTAGAGTCGAACCAACCAAGCCGAGGCACGCCATGCCCGCAGATAGCAGCCACATCGACGCCGAAGCCGCGCGCTGGAACCATGTGCCTGAGGCCATGGTGCTGAACCCGGTCTTCGCATGGCCACCGCAACCGTTGGCGGTGATCAGATGGTACTCGGGCGCGTGGCTGAGTGTGACCACGACCACTCTGTCCTTGATCCTGGCGTTTTGGGCCTATTTCTGGGTGCTGCCGCCCTTGGCCGAAATGTCCGCACTCGCGCCCGGTTGGATTGCGCGCGTATGGCTGGCCAACCTGATCCCGCATGTGATCTGCGCGGCAGCCCTGCATCACTGGCTCTGCACTCGCAAAGGCCAGGGCATGGCCTACAAATTCGACAAGCGCCAGCAGACTAAGGGCAAGGTCTTTACCTTCAACAACCAGGTGCTCGACAACATGTTCTGGACCATCGCCAGCGGCATCACCATCTGGACCGCCTGGCAGGTGCTGGTGTTCTGGGCGATGGCCAACGGCTGGGCGCCGGGCATCCTGTTCCCTGGCAATCCGGTTTGGTTCGTCCTGTTCTTTGCGATCCTGCCGATCTGGACCAGCTTTCACTTTTACTGGGTGCACAGGCTGTTGCACTGGCCGCCGCTTTACCGGCTGGCCCACAGCTTGCACCACCGCAACGTCAGTGTCGGGCCGTGGTCGGGCATCTCGATGCACCCGGTCGAGCATCTGGTGTTCTTCTCAAACTTCCTGATCCACCTGATCGTGCCCAGCCACCCGCTGCATGTGATGTTTCATGGCTATATTCAGGCCACGCACCCGGTGTTCAGCCATTCCGGGTTTGAAAAGCTCTATGTCAAAGACAAGACGCGCATGAACATGGGGGTGTTTTACCACCAGCTGCATCACCGCTATTTCGAGTGCAATTATGGCACGGTCGACATACCCTGGGATCGCTGGTTCGGAAGCTATCACGACGGCAGCGCGCGGGCCACCGATGCAACTCGCGCGCGGCAGAAACGTATGTTTGGATAGGTCTACATATCCAGCACTGGCGCGACCTCGACCGATCCGCCATCGCCCAATATCGGACAGCCGGCGGCCAGCGCATTCGCCGCCTCCTGGCTGTCAGCGGACACCAGAGTAAATCCCGACAGCGGATTTGACCCACCATCGGACGCAACGCCGCCGGTGTTGACGGTATTGGATGGACCGCAGGGCCCGCCGCCGTTTTTCAGCGCATCGCCCATGCCGCCATACCAGGCGCCCCAGGCGGCCATAACGCGCTCGCCTTCTTCGGGTGTCTCGGGCATTTTGCCGCCGTGATATGCAAAAATATAATCAGCCATGGTTTCCTCCTCAGTTGGCTACGGTATCAAGTTTGCGGAGGGTCGATTCCCACCCCTCCTTGTGGCTTGACGCAGATGCGTCATCGGGCAGATCCACATGGACCAACTCAAACCGGGTGCCGCCCTGGGCGGGCACCAGCTTGATCGTAGCGTGGCTTTCGACGCCGCGTTTATCGTTCTCGTCATGCCAGGCCCAGGTAAAGCCGATCGACTTTGGCGGATCAACATGGGTTACATGACCCGACACTTTGAACCCCTGGCCCGCGTCACTCGTCATCACCGACATCCACGGCCCAATCTGCTCAAACGACAGATTATGCGCGTCTTCGGGGATGTGCATCGCTTCCGGCCCCCACCACTTCAGCAGATGCTTGGTCTGGGATATGTATTCAACCCGCATTCCCCAGATGGATGCCCGTTTCTTCACCCGCAGAAGCGTGATATACTCGATTATACAATGAGTTAACCGGGTTGGAGCGGGAATTTGCGAGCGAACGCGACGGGTGAAGTACAAACCGTGCCTATCCGGTTGTCACCCACACCCACTACATCTAGGGTGCTCCCAGTCGCCCGAGTAAAGCTCGGCGTAAGTGGGAGCGGTGACATCGCCAGCGATTCCGAGCAGGGACCGGAAGGCGTTGAACGGGCAGAACCGCCTGTTGAAGCGGAAGGTGAACTCGTTGAGGTAGGCTTGGAGGTGCTGGTGGCTCACGCCGTGATGAATGCCACTCAGCCACGTCTTCAGGTTGGCGAAGACGAGATGAATGATCGGCAGATACTCCTCAGCGACCTGGGAGTTGCCTCGCTCGGCGACGGCGAGGTGTTTGTAGCCGCGCTTGGCGAGGCTGGTATAGCCGGACCAATCGTCGGTGATGACCGACGCACCCGAAGTAACGGCGCCCTCGACAAAGCCGCAGAGCGATTCCGCGCTGCGGTCTGGCACGACAGCGAGTCGGACACGTCCGGCGTAGCGACCGCCCTTCCGCTTATCGAGCTTGGTTCCCGGCTTGCGCTGTCGCACTTCAACGGCGCTGGCGACAAGAAGCTTGTGGTGAACGCCCCGGCCCTTGCCGCGCGTGCGGCCGCCGACCCAGGTTTCGTCGACTTCGACATGGTCGCAGGCCTCGCTGCCGATGCGGTCCTGATCCGGCCGAACCATACCAGCGCGGAGCTTGTGGAGGATCTGAAAGGCGGTTTCGTAACGGGAAAGCCCGACCTGGCGCTGGAACTGTGTGGCAGACATGCCGGGCGTCTGGCTGGCAACCAGATAGGCCGCCCAGAACCATACGCCCAGCGACGTATGGGAGCGCTCCATGACCGTCCCCGCCGTCAGCCCGGTGTCGCGGCGGCACTTTCGACAGCGCAGGACGCCGGGCCGGCTGGTGAAGCGGAACGGCTCTGCCGCCGTCTGGCAATGGGGGCAGACGAACCCGTCACCCCACCGCGCCTTCTCCAGGTAGGCGGCACAGGCCGCGTCATCCGGGAAAAGTCGTTGAAACTCGGGAAGCGACCGCGGAAACGAAAGGTCTTCGCGCTGCGGAACATCCATCCCCGCTTCGTCCGCCTCCCGAGCCACTCGACGCCATACCCTACATATAGTGGGTGTGGGTGACAACCGGATAGGCACGGTACAAACAAGCCCTCTTCGGTTCCAATTCGACTGCTCGGTCAGGGTCGCGTTCCGTGGATCGTCGATCAGTTCGGACGGCGGGCTATTGCTCCACCGCGAGTTGGACGACGCCCTCGGGCTGACGGACATGGCGGCGGGGCTGATCACCGATCCGCGCACTGGCCGGAATGGCCGCCACAATCTCGCCGGCCTTCTGCGCCAATCGGTTTTCCCACGCCTTGCCGGCTATGAGGACGTCAACGACGCCGACCGACTGTGCCGTGATCCGGTGATGCGCCAACTCATCGGTGGACGTGCGGTGAAGCGGGGTGCGGCGTCGGCCAGCGCCATGGGTCGGTTCGAGACGAAGATGCTGACCCGACCGGAGAACCTCGCCGCCCTCGCTGATCTGCCCGGCCGCTGGATCGACGCGGTGCATGACCGGAGGCCGCCGAAGAGCATCACGCTGGATATGGACAGCTCCGAGAGCCCTGTGCATGGCGATCAGGAAGGTGCAATGTGGAACGGGCATTTCCAATCCAAGTGCCTGCACCCACTGTTCGTGTTCAACCAGTTCGGCGATCTGGAACGATGTGCGCTGCGTCCCGGCAATGTCCACAGCGCCGATGGCCGGGAGGATGTGCTGCGCCCGGTGCTGGCAAGATATTCGAGCGACACGCGACCCTCGATCACCCGGCGCTATTTCCGAGGTGACGCCGCCTTTGCCATCCCTACGCTGTTCGATCTCCTGGAGGCCGAGGGCTGGGGTTACGCCATCCGGATCAAGGGCAACAGCAAGCTCTATGAGCGGATTTCCCGGCTGCTGCGGCGCAGGCCGGGTC
Organism: Paracoccaceae bacterium; assembly: GCA_965216135.1. Taxonomy (GTDB): domain Bacteria; phylum Pseudomonadota; class Alphaproteobacteria; order Rhodobacterales; family Rhodobacteraceae; genus CBDCFL01. Next base: position 228,216 of record CBDCFL010000024.1, read on the forward strand.
GGCCGTCGCACACGGTGATCCGCACCTGCACCAGCTTCCAGTATCAGGCGGGGAGCTGGGTGAAGCCGCGCCGGGTGGTGTCCAAGGTCGAGTTCCATCCGGGCGGGTTGTTCCCGCGCGTGGGCTTCATCGTCACCAATCGCAGCCTGCCCAATGAGCGGGTGCCGGCGTTCTACAACGGCCGGGGCACAGCCGGGCAGCACATCAAGGAGGGCAAGTACGCGCTGAAGTGGACGCGGCTTTCCTGCATGCGCTTTGCCGCCAACGCCGTCCGGCTACAGCTTCATGCCCTCGCCTACAATCCGGCGAACTTCCTGCGCACGCCGGCGACGCCCAGCGAGATCGAGACATGGTCACTGACCTCTTTGCGCGAACGGCTGATCAAGACCGGTACGCGGCTGGGGCGCCATGGCCGCTACGCCATCTTCCAGATGGCTGAGGCGGCACTGCCGCGGCAAGTGTTCGCCGGGATTCCTGGCCTGATCAACGGGCTGCGCGATCCGCCTGCCGCAACAGGGTGCACATGACCAGAAACCCGCCCAGATCGGCTAAATCCAACGCTGGTGACAGGAAAGGTGTGTCCGAAAACGCGTCGAGAGACGCCTTTAAGCGGTCGGATCGGCCTGTTTGGTCGTGCTATCCGGCCGGCACGCAGCACCACACGCGGATCGGAGGCAGAAATCGCCTGGAAAGTCGCCTTCGGTTGCTTTAGCCTCACGGGAGGCAAGCCAAATGGAGAATGCCGGATAAATAATATTATCTGTTGCGCTTTTCGTCGCCAGTGCCTGCTGCGAATGTTGTCCACTTCGGCCCAGTGCGGTCCGTCGAAGCTGCCGTCCAGACACGCGCCGATGCCAACTTTACGTCCGGCTTGTATCACGGGAATCTCAAACTCAAGCAGAGACCCGCCCGCACAGAAAACCCCTTGCGCGAAAAGCCTCCAGCCGTCGCACAAATGCGATCCGCGCAAGAACTCTTGATACTTTGAAACCGAACAGCAATTTCGATCGCTTCAATCCCACCATTCAGGACCGCGCAGAATTCGGCCTGGGTACTGTTTAATCGTGTGCGGCCGGATTGTTTGCGCTGATGACGGAAAATGAGCTATCATTTTCCCACACCGAAATAATCGACTGGAGGAATCATGAAACACTTCGTCACTGGCGGCATCGTGGCCGCAGCCATGACCGTCTTTGCATTTGGCGCGTCGGCAGAAACCATCGTGCTGGGGGCCGCTGTTTCGCAGTCGGGTAGATACTCGACCAATGGCCAGCACACAATGAACGGCTACAATATGGCCGCCGATATGATCAACGCCGCCGGCGGGGTCGATGTGGGCGGCACGATGTTTATGATCGAAATCAAATACTACGACGACGAGAGCACGCCGGCGCGTGGCGCTGAGCTGGCCGAACGCCTGATCAGCCAGGACGGCATCAATTTCCTGCTTGGGCCCTATTCGTCCGGTTTGACCAAGGCGATCGCGCCGGTGACCGAAAAGCATGGTGTGCCGATGGTTGAGGCCAATGGGGCGTCGCGCTCGTTGTTCACCAACGGTTACAAGAACCTGTTCGCGGTTCTGTCGACATCCGAGCAATATCTGGCGTCCTCGATCGAGCTGGCCGCCGAGCGCGCCATTGCGGACGGTCGTGATCCGGCAACGCTGACGGTCGCGATGGCGTTTGAAAACGATCCGTTCAGCCAGGATGTCCGTGCCGGAGTGATGGATGATATCGCCAAGTTTGGCATGCAGATCATCATTGATGACAAGCTGCCCAAAGACCTGAGTGACATGACCCCGACGCTGACCAAAGTGCGGGCGCTGAAGCCTGACCTGCTGGTGGTTTCGGGGCATTCCAAAGGTGCCGCAACCGCGATCCGTCAGATCAACGAGCAGAACATCTATGTGCCGATGCTGGCGATGACGCACTGCGACAGTGCCGACATCATCGGCAAATTCGGTGCCGGTGCAGAAAATACTCTGTGCGCGTCGCAGTGGGCGCCGACGCTGACCTATTCGGATGATCTGATGGGCTCTGCGGCTGATTTTGCCGCCAACTTTGAAGAGCGCTTTGGCTATGCGCCGCCATACCAGGCTGCTGAATCAGCGGCTGCCGTGATGGTATTTGCGGACGCATTTGGCCGGGCCGGTTCGATCGATCAGGACGCGGTGCGGGATGCACTTGGGGCTACCGACATGGCGACCTTCTACGGCAACATCAAATTTGACGAATTTGGCAAGAACATCGCCAAGCCGATGGTTCTGTATCAGGTGCAGGATGGCGTTTTGCGGGTTGTCGGACCGACAGAATGGGCCGAAACCGGGATCATTCACCCGCGACCGGTAAACTGAGCGGACAAAAGCCAATTTAGGCGGGGGGTGCTTGCTTGCGCCCCCCGTTTTCGTGAACGCGAAAGGCATCATCCGCGATGGATAATATTCTGAGCAACCTGAGCCTGCTCACCGATTTTGCCCCGATCATCAATCTGGAACTTATCGCCAACGGCCTGCTGGTGGGGGCGATTTTCGGGCTGATTGCCTATGGCATGGCGATTGTCTGGGGGGTAATGAATATCATCAACGTGGCGCAGGGCGCGTTTGTCATTCTCGGCGGCTATGTGGCGTTCTTTTTTACCGAGGCGATGCTGGGTCTTATGCCGGGTTCGCCGCGCCTTATCTGGGTTGTTTTGTCAATGGTCGTGGCGGCGGCTGCCATGGGTCTGTTCGCGCTTATCGTCTTTCGGCTGGTGGTCGAGAAGGTGCTGGACCGGGATCTGTTTGTGTCTCTGCTGGCCACCTTTGGCGTCGAGCTGGTGATGCAGCAGGGCATGAACCAGCTTTTCACCGCCGAAGAACGGGTGGTGGACGCGCAACTGCAAACCTTCACCTTTCTCAACAATATGTTGAATATCCCCGGTTCGCGCGCGCTAGGGGCGCTCTTGGGGGTATCGGCGGCAATCCTGATCGTCTTTCTGGTGCGTTATTCGCGCTTTGGACGCGCAATGCGTGCGACCGCGCAAAACCAGCGCGCTGCGCGGATCATGGGGATCGATACCCGCAAGGTTTACGAGATGACATTCGCGCTCAATGGCGCGATTTGCGGCGTAGCAGGCTCGATCGTGGCATTCGTCTACATCATTCACCCGTTTCAGGGGCTGATCTATACTTTGCGCAGCTTTGTCATCGTCATTCTGGCCGGGGTCGGCAATATCGCCGGGGTGATTTTCGCCGCCCTCGGGCTGGGGGTTTATGAAAACTATGCCGGCTTCATTCTGGGGCCTGAGTTCCAGAACGGCATGGTGTTTATCATTGTTCCAATCGCGCTTTTGGTGCGCGCCGCGATCATGCGCCGCAAGCGCCAGTATCTAAAATAGCGGGGAATTATCATGGTCAGAACTTCCCCCATGCAATGGCTCGCCGCGCTGGTTGCGCTTGGCATATTCATCGCCGCGCCCTGGTTCCTGCCCCACAATATGACCCAGCTTGTGGATGTGATGGTGTTTATCCTGATCGCGCTGTCGTGGGACATGTTGGGCGGGCAGATGGGCTATAATTCGTTCGGCAACATCCTGTTTTTTGGCGTCGGCATGTATCTGGTTGCCTCGATCCAGGTCTGGTCGGGCGGGTTTTCGCTGACTGAATACAACTCGGCGATGGGCGGCAATTTGGAATCATTTACAGTTTCAGCGCCGACTTTTGTAACGTCGCTGCTAATCGGGCTTTTTGTGGTTGCGATCCTAAACTTTGTGCTTGGCCTTATTGTCGGGTCGCAATTGTTGCGGATGCGCGGCCATTACTTTGCCATCGGCACGCTTGGGCTGGGCGTGGCGGCGGGCGAGTTTGCCGGAACCATGGATATTCTTGGCGCCGGATCGGGCATGAACTTTGTGCAGCCGCCGGACGGCGTTATCCTGATGCCGTTCCTGTATTTCGTCGGGCTGGCGGTGGTCGCGGTGTTCTTTGTGCTGCTGAAATGGCTGTATTCGACGCGCTTTGGGTTCGTGATGAACGCCATTCGCGATAACGAAGACAAGGCCGAGGCCATGGGCCTGCCGACCGGCAATGTCAAAGCCTTTGCCTGGGCGATTGCGGCGTTTTTTGCGGCGATTGCCGGCGGGCTGTACGGCTCGGCGAAAAATTTCATCGACCCGACCGAAGTTGCCTTTTCGCTGCCGACCATCGGCGTCTGGATGTTGCTGATGACGCTGATTGGTGGCAAGGGCACTATCTGGGGCCCGATCATCGGGGCGGTGATCTTTCAACTCTTCAAGGAATTCTTCTGGACGTTCCTGTTTGGATGGCAGCGGGTCGCGCTCGGGCTGTTGATCGTGATCATCGTGGTGTTTTTCCCCGGTGGCGTGATGGCCGGACTCGCGCGGCTTACGAGAGCACTTGGCATTGGCAGACCGAGCCCAGAGGCAGAGGCATGAACGCCGAAGTCATGCTTGAGGTTTCGGGAGTCACCAAACATTTCGGTGGAGTGGTGGCGAACGAGGATATTTCGCTGATCGTGCGCAAGGGCGAGATTATCGGTCTGATCGGCCCGAACGGCTCAGGCAAGTCGACGCTGTTCGGCTCGATCTGTGGCTATCACCCGATCGACAAAGGCTCGATCAAATATCGCGGCGTTGAAACCAAGAAGATGCGCACTGCCGAGATTGCCCGCCTTGGCGTGGTGCGAACCTTTCAGCAAACCCACGTTTACGGCGAAATGGACTGCGTGCGAAACATGCTGATCTCGCGCCCGGTGCACAGTGGCGGGTTACGCTCGCTGTTGCACCGGCCCAACCCGGATGATCTGCAACGCGCCGAAGAGTTGCTGGAATTCGTCGGTCTTGCCTCCAAACGCCACCTGCTGGCGGGCTCGCTGTCGTTCGGTCAGCAAAAGCTGCTGGAATTTGCCATGGCGCTGATGAACGAGCCCGAGGTTCTGTTGCTCGACGAGCCCACGGCGGGCATCAACCCGACCCTGATCAACGGTCTGATTGATCGTTTGAAACAGGCCAACGAGCGTTTTGGCGTCACCTTGTTCGTGATCGAACACAACATGCGGGTGATGATGAACCTGGCCAAAGAAATCCACGTTCTGGCAGCCGGAGAACTGATCGCCAGCGGCCCGCCAGCGGAAATTCAGAACAGCCCGAAGGTCATCGAAGCCTATCTTGGGGGGCATTGAGCATGGCTGAGGACAGGAAATCGACCGGATACCACCAAGGCTCGGTCGACACCGTCATGTCGGTCGACGATGTGGCCCGGCAAGCCGCCCAGATGTCCAGCGCGCGCCCGACGCGCGATGAGTTGTGGCGCCTCGCCGGGGATGATCCGGTCCTGACCATCGAAAACCTGGTGGCTGGCTACGGGGCGATGGAAATTCTGCACGATCTGGACCTGGCGGTCGGCAAGGGCCAGTCGCTGTGCCTGATCGGGCCGAACGGGGCCGGGAAATCCACCATTCTGCATTCGATCTATGGGTTTACCAATATCAAGTCCGGCAAAATCACCGGCCGCGGCACCGACGTTACGCGGCAGAAATCCAACCAGAAACTGTCGCAGGCCGGGATCGCCTATATCCTGCAAGACAATTCGGTTTTCCCCGACATGAGTGTGCGCGAAAACCTGTTAATGGGCGGCTATCTGATGGAGACCACCAAAGCGGCGGCGGACAAGGCCGACGAGCTTTTTGACAAATACGAACGGCTTGCGGCGCGCGCCAACCAGCCCGCGCGCATTCTGTCGGGCGGCGAGCGCCGCCTGCTTGAAATCTCGCGCGCTTTGGTGATGGACCCCGAGGTATTGCTGGTGGACGAGCCGTCCATCGGGTTGGAACCACGGTTCATCGAAATGGTGTTTAACATCCTGGAAGACCTGCAGAAAAAGGACGGCAAGACCATTATCATGGTCGAGCAAAACGCCCGTAAAGGATTGGAGTTCGCCGATCTCGGCTATGTTCTTGTCGCCGGCGAGGTTGTGATGGCGGACAAGGGAGATGCGCTGCTGGCCAATCCGGACGTCGGAAAGTTGTTTTTGGGGGGGGGTAGGAACCAAGGCGACGAAAAATGGGCGTGATAATTCGCAATGATGGGGTCGGGGGTTCGAGTCCCTTCAGCGGCACCATTCCAACATTTTATAACGTCCCGTGACATCCATTTTAGCCTTGTATATAAGGCTATAAATGAAGAAGATTGTCCAGCGTCGTTTTTTCTGATCCGCCAGCGTACCCCCAGATTGGGGGTACGATTGGGGGTACGCTGGATACTGAAAAATGAGCGTACCCCCAGATGCCCCTCAACGACGCCAAGATTCGAAACCTGAAAACCAAAGCAAAAGCCTACAAAGTTGCCGATTTTGACGGGTTGTTCCTTTTGGTAAAGGCGACCGGGTCAAAGTCCTGGCGCCTCAAATTCCGGATCGACGGAAAAGAAAAACTGATGGTCTTTGGGGACTACCCGGCAATCAGTCTTTTGCAGGCGCGCCAAGCCCGCGATGCTGCCCGTGTGGAGCTTGCTGTGGGAATTGATCCAAATGAAACGAAACAAGAGGCAATACGAAGCAAGCGCGAAAGCCAAGGCCACACATTCGCCAAGGTCGGCGCGGCATTTTTGGACAAACAACGCAAAGAGGGAAAATCACCCGCGACCCTGTCCAAATCCGAATACCACCTGAAACTTGCCAACCGGGACTTTGGCGGCAAACCGATTTCCGAAGTGAATTCACCCATGGTATTGCGCTGCCTGCGCAAGGTGGAAGCCAAAGGCAACTATGAAACTGCACACCGATTGCGGGCCCGGATCGGCTCAATCTTTCGCTACGCTGTTGCCAGCGGCATCGCCGAAACGGACCCCACCTATGCCCTGCACGATGCCCTGATCCGGCCAACCGTGACCCACCGCGCCGCGATCACTGACCCCAGGGCCCTGGGCGCATTGTTGCGCGCCATTGATGTTTTTGATGGCCAGTCCACCACCCGGATCGGGTTGCGGTTGTTGGCGGTTCTTGCCCAACGCCCAAGTGAGCTACGCCTTGCCGAATGGTCAGAGTTTGATATTGACAATGCCGTTTGGTCGATCCCCGCCAAACGCATGAAAATGCGCAAACCCCATAACGTGCCCTTGCCAACCCAAGCGCTGGATTTGCTGACAGAACTGCGCCCCCCTGACCGGCGAAGGCCGCTATCTGTTTCCGTCTTTACGATCCTGGCACCGCCCGATGAGCGAAAACACCCTGAACGCTGCCCTGCGCCGCATGGGCTATTCCGGCGAAGAAATGACCGCCCACGGCTTTCGCGCCAGTTTTTCCACATTGGCCAATGAAAGTGGGTTGTGGAACCCGGATGCGATTGAACGGGCACTTGCGCACGTTGAGAAAAACGAAGAGCGCCGGGCCTATGCAAGGGGCGAGCATTGGGATGAGCGGGTAAGGCTGGCGGATTGGTGGGCTGGATATTTGGGCGATATGCGGGCAGATTGAGGACCATTGAAACATTTAGTTCCACCGAGGTGTTCAGATTTCGAAAGCCGACATAATTGACATTATTTTTCGCTACTCAATTGAGCCGCTTGATTGATGGGCGATATTATACCAAGGGCCATTATGCGTGACTCTTTTGGGATTCCCTTTTCGTCTCGGTTGTGATTCGCTTCTGCTACAAGCAGGAGAGACCCATGACAGTTGCGGTTACACGGTTGGATTTATCGGCGAGGGACCTTCGCGCGTCGGCGACGAGGTCAACGGATGCGAAGGCAGCGCGGAGGATGTTGGCGATTGCGTTGGTTATGGAAGGGTCGGACCGCGCGGCGGCGGCGCGGAGCTGCGGGATGGACCGGCAAACCTTGCGCGACTGGGTGTATCGTTACAATGCCGGGGGGCTTGCGGGCCTGTCGAACCGCACGGCACCAGGGCGCACGCCTTACCTGAGCGCCGCGCAGAAGGCGGAACTTTCCGAGATCGTTCGCGCGGGTCCTGACCCTGAGGTGGACCGCGTGGTGCGTTGGCGGCGTATCGACCTGAAGCACCTGATCAAAGAGCGCTTCGGTGTTGTCATGCATGAGCGCACGGTAGGCAAACAGCTTGCCGAACTTGGGTTCAGGCGGCTTTCGGTGCGCCCCGCACATCCTCAATCGGATCCGGCCGCACAGGCGGCGTTCAAAAAAAAACTTCGCGCAGCTGGTAGCGGCGGCACTGCCGCCTGAAGCCCGCGGCAAACCACTGGAAATCTGGTTCCAGGATGAAGCGAGGATCGGACAGCAGGGAACGCTCACCCGTGTTTGGGCCAGGCGCGGAACCCGCCCGCGCGCGCCACGTGATACTCGCTACAAATGGGCTTACATATTTGGAGCCGTCTGTCCGGAACGCGCCGCTGCCGCCGCCCTCGTCATGCCCTTTGCCGATACGCAGGCGATGAATGAACACCTCGCCGAAATCGCCAAAACCGTCGTTCCAGGGGCACATGCCGTAATCGTGCTTGATGGCGCAGGCTGGCACGGTTCAAAGGCACTATGCACCCCCGACAACATCACACTTCTCCCCCTGCCGCCATACGCGCCGGAACTCAACCCGATCGAAAACGTCTGGGCCTACCTGCGCGCCAACAAACTCGCCATCTCCATCTTCGACAGTTACGACCACATCGTCGAGAAGTGCTGCGACGCGTGGAACTTCTTCGCCGAAGACAAAGAGACCGTTCAAAACATAACCTCACGCGAATACGCAAAAAGCGTCATTCTATAAGGCCGTTGGTATTAGACGAACCACCGAGCTTAGGCAGCGAATATTTGCAGCGGCTCAAAAACCTTGAGGAACAATGGGAATTCCTTTGCAACACCGTTAAAAATTCTCCGGAAATGCATGAACTTGAGTGGTTTGAAGGGAAATTTGGCCCGTCAGGGCGCGCGCTAAATGAGGAAACCCGGAAAACTCAGGAAATTTGGGGAACTAAGGCTCGAAACCTATCCCATGGAATTCCTCCATGGTATGCTGCTGGCCTTGGCCGGAAAGACTACCTCGCCGGCTACGATTATTGGGCCAAATCCCCTTTCTGAACTTCACGAGATCACGTTATTGTCGTTAGGGTTGGAACCGGTTGAGGTTTTTGTCGAAGCGCTAAATCCAGAGTCGTCACAACAGGATAATCCGGCCAACGCCGCTTCTTCTGCTTCACAGCCATAGAGTGCCCCTAAGTGTCCACTATCAATGGTGGACACTAACCCATCAAAATCTGCGCCGTTAGGCGGGGCACACCGGACGCTTACGAATGGGTCAATGCAGTCGATCTTGATGTGCATCCAGGTTTTACACGGATGTTGGCGAACTTAACTGGCTTTAGCCAATTTGAGCGCATGAGTTCAAAGGCCAAGCCAAGTCGTTCAGATTCGACTGAAAAACAGCCGGAACCACGCGAAATTGCTTCAATGTCTAAGCTGTTAACAGCGATAGCCATAAATGAGTTTATGATTCGACGGGGCGGTAAAAAGTTGTTGGCCGATGGCGTGCTTGTACAGGTCTTTGCGGTTCGGTGAAGAATATTTGCCTGTCTCCGCGTTGCTGGTGGATAAAACCTGATATTACCTATCCTTGGCTTCTCCTTGGCTTCGTTTTTTATGGTGCGATTGCCGCGCAGCGTCGGATATTGAGGCCGAGGGCACGCAGATTGACCACGTAGCGCATGGCCGGCATGCCGCGAATGCGTAGGTGAGCCAGGTTCATCTGGTACTTTAATCGCGACATGGTCGCTTCTATGCCGGCCCGCCATCTGTAGACGTTGCGGAAGGCATCGCTTTGTTCATAAAGCCGGCGCTTTTGGTTGGCAGCCCTGGCCGGGGTATATTGAAAGCGGGAAAATTGGCCGTCACGCTTGGCCGCCTGCACGGGACATCGCAGTATATCGGGACATTTTTGGCAGATGGAGAGGTCGAAACGGGCCTGCAGCTTGGCTTTGGCGAGCGAGGCTGAAACCGGTTCGACGTTATTGGGACAGCGCAAGACCAAGCCTTCTTCGTTGAGAGTGAAATCCTCCAACGTCAACCGTCCCGAGACGGTGCCTTTCGGCGGTCGCGCGGGTGCCACGAGATTGATGTTCTGTTCGCGCGTCAGAGCCATGTTGTCACTGGAACCGTAATGTGAATCACCCAGCATCACCGCCGGCGTCAGCGCGCGCTCGCTCAGATCATCCAGCGCATCGGCCAAGCGATGGCCGTCATGCACCGTCATCTTGTGGACCGCCACGTGGGTGATGAGGTCCGGTGTCGCGGCAACCGCCTCGTTACTGTCATCTTCACAATAGGTTTCGACGATCTGCGCCATGTATCCCTGACCCTTGTGCGCGTTGTAGCTCGCGTCCGGGTCGGCCGGATTGCCGACGGTATCGCACGGCACATCCTTTGGATCTCGAATCGCGGCGCGCTTTGCGTCACGATCGCCACACTCATCATCAACGATCTCGAACTGATCGCGCAGAACCCTCTCCAGGATCGCAAAACTGGAAAGCTTTGCCGCCGCCGTGTCACGGAATTGCAGCACCAGGGCTAGGAGATCCTGACCCGCTTCGCCGAGGCGCCGTTTTGAAACACTCGGTGCCGTATTCGCGAACGCGCCATTGCCCTCGCGATCGACATAGCGGCGGATCACCTCCTTGCTGATCTGCTCGTGCAGACCGGGATGATATCGCTCAAGCTCACGGGCAAACTTCGAGATGCTCTCAACAACGATACCAAGTCGTGTCAGCGCCCGCATCGCCGAACGAAGGGCCGTCGAATCCATGCGTTGGTGGCTGGTATCGACAGAGGATCCCTGCACCAGCCGATCCGTCAAACACCGGAACAGCAATTCATCGAGACCTTGTTCGATAAACAGACGGCGATAGTTGCGCAGGGTTTTCTCACAGAAATAGCTGTCCGCTTCGCTGCGCACGTCCAAGGCATAGTGCCACGCCATATTGAAGGCCAGGGCCTCGACGGTCTCTGCATCGCTCAGATCGTGCAGCTGCTGCAAAAGCAAGACCCCGATGACAACGTGTAGATCCTTCGATGGTCGGCCCATGCGTTCATCAAGGTGACGGCAAAGATCGTCAACCGGAAGTTCGACAAGCAGATGGTTCCGAAAAACCCCGGCCCAGGATTGCTCCATCAGGCGCCGACGTTTGTCCCCGAAATAGGACCAGCGATCAAACAATTCTCCGGTCCGTCGGTCGCGTAAAGTAAACATGCACAATTATAACCCAGCCGACTCTCATGAGGAATCGACTTTTTGCCGCCCCGTCAAAAGTTGACAATAGCTCCGGGACCGACAGGCTGCGGCAGTACTGTTCTGGACACTAGGCGGCAACCAGGTCGGTAAGGCGGCGATAAGCGGCTGGCGCGACGTCATCGAGCCGGCACTCCGCCCCTCAAAGCGTGGACATGGGCCAGTGCGGTTGTGGCCGTTCGACGGGGGGAGTATCTGAAACTCTGTGTATGGCGCTCAGCCCATGCAGTTAAAACGGGTCATTTGTTGAACCGTTCCGGGTAGAGAATAGCGAACTGTCAGTTAAAACGGGTCATTTGTTGAACCGTTCCGGGTAGAGAATAGCGAACTGGTTTCGGGCGGCAACCCATTCTCTGACGCAGCGACCCGCCTTTTCGAAATTGCGGATGGCCAGATAGATCAGCTTGGTGGCGGCGGCATCGGTTGGAAAGCTGCCCGGGTTTTGGTGGTTTTCCGGATCACCCGGTTCAGGCTTTCGATGGCGTTGGTGGTGTAGATGATCTTGCGCACCGCTGGCGGGAAGGCAAAGACCTGGATGACCTCCTGCCATGCTCGCCGCCAGCTTGGGGCGATTGAAGGATATTTGTCGCCCCATTCGGCTTCAAAATCATCAAGGGCTTTGGCGGCTTCCCCGTCATCTACGGCCTGATAAATCAGCTTCAGATCTTTGGCGACAGCCTTGCGATCCTTCCAGCCGCAGAAGTTCAGGGAATGGCGCACAAGGTGCACGATACAGGTTTGAACCGTCGTATCGGGGAAAGCTGCGTTGATGGCGTCAGGGAAGCCCTTGAGGCCATCAACGACGGCAATCAGGATATCCTCCAGGCCCCTGTTCTTCAGATTGTTCATGACCGACAGCCAGAATTTGGCTCCCTCGTTGTTGGCAATCCAAAGCCCCGGAACCTCACGTTCACCCTCAGGGGTGACGCCCAGAGCCACATAAACGGCCTTGTTCTTAACCTGGCGGCTTTCCGCATCGCGGATTTTGACCCGCAGGGCATCTGGGAAAACGATGGGATAGACCGGCTCCAAAGCCCGGTTTTGCCAGTCTGAAACCTCCTCCAGAACCGCGTCGGTGACACGGCTGATCCGATCGGCAGAAACGCGCAGGCCATAAACCTCTTCAAGATGGGCGCGGATATCGCGGGTGGACAGACCCGCCGCATAAAGCCCGATGATCTTGTCATCCATCCCGTCGATCCGGGTCTGGCCTTTCTGGATCAACTCCGGCTCGAAACTTCCGTCCCTGTCACGCGGGATGTCAATTGGCACTGCGCCGTCATTGCCCTTCAGCACCTTGCGCGCCGCCCCATTGCGTCGGTTGGATTGCTGGCTTGCAGGCTCACCATGCGGTTCATAGCCCAGATGCTCGGTAAGTTCAGCGCCCAGCATTCGTTCCATCAGCCGAACCTTGAGTTCCTTCATCAGGCCCTTGTCGCCGAGCAAATCCTCAGGCCGTTCAACGCCGCTAAGCAGCTCGTCCAGTAGTTCCCTGGAAATCGTCATTGTCGTCATGCTCCTTCAGTTTGGAAGCATGGGCCAAATCATACCAACGGCCCCCAGATTTGACTCAAGGGGATTCCCACGAGCGGCGTGATCTGATTCAGTGGCATCAAGGCAAGGGAGGCTTTGATGGCAGTAAGGATTACGCGCAAAGACAAGTCCGCAGGCGAGCTTCGCCAGGAAGCGGCGCGGTGCCGGGATGGGAAAGCGGCGCGACGGATGTTGGCGATTGCCCTGGTTCTGGATGGGGTTGACCGCAAGACGGCGGCAGAAAACTGCGGCATGGATCGGCAGACGCTGCGGGATTGGGCCCACCGTTACAATGCGGAGGGCGTGTCGGGCCTGTTCAACCGTCGCCCGCCGGATCCACCCTGTCTGCTGAGCGCGGCACAGAAGGAGGAGTTGGCGGAAATGGTTCGGGCGGGTCCCGACCCCGAAACCGATGGGGTTGTGCGCTGGCGGCGCATTGATCTGAAACGCAAGATCGAAGAGCGCTTCGGCGTCACCATGCATGAGCGAACTGTTGGCAAACAATTGGCAAGCCTGGGCTTTCGGCGTCTGTCGGCGCGCCCGCAGCATCCGAAATCCGACCCGGATGCACAGGAGGCTTTTAAAAAAACTTCGCCGCAGAGGTAGAAGCAGCCTTGCCGGAAACAGCCCGCAGCAAGCCCCTGGAGATATGGTTTCAGGATGAAGCGCGGGTTGGCCAGCAGGGCACGCTCACCCGTATCTGGGCCGAGCGTGGAACACGCCCCCGTGCCCCGCGCGACACCCGCTATATCTGGAGCTACATTTTCGGCGCCGTCTGCCCGGAACGGGCTGAAGCGGCCGCTCTGATCATGCCACATGCCGACACACAGGCCATGAGCGCGCATCTCGCCGAGATCGCTAAAACCGTCGCATCGGGCGCACATGCCCTTCTCATTCTGGATGGCGCTGGCTGGCACGGTTCGGCAGAGCTGGAGGTACCCGACAACATCACCCTGCTCAAACTCCCGCCCTATTCCCCTGAACTCAACCCGATGGAAAATGTGTGGGCTTATCTGCGTGCCAACAAGCTCGCCATATCCGTCTTCGACAATTATGAGCAGATCGTCGACAGGTGTTGCGAAGCATGGAACTTCTTTGCAAACGACAAAACCGCAATCACGTCAATCACTACCAGACAATGGGCCAAAACGGTCAACGACTAGGGCCGTTGGTATCAGTCATACACAGAAGGACGGACACTCTCGGCAAGGGGGCGCTCGGAGCGCATGTTCGGCACCTTGCAGAAGCGCCTGCCCCAGGAACTCAGGCTCGCCGGCATCACTGACATGGTCGAGGCCAACCGCTTCCTCAAGGAGGTCTTCCTGCCACAACACAACGCCCGCTTCGCGACCCCGGCCGAGGACCGGGGCACCGCCTTCGTCCCCTTCACCGGCGCGCTCGACGACATCCTGTGCATCCACGAGGAACGCACCGTCTCAAACGACAACACGGTGCGCTACAAGCGCCTGGCACTTCAGATCCCCGCCGGCCGCCACCGCCGCCATTACGTCAAGGCCAGGGTCCGCGTCCACGAATACCCCGACGGCACAATGGCCGTCTTCCATGGACCGCGATGTCTGGCGCGATACCACGCCGATGGCCAACCGATCGACAGCCAAACCCGCGAGGCCGCGTGACCCGCTTCGACGCGACCGACCGGCGCCCTGTGGACAAGTGGACAGCCGCTCCGCGACCGACCACTTCCCCACAGGGCCAGAAACCGCAACAGAAGCGGTCAACTCAGAATGTTCTCGACATGTCTCCCGGCCTTCGAGATACCGCAGGAAGCGGTCGTGCATGCTCTGGACGTCGGGACTGACCTTGAGCGGTATTGACGGTGGCGACGGGTAAGAGGGTGGCGAGACCACGCCGATTGCCTTGCTAGTTCGAAACGAAAAGGTGGCTGGCAACGCACGTGCCGTGATGGCTCCGGGTGTCGGGTTCCGGTCTTCGATATCAGCGTGGTGAAAGCAGAGTGTGAAAGCGTTTGTGCCGCGCTGAAGCGCAGCGTCGAACTCCCACTCCAGGATGAATTCCTCGACGGCGGCGCGAGCTGCCTCCTGGGTTGCATGATGTTCCTTGAACGTGAAGCGGGCCTTCTTGTCCTGCACACGGACATCGAACGCGGTCTCCCGGTGGTCGAGCGGCTTCGCCTTGTCGAAGGCGATCGACGGGTGGTGGTCGATGTTGTAGTGCAGCGCAACAACGTGCGGATCGTTCATTTTCCCGGACCGGCAGTCGAATACAGGCGGGCGAGGACATAGGCCTGGGCTGCCTGGCGCAGCAATCTTTGGACGCCGTAACTCCGGAATTCGCTCTGGCGGGCAATGTCCCGGTCGAAGCCGAGCGCGATCTGGCTCTCCCGCAGGCGCGGCGCGGCACGTTCAGCCCGAAAGTGAAGGGATACGTCACGCACATTTCTGATGAAATCGATTTCGTCGGCGTTCAGTTGAAATGGGTAAGTGTCATTCCACCGCGCGACAGCGTTGCGCACCGATTCCCCGTCGCGCATCTCCAGGAGAGCCTCAACCAATTGGTATGCATGAAACAGTCCGGCGTCGACCTGGTGGTTTCCCGAAGTGGAGAGAGACAGCACCTGGACAGGTATCGTGTGGCCGCGGTCCTGGCAGAGGGCGGACAACAGGGCCAGCATATGGACCAGATCGTCATCGACCCAGTAGGAGTTGTTCCGCAGGTATTGGAACAATCGTATGAGGAAATCACGGGATTCACTGCCGTCGTGCAGGGCAACGGCTTGTTTGCCGAGCGAGCGGTAATGCCCTCCTCCGAGGGATTCGTCCCCGCCTGACATTCCAATGCCGAATCCGGCGTCTGGAAAGGCGATCAGGAGCGCTGCGACCAGGACGGCGCTTTCCATCGCGTCGCCCCGCTGTCCGGGTTCCGGAGCCACGTGGTCCAATACGACATCGGATGCAAACAGCTGGTCAAAGAACATCAGATTGTCGATCGAGCCGGTGGAATTCATCCAGCCCATGGCCGAGCCACGGATCTTTGCGTACATGCCGGGCGTGTTCACGACGCCGCGTGACCGGCACATCGTCAGGCAGTCGCCGAGCCGGACGCCGGTGTCACCGGGATCGACGCCGGTGACCTTGTATCTTCCGGTCATTGTATCTTCCGGTCATTGCCGCGACGCCGTGTGCTTCTCGGCCACGGAGCGGCTGCCTCTTGGGCGTACTCGATAGAAGCGGCGAAAATTCCGGGTGGGAGCCTTGTCACCCTCGCTGCATGCGTTCGTTGCGGCGTTGTATCGGTTCGCAGCGAGACTGTCCGGCGGCCGGGCGGGGTAGTAGCGAACAGGGCGAAGGTATCATGGTCGAACGCTCAGGGCCAAGTCGATCGTGTCACGAGGAGGCAATCGATCGGATTCCGGGGCTGAAGCGTCGATGGTGCGGAGGCGCGCAAGCGAAATCTGTCGCTGGCCGTTCTTCTGCATTTTTGCCCGATTGAGACCAGGGCGACTTGCCTTTTCCGTTGTAGACGACTTCGAGGGAGCGGTCCGGGGCCAAGCGGAGGACGAGGAGATAGTCGGGTTCTGCCCGGAGCGCCACGCCGCGCGTGCCCTGGGTAAACTTGATCTGAACCTTCCGGCCGTCGCCGGTAATGGCGTCGTGATCGTGGGCGGAGGCCGACAGGAGCTCAAGGCCGAACATTCGGGCGGCGATTACCTCGCCGATGCTGCCCACCAAGTGCCCGTCGGGGGTGAATTTGCGGCCGGGAAACAGCACTTCCAGGCGCTCGACGATGCGATAGAGCGAGGCGAGCAGCTCACCGACCTCGGTCCAGTGGTCGGGATTGACTGGGGTTTCCGAGGGTACGGTGCGCGGGGGAGTGTCGGTACGGGACACGAATCTGCGCCTCGACGCAGTCGGGTTACCCGCCCTCGTCCGTGTCATCGGTTGAGTCGGGCGGCAACTCCGGGGCGATTTTGGAGATGTTGCGCGCGATTTCTTCGATCTCGTCGCCGCGTCCGGCCGCCGCCATGTCGCGCGCCATGGCCTGTGCGGTGAACATTGCGGAGCGCAGGAGATGGATTTCGGCCTCGGTGCGGGGCCACTGGCGGCGGTCGAGCGCCTCCGGCGAGCTCGACGAGGAGCTGGTTGGCGGCCTTTTCGATGCGCTCCCACTGCTCGGGGGTGACGCGGATGTTCTTTTGGACGGTCTGAACCATGGTCGTCTTTTCGAGTTTCTGGCCCGTTTCGGAGCGGAATCGGTGCCGAATCACGGGCGAATAGTGGCGGAATCAAAGCTACCAGATTGGTAGCTGTCATAGCTGTGCGCAGGTCTGCGCGCCACCAATTTGGTAGCTCCGTGTTCGGGGCGTGTTACACGGCAAACACGCATTGGGGCGCGGCGCCGATAAACGACGCAATATCAGCAGGTAGGTCTCGATTCAGGGAGCTACCAGATTGGTAGCTCTGTTTCCGGCACGTCAAGCGGCGACAGGGATGCGCAAGATCATGCTCATGGGCATCGGAGGCGGCGCAAATGCAGCCTTGCGCGGACTGCATCAACGATGCGTCGGGTGTGAGAACCAACCGCCGAAGGGCGTCCCCAATCCGCTTCCTCTCCCCTCAAACGACCGGGCGATGCAAACCGTTTGGTATCCGGCGGTTAGCCCGAGCGGTGCCTGAGCGGCAGTGTCCGCCGCGCACTTGCGGAAACATGTCCCGAACCGTCGCGCAGCTTCCAAGGTGCACTATAGGAAGCACGAGGTAACAAGGCAACGCGCGCGAGGGCGGTCGGGATCGCCGGATTCCACACAACGCGCACCGGCGGGACGATGTTACCGCTGCGCAGCGTGCGCGGTCGCACACGTTACCGCAACGCGTCGTGGCCGGGTCCACACGTTACCGCAGCGCAGCGCGCGCCGGTGTCGCCGGTGCTGTCCGGCGTGGTGCGGGAACGACGTTGCAGCACCGCCCGCACCCTACCGATAGTGGCTGCGCCACTCACCAGCGCAGCGTCGCGCGGAAGGCGAGGCCGTGCTCGGGCGCGTCGTTGTTGGCGGGCTCGCTGCGCGTGCCCTCAACGCCGAACGCGACGTCCGGCCGGAGGGTCCATTGCACGCCGGTGTGCCGCGCGCGCCCGCCGCCGCCATGCGATCGGTCTTCGTGTCCGGCGCGCCGTCGCGGCCCTTTCACCGTCAGCGTCAGATCGCCCGTGCCGTAGCCGAGCGTGCCCCACAGCATGAGACGCTCGCGCACCGTCCCAACACTGTGTGCAGGAGCGAGCGTGCACAGTTAGGCGTCGGTGTTACCGTTTGGAAGGACGTGAATGAGAAGGGCAGCCGGCCGGCTGCCCTTCTCCATTTGCCGAGAGAGTTGCCACGCTGTCTATTGTTTGTGTGCGCCAAACGCGCCGACGAAGTTGACCGCATTGTCCATGGAATGACCGCCGAACGTGCCGGCGACCGATCCCGGTCGGCCCACTGCGCGGCGATGCGCTCGACGCCGGGGCCGCCGCCATGCACGAGGATCATGTCGGCGTACTTGGCGCGGGCCTTGTCGAGGCGCTCGATGACCGCTGCCGGGTTCGCAATGTCCTTGCCGCCGGTGATCGCCACCAGCGTTCCCTGCGGCATGTGCGCCATGGTCTTGCGGTCCTTGCGGGCGCGCTGGTAGTCGCGCGCGTCGATGGCCGCCGAGGTCAGCTTGCCGGTCTGCGAAGTGTGCGATCCTCGACGCGGGCGCCACATGCTGCCGGTCTCGACCCGGTAGGCTTGGGCGTCGTCGTCGCGCATCTGCTCGAAGGCGTCGCGGCGTGCGGTGAGGTTCTGCGACCGGTCGGTGACGAGTTCCAGCTCGCGGGACTTGATCTCGGTGCCGTCCTGCTCGCGCTGCAGGTCGCGCAGTCCGGGCATCAGCTTGTCGGCGGCGCGGTCGAGACGCTGGGTCTGGGCGTCGAGCATGTTGACGAAGCCCCACAGCAGGCTCTCGCGTTCGTCGGAAAGCTGGGTGCCGTCCGGTCCGACGCCCTGGGCGAGGATGCGGAAGGATTCGAGCACCGCGTCGATGGCGTCGTCGCGGTCCCAGACGTCCCTTGTGTCGAACTCGTCGCGCTCGCGCGTTCCGTCGGGACTAGGCACCTTGGTGCCGTTTCATTCCGAGTCGCGGCCGCAACGGAGCGGAGCGGAGCGGAGGACCCCGCCGGAGGCGGGGTTGGCGCAGTGAGCACGTGTGGGAAAATAGGTCATCACGTCGGATGCATGTTTGTTTGTTCTTGGCACAGCCCCTTCGGCCGTGCCGCCCGGCACACCCTCCGCCATCGATGCCCGGACCGTGCCGCCTTCCTGGCAAGCGACAGCGCGCAGCGAGCTTGCTCGCGGAGGCGTTAGGGATCGCGGTGGAAATCGGCGCGCAGCGACGATTGCAACGGAGAGCGCGGCCCGAAGGGAACGCCCAAATCCCCCCCCCCGTGCCGAATTCGACACACGCGTCCCGGAGACCACGACCATAAAGGGTGCGTGTCGATCATCCGCGCGGCGGTCTCGCGGATCTTCGCGCGGTCGTGCACACGGGTCGGGCCTCTGTAATCCTCGTCGAGATGGATGGTGTAGACGCGGCCCCGGCGGCCGACGGATCGGACATGGCGTAGACATCGCCGACATGGTCGTCGCCGTCGACATAGATCCGGGACTCGTCCGGGGCGGTGCGTTTGAAGCGGACATCGTGCATGGCGGGTTCCTTTGCCGGTGCTGCCGCCGGGAAGCCTCTCCCTCCCTCTCCGCGGCGTTCGCCCTCCCCCGGCTTCACTCCCCTCCCGTTCCCGCGAAGCGGAGGAGCGGCACGAGCCGGGCGCGGAGCGCGTCGGCGCCGAGCGAAACCAGATCGTCATTAAAGTCGTCGCCTTCGGGGACGATGACAGTGGTGGTGACGCCGGCGCGCGCGCAGCGCCGGGCGAGGCGTTCCGCCGCCGCGTCGATCTCCGGCACGGCGGTCACGACCGACAGCACGGTCTCGATGCCCTCGCCGACGAGCAGCGCCGCGCCGTCGGCGGGCGAACCGAAGCGCACGGCGAGGCCGTGGATGCGGCCGAGCGCCTTCCTGGGTGTCGCGACGCCCGCCGCTTTGGCGGGCCGGCGCGGATCGAGCCAGGTGCGCTGCACGCCGAGGATGGCGCGGTAACTGCCGGAGTTATCCGTGCCGGTGACGGCGGCGACCAGCGCCGGAAACCGGCGCACGGTCGTACCGTCGCGGTACCGTAGTTCGGGGTGAAACCGGAGCGCCGGGAACCGGCAACGCGACAGGCCGCGGGCGCGGAGATAGGCCTCGGCGTGGGTGCCGTCGATCGCGCGGCATTGCCGCCAGAGGCGGCGCGCCGCTTCGGTGGCGTCATACGTGCTGCCGAATCCCGTCGCCGGCACAGCCCCCGGATCGTGGTCCGGGGCAGGCTCCAGGACCAGGAAGGCGCGGGCCTCGGCAAGCGCCGCGCGCAGCGTCGTTGCACCGGTGCGGTGACGGATGAGATCGAGCAAGTCGCCGTGTTCGGAGGTCGCGGCGTCGGTCCAGCGGCCCGGGACGCCGGGACCGTGGAGACGGACGAACAGCGACCGCCCGCGGGCACCGTCGAGATCGCCCGCGATCCAGTAGCGGCCCTGCCGCCGGCCATGCGGCAGGTAGCGCCGCGGCGATGGCGGCGGCGTTCACGGCGCGGCTCCGGCGGGCCGGCGGCGCCGGGACGGTCGGTGGGACATGCGGAGCCTCCTTCAATGCATCCGGGACGCCCGGTACCGGCCGGCCTCCGCCTCCCGCCGGTGCCGGAGCGCGAGCGTCCAAGCGCAGCGCGGGCGCGAACCCCGGACGGCCCTCACTCCGGATCGGCAGCAAAAAGAAAGGCCGACGCGCGAAGCGCCGGCCCAGTCGGGAGGGAACGATGTGGCTGCCTAGAACGGGATCTCGTCGTCCAGGTCCGCGGGAGCGCCACCGTTGGCGGCCGCGACGGCGGCGTCCGGCATCGCCTGGGCGTCGGACGCCTGCGCCGCGCCATTGCCGTTCGGCCGGTCGAGGAACTGCACCCGCCCGCCGGGTACCAGCAGGATCTCGGTCGAGAAGCGATCGCTGTCCTCGCCGGGCTTGCGCCACTTGCGGGTCTGCAGCTTGCCCTCGACCAGCGCCAGCCGGCCCTTCGTCGCGTGCCGCTCGAACATGTCGATCAGCCCGTCCTGGAAGGTGACGACCCGGTGCCATTCGGTCTTGTCGACCTTCTCGCCGGTCTGCTTGCTGATATACGACTCATCGGTCGCGATGCTGAGATTCGCCACGCGCCCGCCCGAGGCGAGGTGGTTGACGGTGACGTCGGCGCCGAGGCGGCCGATGATCTGTGCGCGGTTGATTCCGAAAGCCATGGGTATGCTCCTTCATGGTCTGGATGATGACGATGGGTTGCGAACGTCGGGGACCGGGTTCTCTCCCCCCGGCCCCTACCGTTCATTCTCCCGAAGCCCTCCTCCACTCCACGGCGCCGCCCGTCCGGGCGCTGCCGGGAAGAGGTCCGCGAACCGGCGCTCGGGAAACACCGCGCCGCGGTCGGGACAACGCATGGAACGGTCGTCCTCGATGACCTCGCTTATGGCCCGGGGGTCGTGGCCTATCTCTGCCAGCAGGTCGCCGCCCGTCGGGACGTCGAGTTGGAAATCGGGATTGAACATGGTGGTCTCCTGTCCGGATTGCCGTGCCCGGCATCGGCGCGGGAGACCCTCTCCCTTCACCCTCCGGGCACTCGCCCGGCGCTCGCTTTCCTCCCTCTCCATGAAGCCGATGCGGTGTGGCGGATGCGCCGCGGGCACCGCGAGCGGAGGGTCGCGGGGTTGATCCGCGGCGCGGCGGCTGTATGGGTACGGCATGGATAACCGCAGGTTTGGGGGAAGACGGGGGTTCTGGGCGCTGGCGCTGCTGTGGCTGCCGGTCGGGGTCGTGGCGACGGCGGCGGTTCGCTTCCTGCCGGAGCACGGGCTGCCGGACGCTGCCGGCATGTGGCCGGCGATGCTGCTGATGTCGGCAGGGTCGCTGGTCCCGGTCGCGCCCTGCGGCCTGCCGCTGGCGCTGGCGTGCCGCCGGGTCTGGTGCCTGGGCTATCGCCGCGGCGCCTGGGCGGCGGGCATCGGGCTCGGCGCGCTGACGGTAGCGGCGTCCCTGGTGGCGGGGCTGCTGGGGCCGATCGCCATCGCGGTCTATGCGGCGGCGCTCAGCCTGCCGGTGTGGATCGCCTGGTGGTGCCTGGTGAGGTGGGGCTGATGACAGACGGCGGCGGGCCGGCGGCGCAGCGAAACGGACGGGTCAGTGCAGGGCGCGGTCCGGATCGCCGGCACCGTCACGCAGGCATTTCGCTGGCGTCACCGGTTTTTGCAGGCCGCCAGGCAGGCCCCGCAAAAACTCAAAGGGATCGTCGAGGTCGATGAAACCTATGTTCTGGAGAGCCATAAGGGACAGCGCAAATTGGGACGCAAGCCCCGCAAACGGGGCGGCAGGGCCAGCAAGCGCGGCCTGTCGGGCGAACAGGTGCCGGTTCTGGTTGCCGCAGATCGTAGCGGCACGACATTCAGTACGGTTCTGCCCACAGTGACTGCCGACACGCTGAGACAGGCGATCAGCCCGGTCATCGACAGGGACATCGTGCTTGTGTCCGACGGCTGTCAAAGCTATCGGCCATGCGCGGCGGCAATGGGGGGTTTGCCATGAAGCCCTCAATCTGTCAGCCGGCGAACGGGTCCGGGGGGCCTTTCATATTCAGACTGTCAACAGCCGCCACAGCCAACTGAAAGATTTCCTGCGCCGCTACCGTGGTATTGCAACAAAATATCTCGGCAACTATGGGTCCATCTGCATAAAGGTACGTGAGGCGACATAACCGCTCGCGCATTTGGCTGATATTATTTTTGTTTTTGCGGTTTTGTGCCTCCCGAATTTGGCGGAGTTTCATGCGACTGATTTCAGGGGGAGGATTCCAGGTGCGTCGCGCAATTTTTCCTCTGAAAAATCGTATTCGCCGAGCATGTTGATGTGGGCCCATGACATGGGAGAGCGCGTGGCGATGAGGCGCAGTATGTTTTTTCGTGTTTCAGCATCAGGGGCCTTTTCGAGCTGGCGTGCGAGGTAGAGGTAATTCCAGCAGATGATGCTATTCTTGATCAATCGATTACAGGCTTCCGCTATTTCCTGCTCTTCCTTTTCGGCTTGCGTGAACTCACGGGGGTTGCCGACAGCCACGGCGCGTGTGAAGCGGTTGGCCAACTCGATCTTGTTGAGTTGTTTTGCGATGGCTTGCCGTAGTTCCAGATCATCGATGTAACGCAGAATGAAGATCGACTTGATGATCTGCCCGAAGGCCTTGAGTGTTTGATAAAGCGCATGCTGGCGGGAGTATGAATTCAGCCGCCGGAAAATATCGGACGCAGTGTTTTCCTTGAGCTTGATGGTAGTGACGAGCCGGAGTAGATCATCCCAGTTTCCTCGGACCAGGGCATCGTTGATGTAATTGTCCGGGGTGACTTTCCAACTGCCTCTATCTCTTCGATTATGCCCACGGAATACATAAAGCCTTTGCTTGCCGATATTCTTGATGCGGGGTGCGAAGGAAAACTCCAGCAGATGGGTGAGGCCAAAGACGGCCTCATTATATCCGTGGGTATCGGTGGAATGGATATCGCTTTTGATGACGTCATTGTGCATAAGCCCGTCAATGACATAGGCGCTTTCGCGGTCAGCTGCGCTGATCATGAGCGAATGCCAGAGCAAATGCCGTTCATCGACGAAAGTGTAGGCTGAAACGCCTTGCCCTTGGCCGAAATATTTAAATGACCGGCTGGCGTGCAGGCTTTCGCCACGGACTTCGAATTTCTGACCATCACTTGCGGTATGCAGTTGGCTTTTCCCCTTGCGATAAAGATTGGGCAGTTCCATCGCATCCATGGCTGCCAAAACAGCATCATTGGCCGCACGGATATTGTCGAGCGAGAAGCGCCAGTTCACGGTGTGCTCCAGTTCACCTTCGGTCACCTGTGACGAAATCCGGGCCATCTTGCGTACGCCAATTCCGCAACCCAGCCCCATAATCCCGGCGAGAAGCGCGGGGTGCGATGCAGTTTGCCGGACGTGAGTCTGTTGCCAATGCTCGAAAGCCTTTAGCATGCCACAGTGGTTGTTGATGGTTTCCAGCACCTGCGCCAAAGGCAGATCATGGCGTTTGGGGAAGAGGTCTCCGAAGGGATCAGGTTCATCGGTTTCCATCGCCGGAATGGCAACATGAAACGTTCCATCTGCGCGGAATTTCAGGTGGGGATTGTCTGCTTCCCGCGCATTGGTGGCCTGATACTGGGCATAAAGCGCTGCATCCAGCTTTTCCAAAACAGGGCCTGGATCGGCAAATTCCATGAGGCCCGCACGCTCGAGCAGATGATCTTTTCCCTGGGCCCAACGATCCTTGTCGATCAGGTAGGCGTCCATAGGCCGATATTTATAGGAGGGTGCAAGGTTCAGATCGCCTGATTTGATGGCATCGGTGACATGCTGGAACAAAAACACCTTGTAAAGAGACGGGCGGAACGTTCCATCATCACGGTTTATACCAGCGGCATTTAACATTGACCGATATGGGCCCATTTTCGCATTCCGATTGATGTGATGGTTTCGGGCTGTGCGATGAGCTTTTTCCAAGCTTCGCATCCAGCATCGACGATGGCATTGTAGTCTTCGAACACGCGGTTGGAGAGCCAATTGGCGCGCAAGTACTGCCAGATATTTTCCACCGGGTTCAGTTCCGGAGCGCGCGATGGCAGCAGGATGATGGTGAGGTTCTTCGGGACTTTGAGTTTGCCGGTGGTGTGCCATCCGGCCCGATCCATCAGCACAACCGCATGGGCCTTTCGGGCGACGTGGCGGCTGATCTCGTCGAGATGCATCTGCATGGCTTGCGCGTCCGCCCAAGGCAGCATGAGCGCCGCCCCCTTGCCGTGAGCCGGACAGATGGCGCCGAACAGATAGGCGTTGTGATAGCGCTGATCGGCCGGCTGGCGGGGGCGCGTGCCCTTTCTCGCCCACAGGCGCGTCAGGCCATTCTTCTGGCCAAGGCGTGCTTCGTCCTGGAACCAGATCTCCACCGGCGTTCCCGCTGGCAGGTCAGCTATATGCACCTGGAGCGTGTCGGCGAAGTTTTTTTTAAACGCCTCGATGATCCGCTTATCCTGCCTGGGATGCTGCGGGCGGGCGCTGATATGGGCAAAGCCCAGTTCGCCAAGCAGTCTGGATATCCCGCGCTCGGAATAGATGACGCCAAAGCGCGCCTCGATCACCCGCTTCAGGTCGATCCGCCGCCAGCGGACAACCCCGTCCACCGCCGGGTCGGGGCCGGTCTCGACAATCTCGCCAAGTTCTTTCATCTGGACATCGCTCAGGTAGCGCGTCCGGCCCGCGCCCTTGCGGTTGGTGAGGCCATCCGGTCCCTCTTCGTTGAACCGGTGAACCCAGTCCCGCAGGGTTTGGCGATCCATCCCACCGATCCACGGCTCATGCCATCGTAGACCGCCGCAAGAGACAACAGACGGCGGCTCTGCCGGGCATCCTTGCAACGGCTGGCGAGTTTACGAAGGTGGCGGGCATCAAAGTCGCGACGAAGCGGAACACTGGCTGGCATGGCGATCCTCCTTTGCCAACCTTGAATCAGATCAAAACCGATTTGGGAATCCCCACAGAGTCAGAAATTGATGCCGTTGGTATTAGTACGCCTCGTTCTTCAACCGAGAGAAATTTCATCGGCGCATGTTCTGTGATTGTGCCTTCTTTTTCTCTGAAGTGTGCAATGGCCGCCATCAAATGTCCGGCGCGGCCATGTGGCTCAAAGTTAAGGACTTTAAGAATGGGGTTCATCCGATTTTGTAATCGCAGAGATCGTGCTTCCAGAATGTCATACCAATCTCGGTCATGGGTGGTTTCTTCCAGATCAGCCTTCAGGCGGTCAAAGTCTTTAGTGTGTTCTCGATCCAACAGTGCCTGAATGGCCAGGACTTTCTGCGTATCTGAAAGATTGGCTGCGCTGGCGACGCAGCGGATTTCATGGATCACGCCGAATACGAAAACATCAAGGCCATCAATGATGATTTTGATCTGCTTCTGTTGAGCCTTGCTATTCTGTAAAAGCCGCTCTTTGTGTTCACGGGAGGCTGTGGTCTGGAAAGACGCCATAACGCTGAGCCACAGATCGATCAGGTTGTCCTGCGCCCGGAAAAACTGATGCGCGACGAAAGCGGCGGCATGGATGTAGCGGTCGGCTTCCGAACGTTGCTGAAGTTGAAACATCCGAGATTTCAATACACTGCCTGCAAAGTAACGAATGCCAACAGCCCCAAGATCGAGAACCGACAGGATGTATTCAAGCTGCCCATAGAGCACCTCCAGTGTGTCAAAATCCGCAATGCTTTCTTTGATCCGTGTTGATTTTGTCGATTGTGACAGTTTCTTGAGCAGGGTCAGGCGATAGCGGTTCTGTTCATCTGGCGCGGTGAACAGATCGTCTAACAAACCGCGTACTTCATCTCCCAGATGGGTATCCATCTGCGCAACAAGCTCCGCTTTGCGTTCGTGTAGGCCTGCACGGATCAGTTCGAACAGCGTTCCAGCCTTCGGAACCAGCACCCGACGCTGTATGAGAAAATCGACGCAGCGGTCAAATATCAGCCGTGGTTTGAGATGTATCCGGGCCATCGTTGTGATCTCCGCACCCAACGCCGCTTCTGTTCTCGCATCAAAGGGAGAAAAGCCGTAAAATTTGGGAATGCGTTGTTGATGTCTTTGGCGCGTACGGTTTGGATAAGAATTGATTGTAGTGTCACGGTTGCCAAGCTGGTTGGCGACATAGGCGATATCTCTGGGTTCAAAATCTGTTAGCGCATAGAACCGCCGTGTTGCCTTGAAATATCCGCAGCTCACCAAAAAGCCGGCCCGATGGTCCGGGCTATGCATGCTTTGCGCCGCTTCCAGCAAGGCTTTAGGAAATTCGAAGAACTTTTTCCGCTCACGATGGTCGAACAGGGGCGGCTTATCGAAAGCTTCCTGTTCACTTGGCGAGAGGATGCGCATTCGGGGCATGGGTGTTCTCCGATAAAAGTACCTATTCTGAACCCCGCACTTCAGATGGATGCGCTCAAAACGGCCGGCTGCGATAAGGTTTTCACTGAAAAAGCCTCCGGTTCACACCGCGACCGGCCGCAACTTAAAGCGGCCCTCAACTATCTACGCGAAGGTGATACGCTTGTGGTTTGGAAACTCTCACGGTTGGCGCGATCCCTGACACAAGTCATTAAAACTGCAACAGATATCAATGATCGAGGCATCGCCCTCAAGGTGTTGACCTAAAATATTGATACCAGCACATCTGAGGGGCGGTTGTTCTTTCATATGACAGCAGCCTTTGATGAATTCCAACGAGAGCTGATCGTCGAAAACACCCGCGCTGGTCTAGCCGCTGCCAACAAACGCGGTCGCAGGGGCGGCCGCCCAAGGGCAATGAATGAACCGTGCCTATCCGGTTGTCACCCACACCCACTACATCTAGGGTGCTCCCAGTCGCCCGAGTAAAGCTCGGCGTAAGTGGGAGCGGTGACATCGCCAGCGATTCCGAGCAGGGACCGGAAGGCGTTGAACGGGCAGAACCGCCTGTTGAAGCGGAAGGTGAACTCGTTGAGGTAGGCTTGGAGGTGCTGGTGGCTCACGCCGTGATGAATGCCACTCAGCCACGTCTTCAGGTTGGCGAAGACGAGATGAATGATCGGCAGATACTCCTCAGCGACCTGGGAGTTGCCTCGCTCGGCGACGGCGAGGTGTTTGTAGCCGCGCTTGGCGAGGCTGGTATAGCCGGACCAATCGTCGGTGATGACCGACGCACCCGAAGTAACGGCGCCCTCGACAAAGCCGCAGAGCGATTCCGCGCTGCGGTCTGGCACGACAGCGAGTCGGACACGTCCGGCGTAGCGACCGCCCTTCCGCTTATCGAGCTTGGTTCCCGGCTTGCGCTGTCGCACTTCAACGGCGCTGGCGACAAGAAGCTTGTGGTGAACGCCCCGGCCCTTGCCGCGCGTGCGGCCGCCGACCCAGGTTTCGTCGACTTCGACATGGTCGCAGGCCTCGCTGCCGATGCGGTCCTGATCCGGCCGAACCATACCAGCGCGGAGCTTGTGGAGGATCTGAAAGGCGGTTTCGTAACGGGAAAGCCCGACCTGGCGCTGGAACTGTGTGGCAGACATGCCGGGCGTCTGGCTGGCAACCAGATAGGCCGCCCAGAACCATACGCCCAGCGACGTATGGGAGCGCTCCATGACCGTCCCCGCCGTCAGCCCGGTGTCGCGGCGGCACTTTCGACAGCGCAAGACGCCGGGCCGGCTGGTGAAGCGGAACGGCTCTGCCGCCGTCTGGCAATGGGGGCAGACGAACCCGTCACCCCACCGCGCCTTCTCCAGGTAGGCGGCACAGGCCGCGTCATCCGGGAAAAGTCGTTGAAACTCGGGAAGCGACCGCGGAAACGAAAGGTCTTCGCGCTGCGGAACATCCATCCCCGCTTCGTCCGCCTCCCGAGCCACTCGACGCCATACCCTACATATAGTGGGTGTGGGTGACAACCGGATAGGCACGGAATGAACAAACCATCAAGCATGCTGAAGCGATGCTCAAAGACACAGAAAATTATCCATTCATCGGTGATGTCATCGACCAACTGAAAATCGGTCGAACCGCTTTCTACAGATATTTCCCAACAGATCGCATCAAACAGCTCAGAAATGAGCACGAAACAAACCTTCAGACAGGCTAAAACCTATGTCGCCTCACGTACCTTTATGCAGACGGACCCTACTATGAGGTCCAGGCGATAGACCGCCCGCTTGGCGAGGCGGACATGGAGGCGCTGCGGACATTGTCGACGCGGGCGCGAATCACGGCCACGAGCTTCACCAATCACTACAAATGGGGCGACTTCCAGGGTGCCCCGAATCGGCTCATCGGCCGCTCCCGGCTCGGCCCCTTCCGGCGCGGCTGCGACCTCGCGGAAGTCGTCGAATTGGGCGAGTCCCTGGTCCTCGACTGTTATTCGGCGCGGAAATTTGACCCCCCAGAATCAAGGAATCTCAACAGGTTGGCGCGCCGATCAGCTTCGACCCTGCGTGCCGAATAACAGATCAGTGGCCGGAAGAGAGAGCAAGCCTGCTGCCTTCATCACCGATATCCGCTTCGCCGAGCCATTCATCCAGTTTCGACCAGCGGCGGCGCCCCGAAACGTTGCGCACGGCGATGGCCACGGCCTTTTTTTGTCCGACCAGCACGACCAGCCGCTTGCCGCGCGTCACACCGGTGTAGAGCAGGTTTCGCTGGAGCATCGCGTAGTGCTGGGTCAGGACGGGAATGACGACGGCGGGATACTCCGAGCCCTGGCTCTTGTGAATGGTCGCGGCGTAGGCCGGAACCAGGGTGTCGAGTTCGCCGAAACCATAGGTAAGCACGCGCCCGTCGAAACGCGCGGTCAGCTCGTCTTCATCGGGATCGACATCGTCGACATAGCCGATGTCGCCGTTATAGACCTCCTTGTCGTAGTCGTTTTCTATCTGCATCACCTTGTCGCCGGGCGCGAAGGTCCAGCCGAAGCGCTCGACCTTGCGCTCGCCGGCGGGATTGAGGGCGGCCTGCAACTCGATGTTGAGCGAGCGGGCGCCGACGCCGCCGCGGTTCATCGGGCACAGCACCTGGATGTCGCGCACCGGGTCGAGCCCGAAGCGCTTCGGGATGCGCGTCTTCACCAACTCGATGATCATGGGGACCGCGGTTTCCGGATCGTCCGCCTGCACGAAGTAGAAGTCGCTGTCGCCCTCGGGCCTGGAAAGATCGGGAATGGCGCCCCGGTTGATCCCGTGCGCGCTGGTGACGATCCGGCTTCGCGCCGCCTGACGGAATACCTCGGTCAACCGCACCACCGGCACCGCGCCGGAGGCGATGATATCGGCCAGCACCTGGCCCGGACCGACCGAGGGCAGTTGGTCGATGTCGCCGACGATCAACAGAGCGGCTTCGTCGGGGACCGCCGTCAGCAACGCCCGCATCAGCATGACATCCACCATCGAGGTCTCGTCGACGACCAGAAGTCCGCAGTCGAGCGGATTGTCGGCGTTACGTTTGAACCCGCCGCCCCTGGGATCGACCTCAAGCAGCCGGTGGATCGTCATGGCCTCGAACCCGGTGGCCTCCGTCATCCGTTTGGCGGCGCGGCCGGTCGGCGCGCAAAGCAGCAGGGTCACGCCCTTGGCGTCCAGGATGCGCAGGATGGCGTTGACGATGGTCGTCTTGCCCACGCCCGGACCGCCGGTGATGACCATGGCCTTGGAGTTCAGGGCCCGGCGAACCGCATCGGCCTGGCTTTCCGCAAGCGACAGGCCGGTCTTGCCCTCGACCCAGGGCAACGCCTTGCCGGCATCGATGTTCGGCCAGGGCAGCCTGCCGCCCGCGATCTTCAGAAACCGTTCGCCGATCGCCCGTTCGGCCCGGTACAGGCCACCAAGAAATATACAGGGCGTTCCGGCAACCGTGTCCGCAACGACCGTTCCCTCGGCCAGTTCGAAGTCCAGAGCGGTTTGAACCAACTCCTTCGGGACTTCCAGCAATTCGACGGCGAGCGGCGCAAGCTCTGCGGCGGGAAGGCCGCAATGGCCGTCGTCCATCGCCTCGGTCAGCGCATAGCCGATGCCCGCGCGCACCCGGACCACGGCCGTCTTTTCGATGCCGAGCTTCATGGCGATCGCGTCGGCGGTCTTGAACCTGATACCACGAATGTCGCGGGCAAGGCGGTACGGGTTCTCGGTCATGACCTGAACGGCATCCACGCCGTAGGTCTTGTAGATCCGCACCGCGCGCGCCGTGCCGACGCCATGGCTGTGCAGGAACACCATGATCTCGCGGATGACCTTCTGCTCGGCCCAGGCGTCGGTGATGCGTTTGGCGCGAACCCGGCCGATGCCGGTCACCTCGCGCAGCCGTTCCGGCTCCGCCTCGATGATGTCGAACACCTTCTCGCCGAACGCCCTGACCATCTTCCCGGCATAGACCGGCCCGATGCCGCGGATCATGCCGGAGCCGAGGTATTTCTCGATGCCCTCGATCGACGAGGGCTCCGAGGTGCGCATGAAGCGCGCCTTGAACTGCTGACCATGGGTGCGGTCGTTGATCCATTCCCCCGATGCGGTTATCCACTCCCCGGCCGAGACCATGGCGGCGTGGCCGACGACCGTCACGAGATCGCGATGGCCGCGTGCCTTGATGCGCAGAACGCAAAACCCGTTATCGGCATTGTGGAACGTCACTCGCTCGACGAGGCCAGCCAGAACCTCCCAGTTCGGCGCTTCCGGTTGCCGCACAGCCGTCCCGCTCACGACGTGCCGAGCATATTAGCGGTCAACAACTCCTTGATCGGATCGAATTGCCGCGTCCGCTCCAAGGCCGCCGCCGGGTTTTCGAAGGGTGCATCGTCGTCTTCCATGGCGGCCAGGTCGTTTTCGCGGCGCTCACGCTCTATGCGCGCGAGGTGCACCACGAGCTCTTGCGCCGTAAACATCTGCCTCACCCGCGAAACGAACCGGGGTAGTTCGCGGGCGAATTCGGGATGTTGGGCGGCGGCCTCGGCGAAGTTCAGAAGCTTCTCGGCAACCGCATAGTCAAAGGCCGCCTTGAGACCGTACCGCAGCTTGATAGTCTCAGCGGCAACGCACTGTTCCACCCAGATCTGGTGCAAATTTCCGTTCGTCATCCGAGGCCCCCGCATTGGTTTACATTTCTTGTCGCACCTTTCTCCGGAAGGGCTCACAATTCCGATGCCGCCATCATGAGTCCTGACGGCACTTCCCTTAGCCCTTGACCCGCCTTTCAGGCATTCTATCGCCAGTCAGTCTTACGCAGGTTCGTCGTACTTGCTGGTGCGCACCCGGTCATGCCGCCGACGGCTCGGACATAGCTGCCGTCCCCTCTTGGCTAGGCGGGTCCAACTCAAATTCAGAAGACGGGGCCAGCGTTTCTTTCGGCTTCTCATTTTTGTATGCGATGAAGCCCGACGCGCCTTTGCCTTTGGCGCGGCGTAATGTGTACCCATGATTGCCGAGATTGAACTTCGGGTCATTCTCAAAGCCTGCAAGAACCTCGACTATCTTCACCGCCACGGGATCGGGGTTGCCTTTGCTTGTGAGGCCGCCTCGCGCTCCAGCCACTTTGCGAAAACCTCTTCGGCGAGCTCGCCACCGACAGATTTCCGAAGCGCGTTCAATTTTCTCACCAAACCTTTGGTGAGGCCGGTTTCATCGATAGCCATTTCTTAAACCTCAGATTTTCAGACTCTTAATACTGTAGCTTGGCGTAGTTTTTATTCAACCGATTGCCATTGTTTATCACCGTTTACTGTTCCCTATTCCCGTCGTTTAACTTAGGGGCAGCGCCACCAATTAGGTCGGGATTCTAGTTTCAGAATTGTGGAGCCATAGGGCTTCGCGATGGTGATATCGCGCCTATCGGCCACATCGGCCAGTTAAGCGACTCAGATTAAGAAATCGCGAGTGTCGAGTACTCGACATGCTAGCTCTGAGCCTACCGATCAGTCGATCCCCTCCAGCAACATCGACAGTTGCGACGGGCTGAGGCTTACCTTGCCGTCCTTCGCAGCAGGCCAGACAAAACGACCCCGCTCAAGGCGCTTGGTGAACAGGCAGGCACCCTGTTGATCCCACCAGATGATCTTGATCAGATCACCTCGTCGGCCACGGAACACGAACATATGTCCCGAGTACGGATCTTCCGCCAGAACCTGTTCAGTCTGCGCCGCCAACGTGTTGAACCCGCGCCGCATGTCCGTCACCCCAGCAGCCAACCACACCCGCGTATTGCTCGGCACTGGGATCATGCCATCAATCCCTGCACAAGACCCAGAACCGCACAAAGCGCTGTGGGGCCCTCCACCAGAATACGACGTCCATCGGACAAGGTAATGTCAACGCGGTGCGCACAGACCCCAGCACCATATGACTGCGACGCGTCAGTGTTCGGCCGCGTCGCCTCGACAAACGACGGATCACTAACCTCAATGGGAAGAAAGGTTGCAGCTCCATCTTCCAGCAGCTTCGGTACGTCTCCCACCTGCGGGGCAAACCGGGGATCTTTCAGCCATTTGAAGATCAGATTGGCATTCATCGAATATCGACGCGCGACCTGCGCTACCGATACACCTGCCGTCGTCGTTTGTTCACAGATCGAGCGCTTCTCGTCATCAGACCAGACCCGCTTCTTCTGACCCTTCTTGCCCGCCATGGAGTGCCTCATGATGTCCACTATCAATGGTGGACACTATCAAACCATCTCCACATCCGTCAGTGCAGGCACACCGGACGCTTACGCTCAATCTCGTTGGCAGCCTCATTGGCGTGTCGAAAGGGATAGAAATTAAATGGGGATCAATAGTATACTTTGCCGCAAAAGCATTTGGTTGTTGGGAAAAATTGATTTCCCGGCAATCTACGGCAGTGGCAGCATCAGAATGCCAACGCTGACGCCGGCAACAACAAAAATACATAGGCAGTCTGAATGAACATCGCCGAAATTGAAATTGAGCTTAACGATCTTGTGCAGCAACCTTTTGACGCCGCCGAGTTTCCCCACTCTCTGGCCGAGATCTACCACGCGCCCAAGGCTGCTATCACCAAGCTACGCCAGGGCAGCAGAACAAGGCTGACATGCCAGGGGACTTGCTTTGGAAAGGGAAGTTTTACTACCGCGCCGCCGAGAATGGCGCGGCCGTCGTCACCGTTGACGCCCTTGCGGCGCGCAAAACGACCAAGACCAACAAACCACGCTTTATCATCGCCACGGACGGGGAGGAGTTTTCGGCGCTTGACACCAAGGCCGATGAAACCCTGCATTGCAAGTTCACCGAGCTGACCGATCACTTCGATTTTTTCCTGCCCCTTGCCGGCATCGACAAATACGCCGCCATTGAGGAGAATCCGGCCGACATCAAGGCTGCCGGACGGCTGGCGAAATTTCATGACGAAATCATCCGTCAAAACCCCGACTGGCCACCGGGGAAAAGCGCCACGCGCTGAACCTGTTCATGACCCGCATCCTGTTTTGCATGTTCGCCGAGGACACGGGCATTTTAAAAGAGGGCATCTTCACCAAGCTGATCTCGGAATGGGGCGGGGATACAGGCGGGCAACTTCAGTTTGTGCTACGTCAGGTCTTTGATTTCATGAACGTGGCACCCGAAAAGCGCGGCGACAAACCGGCCCATATCAAAGCTTTTCCTTATGTGAACGGCGGGCTGTTTGCCGACCAGACGGAGGTGCCGAAATTCAGCAAACGCGCCATGCGGGTGCTCATCGAGGCGGCGCAGCTGAAGTGGAACGAGATCAACCCTGATATTTTCGGCTCGATGATCCAGGCGGTGGTGGATCCCGAAATGCGCGGCGATCTGGGCATGCACTATACCTCGGTGCCCAACATCATGAAGGTGCTGCAGCCGCTGTTTCTGATGTCGCTTGAAGAAGAGTTCGAGGCGGCGGCGGGGCATCGCGAAGAGCGTTCGATGCTGAGCAAGCTGCTGCGGCGCATCTCGAAAATCCGCGTGTTTGATCCGGCCTGCGGATCGGGAAACTTCCTGATTATCGCCTACCGTGAACTGCGCAAGCTGGAAATGCGGATTTTTCACCGTGAAGACGAGCTGAGCGGCGGTACGATTTCGCACCGCTGGGAAAGCGGTGCGCCGCTGTCGAATTTCTACGGTATTGAATACGCGGATTTTGCGGCGGAAACGGCAAAGTTGTCTCTGTGGATTGCCGAGTATCAGATGAACCAGCAGTTCAAAGAGGTGTTTGGCAACGCTCCGCCAGCTCTGCCACTGAAAGACGGTGGTCACATCCACCACGGCAATGCGTTGCAGCTGGATTGGCTTCAGGCCTGTCCGCCGCCGATGAAGACTGCATATTCCGGGATATCCGCCCACCTATTCCGACAACATCCGCCCATTTGTACCGGGGTATCCGCCCAGCTTT
Source organism: Paracoccaceae bacterium (assembly GCA_965216135.1). GTDB lineage: Bacteria > Pseudomonadota > Alphaproteobacteria > Rhodobacterales > Rhodobacteraceae > CBDCFL01. The sequence continues at coordinate 263,066 of CBDCFL010000024.1, forward strand.
GACGCGTTGCCGTGAGGCCTTGGTTTTTGATATCAGTTTTCTGGCGTTTCGTCACGTAGTTGAGGGTCTTTCTTTCGGAAGGATTGTCCGTCGAGTTCGAGCCGGTAGGCGTTGTGCACCAGCCGGTCTAGGATGGCATCTGCGAAGGTGGGTTCACCAATAATTTCGTGCCAAGTATTAAGCGGGAGTTGACTTGTGATTAGGATGGAACCGTTGCCGTATCTGTCTTCGACGATCTCCATCAAGTCGCGCCTTTGGCTAGCGTTCAGACGGTCCGGCCCCCAGTCATCCAAGATCAGTAGCTGGGTTTTGGTCAGTGCCTTGAAGACACGCGGAAAGCGTCCGTCACCGTGGGCCAACTCCAACTCGTCAAACAATCGCGTGGTGCGTTTATAGAGGACGGTCACGCCGTCGCGGCACGCCGCTTGGGCCAACGCGCAGGCCAGCCAGGTTTTGCCGACACCGCAGGGGCCAGTGATCATCAAGTTGCGCTTGTCTTTGATCCATTTGCCGCTGAGCAGGCTTTGGAACAACGCCTTATCCAGCCCTCTTCGCGTTTTGTAATCCACATCCTCGGGCGCGGCCCCGATATGGCGCAATCGTGCTGTGCGCATGCGGCTCTCAAACCGTTTTGTCTCTCGACTGATGGCTTCGCGATCAATTAGCAGGCCGAGCCATTCGGCGTGTGTCAGATCGGCGGAACCGTCCTGTGTTTGCAGTTCTGTGAAGGCCTCGGCCATGCCATCGAGCTTCAGTGCTCGGAGGGTATCAAGGGTTGGGTGTGTCAACATTTTCTGTCCTTTCTTCAATGGAAGTATCCGGCACCACGGATGTTGGGGTGTGTGATCGCGGGGCCGTCCGTGGTGGGTTTGCGGCGTTGGCGATCCAATCCATTCTTCAAAATGGAATGCAGGGATTGGTAGGTATAGCTGTTGATGTGAAGTGCACGCTCGCAGGCCGCATCGAGGCGCTCGGGTCCGAATGTTTTGGCAAGCCGCAAGACGCCCATGCAAGTTCGATATCCTTGCTCTGGATGTCGCCGCTTGCGCATGACCATCTCGACAAAGGTCTCGACGTTGGGCCCGACCCGGGCCGCCTGTGTGCGGATGCGTTCTGGTGTCCAGTCGGTACGGAAGCGGTGGTTTGCTGGCATGTGATCACGGATGGTGGAATGTTGCCGGTTGCCCGACGTCCGTTGATGCGCCGCAACACGCTGACCTTTATGATAAACTTCGACCGTGCGCGGTGTGACCCGGGCCCAAAGCTCTTGGCGCATAAGCTGATGGGGCACTGAGTAATAGTGGTGTCCTATATCGACATGGTAATCGAGACCGGCGCGGCACTTCTTCCATTCCGCATAGACGTAGGGTTCATGGGGCAGCGACTTCAGTGCAGGTTTGTCCAGCGTTTCAAACAAGGCCCTGCGGCTGGCACCCAGGTGCCGGGTGACCTTGTTGTTCAGTTGGTCGCGCAAGGGTCGGATCGCCGCGTTTAGCTCATCGAGACTGAAGAATGTCTGATTGCGCAGGCGTGCTAAAATCCAACGTTCGGCCAGCAGAACAGCACCTTCGACCTTTGCTTTATCCTTGGGTTTGCGGGGCCGTGCGGGCACAATTGCAGTATCGTAATGCGCCGCCATATCCCCGTAAGTGCGGTTGATCGCCGGGTCATAAAAACAGGCTTTGATGACGGCGGCTTTGAGATTATCCGGCACAACTTGCGCAGGTACGCCACCCAAGAACGCAAATGCTCGAACGTGACTGGATATCCAATCGGGAAGGCTCTGTGTCCAAGTGGCTTCAACATAGGTGTAGTTCGATGCGCCAAGTGCCGCGACAAAGATTTGGGCCGTGCGTATCTCGCCCGTCTTAGGGCAGGCAACATCTATGGTGTGGCCCGCATAATCAACAAACAGGCGTTCACCAGCAGGGTGTCGCTGCCGCATCACTGGCGAGAGTTTGCCCTCCCAACGAGTATAGAGCTCGCAATACCGGCTGTAGCCATAGCCGTCTGTGTGAACCTCTCGATACTCCTGCCACAACAGCGAAAGCGTCACCCCTTTGCGCCGTAGCTCGGCGTGCACATAGGTCCAATCCGGCTGAGGGATCGGTTGAGAACTGTCCGCAGAACGCCGTGGGAAAAGCACATGTTCCAAATCGGCATCCGACAGCGCATCGGGCAACGGCCAGCTCAAACCAGCATCACGGGCGCGGCCTAAATACTCACGCAGGGTTGTGCGACCAATCGCCAAACTCAGCGCCATCTCGCGCGTCGACAAACCTTCAAAGGACAGGCGCAAAGCCTCTCGTATCTTCCGCATCGATAATCTCTTCATTGGGCTCTCTTCCGTTCAAAATGAACGGCAAAGTAGCCCGCTACAGATCACCTCGCAGCAGCGCATCAAGGGGTGGGCGGATGCCCCGGAATCCCCGGCGGATCAGATCGGTACGGGTGGGCGGATTAAATCGGAATCACCGGGCGGATGTGCCCGGAATGCGCAATGAAGACTGTGAACAAGGAAAAGGTCTTTGATCTGGCGACGGTCGTGGCCGTGCATGGGACCGAAGAAGTGATCGACGAAGAGGTTGAGACCTATATCGTAGGGACCCGCCATATTTAGGGCGCGCACAGCAAACAGCGGGTCAAAAAGAAGATATTTCACACGTATTCTCGAAAGAAACTAAGAAGTTTAAGAAACTTGACTACGTAGCTTGTTGGATTTTGAAGGCATCAGAATATTCTGAGAAGCTATTCGCTACATTTGCCTTTGTTACAACAAACTCTGTAAATCAGGGCGAGCAAGTTGCGCTTTTATGGCCGCTCGTATTCTCAAAAAGACTCGAAATTGGTTTTGCGCATCAATCTTTCAAGTGTGTCTGACATCAGCGCCTATGGGTCCATTTAGCGCGATTTGATAAGAGAGAGTTTCTGGCTCATCGTAACCACTGAGGAGTGGACGATGAGACATACAACTGGAACACGCAAAAGCCCTGGCGAGAAGATCGTCAAAGACATCAAACGCGCCACGCGCAAACAGTATTCGTCAGAAGAAAAGATCCGGATCGTGCTGGACGGCCTTCGTGGCGAAGACAGCATCGCAGAGCTGTGCCGCCGTGAGGGGATTTCTCAGGGCGTCTATTACAAATGGTCGAAGGATTTCATGGAGGCCGGGAAGAAACGGCTGGCGGGGGATACTGCGCGTTCTGCAACCGCTGACGAAGTCAAAGACCTGCGCCGCGAAGCCCGTGATCTGAAGGAAGTTGTGGCAGAGCAAACGCTCGAACTCCGGATTCTCAAAAAAAGCATGATCGGCGATGGGGGCGACCACGAATGAGGTATGCTGCATCCGAGAAGCTGGAGATCATCAGGCTAGTCGAAGGCTCCCATCTGTCCGCCCGTCAAACTTTGGCCAAACTCAACATTCCCCGCACCACATTCTACCGTTGGTATGATCGGTACCGGCAGCGTGGTGAGGCTGGGCTGAAGGACCAATCCCCGAAGCCAAAGCGAGGGTGTTCAGAATTCCGTGTCACGGGGTTAGTCTAGATGTCCAAGACATCGTCTAACCTTCCCTCAAAATAGATGGAAAGTTGGGACAAAGTCAAATTCCAGTTTTGCAATGGCATGGTCCATTTTTTTGAAGCGTTCTGGATCCCCATATACAGCAGTTTGAGCAAACTGTTTTCATTGGGAAACGCGCCCTTGGTTTTGGTCAGTTTTCGGAACTGGCGATGCACGGCCTCGATTGCGTTGGTGGTGTAAATTACCCGCCGAATGTCAGCTGGATATTTGAAGTAGACCGACAAATTGGGCCATTTTTTACGCCATGATTTAATGACGATTGGGTATTTAGTTCCCCATTTTTCTTCTAACGCATCCAACGCGATTTCAGCCGCTTTCACAGTTTCAGCCTTATAAACCGGCTTTAGATCAGCCATGAATTCCTTCTGGTTTTTGCTGGCTACATATTTCAGAGAATTGCGGATTTGGTGGATGACACAAAGCTGGACTTCGGTCTGGGGAAAGATCGCGTTGATCGCCTCTGGAAAGCCCGTGAGGCCATCGACACAAGCAATCAGGATGTCTTGCAGGCCGCGATTGTTCAGGTCCGTCAGCACCGAGAGCCAGAAGTTTGCACCTTCGGTTTCAGATAGATACAGGCCAAGAATTTCCTTCCTGCCCTCAAGATTAAGCCCCAGAACCGTGTAAACCGCTTTGGCTGCGTAGCGCCCGTCTTGCTTAACCTTGTAGTGAATAGCATCAAGCCAAACAAACGGGTAATGGCTGTCCAGGGGCCGCTGCTGCCAGAGCTTGATTTCAGGGATCAATTTATCAGTGACGGCGCTGATCGTGGCGTTTGAAACATCCAGACCGTAGATTTCCGAGATGTGTCCAGCGATGTCCAGATAGCTCATTCCAAGCCCGAACATTGAAATAATCTTGCATTCGATCTCGTCGCTCATGTGGGTCTGGTGTTTTTTCACCAGTTGCGGCTCAAACGATCCAGCCCGATCTCGTGGCGTTGCCAGTTCGAAACTTCCAGACGTGGATTTGATGGTCTTACGGCCAGCTCCGTTCCTGCGGTTGCTGGACTTGTCGGCCTTTAAATGCGCCTCCAGTTCAGCCTGTAATGCAGCTTCGGTCAGTTGCTTGACTAACGGCGTCAGAATACCGTCCTTGCCTGTAAGGCCCTGGCCATCTTGCAAAGCCGCCAAAGCTACATCAAAATCAAATTCTTCTCGCATGTGTCATTCCTTTTCTTCAGTTTACAGAAATGACACGGAATTTCTAACGCTCCCGCCAAAGCACGTTTGGAACCGCATCCCTGACGTAGTCCGGACCAAGATCGTCAAGCTGGCTTTGACAGAGACGGAGCTGTCGCCGCGAGAGCTGGCGGTGACCTTCACGGATACCAAAAAGTACTTTATATCAGAGGCTTCAGTGTATCGTGTGCTGAAGGCGCACGACCTGATCACCAGCCCGGCTTTCATCGTGATCAAAGCCGCCAGCGAGTTCAAAGACAAGACCACAGCCATCAATCAGCTTTGGCAGACCGACTTTACCTATCTCAAGGTTCTCGGTTGGGGTTGGTTCTATCTCAGCACGATCCTGGACGATTACAGCCGCTACATCATTGCCTGGAAGCTTTGCACCAACATGAGGACAGAAGATGTGACGGACACGCTGGATCTGGCGTTACAGGCTTCAGGCTGCGATCAGGTCCATGTCGTTCACAAGCCGCGACTGCTGAGTGACAACGGCTCCAGCTACGTCTCGGGCGACCTGGCCGAATGGCTGAGCGACAAAGGCATGAGGCATTCTCGCGGGGCGCCATATCATCCACAGACCCAAGGCAAGATCGAACGCTGGCATCAGACCCTGAAGAACCGCATTCTGCTGGAAAATTACTTCCTGCCAGGCGACCTAAAGCACCAGATCGAAGCCTTCGTCGATCACTACAACCATCACCGGTATCATGAGAGCCTGAACAACGTCACGCCATCCGACGTCTACTTCGGACGGGCACAAGCCATTCTAAACCAACGAGAAAGGATCAAACGCAAAACACTTGAAATCCGGCGCTTGCAACACCGCAAACTCGCGCATAATACTATCAACCAGATGAGTCATACCAACGGTCATTGATCAGAACCCATGCGCCCATTTGCGCATGCCGAGGGACATGATCTTCCATGGTTGGTCGATGAGGTTGTTCCAGGCTTGGCAGCACAGCGCGACGATGTCTTCGTAGGATTTGAAGATCCGGTTCGACAACCAGTTGTCGCGCATGAATTGCCAGACATTCTCCACCGGGTTCAACTCGGGCGATCGTGGCGGCAGCGCCAGGACGGTGATGTTGTCGGGGATCGCCAGCTTGGGCGTCAAGTGCCAACCGGCCTGATCGACGATCAGCACGCATGGGCGCCGGGATCGACGGCGGCACTGATCTCGATGAGGTGCGCCGCCATGGCGTCGGTGTCGCACCAGGGCATGACCAGCCCGGCACCTTTCCCCTTCGCGGGACAGATCGCGCCGAAGATATAGGCCCATTCGGTGCGCTGGTCGCGGGGCGCCCGCGGGCGCGTGCCACGTCTGGCCCATCGGCGTGTGAGCTTATTCTTCTGGCCGATGCGGGCTTCATCTTGCCACCACAGCTCTATCTCGACGCCTTTCGGGAGCCTCGCCCGGATCTTCGCCAGTTCGGCGGGGAAGTTTTTTTTAAAAGCCTCGACGGCCAGCTCGTTTTGCGCGTAGTGGCGCGGCCGCGCCGAGATCTTGGCGAAGCCGAGCGCCTTCAACTCGCGCCCGACCGTGGTCTCGTCGAGCGAGATGGCGAACGTCTCCAAGAGCCACCGCGCCAGGTCCTTGCGCCGCCAGCGCACGACGCCGTCCACCGTCGGGACCGGGCCGGCCTCAACAACCTCCGCCAGTGCGCGGCGGTGATCGGCGTTGAGCTTCGAGGGTGCGCCCGGTGACTTCCCATCGACCAGCCCGTCCGGTCCGCGGGCGTTGAAGCGCAGCACCCAGTCGCGAATGATCTGCAGACCGACGCCGCCGATCCGCGACGCATCCGTCCTGCTGCCACCATCGTAGACCTCGGCCAACGCCAGCAGACGACGGCTCTGGGTCGCGTCCCTGGTCCTCTTCGCGAGGCACCGCAGTGAGACGCTGTCAAAATCGTTCCGTAAGTCGATAGGCGCTGCCATGGCGAACCTCATTGGTTCACCACATTGAGTCAGAGATCGGACCGCTTGGGAATCCCCAACGTGAGTCAGGCATTCCGCTCGGTGGTATCAGATACTCGCCTAATTTACGCGGCCTCTGGAACCAAAACCTCTGATGACGGACACTTTCAAGTGGCGCAACAATGCTTCAAAAAATGCAGCCGTCATTTGCGTTGTTGCAGGAGTCCGTAGGAAATCGCTTCTTCCAAAGTTGATTTTTGAGGGACAGCACTCCAGAAAAGTGAAAAATATTAGCCCGTACCTTCTGGATTTTGACGATACAATTATTGTCTCACGAACAAAACCGATTGCAGAAGTTTCCACGATGACCTTCGGGAACCAGCCGATCGACAATGGTCATCTTATTCTTTCCACCCCCGAAAAAGATGAATTATACCAGCGGCATTTAACATTGACCGATATGGGCCCATTTTCGCATTCCGATTGATGTGATGGTTTCGGGCTGTGCGATGAGCTTTTTCCAAGCTTCGCATCCAGCATCGACGATGGCATTGTAGTCTTCGAACACGCGGTTGGAGAGCCAATTGGCGCGCAAGTACTGCCAGATATTTTCCACCGGGTTCAGTTCCGGAGCGCGCGATGGCAGCAGGATGATGGTGAGGTTCTTCGGGACTTTGAGTTTGCCGGTGGTGTGCCATCCGGCCCGATCCATCAGCACAACCGCATGGGCCTTTCGGGCGACGTGGCGGCTGATCTCGTCGAGATGCATCTGCATGGCTTGCGCGTCCGCCCAAGGCAGCATGAGCGCCGCCCCCTTGCCGTGAGCCGGACAGATGGCGCCGAACAGATAGGCGTTGTGATAGCGCTGATCGGCCGGCTGGCGGGGGCGCGTGCCCTTTCTCGCCCACAGGCGCGTCAGGCCATTCTTCTGGCCAAGGCGTGCTTCGTCCTGGAACCAGATCTCCACCGGCGTTCCCGCTGGCAGGTCAGCTATATGCACCTGGAGCGTGTCGGCGAAGTTTTTTTTAAACGCCTCGATGATCCGCTTATCCTGCCTGGGATGCTGCGGGCGGGCGCTGATATGGGCAAAGCCCAGTTCGCCAAGCAGTCTGGATATCCCGCGCTCGGAATAGATGACGCCAAAGCGCGCCTCGATCACCCGCTTCAGGTCGATCCGCCGCCAGCGGACAACCCCGTCCACCGCCGGATCGGGGCCGGTCTCGACAATCTCGCCAAGTTCTTTCATCTGGACATCGCTCAGGTAGCGCGTCCGGCCCGCGCCCTTGCGGTTGGTGAGGCCATCCGGTCCCTCTTCGTTGAACCGGTGAACCCAGTCCCGCAGGGTTTGGCGATCCATCCCACCGATCCTTGCGGCCTCTCCACGGCGCATGCCATCGTAGACCGCCGCAAGAGACAACAGACGGCGGCTCTGCCGGGCATCCTTGCAACGGCTGGCGAGTTTACGAAGGTGGCGGGCATCAAAGTCGCGACGAAGCGGAACACTGGCTGGCATGGCGATCCTCCTTTGCCAACCTTGAATCAGATCAAAACCGATTTGGGAATCCCCACAGAGTCAGAAATTGATGCCGTTGGTATTATTGTCCGAACATCCAGAGGCGAGGTGTCTTATGCGCAGATACTATGGCTCGCAGGAATTCAACAAAGGGATAATTCGTTGGTGCGTTTGGTTGAAAAACCAAGACTTGAATGAAGCTTTGAGGATTCCGGCCATAAAGGAACGAATTGAAGCAGTAAGAGCGTTCAGGCTGAAGAGCGACCGTAAGGAAACGCAACAGCAAGCATCGACACCGCACCTCTTCGTGTATGCGCCGCATGTAGAAGCCGATACGATCATTGTACCATCTGTATCCTCAGAGAAGAGAAATTACATTACAGCCGGGTTGTTGGCACAAGATACAATAATCAGTAATCTGGCGTTCGGCATCTATAATGCGCCAGTTCACTTATTGGGGATTATCTGCTCTCGTCTTCACTACATGCGGGGCTCAACGGTAGGAGGACGGCTCAAAACTGATCCCAGGTACTCAAATTCACTCGTCTATAATACTTTTCCGTTTCCAATGTTGAGCGAAGTGCAGAAAGACACACTGGAACAATGCACATGGTCTATGCTGGCCGACCGCGAGGCGCATATTGGCAAGACAATCGCCCAACTCTACGACCCCGAAAAAATGCCCGATAACTTGCTTGCTGCGCACCAAGCCCTCGATGACACCCTCGAAAAAATTTACATCGGTCGCCCGTTCAAGAACGACACCGAGCGGCTGGAGCATTTGTTCAAACTTTATGCGCAGATGACCGCCGAGGAGAAGAGGGTGGCAAAAGCGTGATCGCATTCTTTATTGATTTCTTACGAACATCTTCGTATATATGTGTCTCACATGGGATTTAACGAGGTTAAGCGTCGGCTGATAGGAGCTTTGCAGAACGGAACATTCCAGCACGAAGCGCGCGCCGCGATCAACACAAAAAACCTGCTTCAGACTGGTCAGGTTGCGGCGACGGACATTTGCGAATTGGTCAAACGGTGCAATGGGACGCATCACACCCAATCGCCGCACCACTCCGCCAAGGAAATTTCGGTGCATGTCCTGCGACGCGATGGTTGGTATATCAAGATCTACTTCGTTGATCCCGATACGATTTTTATCAGCGTTCACCAATGAGGTTTGCCATGAAACTTTATCAGGCTGGCGATAAATCCCGCGCGATTTGCGAGGCCTGCAAGGGTTTGGTGCAGACGACATTCGCCTATCGCGATGTGCCGTTCGATGATGGCGCAGGGGATGTCAAAGATATCCTTGTCGGGGTCTGTGACGGCTGCGGCGCGGTGCTGACCATTCCCGCACAATCCACACCCGCCATTCGACGTGCCCGCGATGTGGCGGCGATTCCGCTTGAGGTTTCCTTGCCTGCGCCCGCGATCGACGTGCTGGATGCGGCGGCGTTTCGGATCGACCCCACGGCCACCGGGCGGTTTCGCAAATCTTTGCTGGCCTATTACATCCACAAATTGGCCGGTAATGACGGGGCAGGGGAGACGCTTCGCCAGCTGAGCGAGGGCGTAAAAGCCGGACCCAAGGCTAAGGTGCCGCGCAGGCGCTTGTCCTGCAAGTTTGCGCATCGTGCCAATTCGGATTTTGAGGTGCTGATGCAAAGCTCTGGCCTGGCGAAAACCAATGTTATTCTTGCGGTCGTGCGGCAGATTGAAAAAGATATCGTGCGGCCAGCAAAGCCAAAGAATCTGAAAACACTCCAGGATATAGCGGCGGTGGTGAATGCCTGATTTTGTAAAAGTAACCTACGGTAAAACCGGTGCCAGCCAAAGCGCGAACCCGATGGGTATGCGCGCCATGCAGGAACGGGTCTATCAGGATCGCGGCGCGCAATATCTGCTGGTCAAAGCCCCACCCGCTTCGGGCAAATCTCGCGCGTTGATGTTTGTCGGGCTGGACAAGCTGGAAAATCAGGGTAGGAAAAAGGTGATTGTGGCGGTGCCGGAACGCTCGATCGGATCATCGTTCAAAACAACCCAACTGACGGATCACGGATTTTACCGCGATTGGCAGGTTGAGGATCAATGGAACCTATGCACGCCGGGCAGTGATGTATCGGCCAGCAAAGCTAAGGCGTTCGCTGACTTTATGGCGAGCAGGTCCGAAGTTCTGGTCTGCCCCCATGCAACGCTGCGTAATGCGTTTTCTCAGATTGGTGTCGCAGCGTTTGCAGATTGCCTTGTCGCAATCGACGAATTTCACCACGCTTCCGCCGATGCCGATAACAAGCTGGGTGAGGTGGTTCGCGCACTAATGAAGGATGGCAAAGCGCATATCGTGGCCATGACCGGATCGTATTTTCGCGGCGACCGAACGCCGGTTCTGCGCCCCGAGGACGAAGAGAAGTTCACCCGCGTCAGTTATACATATTATGAACAGCTCAACGGCTATTCGTTTCTGAGCACGCTTGGCATCGGCTATCATTTCTACCGTGGCCGGTATCTGGACGCGATTGGCGAGGTGCTGGATCCAACGAAAAAGACCATTATTCACATTCCAAACGTCAATGCCGGTGAATCCACCAAGGAAAAATACGATGAGGTGGACCGGATCATCGACATTCTGGGTGAGGTCGTGAAGACCGACCCAAAAACCGGCTTTCACCATGTGCGCCGCGCTGATGGCACGGTCCTGAAAGTGGCCGATCTGGTAGAAGATGAGTTGAAGAGGCGCGACGTGGTGATGGGCTCGCTGCGCAGTATCGAGAAGCCGGAGGATGTCGATATCATCATCGCCCTTGGCATGGCTAAGGAAGGTTTCGATTGGGTCTATTGCGAACATGCCCTGACAGTCGGCTATCGCGGATCGCTGACCGAGATCATCCAGATAATCGGGCGAGCCACCCGTGACGCGCCCGGCAACCCCATGCGCAATTCACCAACCTGATAGCGGAGCCTGACACTAGCGCAGATATTGTGTCGGATGCGGTGAACAACATGTTGAAGGCGATTGCATGTTCCCTGCTGATGGAGCAGGTGCTTGCGCCCAATTTCAAGTTCAAGACGCGGCCTTCCGACGATAATGTGGATGGCGGCGCGAAAGTGGTTGATATCCAGTATGACCAGGGCGAGAGCGTCATCTCGATCAAAGGCTTCGCCGAGCCAAGCACGCCCCGTACCAAGCAAATTCTGCAAAGCGATCTGGCCGATCTGACTGCCGCCGTTTTCCAGGACGAGCGTGTTTTGCGGGCGGCGATGAACCCCGAAGAGATACCGCCTGAGGTCGTGAACCAGGTCTATATCCCGAAGGTGATCGAGACCAAATATCCTGATCTGAGTGAGGAAGAGGTCGAAGAAGTTCGCCAGCATGTTGTCGTAAACAGTGTTCTGAAAACGTCGAACCCTGAGGGTGTCCCGGAAGCGCATTCACGCTTCATCAAAATGGCCGAGAAGTTTGTGAAGATCGAAGATCTGGACATTGATCTGATTGACAGCATCAACCCCTTCCAGATGGCCTATGAGATCATGTCGAAATCGGTCACCTCAGGCGTTCTGAAGCGCATCCATGAGACAATCACAGCCAGGAAAATCCCGATGACAGAGAAAGAGGCTGTTACGCTGTTCCCTCGCATCCAAGCTTTCAAGCGAGATCGCGGCATAGACCCGAGCCTTGTCAGTTCCGACGCCATGGAGCGGCGGATGGCTGAGGCTCTTGCCTGGATCAGGGAAGAGAAGAAAAAGCGCATGCGTGCGCAAGCGGAAGCCTGAGGACGTCATGGCGAGACCAACCCTCGATGAAATCTTAGCGGACAACGATGGTCTTGGCCTTTTGGACGTGAAGCTGAGTAGTTCAACGGCGACTACGGAAGAAGATCGGATCAGACAGCAGCTCGAAGAGATCAACAGCTTCATCGACAAACATGGACGTATCCCCGGTGATACCGAACGCCCGTCAGTTTCCGAAAAGAGCCTTCAGCTCCGTTTGAACGCCTTGCAGAACAACGCTCAGCTTACAGGACGACTGGCCGCACTTGATCGGCATGGTCTCTTCGTCCGGCAAGAGGCGGCCGCGGCACCATCGAGCCTGGATGACATATTTGCGATGGATGACGAGATTCTCTCCACCCCGTCAGATGGCATATTTGACTTTAAGCATGCGCGCCCGGCAAAGGCTCGGCCAGACAGGGTTTCCGAACGGAAAATTTGCGAGGATTTTGACCAGTTTAAACCGCTCTTTGATGGTTGCGCTCAAGCCATCCAGTCCGGCAAGCGCCAGACTCGAAAGTTCGCCAATGAGCAGGAGATTGACGTCGGGCAGTTCTTTATCTTGAACGGGGTTCTTGTCTATGTAGCCGAGGTCAATGATCCGCACATCAGAAGCGGCAAAAGAAACGCCCGTCTTCGGGTGATCTTTGACAATGGTACCGAAGGCAGTAATTTGCTGCGATCTCTGGCCACTGAGCTATACAAAGACCCGAACGGCCGCCGTGTCCTCGACACTGATGCAGGCCCGTTATTTTCGGAAGAGGTTGAGGACGGCGATGTTCAGACTGGCATGATCTATGTGATCAAGAGCCTGTCCGATGATCCGCGTATCAAGGAGCTGAACGGAACACTGTTCAAGATCGGTTTTACATCTGGAAAAATGGAAACGCGCATTCAGAATGCCAAGGATGATCCTACCTTCCTAATGGCTCCGGTGCGACCAGTGAAAACCTATTCGCTTTATAATATCGACAAGGTGAAGCTCGAAAACCTTCTGCATCGCTTCTTCGCTGATGCGCGTCTCGACATCGAGATCATGGATCGGTTCGGCAAGCCAGTGAAGCCCAGAGAGTGGTTCCTCTTGTCAATTGATGTGATTGACGAGGCAATTGCGCGTCTGAAGGATGGCACGATTGTTGACTATATGTTTGATGCAATATCGGGTGTGATCGCAAAGAACTAAGTCGTAGTACCGTTTATCCACGGTCCAATGTCGGCGGATGCTGTTGTTAGGTATCCAGCCAAGCTGCGTAAGCTTGGACGTCTATCATGGGAACTGTGCCACTAGAGCCTCGGATTGAATTTGAGAACGCCGGTGCAATAATCCCTCACTGAAGCGGCCAGAATGTCTGGTTGGCCGGAGTAAAACTCCATCAGTGTTATGCTTTCTGTTTTCAGAGGGCGGGGATGAAGAACGTGGATTTGTACGGTCGGGTACGTCATGCAGTTTTAATTGACGGTATGAGCAGCCGGGAAGCGGCGCGGGTATTTGGAGTTGATCCACGCACCATCGCCAAGATGTTGGCGTTTTCTTTTCCGCCCGGATACCGGCGCAGCCAACCTGTACGACGCCCGAAGTTGGATGCGTTTACCGGGATTATTGATCAGACCCTTGAGGCAGATAAGCTGGTTCCAAAGAAGCAGCGACACACGTCGAAACGGATATTTGAACGACTGCGTGATGAGCATGACTTTGAAGGCGGCATCACGATTGAGGCTGTGTGAAAAGTCGAATACTTTAAAGAAATCGCTACGCTCGTAGTGGCAATGTGCGAAAGTATTGCCTCAGCTCGATCAGAGAGCCCGAAATTTCGAGGATTTTGGCCCCTCTCATATGACTTGCAGAGTTTTCACACGGTCTGGATTGTGAAGGACTATATCTTCGCGGCCAGGCAGCGTCAGCGGGAGATGTTCGTGCCACTGTCGCATCCGCCGGGCCATGCTCAGGCGGATTTTGGCGAGGCACTCGCCGTGATTGGCGGTGTCGAACAAAAGATCCACTTTCTGGTGATGGACCTGCCACATTCGGATGCATGTTTTTTGAAGGCGTATCCGGCTGAGACGACGGAAGCATTCTGTGATGCGCATGTCGCGGCGTTCGCGTTCTTCGGCGGTGTGCCTGTGTCGATCCTTTATGACAATACGCGGATCGCAGTTGCCCGCATTCTCGGGGATGGGACACGCAAACGGACCCGTGTATTCTCGGAACTGGTGTCGCATTATCTGTTTGAGGGTCGATTTGGCCGTCCCGGCAAGGGGAATGACAAAGGCAAAGTCGAGGGGATGGTGGGATACACCCGGCGCAACTTCATGGTGCCCAAGCCGCAATTTGCCAGCTTTGATGATCTCAATGCTCATCTGGCTGAACAATGCCGCAAGCGCATGGGCGACAAGCTGCGTGGTCACATGGGCACGATAGGCGAACGGTTTGCGCCTGACGCCGAACGGCTCCAACCCTTACCAGCTGTTCCTTATGACGCCTGCGACAAGCAATCAGTTCGGGTGAGCTCACTGTCCCTCGTGCGCTATCGCGGCAATGATTATTCGGTGCCGACTGCATATGGTCATCAAGAGGTTCTGGTCAGGGGCTATGTGCATGAAGTGGTGATTGCCTGCGGGGCTGAGGTCATTGCCCGCCATGTCCGGTCCTGGGAGAAAGAAGATTACATCTTCAATCCGCTTCATTACCTGGCACTGATCGAACAGAAGACCAATGCGCTTGATCAGGCAGCCCCGCTGGCTGATTGACAAACTGCCTGAAGCCTTTCTCATCTTGCGCCGCCTTATGGAGGCCCGGATGGGTAAAAAGGGCAAACGTGAGTTCGTTCAGGTTCTGCGACTGCTGGAGATCTTCCAGATCGCGGATGTTGAAGCCGGGATACAGAGTGCTCTCGAACGCGGCACAATTGGCTTTGATGCGGTGAAGCATTTGGTGCTGTGCCGGATCGAACGCAGACCTTCCCGGCTGGATATGACGGTTTATCCCTACCTCCCGAAAGCCCATGTCGCGGTCACATCCCCAGGCGACTACATGGCGCTGTTGTCAGGGGACCGGTGATGACGGATACACCTCAACTGTTGCTGGCCCATCATCTGAAGAGCCTGCGTCTGCCGACTTTCCTGCGTGAGTATGACAAGGTCGCCAAACAATGCGCGGCGGAAGGCATCGATCATTCCCGCTACCTTTTGCGCCTCGCCGAACTGGAGCTCATCGACCGGGAGCGACGCATGGTGGAACGGCGGATCAAGGCTGCAAAGTTCCCGGCCGTCAAAAGTCTCGACAGCTTTGACTTCAAGGCCATGCCCTCGTTGAACAAGATGCTGGTGATGGAGTTGGCGCGCTGTGATTACATCAGCCGCAATGAGAACATCATCGCCGTGGGAAACGGGAGTATCTGAAACTCTGTGTATGGCGCTCAGCGCATGCAGTTAAAACGGGTTATTTGTTGAACCGTTCCGGGTAGAGAATAGCGAACTGGTTTCGGGCGGCAACCCATTCTCTGACGCAGCGACCCGCCTTTTCGAAATTGCGGATGGCCAGATAGATCAGCTTGGTGGCGGCGGCATCGGTTGGAAAGCTGCCCGGGTTTTGGTGGTTTTCCGGATCACCCGGTTCAGGCTTTCGATGGCGTTGGTGGTGTAGATGATCTTGCGCACCGCTGGCGGGAAGGCAAAGACCTGGATGACCTCCTGCCATGCTCGCCGCCAGCTTGGGGCGATTGAAGGATATTTGTCGCCCCATTCGGCTTCAAAATCATCAAGGGCTTTGGCGGCTTCCCCGTCATCTACGGCCTGATAAATCAGCTTCAGATCTTTGGCGACAGCCTTGCGATCCTTCCAGCCGCAGAAGTTCAGGGAATGGCGCACAAGGTGCACGATACAGGTTTGAACCGTCGTATCGGGGAAAGCTGCGTTGATGGCGTCAGGGAAGCCCTTGAGGCCATCAACGACGGCAATCAGGATATCCTCCAGGCCCCTGTTCTTCAGATTATTCATGATCGACAGCCAGAATTTGGCTCCCTCGTTGTCGGCAATCCAAAGCCCCAGAACCTCACGTTCACCCTCAGGGGTGACGCCCAGAGCCACATAAACGGCCTTGTTCTTAACCTGGCGGCTTTCCGCATCGCGGATTTTGACCCGCAGGGCATCTAGGAAAACGATGGGATAGACCGGCTCCAAAGCCCGGTTTTGCCAGTCTGAAACCTCCTCCAGAACCGCATCGGTGACACGGCTGATCAGATCGGCAGAAACGCGCAGGCCATAAACCTCTTCAAGATGGGCGCGGATATCGCGGGTGGACAGACCCGCCGCATAAAGCCCGATGATCTTGTCATCCATCCCGTCGATCCGGGTCTGGCCTTTCTGGATCAACTCCGGCTCGAAACTTCCGTCCCTGTCACGCGGGATGTCAATTGGCACTGCGCCGTCATTGCCCTTCAGCACCTTGCGCGCCGCCCCATTGCGTCGGTTGGATTGCTGGCTTGCAGGCTCACCATGCGGTTCATAGCCCAGATGCTCGGTAAGTTCAGCGCCCAGCATTCGTTCCATCAGCCGAACCTTGAGTTCCTTCATCAGGCCCTTGTCGCCGAGCAAATCCTCAGGCCGTTCAACGCCGCTAAGCAGCTCGTCCAGTAGTTCCCTGGAAATCGTCATTGTCGTCATGCTCCTTCAGTTTGGAAGCATGGGCCAAATCAGTCATACACAGAAGGACGGACACTCTCATTATCCATCGCATTCTCGATACTCCATACAAACACGTGCCGAGGCCGTTTCATTTCGAAATCTGGACCAACGGCATCTTTTCGGACTCCGCGTTAAGTTGGCTGAAAAAACAACCTATGTCCTGCGATGGATACACCGTCGGCTGGAAAGACGGCGCAGAGCTAAAGCTCTACGCTGACCGGGCCAGCAACAGCTCACTGCGATCCATGTTGAACGAGCACTACTTCAGGAATCCGATGACTTCTGTAATATCTGCCAAGAATACAGACGAACTGGCACTCCCATCCACATAGGTGTTTCCAATCTTCGATCACCAAAGCTGATTTGCTCACCTACGAGTCGGCGATCATAAGTCTGCTCTGTTGGAGTGTAGGTCCCTGATCTACTGATATCGCCTCACAGCGACGGCAGGCCATACGCGGTCGGGTGATTTTGTTCACCACAAAGCGGCCCGGGATGTATTCCAGCTCTTCGGTAATATCTTCGCCCGGCTTTGAGAGATCGCCACCGCACTCAGGGCAATCCTCGCCAACAGACAAACCTGCTCGATACGTTCCAGATGATCGGGCAGCGGTTTGCGCCTTGGCTTTTCCTTCAGCTCTATCGGTTCAGCAGGCGCGGTTTCTGCGGCCTTTACCGCCGCCTCTGCAATCTCTTCATTCTCGGCAAACAATTGCAGTTGATCCATGCCCTCGGATTTGGATCCGAAACGGTGCCGGTTTGCCCCGTGTAGCTGATGCTGAAGCTTCTCGATCATCAGCGCCTGTGCCTTCACCTCTGACGCTAAAAGCTCGGTGACACGCCGTAGTTCAACGGGGTCTTCTGGCAGGTTATCAAGGGCGTTCAACATGGCTATTCTATACAGAATTGCGCCCTGAATGTGAATCCATAAACGCCTGTATTATACCAGCGGCATTTAACATTGACCGATATGGGCCCATTTTCGCATTCCGATTGATGTGATGGTTTCGGGCTGTGCGATGAGCTTTTTCCAAGCTTCGCATCCAGCATCGACGATGGCATTGTAGTCTTCGAACACGCGGTTGGAGAGCCAATTGGCGCGCAAGTACTGCCAGATATTTTCCACCGGGTTCAGTTCCGGAGCGCGCGATGGCAGCAGGATGATGGTGAGGTTCTTCGGGACTTTGAGTTTGCCGGTGGTGTGCCATCCGGCCCGATCCATCAGCACAACCGCATGGGCCTTTCGGGCGACGTGGCGGCTGATCTCGTCGAGATGCATCTGCATGGCTTGCGCGTCCGCCCAAGGCAGCATGAGCGCCGCCCCCTTGCCGTGAGCCGGACAGATGGCGCCGAACAGATAGGCGTTGTGATAGCGCTGATCGGCCGGCTGGCGGGGGCGCGTGCCCTTTCTCGCCCACAGGCGCGTCAGGCCATTCTTCTGGCCAAGGCGTGCTTCGTCCTGGAACCAGATCTCCACCGGCGTTCCCGCTGGCAGGTCAGCTATATGCACCTGGAGCGTGTCGGCGAAGTTTTTTTTAAACACCTCGATGATCCGCTTATCCTGCCTGGGATGCTGCGGGCGGGCGCTGATATGGGCAAAGCCCAGTTCGCCAAGCAGTCTGGATATCCCGCGCTCGGAATAGATGACGCCAAAGCGCGCCTCGATCACCCGCTTCAGGTCGATCCGCCGCCAGCGGACAACCCCGTCCACCGCCGGATCGGGGCCGGTCTCGACAATCTCGCCAAGTTCTTTCATCTGGACATCGCTCAGGTAGCGCGTCCGGCCCGCGCCCTTGCGGTTGGTGAGGCCATCCGGTCCCTCTTCGTTGAACCGGTGAACCCAGTCCCGCAGGGTTTGGCGATCCATCCCACCGATCCTTGCGGCCTCTCCACGGCTCATGCCATCGTAGACCGCCGCAAGAGACAACAGACGGCGGCTCTGCCGGGCATCCTTGCAACGGCTGGCGAGTTTACGAAGGTGGCGGGCATCAAAGTCGCGACGAAGCGGAACACTGGCTGGCATGGCGATCCTCCTTTGCCAACCTTGAATCAGATCAAAACCGATTTGGGAATCCCCACAGAGTCAGAAATTGATGCCGTTGGTATTATCCCGCCGCGAGAGCGTCCGATGGCTTGGCTTTGAGTCCCCCTTTTGCGCCCTGACCGTGTCGGTGGACTTTGACGATACTACCGTCGATCATCGTGTATTCGAAGTCTGCATCTTCGGCTAAAACCCTGAACATACGATAGAAAGCGTCGGCCCTCACCCACCTTCGGAAGCGCTTGAACACGCTGTTCCAGCGCCCGAACTCTTCCGGCAGGTCGCGCCAGGGGCATCCGGTCCGCGAGATCCAGAGAACTGCCTCGACAAACCGGCGCGGGTCAGGGCCGGTGCGACCGGGGTCGCATTCCCGGCCAAGGCAGTGCGGTGCGATGACAGCCCATTGGGCGTCGGTCAGAACTGTGCGGATCAAGGCTGCTCTCCTCTGTTTGCAACCTTGAATCAGTCATCAGCCGATTTGGGAATCCCTAAACGTCAACAAGCCCTAGTTCGCACCAGAAAATCAACACGAATTTCTGACAGTGTCTTACAAGAAACTTTGACTAACATTCCCGAATTCGGCCATAAAAACGGTTTTGTTCAAGCTTGTGACTTCATCGCGCAAAATATGCCAATTGCACCGTCAATCGACAATTTCCTTCATACGCATTCCGCTGACGAAGCCATTGTAAAAGTGGGGAAACTTTTGATCGCGAGAAGCATACTTCTTGCAGAAAAAGAAAGCACCCTGATCGTCAAGGATCGTTTAAATGACGATAGGATAGATTTTGCGCGCGGATTGAAATTTTCAGAGGGTGCGGAAGTTCCACCTCCCAATAGCTCATGGTTAGGCGAGTACTTTAGGATTCTTGTGGCCGGTAGCAGTTTTGATGATTTCATCGGATCTATTGAGAAAGTCACGTTCGTCTCGTTCAATTATGACCGGTGCATCGAACAATATCTTCTGTATGCAGCGCGCCAATATTTTGCGGTTTCAAATGAAGCGCTATCCGATGTCGCAGAAAAAATAAGGGTAATTCATCCACACGGCTCGGTTGGCAGTTTGTCGGTAAGCTCGGGAATTATAAGGGGTTTCGGAGACGACTTGGACTCTAGTGAGCTTCCTAATGTCGCAAAGCAAATCAAAACATTCACAGAAGGAAACACCGATAGCAATCTAAACGATGACATTCACGAAGCATTTGAGGCCTGTAATGTTGTGATATTCTTAGGATTCTCGTATCTGCCGTTAAACATGAAGCTTTTGACCGGTAGCAACCACTATGAAATACCTCACATAATCGGAACTTCACTTGGAATTTCCGCCAATTCAAGCGGGATTATTGAAAATGAATTATTTGAGTATTTGATGGCGGGCGATCCCTTTCTTGATCCAGAAGAAATGAGCGAACAAAGGCAGCCATGGCTGTCACCCGTTACCTGTAGGGCGCTATTTGACCAATACAATCGATTCTTGCTCGGCAGTAGCGCGTAGGCTACCCCCCCGCACCCCTCACATCATCCCCGGCACCACTAGATCAGGCGGTCTATGCCCGTCGGCGAAGGTCTTTATGTTGATGATCACCTTTTCGCCCATCTCGATCCGGCCCTCGCGGGTGGCAGAGCCCATGTGGGGCAGCAGGACGGCGTTGGGGAGTTCGGCCAGGCGGGGGTTTGGGACCAGGCCGCCTTCGTAGACATCCAGGCCGGCACCGGCGATCTCGCCGGTGCGCAGCATCCGGGTCAGCGCGTTCTGGTCCACGACCTCGCCGCGCGAGGTGTTGACGATCACCGCCTCGGGCTTCATCAGTTTCAGCCGCCGCGCGTTCATCAGATGATAGGTCGAGGGCGTATGCGGTGCGTTGACCGACAGGATGTCGATGCGCGCGACCATCTGGTCGAGGCTCTCCCAATAGGTCGCGGCCAGTTCCTCCTCGATCTCCGCGCGCAGGCGCTTGCGATTGTGGTAATGCACCTCGCACCCGAACACGCCAGCACGCCGGGCCACCGCCTGGCCGATGCGGCCCATGCCAAGGATGCCGAGGCGTCGCCCGGCCAGCCGTCCGCCCAAAAACGCCGTCGGTGCCCAGCCCTGCCAATCGCCCGACTGCATCAGCGCCAGACCCTCAGGGATGCGCCGGGTGACCGCCAGGATCAGCGCCATGGTCATATCGGCGGTATCCTCGGTCACGACACCTGGGGTGTTGGACACCAATATGCCGCGCTGGCGGGCCGATGCGACGTCAATATGATCCACCCCTGCCCCGTAATTGGCGATCAGTTTCAGCCGTTCGCCCGTGCCGGCCAGCATCGCGGCGTCGATCTTGTCCGATAGCGTGGGCACCAGCACATCGGCGGCCTTCATCGCCTCGGCCAGGTCCGATTTATCCATCGGCGCGTCGTCTTTTGGCAGCTGCGTGTCAAAGAGTTCGCCCATGCGGCGTTCGACTGCTTCGGGCAAGCGTCGCGTGACGACAACACTCAAGCGATCGGCAGACATTCACGCACTCCAATTGGCTTCACAAAGGAAGCATCTTTTGCCAGAGTGGCAGCGAACCGGTCACGGCACAAGCCGAAGAAGACCGGAGCGCGCCAAAGCTGGCGCGCACAGGCAAGAGGCACGGGACGAACGTGGCAATATCGGGCAGTCTGACGCATAGCGCGTGGACATGGATGCTGGTGCTTGGGTTAAGCCTGGCAAGTGCGGCTTGGTCACAAGAGCGTGGCCCGGTCACCCATTTGCCAATGCCGCGCTATGTGTCGCTGAAAGCCGCGACTGGCAACATGCGCCGCGGTCCGTCCCTGACCCACAAGATCGACTGGGTGCTGACCCGGCGCGGTATGCCGCTTGAGATCACCGCCGAGTTCGGACACTGGCGGCGCGTGCGCGACAAGGACGGGGCCAGCGGCTGGGTGCATTATTCGCTGTTGTCGGGCACCCGCACCGTGGTGATCGAGACCGATCTGGTCGGGGTCAGGGCGCGCCCTGAGAGCGATGCAATCGTCAAAGCCTATCTGGAGGCCGGCGTGGTGGGCGAGCTTGGCCCCTGCGAGCCCGACTGGTGCCGGGTGAAGGCGGACCGCTTTAGCGGCTGGATCGAAAAGACATCGCTCTGGGGCGTGGGCCCGGACGAGCGCAGGGACTAGAAGGCAAATGGAGCAAATCCGATCCCCCATCGCGGCGCGCCGGATCGGCGCGGGCGACCGCACGGTAGTCTTTCATGCCGATGAGGACTGGCATGCGCGGATCAGCGACGGGCAGATCGATTTCTTTACCGCACTAGGCGCGCGGCCGACCCAGGAAGGCATCCCCTACCGGCTGGCGGCGCGCGGTGGGCATGACCTGCCCCCAATTTGAGGGCCACTTTTAGGTAGACTCTGTTCCTCTTTTGTTTGCCATTATTCGGCGGCGTGAGCAATGGGCGGTGGCGCGGAGCCTTCAGATAGCTCAAGCGTCGCTGCCCATTGCGGTTTATGGAAAGGCCTGTTTGCGGCAAATTCTTCCGGGGTTTGATAGTTCAGCGAAGAGTGGGGCCGGTTTTGATTGTAATCGATCCGCCAGTCCTCGATGATCCTTTCTGCCTCGGCCAGCGAGGTGAACCAGTTCAAGTTCAGGCATTCTTCGCGAAACCGGCCGTTGAAACTTTCGATGTAGGCGTTCTGGGTCGGCTTGCCCGGGTCGATGAAGTAGAGCTGCACGCCGTGATCATCTGCCCAGCCATCAAGCGCGCGGCCTCGTAGTTCAAGCCCATTGTCAACGGTCAGAACATCCGGGTACCCCCGCTCACGAGCCACCCGTTCCAGCATTTCCACCACACGGGAGCCGGGGATCGACAGGGCCACATCAATCGCCGGACATTCCCGTGTGCAGTCGTCTTTCAGATTGACGGTGCGGAACTTCCTGCCGTTGGCGAGCGCATCCATGGTGAAGTCCAGGCTCCACCGCTGGTTGGCGGCGATCGGGCACCAGGCACCTTCGCGCACGCCCTTGGGGATTTTCTTGCGATTGCGGCGGCGCAGGGTCAGGCGCTCCTCTCGGTAAAGTCGCTCCACCACTTTCACGTTCACCTTGAAACCCTCCTGGCCAAGCTTGGCATGCAACATGCGATAGCCATAGCGTCGGTGTTTGCCGGAAAGCGTGACCAGCCGTTCCCGTATCCTCGCATGGCGATCCGGCCTTCCTCTGTATTCATTACTCGATCTGGAAAACCCAATCAGCCCACAGGCCCGCCGAGTTGAAAACTGATAGTCACGGCAAAGAACCATGACTGCTTCCCGGCGGCTTGCAGGCTTCAGAAGTTTTTTGCCAGAAGCCCTTTCAGGCCAGCATTATCAAGCATGGTTTCGGCCAGCAGCTTCTTCAGCTTGCCGTTCTCCGATTCCAGGTCTTTCAGCCGCCTGACATCGGAAATCTGAAGGCCGCCATACCTGGCTTTCCATTTCTAAAAGGTGGCATCCGACATACCGTGCTTACGGCACAACTCGGACACTTTCGCACCCGCCGCATACTCCTGAATGATCCGAACAATCTGCTCTTCGCTAAACCGTGACTTGCGCATTCTCTGTTCTCCTCGTTCTCGTGAACATTAAGCGAACAGATCCTCCTTTCAAATGGACCAGTTTTCGGGGAGCAGGTCAGGCAGACCAGCAAGGTTTTGCTGGGACAGGATCATATCCATGTGATGGTCGGCAAGTTGCCCGGGTATGGGGCGAATATTCTGCATGCCCATCCGGCCTATATCTGGGGGTTCTGGTATCTCGACGAGATCGGCATTCACTGGAATTCCTCGATCCGGATGGCGCGGTTTTCGCCTGATCGCGTCGACGCCGAAAAGGCCGCTTATTTTTTCAACGGTGTGGCGGGGTGGATGCTGAGCGAGAATATATCGCGCCTGCCGCAATCACCCCGCGATGAGGCCGGGCTGGAACCGGGCGCGGCGGTTATCTACACTCAGGATGTCGAAAACGGGCCCGATCGTTGCCATTTTCTGAGCACCGAGGACATGATCCGCACCACTGCCGAGACCTGCCGAGAGCATCTGGTTTATGTCAAACCACATCCCGAGCAATCTAAGCGGCTGCGCCAGCGGATCATCGCGATCTGTTCGGATTATCCCAATATCCGCATGAGCCATGCCAGTATTCATGACCTTAACGCGGCCTGCGACATGGTTGTGACGCAAAACTCGGCGGCTGGATTTGAGGCGCTGATGCTGAAAAAGCCGGTCTTGACCTGCGCGCGGTCCGATTTTTGGCACGCCACGCTGACACCGCGCACGATCGGCGATTTGCGCGATGGTCTGCGGTTCGGGGCCGAGGTGATGGCCGGGTTTGACTTTGAAAAGTATCTCTACTGGTTTCTGGCCCAACGCTGCCTGGAACCGCAAAAACCCGAATTTGCGGGCCGCGCTGGGCGCGTATTCGCGACAAGGCGTACCTGTAAGGGCCGCGCAAGACGCGGTATTTCTTAGTCATTTTCTAATTTCAGGCCGGCGGTCTGCGCGCCGGACCTAAAATTCCGAGGTTTCCTGGCGACGCTTCATCGTCCGGCGCATGACCAGATAAAACAGCGCTACGCCGCAGGCGAATGCGCCAATTCCAACCGGAGTAAACAGGTTGGTCGTGATCAGATTGATAATTGCTTCCATGGTTCGTCCTTACCCATTGTTTGCCGCAACTGCAGAATGTTTAATCGCCAATTGCGGCAATTTTTCGTCATTCGTCTCTTACGATTCGAACGTGCTCAGATGACCGGCGCCGGCAGCGGATGCCTGAACAGACAGACGAAATTGCGTTTCACCGCCAAACCAATGCGTATAAGACGTTTTGGCCATGGCGATGTCGCGGGGAATGGGAAAGACTATGCCCAACAGCAAGGGCCTGAACCTGAGCGCCGGTCTGTTGTCGGCCTCAGTCGCGCTGGTGCTGGTGGTGGCCAAGCTCTGGGCGCTGGGGGCCACCGGGGCGCTGTCGGTTGCCGCATCGCTGGCGGATTCAGCGCTCGATCTGATGATGTCGCTGGGTGGGCTGGCGGCGATTATCTATGCGACCAAACCGGCCGACAAGGACCATGCCTTCGGGCACACATCGGCCGAAGACCTGGCGGCACTTGGCCAGAGCCTGTTTATCGGCATTTCGGCGCTGGTTATTGCCGGGGCGGCGCTGACACGGCTGCTTGGTGGCACCGTGACACCCCTGACCGCCGAAGGCCGTGGCATCGCGGTGATGGCATTCTCGATCGTCCTGACCGGCGCGCTGGTGGCGTGGCAACAGCGGGTCGCGCGACAAACCGGCAACCGTGTGGTCAAGGCCGATCAGCTACATTATCTCGGCGATCTGGTGCCCAATATCGGGGCGATTCTGGCGCTTTGGGCCTCGGCGCAGTTCGGACTTGGATCCATAGACAGCGTGGTGGCAATGGGAGCGGCGGTCTTTCTGATCGTGGGTGCTGTTCGGATCGGCAAACCCGCCTGGGACGCGCTGATGGATCGCGCCGCGCCGCCCCAGATGATCGCTGAGATCGAGAAGTTGGCAGGCCGCTGGCCCGGCGTACACGGCTTTCACGATCTGAAAACGCGGACCGCGGGCAGCCGGGTGTTCGTCAACCTGCATATCGAGCTTCACGGCAGCCAGACGCTGGATGCCGCGCATGCCATCGGCTCTGGGCTGCGCCATGCGATACTGGACCGGTTCCCTGAGGCCGAGGTGATCATCCACCACGACCCGGTGCGCTAAGAGGCGGTGCCGGGCAGTTGAGTATTTGACCCAAGAAAATGCCGGGATTGTGTGGAGCGCGCGCGGGATCAGCGGCGGTGATGCAGGATCTGCATCAATTTGCCATGATGTTCATGCGGCTGCATCGGCTCTGGCGGCGCGACTTCGGCCCGGTTGATCCCGGTTGATGACCTTGATACCAAGATAATAGGCGAGCGCGGAAAAGACGGCGCCCCCGCTGCCTGACCGATCAGAACGCCAGGCGCCCCCATCCATGCGGAAAAGGCCAGAACGAAAGGGATTGTTCCCAGCGTGTGCCGGCCCCAGTTGACCCAGGTTGAATAGAACGGATGGCCCAGGTTGTTCATTGCGGCGTTCGAGGTAAAGATGACGCCGTTGAAGAAAAACGCCGGCGCCAGCGGACCGCAAAAGAGGAAAATCAGTTGCCGCGCCAGGCCCTCGGCCTAAAAAAGAGCCGCGATCGGGCTGCGAAGCAGGAACAAAAGCGCCGTTGAAATCAGCACGACGGCGGCGGTGAAGATCATCGCGTCGCGATAGGCAACGCGAACCCGGGCCGAGTTTCCAGCACCGGCGTTTTGCCCGATGATCGGGCCGATGGCACCAGAAAGCGCGAAAATCGAGCCGAATGCCACAGGTGTGATCCGTGCGACGATGGCCATGCCGCTGACCGCCTCTTCGCCGTAAGCCGCCATTGAGCGCGTGACGTAGGCCTGGCCGATCGGCGTGGCAAGCTGGGTCAGGATGGCCGGGAATGCCAGCGAAAATATCGGCCGCAGGTCCGGCGCAAGTGCTGACAGGCGCGGAACATTGAGGCCGCCGTGATAGCGGAATATGCAGTAAAGTGCGGTTCCGGCGATGGCAAAACGGGCGATGACCGAGGCCCAGGCCGCGCCGGCCAGCTGCATATCAAGCCCAAAGATCAGGATCGGGTCGATGATGGCGTTCAGCACGCCGCCGATCAGGGTAACCATCATCGATTGTTTGGCCGAGCCATGCGAGCGCAGGATCGCCATGCCGACGATGCCGACCAAGAGCACCGGCAGGGTGGGGATCAGGATTGAGAGATACATCACCGACAATTCCAGCGTCGGGCCGCTGGCACCGATCAGGCGTGAAAACGGTTCGAGGTTGACCCAGACGATCGCGGCAAAAATCGCGCCGGACAGCGCACCCCAGACCATCGTACTGGTGGCATAGTGCCGCGCCTTATCGCTATCGCCTGCGCCCAGCGCGCGCGCCACCAGGGTGCCTGCAGCAATGCTCATGCCCAGACCGAAAGAGGTGGTGAAGAACAGGATCGCACCGGCATAGCCGACGGCGGCCGCGAGTTCCTCTTTGCCCAGCATCGAAATGAAGACCATGTCGACCAGATCGACCAGGAAAATCGCCATGATCCCCAGCGAGGACGTCATCGTCATCACCGTGATGTGGCGCAGGAGCGAGCCCTGAAGGAATGCCGGTTGCGTATCTGGCATGGCGAGACTAGCCGCCTGGTTTCTTTTGCAACAGCGCCATCAGGTCGGCCATTTCCGGGCCACGCTCGCGCCCGGTGACGGCCTTTCTGAGCGGCATGAAGAGGCCCCGGCCCTTGCGCCCGGTCGCTTGCTTGACGGCCTGGGTCCACTGGCCCCAGGTGTCGGCGGAATAGGGCGGATGGCCCAGCATCGACAGGGCCTGCGTCACGAAATCCTGATCATCCGCGTCGACGAGCGGCGTTGCGCCATCGCGCAGAAGCGTCCACCAATCGGCCATATCGGCTCGGGCGCTGATATTGTCGCGCACGACGTTCCAGAAGGATTGCGCCAGCGCGTCCGGTAGGCCAAGTGCTGCGACCTCGGCGGCCACGTCGGCGTAATCGGTGGCCTGCAGGACATGGGCAGAGAGCGGAACCAGATCGCCCGCGTCAAACTTGGTCGGTGAGGCTCCAAATGTGGTGAGGTCAAACCCTGCGGCAATCTCGTCAATATTCGGCGCTAGTTCCACGGGTTGCGACGAACCGAGCCGGGCCATCAGGGACAAGAGCGCCATCGGTTCGATGCCGCTGGCGCGCAGATCGCGCAGGGCCAGCGTGCCGAGGCGTTTGGACAGCGCCTCGCCCTGTGGACCGGTCAAGAGCGAATGGTGCGCGAATTGGGGCACCGCGCCGCCGAGCGCCGCGATGATCTGGATTTGCGTCGCGGTGTTGGTCACATGGTCCGAGCCGCGCACCACATCGGTGATGCCAAAGTCGATGTCGTCGCAGACCGAGGCGAGCGTATAAAGGAACTGACCATCGGCGCGGATCAGCACCGGGTCGGAAACACTAGCCGCATCAATCGACAGATCGCCGAGGATGCCATCGGCCCATTCGATGCGGGTGTGATCGAGTTCGAACCGCCAATGGCCGGCACCGCGTTCGCCGCGCAGTTTATCTTTGTCTGCATCGCTGAGTTCCAGTGCCGCACGGTCATAGACCGGCGGGCGGTGCATGTTCAGCTGTTTCTTGCGTTTCAGGTCCAGCTCGGTGGGGGTCTCGAACGCCTCGTAAAACCGCGCCTTGCCGCGCAAGTCCTGGGCTGCGGCCTCGTATCGCTCCAGCCGCGAAGACTGGGTTTCCACGCGATCCCAGGTCAGGCCCAGCCATTCAAGGTCTTGTTTGATCGCGTCGGCAAATTCGGGTTTGGAGCGCTGCGGGTCGGTATCGTCGAGGCGCAGAATGAATTGCCCGCCGGATTTGCGCGCGATCAGGAAATTGAACAGCGCGGTGCGCAGGTTGCCGACATGCAGATAGCCGGTCGGCGAGGGGGCGAAACGGGTGACGGTCATTTTTTGAGCCTAAGATCAAAGCAGAAGGCCGTTTTTCATCTTTGCGGTGAATTGTCCAGAACGGCGGCGCTCATCCAGCCCTGGCGGGCTGTCTTCGCTTTCAGGAGAGCGATAGAAGAGCGGCTAGTTCGCCTGAACCGGCCATTTCTGGTCGAGATCCCGCAGCCCGGCGGCGATCAGTACCTTCAGCACGTCGGTGTCCACGTCGTCGAGTTTGCTGATGTAAAGGCAGGATTTGCCCTTCTTGTATTTGCCCAGCCGGTCAAGGATCGGTCCGAAATCGGCATAGCCGGGCATGATGTAAAGCGTCAGATTGGCCTTGCGCGGCGAAAATCCGGTGGCCAGAAAATCCCCCTCTCGCCCGCTGGCGTATTTGTAATGATAGCGGCCATAGCCAATGATCGACGGACCCCACATTTTCGGCCCAAACCCGGTGACATCGCGAAACAGCTGATCAAGGCGTTCGGCGTCGCCGCGCTTGCGGTCGCCTTGGACATCGGCAAGGAACGCCCCGACGCTCTGGTTGGTGGCTTGGGTTTTGTTTTCGGTCATGGCGGTTTACCCCTAATGCAATTGCAGCATTGGCACCGATAATGCCGCAATCCGGCGGGCGCTGCCAGTATTGGCGGTTGTGCTGATAACTTTGGCGCGTGCATGATGGACCCAAGCCAGAGATCAGGGGGTCTGCATTGGCGCAACCCATCGTGACAATCACCCTTAATCCGACCGTGGATTTCGCCACGACTGCGCCGGAAGTGGTCGCCGGGCCCAAGCTCAGATGCAACGAGCCGCATTTTGACCCTGGCGGCGGCGGCATCAATGTGGCGCGCGCCATCCGGCAATTGGGCGGCCATGCCACGGCGCTGGTGGCCATCGGCGGGGCGCCGGGCGCGCAGTTGCTGCAGCTTCTGGCGTTTGAGGGGGTTTCGACGGTCGCCATTCAGGGGCCAGGCGACACCAGGCGCAGCTTTTCGGTGATCGACGAGGCCACCGGTCAGCAATACCGGTTCGTGACGCCGGGGCCAAGCTGGGGTGAAGATGACCTGAAACGCGCGCTGGCGGGCATTGACCGGGCGGCGGCGGCGGGTGCGCTGGTGGTTTTGTCGGGCAGCCAGCCGCCGGGTGTGGCCAAGGACTTTCCGTCGATTCTGGCCGCCCATGTGGCGGGCCGCAGGGCGCGGATGATCGTCGACACCTCAGGATCGGCGCTGGAGCATCTTTCGCAGGGGCCGCATGAGGCGATTGATGTTTTGCGGATCAATGTTGAAGAGGCCGAAGGGCTGGCGGGCCATGGATTGCCGAAACGCGCCGACACGGCGGGATTTGCGCGCACCCTGGTTGAGCGCGGCGTGGCCGAAATGGTGGTGGTGGCGCGCGGGGCCGACGGGTCAGTTCTGGCCAGCCGGAACGGCAACTGGCATTCGACCGGGGCGAAAGTCAGAGAGCGCAGCGCCATCGGGGCCGGCGACAGCTTTGTCGGGGCCTTCGCGCTGGCATTGGCGCGCGGCGAGGCACCGCCCGATTGCCTGCGGTTCGGCTCGGCGGCGGCGAGCGCGACGGTTGCGACCGAAGCGACGCAGCTGTGCGAGCTGGACGCCGTTCAGGCGTTGCTGGACCAATGCGTGGTGAGCGTGGTCTGAGCGGCCAGCTTCGCGAAGGTGTCAGCGCAGACAAAGGATTGTCGGCCCGTGCGGGACTTTTCGCTATAGCGATGAGGCCGGTCGCGGCGCTGGCGTGGTCGAAATGAGCATTTATCGGAACAATGAAGGGATGAGGCGGGCCCGGCGGTGCGGCGATCTGTGCGGCAGGCCGGTATCCGCAGGTCACGGTGCGAGGGCGGCCGATAATGAGTATTTATCGGAACAATGAACGGTCAGGATTCATCAGAAAGCCGGGCTGCAGGACTGTATACTGCCGTTCAGCTTTCATCTCGCCAGGCATTGACGATGGGGTAGCGGCGGTCGAGGCCGAAGCTTCGCGGCGTCAGGCGCACGCCGGGGGCGGACTGAAAGCGTTTGTATTCACTGACGAAAATCATCTTTTCGACCTGTCTGACCATAGCGCCATCGAAGCCTTCTTCTACCAGTTCCGCAACGGATGCTTCGCGGTCAATCAGCCCATCAAGAATTTGATCGAGCAGTTCATAGGGTGGCAGGCTGTCTTGGTCTTTTTGATCAGGCCGCAGTTCAGCCGAAGGTGGCTTGGTGATGATGCGCTCTGGGATCATTTCGCCCTTTGGGCCCTTCATCCATGGCGCATTATTGGCATTTCGCCACAGGCAGGTTCGGGCCAGACGCGTTTTGTAGAGGTCTTTGATCGGGTTATAGCCGCCCGCCATATCGCCGTAGATGGTGGCATAGCCGACCGCGAGTTCGGATTTATTGCCGGTGGTCAGCAGCATCTCGCCAAATTTGTTTGACATTGCCATCAAAAGCAATCCGCGCAGGCGGGCCTGGATGTTTTCTTCGGTGACGTCCTGCTTGTGGCCTGCAAAAAGCGGCGCGAGGGTTTCCGTGACCGCCTGACGGCTGGCTGAAATCGGCACATGATCATAGCGGCAGCCAAGTGCCTGGGCCATGGATTGCGCGTCGGCAAGCGAATGCTCGGATGTATATTCGCTTGGCAACATGACGCAGCGGAGGTTTTCGGGGCCAAGTGCGTCGGCAGCGATCACCGCCACCAGAGCGGAATCGATGCCGCCGGACAGGCCCAGGATCACGCGTTTGAACCCGGTCTTGGCCATATAATCGCGCAGGCCCAGCACCATGGCGTGATAATCGGCTTCCCATTCGTCGGGCAGATCGGCCATCTTGCCCGGTTCGATCTGCCAACCAGATTGGGTTTCGGTCAGATCGAGGTGGGCGATGGCCTCGTCAAATTGTGGCAGTTGCAGCGCCAGACGTCCGCCGCGGTTCAGCGCGAATGTCGCGCCATCAAAAACCTGATCATCCTGACCGCCGATCATGTTGAGGTAGATAAGCGGCAGGTCATTTTCGATCACGCGGGCGACCATCTGGCCGATGCGAATGTCCTGCTTGTTGCGAAAATAGGGCGAGCCGTTGGGGATCAGGAATATTTCTGCGCCGCTTTCGGCCTGTGCTTCAACCACATCCGTGTGCCAGGCATCCTCG
Source organism: Paracoccaceae bacterium (assembly GCA_965216135.1). GTDB lineage: Bacteria > Pseudomonadota > Alphaproteobacteria > Rhodobacterales > Rhodobacteraceae > CBDCFL01. The sequence continues at coordinate 294,428 of CBDCFL010000024.1, forward strand.
CACACACACGAGCCGATGCGGATCGGGCCGATGCGGTATGGTCCGGCCACCGGCCCCGGCGCAAACAGGCGTTTTTCGTCGAACACGGTTTCATTGGGCAGGTGATGTTTGAGGATACGGGCCGCGACCTGGCCGTCCTGCAGAACGTAATAGGCGTTATAAAGTTGGCCGCCTTCGGCATACGGGCCACCGATGGCCAGCGCCGGTCCGTCACGGCAGGCTGATGCCAGCTCGGTTATTTTCGCCATCGCGGCGCCAAAAAACCCGGGCCGCGCGACCAGATCCTGGGTCTGGTAGCCGGTGATGAACATTTCCGGCAAGGCGACGAGGCCGGAGCCTGCGGCTTTGGTCTGATCCCAGGCGGAAACCGCCTTGGCGGCATTGCCGCCGAGGTCGCCCACGGTCGGATTAAGTTGCGCCAGTGTCAGGCGGAAACTGTTGCTCATAGGCCCTGATCTGTCCGGTATCACCGTCAGTCTTATCAGGTTGGCCGCCGGTGAAAAGGCGGGCCATCCGGGTGTGAGGCCAAGCAAAAAACAATTGTCACTGACGGGCGGCTCCACTAGGTTCTGGCAAAGACCGATCAGTGGTGGGTCCGACATGCAACATGGGGGGTTAGCCGTGAAATTAGGAATGACGCGGAGCCGGTTGGCAATTTTGGCTGCAGTTTTTGCACTTGGTGGGCCGGTCGCGGTCATGGCGCAGGACACACGCGCGGTCATCACCAAGCAATATGAAGACGGCGGCATTTACGAGGGCACTTTCCTCGACGGCAAGCAGCATGGCACCGGAACCTATCGGTTGCCGTCGGGCTATGAATATACCGGCGAATGGGTAACCGGCGAAATTCGCGGCCGCGGGGTGGCGCGGTTTCCCAATGGCTCGGTCTATGAAGGCACGTTCGTTGCCGGAAAGCCCGAAGGTGCCGGCAAGATCACCTTTGCCGATGGCGGCACCTATGAGGGCGACTGGGTCGAGGGGACGATCAACGGCACCGGCGTTGCGATCTATTCTAACGGGGTGATTTATCAGGGCGGCTTTAAGGATGCCCAGCACCACGGGTCCGGTCGGATGGAAAACCCCAACGGCTATGCCTACGATGGTGATTGGGTTGGGGGTGAACGTGAAGGCTCTGGCAAGATAACCTACCCCGACGGGACCACCTATGACGGCACGCTGGTCGCCGGTCTGCGCTCGGGCACCGGCCGATTGGTGACCCCTGACGGGATGATCTATGACGGCGAATGGGCCGAGGGCCAGATCAGCGGCACCGGCAGGCTGACGCAGGCTAATGGCGATCTCTACGAGGGCCTTCTGGCGGGTGGCCAGCGCCACGGCCAGGGCAAGGTGACCTATGCCAACGGCGACACCTACGAGGGCGCGTTCGAGGCCGACAATCGGCATGGCACCGGAACCTTCACCGGGACCGATGGGTATACCTACGAGGGCGATTGGGTTGCCGGGCGGATCGAGGGCATCGGTCAGGTCAATTATCCCGACGGGTCGGTCTATGTCGGCCGGTTCCGCGATGATCTGGCCGACGGTCAGGGCAAGATCACCTATCCTGACGGCAATGCCTATGACGGCACATGGGTTGCCGGTGTGATCGAGGGCAAGGGTATTGCCACCTACACCAACGGGCTGATCTATGAGGGCGCGTTCAGGAACGCCAAGAACCATGGGGCAGGCGTGCTGACCGACCCGGATGGTTATCGCTATGACGGGGCCTGGGTTGACGGGCAGCGTCAGGGTGACGGCCGGGCGACTTATGCGGACGGGTCGGTCTATGTCGGTGCCTTTGATGGCGGCGAGCGCCATGGCAAGGGCAGGATCACTATGCCGGACGGGTTTACCTATTCCGGGGATTGGACGGCCGGCGCGATCGAGGGCGAAGGGGTTGCGACCTATTCAAACGGCGATGTCTATCAGGGCGGTTTCGTGGCCGGAAAACGCGAGGGTTTTGGGATTATCCGCTATGCCAGCGGGCAAGAGGCCAGCGGCAACTGGGGAAACGGGGCGCTGACCGAACCTGAAGGCGAGGATGCCGTGTCTGAGTGATCGGATCGCATGGGCGATCCGATCAGTGCGGGGGCGCTGCCCCCGCACTCCCGGAGTATTTGCACCAGGAAAAATTAGTAGACTCAGTAGCCTGCGGCTCGATCGACCAGTGCAATTGGCGGTTTGCCGCGTTCGACGCGGGCGATGTTGTCTGCGACGAAATTGGCGGCAGTGTCGGGGCGCGTAGCTGATGCAATGTGCGGTGTGACTGTGACCTGGGCATGGGTCCAGTAGGGGTGATCGGGCGGCAAGGGTTCGGTGCGGAAGACATCCAGCGTGGCATGGGCGATATGGCCGGCATCCAAAGCCGCGAGCAGTGCGGCATCGTCGATGAGCGCGCCGCGGCCGGGATTGAGGATGCGCGCGCCTTTGGGCAGGAGCGCGAGGCGGTCGGCGTTCAGTATGTTTTGCGTCTGCGCCGTTTCGGGCAGCAAGGCCACCAGTATTTCGGCGCGCTGCAGCAGTTTTGACAGGCCGTCGGCCCCGCTGAGGCAGTCTATGGCGTCGATCTGGCGCGGCTTTCGCGCCCAGCCGGAGACCTGAAAGTTGAGCGCCGCGAGTGCTGTTGCGCAGGCTGTGCCCAGCGCGCCAAGGCCCAGAATTCCCACCTTTCGCTGTCGGGCGAGCGGGGCGACGGTTGCGTCGCGCCAATGGCCATCCTGGCCGGTGATGTGGGCATCCATGCCAAGGTGATAGCGCAGCACGTGGCCCATGACCCATTCGACCATGCCCTCACGCAGGCTGGCATCGGCCATGCGGGCCAGTGGCTGGGTCAGCGTGGGGTTTGACACGATATGCTCAACGCCCGCCCAAAGGCTGAGCACCGCGCGGCATTTTGGGTAGCGGGAAAAATCAGTTTCGCGGTCTTTTTGCGGTGCATAGATGATGTAATCGACGCCTGCGGGATCAATATCGCGGGCAAGATGCGCATCCAGACCTATTTGCGCCAGCGCACCGGTCAGGTGGCGCTGGTAATCCGGCCAATCGTCCGGCGGGGCCAGATAGAGGATGTTCAGGCTCACCGGCGCGCCCGTGGCCGGTGCACATGGGCGCTTTGCACCAGTCCGAATGCGCCCATCAGCACCAGCATTGCCGATCCGCCCCATGAGACCAGCGGTAAAGGCACGCCGACGACCGGGGCCAGACCCATCACCATCGACATGTTGACCGCGAAGAACAGGAAAAACGTCGCCGCTATCCCCAAAGTCAAAAGCGCACCGAAGCGGTCTTTGTTGGATATGGCCGATGTGACGCAGAACAGGATGATCAGCGCGTAAAGACCCAAGAGCGACATGCCACCCAGAAAGCCGAATTCTTCGGCCAGGGTTGTGAAGATGAAATCGGTGTGTTTTTCCGGTAGAAAATTCAAGCGGCTTTGGGTGCCCTGCATGAACCCCCTGCCCGTCCAGCCGCCGGAACCAAGCGCGATTTTGGCCTGGGTAATATGATAACCGGCCCCCAGCGGATCGTTGGCAGGGTCAAGAAAGGTGTCGATGCGGCGGAACTGATAATCCTCCAAGAGTTGCCAGCTTTGCCCGCGCGAAGCGATGACCGTCCAGATGGCGCCAACACCTGCAGCCACGACGGTGGCGAAATAGCCCCAGTGGACACCGGCGACGAACATCATCAGCCCGCCGCCGAGCACCAGCAGAATGGCGGTGCCAAGGTCGGGCTGGCCGAGCACCATGGCGGTCGGCACCAGAACCAGAATAACCGGCGGAATAACCCAGAGCGGACGGGAGACTTTCTTGACATCGAGCCAGTCGTAATAGGCCGCCAGCACCATGATCACCGTGACCTTGGCCACTTCGGATGGCTGCAGGTTCATGAAACCAAGGTCCAGCCAGCGCTGGGCGCCCATGCCCGTGACCCCGATCAGTTCGACCAGAACAAGCAAGCCGAGCGTGCCGAGATAAGCAATCACTGACATGTTGCGCCAGAACCAGATCGGCACCATGGCCACGGCAAACATGATGCCAAGACCGAGGCCGAAGCGCTGCATCTGCGGCACCGTCCATGGACGAAACGCCCCGCCAGCGACGGAATAAAGCATCAGAAATCCGACCGCTGCCGTTGCCATCAGCACCAATACCAGTGCCCAGTTCATCGCGAGCACCTTGCGAAAACCGGTCGGAACCGTCTGAACCCGGTATTCAAGATAACTCATGTGCGGGCGCGGCCTCCAACCGGTTGGCTGAAATCGCGCAGATCGAGCGCGTCGAACCGTTCGGCAATCTCGGGGCGCTGACCGGCAGGGTAAGAGGTGAGCGGCGGCAATTGCCCATGCAGCGCAAAAAGCATGATGTCGCGGGCAATCGGGGCGGCCGCGCGCGAGCCGCCGCCGCCATGTTCAACCACCAGCGAACAGGCCAGACGCGGGGCTTCGACCGGTGCGAAACAGACGAAAAGCGCATGATCGCGGCGGTTCCACGGCAGGTCTTCGTGCTTGGTGACGCCAGCGGCGCGTTCCTCTGCGGTGATCGAATACATCTGGCTGGTGCCGGTCTTGCCGGCCATGGCGAGGGCATCATCGTTGATGCGGCTGCGATAGGCGGTGCCGCGCTGGTAATTCGAGACCCGGTTCATGCCCTCGCGCACAAGGGCGAGGTTTTCGGACCGGATTTCGAGGACCGGGCTTTCGGGCACCGGCACCTCAATGCCGTTGACTGTTTTGATCATCCGCGGGCTGACGGCGCGACCCGATGCGATGCGCGCGGCCATAATCGCGAGTTGCAGAGGCGAGGCGAGCACGAAACCCTGCCCGATGCCGGCATTGAACGTGTCACCGCGCAGCCATGCCTCGCCGCGGCGCGCGCGCTTCCAAACCTTCGTCGGCGTCAGACCTTCGGCAATGCCTGAGAGCGGCAGGTCGTGGCGCTGGCCGAGGCCGAGCTTTTGCGCAACTTCAGTGATCCTGTCGATGCCGACGCGGTCGGCCACTTCGTAGAAAAAGACATCGCAGGACTGGTAAATGCCTTCGAGCATCGCGACGCGCCCATGACCGCCACGTTTCCAGCAGTGAAAGCGGCGATTGCCGAGGCGGCGAAATCCGGGGCAGAATATTCTCTCGTTCGGGTCAATGACGCCGGCCTCAAGCGCGGCCAGCGCGGTGATCACCTTGAAGGTCGAGCCGGGCGGATAAGTGCCCTGGACGGTTTTGTTGGCAAGCGGCCGATAATCGTTTTCGGTCAGGCGCTGGTAATCGGCCACCGAAATGCCGCGCACGAACAGATTGGCGTCAAAGGCCGGGGCGGAGCCAAGTGCGAGAATATCTCCGGTGACGGTATCCATAACGACGGCTGAGGCGCTTTCGTTTGCCATGCGCGACTGCACGAAGTTTTGCAGCGCCGCATCGACGGTGAGCTGCATGTCTGAGCCGGGCGTGCCGTCGATGCGGTCAAGCTCTCGCATAACCCGGCCAGCAGCGTTAACCTCGATCTGGCGGTTGCCGGCTTTGCCGCGCAGATCGGCCTCGAACTTGGTTTCGATATTGATTTTGCCGATCTGGAATTTCGGGATTTGCAGAAGCGGATCGGGGTCGGGAATGCGGCTGAGGTCGTAATCGCTGACCGGGCCGACATAGCCGACGATATGGGCAAAATCGCTGTCGAGCGGATAATAGCGCGACAGACCGACCTCGGGGGTGACACCGGGCAGGGCCGGGGAATTGACCGCGACGCGCGAGAAGTCCTGCCAGCTGAGGCGGTCGGCGATGGTGACCGGCACAAATGGCGAGCGACGCTCCAGCTCTTTGAGCGAGCGCGCCAAATCGTCGGGATCAAGGCGCACCAGTTTGCTCAGCCGGTTGATGGTGTCGGCAATATCGCCTGCATCTTCGCGCACCACGACGATTGAGTAATTTTGTTCGTTGTCTGCGATCAGGACGCCCTTGCGGTCAAAAATCAGCCCGCGTTCAGGCGGGATCAGCCGGATGTTGATGCGGTTTTCTTCGGCCAGCATCCGAAATTCGTCGGCCTGCACCACCTGCATGTAGCGCATTCTGAGGCCAAGGATGCCGACGAACGCCAGTTGCGCGGCCCCGAGAACCATGGCGCGACGCGAAATTACCCGCTGGCTGGTCTCGTTATCTTTGGGCGAGCGCCTCATGTGCTGACCCCCGGCGGACGGGTGCCGATGTGGCGGATGCCGAACACATAGACGGTGATGGCCACGGCGACGGGGAAGCTGGCGAAGGTCGAGATATATTGTTGCATTTCAAGGCCAAAACGCGGTTGCGGCACGGCGAATATGCCCAGTATCAGGCGGTTGGCCAGCAGCATAAACATCACCATGCCGCCAAATATCCCCCATTCTACCGAAAACGGCCATTCGCGCGATACCGCCGAGCGGATGCGCAGAAATTCGACGAAGACGATGGTCAGCGCCGCCCATAGGCCGGGTGGGCGCGATTGCAGCAGGTCGGCGGACAGCGCGATCAGTGCCAGCAGACCGATGGGCACGAAATCGGGGCGTCGGACCACCCATGCGGCGGCAAATGCCAGGAACAATTGCGGGCCCGGCCAGTTATGCTGACCGATGTCCAGTGGCAGTGCCTTGGCCGACAGGATGGTCAAAGCGATCACCGTCAACAGCAGCCAATGCAAGGCGCGCGACAGGGTCAGCGGATCACCCATCGCTCTGGCCTTCGGCGGTGGTCAGTTCCTGGGTTTCGGTGCCGTTGTCGGGCGGAATTGCGGGCTCTAGCAGACCGCCCACATCCTCAAGAACAGGGTTTTCGCGGACCCGCAGGACGCGCAGAAACTCCAACCGCTCATAATCGGCCGACAGGCGGACGCGCAGCCGTCCGTCGGTGCCCAATGCGGCCTGGCCCACCAGCAGGCCGGGAGGGAACACGCCACCGTCGCCTGACGACACAACCCGGTCGCCGGGGCGCACAGCTTCGGGGGTTTCGACGAAATCCAGAAGCGGGGCCAGGGTGTTGTCACCGCTCAGCAGCGCGCGCTGGCCGCTGGGCTGAATGCGCACCGGAATGCGCGAATTGGCGTCGGTCAAGAGGATGACGCGGGATGAGTTAGCGCCAACGCCCGATATGCGACCGACCAGACCCAGACCATCGGTGGTCGCCCAGCCATCGACGATGCCGTCGCGCGCGCCGATGTTCAAAAGCACCGACTGGCGAAAAGGCGAGCCGCTGTCGGCCAGCACGACCCCGGTGACAAAGGTCAGTTTCGGGTCCAGGCGCACGTTGTTCAGATCCAGCAGTTTGGCGTTTTTCTGTTCGAGTTGCAGGGCGGCCTCTTTCCACGCTTTCATTTGCTGCAATTCGCGCCTAAGCTCTTGGTTTTGCTCATATATTCTGGCGTAGCTTTGAAAGCCCTCGACCATGTTCGAAAACTTGGTCACCGGGGCCATGGCCCAGCTGAAACTGGGCACCACCCGGTCAACGACCTGTGCGCGCAGCCGTTCGACGCGCGGCGAGTCTATTCGCCAGATGACAAATATCGCGAACAGCGCCAAAAGCAGTCCGACAACCAAAATGCGACGGATCGGGCGGGTAAATTCCTCGGATGTGCTGCGATCTCTGGCCACGCGCCCTCCGGTCTGGTTCGGGCATTAGCTGTCGTAGTCTATCACGTGCCGCAATTGCTTTTCATATTCCAGCGCTTTTCCGGTGCCAAGCGCCACACAGCTGAGCGACTCGTCAGCAACGGATATCGCCAGCCCGGTCTGTTCCCTCAGCGCCAGGTCAAGGTCGCCCAGGAGAGCGCCGCCGCCGGTCAGCATCACGCCACGATCAACGATGTCGGCGGCCAGATCGGGCGGGGTGGCTTCCAACGCGATCATCACCTGCTCGCATATCTGCTGCACCGGTTCGGCCAGCGCCTCGGCAATCTGGGCCTGATTGATCTCAATCTCTTTTGGCACGCCATTGAGCAGGTCGCGGCCGCGAATTTGCATCGACGCGCCACGCCCGTCATCGGGCATACGGGCGATGCCGATCGAGGTTTTCACCCGTTCGGATGTGCTTTCGCCGATCAGCAGATTTTGCTGGCGGCGCAGATAGCTGATTATCGCCTCGTCCATGCGGTCGCCGCCGACGCGAACGGATCGTGCGTAAACGATGTCGCCAAGGCTGAGGACCGCGACCTCGGTGGTGCCGCCGCCGACATCGACAACCATATTGCCGGTCGGATCGGTGATCGGCATGCCCGCACCGATGGCCGCAGCGATGGGTTCGGCAATCAGGCCAGCACGGCGCGCCCCGGCCGACAGCACCGACTGGCGGATGGCGCGTTTTTCTACAGGCGTCGCCCCGTGGGGCACACAGACGATGACCTTGGGTTTGGAAAAGGTGGTGCGACGGTGAACTTTGCGGATGAAATGTTTGATCATTTCCTCAGCGGTGTCGAAATCGGCAATCACGCCCTCGCGCATGGGCCGGATCGCCTCGATCGAGCCGGGCGTGCGGCCGAGCATCAGCTTGGCGTCTTCACCGACCGCCAGAACGGTTTTTCGGCCGTCTCTCACATGATAAGCAACCACCGAGGGCTCGTTGAGGATGATCCCCTTGCCCTTGACATAGACCAGCGTGTTGGCCGTGCCGAGGTCGATTGCCATGTCGCTGGAAAAAAGTCCTAACATTTCTATTACCTTGGGGCCTGCCTCAATTCTTGGTGTCGCCGATTCTTTTTGCGGCGGGCGCATTGTCTTATAGGCATGAAGCGTGAGCGGTAAAAGAGCCTAGGCGCAGATGAGCGCGCGCGCGTGCCTTGCGGGGACCAGCACAGGGCCTTGCGACTGGCCTGCGCCGTAGGTCAGATGTTATTAATCGAGTGAAAAGCCCCGACGTCCGGTTTGAGCGGCGGGCTCAACTGATCGACGCAACACACTCGGCAAATTTCTCTGCTGGCGTTTGGTATTGCAAGGTCTTGCGAGGCCTTTCGTTCAACTGACGTGCGATCGCGCTGAGCTTTGCTTGAGAATGAACGGATAAATCAGTTCCCCTTGGCAGATATTGCCGGAGAAGCCGGTTGGTGTTTTCGTTCGAACCGCGTTGCCACGGGGAGTGTGGGTCGCAAAAGTAGACGTCGATATCGGTCGCTATGGTCAGGCGCGGGTGATCTGCCAGCTCTTTGCCGCGATCCCATGTCAGGGACTTGTAGAGTTCGCGTGGCAATCTCTGTGCCGATTTGATTAGCCCAGAGATGACGCTTTCGGTGTCCTTGTTGGCGACTTTGACCAGCATCACATACCGCGAATGGCGTTCCACTAGGGTCGCTATATAACTGTTCTTCGACCCTCCGATCAGATCGCCTTCCCAATGCCCTGGCACCGCTCTGTCTTCCACGGACGCGGGTCTTTGACTGATCGATACGGCGTTTTTGATCTGCCCCAAACCGTTGCGCTTGAGGCTTGCATGCTTGGAGCGCCGGACAGTGCGTTTGGCGCGCAGATGCTCCAGCAACTCCTTCTTCAGTACGCCGCGCGCCTGTATATAAAGGCTTCTGTATATCGTTTCGTGCGACACTTGTTTCTGCGCTTTTTTCGGGAACGTACGCTTGAGCCAGCCCGCAATCTGCTCGGGTGACCACTTGCGCCGAAGCTTTGCCGATACTGCTTGGGCCAAAGCTGGGTGGCAAGCCAGCTTGCATGTCTTGGGGCGCAATGCGCGATCCCATGCTGCCTGATCAGAGGTCGTCGCGCGATAGTTAGCAGATCCGCCATTCCGTCGAACCTCGCGGCTGATGGTTGAGGGCGCGCGTCCTAATTGGTGGGCGATCACGCGAAGTGATCGTTTGATGCTAAGCCCGCGCGAAATCTCCTCGCGCTCAGAAAGGCTCAGGGCGCGGCTACCACGTCTGCGACCTGGCGGGCGGATGCCGCCTGTCGGCGAGATAACGGAAAAGACCGAGGATGATTGCCGGTCAAACACCCGCCCAATCGAACTCATCGACTCTCCGCGCTGCCAACGATCCCAAATCTCAGCCCGCTGCGTGGCCGAATAGTAAATGCGACGACGATACTTCATGCTCAACACTCCATCTCTTCCTAAAGATTAAAGTGTTGCGTCCACCCGTTGAGGCCACCGCCCAAGGCCGGCCTTGGCTACATTAGTCGCGAACGTGCGCCTCGCGCTAAATACCATTTTTGATATAGGCGGCGCATTCGATTCGGGCGGCAAATTTCAAGCGTTTCTAAGTTTGCACCTGTTCTGCCCTTAGCCAACTGCGGATCAGCGCTGAGCAGGATTTCCCAAATTCTTTTGGGTAATCGTCGTCAACGCGGGCTTTGATGATAACGTGCAATCCCAGAAGTTGAGTGACAAGAATGCGCGCCAGACTTTCCGGGGTTTGGTTTGAAACCAACTGACCCTGTGCCGAAGCGCGCTCAAGAATTCGTTTAATGCGTTCGTCAAGACCGCCCAAGTAACGCCGAATTCTCTGGTTAATTTTGTCATTCTCGCGATCGAAACCGCCGATCGAATTAAACGCCAGGCAACCGCTGTGTTCGATCAAAGGCATTTTCTCATTTGAAGTTAATTGTTCAAACCAGACTGCCAATGCCTCGCCGTCAAACGCGTCTGGGTTGGGAAAGTGCTTGGCTTCGGCCCGATCCAGATAGGCGTCCAGAGTGTCCAGAAACAGCCCCTCTTTGCCGCCGTATGATGTTTGCAAAGTAAACCGCGTTATGCCGGTTTCGTCTTCTATTTCGCGGGTGCCTGCGCGCGTGTATCCCGATCGCCAAAACACGTCCTGCGCCGCAGACAGTGCCGTTTCCGCATCGGCTTTCCTTTTACGTGGCACAGATTTTCCTTGCATTGCTAGTCACGCGACTAGATACTATAGCTAGTCACGTGACTAGCATGTAATACCAACCTAAGCAACGCTGCGAATGTTCAATCTCCGGTGATGTGAAGTTAACCAAGAGGATCAAGATAATGGCATCAGACACAACCGCTCCCGGGCGATCCAAGCCGATAACTTTGCGGCTAATATTCATACTGAACGCGCTTAAGATATTGCTAACGTTCGGTTTTTTCGTGGCCTTTAAGTTTTATGGGTTTACAGCGAAAGGTTTGGAAGGCGACAGCGCAGCCATGCTGATGCTGTACACGATGGGCGGCTACATCCTGACATTTGCGGCCATCGTTGCGTCGATCCTAAAGCGTAACGTTATGGCAATTCGCATTGCCATTGTTGTCGATTTTCTTGTGTCGATCCCGGCAAAGGCACCGATCGGATTTGCCGTTGCCGCGATCAGTATGGGGCTAACATTCACAAATTCTGTGAAGGCCTACTTTGCCTATAAGAACGACTGATCGCCCCAGTTTGGTTCTTGAAAAAATAGGGTTCGCCGAGCCATCCCCGGTTTGGCGAGCCGATCCTGGGCCGACCCAACCGAGTTTTTTCAAAAGGAAAAATCGTGGCGGAAACGATCAAAGGAACCTGCATTTGCGAAAGTGTGGAATTTCAGGTCGCTGACAATTTCAAAACTTTCAAATTGTGCCACTGCGATTTTTGCAAAAAGGCGTCGGGGTCTGCGCATGTCGCAAACGCCTTTGGCAACCCCGAGGACTTGGAATGGACAAAAGGCCAAGGCAATTTACAATCCTATGATGTGCCTAACAGCCAAGTTCGCCGGGTCTTCTGCAAATCCTGTGGCACGAGCCTGCCGTTTATTTCACAAAACGGTCTACATTTGATCGTCCCCGTCGGTTCACTGTCCAAACAGCCGTCGCTGCCACCCCAGGCGATCGCGTCGTGGGATCAAAGAATGCCCTGGTACGATCTTGCGATGCTTCTTCCCACCGGAAAGAACGCGGACTGAACGGACCGCTTCGTCCGCTCACCAGTCACCCATGCACCGTGTGGCGAACTTCTGTGCGGAGTCCATCCGCCGCCCCCCCCAGAGCGCAATGACGGTGGCGACGCGGCCGTTCAGATCATAGCAATTCAACCCGCATCCTTGTAGCTGACCGATTTTACATCCGCGTTCGGGTCGGATTTTGTGCGCCGCACGATCAGCCGGTTGAGCGCGTTGACGTAGGCCTTGGCGCTGGCCACAACGGTATCGGTATCTGCCGCCTGACCGGTGGCGATGCGGCCGTGTTCTTCCATGCGCACCGAAACAGTGGCTTGCGCGTCGGTGCCTTCGGTGACGGCGTGGACCTGGTAAAGCTGCAGATTCACCTCATGCGGATACAGCGCCTTGACCGCGTTGAAAGTGGCGTCGACCGGGCCGTCGCCATGCGCGCTGGCCTGTTGGTCCTGTCCGTCGATTATCAGCGTCAGATCGGCCGATTGCGGGCCTTCGGTGCCGCAGATGACACGCAGCGATTTGACCTGAATAAACTCGTTGCCCGCTTCGGTTGAACTGGCCCGCATCAGCGCCAACAGGTCGTCGTCAAAAACCTCTTTCTTGCGGTCGGCGAGGTCTTTGAAACGAACGAACACATCTTTCAGTTCGTTGTCCGATAATTCATAGCCGAGGTCCTTCAGTTTCGCGCGCAGCGCGGCTCGGCCCGAGTGTTTGCCCATCACCAGATTGGTCTCGGCCAGGCCGACGTCCTGGGGGCGCATGATCTCGAATGTTTCGGCGTTTTTCAGCATGCCGTCCTGATGGATGCCGGCTTCATGAGCAAAGGCGTTCTTGCCGACGATCGCCTTGTTGAACTGCACCGCGAAGCCGGAAACGGTGGCGACGCGGTGCGAGATGTTCATGATCTTGGTGGTGTCGATGCCCGTGTACCAGGGCATGATATCGCCGCGCACTTTCATCGCCATCACCACCTCTTCCAGGGCGGTGTTGCCAGCGCGTTCGCCCAAGCCGTTGATTGTGCACTCAATTTGCCGCGCGCCACCAGCGACGGCCGCCAGCGAGTTTGCCGTCGCCATGCCCAGATCATTGTGGCAATGGGTGGCGAAGATCACCTCATCGGCGCCTGGGACGGTGGCGATCAGGCGCTTGATCAGATCGGCGCTTTCGGCAGGCGCGGTGTAGCCTACCGTGTCGGGGATGTTGATTGTCGTGGCACCGGCTTTGATTGCGATCTCGATCACCCGGCACAGGTAGTCCCACTCTGTCCGGGTGGCGTCCATCGGCGACCATTGCACGTTGTCGCAGAGGTTTCGCGCGTGCGTCACGGTGTCATGGATTCGGGTCGCCATTTCGTCCTGGTTCAGGTTGGGAATGGCCCGGTGCAGGGGCGAGGTGCCGATGAAGGTATGGATGCGGGGTTTTTGCGCGTGCTTCACGGCCGCCCAGCAGCGATCTATGTCGCCAATATTGGCGCGTGCGAGGCCGCAGATCACCGCGTTTTCGGCGGTCCTGGCGATGTCGGTCACCGCGTCAAAATCGCCCTGGGATGCGATCGGAAATCCAGCCTCGATGATATCGACGCCCATCTCGTCGAGCATCGCGGCAATTTCCATCTTTTCGTCGTGGGTCATGGTCGCGCCGGGGCTTTGTTCGCCGTCACGCAGGGTGGTGTCAAAGATCACAACGCGATCTTTATCCGATGTGGGGGTCATTTTTCTGGTCTCTCATTTCTCTGACTTAGCTTGGAATGGCTGGCACTGGTCACCTCTGAGCGGTCGCGCCAAAAGGCACGCTCAGAGGCAGCTAAGCAGAAGGAGTGACGCAAGCGGCGCGGCGCCGCGCGCCCCGCGATTGGTATCTATGAAAACCAAATGCTCCACGACACCGGAGTATAGGCAGGAGTGCCGGAATGAAAACCGGAAATAAGCGCCGGTTGACAAATTTTAATTAGTGAGTGATAACTAAATAAATTTGGCTAATCTGGATTCCGATATGAAATTCTCCGCTACTATACCCTGGACGATCAGTGCACTTCTGTTGGTTGTGGTGCTGGGCATGGGCTATGTCTTTTTGGTACGCGGAACCGTGACGCCGCATGCGGACGGGCACATCGCTGTCCTGATGTCCCCAAACGAACGCAACGGCGTGCTTGGCGAAATGCGCGGGCTTTTGGAGACCGTGCAGGGGATAACCGCCGCAGCGGTGGACGGCGACATGGCTGAGGTGCAGGCGCTTGCTTCTGCTGCGGGAATGGCCGCACCGGATCGTGAAGATCCGGGGTTGCTGCGCAAATTGCCGCTGGAATTCAAAACGTTGGGTCTGGCCACGCACCGATCCTTTGACGAGCTGGCCACGCTTGCCTCCGTCACCGACGATCCGCTGGCCGTTTTGGGAGAGATGGCCGGCGTCATGAACAACTGCGTCGCCTGCCACAATGCCTATCGCATTGGTATTGAGGGCGAAAGCACCGGTGAGTAGGCCGTGACCCGGGTGCGAAAGTCGGCCCAGGATCGCAAGGCCGAGATCGTCATGCACGCAATCCGCCTTGCCGGCGAGGTAGGGCCGGACCGCGTAACCACCCAGCATTTGGCCGATGCTGTCGGGCTGACCCAGCCGGCAATATTTCGCCATTTCCCTAACAAATCGGATATCTGGCGCGCAGTTGGTGAACAGATCGTAAAGAAATTGGACGCCGACAACCTTGATGTCGGCGAAGGCCCGGTCGCGGCGCAACTTTCCGATCTGGTGCGCCGACACCTGGGCTATGTCGCCCGGAACCCCGCCCTGCCGGCGATATTGTTTTCGCGTGAGCTGCATGTGGAAAACGAAGGTCTACGCCAGCATTTCCAGGCCGCGATGCAAAGCCGCCACCGGCGCTTTGCGCTGCTGATTGAGGCAGGCAAAAATCGCGGTGAGTTCCGTGCGTCGGTTGACCCGGACGATGCCGCGGACCTGATCCTGGCAGTGGTTCAGGGGATCGCCATGCGCTGGTCTTTGGAAGCCGGAGCCTTTGATCTGGAAGTCGAAGGTGCCCGCATCACCCAACAGGCGATCGGGTCAATGAAAAACCCACAAGGTTAAGAGCTTAGCTGATCAATTCGACAGGACGGCGCTGAGCTGTCGGCGCAGTTCGGGCACGAGCTCACGCTTGAACCACGGGTTCTTTTTCAGCCAGGCAGTGTTGCGCCAGGACGGGTGGGGCAGTGGAAAGACCGCGGGCGCGTAGCTGCGCCAGTTCGCGACAGTCTCGGTCACTGTTTTGGCGCCTGTCAGATGCCATTTCTGTGCATATCCGCCGACAAGCAGGATCAACCGCACATCGGGCAGAGCGGCCATGACCTGCGCACGCCAGGTTCGCGCGCAGATCGGCGGCGGCGGAAGGTCGGAACCTTTGTCATTGTAGCCCGGGAAACAAAACGCCATCGGCAGGATCGCGATCTGGTCGCGGTCATAAAATATTGCATTATCAACACCTAACCAGTCGCGCAGCCGGTCGCCGGAGGGGTCCGTGAACGGGCGGCCGGTTTCCTGGACGCGCGCGCCAGGTGCCTGCCCCGCGATCAGAATGCGCGCCGTGGGGCGGAACCAGACGACGGGACGCGGTTCGTGCGCGGTTGCGGTCGCAGCGAATCGCTTTGCACAGAGGCGGCAGGCGGATATGTCGGTTTGAAGCTGGGTCGCAGGCTGTGTCATCGCGCCCGGGATAGCCGATTGCAGCGTGCGCACGCAACGTTCGCGGGGTGCAGATGCTTCATGGCAGCGAATCAAGTATTAATGCCGGCAAATGATGGCATATGTGCTGTCTGCATCCCGTCGGACATCTGTCGGCTATCTGTCGACATTTATCAGCAAATCGGACGATTAACGCGGCGCGCGTTGCGGACCTGTCGCAAAAGCAAAAAAATTTTCAAGGCGCTGTTGCGGCGGCAAATGCCGGCCGGAGTCGCCCGTGAAATTTCGCCGAGATTTTTCATTCGACCGCCTCGGTCTTTGCGCGCGGCGAACTGCGGCGGGCGCACGATCCCGGGCCCGTGTCCGGGACGGGTGCGTTTGAGGCGGGTCCAGGCTTCGGTCAAACGCCCGCCGTGCGGCCTTAGTGTCCGTCCGGGGACTTTATGAGTCGGATGAATCGGTTATCCGGCGCGCCCTCTTGAAGAGCTGAATCAGCTGTGATTTTCTGGGGTGGTGAATTTGCTCTTGAGGTGCCCCATGTGGACTGCCGACAACCGCCCGCGCTACAACCGCGACAAACTGCGTTATCCGAGCGACCTGACCGATGCGGAATGGGCGCATATCGAGCCGCTGATCCCGCCGGGCAAGCCCGGCGGCGGCAAACGGCGCGTCGCTATCCGCGAGGTGATCAACGGCGTGATGTACATTCTGAGCACCGGCTGCCAGTGGCGCGCGCTGCCCAAGGATTTGCCGCCCAGAAGCACCGTGCATGAGTACCTCGGCCTGTGGAACTGGGACGGCACGCTGGATCGCATCCATCATGCGCTCTACCTCAAGTGCCGCGAGAAAGCCGCGCGCGAAGCCAGCCCCACGGCCTGCATCATCGACAGTCAGAGTGTGAAAAGCGCTGAAAAAGGGGGGCTCGCATCGACAGCCACGGCTTCGATGCCGGCAAGTTGATCAAGGGCAAGAAGCGGCATGTTCTGGTCGATACGCAAGGCTTGCTGCTGCACGGCATCGTCACCGCCGCCGACGTTCAGGATCGCGACGGCGGTCTCGCGCTGCTGGCGACCTTGTTCGGTCTGTTTCCCTTTCTCGGGAAATTGTTCGCCGACAGCGCCTATCAGGGGCCGGTCTTTCACCGCGCCCTGGCCGGCATCCTGCCCGATCTCGAGACCGAGATCGTCAAGCGATCCGATCGGGTGAAGGGCTTCGTCGTCCAGCCCAGGCGTTGGGTGGTCGAACGCACCATCGCCTGGCTCAACCGCTGCCGCCGACTGGCCAAGGACTGGGAGAACCTCAACCGCAACGCGCTCGCCTTCATCAAGCTCGCGTCCATTCGACTCATGCTCCGAAAACTCTGTAATCCTACATAAAGTCTCCGGACGAACTCTCAGGACAAGTCTCTGCAGCCCGGTCAGATTCGCCAGCGGGGTCAGGTCGGTGACCTGAGCGCGCCTCAGGTAAAGGCTCTGCAGTGCCTTCAGTTTGGCTAACGGGGTTAGGTCAGTGACAGGCGTGTCGCTGAGATCAAGGCTCAGCAGCCCGGTCAGCCCGGCCAGCGGGGTCAGGTCGGTGACCGGCGTGCTCGTCAGGTATAGGAACCGCAGCCCGGTCAGTGCAGCCAGCGGGATCAAGTCGGTGACCGCGACATGCGCAGTGGCGTCGCCCAGAGCCAGCGCCCATAAATCTGGCAGGTCACCAATCTCTTGGGGAAGGATTTCCAATGCCGCAAATTCATCATTAGCGAAATCGAGCCTGTCCGCCCCCTCCCGCTTCTCCCTGGCAATCCTCTCCTTCGCCGCCGCGAAGGCTTTTTCGGCTCGCGTCATCCGCCACCCCTCCTGCACAGCCAAAATGGGGTGGTCCGGACCCGCGCGCAAGCGCAAGTCGCGGGCCCATGAAAAAAGCGCCGGAAATTTCACGCATAACCGGTCTGCAACCCGGCAGCACCACGCGCGCCGCCGCCTTGCATTAA
Source organism: Paracoccaceae bacterium (assembly GCA_965216135.1). Classification (GTDB taxonomy): domain Bacteria; phylum Pseudomonadota; class Alphaproteobacteria; order Rhodobacterales; family Rhodobacteraceae; genus CBDCFL01. Next base: position 311,916 of record CBDCFL010000024.1, read on the forward strand.
CCGATCCGCAACACTCACCACTGCGCGCTATGTTAACCCCGGGCCACGACGTCCACCCGGCATATGCATAGCCGACGCAGCACAGTCGCATCGCATACCGCCAAAATCGACCGATTTCCCGGTGTTTACCTTTGATTCGGTGCCGCTGCCGGTCCGGCAAGCTTTTGCACCCACCGAACGTTGCGGTCGGGCACCGTATCGCGCCTGACCAATCCGATTGTCGTCACTTTTGCGGCCATTGTCGCCGCGAGGCGGCCAATTTGGTGCGCGGGCCTTTTCACCGCCGCGGGCGAACCTATATATTTGGCCCTCAAGTAGCGATTCCCAACTCAGGCCACGTAAATTGTCCCAGACGCCCTGGCATATGTCCGATGATATAGATGAAAACGACAGCGATACCGTTGTCGTCACCAAGACGCGCACCAAAACCAAACGTCCGCCGCTCTACAAGATATTGCTTTTGAACGACGATTACACGCCGATGGAATTTGTCGTGCATGTGCTGGAACGGTTTTTCATGCTGACCCATGCGCAATCGGTCGAGATCATGATGACCGTGCACAAAAAGGGCCTCGCGGTAGTCGGGGTGTTTTCCTTTGAGATCGCAGAAACCAAGGTCACCCAGGTCATGGATTTTGCGCGCCGTAATCAACATCCGCTGCAATGCACGATGGAAAAGGAATAGGCGGGCCGCGCGGTGGCCCGATCCCGGCTATCGCTGGCGCTACGGGGCGGGCATCTGTTGCTGCCGCCGGAGGGACGGATCGCGGTATTCAGGCCAAAATCAGCTGCGGACCTGGCGGGCCTCCCGACAGAACGTGTTCATATCATTCACGGATTTCGCCCGGCCTTTGATGCAATTGTTGCGGCAGGATTTGAATGTGCGACCAAACCGGCAGGCAAATACGCAGCAGCGATTGTCTTTGTGCCGCGTTCCAAGGCGCAGGCGAAGGCGCTGATCGCCCAGGCGGTTGAGGTAACCGGCGGCGGGCCGGTCATCGTGGATGGGCAGAAATCGGATGGAATTGACAGCATATTCAAGGCCCTGCATGCGGAGGGCGCGGACACGGGTGCCCGTTTTACCAAGGCGCATGGCAGTGTATTTTCGGTGATGTCGGGCGATCTTGGCCATTGGCGCGCAGGCGACACCACAACAGACGACGGGTTCGTCACCCGGCCCGGGATGTTTTCCGCCGATGCGATTGATCCCGGTTCCGCCCTGCTGGCGGGCGCACTTCCCGGCGACATTGGTGGCACCGTGGCCGATCTCGGCGCCGGCTGGGGCTATCTAGCCGCTCGCCTGCTGCAATCACCGGCAGTCCAGGCGTGCCATCTGATCGAAGCGGAATATGAGGCGCTCCGGGCTGCGCGCAAAAACATCACCGATGTACGGGCGCAGTTTCACTGGGCCGATGCAACGCGGTTTACGGAGGTGGACGGGTTTGATCATGTGGTCACCAATCCGCCGTTTCATACAGGCCGCGCCGGTGATCCGTCGCTCGGGCAGGCGTTCATAAGCGCCGCTGCACGGCTGCTGCACGCCCGTGGCACGCTCTGGCTGGTCGCAAACCGGCATCTGCCCTATGAGGCGACGCTTGAACAGCATTTCACGGACCGGTGCGAACTTGCAGGCACGCCCGCGTTCAAGCTATTGCGGGCAAGCCGCCCGCGACGCTGACGGCGCACGCAAAGAAAAGGTTGGCCCCATGTCTTTTTCGATCTCAGGCAAAACCGCGATTGTGACCGGCGCTGCTAATGGCATCGGGCTGGCGATCGCGCGCCATTTCGCCGCCAAGGGTGCCAACGTCATGCTGGCCGATATGGATGAAGAGCGCCTGATCGCCGAGCTGGGTGACGAGGCGGACGGCGAAGACAGGAACATGCGCTATTTCGCCGGTGATCTGCGCGAACATCTGACCCAGGCAAATCTGTTGTCGGCGACGCTGGATGTCTTTGAGCGGGTGGATATTCTGGTCAATGGCAGCCGCCAGATGTTGGCGACCGACATTTCCAAAAGCGGCGATGACAGCCTGGCAGTGCTGCTGGAGCAAAACCTGACCAGCGCCTACAAACTCAGCCTGGCCGTTTCCAAACGGATGATCGCGCAGGCCAGCGAGGACGACGCCAACGGCGCAGGCGTCGGCTCGATCGTCAATCTGTCGTCGATTGCAGCACGCCGGACCGGGGCCGATATATTGGCCTATTCGGTCTCGACCGCCGCACTTGATCAGATGACGCGATCACTGGCCGTCGCGCTGGCGCCGAAACACATTCGTGTCAACGCCGTGGCCTTTGGCTCGGTGATGAGCGCCAGCTTGCTGAACGCGATGTCAGGCGATGAGGATATGCGCACTCGGATCACCGGCGGAACACCGCTGGGCCGCATTGCCTCGCCGTCCGAACTGGCCGATGCGGCGCAATTTCTGGCCAGTGACGCATCGAGCTTCGTCACCGGCCATATTCTGGTTGTCGACGGCGGCAGATCGCTGGTCGACAATGTCACCGTCGGGGCGCATTAGACTGCGGTCTGGCCCTGCCCCTGTGCTGCGTTGGGTTGGGTGCGGTGCGTGCACGCGCTGTTGTAGTTGGGCGAACTGGGTGCCGCGCGAGCACGCACTATTCGCCTGCTCTATCGCGTAACGGCGGGCGTTGTAGGCGAACCGCACTCCTCATGCAGCCATTGTCGAACCGCGCGAACAGCTTTACGCCGACCGGCACGCGCGTTGACCGCAAGATAGTAGCCCCCAAAGTGAATTTCGATGTTGGCAAGGCGCACCAAAGCGCCCGACTGAACTTCTGGTTCGCAGAGGTGTTTGTCCATCAAGACGGCTCCCAGTCCGGCAACTGCCGACTGTATCGCGAGAAGGGCGGCAAGGGGGTGCGGCAGGTGAAGATCGGGAGGCTCGGACAGCCCAGCTTGGCGAAACCATTCGGGCCAGAGCCGGAATGTCGCCTCTTCGATCAGTGGGCCGGCTGCCAATGCCGGGAAATCAATCCCCTCATTCGTCGTCGTGGCAAAGCCGGGCGCGGCATAGGCCCCGACCATGGAAGGAAACAAAAGATCACATCCTTCCGGCGGGTCTGTTCGCAAATATCGCAGTCCCAGATCAAAGTCATGCGCCTCTATATCCATCACCTCAGTGGTGATCGAAAGGCGAAGATCAATTTCAGGGTGTCGGGTCTTGAGCTTTGCAAGCCGCGGGACCAGCCATTTCTGCGCCACGGTGCTCTCGGTGGTCAGTGTGACGGCGCCTGCAGGTGCCGAGGTGAGAGCCCGGTGGCAAGCGAGATCTGGTCAAGTGCTGGTGTGATATACGCGAGATAGGCGCGCCCTTGTTCAGTGAGCACGACGCCGGTGTTGCGTGTCCGAAAGAGATGCACGTTCAACCGCTTTTCCAGCCCGCGTACATGCCGTGAGATCGCCGAATGAGACACGTTCAGCTCCTCCGACGCGCGGGTGAAACTGCCGAGCCGACCAGCCGCTTCAAATGCGCGCAGGGGGTTTAGAGGTGGGAGGTTCCTGGGCATGGCCCTTTGTGACTTTTTGGAACATCAGATGTCAAGAAATGGCGTTTGAGCGCGTTGAGCCGCGCGCGCATTGTCTGTTTCAGGAACAAAGTGGAGTATGCCATGAAACCCGCCGAACAATGCGAATTCACGATCCCAGACGACTTTGCGGCGCCGAAAGGAAACATCATTTCATCCGTTGCGGCAGTGCTGGCCGCTGCCGTCACGCACAAGTTCATGCCGCGCTTCGATCCGACCATGCTGACCGAGGCGCAACGCCCGGACATCGGCATCGGGCGATGCGAAGTTGATCTGTTCGAAGCGCTCAATGGGCCCTTGATCAAATGAAAGATGCTTTTGTCGGCTTGCCATTTCAATTCGGTGAAACACGGCGCAGTCGGTGAGGCGCAGGATTGACGATATTCATCGCGTACCGCAACCGGTGTTAAGCGGCATGGGGGTTGGGCGCGCGCTCATCGGTCCATCGGGCGATGCGAAGTTGATCTGTTCGAAGCGCTCAATGGGCCCTTGATCAAATGAAAGATGCTTTTGTCGGCTTGCCATTTCAATTCGGTGAAACACGGCGCAGTCGGTGAGGCGCAGGATTGACGATATTCATCGCGTACCGCAACCGGTGTTAAGCGGCATGGGGGTTGGGCGCGCGCTCATCGGTCCCGTTGAACTGGACCCGCCAAGTCTCGGCGAAGAGGTCCGCGACGCCGATGAGCGCTGCCGCCAGCAGCGGCTTTGGCCGCTTAGGCCTTTTCGACCACTTTCGCCTCAACAGTATTGCCCGAGGCAATCTCGATCCGGCGCGGTTTCAGCGCTTCGGGCACTTCGCGAACCAGATCGATGTTGAGCATACCATGCTCGTGGCCTGCGCCGCTGACGCTGACATGATCGGCCAGATGGAACCGGCGCTCGAACGCGCGGGTCGCGATGCCGCGGTGCAGATAGCTGCGGTCTTTGTCGGTGGCGGCTTTCCTGGCTGAGATGATCAGCGTGCTTTCGCGCAACTCGACGGCCAGTTCATCGTCGCCGAAACCGGCGGCCGCGATCGAGATGCGCCAAGCATCGTCGCCCATTTTTTCAATGTTATAAGGCGGATAGCTGGGCTGAGCCACGTCATTGGTCAAAACTCGGTCCATCAGATCGGCGATCTGGTCAAAGCCGACGGTGGCGCGGTAAAGGGGAGAGAAATCAAAATTTCGCATGGGGTAATCCTCCATTGAGCGATACCATTTGGGTGCCTTCCGATGCCGGACAGGCGGTGGGCGCGGGCCCTGTTGTGGCACCCGCAGACCCTAGGTAAGAACGAATATTTCGGGCTTCAAGTGCCCGATCCGGCCAGCGCGGTCTTCAACAGATCAAAAACCACGCGGATGCGCCTGCTGGTATGCAATGCCCTGTGCGTGACCAGCCAGACAGGAAATGGAATTGAGATCGCGTCTTGCAAAACCGGGACCAGATCGGCGAAATGCCTGGCCGCATGATGCGGCAGGATGCCGATACCGATCCCCTGTCTGACCAGTTCAACCTGCGCCGTACCGCTGGCGGTTGTAACGGCGAATTGGCTTGCCGTCAGATCTAGCCCATATGGCCGCAGCGTCGGCAAAATAGGCTCGATGGGCGCGGTGCCGACGAAGCTCATTCTTAACAGATCACTGGCATTATCCGGCTGCCCGGCACGGTCGAGATAGGCCTGCGATGCGTAAAGATGCGCCGCAGAATTCGCAACCCGCACAGCAATCAGGTCCTGCTGCTGTGGCCGGGCATTGCGGATGGCAATGTCAGCCTCTCGCCGGGTCAGATCGCGCCTGTCGTTTGAGGCGATAAGCTCGACGTTGATGTTGGGCGCTGCCTGAGCGATCTCAGCGATCACCGGGGGCAACAGATAGGTCGCCGTGGTGTCGGTGGCGGTGATGCTGACATGCCCTCGATGGTCTGCGACTGACTGGACGCCGACAGCGACAGGCGCGCCGCAGCCTCGCCCATCGCGCGGACATGATCGACCAGCTCCAGCCCGGCATCCGTTAACACCATCGCCCGCGGCTCTCGTTTGAAAAGGGTGACCTCCAGATGGCTCTCCAGGGCGGTGACCTGGCGGCTGAGCGTTGGTTGGGTCTGGCCGAGGGCACGCGCCGCGCCGGACAATGACCCTTCTTCGATGGTGGCCAGAAACGCGCGCACCTGGTTCCAGTCGAATGATACAGCCGCCCAGTTCATCTATTTACGTATACCATGGCGCGATAAATCCGCAATATCTATTGCTTTTGGGTATGTCCATATTGGCTGGCATTGGTGAATCAACTGCGATTGGAGTGGAAAATGTCAGACCGAAAAACCAAAACGATGCTGTCCACGATGTGGATTTTGTGCTGCTAAATATGATCTACGCCGACATTCTGGGCATGCTACGGCCGGGGTATCTGGAGCAACTGGATCAGATCAGCCAGCAACTTTCGGGCGGCGCGGTGCTGCTGTTTGCGGTGCTGATGGAAATTGTCATCGTGATGGTGCCGCTCTCGGCACTGCTGATGCGGCGCGCAAACCGCTGGGCGCATTTCGTGGCGGTACCGCTGTCGATCTTATGGGTCGTGGTGCCGGCGCTGATGCCGTCGCTCGGCGATGCGACACCGCTTTCCTACATGTTCTTCGCCTCGGTCGAGGTTGCGACCATGGCGGCCATGCTGTGGATGGCCTGGACATGGCCCACCGCAGATGCGCCTGTCGCCAAACTGCAACACCAACCGGCCGCATGATCAACGGGGTTCAGGGTTTCAGAAACAGCGCGCCGCCCGATGAGGTGCTGGTGCCGCCGGTCACGCTGATCCGTCGATTGCCCTGCACCGGCGTGGGGTAGACACCCCGGCCCGCGTCGAAATCGGCCAGCATCTGGTCCAGATGTTCCGACAAATCCATCCCGTAGGCCGTGCCATCAGGCCCAAGTGCGGAGATCAGCGAGATGATATGCGCCCGCCCGCCGCGGTCGGCAAAAACCGGCGCGCCCGACGATCCCGGCACCACCGAGCAGGAAAACGCAACGATACCGTCGTGCGCCTCGATCACTTCGCAGGCGCGCTCGATCGAGGCCGCATCATTGCGCCCAGCGCCATAGGAAACGACGCTGACGCTGATGTCGTCATTGTCGCCCGCGCCGGTGGCAAAGGGCCGCGCGGTGGCACCCGATACCGGCGTGTCCAGCTGCAACAGCGCGACATCATTGTAAATCTGGGCACCGGTCACGCGCGGCGAGCGCACGTAATCGGGGTGCAGCAGCACCCGCTTGCCGACGCGGTTGGATATGGCGCGGCCATCGCGCCAGGCGGCGCGAAATTCGGCCAGGCGCGGCTCAACCGGGCCTTTACGCGCATCGTCCCAAAGGCAATGCGCCGCCGTCAGCACCAGATCGGGGCGGATCAGCGCGCCGGTGCAGGTGGTCTGCCCGGCGATCATCAACAGCCCCACACCCTCCCAGCCGCGCGCCTCGGACCAGTCATCCAGCCGGTCAAGGCTGCTCTGGCCGGATGCGGGGGCCGTCAGCAGGGCAATGGCAAAAGCTGCCAGCAAGGTTTTCATCATACCGGTCATGGCCTTACAAACTTAGCGCCGCCGCCGGATGTGCTGCTTAACGAGTGCACCGCCGGCCTGCCGCCCAGGCCTTGGTCACCCTGATCATCCAGAAGGCGCAAAATGTCGGCCAGCGGACGTTCCAGATCGGTGCCGAGCGCGACCTGACGTCCGCGGATTTCGGTGGCCGATGAGATCACCGATACCACCCGGGCCACGCCCGCCGCGTCGATGACGAAGACCGGTGCGCCGGACGAGCCGTGTTCCACCTCGCAGTCGAGCACCAGCACCCCCGAGCGGCGCGCCAGAACCCGGCAGGTTTCCTGCAATGCGGGCGTAATCTGGCGGTTGCTCCCGTAGGACACCACGCCAACCTCGGTGCCTTTGCGCGGGCGCGTGGCGGTCTCAAACGGCACGATGGACCCATTGCGAACCGGGCGCACCAGCCGCACCACGGCCAGATCGGTGGCAATCTTTCCCGATTGTTTGTCGGGGTCATAGTCGAAATCGGGGTGCACGGATATCGCGGACGCCTGCCTTTCGGCGGTGGCATGGCCGCCCCTGAGGCCAGCGAGAAACTGTATCTTGGCGGGCGCGACCACCTGACCGGTGCGTGGATCGACCACACAATGGGCCGCCGTCAGCACGATGTCGGGGGCAATCAGCGCGCCGGTACAGAACATCCGGCCACCCACATTCAGGCGGCCGACCGCTTCCCAGCCCCGGGCATCGTCGCCGGTGCGCAGCGCCTGCAGAGCCGGCCCGTCAGCCGCGGCAGTCGCGGCACACAGCGTCAAAGCCGCAAGGTGCGGAAGTATCGCGTTGAGGCGGGGCCAGATGCGCATCGGGCGCTTCATAGGCTTTGGCGAGGGCGGAAATATGGCATTTGGCTCAGCCAACTGAGGGCATCGCGCGACCGCGGGCGGGCCCGCGACATATGAGGTCCGCGCTTTATGGTCCCGCGACGTCTTCCGTTTGTTCGGGTGACAAGCGGTGGAGGAGCGCCCACCCGTCGCACCGGAGGTGCGCCACCAAACATTGGCATGCCTCCGGCATGACGGGGCGGTCGGGCGCTGCCCGGCGGCACGTGCCGTGCCTTGTCTCGGGCAAAGGCGCGCTTGTCACCGGTATTGGCGACCCAAGCCGGGACTCCGCAAGTCCGCAACGTGTGGCAGCGCAACCATCTACAACATCAACACCTTACCCCGGCGCCCACCCGCGGCCCGGCGCTGCCCAGCGGTGTTCGGACTGGCAAAATGCCGCTTTGGTTCCCAAATTTCTTGTTGCCACCGCAGCCAGGTGCTGCAGCCCGCCCGGAACAAGGCTCGCAGAGCCGCCGGGCAGCGCCCGACCGCCCCAGTGGGCGGGCGCTCCTCAACCACCTGCACACCCGAATGAACGCAAGATGTGGCGGCACCATAAAGCGCAGACCTCACCTGTAAAGGCACCCACCCGCGCTCTGGCGCTGCCCTCGGTTCCGATTGTAAAAAAAGGAGTCAGTGCCCGCGCAAATCAAATACTTGGCAGCGCAACCATCTACAACATCAACGCCTTAACCCCATGTCCACTTGCGAACACCTAGCCAATCGCTTTCGGTTTCGGCCCGCCGGTCGCCCAGTCCAAAAGCTCGACAGTATGCACCACCGGCACGCCCGTTCCTGAGGCGATCTGCATCATGCAGCCGATATTGCCGGTGGCGATAATCTCTGGTTTCACGGCTTTCAGGCTGGCGATCTTGCGGGCCTTTAACTGGCCTGCGATCACCGGTTGCAACAGATTGTAAGTGCCCGCAGAACCGCAGCACAGATGACTGTCGGCAGGTTCGACCACCGTGAAACCGGCGCGTTTCAGCAAGACCTTGGGGGCGTCCTTGACCTGCTGGCCATGCTGAAGCGAGCAGGCGGCGTGATAGGCGACGCGGTGGTTCAGTTTGCCAGGTGGCATGTCGAGCTTCATCAGCAACTCGCTGACATCCAGCGCCAGCGCGCTGATCTTCTTTGCATACTCAGCTAACGGGTCATTGCGGAACATATGGCCGTAATCCTTGACCGTGGTGCCGCAGCCTGAAGTGTTGATGACGATGGCGTCCAGCCCCTCGCCCCGCGCTTGGTCCATCCAGGCGGCGATATTGCGCGCCGCCGCGCCGTGGCTGTCGCGCGTACGGCCCATGTGATGGGTCAGCGCCCCGCAACAACCAGCACCCTTGGCCACCACAACCTCACAGCCGAGCCGGGTCAGCAGGCGGATCGTTGCATCATTGATGTCGGTATTGAGCGCCCTTTGCGCGCAGCCGGTCATCAGCGCGACACGCATTTTTCGCGCGCCTATGGCCGGGAAGCTCTGCGGCGCGTCATTACGGCTGACCGGTGGAATGCGGCGCGGCGCCATGTCCAGCATTGCGCGCAGACGCGGATCGGGGATCAGGCGGCGCACCGGCCGCGCCAGCTTGGCCGCGCGCAGCGCCAGCCGGAAGCGGCCCGGATAGGGTAGGATGCGCGCAAGCGCCCAGCGCAACAGCCGGTCCATCAAGGGCCGCTTGTAGGTGCGCTCAATATGGGCGCGGGCATGATCGACCAGATGCATGTAATGCACGTCCGATGGGCAGGTCGTCATGCAGGCCAGACAGGACAGGCAGCGGTCGATATGCTTGACGGTTTTTTCATCCGCCGGCCGGTCGTTTTCCAGCATGTCCTTGATCAGATAGATGCGCCCACGCGGGCTGTCCAATTCATCGCCCAGCACCTGATAGGTCGGACACGTCGCCGTGCAAAACCCGCAATGGACGCATTTGCGCAGGATTTCCTCAGATCGCGCAGTGGCGGGGTCGCGCAGTTGCTCAGGCGTGAAATTGGTCTGCATCAGCCCATCAACCCCGTATTGAGGATGCCGTGCGGATCAAACTGGCGGCGGATGCCTTCGCTCTGGCGCGCAATAGGCGCAAGCGGCGGTTGAAACCGTGGCCATGCCGGTGGTGTCAGCGAATGAACCAGTGTCGCATGGCCAGCATATACGCCAAGTTCAGCGCGCAAATCTTCGCCGTCCTCGCAGATGACCCAAATCAGACCGCCCCCCCAATCCAGATTATGGCGCCTGTCCTTGGGTAGCCGTGCCATCAATATAGGCGCATCAGACGGCTTGGCTGAGACCTTCCAAAGATCAAAGGGCGTGCCGTGGTGATCCTCAAGATCGCGGATCGAGCGCCATTGCAACGCCACCCTTTCCGCTTCGCTCATCTCAGAAATCTCGAGACCCTGCCTGCCGGGCACCATCGGTTCCACCAGGTCACGCAGGCGTTCCAGGCGATAGGCCACAGATGCCTCAAACCCCTCAAGCCGCAGGAAAGTGATCGGATAACCACTCTCGGCGCGTGACGTATGATAGGCACCGGTGACTTCAAAGGGCGATCCGAGCGCTCGCGACATGATCGCCACCGCATCGCTGCCTTCGGGTCCGTAAATCATCAGACTGGCCTGCGTTTCCGGCTTGGGCAGCACCTTAAAGCTGACCTCGGAAATAATCCCCAGCGTGCCATGCGATCCTGCCAGCAGCTTCACCAGATCATAGCCGGTCACGTTCTTCATCACCCGGCCACCGTTTTTCACCAGGTTGCCGGACCCGTCCACAAACCGCACCCCCAGCAGGAAATCGCGCGCAGCACCGGCGCGCACCCGGCGCGGGCCACTGGCGTTTGTGGCGAATACTCCGCCAATGGTCGAGGCACCCGCCGCCGCCGTCAGTCCGGCCAAATCGGGCGGCTCAAAGGCCAGCATCTGGCCCTCAGCTTCAAGCGCCGCCTCGACCTCGGCCAGCGGCGTGCCGGCGCGTGCAACCATGGTCAGCGCGCCGGGTTCGTAGAGCGTGATGCCGGTCATTCCGCTGGTCTCCAGCACCTCGCCGGTCACCGCAAGACCGCGCGTGCCGCCACCACGAATACACAGCGGACCGGTTGCCGCCTTGATCATTTCGGCCAGCTCGGCCTCGGATGCGGGGCTCAGCATTCCTGCTTCTTCTTTTTCCAAGATACTCAAAACTTCCGCGCCCGCCGCCGCGCCGAGGCCTGCAACGGAAATACCTTGGCCGGGTTCAGCAGCCATCCGGGGTCAAACACATCCTTGACGCGCATCTGTGCCTCCAGATCGGCCGTAGAAAACTGGCTGCCCATCAACTCGCGCTTTTCAACCCCAACCCCGTGTTCGCCGGTCAGACAGCCGCCGACCTCGACACAAAGCCGCAGGATCTCGGCTCCGAAGGCTTCGCATGTTTCCAGATCGCCGGGTTTGTTGGCGTCATACAGGATCAGCGGGTGCAGATTGCCGTCACCGGCGTGAAAGACATTGCCGACATCCAGCCCATATTCAGCCGACAACGTCTCGATCCGGTCCAACATGAATGGCAGTTTTGAAACCGGGATCGCGCCGTCCAGGCACATGTAATCGCTGATTTGGCCCATCGCCCCAAAGGCCGATTTGCGGCCCAGCCAGATGCGCGCGCTTTCTTCGTCCGAGCCGCTTTGACGCACCTCGACCGGATTGTGGCGCCGCGCAATCTCGATGATCCGGGACAGTTGAAAGTCAATTTCTTCGTCCGAGCCTTCGACCTCAACGATCAACAATGCGGCGACATCCGGATAGCCCGCACCTGCATGGGCCTCGGTCGCGCGGATCACCGGGCGATCCATGAACTCAATCGCTACCGGCAATACCCCGGATTTGATGATGTCGGACACACAAGCGCCCGCGACCGCGTTGGCCTCAAACGCAATCAGCACCGGACGCGCGCCTTCGGGCTTGGGCAGGATGCGCAGAATTGCCTCGGTGATCACGCCCAGCTGTCCCTCTGACCCACAGATCAGGCCCAGCAAATCCAGCCCGCCTGCATCCAGATGCGGCCCACCGATGTCGAGCACTTCGCCATCCATCGCCACCATCCTGACACCCAGCAGGTTGTTGGTCGTCACCCCGTATTTCAGGCAATGCGCACCGCCGGAATTGGTGGCGATGTTTCCGCCGATCGCGCAGGCCAGCTGGCTGGACGGATCGGGGGCATAGAAAAACCCGTCCGCTTCAACGGCGTCAGTCACCGACAGGTTGGTGCGCCCGGCTTGCACGCGGATGAAACGATTGGCGGTGTCAATTTCCAGCACGGCGTTCATCCGCGCGGCGCCCAACAGCACGCAATCCGCACTGGGCATCGCACCACCGGCCAGCGATGTGCCTGATCCGCGCGGCACGACCGGCACGCCTTGGTCGTGGCAGATTTTGAGCACCGCAGCCACCTCTTGGGTGCTTGACGGCAGGACCACCGCCAGCGGCGGGCATCTGTAGGCGGTCAGCGCGTCGCATTCATAGGCGCGGGTCTCAACGGGATCGTCGATGACGGCGTCGCCGGGCAGCACGGCGCGCAGGCGGGCAACGATCTGCGCCTTTCTGGCCAGAATGGCGGGCGAGGGGGCGGGCATCTGCATCGGCGGTGAGCCTGTCAGGAAAATGGCAAAGATATTTAGCCAATCAAAAACTGCCATAGCAGCCAATGCTCATCAAGCCCTGCGGGCTTTCTTCGCTGAAGGCGCCAAGAGCGCCCGAAGGAAGCGATGAACGCAGCGGTTCATGCGTATTGCGCGCCAGGGATCGCGTTAGACGCTCAGTCATCCCGACACCGGCTGGGAGCATTATGCAAATCAATGGCGCGTTTATCGCCCGGACGAAACCCAGATCGCAGAGCGCATTCAGGCCCATCCGCACCTGAACGAGCAGCCGTTCACGCGATCGACGCCGTTTGCCGCGCTTGGCGGGATATCCGAGGTTACCATCGTTGCCGGCTGCACGGATGGCGATTTGTCGCAAGCCTTCGTGCTATCGCTTGCGCCCGAATAGCCGCCCCCAGAACCCGCGCGCTTTGGAGCTGGCGGCGTCGGCAGCATCACCGACGCCTTCAAGCACCGGGTCAATAGACCGCTGGCGGAACTGCCGCCACATGGCGCGCAATGTCAGCCAGGCGATGACCAGGAAGACAAAGAAAAAGATGTTGAACCAGGGGATGATCGTCTGATCCGGCCCGTCGATGGGGCGGATGCCAATGCCATTGGGAAATATCGTGAAAAACCGGTTGCGCCAGCCGTAATGGGTGATCACCACCCACTGTTCGGTGCCCGGCGGCGAGATATTGGCGCTGGCTTCGGCCTGCAGATCGGATGAGTCGAACTTGAAATACGGCGGCCAGATAAAGCCGGTATCTTCATTGCGGAAAACCATGATCTTCTCGGCTTCGTGCGGAATGAAACCCAGCAGGAAAGTCTTGCGTTTGGTTGTATGGATCAGCCGAATGTCGCGGGTCGCCAGTTCGGCATTACCGCTATCGGCCTGAGCAAAGAACAGCCGGTTAAAACTGCTGAAATCCATGCGGATAACCTCAGTCGAAGAGATTTTGGCAATATCATGCTGGGGCAGCACGTAATGGAACAGGCCGGCCACCAGGACGATCACGGCGATGCGCAGGGTTCGGGTTACATATCTCATATCTCGCAAGCCTCAGTTTGAATTGGTGATGAAAAGCGCAGCAATGACCAGCGCGGTCGGAATGACATAGACCAGCCAGATCAGTTTGCGCCGCAGCCCGGATTGGTATTCCTCCATGCCCTGACGCAAAAACTCTTCTCGCTCCGCGCCGTCATCGTCTGAGCTGTGCTCGGCGGCCCATTCATTTTCCAGCCGTTCACGCCGCACCGAGCGTGAATAGACCGAGATCGCCCAATAAACGATGGTCATGGCGATGAGCCCAAAAATGATTAGACGGAAAAGTGCGATCATCGTTCCCTCCTGACCCGGCCCCACGGCCCGACCCTGTCGATCAGCGTGTCGCGTTGCCGCCGCACCGGTTCACCTTCGCCAAACAGCATGGCGCGCGCGCCGTCGGCATCTTTCTGCACTTCGCGGGCCAGAAATTCGGCGACATAAGCGCGCTTGGCTTCCGGCCAGCCCCGATACGTCGAATAGAACAGCTCTTTGTGGCACAGATATAGCTGACGGATATCCAGCGGGCAAAGCTCGGCCAGCAATTGGTTGACCAGATCGCGCGCAGGCCCGGGCGTGGCGCGCAGGCTATAGAAATAGGCCGGGTGGTCGGACCTGAGCGACGGCCAGTCGCCGCTGCCCTCGGTCCAGCGCTTAAGGTCCAGAAGTGCCCGGAATTCGCGCGGCAGGCTGGCACCGAGGGCTTGCGCCACCTTGCGCAGATCGGCCCGCGTGCCGTCGCCGATGGGCAGGCCATGGGTGGCCGCCGCATCGACAAGGATAAAGTCGAGCTTCTGGCCCAGAACGCTGGCTGCATCATTGCCGCGCACCCGAACGATTGGTTCGGCCAGATTGTTCAGCTGCAGGAACCGCGCAATCTGGTTGTGGTCGGAAAGGTGGAGCGTATAGGCGATGGGCAGAACGCCCAGCGCTTCTTTGGCATTTACGCTGATCGCGGCGGGGTGATCGACCGAGCGGAACAGGTAAAGCCCGCCGAAATGCGCCGTCCAGTAATCGACCATCTCGGTGGTCAAGGGTTTCAGCGCGATCGGGTTGTGGGTGACATCGCCGGTGGTCTTGGCCAGTTCGATCATCCCAGCGATCAGCACATCGTCCCACCAGGCATCGGGCTCGGATTTGAAGGTCTCGATTTTTTCGGCCAGCTTGCGGGCTTGCGTGACGTGGCTTTCGGTAGTGTCGGCCTCGACCCTGATGCGGCGGATGTCGAACAGGCGCTCTGGCGTGGCGAGGTCAAAGACCGAGTTGGCCAGTTCGCCCGCCACCGCGTCGCGCGTGGTGAGCGCGAAAAGTTCCGCCTCGTTGGTGGTGATGAAGGTTTCCAGGATGCCGCGCGTGGCCGAGAATTTGGCGTTGAGCAGAGGCGCGTCTTTTTGGGCGGTCGACAGCAGGATGAACTGGCGGTTGACGCCGTTGGGGTTGAGGTAGAGATCGTCGTTGAGCTCGGCCCCGATCTCGGGCGAATAGCCGGAAATGTCGATGTGGAAATCCAGCAGAGCGGTCTGCTTGCCGGTCAGTTTCTTCAGCGCCCGGTTATAGCGCGCCACCAGCGCCGGCGTGTCGACCAGCACGAGGTTGCCGAACATCAGGCCAAGGCGGATGAGGCGGTTCATTGTCCGACCTCGGGAGCTGCGCGTGCGGAAATCTCGCAAACCCGCGCCACGCCCGCCACACGCGGGGCGGGCCTATGATCTGCAAAGCAGATCAATTGGGGACATCCAAGCACTGCTTTCACGTTCCATCTCCGCGCGCCGTATCCTGACCGCGCCGTTTCTCAACCCCTTGCGCCAAGGCCACCCAGACCAGCGCCAGCACCGGCCCCCAGATCAGCGCCGATAGAGCCGACAGGCGCAGAAAGAAGCCGATCACCGGGGCTGCGGCCTCGCTGAGTGCTGCACCAACATCAACGCCACCTGCCCCGTAGATCACCGCGAAAATAACCGCGCCCGCCACCAACGCCGCAATCGCCGTGATCGCCACCGCGATTGTCAGCGCCTGATGCGACAGGTTTCCGGCAGGCAGGATCAGCCGCGGCAGCGACGCCACCAGAACTACCAGCAGGATCACCGGCAGGCCGGTGTTGAGGAAACCTATGGGTTGGGTGGCGATCATTGCCTAATAAAGCCTATTGATGCGGTGATCGAGATATTGCCGTTTGAGTCTATCCCTTCCAATTGACCGCTGGCGTGGTTGAAAGTGAGTGTGGCAAATATTGGCGTGACGCCGGGATAGGTAACAACCGCCGCGACATTGTCACAGGCCACAATTGCCCGGAAATCGCCGCTGTTGCCTACGTCGTTACTAATTGAGCCAGCGAACATACCGGTCCAGACAAGTTGAACCTTCGCATGAGCAGAAATCAACACGGCGCCCAATGCGCTTTCTTCCGAGCATTCTACGAGAATGCGCCAGGATGCGTTGTTTGCATGGGAATGCGGAGCAGCCACGATAAATAACAACGCCGCCCCGTATCTGGAACTTGCACTCACTTTGTGGTCCCCTCCCCATACCTTTTCCGCGCCTCGTCCATCCGCCCCATCTCGCGCACCGCGTTTTCAATCGCCGCCTCGTCGGATTTGTCGGCATAGCGGAACTCGCTGTCGGCGTAGCGGTTGATCTCCTGGATCACCATGTCCACGGTGATCGGGCTGCCGAGGTCGCGTATCATCGCGAGCTTTTCGTCGTATCCCTTGAACAGGAACAGATCGGGCTTTTCCATCCATTCGTCCGGCAGCTCGAAATCCATCGCCCGCACCTTGACCGCATCGGTGATGTTCTTGATGGCGCGCCCGGTGAAGCGGGCGTCGGCCCCTTGGATCGCCTTCAGGTAAGCCCCCATCTTGGCGATGGTGTCGAGTTTCCCAATGTCGCCCGCGACCTGGTCGAAGACGTCTTCGAGGCCATCTTCAAGGGGACGATTGTGGCGCTCGAAGCTCGCCGCAACCGCGCGTCGCAACTCCTGCGCGGCATACAGATCATGCTTGCCCAGCGGGATAGAATGGTTGTCGCCTATCAGCAGATGCAGGATGTCGATGTAATCCTCGCGGCTTTGCGGGCCATCAACCAGAAACCGCGCGCCGGCGCGCTGACGCAAAGCGTCATCAACATTTTCCGGGTAGTTCGAGAACATCCCGAACGTGCAATTGCCGCGCACCACCGTGTTGGCGCCCGAAAACGCCTCCATCAGCACCGCCGTCACCTCTTGCTGGCCTGCGGACGACTGCCGGTCGCCGCGTTTGCCGGCGATCTGGTCGATGTCATCGACGGTGCCAAAACCGATGATCTTGGGGTCCAGCACATTGTCGATAAAGGCGCGGGCGTTTTGGCCGGATTTGCCCTGATAGCTGTCGATCTGGTCGATACTGAAATTCTGATAGCGGAATGGGTAATCGGTATTTTGGCAATACTCACTGATCAGCCCGGCCATCATCTGAATGAGCGTGGTTTTCCCGGTGCCCGGCTGGCCATCGCCCATGAAGGTGAAAATGAACCCGCCCGCCTCGGCAAACGGATTCAGGCGGCACTCAAAATCATAAGCCATCAGCATCTTGGCCAGCTTCATCGCCTGATATTTGGCGATATGGTTGCCGACGACCTCATGCGGTTTCTTGAACTGCATGGCGAGCGTCGAGCCCGTGCCACGGCGCGCCGGGGTGAACCCCGCAATTGTCAGATCATCGGCGGCGATGTGATAGCGCGCGCTTGCGTAGGCATCCAGGCGCGGCGCATTCTGGGCGCGCAGAGCAACTTTCTCCATCAGCTGTTCGGTGAATGCCAGGATGGTGGCGACCATGCGCGGCTCGTCGCTGGCATGGGTCGCCAGTTTCTGGTCAAGCTCCCACAGGATACCGTGCAGAGCCAATGGCGCATTATCGGTAAGCATCTCTTCGAGCGCGCCGATCTCGACGCTGGCCTCACTGGCGCTCGCAGCCAGCAAAAACGCGGTGGCATTGGCAAAGCTGTAAGTCGCTGCCAGCGCCTCGGCTGCCAGCAATTCCGAGAATTCCGTCGATTGCGCCCGCGGCAATTGCCCGTCAAGATTGGCTTTCTTCAACCCGGTCAGCCCGGTCGCCTCGGAAAACGCCTCGCCTACCGCAAGCGCGATCGCCAGCCCGCGCCGAAGCGCATGCAGGGTGCTGGCCTGCACCGGTGAGACCAGCACATCACCGTCATCCGCAGCCTCGATCCGGTTGATCAGATGCACGCCTTCGGGACGGGAGGTGGAGCGCGTGACCAGCCCCGGCGTGGTCGAGCGAAACCGCCGCGTCCGCGCGATCCCCGGCGAGCGCTCTTCCCTCTTGTCAGGTGACATCGCTTTGGCGATCCTGGGCGTGTGATCGAACCCGTTGAGCATCCCGAGCGCGGCATCGTAATGCTTGACGATCTCGGCCTCTGGCAGCTCCATCTGATCGGCGGGGATGTTCATTTCGACGGCCCTTTTTGCATATTCATCTTTCTGGCAAATATCCCCGCCGGAGGCACAATATTCAAAATTGTGCAGATCTGAGTATTTGAACCAGGAAAAAACATCAGCGGTAACTCACCACGCGCCCACCCGCGCCGACGACGAATTTGCGGACATCGGCAAAGCCAGGCGGGTTTTTCTCGGCCAGCACCTGAAACGGGCGCTCGGGCATGATCA
The DNA here is from genome assembly GCA_965216135.1 of Paracoccaceae bacterium. Classification (GTDB taxonomy): domain Bacteria; phylum Pseudomonadota; class Alphaproteobacteria; order Rhodobacterales; family Rhodobacteraceae; genus CBDCFL01. Next base: position 330,162 of record CBDCFL010000024.1, read on the forward strand.
CTGCGCGGGTGGTGCGGGTGGCCCCGGTGTCAACACCGCGACCGGAAAACGGATCGAGCGCGAAAATCTCGCGCTCAACTTTGCCGAACCAGCCTTTCTTTTCGGTCTCGACGCGCTCGCTCTCCAGCGCTTCGACGGTCCAGGCCAGCGCCCAATCTTCGCCTGCCGGTGCGCCGGCGCTTTCCAACACGTCGCGGACCGGGCCGGATTGGCGGGTGAAGGCCGAGGAATACATCGGCCCAATATGAATGCGGCGCAGGCGTTTGGGGTGCAGATCGTCGAAATCGCGATCAAAACCTTGTGCGATGGTCAACAGCTTCAGCCCGGCAACCGATTGCGCCATCAGATGCGCCTGGGCTTCGGGCCAGCGTTTCTGATCCTTGGGCAGGGCGCGCTTGCCGGTGTCGTCCAGCTCCATCAGATAGACCGTCGGCAGGTTCACCTGGCTGTCATAAGTTGCCCAGTGGATCAGATAAGTGCGGCGCTCGCCTTCGGTCTTTATCCAGATGAAGTCCGGGTCGTTCTGCGCCCAGAACAGCCGGGCGGTGAACAATTCCTCGTAATACAGCCGTCGTGACAAAGTGAATTGCAGCCGCGTCGGGATGGTCAGATCGCCAACGATGGTGCGCACCATTTCGCTCTTCAACTCGGCCTCGGATTGCATGCTTGCCAGATGGTGGGCGGCCTGCTGGGCGTCATTGGCCATCGTCAGAATTTCGCGTGCGACCGGAAAGCCGCTTTCGTGGGCGTCAAAGGCCATGGCTGGATGGCTGACGCCGGTATCACGCCCGGTAATCAGAAATTTCATCGACAGCGCCTGAAACGTGGCGTCCAGCGCCGCAATATATCGGCCGAGAACCGCGACATCGGTTTTGGACAGGGTGCGCTCTTTTTCCATGGTGGCCGCGACGCGGGCAAGATGGCCGGTGATGCGGTCGAACTTGGCGAAATAGCGCCGCGCCGCGAAAGTGTCGGTCAGCCCGACATGGTCGCGGGACAGGTCTTGTGCAGTGACGCGCTCGGTCATGGGTCAATGATCCTTGCGACGAACCGCAATGGATTTGCGCTGCCGCAATGCCTCAGCAAAGGCGCGCTGAATCTGTGAACGGAATTTTGATGAAAACGCGCCTAACCTTCGCTTTGGCTCCAGGTAATAACTTTGTTCCAGAATATCGAGATTGTGCTCGTCAAGGATGATCCAAAGCTCTTTGTCGCCGTCCTGGCCGGCGCGACGTTTTTCGGTATCTGGAATTTCAACGCTAAACCGCGCCGGCTCGGGCGCCTGCGAAGTAACGGCCAGAAAAACAATTTCGTGTTTGCCGTCCCGAACTTCAACTATGATGGCCACGGCAGATGGTCTGACTTTACGGCCTTCCGTCTCTCCCTTGCTCGCCTGCCGCGCCCAAAGATAAGGGTAAGACCAGATGTCGCCTTCTGTCGGCCAATCACTCATCGTCTGCGCGGTCTTCAAGCGCGGCGATAAGAGCTTCGGCTTCTGTGTCGGTCATATCTTCGTTGCGAATGGCCCGGCGAGGATCACCGCGCGAAACCAGCCGTTCAAACCGCTCGTGGCTCATGATGACAAATCGAGGCTTGCCGTGCCGCGTGATCTCGATGGTCTCTTGCGCCGCTGCCGACAGCACGTCGCCAGTGTTATTGGCCAGGTCTGTTGCGGTGTATTCGCGCATCGGGGTCTCCTTTTCCCTAATTTAGGTATATTAGCTAAATTAGGGATAATCAATGCACCGGCGGATGGGTCTATGCCCCATACAAATTCTTATCATGCTGCTCGACGATCTTGGCGAACCGCCGGGCAAACCGTTCATCGGCCTTGGCCTTTTCTTCCAGCACCTTGCGCGCGAACACCATGTGGTCGCCGTGGGCTTCCAGCATGTCGGCCATCTTGGTGTTGGTGGCCGCACCAATACCGGCCATCGCCACCTGCGCCTCTTTGTCGGTTTCCACCCCGATCTCGTTGATCCGGTGCGCCACGTCCTGCTGCTGCGCGGTTTTCAGCGATTTGGACAGCGCGTCATACAGCACAACCCGCTGCTTGGTATCGGTCTGCAGCTTGTTGATCAGCACCATCTGCGTGGCGGCCTGGTTCTGAAGCGAATCGACCCAGGTCTTGCCCTTTTCGATGTAGCGTTCCAGTGTCTGGGACTTGGCCAGCGCCACCTGCTCGGCCTGGACCTTTTCGTTATACTCGGTGTTCATGGCCGCCAATTCGGTTTCCAGCCGGGTGCGGGCGGCGGCGTCTTGTTCGACGCTGATTTTGTTCTCCAGCTCAATGATGCGCGGGTCCATCGCCAGAATTTCGGCGCGTAACCCTTCCAGCGCGGCAACAGTGGCTTCACGCTCGTCCAGCGTGCCGGTCAGGTTGGTTTCGACCTTGTCCTTTTCACCGGTCAGCATGTCCAGCTGGCTTTGCAGCAGGGTGACGATCACGTCCGACTTGCTGATCAGATCCTGCAGCTTGTCGTCAATCGAGGCGGTGCGCATCCGTTCCTGGCGCAGAGAATCCGACCGCCCCTTGCTGAAAATGCCGATAAAGCTTTCCCAGCCGGTCTTGTTGCGCATTTGGTCGAAATCTTTGGAAAACCCGGCGGTGACATCGTCAAGCCCCATGATCAGCTCGGCGATATTGGCGTTCATCAGATCGGTATGGGCGTGCACGTCGTCCAGCGTCGCGTTTTCAATGTCGATGGAAATATCTGTGCCTTCGGCCATCTTGGACCGCGCGGTCTCGATCCGGCTGGAAAGCTCGGAAATTTTCGCCTGCGTGGCGCTGACCTGCTGCTGGCTATCGCGGATTTGGGCATCGAAATCGGCCATGGTTGCTCCCCAGTGTTTTGAGTGATTGCGTTACATATGGGCAATGTAACACCTGTTTACATCGCCCGTTTGCGAAATTTCATGATCGAGTGTCGCAAAAGCTGGGTATAAAAGGAAGATCAAAGCCGTTGAGAATGGGTGAGTTCATGGAATTGGGGTGTTTTTCAGTATCGCTGGCAGTGAAAGATCTGGCCAAGAGCCGGGAATTTTATGAAAAGCTGGGGTTTTCGTCCTTCGCGGGCGAGGCCGAGCACGGCTATCTGATCATGCAGAACGGGTCCACGAATATTGGCCTGTTTCAGGGAATGTTTGAGGACAATATAATGACCTTCAATCCCGGGTGGGACCAGAATGCGGCCGAGGTGAACCCCTTTAAGGACGTGCGCGACATCCAGAAATCGCTGAAGGCAGCGGGTGTGGCCTTTGAGACTGAGGCCGATGAAGCCAGCGAGGGCCCGGCAAATCTGATCCTCAATGACCCCGACGGCAACACGATTATGCTGGATCAGCATCGTTAATACCGCGCTCCTGAAAACCGTACGACCCGGAACTGCGCCCAGTTAACTTAGACCGGGCCCGGAACAAGGCGCGTAGCGCCGCCGGGCCAGCGGCGGACCGCCCCGTCATGCCGGAGGCATGCCGCTATTGGTCGGCGCACCCTTGGTGCGACGGTCTGCCGCTTTGGTGAGGTTGCGCGCAGTTCAGAACTTTTGCGGATTTGGCTGGGATAAAGCGCCTCATTTATGAGGTTGGCAGCGGCAGCCTGCGGTCCGCCGCCGTCCCGGCTCTTCCCGAACCCTGACCGGGCGAATGCTTGCGCACCGGCACCGCGCATCGCATCCTTGGCCAGCAGTAAAGGGGACCGAATGCGTTTATCGGCCAAATCAGCCATCGTCACCGGCGGCGGGTCCGGGTTTGGCGCGGGCATCGCGCGGGCCTTTGCCGGCGAAGGCGCGCGGGTCATGGTGGCCGACATCAACATGGATGCGGCCATGGGCGTGGCCGAGGAAGTCCACGGGGTTGCCATCGAGGTTGACGTTGCCAGCGCCGGATCGGTCGCCACCATGGCGCATGCGGCGCTGGAGCAGTTCGGCGCGCTGGATATTCTGGTCAACAACGCCGGTATCACTCATCAGCCACAGCCAATGGAAGAGGTGGAAGAAGACGAGTTTGACCGTGTCCTGGCGGTCAACGCCAAGAGCGTTTATCTGACCGCCCGCGCGTTGGTGCCGTCGATGAAGGCGGCGGGCAAGGGCGCGATCCTGAATATCGCCTCGACCGCCGGTCTGTCGCCGCGGCCAAACCTCAGCTGGTATAATGCCTCCAAGGGCTGGATGATCACCGCGACCAAGACCATGGCCGTTGAACTGGCGCCCTTTGGGGTGCGGGTGAACGCGCTGGCCCCGGTGGCGGGCGAAACGCCGTTGCTGGCGAGCTTTATGGGCGAGGACACGCCCGAGATGCGGGCGAAGTTTCTGGCAACCATCCCGCTGGGCCGGTTCTCGACGCCCGAAGACATGGGCAATGCCGCGCTTTACCTGTGCTCGGACGAGGCCAGCATGATCACCGGCGTGGTGATGGAAGTGGACGGGGGGCGGTGCATATGAGCGCGGTCAACCTGGCCGACAAGCTGGCGCAGTTTGACGAGCACTGGTCGCCACGCATCGTCGCCGACTTTAATGGTCATGACATCATGGTGGTCAAGGTTGAAGGTGAATTCGTCTGGCATTCGCACCCCGACACGGATGATTTCTTCATGGTGCTTTCGGGTGAATTGATCATCGATTTGCCCGACAATGCCGTCACCCTGAAAGCGGGCGAGATTTTCGTTGTGCCCAGGGGCATTGAACATCGCCCGCGCGCCGAGGTTGAAACCCATCTGATGCTGATCGAACCGGCGGGCACGCCCAATACCGGTGATCCAAGAACCGCCGCAACCAAGGTGGCGATATGATCCGCCCCGGTCCGCGCAATCTGATCACTGATGTTGCCGGGCTGGTGGTTGGCAATGCAGACGACGCGGCACTGCGGTCAGGCACCACCGTGCTGACTGCCGATCAGCCCTTTACCGCCGCCGTTCACGTCATGGGCGGTGCGCCGGGGACGCGCGAGACAGAGCTGCTGGACCCCGACAAATCGGTGCAGGAAGTGGATGCGCTGGTGCTGTCGGGCGGATCGGCGCTGGGATTGTCCGCAGCCTCGGGCGTGGCGGACACATTGCGCGCGGCTGGTCGTGGATACGATGTGGGCGGCCAGAAAGTGCCGATTGTTCCAGCAGCAATCATATTTGACCTGCTGAACGGTGGTGACAAAGGTTGGTCCGAAAACCCCTATTCGGAGCTGGGCAGGTTGGCGCTCGACGATGCGTCGCCGGAATTTGAGCTTGGATCGGTGGGTGCCGGATATGGCGCGACAACCGCACGCCTGATGGGCGGGCTGGGCTCGGCCTCGGCGACCCTGCCGTCAGGTCACACGGTTGGGGCGTTGGTTGTGGTCAACGCGCTGGGGTCCGCAACGGTGGGCGATGGTCCGCATTTCTGGGCCGCGCCGTGGGAACTTGACGGGGAATTTGGCGGCCTTGGTCCTGCGCCAAGCCATGATGCGACCGCCTTGCCTGTCACCAAAATGTCCGGCCCCCGCGAAAACACCACCATCGCCATCGTTGCCACCGACGCGGCGCTGACCCAGGGCCAAGCGCTGCGCATGGCCACCGCGGCCCATGACGGCATGGCACGCGCGCTGGTGCCCAGCCATACGCCGATGGACGGCGATCTTGTCTTTGCCGTGGCGACCGGCGGCTACAACGGTGCGGCCGATCCGCTTCAATTGGGCCACACCGCCACCACCTGCCTGGCCCGCGCCATCGCCCGTGGCGTTCATGCCGCGAAATCGGCGATTTTGCCCAGCTGGGCGGACCGATTTGGCCGATAGTTCGCAATTGCGCCACACGCTCAGTCGGACTAGGGGGTGTTGACGTTCATCGTGTTTGAATGACGATTGCAGCAAGCGAGATGAATGCTTTGAAGCTGTCATCTGTTTTGCAGGAACGCATTGCGATCCCTCTGTATTCCTTCAGCTTTCCGAAGAAGTTTTCGACCAGGTGACGCCATTTGTAGGTGTGGCGGTCGAACTCCGCCGGGAAGCGGCGGTTTGATTTTGGAGGGATTACCGGCTCGATCCCGGCACTGGTCAGCGCTTCGCGCAGCCAGTTCGCGTCGAAGGCACGGTCGGCGAGAAACTGGTCGCAGGTGAGGCCCTCGATCAGTGCGGCGGTACCCCGCAGGTCATGCGCCTGACCGGGCAGAAGGCGGAAGTCGATCAGATTGCCGAGCGCGTCCGTCAGAGCTATGATCTTTGTCGTTATCCCGCCGCGAGAGCGTCCGATGGCTTGGCTTTGAGTCCCCCTTTTGCGCCCTGACCGTGTCGGTGGACTTTGACGATACTACCGTCGATCATCGTGTATTCGAAGTCTGCATCTTCGGCTAATACCCTGAACATACGATAGAAAGCGTCGGCCCTCACCCACCTTCGGAAGCGCTTGAACACGCTGTTCCAGCGCCCGAACTCTTCCGGCAGGTCGCGCCAGGGGCATCCGGTCCGCGAGATCCAGAGAACTGCCTCGACAAACCGGCGCGGGTCAGGGCCGGTGCGACCGGGGTCGCATTCCCGGCCAAGGCAGTGCGGTGCGATGACAGCCCATTGGGCGTCGGTCAGAACTGTGCGGATCAAGGCTGCTCTCCTCTGTTTGCAACCTTGAATCAGTCATCAGCCGATTTGGGAATCCCTAAACGTCAACAAGCCCTAGCCTAAAACCGCTGTATATAGCGAGGAGCACCATTATGAAGCCACTTGTAGCGGCCATTCTGGCCACCGCCCTGTCCACCACATTCGCCGTCGCCGATGAGATCAGCGACACATTGCTAGGCGCGATCGAGGCCTATGAGGAAGGCGATGTGCAATATGCGCTGGAAGAGATCGCCTTTGCCCAGCAATTGTTGAACGAGCTGAAATCGGCCGCCTTGCTTGAGTTTCTTCCCGAGGCACCCGAAGGCTGGACGCGCGAGATCGAGGATGCCCAACAAATTGGTATGTTCATGGGCGGGGGAACCGGTGTAAAGGCGGCATATTCCGACGACGGCAATCGGTTTTCAATCGCCATCATGACCGACAATCCCATGGTCGCGGCGATGTCGAACATGTTCGCCAATTCGGCGATACTCAGCTCGCAAGGCAAACTGGTCCGCGTCGGCCGCGAAAAATTTCTGGACCAGAACGGCGATCTGACCGGAATGATCGACGGGCGGATCATGGTTCAGGCCTCGGGCGCTGAAACCGAAGTCATGGTCTCGTTGCTTGAGCTGATCGACTTTCGCGAGTTAGGGCGCTTTGGGTTCTGAACCGGCCGCCCATCAGCCCTGACAGGCTTTTCGCTTGGGCATCGCGTGAGCGGCGACGGCCCGCCGGGGAATGACGGTATCATGACATTTGCCGAACCCGTGATGGCCGAAATCCGTGCCCGGTTCGCCCATGTCGAGGTCTGCCCGTTCACTGGAGAGCGGGTGTTCTTTGAAAATGCCGGCGGCGCGCTGACGCTGAAATCGGTTATGCAAACCACGGCCCGTTTCGCCGCCATTCCCGACAATCAGGGCCGCGACAATCCCGCCTCGCACGAATTGATGCGCATCATCGCGCGTGCGCGCGCCGATATGCGCGTTCTGCTGAACGCGGCGCATGGCCAGATCATTCTCGGCGAAAGCGGCACCGAGCTGCTGTTCCGGATGATCCGAACTGCCTGCATGGCCGTCGCCGGGGGCGGTCACGTCCTTGGCTCGACGCTGGAACATCCCGCCAGCCGCAGCGCCGCGGCGCATTGGGCCGCCCGCGCAGGGCTGACCCATGTGCTGGTGCCCCACAACAGCGCCACCGGCACGGTAGCTGCCGCCGATTACGCCGCCCATATCTCGCCCGAGGTGCGCGTTGCCACGATCATCCATACCTCGCCGGTGACAGGCATGGGCGTCAATGTGGCCGCGATTGCCGCCGCCATTCGTGCCCAGGCACCTGACTGCCTGATCATCGTCGATGGCATCCAGCATGCCGCCCATGGTGCCATCGACATCGGCGCATATGACATCGACGGCTATGCGATCTCACCCTACAAAATGTTTGCGCGCCATGGATACGGCGTGGCGTGGATTTCCGACCGGCTGGCCGCGCTGCCGCATGAGAACCTGGCAGGCGGGCCGCCGCAGCAATGGGAGTTGGGAACCCGCGACACCGGTGCCTATGCAACCCTGTCCGATGTTGTGAGCTACATAGAATGGCTGGGCAGCGAAGTCAGCGGTGCGGTCGACCTGCGCGCCCGGATCGAGGCCGCGGGCGCCGTAATCGGAGCCCATGAACAGGCACTGACCGACGCCATGCTGCACGGTACCGGCAATCTTAAAGGCCTGGCGGAACTGCCCGGTCTCACCATTATCGGTGGCGCGGATAATCCGGCGCGCGAAGGGCTGGTGCCCTGCTGGCTCGATGATATGGCATCCGTCGACCTGGTGGCGGCCCTGCGCGACCACGCCATCCGCGTGCATATCCGCAAAGACGATCATTATTCTGGCAACATCCTGAAACCGCTGGACCGCCCCGACTGCATCCGCATTTCGCTTTGTTATTACAATAGCATGGGCGAGGTTGCGCGGCTGCTATCCGCGATGGCCGCAATTGTCGAAGGACGGCGGACGTGACCGGCCAGTTCGCCAGCATCGCCGATTTCATACTTGAAACCGGGCCCGCCGACATTCCCGCCGATGCGCTGCAAAATGCGGCATTGTTGATGCTCGACACTGCCGGGATCGCCGCGGCCTCGACACCCATGCAGGCCGGCCGCATTGCCCGCGAAACCGCGCTGGCGCTGTGCGGCTGTATTCCACCGCCGATCCCGCGTATCAGGCGCGGATCCACCGCCGATCCCGCGTATCAGGCGCGGATGATGTTCGACGGGCGTATCACCGGGCTGGCCGGTGCTGCCTATGCCGGCGCGACCCAGACAGACAATCTTGACGGCCACGACGGGTTCAACGCCGCCAAGGGCCATGTCGGGGTCGCGGTTCTGCCCGCGCTGGCCGCCCTGATGCAGACGCGCGACGACATGAGCGGCCCGCAAGCGCTCGCCCATGTGGTGGTGGCCTATGAGATCGCCTGTCGCGCCGCCCTGGCGCTGCACGCCACGGTTGCCGATTACCACACCTCCGGTGCGTGGAACGCGCTCGGCGTTGTTGCGATGGGGGCGCGCATGCGCGAACTGTCGCGTGATCATCTGCGTCAGGCGCTGGGCATTGCCGAATATCACGGCCCGCGCAGCCAGATGATGCGCGAGATCGCCAATCCCACCATGCTGCACGACGGCTCGGGGATGGGCGCATTGGTTGGCGTGTCGTCGGTGGTGCTGGCTGAAAAAGGCTTCGCCGGCGCTCCCGCGATCACCGTTGAGGCGGCTGAGACGGCAAAACACTGGGCCGATCTGGGCAGCACATGGCTGGTCACGCAGCAATATATCAAACCCTATCCGATCTGCCGCTGGGCCCATGCGCCCATTGACGCGGTGCGGGCCGTTGTCGCCGAACATGGCCTGACCGCCGGACAGATTAACCACATTCACATCAACACATTCCATGAGGGCGCCTGCCTGTTTGCGGACATGCCCACCACCACGTCGCAAGCACAATATTCCCTGCAATTCGCGCTCGCGGCATGGCTGATCCATGGCCACATTGGTCTGGATCAGATCTCCGGGTACGCACTCAGCGACCCGATGACCGCCGCCATGGTCGCGCGCATCGAGGTCGGTGAGACCGAGGCTCACAATTCCCGCTTTCCCGATTTCCGGACCGCGGATGCAATCGTGACATTGCGCGATGGTCAGGTGCTGAGGTCCGGCGACATCCACGCGCTGGGCGGGTCCGAAAACCCGATGAGCCATGACGAAATACTGGCCAAGTTCAACAAATTCGCCGCCCCGGTTCTGGGCGTGCCGCGCGCCGATGCACTGCAAGCGGCAATGCTGGGGCTGAGCGATCCTGACAGCAGGCTATCGGCCCTTGCGCCGTTGATGCTCGAGCCAGTGACGCAGTGACATTCAGGCCGTCACTATTGCAAAATGCCTTTGGGGAGACTTGGAAAAACCAAGTGGTTTGCATGAGAGAAGGAAAATTTTTCACGAAAAATATTCCGGCGCAAAGAATTTTCGTGAAAATTCTGCCAGCGCCATCCCGCGCTTCTCAATCCGAAATCAGCGCTCCAAACTCACCCAACACGCGACCATAAACCTCTCGCTTGAACGGCACGATATTGCTCATCAGATCGCCGGGTGGCAGCCAGCGCCAGGTTGAAAATTCCGGCTGTTCGGTCGTGATATTGACCTGATCGTCGGTGCCGAGGAACCGCATCAGGAACCACAGCTGTTTCTGGCCGCGATACCGGCCCTTCCACAGCTTTGGCACTAGTTCATGTGGCAGGTCGTAGAAAACCCAGTCGTCCGTCTGCGCCTCTACGCGTACCAGATCGTCGCTGATGCCGGTCTCTTCGGCCAACTCGCGCAAGGCGGCGTCGCGTGCATCCTCGCCTTTGTCGATACCCCCCTGCGGCATCTGCCAGGCGGGCCCGGGGTTATCGAGCCGCTGGCCAACGAATACCTGGCCCGCGCCATTGACCAGCATCACCCCGACGCAGGCCCGATAGGGCAGCGCCGCGATCTCTTCTGGCGTCATCAGTTCTGCGGCCTGATCGCGCTCAGCCCTTTCAGAATATCAATCGCGTAAGCCAGCTGAAAATCGCGTTCCCGCAGTTTCGCCGCCTCATCCGCGGCGGTGCGTTCCGCTTCGATCTGGCGGCGCTCGTCCTCGGTCAGGCTGTCATTGCCCAGCGATCCGCGCAGATCGGCCTCGGTCCGGCGCTGGCGCGTGTCTTCGTCTTCTTCCGTTGCGGCATCAGGTTTGCGGGGTGGCTGTTCAACCACGATGTCGGGCGACACGCCCAGCGCCTGGATCGAACGCCCCGACGGCGTGTAATAGCGCGCCGTGGTCAGACGCATCGCGCCGTCCTGCCTGAGCGGCATCACCGTCTGCACCGATCCTTTGCCGAAACTGCGGGTGCCCACGACGATGGCGCGGCGATGATCCTGCAGGGCACCGGCGACAATCTCTGACGCGCTGGCCGACCCGCCGTTGATCAGCACCACCACTAGCTTGCCCTCGGCCAGATCGCCCTGCTTGGCATTGTAGCGGTCGCCGTCCTGCGGATCGCGGCCCCGTGTCGAGACAATTTCGCCGGCGTTAAGAAAGGCATCCGACACCGCAACGGCCTGGGTCAACAACCCGCCGGGATTGTTGCGCAGATCCAGCACGAAGCCTTCGACATTCTCAATCCCGCCAAGCTCGGCCACGCTTTCCCGCAGCCCGTCAACAAGGTTGGGATAGGTCTGATCGTTGAATGTCGATACCCGCATGACGATTGAGCTTCCCTCGACCCGCGTGCGCACCGCGGTCAGCTTGATCGTGTCGCGGATGATCGAAATATCCAGCGGTTCGTCCAGGCTTTCGCGCACGATGGTAATAATAATCTCCGATCCGACCGGGCCTTTCATCAGCTCGACCGCCTCGGTCAGTGTCAGGCCCAACAGGCTCTCGCCATTTACCTGGGTGATGAAATCCCCGGCCTCAACACCGGCCTCGAATGCCGGCGTGCCATCCATCGGGGTGATCACCTTGACCCAGCCGTCTTCCTGCGTGACTTCGATGCCCAGCCCGCCAAATTCACCACGGGTTTGCTCGCGCATCTCGGCGGCATCATCAGGCGACAGATAACTGGAATGCGGATCCAGCGACATCAACATGCCGTTGATCGCCGCCTCTATCAGGTCGGCTTCATCGACGTCTTCGACATATTGCGAGCGGATGCGCTCGAAAATGTCGCCAAACAGGTCGAGTTGTTCATAGACGCTGGCCGATCTTGCGTTTTCCTGCGCCACCAGCGGACCAGCGATCTGAACGGTCAGCACGGCTCCTGCTATGGTGCCGCCGATCGCGGCCAGAACGAATTTCCTCATTGCGTCTTATCCTTTGTCTCGACAAACCAATCGGTGGGGTCGATCGGCTCGGTGCCTGTCTGAGCTCTATATAGAGCGTTTCTGTCCGCGCGGAACCGGTTCCGCTCTGGGTTGCCAAAATAATCTCATCACCATCGGCCGCGCGTCCGCCCATCATCCCAACCGGCGTTGCGGGGCGCAGAACCTGACCGACCTCACCATAAAGCTCTTTCATGCCCGCCAGGATCAATAGCGTGTCAGGTTCGGGTTCCAGCACGATCACATTGCCGTAATCAAGCAGTGGCCGGAAAACCGGATCGTGGCCGGCCAGGGCGTGGATACCAGCGACAGCGGGCGGGTTGCCACCACCAGCCCGGGGCGTTTGATACCGGCGGCATCGGCTTCCTGGAAACCGCGCAATACCTGTCCGTTGACCGGCAACGCCAATGTGCCCTTGGCGGCGGCAAAGTCGCGGATCGGGTCGTCGATGACGCCGCCCAGATCCATCTCGATCAGCCCGGTGGCGAAATCCTGCAGGGTCTCGGCGCTGGATTGCAAGAGCGCCATCGCCGCCTCGTCGGTATCGAACCGTTTCGGCAAATCGGTTCGGTTGGATACGGCCTGACTTAGGGCTGCGCGCGCCTCCTGGACGCCCTGCAATCCGCGGTGCATTTGCTCTGCCGCGCTTTCCTGCAGGCTGCGGGCCAGCGCAAGTTCCTGCATTTTGGCGCGCAATTGATCGGCGCGTGCCTGAATCGCAGGCGTTATATCGGCAACGATCATGCCCGAGCGTGCAGCCGCCAGCGACCCGGCGGGATGGATCAGCCCAAGCGGGCCCTGGGCGCCCTGAATGCTCATCAAAACCCCGAGCAGGCGCGAGGCTTCCTGACTTTGGGCGTCAAATTCGGCCAGAATCGCCGCCTCGCGCAAGGCCGCCTGTCGCAGCCCTTCGCGCAGCGCGTTCAGCCCGTCTTCATAAGCGCGGATGGTGCGGCCCAGCGCATCGACCCGGTCGCGCGCGCTGTCAGCGGCGGCAAAACTTGCCTGCGCTGCGTCCAACCGGTCGGCAGCGATGCGCGCCAGCTCGGTCGGATCGCTCTGCGCGCTGGCGATAGTTGCCCAGGCAAGGAATGCGGCAATGGGCAGCAACGCGCGAACCGGAAATGGCGTCACTCGTTTCATGCCAGCAGGCTTTGCCCGGTCATCTCTGGCGGCTGCGGCAGGTCCATCAGCGCCAGCAGGGTCGGTGCCAGATCGGCCAGGCGGCCATCGCGCAAACCCGCGCCTTTGTCGCCGCCGACCAGAATAACCGGCACCAGGTTGGTGGTGTGCGCGGTATGCGGGCCACCGGTGGCCGGATCGACCATGGTTTCGCAATTGCCGTGATCGGCGGTCACGATCATCGCCCCACCCGCACCCTCAAGTGCTGCCAAGACGCGGCCAAGGCCCCGGTCAACCACCTCGCACGCAGCAATCGCGGCGCCCAGATCGCCGGTATGGCCGACCATGTCCGGATTGGCATAATTGACGACGATCAGGTCGTAACCGCCGCCGATCGCCGCCACCAACTGGTCACTGATCTCGGCTGCGGACATTTCCGGCTGCAGGTCGTAGGTCGCCACTTTCGGGCTCGGGGCCATGTATCTGACTTCGCCCTTTTCCGGGGCCTCTTTGCCGCCATTGAGGAAAAACGTGACATGGGGATATTTTTCGGTTTCGGCCAGCCGGAACTGCGTTCGCCCATGCTGTGCAACCCATGCGCCCAAGGTGTTGGCCACCGGTTTTTTGGGATAGGCTGCAGCCATGAACGTGTCGTGGGTCTTTGAATAATCGACCATGCCCAGGATCGCCGACCAATGCGGGCGGTTGCGGTTCTCAAATCCGTCAAAATCATCCTCGCCCACCGCCAGCAGGATCTGGCGCGCCCGGTCGGCGCGGAAATTCAGGCAGAAAAATCCGTCGCCATCGCGCGCACCCCCGTAATCACCGATGATCGTCGGCTGAATGAACTCGTCCGTCTCATCGCGCAGATAGGCCGCATCAACGGCCTCAACCGCATCCGCGGCGGAATAATCGGATTGGCCGCCGACAATGGCGCGATAGGCGCGTTCGACCCGGTCCCAGCGATTGTCGCGATCCATCGCCCAATAACGGCCAGTCAGCGTTGCCACAAAGGCGCGCTCAGGCAGGCGGTTGCCCAGATCATCGACAAAGCCACGCGCAGATTTCGGCGCCACATCACGCCCGTCGGTGACAATATGGATCGCCGCGCGCACGCCATGCGATGTCACCAGACCGACGGCGGCAATCATATGATCGATATGCCCATGCACGCCGCCGTCTGAGACCACGCCCATCAGATGCGCAGTGCCACCCGATGCTTTGACGCCTTCCACAAAAGCGGTGATCGCCATGTTGGGTAAAAAGGAGCGGTCTTCGATCGCCAGATCAATCTGGCCGAGGTCCATCGCCACGATGCGGCCCGCGCCGATATTGGTGTGCCCGACCTCTGAATTGCCCATCTGCCCGGCAGGCAGGCCAACATCGGTCCCGTGGGTGATCAGCGTCGCGCTGGGGCAGGTGGCCATGATGCGGTCGAAATTCGGCGTTTCGGCCAGCGCCGGAGCGTTGGCCTCTCTATCCTCGCGCAATCCCCAGCCATCAAGGATGCACAAAACGACGGGATTTCTGGCCATGACCTGCCTGTCTCAACGCCTCGCTGCTGTCTAATCTGCAATTTCGGAAAACGGAACCGCTCTTCAGCCCTGTCGGGCTTCATCGCTGACGTCCGCGAGCGATGAGAACCCGTAAGGGTTCAAAGAGCGCCGCCTCAATTGCGATGATACGGCCCTCCGGTCAGGATCGTCATGGCTCGATAAATCTGTTCGGCCAGCATCACCCGGGCCAGCATATGCGGCCAGACCATAGTGCTGAGCGAAAGGACCATATCCGCCGCGTCCCTGAGCGCCGGATTAACTCCGTCGGCACCGCCGATAACAAAGGCAATTTCGCCCGCACCGTCATCGCGAAAGCCGGCGATCATTTGGGCAAATTCGGGTGAGCCGAGCTGTTTGCCGCGCTCGTCCAGCACAATGCGAACCGCCCGGTCGGCAATGGCGCCGCGCAGCAACTCAGCCTCGCCCGCCTGACCAGGTCTGCGTTTGTCCTCGACTTCTAAAACACGCACCGGACCAAACCCGACGCTACGCCCAGTCTTTTCCGCCCGTTCAAGGTAGTCGTCAATAAACTCGCGCTCCGGCCCCGCCCGAAGCCGTCCAACCGCGTAGATACCCAGCCGCGTCAAGCCCGCGCAGCGGCCTCAGCAGGGCTCATCCACATCTTCTCTAGTTGGTAAAACTCGCGCACTTCGGGCCGGAAGATGTGCACAATCGCATCGCCCGCGTCGATCAGCACCCAGTCGCCCTGATCCATGCCCTCAACTTTGGACGAAATGCCTGCCTCGCGCTTCAGCCGCTCATTCAGCTTTTGCGAAATTGCCGCAACCTGCCGGGTCGATTGCCCCGACGCGATGATCATATGATCGGCCATCTCCGACTTGCCGCGAAGGTCAATTGTGACCACGTCGCGGGCCTTGTCGTCGTTCAGCGATGTTTGAATGAGGTCCAGCAGCCGCAGCTCTGGCGCTTGTCGTGAAAGCCTGCTCATTTTGGCTTTCGGGGCGGCACGTTTTGGTGCCGCATCCTGAGTTTGAGACAGGACATTGTCCTCCTAATTTGCGCGCCGCAAGTCACCCCGGCACCAAGCATAGGTTATACATAAGCCCTGCTGGGCGATTCCTCAACAACAGCACGGTAATTTGAATTACTCACCACCCACTTGCGCAACATCCGACGCATCCTGCCCGAGGATACGCACTTCACGCTGCGGGAAGGGTATTGAGACGCCGGCACTGCTAAACGCGTCCCAAAGCGCCAGATAGACATTGCCACGAATGTTAGTCAGCCCGCCGGTCGGATCGGTGATCCAGAATCGCAGGACGTAATCGACCGAACTGTCGCCGAAGCCAACGATATGGCAGACCGGCGCGCGGGCTGCCAGAACCCGGTCCACCGATGCGGCCGCCCCGATGGCAATGGCGCGAACATCATGGGGATCGTCGTGGTAAGAGGTGCCGAATTTGATGTCGAGGCGCACGAAATCATTGGAATGCGACCAGTTGACCACCTGGCCGGTGATCAGGTCCTCATTCGGGATCAGATATTCGCGCCCGTCGCGGGTGACCACGCTGACATAACGTGCGCCCAAGGCGCTGATCCAGCCAAAGGTTTCGCCCAGCGAAATGACATCCCCGGGCTTGATCGACTTGTCCAGCAGGATGATCACCCCGGAAACCAGGTAATACCAACGGCCCCCAGATTTGACTCAAGGGGATTCCCACGAGCGGCGTGATCTGATTCAGTGGCATCAAGGCAAGGGAGGCTTTGATGGCAGTAAGGATTACGCGCAAAGACAAGTCCGCAGGCGAGCTTCGCCAGGAAGCGGCGCGGTGCCGGGATGGGAAAGCGGCGCGACGGATGTTGGCGATTGCCCTGGTTCTGGATGGGGTTGACCGCAAGACGGCGGCAGAAAACTGCGGCATGGATCGGCAGACGCTGCGGGATTGGGCCCACCGTTACAATGCGGAGGGCGTGTCGGGCCTGTTCAACCGTCGCCCGCCGGATCCACCCTGTCTGCTGAGCGCGGCACAGAAGGAGGAGTTGGCGGAAATGGTTCGGGCGGGTCCCGACCCCGAAACCGATGGGGTTGTGCGCTGGCGGCGCATTGATCTGAAACGCAAGATCGAAGAGCGCTTCGGCGTCACCATGCATGAGCGAACTGTTGGCAAACAATTGGCAAGCCTGGGCTTTCGGCGTCTGTCGGCGCGCCCGCAGCATCCGAAATCCGACCCGGATGCACAGGAGGCTTTTAAAAAAACTTCGCCGCAGAGGTAGAAGCAGCATTGCCGGAAACAGCCCGCAGCAAGCCCCTGGAGATATGGTTTCAGGATGAAGCGCGGGTTGGCCAGCAGGGCACGCTCACCCGTATCTGGGCCGAGCGTGGAACACGCCCCCGTGCCCCGCGCGACACCCGCTATATCTGGAGCTACATTTTCGGTGCCGTCTGCCCGGAACGGGCTGAAGCGGCCGCTCTGATCATGCCACATGCCGACACACAGGCCATGAGCGCGCATCTCGCCGAGATCGCTAAAACCGTCGCATCGGGCGCACATGCCCTGCTCATTCTGGATGGCGCTGGCTGGCACGGTTCGGCAGAGCTGGAGGTACCCGACAACATCACCCTGCTCAAACTCCCGCCCTATTCCCCTGAACTCAACCCGATGGAAAATGTGTGGGCTTATCTGCGTGCCAACAAGCTCGCCATATCCGTCTTCGACAATTATGAGCAGATCGTCGACAGGTGTTGCGAAGCATGGAACTTCTTTGCAAACGACAAAACCGCAATCACGTCAATCACTACCAGACAATGGGCCAAAACGGTCAACGACTAGGGCCGTTGGTATTAGACACCACTTTTTGCAGGCCAAAGCCCAGCCCCAGACCAATTGCCCCTGACAGAACCGCTAGACCCGTCAGATCGAACCCAACCGCCTTCAGCCCGATGAAGAAAGCGGCGCCGTAGAGCACCACCTGCACCACCTTGACCGCCAGAACCTGCATCGAGGGCGAAATATCGGGGTTATTGGCGATCTGATACCAACGGCCCCCAGATTTGACTCAAGGGGATTCCCACGAGCGGCGTGATCTGATTCAGTGGCATCAAGGCAAGGGAGGCTTTGATGGCAGTAAGGATTACGCGCAAAGACAAGTCCGCAGGCGAGCTTCGCCAGGAAGCGGCGCGGTGCCGGGATGGGAAAGCGGCGCGACGGATGTTGGCGATTGCCCTGGTTCTGGATGGGGTTGACCGCAAGACGGCGGCAGAAAACTGCGGCATGGATCGGCAGACGCTGCGGGATTGGGCCCACCGTTACAATGCGGAGGGCGTGTCGGGCCTGTTCAACCGTCGCCCGCCGGATCCACCCTGTCTGCTGAGCGCGGCACAGAAGGAGGAGTTGGCGGAAATGGTTCGGGCGGGTCCCGACCCCGAAACCGATGGGGTTGTGCGCTGGCGGCGCATTGATCTGAAACGCAAGATCGAAGAGCGCTTCGGCGTCACCATGCATGAGCGAACTGTTGGCAAACAATTGGCAAGCCTGGGCTTTCGGCGTCTGTCGGCGCGCCCGCAGCATCCGAAATCCGACCCGGATGCACAGGAGGCTTTTAAAAAAACTTCGCCGCAGAGGTAGAAGCAGCCTTGCCGGAAACAGCCCGCAGCAAGCCCCTGGAGATATGGTTTCAGGATGAAGCGCGGGTTGGCCAGCAGGGCACGCTCACCCGTATCTGGGCCGAGCGTGGAACACGCCCCCGTGCCCCGCGCGACACCCGCTATATCTGGAGCTACATTTTCGGCACCGTCTGCCCGGAACGGGCTGAAGCGGCCGCTCTGATCATGCCACATGCCGACACACAGGCCATGAGCGCGCATCTCGCCGAGATCGCTAAAACCGTCGCATCGGGCGCACATGCCCTTCTCATTCTGGATGGCGCTGGCTGGCACGGTTCGGCAGAGCTGGAGGTACCCGACAACATCACCCTGCTCAAACTCCCGCCCTATTCCCCTGAACTCAACCCGATGGAAAATGTGTGGGCTTATCTGCGTGCCAACAAGCTCGCCATATCCGTCTTCGACAATTATGAGCAGATCGTCGACAGGTGTTGCGAAGCATGGAACTTCTTTGCAAACGACAAAACCGCAATCACGTCAATCACTACCAGACAATGGGCCAAAACGGTCAACGACTAGGCCGTTGGTATTAGACACCACTTTTTGCAGGCCAAAGCCCAGCCCCAGACCAATTGCCCCTGACAGAACCGCTAGACCCGTCAGATCGAACCCAACCGCCTTCAGCCCGATGAAGAAAGCGGCGCCGTAGAGCACCACCTGCACCACCTTGACCGCCAGAACCTGCATCGAGGGCGAAATATCGGGGTTATTGGCGATCTGATACCAACGGCCCCCAGATTTGACTCAAGGGGATTCCCACGAGCGGCGTGATCTGATTCAGTGGCATCAAGGCAAGGGAGGCTTTGATGGCAGTAAGGATTACGCGCAAAGACAAGTCCGCAGGCGAGCTTCGCCAGGAAGCGGCGCGGTGCCGGGATGGGAAAGCGGCGCGACGGATGTTGGCGATTGCCCTGGTTCTGGATGGGGTTGACCGCAAGACGGCGGCAGAAAACTGCGGCATGGATCGGCAGACGCTGCGGGATTGGGCCCACCGTTACAATGCGGAGGGCGTGTCGGGCCTGTTCAACCGTCGCCCGCCGGATCCACCCTGTCTGCTGAGCGCGGCACAGAAGGAGGAGTTGGCGGAAATGGTTCGGGCGGGTCCCGACCCCGAAACCGATGGGGTTGTGCGCTGGCGGCGCATTGATCTGAAACGCAAGATCGAAGAGCGCTTCGGCGTCACCATGCATGAGCGAACTGTTGGCAAACAATTGGCAAGCCTGGGCTTTCGGCGTCTGTCGGTGCGCCCGCAGCATCCGAAATCCGACCCGGATGCACAGGAGGCTTTTAAAAAAACTTCGCCGCAGAGGTAGAAGCAGCCTTGCCGGAAACAGCCCGCAGCAAGCCCCTGGAGATATGGTTTCAGGATGAAGCGCGGGTTGGCCAGCAGGGCACGCTCACCCGTATCTGGGCCGAGCGTGGAACACGCCCCCGTGCCCCGCGCGACACCCGCTATATCTGGAGCTACATTTTCGGCGCCGTCTGCCCGGAACGGGCTGAAGCGGCCGCTCTGATCATGCCACATGCCGACACACAGGCCATGAGCGCGCATCTCGCCGAGATCGCTAAAACCGTCGCATCGGGCGCACATGCCCTTCTCATTCTGGATGGCGCTGGCTGGCACGGTTCGGCAGAGCTGGAGGTACCCGACAACATCACCCTGCTCAAACTCCCGCCCTATTCCCCTGAACTCAACCCGATGGAAAATGTGTGGGCTTATCTGCGTGCCAACAAGCTCGCCATATCCGTCTTCGACAATTATGAGCAGATCGTCGACAGGTGTTGCGAAGCATGGAACTTCTTTGCAAACGACAAAACCGCAATCACGTCAATCACTACCAGACAATGGGCCAAAACGGTCAACGACTAGGGCCGTTGGTATGACGTGCCGTCTGGCTGCTGATCAGGCGCGCGCTCGCCAGCAACAATCCGGTGACAATCAGCGCTTTCAGGATGGCCAGAGCGGATAGCCGGAAGTCACCGAATTCGATGGCCAGCGAATCCAGAAAATTGCCGACTTCGTTGTCAATACCTTGATAATAAAGGATAATATATATCCACAAGCCCCATCGAACGATCCGGCGCAGAAACCGGTTATGGATAAAGCGCGATGCGAAACCGGCCAACAGCAGCGCCGTGGCGATGGTGGCGACCAGCACCAGAATGTAGCGGCGCGAGGGGAAATTGTAGATCTGGGCAAATATCCCGGCAGACGCCCAGGAAAGCATCGCAAAGAAAATCAGCGGCAGCCGCTGGTGCAGCACCACCAGCACGCGCAGGCGCCACTTTGGCCAGCCTTCCAGCGTTCGCATCCATTCGTGCAGTTTTGGCCCGAACCACCGGTTGAGCAGGAACGCGACCGCCAATATCGCGATCAGAACTGCGATCTGGGTGAGCCGCGACGGCAGTAACAGATTTTGCAGGCCGGCGGTAATTTCGCCGGCCAGCGCCAGCGTCTGTTCGGTCAGGTTTTGCCTGTCTTCGTCCATAGGGGATCCCTGCGTGCCAGCATGACATGGGCCCACGGTCCACTCAAGCGCCGCTTGCGGGGCGCAATCTTGCGGTATATGCCTGCCCGTGATGAAAAAGATATTCGACATGGACGACCGCGCGCGCCTGCGTGAACGGTTCTTTGGCGCGACACGGGCCGTGCTTGCCCGCCGCTGAGGCGGCCCTGATCCTGTCACCCGCGATCATTTTCAGTCAACTCGGAGAGGACACATGTCCCCCAAAACGCTCTATGACAAAATCTGGGATGCTCATCTGGCGCACGAAGCCGATGATGGCACCTGCCTTCTCTATATCGATCGCCATCTGGTTCACGAAGTAACCAGCCCGCAGGCTTTTGAGGGCCTGCGCACGGCGGGCCGCAAGGTTCGCGCACCCGAAAAGACCATCGCCGTGCCCGACCATAACGTGCCCACCACCGCAGACCGGTTGTCTGGCGGGATGAGCGAAGAAAGCCGCATACAGGTCGCCGCACTTGACAAGAACGCGCGCGATTTCGCCATTCACTATTACCCGGTCAGCGATATTCGTCAGGGCATCGTCCATATCGTCGGCCCCGAACAGGGCTGGACCCTGCCGGGCATGACGGTTGTGTGCGGTGACAGCCACACCGCGACCCATGGCGCCTTTGGTGCGCTGGCCCATGGTATCGGTACGTCCGAGGTTGAGCATGTTCTGGCCACCCAGACGCTGATCCAGCGCAAGGGCAAGAACATGAAGGTCGAAATTACCGGCAAACTCGGCCCCGGCGTGACGGCCAAGGACATCACCCTGACGGTGATCGGCAAGACCGGCACCGCGGGTGGTACCGGCTATGTGATCGAATATTGCGGCGAAGCGATCCGCGCCCTCAGCATGGAAGGCCGCATGACGGTCTGCAACATGGCCATCGAAGGCGGCGCACGCGCCGGGCTGATCGCGCCGGATGAGACGACCTATGATTACGTCATGGGCCGTCCGCACGCCCCCAAGGGCGCGTTGTGGGAGGCTGCGCTGGCGTGGTGGAAGACTCTGTATTCCGATCAAGATGCGCATTGGGATCAGGTCGTGACAATCAGGGGCGAAGACATCGCGCCGGTGGTGACATGGGGCACCAGCCCCGAAGATGTGCTGCCGATCAGTGGCGTGGTTCCAGCGGCGGAAGATTTTGAAGGCGGCAAGGTTGGCGCGGTCAAACGCAGCCTCGCCTATATGGCCCTTGAGCCTGGCACGCCGCTGAAAACCATCGAAATTGACACAGTTTTCATCGGCTCCTGCACCAATGGCCGGATCGAGGATCTACGCGCGGCGGCGGCGATCCTGAAGGGCAAGAAGATCAAGGACGGCCTGCGGGCGATGGTTGTGCCGGGTTCTGGTCTGGTCCGCGCGCAGGCCGAGGACGAAGGGCTGGCCGATATCTTCATCGCGGCCGGGTTTGAATGGCGGCTTGCCGGATGTTCGATGTGCCTTGCGATGAACCCCGATCAGCTGGCCCCAGGCGAGCGCTGCGCGGCCACGTCCAACCGCAATTTCGAGGGTCGCCAGGGAAGGGGCGGGCGGACGCACCTGATGTCACCCGCGATGGCCGCGGCTGCGGCGGTGACCGGACGGCTGACGGATGTGCGGGAGATGATGTAGGGTTTATTGTCCTTCTCAGATTACATCATTTATTTGGACGAAAGCGGGTCGTCGTCGATCGGGGCTGACCGGAATGATTTTCCGGTTTTCGTACTCGCCTGCGTTTGCATTGAAAAATCGCACTACGCCAACGTGATGGTGCCGAAACTTCAGGAGCTGAAATTTCGGTATTTTGGACATGACCAAACGGTATTTCACGAACGGGACATACGGCGGCAAAGCGGTGACTTTGTTGCCTTGCGCGGCGATGCGAAGCTCCGCCGAAGCTTCCTGGCCGATGTTACGAAACTCATTGCCTCATTTGATTTTGACTTGGCCGCAGCGGTCGTAGACAAAGCGGCACTATCCGCACGCTATCCAAACCCGATGCCGCCCTACGACTTGGCAATGTTGATGGCCATGGAGCACCTTTCGCTGACATTGCGAAATCACGGGCAACTCGGAAGGATCGTGCATGTTATTGCCGAGTCTCGCGGCCTAGCTGAGGACAGTGAACTCGAGCTGGCATTTCGTCGCATCTCAGATGGCCAGCCGCCTTTGGCGTCCAATCAACGCGAGTTGATAACGAAGTTCGATTGGCGAATTCGATTTTGCGACAAGAAGTCAAATTCATCGGGCCTGCAACTCGCTGACCTTATCGCGCGGCCTGTCGGCCTGAAGCACCTCAGGCCCAATCAACCGAACAGAGCGTACGATGTTATCGCGGAGAAAGTGACGTGGTGGGTCAAAAAATTTCCGTGAAAAGCAGAGGGGCCACCGGACACGCCAGTAGCCCCACGCCGACCGAAAAAAGTCCAGCCCATTTGATTTCCAATATGGAAATTTGGGCGTTAAAGTCAAGTTAAGGAACTGAGCATGCCGGACGTGCGGGAGATGTTGTGAGACGGAGTGTCCGACGTTCGGCACCGTACGCGCAACAGTTGCGCCCGGTTAATCTTTACAAATTCCTATCCGAAACAGGTGCCGTTACGCAAAAGGTATGCACTGGGTGACATACAGAATGTGCATAGGTTGCAATACACGCCGGCAAGGAGAAACAGATGGACAAGTTTGACAAAATCACCGGCGTCGCGGCGCCAATGCCGCTGGTCAATATCGACACCGATATGATCATTCCCAAGCAATTCCTGAAAACCATCAAACGATCAGGCTTAGGCGCGAACCTGTTTGATGAGATGCGCTTTGATCAGGATGGTAATGAAATCAAGGACTTCGTCCTGAACAGGCCCGCTTATCGCCACGCCGAAATTCTGGTTGCGGGCGACAATTTCGGCTGTGGCTCGTCCCGTGAACATGCGCCCTGGGCGCTGCTGGATTTCGGCATACGATGCGTCATCAGCACCTCATTTGCTGATATTTTTCACAACAATTGCTTCAAAAACGGCATACTTCCGGTGACCCTGCCAGAGGCCCACGTGGCGGCACTAATGGCCGAAGCCGAGAAGGGCGAAAACGCCCGGATCAGTGTCGATCTTGAAGCGCAAGAGGTGTCCACTTCAGATGGTGACACCTTCCACTTCGAAGTTGACGCCTTCAAAAAGCATTGCCTTCTCAACGGCCTGGACGACATCGGGCTGACGATGGAAAAATCTGCCGCGATCGACGCCTTTGAAGCCAGCGCGGCCATGGAACGCCCCTGGGTCTGATAAAAACTTAAACAATTTCGGGCCCGTGTTCCAAGATTCGGTGCCTTGTTGTGCCTTATACCACCGAGCGGAATGCCTGACTCACGTTGGGGATTCCCAAGCGGTCCGATCTCTGACTCAATGTGGTGAACCAATGAGGTTCGCCATGGCAGCGCCTATCGACTTACGGAACGATTTTGACAGCGTCTCACTGCGGCGCCTCGCGAAGAGGACCAGGGACGCGACCCAGAGCCGTCGTCTGCTGGCGTTGGCCGAGGTCTACGATGGTGGCAGCAGGACGGATGCGTCGCGGATCGGCGGCGTCGGTCTGCAGATCATTCGCGACTGGGTGCTGCGCTTCAACGCCCGCGGACCGGACGGGCTGGTCGATGGGAAGTCACCGGGCGCACCCTCGAAGCTCAACGCCGATCACCGCCGCGCACTGGCGGAGGTTGTTGAGGCCGGCCCGGTCCCGGCGGTGGACGGCGTCGTGCGCTGGCGGCGCAAGGACCTGGCGCGGTGGCTCTTGGAGACGTTCGCCATCTCGCTCGACGAGACCACGGTCGGGCGCGAGTTGAAGGCGCTCGGCTTCGCCAAGATCTCGGCGCGGCCGCGCCACTACGCGCAAAACGAGCTGGCCGTCGAGGCTTTTAAAAAAAACTTCCCCGCCGAACTGGCGAAGATCCGGGCGAGGCTCCCGAAAGGCGTCGAGATAGAGCTGTGGTGGCAAGATGAAGCCCGCATCGGCCAGAAGAATAAGCTCACACGCCGATGGGCCAGACGTGGCACGCGCCCGCGGGCGCCCCGCGACCAGCGCACCGAATGGGCCTATATCTTCGGCGCGATCTGTCCCGCGAAGGGGAAAGGCGCCGGGCTGGTCATGCCCTGGTGCGACACCGACGCCATGGCGGCGCACCTCATCGAGATCAGTGCCGCCGTCGATCCCGGTGCCCATGCGGTGCTGATCGTCGATCAGGCCGGTTGGCACTTGACGCCCAAGCTGGCGATCCCCGACAACATCACCGTCCTGGCGCTGCCGCCACGATCGCCCGAGTTGAACCCGGTGGAGAATGTCTGGCAATTCATGCGCGACAACTGGTTGTCGAACCGGATCTTCAAATCCTACGAAGACATCGTCGCGCTGTGCTGCCAAGCCTGGAACAACCTCATCGACCAACCATGGAAGATCATGTCCCTCGGCATGCGCAAATGGGCGCATGGGTTCTGATCAATGACCGTTGGTATAAATGGCACCAGTTTCACCACGATTTGGTCGCAAATCTTTTGTTTAGACGTCCTGTTCTTGTTGGGCAAAATGAAAGATGGCAAAAATTGGGCAAGAATGAGGCAGCCTGCCACAATTGGCGGCATCGAAACTGGAAAAGCGTGGGGCCCAACAACTCACGCAGCCATTTTGAGGGTTTTGAGCGGTGATTACCCGTCTACCAGGGGCAATCGTCAGGGCATTTCTTGTGGTGTTGCTGATCGCTTCGCCGGCGCTCTTGCTGCCGGGTATGACGCCGGACGGCAAACAGATTGTCGCGCTGGTGGCGATCTTCGGCGCGGCACTCACGATCTTTGAGTATGCCTCAGCCTATCCGGGACTGGTCGAATTTCGCGATGCCCCGCCGTTCAACAGAATTCGCTTCGTCTCGCTCTTTGCCACCGTTTTTCTGTTAACGATCATTGGCCGCGGGCAGGCCGAATCCACGACACTCTCTAGTTTTGTGACCGCGATAGGCGGGCTGATCGGCTATGCCATCGATTTCCCCTATTCGCCGGTTCGTCTGGTGGTTTTGATGCTGCCCGAGGATGTGACACCCCAGCAGGTCTTTATGGTGCGCACGGCGGCGGGGATGAGCTATCTGATTTCGCTATTATCGCTGGCATTTTTCATCATGATCCTGCGGCTGCGAAATTGGCCGATGTCAAACGGAACGTTCAACGTCTGGATTAATTTGCCGACGTTTGACCCAACCGCCGGAAAAGATGTTGTTCAGCGCCTTGAGCGCGATGCGCGTCTTAACATTGCATTAGCGGTCGACACATCAAAGCGCTTGAAACGCAGCTTGGGGTCGAGCTTTTCACGCGGGTCCCACGCGGATTGGAGGCGACCCAAGCGGCACAGGCGTTGATGCCGAGCGCCCGCGAAATGGCCGAAGCTGCTGCGCGGCTTCATCTGGCCGCCGCCGGACAATCCGGCGATCTTGCAGGCACCGTGCGGTTGACCGCTTCGGTCACTGTCTCGCATTTCATCTTGCCGGCGATCATTGCCAGTTTCCGCCGCGAACACCCCGAAATCCAGATCGAGCTGGTGCCGTCGGATGCCACCGAGAACCTGTTATTCCGCGAGGCCGATATTGCCGTGCGCATGTATCGCCCCGAACAGCTTGACGTCATTACGCGTCACATCGCCGATCAGCCACTGGGACTCTATGCGGCAACCGCTTACCTTGATCGGGTCGGACGTCCGGAAACGATTGACGAAGCGCTGGCGCTCGACATTCTGGGGTTTGACAAGAGCGATCTGGTGCTGCGCACGTTGCGGGCGATGGGTCAGAATGTGACGCGAGATTTCTTCCCGATCCGCTGCGATGATCAAGCGGCCTATTGGCACCTCGTCTGCGCTGGCTGCGGCATCGGCGCGGCCCAGCGCCTGGTCGGCGACGGTGAACCCAGGGTCGAACATATTCTGCCGGATGTTAGCTTGCCGCCGGTGCCGGTCTGGCTGGCCGCGCCCGAAGCATTGCGCATCAGCCCTCGGATCAGGCTGGTGTGGGATTTTCTTGCAGATGCACTTGCCCCACCGGCTTGACCGTCACCAGCGTGGGTTCTAATGGCACTGGCGACCACCCGACCCGGAAAGGAAACCCGCCTATGGCAACCCCGCAATTGCTGATCCTGCCAGGTGACGGCATCGGCCCCGAGGTGATGGCAGAGGTGCGCAAGATCATCGCCTGGTTCGCCACCAATCGTGGACTTGCATTTGAGATTTCCGAAGATCTGGTGGGCGGCGCGGCATTTGATGCACACGGCACGCCGCTGACCGATGCAACACTGGCGCGCGCCCAAGACACCGACGCCGTGCTGCTGGGCGCAGTCGGCGGGCCGGCCTATGACGATCTCGATTTCGCCCTAAAACCGGAACGCGGGCTGTTGCGTCTGCGCAAGGAGATGGACCTTTATGCCAACCTGCGCCCCGCGCAATGTTTTGACGCGCTGGCCGATTTTTCGTCGCTGAAACGCGAGGTGGTGGCCGGTCTCGACATCATGATCGTGCGCGAATTGACCAGCGGCATCTATTTCGGCGAACCGCGCGGCATCCACAGGGAGGGCAACGAGAGGGTCGGGATCAATACCCAGCGCTACACCGAAAGCGAGATTGCCCGCATCGCCCGTTCGGCGTTTGAACTGGCGCGGGCGCGGGCGGGCCGGGTCTGTTCGATGGAAAAGGCCAATGTGATGGAATCCGGTGTGTTATGGCGTGAGGTGGTGAGCGAAGTTCATGCCGCCGACTACGGCGATGTTGAGTTGAGCCATATGTATGCCGACGCGGGCGCGATGCAGCTGTGCCGCTGGCCCAAGCAGTTCGACGTGATCGTCACCGACAATCTGTTTGGCGATATGCTGTCGGACATGGCGGCGATGCTGACCGGCTCGCTTGGAATGCTCCCCTCGGCCAGCCTTGGCAACCCAATGGAAAACGGGCGGCCCAAGGCGCTCTATGAACCCGTGCACGGTTCGGCCCCGGATATTGCCGGCCAGGGCAAGGCCAACCCCTGTGCCTGTATCTTGAGTTTTGCCATGGCGCTTAGATATTCGTTTGATCAGGGCGTCGAGGCCGACCGGCTGGAGGCGGCGGTCAATGAAGTGCTGGGCCAGGGTGCGCGCACGGCCGATCTGTTGCAGGCGGGCGACGCGGTGCCCGCGACCACGCGCCAAATGGGCGATGCGGTTGTCGCGGCCCTGGATGCGTCGCTTTAGGCGAAGGTTCTCTTGACGCGGGATTTCGCATCGCTGTCGCGATGCGACCGGGGCGAGGGGCTGCCTGCCCCTCGCGCTCCCCCAGGGGTATTTTCAAAAAGAAGAAACTGCATTTGGGCGCAACCTTGCAAAGCAGTCCAACCCGGGTAAGGTTAAGCCGAAACATCTGAGGGAGGGACGTATTGATGCGCACGCGAGCCGCCGTCGCCACCGCCGCAGGCCAGCCGCTGGAAGTCATGGACGTGAACCTGGACGGCCCGCGCGAGGGCGAGGTTCTGGTTGAGATCAAGGCGACCGGCATTTGCCATACGGACGCGTTTACCCTGTCGGGCGCGGACCCAGAGGGGCTGTTTCCGGCGATCCTGGGTCACGAAGGCGCGGGCGTGGTGGTCGATACTGGCCCCGGCGTGACCAGCCTGAAAAAGGGCGATCATGTCATTCCGCTTTACACGCCGGAATGCCGCGTATGCGATTATTGTCTGAACCCGAAAACCAACCTGTGCCAGGCGATCCGTTCGACGCAAGGCCAAGGGCTGATGCCGGACGGGACCAGCCGGTTCTCGGCTCTCGATGGCGAGCCGATCCTGCATTACATGGGCTGTTCGACTTTTGCCAACCACACCGTGCTGCCTGAAATTGCGCTGGCCAAGGTGCGCAAGGACGCGCCGTTTGACAAAATCTGCTACGTCGGGTGCGGGGTGACGACGGGGATCGGAGCGGTGATAAATACCGCCAAGGTCGAGATCGGCTCGCGCGCGGTGGTATTCGGGCTGGGTGGTATTGGGCTGAACGTCATTCAGGGGCTGAGGATGGCGGGGGCAGACCAGATCGTCGGTGTCGATCTGAATGCCGACAAGAAGCCTATGGCCGAACGCTTTGGCATGACTGATTTCGTGAACCCGTCCGACGTGGATGGCGATGTGGTGGCGCATCTGGTTGAGTTGACCGGTGGCGGGGCGGATTATTCGTTCGATGCCACTGGCAATGTGAATGTCATGCGTCAGGCGCTGGAATGCGCCCATAAGGGCTGGGGCGAGAGCGTGATAATCGGCGTGGCCCCGGCGGGTGCCGAGATTGCCACACGGCCGTTCCAGTTGGTGACCGGGCGGGTCTGGCGCGGCACCGCGTTTGGCGGCGCGCGCGGGCGCACCGAGGTGCCCAAGATAGTCGACTGGTATATGGACGGCAAGATCGAGATTGACCCGATGATCACCCACACCCTGAGCCTGGATAACATCAACGAGGGCTTTGATTTGATGCACGCAGGCAAATCGATCCGGGCGGTGGTGGTCCATTGATGTGTCCACAGTGGAACGCTCTGTAACCAGCGGAAAGGTGAAGGGAAAAAGTGTCAATGCCTGCGCGCGTTGATGCGGTGGGTGTTGGGGAGGCGGTGGCAGGTGTGACCGATACAGCGAAAATCCGCACCGCCGGGCAAGGCGATCACGAGGCCATCTGGCATATCCTCAAACCGGTTTTCCGGGCCGGTGAAACCTACGCGATTGACCCGGGCATCGAACGGGCCGAGGCGCTGGCCTATTGGATGGGCGAACGGTGTTTTGTCGCCGAGTTGAGCGGTGCGGTGGCGGGCACCCATTATCTCGGGCGCAACCAGCCGGGCGGCGGGGCGCATGTGTGCAATTGCGGGTTTGTTACCGCGCCGGCGGCTGAGGGCCGTGGCGTAGCGCGGGCGATGCTGGATCATGCGCTGGTGACTGCCAAGGAGTTGGGCTTTGAGGCGATGCAGTTCAATTTTGTGCTGGCCAGCAATGAACGCGCGATCGCGGTCTGGCAAAATGCGGGCTTTGAGATCATCGGTCGCCAGCCAAAGGCGTTTCTGCATCCCGACCAAGGATATGTGGATGCCCTGGTGTTGCATAAATTTTTGAAATAAAGCGATTTTAGGAGATCGCCGAGAAATGCCTACTGACGTACGTCCACTATATGCGGTGCTGATTGATGCCGACAACATCAACCCTGATTTTGCCGATGCAATTATGACAGAGGCCGCCGGCATCGGCGAACCAGCGCTGCGCCGCGTGTACGGCGACTGGTCCAATCCCTCGATCAAGAAATGGGTGCCCAAAGTCAAAGAGCTTGGTTTGGTCGCGGGGCAGACATCCGCCAATACCAAAGGCAAGAACGCCACGGATATCGGGCTGGTAATCGATGCGATGGACATTCTGCATTCTGGCCGGTTTGACGGGTTTGTCCTGGTCTCCTCGGACAGCGACTTTACCGCGCTTGCCAACCGCATTCGCGAGCAGGGGCTTGACGTGATAGGTATTGGCGAAAGCAAGACGCCAAGTTCGCTGCGCAATGTCTGCAACCGGTTTATTCTGATCGAAAACATTGTGGCCGAGGCTTCGCCCGGCACGGCGGCCAAGAAAGCGGCGGCAACCAAGCAGCCCATCGAGACGGCAGAGCAACTGCTGCTTGATGTAATCGACAATTCCGACGCCCCGGATGGCTGGATCAGGTTGTCGCAGGTCGGCACCCAAATACTGGCCAAGCACAGCGATTTTGACACAAGAACATATGGATACAAAAAATTGAGCGATTTGATCAAGGCATCCGCCTGCATCGACCGAAAATTGGACGGAAAAATTATTTTTGTCAGGCGATCCGCGGCGGATTAATTTGCAGATCCCGGCGCGCGAGAGCGGCGCTCTTCGCTTCCCGGCGGGCGCTCATCGCTTTGCGTAGAGCGGCTTGCAAATCCCGACCGCCGGACCCATCTTCGTCCAAGATGTAAGCAAGCCCAAGCCGGAGATGCGCAACCATGGCCAAAGACAATGACGCCGACCAGGCTCACGAGCGCCGCTCACCAAGCGAGGCGTTGTTTTTCAAAAGCCGTAATGTGATCCTTACCGGCACCATCGATGATAAGCTGGCGCACAAGACCGTGACGCATCTTTTGGCACTGGCCGAGGATGGCGACGATCCGATCAACATGTTCATCAGCAGCCCCGGCGGTCATGTCGAAAGCGGCGATATGGTGCATGATATGATCAAATTCATTCGACCGAAGGTGCGCACCATCGGATCCGGCTGGGTGGCCAGCGCCGGGGCGCTGATTTTCATTGGTGCGGACAAGCCGGATCGCTTTTGCCTGCCAAATACACGCTTTTTGCTGCATCAGCCCTCAGGCGGGATCGGCGGCACCGCCAGCGATATGGTCATTCAGGCCGAACAGATCAAAAAGATGCGCGAGCGTTTCGACAAATTATTTGCAGAGGCGACCGGGAACAGTGAGGAGAAAATCCGCAAAGATACAATGCGGGATTTCTGGCTGAACACCGAGGAAGCGATCGCATACGGCCTGCTTGGGCAGGTGATCGCAAGCATGAGCGAGCTCGGCTAGGCGGATCGCGGCGCGGGGCCGTAGCGGGCCAGAAATGTATCGACCGCGCCGCTGATTACACGATCCAATTCGTCGGCGGTGAAGCTGGTCTGAACGCAGAACAACCGGCGGTTAAACAACCCCGCGCGGCACAGGTCCGAAAACTGATAGGAGGCGAGTTCAAGCTCGTCGGGCGTGACACTCAGCTCGCCACGCTTGGTCGCCTCACTCAGAAACTGGCGCAACAGCAGCTGCGCCGAATTCATGCCGGTCTCATAAAATTGCCGGCCGAGTTCAGGGAACCGGGCAGCTTCGGCGACGCATATTCGGTAAATCGCCTGACCGAAGTCGGACAGGTAAAACCTGACAATCTGACCGGCTGCCGACCGCAGAACCACATCGGTGGGCGCTGAGGTGTCAATTGCCTCGGCCGCCGCGTCGGACATGCGACGGATTTCAACCCCTGCAAATTGCATGAACAATGTGCGCTTGTCAGGGAAATAGCTGTAAAGCGTCGCCTTGGAGACTGCTGCTGCGCGGGCAATATTGTCAACGCTTGCGCCCTCATAGCCATCCGACAAAAAGACCTGGCGCGCACCGTCGAGCACTTGGTCAAATTTTCGTCCGCGCTTGATTGGTGCATTGGCGACCATTTACGCATCCCCCAACGAAACCTCGCGAGGATAGACCATGCCCCGTTGATTTAGCAAGAAAAGATCAATCTGCTGGCCATTCCGCCCGCCAAGCGTCTATGGGATAAGCAAATATGCATTAAGGAGCGCGACGATGATACCTGGCGTCACCAGCCGGAAAAAATTCGCCGATCTGAGCGAGCAGGAAGTGCTGGCGCTGGCGATATCGTCGGAAGAGGATGATGCGCGCATCTACCGGCAATATGCGGAAAAACTGCGCCATGGGTACCCTTCGTCCGCCAGCATATTCGACGATATGGCTGTCGAAGAGGATGGTCACCGCCAGCGGCTGATCGAGCTGCACAAGTCGCGATTTGGCGACGTGATCCCGCTTATCCGCCGCGAGCATGTGTCGGGCTATTATGCGCGCAAACCGGTCTGGCTGGTTGAAAATCTTGGCCCCGAGAGGATGCGCGAAGAAGCCGAAGCGATGGAGTGCCAGGCAGAACGATTTTATCGTAAGGCCGCCGAGCGAACAACCGATGCCGATACCCGGAAATTGCTGGGCGATCTGGCTGTCGCCGAGGCCGTGCACGCGGATCGCGCCGATACGCTGGAGGAGACCTATCTCGATCCCAAGTCGCGTGCCGATGAAGACAGACAATCGCGCCGGCAGTTTATTCTGACCTGGGTGCAGCCGGGGCTTGCGGGGCTGATGGACGGCTCGGTATCGACCCTGGCACCGATCTTTGCGACCGCTTTTGCGACCGGGGATACGCATACCACTTTTCTGGTTGGGCTGGCGGCCTCGGTCGGGGCGGGTATTTCGATGGGATTTACCGAAGCGGCCTCCGATGACGGCGAATTGTCGGGCCGTGGCTCGCCCGTCAAGCGCGGCTTTGCCAGCGGGATCATGACGGCCATCGGCGGGCTGGGCCATGCGCTGCCCTATCTGATCGCGGATTTCTGGACCGCCACAACGGTGGCGATTATCGTGGTATTTGTTGAACTGTGGGCGATTGTCTGGATCCAGAACCGGTTTATGGACACGCCATTTTTCCGCGCGACGTTTCAGGTTGTCCTGGGCGGGGCACTGGTTTTTGCCGCAGGTGTGCTGATCGGGCGGGGGTAGCGCCCTTGGCATCCGTGGATATTTGAGTATTTAGGCCAACAAAAAGCGCGAGGGACGTGGCTTTGGATATGATTTCCGAGAACAGATGTTTCGGTGGCGTGCAGGGGGTTTATACGCACGCCTCGAAGGCAACGGGCTCGGATATGACCTTTGGCCTGTTTTTGCCTGCAGCGGCCCAGGACATGCCGGTGCCGGTGGTGTGGTTTCTGTCGGGGCTGACCTGCACTCATGAAAACGCGATGGTCAAATCGGGCGCACAAGGCTGGGCCGCCAAACTGGGACTGGCGATGATCTTTCCCGATACCAGCCCGCGCGGCGACGGCGTGGCCGATGACGAGGCGTTCGATCTGGGCCAGGGGGCCGGGTTCTACGTCGATGCAAGCCAAGCACCCTGGGCGGCGCATTTCCAGATGGAGCGCTATGTGGCCGAGGAATTGCCCGCACTGGTGTTTGGCGAATTCGCGCTGGATCAGGAGCGTCAGGCGATCACCGGCCATTCGATGGGGGGCCACGGGGCGCTGACGCTGGCGATGAGAATTCCCAGGCGGTTCGCCTCGGTCTCGGCCTTTTCACCGATCTGCAATCCATGCGCTTCCGAGTGGGGGCGCAAACAGTTCACCGCTTATCTGGGCGCGTATGCGGACTGGACCGGCCATGATGCCAGCGACCTGATGGTGCAGGCGGGCTTTGGCGGGTCGGTTTTATGCGACACCGGCACGGATGATCAGTTCATCGACCTGCTCAGGCCACAGGCGCTGGCAGGGGCCATGACCGAAAGGCGCCAAGAGGGCGCATTTCGGATGCAAAAGGGTTATGATCATTCATACTTTTTTGTCGCAACCTTCATAGAAGACCACCTGCGGTTCCACGGCGAGGCGCTTTATGGCTAAGACCAAAATGGCCCATTACGATTTGATCATCATCGGGTCGGGCCCGGCCGGCAAGTCCGCGGCAATTCAGGCCGGCAAGCTGAAACGCAAAGTATTAGTGATTGACCGCAAGGATCGGCTGGGCGGTGTCTCGGTTCACACTGGCACGATCCCGTCCAAGACCCTGCGCGAGACGGTGCTGAACCTGTCAGGCTGGCGCGAGCGGTCTTTTTATGGCCGCTCGTACCGCGCCAAGGAAGAAATTGCCGCAGAGGATTTGCGCGCGCGTTTGCATATGACGCTCGATTACGAGGTTGACGTGTTGGAACATCAGTTCAACCGCAATCATGTCGAAACCCTGAACGGGATTGCGCGGTTCACCAGTGCGCATGAAATTGAAGTGGCGACCGATGCGGGCAAGGTGAAGCCGCTGACCGCAGACAAATTCCTGATCGCGACCGGGACACGGACGCATCGGCCGGACAACGTGCCGTTCAACGGCACCACGATCGTGGACAGCGATGAGTTTCTGGAACTCGCCCGCATCCCCCGCAGCCTGTGTGTGGTGGGTGCCGGTGTGATCGGGGTGGAATATGCCACCATGTTTGCCGCCTTGGATGTGCGGGTAACGCTGGTGGAACCGCGCGAGACGTTTCTGGATTTCATCGACCGGCACACCATTCAGGAATTCACCCACCAGATCCGCGAGAACGGGCTGGATTTGCGCTTGGGTTCCGGCGTGGCGGCGATCGAAGACGTCGGCAATCATGCTGAGGTCACGCTGGAAAATGGCCGCCATGTGCGCTCGGAGATGCTGCTTTATGCAGCCGGACGGATGGGGGCGACACGGCAATTGAATCTCGAGGCAACCGGGCTGAAAACCGATGATCGCGACCGGTTGTCGGTGGACCGAAAAAACTATCAGACCGAGGTGCCACACATCTATGCCGCCGGCGACGTGATCGGGCATCCGTCGCTGGCCTAACCAGCCTGCAGCAGGGCCGCGTCACGGCCTGCCACGCACTTGAGACGCCGACGCTGCCGGAAAGCCCGTGGTTTCCCTATGGCATCTACTCGGTGCCGGAAATTTCGACCTGCGGTATGTCCGAGGAAGAGGTCGAGGAGCGCGGCATTCCCTATGAGGTC
Source organism: Paracoccaceae bacterium (assembly GCA_965216135.1). Taxonomy (GTDB): domain Bacteria; phylum Pseudomonadota; class Alphaproteobacteria; order Rhodobacterales; family Rhodobacteraceae; genus CBDCFL01. Next base: position 365,274 of record CBDCFL010000024.1, read on the forward strand.
GGGATCGGGCGCTTCCGCGAATGTTCGCGCGGCCATATCATGGGGCTGGAACACGGGATGGTCAAAATGCTGGTCAGCCTGAAGACCCGACGCCTGCTGGGCGTGCAGATCGTGGGCGAAGGTGCAACCGAGCTGATCCATATCGCCCAGGCGGTGCTGAACCTGAAAGGTACGGTCGATTACTTTGTCGAGAACACGTTCAACTATCCGACGCTGGCCGAGGCGTATCGCGTCGCCGGGCTGGATGCGTTCAACCGGATGCCGATCCCGGCGGAATACCGGGTCACGCGATAAAAATGACCACCATTTACGTCGATGCCGATGCCTGCCCGGTCAAGGCCGAGGCCGAGCGTGTGGCGACTCGGCATAACGTGGCCATGGTGCTGGTCTGCAACGGCGGCTTGCGGCCTTCGGCAAATCCGCTGGTCAGCGTGAGATTCGTGGACCAGGGGCCGGATGAAGCGGACAAATGGATCGCCGATCAGGCGGGGCGGGGCGATGTGGTGGTCACGGGCGACATCCTGCTGGCCGCGCGTTGTGTTCAGGCCGGTGCGGCGGTGCTGCGCCACAATGGCGAGGCGCTGACGGCGGCCAATATCGGCAATGTCCTGGCCACCCGCGATCTGATGACCGATCTGCGCAGCTCCGATCCGTTTCGCCAAGGCGGGGCGCCTGCGTTTTCCGGGGCCGACCGGTCGCGGTTTTCTGAAGCGCTCGAACGGCTGGTCAGGCAGAAGGGCAATTTCCGCTGACGGCGCTGGTCAGACGATGTTGAGTTCTGTCAGCCGTTTGCTAATCGTATCGTGTGCGGAATTTAGCAGCGGTTGGCCGTGCGCGCTGAGCAGGTGGCGGAAGCTCAGTGCTTTTAAGCGTGCAAAGTCAGAGGGTTGCACTTTGCTCACTTTTCGCCATCCAGGGCCGACATTTGGGGAGTGGAAAAAATCCGCCCTCTTGCATGCTTTGGGCCGAATAGTCATCAAACCACTCGTCCGGGCCGGACCAATTGTGCAAGGAATCGCAGCTGACCAGGATGCCACCGTGGCGGTCAAGATGCAGGATCACTTCGGGCTTGGAAGCGGTCTCGAACAAAAACACCGACGCGTCGTTTGAAGGGCCCGCCTGATCCGGTGCCAGAACGCAATCTGTAACCTCACCGCGATCGTGGGTCATTCCGTCAGGAGCCCAGAATTCGGCACCATAGCGGTCGAGATAGAACGCGTCGTCGCGACCATGAAACTGGCCCAGTTTGGCGACGTGTTTTACCTCACCCAGTGCATCAATTTCTGCCAGCCCGCCTGCGTCTAATCGCACCGTGTTGGCCAGCGTCAGTTCCGTGCCGGTGCGGATGACGGTCATATTACGACTGGTCAGTATCGGCCTGTCAGGTGCCTCGATGCGCATCTGGCCGGTGACGAAAAACACCTCCGGCAGGACTTGCGTGATCTGCCCGTGGGGAAGCTGGGGCGGGAAATCTGGCATTGTTCCTCTGGCTTGCAGTGCTGATGTGGCCCAATCATAGGTGACAAACCCATGGCTGCGATAGGGCAAATCGGATTGGCTCGCACCGACGTGGCAGTCGGTATTGAGACAGATTACCGGTCAGATCGCACCGACAAGTCGATCCGTGTCAGACCTTTTCGACAGCCGCACCAACGCAATTGGCATCGCCTGCGCCATCGGGGCGGGGTTTTTCTTCTCGGTAAATGATGTGGTGATCAAATTCCTGAGCGGCGATTACCCGCTACATCAGGTTGTCTTGCTGCGCGCCACGATCGGTATGGCGGTGTTGCTGGGTCTGCTGGCACCACTGTCAGGCGGATTTGCGCAGCTTAAGACCCGGCGCCTGGGTGCGCATCTGATCCGGGGGCTGTGCGTGGTTTTCGCCAATATGACGTTTTTTCTGAGCCTGGCCGTAATGCCGCTGGCCGATGCGATGGCGATATTTTTCGTCAGCCCCTTGGTGATCACCACGTTTTCGGTGGTATTTCTGGGCGAAGCTGTGGGACCGCGCCGGTGGATTGCCGTTGTTATCGGCATGATCGGCGTTCTGATCGTGATCCGCCCCGGCAGCGCGGCGTTTCAGATAGCCAGCCTGTTTCCACTGGCCGCTGCTGTAGGTTATGCGTTTTTGCACATCCTGACGCGCAAAATCGGCGGCACGGAATCGGCGGTGACCATGACCTTTTACATCCAGCTGGTGTTCATCGCCGTAAGCGCCGGGATCGGGCTGGGTTTTGGCAACGGATGGCTGTCCGGGGGCGGCAATCCCTCGGTCGAGTTCCTGTTCAGGGCCTGGATATGGCCGGATCCGGGCGACCTCTGGCTGTTCGTGGTGATCGGCGTGGCCTCGACTGGTGGCGGTTATCTGATCAGCCAAGCATATCGTCTGTGCAAGGCGGGACTGGCGGCGCCCTTTGAATATGTCGCCCTGCCGATGGCAATTTTCTGGGGCTATTCGGTGTTCGGCGAATGGCCCGATGCAATGACCTGGGCCGGCGTGGCGCTGATCCTGACAGGAGGTCTGTACATGTTCTGGCGCGAAGCACTGGCCGACCGGCGGCTGGCCAGCGAAGCCCCTCCCAAACGCAGTTAGACAAAGCCGGGTGATCCGGTTAGCCAAATGCGAGCGCCCCAGGTGGATTGGCGATGATGGCTAAGATCCAGGCAGTCATTTTCGACATCGGCAATGTCCTGATCGAATGGCAGCCGGAACGATATTATGATCGCACGATCGGCACGATGCGCCGGCGCGAGATGTTTGACGAGGTCGATCTGCATGGCATGAACGAGCGTGTCGACCGGGGCGAAAATTTCCGTGACGTGATTTATGAAACCGCTGATGCCAACCCCGAATGGCGCACGGAAATCCGCGACTGGCATGACAACTGGATCGCTCTGGCGCAGCCGGCCGTTGAGGCGTCGGTGCATCTGCTGCGCGCGCTCAGACGCGCGCGGGTTCCGGTGTTTGCGCTTTCCAACTTTGGTGTCGAGAGTTTCGCGCTTGCCGAATCCCAGTACCCGTTCCTGGGCGAGTTCGACCGGCGCTACATTTCCGGCCACATGAAAATGACCAAGCCCGATCCGGGTATTTACCGGATGGTCGAAGATGATTGCGGTATAGCGCCCGAAGCGCTGTTGTTTGCCGACGACCGGCAGGAAAACCTTGGTGTCGCGGCAACGCGCGGCTGGCAGACGCATCTGTTCGACGGCCCGCGGGGATGGGCGGCGCGGCTCGTTGCAGAGGGATTGCTGAGCCGCGACGATACGGGGCTGTGACGCAGGCACCGCGCGTCCGATGTGAATTCAGCTATCGCTTGGCGTGGCAGCACGGATCGCCTATATGCGCCGGACCATGGCCAAGAAACCCGCGACCGATCCGAATTACAAAGTCATCGCCGAAAATCGCCGCGCGCGGTATGATTACGCCATCGAAAGCGACATCGAATGCGGCGTCCAGCTGACCGGGTCCGAGGTCAAGTCATTGCGGAATTCTCGGGCCAATATCGCCGAAAGCTATGCTGGTGTCGAAGGGGGTGAGCTGTGGCTGATCAACGCGAATATTGCACGATACGCCCCGGCCAAAACCTGGGGCCATGAGGAGCGCCGGCGACGCAAATTGTTGGTCTCGAGAAAGGAACTGGCCAAGCTTGGGCAGGCCACATCGCGCGAGGGCATGACGCTGGTGCCCTTGGTAATGTATTTCAACCATCGCGGGCTGGTGAAACTGAAAATCGGCGTCGCAAAAGGCAAAAAGACGCATGACAAACGCGCAACCGAGGCCCGGCGTGACTGGCAGAGGCAAAAGGCCCGTCTCTTGAGGGAGCGGCACTAGCGCAGTCTTGCGCAGCTGCCCGCGCGGGTTTAGGCAAGGTCGAAATTGCGCAAAGCCGAACTGCCCATGCCCAGCAGCGACCCCAAAACGCTTGTGTCGACCGGTTGGCTCAGCGCGCATCTGAGTGACCCCGATCTGCGGATTATCGACGGTTCGTGGTACATGCCTGGCTCGGGTCGCGATGCGCTGTCCGACTATGACGCGGCCCATATTCCCGGCGCGCGGTTTGTCGATATTGACGATTTGTCTGACGAGAGTGCTCAGGTTCCCCATATGGCCCCGCCGCCAGAAAAGTTCGCCTCGCGGATGTGTGCGCTTGGCATTGGCGATGGTCATCAGGTGGTGATCTATGACGGCGCCGGATTGTTTTCAGCGGCGCGCATTTGGTGGCTGTTTCGCCTGATGGGCAAGCGGGATGTCGCAGTGCTGGACGGCGGATTTCCGAAATGGCGGGCCGAAGGGCGTGCGATCGAAGATATGGCTCCGATCATTCGCGACCGCCATATGACCGTGCAGCGACAGGCACATCTTGCGCGCAATGTTACCCAAGTGGCCGCCGCATCCAAGCTAGGCGATCACACGATCCTGGATGCGCGGTCGACGGGCCGGTTTCGTGGTGACGAAGCGGAACCGAGGCCGGGCCTGCGTTCTGGGCATATCCCCGGTTCGCGCAGCCTGCCGTTCTGGCGGCTGTTGAATGAAAATGGTACGATGAAGGATGTGTCGCGTCTGCGCGAAATTCTGGCCGCCACTGGTGCCGATCTGGACAAGCCTGTGATTGCAACCTGCGGCTCTGGCGTGACTGCTGCGATCATCACCCTGGCGCTGGAACGCATCGGCCACAAAAACCATTCGCTCTATGATGGGTCGTGGGCCGAATGGGGCGCATATGACGACCTGAAAATTGCAACCGGAGAGGCTTGATATGCTTAGCGATCTGTCACCGCAGCCAGCGGACAAAATTCTGGCGTTGATGCAGGCCTATCGCGAAGATCCGCGAACCGACAAGATTGACCTGGGTGTCGGCGTTTACAAGAACGCCGCAGGCGTGACGCCGGTTATGCGCGCGATCAAGGCCGCGGAACGGCTATTGGTCGATACCCAAACCACCAAGGCCTATACCGGGCTGGCCGGCGATCCGGCCTTTGCGGAAGCGATCTGCGGGCTGATCCTTGGCGATAACACCGACGCGGACCGTCGCGCCGCGATCGCAACCCCCGGCGGCACCGGCGCGATCCGGCAGGGACTGGAGCTGATCCGGATGGCGGGCAAGGGCGCGACCGTGTGGCTGTCGGCCCCGACCTGGCCGAACCATCCTTCGATCGTCAAATATCTCGGCATGCCGATGGCCGAGTACCGCTATTTCGATAACGCAACCCGCGATGTCGATTTCGTCGGCATGATGGCGGATCTGTCGGGGATCAAAACGGGCGACATCGTCTTGCTGCATGGTTGTTGCCATAATCCTACCGGGGCCAATCTGACGCTGGATCAGTGGCACCAAGTGGTGGACCTGCTGGCCGACAAGGGCGGCATCGCGTTCATCGACATTGCCTATCAGGGCTTTGGCGACGGTCTGGGCGAAGATGCGGCCGCAGTGCGGATGGTGGCGTCATCGTTGCCAGAGGTTCTGATCGCGGCGAGTTGTTCCAAGAATTTCGGCATATACCGGGAACGCACCGGGGTGCTGATGGCGCTTGTGCCAGAGCCGAAGGCCAGGGCGAATGCGCAGGGCACGCTCAATTTTCTCAACCGGCAGAATTATTCCTTCCCGCCCGATCACGGCGCGCGGCTGGTGACGATGATCCTGAGCGACGAAACGTTAAGGGCCGACTGGCAGGCGGAGCTTGAGGCGATGCGTTTGGGGATGCTGGGCTTGCGCCAGAACCTGGCCGAAGAGCTGCGCCAGCGATCAAACTCTGACCGGTTCGATTTTGTCGCGCGCCATCGCGGCATGTTTAGCCGGATCGGGGCCAGTCCGGAGCAGGTCGAGACGATGCGCGCCGAAGCGGGCATATACATGATTGGCGACAGCCGGATAAATGTCGCCGGGCTGAACGCATCGACGGTGCCTTTGCTGGCGCAGGCCATCGTTGACGCGGGCGTTTAGGCCGGTTTCGATTGGTTGATTTATGCGGACAGAGGTGCCGGGCAGCGCCCGACCGCCCTGATGGGCGGGCGCTTCTTCACCGCCCGTTACAGCAAAAACGGAAGATGTGGCGGCACCATAAAGTGCAGAACTCAACCCGCAGAGGCGCCCGCCCGCGATCGGACGCTGCCCTCTGTCGGGTGACGGGCCTTTTTGCCAAAATAGGCTCAACGCGGACCGAAACGGGATTCACCGACGCCGAGAGAAAATACCCGGGCGGAACCCGCCCGGGTAAAGGCTTGGGCCGGCAACAGGGAGTCGGCCCAAGGGGAGATATCATCAGAAATTATACGCCGTTTCCCCATGTGAGGTCTGATCCAACCCCTGGCGCTCGCTTTCTTCGGAAACCCGCAGGCCAACGGTCATGTCCACCAGCTTGTAAAGAACCGCCGAAATGATGCCGCACCACAGAATTGTGATGACCACCGCTTTGATCTGGATCCAGGTTTGCGCGCTAACAACGTAATCTTCGCCCATGGCCCCGCCCAGCGCCGGGGCGCTGAAAATGCCTACTCCGACCGCGCCGATGATGCCGCCGATACCGTGGATACCGAAAACGTCGAGGCTGTCGTCATAGCCGAAGCGGTTCTTGACCACGGCCACAAAGAAGTAACAGCCGGCCGAAGCCAATGCGCCGAGGATGATCGCACCGACCGGCCCGACCGTTCCACAAGCCGGGGTGATGGCGACCAGGCCCGCAATCATCCCCGATGCCGCGCCCAAGAGCGAGGCCTGTTTGCGCAGAACCGCCTCGATCAGCGCCCAGGCCAGGATCGCGCCGGCCGTGGCAACGAAGGTGTTGATCAACGCCAGACCGGCACCGCCGTTGGCCTCAAGGTTGGACCCGGCGTTAAAGCCAAACCAGCCCACCCACAGGATCGCGGCACCAACCAGCGCCAGCGTCATCGAATGGGGCGCCATGTTTTCCTTGCGGTGGCCCACACGCTCGCCGATCATCAAACAACCGACCAGTGCGGCGATGCCGGCGTTTATGTGCACCACTGTTCCGCCGGCAAAGTCGATCGCACCCATGTTAAAGATATAGCCAGCGCCGTCCCAGACCATGTGTGCGATGGGAAAGTAGACAAACGTGACCCAAAGCGCGGTAAAGAGCAGTAGCGCCGAAAATTTGATCCGCTCGGCGAAAGCCCCAACGATCAGCGCCGGCGTGATCGCGGCGAATGTCATCTGAAAGGCAATGAACACAAACTCAGGGATGACGTAGCCGTCAGAGAACGTGGCCGCCATCGAGTCCATCGTGACACCCGCCAAAAACAGCTTGCCGGTTCCGCCCCAAATCGGACCAATGCCGCCGCCAAAGGCAAATGAATAGCCCCAGACAACCCAGATCACCATGACCATGGCGGCGATGACGGTGCATTGCATCAGCACCGACAGCATGTTTTTTGTCCGCACCAGCCCGCCGTAGAACAGCGCCAGGCCCGGGATCAGCATGAACAGCACAAGCAAAGTCGCAGTCATCATCCAGGCGACATCGCCTTTGTCCATCACCGGGCCTGCATCCTGCGCGAATGCAAACGAAGGTGCCGCAATACATGCAAAGACGGCAGGCACCAGAGTTGAAATTTTCATCAAGATTGCTCCCTATTATTGATTGCCGGCGTCAAAGCGCCTCTGCGCCTTTTTCACCGGTGCGCACACGCATGGCATCTTCCGCATTCAGCACGAATATCTTGCCGTCGCCGATTTTGCCGGTGCGGGCGGCATCGGCGATGCAATCCATGACCTGCGCGGCCATGTCATCCGCGACAACGATATCCAGCCGCACCTTGGGCACGAAATTGACCGCGTATTCCGCGCCCCGGTAAATCTCGGTATGGCCTGACTGAGTCCCGAATCCTTTGATTTCCGAGACCATCATTCCGCCAACGCCAATGCCAGTCAGCGCTTCTCGGATTTCCTCTAGCTTGAACGGCTTTATCGCCGCGATGATAAGTTTCACCTGAACCTCATTTTTTGCTGGCAGGGCACAAGCACCCACCGCCGCACTGTTGCTGCACTGCAGCGAAGCGCAAGGTCATGGCACGGCATCGATCGCCAAAATTCCCAAAAATTGCACATAATTTGCACATTTCTGCGAATTTGCCCAAAAAATAGGCAATCGTTGTTCACCGACCGCTTTTGATTTCCTGCTCCACATCTGCCGCCGGGCGCATTATGAAGCGGGTCTAATCGCAGGCATCGGACACCGGGAATGATCGGGACAGGCAAAAAAACCGCCCCTTGTCGCAGACAAACGCTATCCAAAGCAGCTGGCAAAAAAGGCAGCCTCGACGGGTAAGGCAAAGCCCGCGGCGCGAAAAAAGCCGGGCAAGGGAAAAAAGAAACCGGCGAAAAAACTAAGCGCATTCGTTCGGGGCTTTTTGGGCCTGTTCGGTTGGGTTTTTACCCTAAGCTGGCGTCTGGTCTGGCGCGGCGGGGCGGTGGTCGCGGCGATTATTGCCGGTTTCGTCATATACTTCGCGGTCGGTTTGCCGCCAGCGGCGGATTTGCTCGATGCCCGCGCGCGCGGATCGGTCACACTGCTTGACCGCGACGGCAAGGTATTTGCCTGGCGCGGCGAACAATTCGGCGGGATGGTCACCACAGGCACAGTCTCGCCGCATCTGAAAAACGCCGTCGTCGCGACTGAGGACAAACGCTTTTACCGCCATCTGGGGATCAGCCCGCGCGGCATTGCCAGCGCGGTGCGGATCAACCTCAGCGAAGGCCGCGGCCCGCTGTCCGGCCATGGCGGCTCGACCATCACTCAACAGACCGCCAAGCTTCTCTGCCTCGGTGTGCCGTACGATCCCGCAGCTGGCATGAGCGAGGCCGAATATGAGGCCGACTGCCACGAGGGCAGCCTGCGCCGAAAACTGAAAGAGGCGATCTATGCCCTGGCGCTGGAGTTGCGGTATTCCAAACAGGACATTCTGACGATTTACCTGAACCGCGTCTATCTGGGCGCCGGTTCGCGGGGGTTTGAGGCGGCAAGCCAGCGCTATTTCGGCAAATCGGCGGCTGAGGTCAGTGCGGCCGAGGCGGCGATGCTGGCCGGTCTTTTGACCGCGCCCTCGCGCTATGCGCCGACCGCCAATCTACAGCCAGCCAGGACCGCGCGCAGGTGATCCTGCGGCTGATGGCTGAACAGGGCTATCGGAGCGCATCTGAGGCAAGCAACGCGCGCCTTGATCCCGCAGTATTGTCAGAGGCCGCCGAGGCCGAGGCGGGTGGCTATTTCGCTGACTGGGTCATGGACGCAGGCCCCGAATTCCTGATGCGCGAGACGACCGAAGACGTGATCGTGCGCACCACGCTGGATCAGCGCATTCAGGCCGCGGCCGAGGCGGCGGTCCAAAGCGTCTTTGCCGATCTTGTCAGGGAAGGGTCCGAGGCCCAGGCCGCCGTTGTCGTCATGTCCGCAGACGGCGCGGTGCGGGCCATGGTTGGCGGCCGAAAATTTCGCGGTGTCACTGGCCAGTTCAACCGCGCCATTCAGGCAAAACGCCAGACCGGATCGGCATTCAAGCCATTCGTTTACGCCGCCGCTCTTGATCTTGGCTACCGCTATAACGACACTGTGCTGGATGCGCCTATCACTATCGACGTACCCGGCTCCGGACCCTGGTCGCCCGGGAATTACTCAGATGAATATTACGGGCCGGTCACCCTGACTGATGCGCTGAAGTTTTCGCTGAACACGGCTGCTGTGCGCGTCTCCGAGGATGTCGGGCGCGAGCCTGTGCGCATGGTCGCCGAGCTTTTCGGCATCCGAAGCGATCTGGCCGCTGGTCCGGCCCTGGCGCTGGGTGTGTCCGAGAGCACCTTGCTTGAGATGACCGGTGCCTATGCCGGAATTCTCAACGGTGGCTCGTCAGTGACACCGTTCGGGTTGGTCGAACTTAGGCTGCAGGGCGAGGATGAGCCGCTAATGGATCAGTCCGGCGGTATCGGCGAGCGAGTGATAACGCCCGAAAGCGCGGCGCAGCTGATATATATGATGCACCAGGTAACCCAAGGCGGCACCGGCAGCCGCGCGGCGCTGGCCGACCGAGAGGTTGCCGCGAAAACCGGCACCACCCAGGCCGCCCGCGACGCCTGGCTGCTTGGCTTTACCGCTGACTATGTCGCGGGTGTCTGGATGGGTTATGACGACAACACCCACTTGGAAGGCGTCACCGGCGGTGGGCTGCCTGCGGAGATCTGGAAACGTACGATGGCCGCGGTCCACGAGGACTTGCCGCCCAAGCCGTTGCCGATGATCCGCCCGCAACAATTGCCGCTTGCCTTCGCCGACCGCCCGCGCCGGACACGCCCCGGCACCGCGGCAAACACGACCGAGCAGCTTATCATCGACCTTTTGGATGCAATCTTCGGTTCGCCCCGGCGGTAGATCCGCAGCCACAGCGCGCCGTCAATCAGGAGGCTTTGGCGAGGTCTTCAATCAGCTGGTCCAGATTGCCCCGGCGCTTGTCCAGCATCGCGCCAATTTCGGCGCGTTCGGCTTTGATCAGGCTGATGCCTTCTATTTTCATGTCGATAAAGCGCCCGTTGCGATCGGCAACGACGAATTCCACCACAAACGGGGTCTCACCGGTCAGATGCGCGGTGGTTGTGACCTCGTAAAACGACTTAACCGTGCGCGCCCCGCCGACAATAATCTTACCGCCGACAAATTCGCGAAAGCGGCGTCCGTATTTGCGTGAAATATAGATCTGAAAGGCGTCGTCGAATTTGCGTTTCTGCGCATCGCTCGCGCTTCGCCCATCAGCGCCAAGCACCAGCTGGCCGATCACATTCCCATCCGCATAGCGCTCAAATATCCCCTCAAATTCGCGCAGCATTGCCGCTTCGGATTTTCCGGAATTGATAATCTTGTTAATGTCGCCCACCGCGCGATCAATCAGCGCACGCGCCTCTTCGAGCGAAAATGCATGGGCCGGCAGCGCTGGCAATACGCACGCCAGGCCGGCAGCAAAACCGGTGGCAAGGAAATTCCGGCGGGATTTGGGGTTATCTGAAAACGTCTTCATAGGACTCGTATAACTCTTCGTCTGTTTCGGCTCCGTCCCCCAACTCAAAGCGTCTGTTTTCCAAGAAAAACAGGCGTGACTGTATGTAACTGTCAGCGCTTTCGTATAACACAGAGTCAACCGTCCCTGCAAAAGTAAACCGGTCATCAAGCGTGGCGGCAAAGGACGCGGCGGGCTGAATCCAGCGGTTCCCGTCGCCAAGCCAGCCGCCAACCGGGTTCAGCGCGACGTCAACGATAAGGCCAACGGTGTCTCTGGTAGTCGAAGGGCCGAAGAATGGCAACTCGACAAAAGCGCCTTCCTCAAAACCCCAGACATGCAGGGTTTCGCCAAAATCGCTCGGCCGCGGCTCGACCCCCAACTCACTTGCCGGATCGAACAATCCGGCCAGTCCAACCGTTGAATTGACCAGAAAACGCGCCGTATTGTGCACCGCATCGTCAAGGCGAAGCTGCAGCAGGTCGTTTACAACCGTGCCGGGGATCGAAAGGTTTGAGGCGAAATTGTTCACCCCGATCCGCAGCGGTTTGGGGCCGAGATTGCCGTAAACCTGCGATGCCGGACGCAGCGCGATCGTATCAAGCGATTTGTTCAGTTCATGAATGCTGCGATTGGAGGTCTCAAACGGATCATAATGATCAACGCCGTTGGGCGCAGCGCAGGCCGCCAACAGCGTCAGCGCAACAATGGCATAATATTTGGTTGATAACGTCATCTGCCGAAATAAATGCTCGAATTGTGGTTTTTCTTCGATCTAGCAGAGTGTCGGCACCGTGCAAGCAAAGACTTTGTCAACGCGCAATCTCGGCACGCCTCGGCCCATGCGGCATTTCCTGGCGACCGCGACAGCCGCATTTGCCTGTTTTCACACCGCAAACGCCGTTGTAGCCTCATCGCGAACAGGACGAACTGGAGCATCTGAATGGTTGGAAATATCGACGGGCACCTTGCCAGACTGGGCATTGAGCTGCCGCAAGTCAGCATTCCGGTGGCAAATTACGTGCCTTTCATGCGTGACGGCGCTACGCTTTACGTCTCGGGCCAGGTGTCGATGTCGGCCGACGGCTTGGTGGTCGGCAAGCTGGGCGACGATATGGATGTCGAGGCCGGCGCTGCGGCTGCGCGGCTTTGCGGGCTGCAATTGCTGGCACAGGTCCGCGCCGCCTGTGGTGGTGATCTGGACCGCCTTGAGCAGGTGTTGAAACTGGTCGGATTCGTCAATTCCACGCCCGATTTTTCCGATCAGCCCAAGGTCATTAACGGCGTATCTGATCTGATGGTCGAGGTTTTGGGCGACGCAGGGCGTCATGCGCGCTCTGCGGTTTCCGCCGCCTCGCTGCCATTTGGAGTCGCGGTCGAGGTTGAAGGGATATTTCGCATCAGATGAGCGGGCCGGACCTGTCGTTTGCCCGTATTCCGCTGGCTCATCGCGGATTGCACGATGCGGCATCCGGTGTGATTGAAAACAGCCCCGGCGCATTCCGTGCGGCGGTGGCGGCGGGTTATGGTCTCGAACTTGACGTGCAGCTGTCAGCCGACGGCGCGGCAATGGTGTTTCACGACTATGACCTTGACCGCCTGACCGGGGCGAACGGACCGGTGCGCGCCAAGACAGCCGCAGAGCTAGAGACTATTTTGCTCAAACCTGCGGCTGAGTGCATCCCTACGCTGGCATCGGTTCTGAGCGTGGTTCAAGGCGCGGCACCGGTCCTGATCGAACTGAAAGATCAAAGCGCCGGGGCGGGCCAGCAGGGCGTCGGGCCGCTGGAAGCTGCGGTTGCGGCGGCCCTTGGCGATTATGCGGGCCACGTTGCGGTGATGTCGTATAACCCTTTTTCCATGGCCGCCATGCAAAGACACTCACCCGAAGTCGCCCGCGGTTTGGTCACCAGCACCTTTGACACCGGGCGCTGGACGGACATTTCCGCAGCCAAACGGGCGCGGCTGAGGGGCATCGCCGATTATCAACCTGTCGGCGCAACTTTCCTCAGCCACAATGTGTCCGATCTGCCCAACGATCATGTGGCCAGGTTGCGGGCTATGGGTGCGCTGGTGATCGGTTGGACGGCTCGATCGCCCAATGCGGAACAAAAAGCGCGAAAATATTGCGACAACATCACCTTTGAACAATATCGCCCGGCCATACCGGATGGTTGACCCCGACCACCCGTGGCCCAAGTATTACCAGTAGCGGCCAAAGGCCCGGATCATGCCTAGCAGTGAAATTGAAATATCAGTCCTGACCACGATCGACGCGATCCCCGCCGCCGACTGGGATGCCTGTGCCATTCCCGATTGCGGCACCGGCACCCGCCCGGCCGATCCCTTTGTCACCCATCGCTTCCTGCTGGGACTGGAACAATCTGGCAGCGTTGGTTCCGGCAGCGGCTGGGGCCCGCGTCCCTTGGTGGCGCGTTCGAACGGCCAGGTGATCGCCGTGGCGCCGCTTTACGTCAAGGGACACAGCCAGGGCGAATATGTCTTTGATCACAACTGGGCCCATGCCTATGAACAGGCTGGCGGCCAATATTACCCCAAACTGCAGATCGCAGTGCCGTTTACGCCGGTAACCGGGCGCCGCCTGCTGGTCCGTCCCGGTTGGGATGCAGCCGGCATGTCAGCGCTGGTCCAGGGCGCGGTTCAGGTCGCCGCCGAACACCAGCTCTCGTCGCTGCATATGAGTTATTGCACGAGCGAAGAAGCGGCGGCGGGCGAAGAAATGGGGCTTTTGCATCGCACCGGCCAGCAGTTCCACTGGCAAAACCACGAATACGCCGATTTTGATGCCTTCCTTGCCGGGCTTTCCAGCCGCAAACGCAAGGCGATCCGGCGCGAGCGGCGCCAGGCGGGCGCATTCGGCGGGCAGATTGAGATGCTGACCGGCGACCAGATCAGGCCCGAGCATTGGGATGCGTTCTGGACGTTTTATCAGGACACCGGCGCACGAAAATGGGGCAGCCCATATCTGACGCGGGCGTTTTTCGATCATCTTCACGAATCCCTGACCGACGACATCCTGCTGGTGATGGCATCGCGGCAGGGACGCTGGGTGGCTGGTGCCCTTAACTTTATCGGTCGCGACGCGCTGTTTGGCCGCTACTGGGGATGTCGCGAACATCATCCATGCCTGCATTTCGAATTGTGCTATTACCGTGCCATCGACTTTGCCATCGAACACAGGCTGGCCCGCGTCGAAGCGGGCGCTCAGGGCGAGCACAAGCTGGCGCGCGGGTATCTGCCGGTAACCACACATTCGCTTCACTGGATCGCTGATGAGGGCTTTCGACGCGCGGTCGAACAATATCTGGACGCCGAGCGCAAATCAGTGGATCAGGAGAACGAAATTCTGACCAGCTATGGTCCGTTCAAAAAGGTGAACGCTGAGGAGGTTGAATGACGGATAAACTCAATGCAGCTGCACGCGCCGATGCGTTGGCCCCACTTTTGGCGGCTGGCTGGTCAGCATCGGATGATCGCGACGCAATAACAAAAACCTATGTTTTCAAGAATTTTGTCGAGGCTTTTGGCTGGATGACACGCGCCGCGATCTGGGCGGAAAAGTGGAACCACCATCCCGAATGGTCGAATGTTTACAAGACCGTCCAGGTCACGCTGACAACCCATGACGCAGGCGGCGTCAGCGAGCTGGATGTGAAGTTCGCAAAAAAGATGGATGCGCTCGCCGGTATCTAGCAATCGCGAGCTGCGGCCTGTCAGGTCAGTGTCGCGCAGCTTGCGTTTGAAGTTGGCGCACTTATAGGATGCGCGGGGTGTCAGCCAGAAATCCGGGGGACCAGCATGGAACATTATGTTGTGATCGGCGCGGGCCAGGCCGGACAGTCGCTGGTCACCAAACTGCGCAGCGAAGGCTTTGAAGGCCGCGTCAGCCTGATTGGCGAAGAACCGGTTCCACCCTATCAGCGACCGCCCCTGTCAAAGGCCTATCTGCTGGGCGAGATGGAAGTCGAACGGCTCTATCTGAGGCCAGAGCAGTTTTACGGTGATCACGACATCGCGCTGCATCTGGGACAGGCGGTCGATGCCATTGATCGGCAGGCCAGGACAATTTCGATGGATGGCCAGACCATCGCTTATGACAAGCTGGCGCTGACCACCGGGTCAGCACCGATTCGCCTGCCGGCGTCCATCGGCGGCGATCTGAGCGGGGTTTATACCGTGCGCACATTAGCCGATGTCGATGGCATCGCCCATGAATTTGCCCCCGATGCGCGGGCGCTGATCGTCGGTGGCGGCTATATCGGGCTCGAGGCCGCCGCCGTTGCCGCCAAGAAGGGTCTGCGCGTCACTTTGGTGGAAATGGCCCCGCGCATCCTGCAGCGTGTGGCCGCCAGACAGACCGCCGATTTCATCCGCGCCAAGCATCTAAGCCACGGCGTGAAAATGATCGAAGGCGACAGGCTGAGCCGCCTTGTCGGCGATGACCGGGTCACCTCTGCAGTTTTGGCTGACGGCACTGAATTGGCGGTCGATTTCGTGGTGATCGGGGTGGGTATCCGGCCCGAAACCGGGCTTGCCCAGGCAGCCGGGCTGACGATCGACAACGGCATATCAACAGATGAATTCTGCCAAACATCAGATGCGTCGATCTGGGCAGCGGGGGATTGTGCCTCATTTCCCTATCGCGGCCGCCGCATCCGACTGGAAAGCGTCGGCAACGCCATCCATCACGCCGAAACGGCTGCGCTGAACATGCTGGGCCGGGCCGAGCCATATGAGGCCAAGCCCTGGTTCTGGTCAGATCAATACGATTTGAAGCTGCAGATTGCGGGCCTGCATTCAGGTTTCGACCGGATTGTCACGCGGCAGGAACCCACCGAAGGCTCGGTGTCTTTCTGGTATTATGCGGGCGATAATTTGCTGGCGGTTGACGCCATGAATGACCCGCGCGGCTATATGGTTGGCAAACGCCTGATCGAAATGGGGAAATCGCCGGATGCGGCAGCAGTTGCCGACCCCGATACGCCACTAAAATCACTGCTGCAAGCCTGATGCGGATTATCGCCGGTCGGTTTCGCGGGCGCGCTTTGTCCGCCCTTGGCAAGGGCGATCCGACGGCCCATCTGCGCCCCACTTCAGACCGGGTGCGCGAGAGCCTGTTCAACGTGCTGACCGGCGGGCGAATGGGCGATCCGGTAACCGGCGCAAGGGTGCTGGACCTGTTCGCGGGCACCGGCGCGTTGGGGCTGGAAGCCTTGTCGCGCGGGTCGTCACATGTGACGTTCGTGGAAAACGGCACCAAGGCGCTCGGTCTGCTTGGGCGAAACATCGCTCTCATCGGGGTCGCGGCAGACTGCAACGTCATTCGGCGCGATGCCACGAGACTTGGCACAAATGCCGGCGCACCATTTGATCTGGCGTTCATGGACCCGCCCTATGGCAAAGCATTGGGCGAACGGGCGCTGGCCAGCGCAATTGCAAGCGGCTGGCTGCCGGACGGGGCGATTGTGGTCTGGGAAGAAGCGCATCCGCCTGAGATGCCCGAAGACGCTACGCCGATCGACCAGCGCCGGTACGGCGATACAGTGATCACCGTTTTGCGACTTGGTGGCGGAACCCGCAAAGTGTAGCCTGCGGTTATGGACGCGACATTCGATACCGCCTGGCATCTGATTGTCGTCCCCTCGCGCCCGCCGGTTTCCACACCCGGCCCGCTGCTGATGGCCGACATTCTGACCGGGCGATGCGACAGACCCGAGTTGTTGCGCCTGTGGGACGAGGATCGGTGCCACTTGAATGATGCTTGTCCGCCCTGACGGCCCCATTACGAGTTGTTAGCGGTACCATAAATGTTGTCAGCAGCTTAACATAGCGTCCACATGTGACACCTTGGCAACTCAGCCGGGATCAGCCGTAGGTCGGGTGGAACCTGCCCGCAGGCGACAAGGTGAAAATCTCGCACCCATCCGCCGTCACACCGACCGAATGCTCAAATTGCGCAGACAGCGATTTGTCGCGGGTCACTGCCGTCCAGTCGTCGGCCAGCACTTTGGTCTCGGCACCGCCCAGATTGACCATCGGCTCGATGGTAAAGAACATGCCTTTTTCCAACACCGCGCCGGTCCCGGATCGACCGTAATGCAGCACATTGGGCGGCGCATGGAACACCCGGCCCAGACCGTGCCCGCAAAAGTCCTGAACCACCGACATGCGGTTGCCTTCGACGTGTTTCTGGATCGCGACATGCGGTTGCCTTCGACGTGTTTCTGGATCGCCGCGCCGATGTCACCAAAGGTGCTGCCGGGTTTGACCGCCGCGATCCCCACCATCAGCGCCTCATGGGTTACCTGGATCAGCCGCTCGGCCTTGCGGGCCAGCTTGCCGGCCACAAACATCCGGCTGGTGTCGCCATACCAACCGTCGACAATAACGGTCACGTCGATATTCAGGATGTCGCCTCTCTTCAGCTTTTTCTGTTGGCCGGGTATGCCGTGACAGACGACATGATTGACCGAGATACAGCTAGCATGCTGATAACCCTTATAACCGATGGTGGCACTGGTCGCGCCCGCCACCTCGATCTTGTTGCGGATCAGATCATCCAGCCGCCCGGTGCTTTGCCCGACAAAGACATGTTCGTCGATCTCGTCAAGGATGCGCGCGGCCAACTCTCCGGCCCGGTCCATACCGGCGAAATCATCCGCCTCGTAGATGCGAATGCCGTCTTTGGTCAGCCGTCCCCGGTTTCGATCGTCCAAGGTTAAACTCCATTACCCGATTGCCGCCTACATAGGTCAGCTTGTAGTAAAGAACCAGCCTTTCGCAGGCGAGCGCAGAGCGCTCAACGATACCTAGTATGCGAGAATTCGCCATGAACCAGTCATGAAAAATCCTACGGCAGCGGCGCTTGTTATCGGCGATGAAATCCTGTCTGGACGGACCCGCGACGCCAATATGCATCATCTGGCCAAAGAACTGGCGCGTGCCGGTGTCGATTTGCTGGAGGTGCGTTTTGTGCCGGATGACCAGGACGCGATCGTCTGGGCAGTAAACGAGCTGTGCGGCCGTTTTGGGCATGTGATAACCTCCGGGGGCATTGGGCCAACCCATGACGACATCACAGCTGACAGCATCGCCGCCGCATTTGGCGTTTCGATAGATGTGCGTGCCGATGCCCGCGCAATTCTTGAGGCTCGATATGCCGCGATGGGCGTAGAGATAAACGCGGCCCGGCTGCGCATGGCGCACATCCCCGCAGGGGCGATCTTGATCGAAAATCCGGTCTCAGGCGCGCCGGGGTTTTCCATAGGAAATGTGCATGTTCTGGCCGGCGTTCCGGCGGTATTTCAGGCGATGCTTGCCTCTGTCCTGCCAAAACTCGACGGCGGTCCGCCGGTCATCAGCCAGACATTGCGCGTCGCAATGGCCGAGGGCGATCTGGCTGCGCCGCTGGGTGAGATAGCTTCGGCGCATCCGCAACTTTCGTTTGGCAGCTATCCTTACATCGACAAAGGCGCGTTCGGGGCCAGTATTGTCGTTCGCGGTCGTGACGGCCTTGCCGTCGGGGCGGCGATGGCCGAGATTTCCGCGCTATTTGGCGGATCGCAAACGTGACATTTCCGACGTTTGGCAGCCTGTTTGCAGCGATGGACGCAACCTGGCCCGCCGCACGTTTCGTCGAGCAAGGCCCGTGGCTGCTGCGAGAGGGTCAGGGCGGCGGCCAGCGCGTGTCAGCCGCGACCGCACTTGGCCCGGTTAGCCGGGCCGATGTCGCCCAAGCCGAGAATGCAATGCGCGTATTTTCGCAGGCGCCTGCATTTCAGATCCGCCCCGAAGACAAAGACCTTGACGCGCTGCTCGCCGCGCGCGGCTATATCACGCTTGATCCGGTGTTGATCTATGTCGGGCTGGTGGCGGATATTGTCGCCGAGACAAGACGGTCTAACACCGTAATGAGCACCTGGCCGCCGCTGGCGATCCAGCGCGAGCTTTGGCACAGCGGCGGTATCGGACCCGCGCGGCTGGCGGTTATGGATCGCGCCCAAAGCCCCAAGGCCGCTTTCCTGGGTCGTACGAAAGACAAAGCGGCAGGCGTGGCCTTTGCCGCGAAACATGACCAAATGGCGATGCTGCACGCGATCGAAGTGCATCCGGAATTCCGTCGCGCCGGGGTTGGGTCACAGATATTGACCGAAATTGCATTTTGGGCACAAGATCATGAGTGCATTTACCTTTCATTAGCGGTGACAAAGGAAAACTTCGCAGCCAACGCATTATATGTTAAGAAAAAAATGTCGGTGGTGACTGGGTATCATTATCGGCGGAAACAAAAAGAACAAGTGAACTGAGGCAGATATTTGGTAACCCCTAATACGCAAGTAACGGCGCTTGACTTGGCGCCGGTCGATCCTTTGCCGCAGGCAACCCAGGATTATTTCGATGTTTGCGAAGAAAAACTGGGTCTCGTGCCGAATGTTCTGGCCGCTTACGCGTTTGACATCGACAAGCTGAACGCCTTCACCGGCATGTACAACGACCTAATGCTTGGCCCCTCGGGGCTTTCCAAGCTTGAGCGCGAAATGATCGCGGTTGTCGTGTCGTCCGAAAACCGGTGCTGGTATTGTCAGGTGGCTCATGGTGCGGCGGTGCGCGAACTGTCCGGTATTGCCGAGATTGGTGAGGCGTTGCTTATGAACTACCGCGTTGCCGAATTGGATGATCGCCAGCGCGCAATGCTAGATTTTTCGGTTAAACTTACTGGGCAAAGCCATTGCATCGAAGAAGATGACCGTCAGCACCTACGCGATGTGGGGCTCGGTGATCGCGATATATTTGACATCGCTTCGGTCGCAGGATTTTTCAACATGTCCAACCGCGTCGCCTCGGCGATCGCGATGGAACCAAACAGCGAATACCACGCGAGGGCGCGATGAAGTTTTCCGCAATTATTTGCACTCTGTGCGTGGCGTTAGCGCCGATGTCCGCGTCCGCATTAGATATGCAATTGCCGGATGTGTTTGTCGCTCTTGCTGATGATACGCATGAAAATGCTGCGTTTTCCCTGCCGGTTGCGCCTTTTTCGCAAGGCGTCGTGCAGACAAGGGAATTGCAAGGGAATGTGCAGAACGCCAGCTTTAGCTTTCCGATCGCCGGGCGAACAACTGCGGACATCATGGACGATCTGCGCAGACAGGTGCTGGCTGACGGTTTCGCGCCGCTGCTTGATTGCTTTCAGGCGCGCTGTGGGGGATTTGATTTTCGATACCTCGCCGAGCTTTTTGCCGAACCAGACATGCATGTCGATCTGGGCGATTACCGCTTTCTGTCGGCAGTTAAGAGCCGGGGCACCGAACCGGTTGAATATGTGCAGCTGATGGTCTCACGCAGCCCGACGAACGGCTATGTTCAGGTCACTCGGATCGGTGAAAAACATTCTGGCGATCTGGTTGCCGCTACCAAATCCACCGAGCCCGGAACAAATGCTGACGCGCAGACCGGCCAGTCACTGGCTGAATATCTGATCGCGCATGGATACGTCGTTTTGGAGGATTTGACATTTGAAACAGGCTCGTCCCGCCTGAACGCCACGGTTTTTGCATCACTTGCCGACCTGGCACGGTTTCTGGCGGAGAATCCGGATATTTCGGTCGCGCTTGTCGGCCATTCAGACGCCAAGGGATCGCTGGCACCAAATCTGACGTTATCGCGTCAGCGCGCGCAATCGGTTTTGCGGCGCCTGGTCGATGACCACGAAATTGATCCGACACGACTGGAAGCTGACGGCGTGGGCTATCTTTCGCCGCGCGCATCCAATCTGACCGAGGAAGGCCGCAGCAAAAACAGACGGGTCGAAGTGGTGATCACCTCGACCCGTTGAGGGGTAATACTCGTTAACGTCTTACTCGTTACATAACCGAACTTGTTACCAGGCGTCCGGGCCTTTTTCGGCGAAGGCCTGAACCAGGAAATCGATGAAGGCGCGAACTTTTGGCTGGGTGAAACGCCCCGGCGGATAGACAGCATAGATCCCTTGGGTTTCCACCGGCAGTTCTGGGATGGCCTCTTCAACCAAACCGGCCTGCAACGCATCTGCATAAAGGAACGAGGGCAGATACGCGATCCCGAGGCCGGAAATAGCAGCGTTCAGCAGCGATTGTCCGTCATTGACCGTCAGCCAGCCGGCTGTGCGAACCTGGCGCTTCTCACCCGACGGGGCGGTCAGCTTCCACACGGCGCTGTTGGCCTGATTGGAATAGTGCAAGAGCTTGTGCTCATTCAGATCGTCAATCTTTGCCGGGCGGCCAAATTTGGCGAAATATTCCGGGCTGGCGATCATCCGTTTGGTCGTTTCAGTCAGCTTGCGGGCTCTGAGCGTGCTGTCTTCAAGTTCACCGATGCGGATGGCCATATCAAAGCCTTCCGAGATCAGTTCGACATAACGGTTGTTCAGAACCATGTTCACCGTGATGTCGGGGAATTCGGTCAGGAATTCACCCAGAACGGGTGACAGGTGATTGACGCCGAAATCGGTGGCAACAGAAATCCGCAGCAAACCCGATGGCGCAGATTGCATCGAGGTTACCAGCGCATCGGCTTCGCCAGCGTCATTGAGAACCCGGCGGGCACGATCATAATATGCCAATCCGATTTCCGTAGGTGATACACGACGGGTCGTGCGATTGAGCAGCCTTGCACCCAAGCGCGCCTCGAGCGAGCTTACATGCTTGGAGACGGCAGACTTGGAGATCCCCATCTTCTTGGCCGCATCCGTGAATCCACCTTGGTCCACAACTGTGGCGAAGGCTTCCATTTCAGTCAGTCGGTCCATTACGCGTTACCTTAGTCTTGGCCCCTATGCCCTCATTTATCGCTGCCAATTCGGGCAGGATTACGGAAGGGCGCAGACAATACTGGGATTTTATTCAGGACCGTTGATGACATCGAAACCGTGTCAACGATTTCGTAACCATTTCTAAAAAAGAATTGCGTAAAACAATGTGTTACAAAATACTTGCCAAACGCGCGCCTTGATCAATTGCGTGCTTGGCGTCGAGATCCAGAGCCTTGTCTGAACCGCCGATAACGTGCGCGTTAACCCCGCGTTCACGCAGGGCATCTGCCAGTTCACGTTCGCTTAATTGTCCGGCACAGATTATGACATTGTCCGCCTTAATTGTCTCAACGGTTTCCGGTGAGTCGCCAATGGTGACGTGCAATCCCGAATCGTCGATGGATTGATAGTCAATGCCCCCGCGCATTGTGACATTCTTATGGGCAAGGGCCGCGCGGTGTATCCAGCCGGTGGTCTTTCCCAGCCCTTTGCCCGGTTTTGTTGCCTTTCTTTGCAACAATATGATCTCGCGCGCCGGTGGCTCATGCAGCGCACCCTCTGGCACCAGACCGCCGCGCGCCTCGGCCGGATCGGTGATGCCCCATTCGCGCCGCCAGGCGGCTAGATCGAGCGTCGTACTGTCGCCGCTTTCGGCCAGAAACTCCGCCACATCAAAGCCGATACCGCCGGCACCGATGATGGCGACCTTTTTGCCGACCGGAACCTTATCGCGCAGCACTTCTATATAATACCAACGGCCCTAGTCGTTGACCGTTTTGGCCCATTGTCTGGTAGTGATTGACGTGATTGCGGTTTTGTCGTTTGCAAAGAAGTTCCATGCTTCGCAACACCTGTCGACGATCTGCTCATAATTGTCGAAGACGGATATGGCGAGCTTGTTGGCACGCAGATAAGCCCACACATTTTCCATCGGGTTGAGTTCAGGGGAATAGGGCGGGAGTTTGAGCAGGGTGATGTTGTCGGGTACCTCCAGCTCTGCCGAACCGTGCCAGCCAGCGCCATCCAGAATGAGAAGGGCATGTGCGCCCGATGCGACGGTTTTAGCGATCTCGGCGAGATGCGCGCTCATGGCCTGTGTGTCGGCATGTGGCATGATCAGAGCGGCCGCTTCAGCCCGTTCCGGGCAGACGGCGCCGAAAATGTAGCTCCAGATATAGCGGGTGTCGCGCGGGGCACGGGGGCGTGTTCCACGCTCGGCCCAGATACGGGTGAGCGTGCCCTGCTGGCCAACCCGCGCTTCATCCTGAAACCATATCTCCAGGGGCTTGCTGCGGGCTGTTTCCGGCAAGGCTGCTTCTACCTCTGCGGCGAAGTTTTTTTAAAAGCCTCCTGTGCATCCGGGTCGGATTTCGGATGCTGCGGGCGCGCCGACAGACGCCGAAAGCCCAGGCTTGCCAATTGTTTGCCAACAGTTCGCTCATGCATGGTGACGCCGAAGCGCTCTTCGATCTTGCGTTTCAGATCAATGCGCCGCCAGCGCACAACCCCATCGGTTTCGGGGTCGGGACCCGCCCGAACCATTTCCGCCAACTCCTCCTTCTGTGCCGCGCTCAGCAGACAGGGTGGATCCGGCGGGCGACGGTTGAACAGGCCCGACACGCCCTCCGCATTGTAACGGTGGGCCCAATCCCGCAGCGTCTGCCGATCCATGCCGCAGTTTTCTGCCGCCGTCTTGCGGTCAACCCCATCCAGAACCAGGGCAACCGCCAACATCCGTCGCGCCGCTTTCCCATCCCGGCACCGCGCCGCTTCCTGGCGAAGCTCGCCTGCGGACTTGTCTTTGCGCGTAATCCTTACTGCCATCAAAGCCTCCCTTGCCTTGATGCCACTGAATCAGATCACGCCGCTCGTGGGAATCCCCTTGAGTCAAATCTGGGGGCCGTTGGTATAAGAGAGCGTTTTGGGGTGATCCTGACCGGGAATTTGCGGATCTCGCGGTTTGACGCCGGTGGCCACGATAATCTCGTCAAATTCGCTCAACATGTCGGCGTTGGCATGGGTGCCTAGGCGCAAAGTAATCCCCGACAGGTCGATCATACGTTCGTACCACGCCACCAGACCGTTGAATTCCTCTTTGCCCGGAATGACGCGGGCCATGTTCAGCTGGCCGCCGATTACGGCGGCTTTTTCAAAGAGCGTAACAATATGACCGCGCCCGTCGGCGACAAGGGCGGCACTCAGACCTGCGGGCCCAGAGCCGACCACAGCGATGCGTTTGGGCCTATCCGTCGGCGCGTACTGAAGTTCGGTCTCATAACATGCGCGCGGATTGACCAGACAGGTGGATATTTTGCCGCTGAATGTGTGATCGAGGCAGGCCTGATTGCAGGCGATGCAGGGGGCAATCTCATCTGCGCGGCCCGCAGCCGCCTTGGCCACGAAATCCGGATCGGCCAGAAATGGGCGCGCCATCGATACCATATCCGCACAGCCCTCGGCCAGTACCGCCTCGGCCACATCAGGCGTGTTGATACGGTTCGAGGTGATCACGGGCACTGCGACCTCGCCCATCAGTTTTTTTGTCACCCAGGTAAAAGCCCGGCGTGGCACCGACGTCGCGATGGTCGGAATGCGCGCCTCATGCCAGCCAATACCGGTGTTGATGATGCTGGCACCCGCCGTTTCGATCCGTCTCGCCAGTGTCACCACTTCGTCCCAGCTTGAGCCATCCGGTACCAGATCGATCATCGACAGGCGGTAAATGATGATGAAATCATCGCCCACCGCCGCGCGCACGCGCCGCACCACTTCGACAGGCAGGCGAATCCGGTTTTCGTAAACGCCGCCCCAGCGGTCGGTGCGCTTGTTGGTGCGGGTGACCAGAAACTGATTCAGAAAATACCCTTCGGAGCCCATCACCTCGACGCCGTCATAACCAGCTTCGCGCGCACGAAGCGCGGCGGTTGCGATATCGGCGATCTGCTTTTCAATGCCCGCCTCATCCAGTTCGCGCGGCGGAAATGGTGAGATCGGCGACCTGATGGGCGACGGCGCAACACAGTCCCGCCCGTAGGCGTAGCGCCCGGCGTGGAGGATCTGCATCGCGATCCGGCCATCCGCGTCGTGGACCCGGTCGGTTATCACCCGATGATTGGCGATGTCGCGATCAGTGAACAGGCCGGCGGTGCCGGGAAAAACGCCGCCTTCACGGTTGGGCGCCATGCCGCCTGTCACCATCAGGGCGACCCCGCCGCGCGCCCGCGTTGCATAGAACTCGGCCACCCGGTTCCAGTCGCCGGTTTCCTCCAGACCAGTGTGCATAGAGCCCATCAGCACCCGGTTTTTTAGCTGAACATGCCCCAGGTCGAGCGGCTCCATCAGATGAGGGTAGATGGTCATATTATCCTCGGCCATTGGCAGTCAGGCAACTTACGCACGGAACGTCCGGCATGTCATCTGCGACCCGGCGTCAGGCCCGGATGCCGGTCAGCCCTCTAGGCAGTGGCGGCGAAACGCCTTTTTCAGCATGTCCAGCTCGGCGCGCAAAAGCTCGACCTCGGCGCGAATATCATCCTCAAGCGGCTCGCCGGTAAGGATGGTAAAACTGTCCAGCGTTTCACAGGTTTGCGCATCGCGGATGGCGAAGACCTGGACCCCGTCGCTTAGGCGATCAGGCGGGATCGCGATGCGCAAAAGCCACCTGTCCGGCTCTGTCGGATCAGCAGCGAGTGAGAAACTTCTGACCGGCTCATCGAGATGGATCACATCTATCTGCGGATCTTGACCGCCATTGCCAGGGCTGCTCTGGACGACGCCTTCCCATATCCCGGCCAGAATGCGCGTCTTGGTCACGACGAAATCGGACATTTTCAGACCTCTGCCCGCGGCCGGCGGGACAGGGCTATGTCGCGAATGTCGATCATATTCATTTCCGGGCTTTCGAAGATCAGGTCCAGCCAGGCGTTTTCGACCCGCTTTTCGTTCAGATTTGAATAGGCGAGATCAAAATCTATCTCGACCAGCCGGTCGCCGAATGGAAATTCGCGAACCAGCTGTTCGGTGTTGGGGCCATGTCGGATATTCAGTCGGGCAAATATTTCCAACGGCTGCTCGCAAGCAATCAATGCGGACAGCCTGATCAGGTGCCGACGTTTCATAACAACGGCCCTAGTCGTTGACCGTTTTGGCCCATTGTCTGGTAGTGATTGACGTGATTGCGGTTTTGTCGTTTGCAAAGAAGTTCCATGCTTCGCAACACCTGTCGACGATCTGCTCATAATTGTCGAAGACGGATATGGCGAGCTTGTTGGCACGCAGATAAGCCCACACATTTTCCATCGGGTTGAGTTCAGGGGAATAGGGCGGGAGTTTGAGCAGGGTGATGTTGTCGGGTACCTCCAGCTCTGCCGAACCGTGCCAGCCAGCGCCATCCAGAATGAGAAGGGCATGTGCGCCCGATGCGACGGTTTTAGCGATCTCGGCGAGATGCGCGCTCATGGCCTGTGTGTCGGCATGTGGCATGATCAGAGCGGCCGCTTCAGCCCGTTCCGGGCAGACGGTGCCGAAAATGTAGCTCCAGATATAGCGGGTGTCGCGCGGGGCACGGGGGCGTGTTCCACGCTCGGCCCAGATACGGGTGAGCGTGCCCTGCTGGCCAACCCGCGCTTCATCCTGAAACCATATCTCCAGGGGCTTGCTGCGGGCTGTTTCCGGCAAGGCTGCTTCTACCTCTGCGGCGAAGTTTTTTTAAAAGCCTCCTGTGCATCCGGGTCGGATTTCGGATGCTGCGGGCGCACCGACAGACGCCGAAAGCCCAGGCTTGCCAATTGTTTGCCAACAGTTCGCTCATGCATGGTGACGCCGAAGCGCTCTTCGATCTTGCGTTTCAGATCAATGCGCCGCCAGCGCACAACCCCATCGGTTTCGGGGTCGGGACCCGCCCGAACCATTTCCGCCAACTCCTCCTTCTGTGCCGCGCTCAGCAGACAGGGTGGATCCGGCGGGCGACGGTTGAACAGGCCCGACACGCCCTCCGCATTGTAACGGTGGGCCCAATCCCGCAGCGTCTGCCGATCCATGCCGCAGTTTTCTGCCGCCGTCTTGCGGTCAACCCCATCCAGAACCAGGGCAATCGCCAACATCCGTCGCGCCGCTTTCCCATCCCGGCACCGCGCCGCTTCCTGGCGAAGCTCGCCTGCGGACTTGTCTTTGCGCGTAATCCTTACTGCCATCAAAGCCTCCCTTGCCTTGATGCCACTGAATCAGATCACGCCGCTCGTGGGAATCCCCTTGAGTCAAATCTGGGGGCCGTTGGTATCAGACCGTTCACGCTGTCTGGAGGCAGCTGAATGACCAACGACAGAAAACTGCCGCTAAAACGAAACACGTCCAATCGCAGGCCGAAAGGCGCGAGGTCTTCCTCGCGGGTGCTGCGCACTTGCCGGATTGTCATCTCGCTGAGCCCGCAATTATGAAAAACCGCCGCCTCTGATCCGATCTTTGTGTCGTTTGCAACTGCCGCGAGC
Organism: Paracoccaceae bacterium; assembly: GCA_965216135.1. Taxonomy (GTDB): domain Bacteria; phylum Pseudomonadota; class Alphaproteobacteria; order Rhodobacterales; family Rhodobacteraceae; genus CBDCFL01. The sequence goes on from CBDCFL010000024.1 coordinate 392,566, forward strand.
CCGTTTGGTCTGACCGGCAATCGCCATAGTTCCGGGCGATACGACCAATCAGAGTGCAGCGGTGCATCGATAATCTCGGCACCGACAAGGGGCAATGTCAGGCGGCTGTCGGCGATACGCACGACACGGTCGGCCTTTCGCCTGACCTCGCGTGCTTCAGATCGGACAAGTCTCAGCGGCCCAATATCCATGGCCGTTGCCTGATCGGCCAGCGACTGCCACCGCCTTGCGGTGCGACGCCTGATCGCCTGGCTGATCAACACGGAAAGACGGTTGGCCAAGATTGCCTCTTAGACTTGACGGTGCCGGTGACGACTCATGACACGAACAGGCTTACAGAGTGCAAACAATTCAATCAAATTCAAGCCTTTGGTGACATTTCAGAAACAGCGATTTCCACCCCGTTGGCCACCCGCAACTGGGCGATGGATGCCGCAAGCAGACCTTGCGCCGCGCTTTTCGACAGCGGTCGCGACGACAATCCAAACACCGTGACTGAAACGATCCGTCCCTTCAGGTCAAAGATCCCGCGCAGATAATCACGGGGTAGCGCCCTGCCTGAAATGGGGCTTTGATCGCGCGCGCCGATCATCACCACGCCGTCGCTGAACTCAGCCGTGGCGATGCTAACCGATGCCACTTGTCCGTCACGCGCTATCGAGCCGTGCCCGGGCTCAGAGCGCAGAAAGGCCAAAAGCGCATCGCCGGAAGCCGAGACGCGGGCATCAGCCTCGGCCGAAATGCTGATGCTAAGCACCGCCCTGTGCTGCGGTTTGGCGGCCATCGCAGAATTTGCGATCGACGCGCAGCTGCCCAAAAGCGCGAATGTCACGCCCTGCTCCAGGAGCACTGACGAGGGATCAATGCAATAGCCGGCCGGGCCCTGCAAGACGACGTCGCCGCCCGCCACGCGCATGGCCTTGGGCGCGCTGGCGGCCAGCCAAAAGGGTGATGTCCCGGCCCGCGTTACACCGCCCGTATTGGTGCATCCGGAAAGTACGATGCCTGTGCACAGCGCTGCCACTAGCCCCCGCATTGCGACCTCACAAATCTGCGTAGACATGCTTTTCGCCTTTGCCACCGGGGTGGGTGACGGCACCAAGCCGTGTCTCGCCGACCAGCTGGGCATATTTCCACAAGGCGCCCGAGCCGTAAATCGTCTGGCGCGGTCCCGACCATGCGGTCTTGCGCGCCGCCAGTTCATCCGCGGTCAGCGCTACGCTGATGTCGCCCTTGATCGCGTCGATTGTAATGGTGTCGCCATCCTGCAAAAGCGCGATCGGTCCGCCATGGGCGGCTTCTGGGCCGACATGGCCCACGCAGAACCCCCGTGTTGCCCCGGAAAACCGACCATCGGTAATCAGCGCAACTTTTTTGCCCATGCCCTGGCCAGAAAGCGCGGCGGTGGTGGCCAGCATCTCGCGCATTCCCGGCCCGCCTGCAGGGCCCTCGTTGCGGATAACGATGACCTCGCCTTCGACATAGGTGCGCGACTTGACAGCCTCAAAAGCGTCCTCTTCGCATTCAAATACCCGCGCGGGGCCGGTGAACACTATCTGATTTGCCTCCATACCGGCGATTTTCACAATTGCTCCGTCGGGGGCCAGGTTGCCCTTGAGCCCGACAACGCCGCCGGTCTTGCTGATCGGGGTGGCGACCGGATGAATGACGCGTCCGTCGGCTTGGGCTGTGACCATGTCCAGCTCTTCGCCCATGGTGCGGCCCGTGGCCGTCATGCAATCCACGTGCACCAGTCGCACCTTGCGCAGTTCGTTCAACACTACTGGCACGCCGCCCGCCTCGTACAGGTCTTTGGCAACAAACTGGCCGCCGGGTTTGAGATCGACGAAATAGGGGGTGTCGCGGAATATGTCGCAGACATCTTCCAGCGCGAATTCGATGCCGGCCTCATGCGCGATCGCAGGCAGGTGCAGCCCGGCATTGGTCGACCCACCCGTGCAGGCCACAACACGGGCGGCATTTTCCAGCGATTTGCGGGTCACGACATCGCGGGCGCGAATGCCTTTCTCAAGCAGGTGCATTACGGCGCGGCCGGATGCCTCGCCGTACGCATCACGGCTCTCGTATGGCGCGGGCGCGCCGGATGAATTGGGCAGGGCAAGGCCTATCGCCTCGGACACGCAGGCCATCGTATTGGCGGTAAACTGCCCGCCACAGGCACCGGCGGATGGGCACGCGGCGCGTTCGAGTATTTCCAGCTCCGCATCGGAAAAATCGCCGGCCTGATGGCGGCCTACAGCTTCAAATACGTCCTGGACGGTCACATCCTTGCCGTTCAGGCGGCCCGGCAGGATCGAGCCGCCGTACATAAAGACCGACGGCACGTTCAGCCGCACCATCGCCATCATCATACCCGGCAGAGACTTGTCGCACCCGGCAAGGCCGACAATCGCATCATAGCAGTGTCCGCGCATGGTCAGCTCAACCGAGTCGGCAATCGCCTCGCGGCTGGCCAGCGACGAGCGCATGCCTTCATGACCCATGGCGATACCATCAGTAACGGTGATTGTGGTGAATTCACGGGGTGTGCCATGCGCCTCTTTGACGCCCAATTTGACGGCCTGTGCCTGCCGGTTCAGCGAGATGTTGCAGGGCGCTGCTTCGTTCCAGCAAGTGGCAACGCCGATTAGTGGCTGGTGGATTTCCGCGTCGGTCATGCCCATTGCATAATAATAGGACCGGTGCGGCGCGCGGGCCGGGCCTTCGGTAACGTGGCGGCTGGGCAGGTTCGATTTGTCAATCGGGCGCTTGAGCATTAGGTCCCTTCCCGAACTCAATTTTTGGGTGCCGGTTGCGTCTAAGCTTGGCAATCGCATTACACAAGGGTGGCTTTGGAGCGAAAGCGCTGGGCCCAATGTGTGCCGTCGTGGCACATATTGGGGACGCAGGGAAAACTGTAAAAGCATAACGAGCCACGCGAGAAATGACGATTTCCCCATTTGAGACATTTATTGCCCCGGCCCGGCCGCGAAATCAGCTTTGGCGACTGATTGCCGGGATATTGCTTATCGGCGTTGTCTGGCTGGCGGTGGTGATCGGGATCATGGCGTTCTTGCAGGCGCAGCTTGGCGTAGATGAATTTGCCGCCGCGCGTGACGAGATTGCCAGAGGCGCGACGCCTTTTGGTGTCCAGGTGCTGTTCCTGACTTTTGGCGGCCTGCTCGTTGGGGCGGGTGCCGCGGCCATCTTGTTGCACCGCCGGTCTGCGATGACGTTGATTGGCCCGGTCCGAGCGTTTGTCCGCGATGCGGCAACGGTCCTGCCGATTTCGATTGCCTTATACGCTATTCTGACGCTGGCCTGGTTTTTGATATTTGATGCGGTCCCGAACATGGAATTGCGGGTCTGGATCGGCCTGCTCGGCATCGGGCTGGCAGGGCTGGTGCTGCAGACGCTCGCCGAAGAAGTGGCGTTTCGCGGCTATCTGATGCAACAGCTCGCCGCTCGTTTTGATGCGCCAGTCATCTGGATGGGGCTGCCCGCATTGGCCTTTGGCCTGATGCACATCACACCTGGCGCCGGTCCGCTCAATGGCACGCTGATCATCGTGGCAACTGGTGTTTTCGGCCTGATCACCGCCGATCTGACGCGGCGCACCGGATCGCTTGGTGCCGCCTGGGGCCTGCATCTGGGCAACAACATATTCGCGGTGCTTATCGTCGCACTGGATGATACGCTGCCGGGATTGGCGCTGTGGCTGACGCCATATTCGGTTAGCGATGCGGGCACGCTTTCATTGTTGTTGATCGTGGACATCGCCTCGCTGGTATTGATCTGGGCGCTGTTGGTGCGAATTCTCGGGCGCTGATTGCAATTCGGCCCAGCCGAGTTTATCTCAATAATCAACGTGCCTTGGGAGCCACAGACACGCAAATGAACTGGATTTCCAACTACGTTCGGCCCACCATCAATTCGCTGTTCTCGCGTCGCGAAGTGCCAGAAAATCTGTGGTCCAAATGCCCCGAATGCGGGACGATGTTGTTTCATCGTGAACTCAAAGAAAACCTGAACGTTTGCACGTCCTGCAATCATCACCTCGCGATCGCACCGCGCGACCGGTTCGATGCGCTTTTTGATGGTGGAATATTCACCGAGGTGGAAGTGCCGGCGCCAATTGCCGATCCGCTCAATTTCCGCGATCAAAAACGCTATCCCGAACGGATGAAATTGGCGCAGAAATCGACCGGCGAAAAAGAGGCGATGCTGGTGGTCGAGGGTGAGATCGCACGCACGCCAGTTGTTGCGGCCGGTCAGGATTTTAGCTTCATGGGCGGCTCGATGGGCATGTTCGTCGGCAATGCGATCATCGCGGCAGCCGAATGCGCGGTGAAGCTGAAGCGCCCGCTGATCCTGTTTTCCGCAGCCGGCGGGGCGCGGATGCAAGAGGGTATCTTAAGCTTGATGCAAATGCCGCGCACGACGGTCGCGATCGAAATGCTGAAAGAGGAGGGCCTGCCCTATATCGTCGTTCTGACCCATCCGACCACTGGTGGCGTTACTGCCTCTTATGCGATGCTGGGCGATGTCCATATTGCTGAACCGAACGCGCTGATCTGCTTTGCCGGTCCGCGTGTGATCGAACAAACCATCCGCGAAAAGCTGCCCGAGGGGTTTCAGCGCGCCGAATATCTGCTGGATCATGGAATGCTCGACCGGGTGACCCATCGCAACCAGTTGCGGGATGATCTGGCGACAATTATCCGGATTCTTCTGGGTGCTGGTCCGGTCGTCAAAGGCGATTTGCCGCCGCCGGAAGCAGCAGCTGAGCCTAAAAAGGCGGAAAAGGCAAAGTGACCACCGCCGGTTCCGACTTCATCCTTGAGCGGATGATGGCGCTTCATCCGAAAATAATCGACCTGACATTGACCCGCATGTGGGACCTGCTTGACAGGCTGGACAATCCGCAAGCCCGGTTGCCACCGGTGATCCACATTGCGGGAACCAACGGAAAAGGGTCAACGCTTGCCATGATCCGCGCCGGACTGGAGGGCGAAGGCAAGCGTGTCCACGCTTATATATCGCCGCATCTTTCGCGTTTTCACGAACGTATCCGCCTTGCCGGAGAGCTGATCGATGAGGCCCATCTGAGCGCGGTTCTGGATGAATGTTATGCCGCAAACGGCGGTGAGCCGATCACTTATTTTGAAATTACGACCTGCGCCGCGCTGCTGGCGTTTTCGCGAATGCCTGCGGATTTCACACTGCTGGAGGTCGGGCTGGGCGGGCGGCTGGATGCAACCAATGTCATAGATGTGCCCGCGCTTTCGATAATTACGCCAGTCTCATTCGATCATCCGCAATATCTGGGCGAGACGGTTGCCGAGATCGCCGCCGAAAAGGCAGGGATTCTGAAACGCGGAGTGGCCTGCGTGGTCGGGCCGCAAACTGACGAGGTGATCGAGGTCATCGAGGCGCGGGCGGCCGCGCTCGGCACTGATCTGCTGGCATTTGGCCAACATTGGCATGTCGGCGATGAAAATGGCCGACTGGTTTATCAAGATGAGACCGGGCTGCTCGACTTGCCGCTCCCAAACCTGATTGGCGCGCACCAGATACAGAATGCAGGCGCGGCAATCGCTGCCCTTCGGTATCTGGGTTTTGGCGAGAGTGCTGCCGAGGCGGCGATGACACATGTCGAATGGCCCGCGCGCATGCAGCGCCTTAAGCGTGGCCCACTTGTTGACGCCGCACCTGATGCCGAGCTGTGGCTTGACGGCGGGCATAATGCCGCCTGTGGAGAGGCCGGAGCGGCGGTTATCGCGCAGATGCCGGCACGGCCGACGTATCTGATTTGCGGAATGCTCAATACCAAGGATTGCAGAAGTTTTATGCGGCCGTTCAAAGATGTTGCCGCAGCCCTTTACGCGGTGTCGATCCCTGGCGAGGCCGCTGCTCTTTCGGCAGATGAAACAGCGGCAATCGCGACCGAGGTCGGGCTGAAAGGGTCGCCTGCGGGTTCGGTCGCCGAAGCGGTCGGTCACATCACAACGCAGGCTCCGCAAGCGCGAATACTAATCTGCGGTTCGTTGTATCTCGCAGGCGCCGTTTTGGTCGAAAACGGCTGAACCTGTTTGAAAGCGTCGAATGTTGCAGCTGAATCGATGGCGGAGTTCACGCCTTGCCTTGACGCCGCCGATTGGAACGCGAAAGATCGGGGGGTCGCCGGTTGATTCAGGCCCGTCCGCAAGAAAACGAGCAAATCCACACGGCAGAGGCAGGCGGAATGCGCAAGGCTGAAATTGTAGGACCGCGGTCCTACAAGCGCCGATCGTGCTCATGTTTGCGTTCGCGCAAAAGCCGGGGAGGATAAGGCGATGAGAGTTGTCACAATATTGGGGCCGTCACATTCAGGTAAGACCACGCTGGTTGACGCGATGGTCGGTCTTGAAGGCGCGGCAGGCGCGCATATGGATGTGGCCGGGGTCGCATCGGTGCGAAACTTCAAATACATGGGCGACGGTTGGGCCGCCATTGATATTGCCGGTGGCGCCGAAAACTTGTCGCAGGCAGGCGCGGCGCTTGCCGCAAGCGACGCCGCGGTTCTTTGCGTTCCGGCGGATGCTGATGCGGCGGTTCTGAGCGCGCCGCACCTTCGATTGTTGGAAGCGGCCGGAATACCCAGCATCATATTTGTCAACCGGGTAGACGCCGCGGCCAACCGCATCAGCGAAATCGTCTCGGCGCTGCAGGATTACTGCGGGCACAATATCGTGCTGCGTCAGGTGCCAATGCGGTCAGCCGAACAGATCGTTGGCGCTGTCGATCTGATCTCAGAGCGCGCGTGGGAATATCACGAGGGCAAGCCATCCACTTTGATCGAAATTCCCGATAATGTTATTGACCGCGAACAAGCGGCTCGCACCGAATTGCTCGAGTCGCTCGCTGATTTCGACGACACGTTGCTGGAACAGTTGATCGAAGACAAGCAGCCGATGGCCAGCGAGATATACGATGTCGCGATAAAAGTCTTGCAGCAACACGATCTGGTCCCTGCTCTTCTCGGCTCTGCATTGCATCGCAACGGGATCGTCCGGCTGATGAAGTCGCTCAGACACGAAGCGCCCAGCTTTGATGTGGCGCGCGACCGGTTGCGGGCTTCCGATATATCGGCGGTGGGCTGCGTGGCAGATAGTGTCAAGCATCTGGGCAAGACAATCGTAGTGCGCGCGTTTGACGGCAGCCTGAACAACGGTGGTATATTGGGCGGAAATGCCATTGGCAGCATCACCGAAATCAACGCCAAAACACCGGTAAATGCGCTGAAACCGGGCGAGATTGGCCTGACGGTCAAGACCGATCACCTCAACCTCGGATATTGTTACAGCAAGGACAAAAGCGCCGATCTGCCCGCATGGGCGCAAGCGCACCGTCCTACTTATCGCCGTATTATCATACCTTTACACGAAAAAGACGAGACCCGTCTTTCATCCGCTCTGGATCGGCTTTCAGAAATTGATCCGGGCCTTTTGGTGGAACAGGACGACCAGACCGGCCAAGCGGTCATGAACGCCCAAGGCCCGCAGCATCTGCGCAGGCTCTTGCAAACGCTGGCCGATGGATTTGGCATCGCGGTCGAAGAATCGATGGTACCCGCGGCTCTGCGCGAAACAATTCGTCGCAAAGTCGAATGGCGCCACCGCCACCGCAAGCAATCTGGCGGAGCCGGGCAATTCGCCGATGTCGTGATCGAGTTGAAACCGGAACCACGCGGATCAGGCTTTCGGTTTGAAGACACCGTCAAGGGCGGTGCCGTGCCGCGCAACTACATCCCTTCGGTTGAGGCAGGTGCCAAGGACGCGCTGACCAAGGGCCCTGGCGGCTGTCAGGTCGTCGATGTCAGCGTCGTGCTGAAAGATGGCAAGCACCACTCGGTCGACAGTTCTGACTATGCTTTCAAAACTGCCGGCAAGAACGCGGTGTCCGAAGCTCTGGCCGAAGCGGGATCGGTACTTTTGCAGCCGATCTTGCGTGTTGAGATACATGTGCCAACGATATTCGCCGGCGGGCTGGTGCCGATTGTCAGCGGCATGAAAGGCCAGGTCCTGGGGTTTGAAAACCACCCGTCTGCCGCTGGCTGGGACGTGTTTAGCGCGCTTTTGCCGATGGCAGCGCAAGACGAGCTTTTCAATTCACTCGCCAGTGCCACACGCGGCACCGCCTGGTTCACGACCGAATTTGATCACTATCAGGAGGCGCGGCGCGAGGATCTGGCAAGCGTGCCTGCATAAGGTCAAAACCGGCACTGGGTGCGGGGCCGCCGCAACTGCTTAAGGATGCGTCAGCGCGATTGAGATTTTTTTGATTTTCTCAATTTCTTCGGGTGCGCTTTCGTGAGCGTTTTTCAACTCATCAAGCAGCGAATGCAGTTTGGTTCTGATCTCGGCGCGCTCGGTATCAGTGAACTCACGACCACTGGAAAAACTGGAGATTGAGCGGAAACCATCGTTGATTGTAGAGATCGTGAATCCATATTCCAGCCAGTGATCTTTTGCATATTTGAATACCCCCGCCTCATCCGCACCGATTAGGTCAGCCCATTCAATCTCGCCCTCATTTTGCAAGCCCCAACTGACGGTGGGATCGCGCAGGACAAGGCCACGGCTGGAATATTCGTCCAGCCAGGCTTTGGGATAAGTTTGAAACAAATATTCCGGGGCAGTAAACTCAATATCGGCCGCAATTGCATAACCGGCAGGGCACAGCTTTTTTAGCTTTGCGAGCGTGTCGAGAACTCTTTCGTAGCGGCTGGTCATTGCTTCACGCCAAATTGATCATTGCACGTCAGGCGGGAATCTGGTTAATGTTGCGCACGCGAAAGTATTGGACTTTCAGGCTACTCGGTAAGGTCGGGGTTGTTGTATGTTAGGTAGTGATTTGCCGACAAAAGACGTCCCCCTGCTGGCCCCCGGTGGCTACTATATCGCGCTACGCCTTGGATTCGCGTTTGCCACCCGCCAGTATAACGGGTTTCCAGAGGATTGGAAAAAATTCTATACCAAAAACAGTCTGATGCCCAAAGACCCGATGATCGCTTGGGCCTACAACAATTCCGGAACCACGCGCTGGGCGGATCTGAAAGATCAGGACAAACACGGTATTTTTTCGGCGGCGGCGCATTTTGGTCTGAAATATGGCGTTGTCATTAGCCTTGCGCCATCCGGCGAAACCGGCAATCGCAGCTTTGGTATATTTGCCAGCGGATCACGGGAATTCACCGAATCTGAGACATTTCGACTGTTTGACGCCGTATCCGAGCTTCATCAGCAAGCGGCAGTACCAAAACTGACCAAGGCCGAGTTGGAAGCGCTTAACTGGATCAAAGATGGCTACCGAATGAAAGAGGCTGCCTATAGCCTTGGCATTTCGGAAAGCGCCGTTAAGGCACGCCTGACCTCGGCAAAGCACAAGCTCGGCGCGCGCAACAGCACCCATGCTGCCAGCCTCGCAGTCAGATTTGGCCTTATTTGGGCCTAATAATGTGAAAAAAATTCGCGTTTTGCGAATTTAGCGTCTAAAAAACTGATCGCCAAATGCAAGATGGACTCACCAATAAGGAGAGTACATTATGCACAATATCGCCTTTAACTTGCCGAGCCTTCATCTCTACGGTTCCGCGTTTTTCGAATATCTCGGATTGCGCAAGAACTTTTTTGTGGATTGTCTCAAGTGGGACGTTCCCCATGATATGTCTCTTGAGATGGATCAATATGACAATCCAACAGCGCATTACTCGTTGGTTCTGTTTAAGGGCAAGGTTGTTGCCGGGGCCAGGGCAACGCCAACCAATGCGGTCTGGGGGGACCATACATATATGCTGCGCGATGCGATGCGCGGGAAAATCGACGGCATTCCTCGCAGCGCGATGCCTGACGATATTTGCTCGCCATCGATGTGGGAATGCACGCGGCTGGTCATTGACGACGCCATGTCATCCGCACCCGCGCGCCGGACCTGTCTTTCACTGATCGTCAACGGTCTGGCGGAACAGGCTCACTTGCATGGCGCGTCGCGATTGATCTCACTTTCGCCAATCACACTGATGCGGTCGTTGCGGCAACTGGGTTTTGCAGCCGAACGGATTGGCGCGCCTTATGCCAGCGAAGAAGACGGGCGACGCTATGCGGTTCTTGCGATGCCGACACACCGCAAAGTCATGCCGGAAATCGCGCAGGCCGCTTAAAAGGCAACGGCGTCTTTAGGCACCGCTCGCTGCAACTCTCCGCCTGGCGCGCTTAATCCAGCGTGCCAGGAATTTCCACACGCCGGGCAGGTCGTCGGCCTATTTCATGATCTCGATACGCGATGCGGGATCGCCGCTGCGGCTGCGCAGGGCGTCATTCAGCTCGCCGATATTCTCCTGAATTGCGTGTTCCAGCACGTTGACCAGGGTGTGCGCTACCTCAAGGCGCGACATATAGACGACGTCCGCACCGGCGGCCTTGACCGACGCAACCGCGTCCAGCTCGATCGCGTTGGCGATAATTATCGCGCCTGGATTCATGCGGCGCAGCATTCGCACCAGGTCCAGATTCGTGACCCCACGCAACAGATCATCGGAGATTGTGCAAACGATGATCTTGGCGCGATTGACGCCAGCGTGGATCAGAGTCTCTTCGTTGGAAATGTCACCATATTCCACATGCGCCCCGAAGGCGCGTATCTTTTCATGCAATGCAACATTGAAATCGACAACAACCGTGCTGTCGAGAATTTCGGGATGCGAGTCCTTTAATTCAAACAAGAACGAAGACGCATCGCGATGAATTCCAAGCACGGTGCGTATTCCGGGGTATCCGGCCGGTCATTCCGACGACATCCGGCCACCTAAACCGGGGTATCCGGCCACCCTTGTTTAGCGGCTTTGAGGCCTAGGTTTTTTGGCTATCAGTTTTGGGCGTTTTCGTCACCTGTTTTGAGGTTGGTTTTTCGCATGCTTTGGCCGTCTAGTTCGATGCGATAGGCATTGTGGACGAGACGGTCGAGAATGGCGTCAGCGAAGGTAGGCTCTCCGATCACGTCGTGCCATGCATCGATGGGCAGCTGGCTGGTGATCAGAGTTGATCCGGCGTCATATCTGTCTTCGACAATTTCCATCAGATCACGGCGCTGGCTTGCGTCGAGGCGATCTGGCCCCCAGTCATCCAGGATCAGTAATTGGGTTTTGGTGAGATTTTTGAACAGGCGCGGGAAGCGCCCGTCCCCGTGGGCCAGTTCGAGTTCATCAAACAGACGCGGCATACGTTTGTAGAGCACGGTGATCCCGTCTCGACAGGCGGCTTGAGCCAGCGCACAGGCCAGCCAGGTTTTGCCCACGCCACAGGGGCCAGTGATCATCAGGTTGCGCTTATGTTTGATCCAGCGCCCGGTCAGCATCTGCTGGAACAGGGCTTTGTCCAGCCCCCGCCGGGTTTTGTAATCCACGTCCTCGGGAACGGCACCACCATGGCGCAGCTTTGCGGCGCGCATGCGGCTTTCAAACCTCTTGGTCTCCCGGCTACTGCTTTCTCTGTCGACCAACAACCCCAGCCATTCAGCGTGGGTCAGATCGGCGGTGCCGTCCTGCGATTGCATCTCGGCGAAGGCTTCTGCCATGCCGTCGAGTCGGAGTGTTTGAGCTGATCCAGCGTTGGATGATCAAGCATGTCTTGTCCTCTTCAATGGAAGTAATCCGCGCCACGGATATTGGGGTGGGTGATCGCAGGCTCGTCCGTGGCGCGGGTGCGAGGTTTGCGATCGAGACCATTCTTGAGAATGGACTGCAGCGATGTGTAGGACCGGGCATTGATCTCCAGGGCACGACCACAAGCAGCATCCAGGCGATCGCGCCCGAAGGTCTTGGCCAATCGCAACACTCCCAGGCAACTGCGATATCCCTGCTCCGGGTGCCGCCGCTGGCGCATGATCACATCGACAAAGGTTTCGACATTTGGGCCGATCAGCACGGCTTGTCGCCTGATGCGCTCTGGTGTCCAGTCTTCACTGAACCGATGATGTGCGGGCATGTGGTCACGGTGGGTGGAGTGCTGGCGGTTGCCTGAAGTTCTGGCATGGGATGCAACGCGTTGCCCTTTAAAATATACCTCAACCGTGCGTGCGGTGATCCGCGCCCATAGCTTTTGCTTCAGCAATTGATGCGGCACCGAGTAATAGTGGCGGCCAATATCGACATGGTAATCAAGGCCCGCGCGACACTGCTTCCATTCAGCATAAACATAAGATGCCAAGGGCAAGGGCTTGAACGCGGGCTTGTCCAGCGTCTCGAACAGATCACGGCGGCTGGCACCAAGATGGCGGGTGACCTTGCCATTGAGCTGATCGAGCAACGGCCGGATGGCGGCGTTCACTTCATCAAGCCCAAAGAAGCGCTGATTGCGCAGCCGCGCCAAAATCCAGCGCTCGGCCAGCAAAACAGCCGCCTCGACCTTTGCCTTGTCTTTGGGCTTCTTAGGGCGCGCCGGAACAATGGCCGTGTCGTAATGACTGGCCATATCACCATAGGTGCGATTGATCGCAGGATCGTAAAAACAGGCCTTGGTGACGCCCGCCTTGAGATTGTCCGAGACCAACTGTGCTGTCACGCCGCCGAAGAACTCAAAGGCGCGCACATGACTGGATGTCCAATCCGACAGGCTCTGCGTCCAGCTGGCTTCGACATAGGTGTAATTGGACGCCCCCAGGGCGGCGACAAATATCTGCGCTGTGCGCACCTCGCCGGTCTTGGGGCAAATGACATCCACGGTCTGGCCCGCGTAATCGACAAACAGGCGTTCACCGGCGGGATGACGTTGGCGCATCACCGGCGACAGCTTGCCTTCCCAGCTGGTGTAGAGCTCGCAGTACCGGCTGTAGCCATACCCATCCGGGTGAACCCCGCGATACTCCTCCCACAGCAGAGAGAGCGTTACACCCTTGCGCCGCAACTCGGCATGTACATAGGCCCAATCAGGTTGAGGAACAGCACGACGTGCCTCACCGCGGGAATAGGGAAACAGACGGCGCTCAAGCTCCGCATCCGACAGATCGGCTGGCAGCGGCCAGCGCAGCCCCTCGACATCAGCGCGGCGGAAATACTCCGATATCGTCGCGCGGCCAACAGCCAGGCTCTGCGCCACCTGACGTCCTGAAAATCCATCCGCACGAAGCCGAAGGGCTTCCCGTATCTTCCGCATCGGCAATCTCTTCATAAAGGCCCTCTCCCGTCCAAAAGAACGGAACAGTAGCCCTGCTACAGATCGCCTCGCAGCAGCTTAAACCAAGTGAATTTGGGGGTGGCCGGATAGCCCGGAATCCCCGGCCGGATCAAATCGGAATGGGTGGCCGGATGCCATCGGTACGGGTGGCCGGATCGCCCCGGAATACGCAGCACGGCCAGCAACACTTCGGATGCGTCATGGTCGAGTTCAGCGGGCTCTTTGAAGCCCAGAAAACTGAGCACCGGTTTGATGCGTGCGTGGATGCCATAGGCGGCCTCAAACAGGGGCGTCGTGAGTACCGCCGTGAATACGAACGCCAGAATGATGACACTTGCAATCTCGTTGTTGATATGCCCGAATTCCAGCCCCAGATAGGCGATGACCAGTCCAAATTCCGATATTTGCGCCAGACGAACGGAGCTGACTTCGGCGCTGCGTTGATCAACACCAAACACATAAAGCAGCGGGAAGAACACAATCTGCCGCGCTATGATCACGATCACACCAACGAAGAGCGCAAGCAGAGGGATCTCGAAGCCAGTCAGCTTGGGCATGGCAATACCCAGCGCAACGAAAAACAAAGTCACGAAGAAGTCTCTGACCATGCCGACTTTGGCGATGATCTCGGTGCTGAACGGTAGGCTGGCGATCGTCGCACCGGCGATAAGTGCCGCCATTCCGGCCCCAACGGACATATGAAGATCAAAGCCGATCAACGACGTCGCATAATCGATGTTTGTGCCGATGACCACCAAAAGAAAACACCAGGCGACAGCACCCAGTAGTATGAGTTCCGGGGCCTTGGCGATCCAGCTAAAACCGATCCGGGCCACACTGCGCGCAAGACCAATCGCAATAAGGACCAGCAAGCCGATCCCTACAAAGGAAAACAAGATGGCTACCAAATCGGGTTGGGCCAGGCTCGGCTGAAGCAGCGTAATCACGATCGCCCATATGTCCTGAAAGATCAGAATCGCCAGAGATATTCGCCCTGGCTGTGTATCGAGCTGAAAATGGTCCTGAAACAGCTTCACCACCAAAAGCGAGGAAGACCCCGCAATCGCAACGCCGATATAAAACGGCGCAAGCGGTGCATCTTGCAAGATACCCCCGAAGCCGGTCAGGATCAGCAGCTTGGTTACCAGAAGGCCAAATAGAAGTGTCACAGGATACTGGACGGCACCAGCGATCAGGATCGAGCGGCCGCTTGCCAAAAGGCTGCGAACGTCTATTTCCAGCCCGATAACAAACAGCAACAAGACAAAGCCGATTTGCGCAATCGCTTCTATGTTTTCGGGTTCCGTGACCTGGTGAAAGGCCTGTGGCCCAACCAACACACCGGCAAGTATGAACGCTGCGACGCTGGGAATTCGCAGCCGCGCGAACAGAACCGCTAGCGCGCCTGCCAGCAAAAGGCTGATCCCGACATCCTGGACGATCGCGGGTAGATCAGTCCCCACCGCCAAAGCACTGCCGCTGGTCAAGACCAACGCGCCAAACGCGACAAGGGCCAGTTTCATGCAATCATGGGTCCTGGCCGACATCAGTGAATTGTCCGCGCTGGCGCACATAATGAGTGTCGCATCGGGCCGCTCAACCCTGCAACACCAGCAAAGATGCGTAAGTCATCCCAACATAGGTCAGGTGGTGAAAAAATTGGTCCCTCCCGTTCAGGGCCCAAAATGCCCAGGGCCGCTCCCGCTCCGAAATACCGCGCGTGTAATGTTCCTTTGCGTAATCAAGGCCGTAGTGGATGGCAACCTCAGCCGCGACAATCGGCAGGATCACCGACCATCCGATTGCCAATACCGTCATTGCCAAAACTGAACCAGCGCCATGGATGGCCGCATGAGCGTAGCCACCTGCTTGGCGAAAATCACCCTTGCCAGAGAGTATCCACCGGGACTGCAACAGATAGTCGGCCACGAAGTGCTTGAGTTCCAAGCCAAGCATCATCAGCAGGGCGGTCTCAATCATATCGTGTCCTCAAAGAGGGCACTTGGCGCACGTTGGCGGCACTGCTTTAGCATAGTCTGATCCATCGTTACACGGATACTCAGATGCGTGTCGTCGCAGAATGGTTTGGTTGTTGACCATCTGCACCGACACAGACACGCCTTTGTGATACAGTCAATCTGCGGTCCGGTGCCAGCCCAGAATTCAATATTGACGGCAACATAAAGCGGCCCATTGTTGTGGCGCGATTTCGATCGGGCCGTGTCGGTCGGTTCGGAATTCCAAAATCCAGAGCCTTTTAATGGCGCCTGACTGCCGACCCCATTAAGACCTGAATGCGAACTTAACTAACCAGATTTATCCAGTGGGCAGGCCGATATGAGCATAGAGCCCGGTGCGCCGAACGCCACCGACGCCAAGAAATTCGAGCTGTTCATTATCGGCGGCGGCATTAATGGCTGTGGAATTGCCCGCGATGCAGCCGGGCGCGGGCTGTCGGTCGCGCTCGCCGAGATGAATGACCTTGGTTCGGCGACCTCCTCGGCATCGACCAAGCTCTTTCACGGCGGGTTGCGATACCTTGAATATTTTGAGTTCCGCCTGGTGCGTGAGGCACTGATCGAGCGCGAACAATTGTTATCTGCGATGCCCCATATCAGCTGGCCGATGCGGTTCGTGCTGCCATATCACAGGGATATGCGGTTCGACGCAGAGACACCGGCCTCGCGAACATTGACGAAACTGTTGCCGTTTCTGGCAAACCGGCGCCCGGCCTGGATGATCCGCCTGGGACTGTTTCTTTACGATTACATCGGCAGACGCAGATTTCTGCCGGGCACGGCAACGCTGGACCTGCGCCGCGACCGTGTTGGAGATGCGCTGCAAAACAGATTTCGCAAGGCATTTGAATTTTCCGATTGCTACGTCGATGATGCGCGCCTCGTCGTTTTGAACGCGCGTGACGCCGCGGCGCGCGGTGCCCGGATCATGACACGCACTAGGGTTATGTCCGCCATACGCAAAGGCAGCCATTGGGAGATTGAGCTCGAAGATCAAAGGCGGGCTGGGCGCATTGTTGTAGAGGCAGAGGCCCTGGTCAATGCGGCCGGTCCTTGGGTTGGCGATGTCATCAAGACCGCACTTGACGAGACCGCCAGCGAACAGGTGCGGCTGGTGCGCGGCAGTCATATCGTTACGCGAAAGCTGTTTGATCATGACAAGGCCTATTTCTTCCAGGGCGGCGATGGCCGGATCGTATTTGCCATACCGTTTGAGACCGATTTCACCCTGATCGGCACGACCGAATTCGATCATGACGATCCCTGGCAGAAGCCAGAATGCACTCCGGAAGAGACGCGATATCTGCTGAAAACAATTTCCGAGTATTTGCAAGACCCACCCGATGAAAAAGATGTCGTCTGGAGTTTTTCGGGCGTCCGCCCGCTGTTTGATGACGGTGCCCCGTCGGCCACGGCGGCGACACGCGAATATGTATTGAAACTCGACGATGCGGGCGCGCCAGTTTGCCACGTATTCGGCGGCAAGATCACCACCTACCGCAAACTGGCCGAGGCGGTATTTGCCGAAATCGCCCCGCAAATACCCTGGACCGGGGGCAATTGGACGTCGGGCGTGCCACTGCCAGGCGGCGAGTTTGCGGTCACTGGGTTTGATGCACTGGTTTCAGACCTGCGGCGGGATTATCCTTTTCTCGATGCCGCATGGGCGCGCCGCTTGATGCGCAGCTACGGCACCGAGGCGCGGATGATGCTTGGCGAGGCGCGCGACGTATCCGATCTTGGGCGGGACTTTGGGCAATCCGTGACCGCCGCCGAGCTTGAATGGGTCGTCCTCAAGGAATGGGTCGAAACTGCCGAGGATTTTATCTGGCGGCGCTCGAAACTGGGGCTTCGGCTATCCGATGAAGCGGTCGCGCAGATTGACGCTTACATCAAATCACGGCTCTAAATGATCCACTTCACCCCCATCGCCAATCGCGCGCTGGGCCACACCGGGGCGCTGGCGGGTTTCCCATTCCGGGTCGATCCAGGCGGATGCGTTAGACGCAGGCAATGGGGTGCGGCCCAGGATCATATCGGCTGCCTTTTCGCCGACCATAATCGATGGCGCGTTCAGATTGCCGTTGGGGATGGTCGGAAAGATGGAGGAATCGACCACCCTCAGCCGTTCGATGCCGCGCACCCGGCATTCCGGGTCGAGCACTGCCATCGGGTCGTCATCCGCGCCGATCTTGCAGGTACCGCAGGGGTGATAGGCGGTTTCGGCATTTGCCCGCACCCACGCGTCGATCTGATCATCGCTCGTCACCATCGGACCAGGCGCAAATTCACCATCGCCATAAGCATCAAGCGCAGGTTGACCCATGATCTCGCGAGTCAGGCGGATCGCCCGGCGCCAATCGGCCACGTCCTCGCGATCCTGCAGATAGTTGAAGACAATTGCTGGGTGCTCGCCGGGCTTTGGGCTGCGGATTTTCACTCTGCCACGGCTTTTGGCTTTGTTCGGCCCGACATGCACCTGAAATCCGTCACCGGCGAAGGCCGCTCTGCCGTCATAGCGGATCGCGCCGGGCAGGAAATGATACTGGATGTCCGGCCATTTCACCCCGGCGCGCGAGCGGATAAAGCCCCCGGACTCAAACTGATTGGTCGCGCCCAAGCCCTTTTTCCGCAACAACCATTCTGCCCCGATCAAAGCCCGGTATGGCAGCGAGAGCTTTGAATTCAGGCTGACCGGCTGCGAACATTTCATCTGAAAAAAGATCTCGAGATGATCCATCAGATTTTCGCCGACCCCCGGCAGATCGTGCACAACCTCGACACCCGCTTGGCTCAACACCTCCGCCGGGCCAATGCCGGACACCTGCAGGAGAGCCGGCGAGTTGAAGGCGCTGGCAGCAACAATAACCTCGCGCGCGGCTTCGGCGCGGTAAGTCTGGCCTTTGGACTGATACTCAACCGCAGTCGCCCAGCGTCCGTCGAAAACAATGCGGCTGGCTAGCGCATGCGTGACGATGTTCAGGTTGTCGGCTGATCGCAGACCCGACAGATAAGCCCGCGCCGCGCTCGACCTAACGCCCTTACTCACACTCATCTGGTAGGGGCCAAATCCTTCCTGGCTGTAGCCGTTGTAATCGGTGGTCGCGCCGTAGCCCGCCTCCGTCGCGGCATCGATAAAGGCCTGATAAAGCGGCGAAAATTTCATCTCATTGCCGCGATTGACCTGCTGCGGCCCGTCCGAGCCGCGATATTCATCTGATCCACCAATGAAATTTTCGCTGCGCTTGAAATAGGGCAGCACGTCGCCATAGGACCAGCCGCGCGCGCCATGGTCCTGCCACTCGTCAAAATCCATTGCGTGCCCGCGCACCCAGACCATCCCGTTGATCGCAGACGATCCCCCCAACCCGCGCCCGCGATGCTGGCCAAAGCGGCGGCCATCCATAAAGGGTTCCGGTTCCGTGACATGCATCCAGTTGTAGCGCTGGAATTTCATCGGATAGGAAAATGCCGCCGGCATGTTGATCAGCGGGTTGTTATTTTCGCCGCCCGCTTCCAGCAACAAAACCTTGTGGGTGCCGCTCTCGCACAAGCGGCGCGCTAATGCGCAGCCTGCCGAGCCTGCGCCGACGATGATGAAATCGTAGCTGTCAGCCATTGCGATTTGCGTTGCCTCCCCGGCGCATTCGATGCGGAATGCATCCAACACGTAGCGGGCAATCACATATACATCCAGTCTTTGGATTCTCGCTATTGTGCCGGGGTTGCGGCTCTCAAAACCTGGCGCATTGCGCTTCGGTCGTAATGGTGCGCCAGCCGCTCAAGCACCGCGCCGTCCGGGGCTGACTTGCCGGCCCAGGCCATCGAACTGACGCCCAGAATCCGCGGCCAGATCATATCGTGCAGCTGGCTGTCTTTGGTGGTAAACTCGCCCCAGAATTCGCCCTGAACGCCTTTGATGCGATCCGCAAGCGCGGGATCGTCAGACGGCACTGGCTGCCAGTTGACCGTATCACCAAGCGGCACAATCGCCGCCCAGGTCGCGCCCCAGTCGTTTGCATCGTCGCTGCGCGCCATGTCCAGATAAACGTGTTGTGCCGGACACATGACAACATCATAGCCGGCCCGCGCCGCGTCCAGCCCCGGCCCTTGCCCGGTCCAGCTGAACAGCAAGGCACCATGCCCGATGCCACCGTTTTTGCCTCTGGCGGCCTCTTCCCAGGCGGCGGGTTTTTTCCCGAGCTTTACCAGCATTTCGCCCAGCCGGTGCATCATCCACCCATGCACATCGTCGGTTGTCTCAAGGCCCTTCTGCTCTTTCAACCGGTCAATCGCGGGTGATCCCTCCCAAGTTCCCGACGGACACTCATCGCAGCCCAACTGTATGTAATCAAATGGAAAAATACCCGACACTTCACTCAGCAATTTCTCAAGCACGTCCCAGGTCTTGGGCATGGCCGGGTTGATTGTGTTGGCCAAGTATCCCTGCACGCTCACCTCGTCGCCGGCATCGTCGGGATCGCGCAATCCGTCGATTACTGCATTCATCGCCAGCGCGTGGGCAGGAACTTCGATCTCTGGCATGATCTCGATGTTCAACGCGCGGCCACGGGCAATCAGGTCTTGCGCAAACGGCTTGGAATAACTGCCGCCCGATCGGATGCCACCACCGAAAACGCCGGGGATCGGCAGTTTCTCACCGCGATAGGCAGTGCGTCGCCACAATTCCGGCAGGCACTCGACCTCTAGGCGAAACGCCTCATCGTCTGAGAAATGCCAGTGAAATCTGTTCAGTTTCAGCAACGCCATCATGTCTAGGAATTGAAGCAACGTCTCTGGTTGATAGAAATGCCGCGCGCAATCCAAATGCTGGCCGCGCCAGCCAAAATCTGGTGCGTCGGTGATCACACCGGTTGGCACCTGGCCCTTGTGGGTCAAAATCAGGTTCAACAGCGTGATCCCGGCGTAGAAAACGCCCGCATCATCTGCGGCATGGATCACAGTTTTGTCTGACCCGACCAACAGCGTGTAGGCTTCCGGCCCTAAGCGGCCATCGTGTCGGACTTCTATCGGCAACCCGTCGGACAAGATGAACGGCCCAAATCCCTGTCGAATGGCCAGTTCATGCACAGTCTCTAGGCGGGCATCGTCAGCTGAAACCGAGGTCAACTCGACAACGTCGCCCCCCGGCTCCCAGGATGACGGCGGCGGGACGAGCCGCAGGCCGTCGTCGTCGGGTGCCGGTCCCGGTTCCCATGGGTCCGCCCCGGACCTAAGCTCTGGCAATTCGGTCACGCCATCGCGGTCGCGCAGATAAGCGCCCAGTGGCAGCCAGGCGCGGTTTTTGGGCCGGTGTCTCGGGTCGGCATAGGCAAGTGTCACAGTATGAGACATTCCGGCCGCGAGGTCCGACAATTGCGCTTCACAATAGCCACCGACTGAACTGAGTATCGTTCCGCCAGAAACGACCCGCGCCGGTGCCAACATGGAGAAACAAAAGACCGGCGAAATCAAATCCGTCTCACTGGCGATTTCGCACACGATCTCATCGCCCCTGATCCGCGCAGAAAATTCCATGGCCGGTCCTAAATTCTCAGTTCTGACACGAAATCGTAGAGATCCGAACGATACAGACCGCGCGTGAATTCAATGGGCCGGCCGGTGTCGAGATATGCGGTGCGGTCAATCAGTAGGACGGCCACACCCTCCTCGACGTTCAGAAGCGCTGCATCGTCTTTGTCAACACTCGTCGCCGTTATGCGTTGTATGGCGCGGGTCGGTGCCCGCCCGGCTTCGCGCAGGATTGCGTAAAGCGATGTTGTGACGCGTTCAGGCCGGGGCAAAATGTCTTCCGGCAGGGCAGAGTTTTCTATTGCCATCGGCACGCCGCCAGCACTCCGCAGGCGGCGGACCCGCGCGATGCGTTCGCCCGTTGCCAGCCCAAGCGTCATCAGTTCTTCGGGCAACGGCACAAACAGGCCTTGTTCCAGCACCACGCTGGTTGACGTTTTGCCTCGCGCGATCATGTTTTCGGTGAACGAGACCAAAGATGACAAGGATTGCTGAAGTTTCGGCGCGCTTGGCAGCACAAATGACCCCGCACCGCGCCGCTGTTCGATCAGACCCTCGGCAACCAGATTGGCGACAGCCTTGCGGATGGTCACCCGGCTCACGTCAGCATATTCCGCCAGATCGCGTTCTGCCGGGATCTGCGTCTCCGGCTGAAGCAGACCAGACCGGATCGAATGGGCAAGATAGCGTGCGAGCTGCTGATAGCGCGGCCCGCGCCCGTGCGAATACCAAAGGCTTGGCTCATACATCGTCGCGAATTCCAAAGGGCCCTCCGATTCCTGGTTTCGATTACCATGCCAAAATAATACCAATATGAAAAGTGGTTTCTTTTCTGTTTTCTATTATTTGATAAATAACCTTTATATTATCTCTGCTTACACGAATAACTTAATATTGGACTTATAAAGGTAGCATTTTTGAAATTGCATGGTATGGTTTTTCGGACAGGCGATTCTCGACAACCACGCATGGGGATCAGACCCAGGGGGATTAATTTGGCGGACGTAGCCGAAACCACAACGGACATTGGTGAAAGCACCGCGATCCGAAAATCAGTTTCCGAACCGCTATTCGCCTGGTTGATGATTATGCCGGCGATTATTTTTATCGCAGTAATCGTCGCCTGGCCGTTGTTAGAAACCGTGCGGCTGTCGTTCACCGATGCCAGGCTCGGCGGCGAGAACTGGGTCGGGTTAGAGAATTATCAAGACCTCTGGGGCAGCAAGAAATTCAGCCAGACCGTCGGGCGGACGTTTTTCTGGATGGTGCTTTCGGTCAGCTTCAAACTTGTGTTGGGCCTGATCGGTGCCAGCCTTTTGAACGCCGTGGTGCCCGGACGCGCGATGTTCCGAGTGATGATCATGCCGCCCTGGGTAATCCCGGTCGCCATCGGCATGATTGGCTGGCTTTGGCTCTACAATGGCCATTTCGGCGTTTTGGCAGGCGTCCTTCAGTACTTGGGCATTATCGACGGGCCCTACGAATTCCTCGCCCACAAGAAATCGGCTTTTTACTCGGCTGTCGTGGCCGATGTCTGGGTCGGCACGCCGATGGTTGCGCTGTTTTTCCTGGCGGCGATGCAGGGCGTCAACCGCGATCTTTATGAGGCCGCATGGGTCGATGGCGCCGGCCGCTGGTACCGCTTCCGCCGCATCACCATTCCGCAGATCATGCCGGTCATCGTCTCGATGGCGCTGTTGTCAGCCATTTGGACATTCAACAGCTTTGAAATCATCTGGATCCTGACCGAGGGCGGCCCGCGCAGCGCGACGACCACGCTGATCGTCGATACCTACAAGACCGCAATCAGCAATTTCAGATTTGGCGAAGGCGCGGCGCGTGCCGTGGTGATCGTCATCCTGCTGGCCATATTTTCCCTGATCTATTTGTTCTTCCTGAACAAAGTGAACAAGAAATACGGGGTGAAGTAAGATGATGGACCGCTACACAAAGTTGCAAATGGTCGGCATCTATGCAGCGATCACGGTATTCCTGATTTTCATCCTGCTGCCGTTCTTTGAGATGTTCATGGCCTCTCTCAGGCCGCTTGAGCACCTCTTTCGCAGTCCCTATCAGTTCTGGTCCGAAGATTTTTCGTTTCAGGCCTATCGCGACATGTGGGTCACCGTGCCGCTGCTTGGGCGCTACATTGTGAACTCGATCTATATCGCCGGCATGGTGACCGGGATCACGATGATATTCGTGGTTCCGGCGGCCTATGCCTTTGCGCGGCTGGACTTTCCATTCAAGAGCGCGACGCTCGGCCTGTTTCTGGGTGTCAACATGTTCACCGGCGCGGTGCTGCTGATCCCGCTCTACCGGGTGCTGCGCACGCTTGGCCTGCTGAATACCTATTGGGCGATGATCATCCCCGGCGTGGCGTTTCTGATCCCGACCGGTATCTGGCTGCTGAGGGCCTATCTGGAAAAGATACCCCGCGAGCTGGAAGAAGCGGCTTATGTTGATGGCGCCAGCCGCATATACACTCTGCGCCGCGTGGTGCTGCCGCTGGCCGTGCCCGGATTGATCGTTGTGGGCGTGGCGGTTTTTATCGGCGCATATGCACAGCAATTCCTGTTCGCAATCACCTTTAATCAGACGCGCAGCTTGCAACCGTTGCCTGCGGGCCTGTTTGAATTCATCGGCTACCAGTCGGTGACCTGGAACGAAATGATGGCAGCGGCACTGGTGGGTGTCCTGCCGGTGATGGTCATATTTCTGTTCCTCCAAAAATACCTCGTCGCGGGTCTGACCGCGGGCGCGGTGAAAGAGTGAAATCAAGTCAACCAAAGGGAGAATATCTTGATGAAACACGTAAAAACACTCATGCTCGGGGCTGCGTTTCTTGCCGGAAGCGCGCTATCGGGCCATGCCCAGGAGCTGCACTTTATTATGTGCGGCGGCGAAATCCGCGACGCCGACCAAGCGGTCGTCGATGCGTTTGAAGCCGCCAATGAAGGCGTGACTGTCAACTTGGAAGCCGTGCCATGGGGCACCTGCCAGGACAAGTCGCTGACACTGGCCGCTGCCGGTGACCCGCCGTCAATTTCATATATGGGGTCGCGGACCCTACGTCAGCTGGCCAACAATGACCTGATCGTTCCGGCTCGGATTTCGGCGGAAACCGAAGGTGCTTATCAGCCAGGTATTCTGAACACCGTCACCATCGAAGGCACCCGTTGGGGTTATCCGCGCGCATTTTCGACCAAGGCTCTCTACATCAACTGCGATCTGACCGAAGCCGCGGGCGTGGCTTGTGAAGCACCGGCAACATGGGATGACATGTATGCCATGGCGTCGGCGATCAACGACAATACTGACGCCGCTGGTGTTGGCCTTGCCGGTAAAGACTTTGACAACACCATGCACCAGTTCCTGAACTACCTCTATTCCAACGGTGGCGTGGTTGTTGATCCGGAAACGGGCAAAAACATGCTCGACAGCGAAAACACCCGCGAAACGCTGGCGTTCTACGAAAAGCTTGTCGGTGTTGCCCAGGAAGGCCCGACGGCCTGGGAACGCAGCCAGCTCAAGGATCTCTACAACGACAAGCAAATCGGCATGTATATCGACGGCCCCTGGGGCCGCGGTCAGCATAACGAGGACATCAACGAGATCACTGTTCCGATCCCGGCTGGTCCCAGCGGCGTCAACGGCACCATCCTGATCACCGACTCGATTGCCGTCTTCAAAGGTTCCGGCCACGAAGAATTGGCGCATGAACTGGCGGGGATGCTGACAACAGGTGAAAGCCAGTACGCTTTGGATACCGAATGGGGTCTGACGCCGATCTTCGACTATGCCAAGCTGGGCTTTGAAAACCCCTATTACGAAGGCGACGCTTTCTGGGAAGTCTTCGTGAACGGCATCTCGGCCGGTGGTCCTGAGCCACTGGTTGAAGAGTTCAAGTCGCTGCAGTCGGTCTTCACCAACATGATCCAGGGCATCATCCTTGCCGATGATACCGTGGACAATCTGGTGACGATTGCCGGTGAAGAACTGGCAGACGCACTTTAGGAAAACCGATAGTGGGCGGCGGCACCTCGCCGCCCACGCAACTAAACGGATAGTTCATCATGGCCACGCTTGATCTGCACAATATCAACAAATCTTTTGACGAAACCCAGGTTCTGCACGACATCGATCTTGCGATCCGTGACAAGGAATTCGTGGTGTTTGTCGGGCCTTCCGGCTGCGGCAAATCAACCCTGCTCAGGATCATCGCCGGACTGGAAGAAGCCACGGCAGGGCAGATTATAATCGGCGGCAATGACGTAAGCGCTGCCCATCCGGTCGATCGCGGGATTTCCATGGTCTTCCAATCCTACGCGCTCTATCCGCATCTAAGCGTGTTTGAGAATATCGCCTTTCCGCTCCGCGTGCAGAAACTGCCCGAACGCGAGCTGAAACAGCGCGTCGGTCGCGCCGCCGAAATATTGCAACTGACCGAAAAGCTGCCGCTGAAGCCCGGCCAATTGTCTGGCGGGCAGCGTCAGCGCGTGGCAATCGGCCGCTCGATCGTGCGCGAACCCAAGATATTTCTGTTCGACGAACCGTTGTCCAACCTCGACGCCGCGCTGCGCGGCGATATGCGGGTCGAGTTGACCCAGCTTCACCGCGAACTGAACGCAACGATGGTCTACGTCACCCATGATCAGATCGAGGCGATGACGATGGCCGATCGTATCGTCGTGTTGAACGGCGGTCGGATCGAACAATTTGGCACGCCGATGGAGCTTTACCATCACCCCGCAACCCGGTTCGTGGCGACCTTCATTGGTCAGCCGAACATGAACCTTATCCCTGCCACGGTGAAATCATCGGATGCAGGCTCAATTACCGCAGAGCTGCAAGGCGGGCACGTTATGTCGTTGCCCATCGATGGATCGTCCGTTGCCGCTGGCGATGAAATTGAGGTCGGTGTGCGGCCCGAAGATGTAGCTCAAAGCGACGGCGAGGGGCCGGCCATGGACGTACGTGTCCTCGAACGTCTGGGTGGCGTTGCTATTGCTTACGGCGTCATTTCCGGCACCGAAACCAGGTGTTGCGCCTCGCTTCCAGGCGGTGCGCCGGTGTCTGAGGGGCAAACCGCCACGATGACGTTTCGGGGCGAAGATTGTCACGCCTTTGACGCCCAGGGCCGGGTGCTGCGGCGGCAAAAAGTACCAGCCCTGGCTGCCCTGACCGGAGGATCGATCGTTGCGTGTTGTCACGGCTGGCATGGGGCTTAGGGCCGGGCACGTCCTGTCCGCGATGCGCGAGGCGATGCCGGAATTGCAGATCGTTGGATATTACGACCCCGCGCCGACACATCTGGACATGATCGGGCAAGACACGCGGCGATATGACAGCGTTGAACAGATGCTGGACGCGACCGCGCCGGATTTGTTCTTTGTCTGCTCGCCCAACCGGTTTCATCTCGAACAGATCGAGGCGGGCCTGCGCGCCGGCGTGCGCATCTTCGCGGAAAAACCGGTGGTCGTCAGCATCGACGAAACACTCCGGCTTGCCGGGCTTTTGGCCGAACACCGGGCCGAACGGGTGATGGTCGGTCTGGTGCTGCGCTATTCGCAGCATATGGTCGATCTGCGCGCGGCGATTGCCGACGGCGTGTTGGGGCCGATTGCCTCGATGGAAGCCAATGAGCACATCGGCCCCTATCACGGCGCGTTTTTCATGCGCGACTGGCGGCGCAGCACTCAGAACTCCGGCGGCTTCATGCTGGAAAAATGCTGCCACGACCTGGATCTCTACAACATGATCACTGCATCGCGGCCCATCCGGGTTGCCAGCTTTGGCGGGCGGCGTTCGTTTCTGAGCGAATTCGCGCCGTCCAAAAATTCAGACACAGAAATCTTTCACGTCAAGAAATCGGTCTGGGGGTCGACCGACGATCCGTTTGCGAGCGACGGCGACATCATCGACTGCCAGACGGCGATACTGGAATATGAAAGCGGTGCATCGCTGGCTTTTCACACCAATATGAACGTGCCGGAAGAACAACGGCGGTTTTGCGTGATCGGCGCGCTGGGCATGGCCGAGGGTGATTTCATGCGCGGCTATCTGAACATTACCCGGCGCGATGGCGGCAGTTACGCGCGGCATGATTACACCGATGGTCCAAATACTTCTCTGGGCGCTCATTATGGCGCCGATGACATGATGGCGCGCGATATCGCGGCGTTCCTGCGCAGTGAACGCGATGGGCTGCCGGTCGGGATTATCGATGCTCTGCAGGCGGGCGTGGCCGCACTGGCGCTCGATGAGGCACGCCAATCGGGCCAAGTCGTCGATCTGAGCGAGACCTGGGCCAAATTCGACAATGCAGGAGCGCGGCGATGAGCGGGCAACCCGAAATCACGCCGACCCCAGGTGCTCTGATGGCGTCCGAAGCCGCCGAAGCGGCGCGGGTCTTTTGCCAGACGGCGGGCGCTGGCAATTCCCTGGTTGCAGAGTTGGAGACGTTTGCCTCGCGCAAGACCATCTTCACGGTTGCGCGGGGCTCGTCTGACGCCGCGGCCAACATAATATCCTACGAGATGATGCGCGAAACCGGTATCCCGGCGACATCCATGCCGCCCTCGGTGTTTTCGCTCGGCTCCGGCGTTCGTCTGGACAATTCCGGTGTTCTGGTGATCTCGCAATCGGGCGCCAGTGGCGATCTGGTCCGCTCGGCGGCCCGCGCAAAAGAGCTCGGGGCATCGGTTGTGGCGATAACCAACCGGCCGGGGTCGCGGGTTGAAGCGGCGGTGGATGTGACCCTGCCGATTTCGGCCGGGCCCGAACTTGCCGTTCCGGCGACGAAATCGGTGATTGGGTCCATCGCGGCGGGGATGCGGCTGATCGCGGTCTGCGCGCCGGGATATGCAGAGCGCTGCGCGCAAAGCGCGAAAGCCTTCGCGACGCTCGACGGCGCGCAGCATCCCGCGGCCAAAGCCCTGAGCGCCGCTTTGCTCGGCTCGCAACATGTCTATGTCATCGGCCGCGACACCGGCTATGGCGCGGCCCAGGAGATTGCGCTGAAGCTGAAAGAATGCTGCGCGCAACATGCCGAGGCCTATTCGTCGTCAGAGGTTCTGCATGGTCCCCTGCAGCTTGTCACCAAACCGCTGATCATCCTGATGCTCGACACCGAAAGCGCACATATTCAGCCGAGCATGGACACCGCCGAAGCCCGTTTCAGATCAGCAGGCGGCCGGGTGTTTCGCATCCGGCCATCTGATGTGGGCGTGGCCGGTCTGACCCCTGCCGCCGCTGCCGCGGCGCTGTTGCATTTGCTCTATCCGGTGATCCTGTCGGTGGCTTTGTCGCTTGGCCTTGACCCGGACCGGCCAGAGACATTGGCCAAAGAAACGCTGACGCTATGACGCTCAAGGGTCTCGATAAATGGACAACCTGGTCGGAATTTAACGCCCAACCGGCGATCTGGCGTGAATGGGGCGATGAATTTGACCCATCCGAAACGAAGGCATGGATCAAGGCAACCGGTGTCGAAGAGATCTGGCTTTCGGGTGCCGGAACCTCCGCCTATATCGGCGACATCATCGCTGCTGGGCTGGAAGGCCATGCTGGCCTGCGGGTGCGTTCTGTTGCCAGCACCGACATCGTCAGCAATCCGGCCAGCTATCTGACCGGGCGACGCCCGCTGGTGATCAGTTTCGGGCGCTCCGGCGACAGCGCCGAAAGCCTGGGCGTTCTGGACGCTCTTGATGCGCTGGCCCCGCAAGCGCCGAGGCTCAACATCACCTGCAATGCAGATGGCGCATTGGCCACACGGACCTCACCTGGGCCGCTCAAGGTCATCACCCTGCCGTCTGCGACCCATGACGCCGGGTTCGCGATGACCGCGAGTTTTTCCACCATGCTGTTGACGGCGCTGGCTATTTTGGACGATTGCCCGGATTTTTCCGCCAGGATGGGCCACCTCGCCGATAGTTGTGAAAGCGTCATCGCGCAGACTTCCGCACATATGACATCGCCACCTCAGCGGGTCATCTTTCTGGGCGCTGGCGCACTAAAGTATGCGGCGCGCGAGGCCGCGCTGAAGGTGATGGAATTATCCGCCGGCGACATTCCCGCCCTGTGGGACAGCACATTGGGCTTTCGCCACGGGCCGAAGTCCTTTGTCGCGCCGGGCACGGACATCGTCATTTTCCTGAGCGCCGACACAAACGCGCGGCGCTATGATCTCGATCTCGCCGAAGAACTGCGCGCACAATTCCCGCAAGCCCCGACCACCACCGTCGGGCCTGGCGGCGACATCAGCTTCGACATGCCCTGGGGCGCGGCCTGGGCTGCCCCTCTGGCGGTCGCTCACGCACAGATGCTCGCCATCCGGTGGTCCGACACCCTCGGCATGAACGTCGATAATCCATTCGCCGGTTTGGGCACGCTCACCCGCGTCGTATCTGGCGTCGCGCTCTACCCGGTGGTGCCATGATCGCGGCCGGGCTCGATATCGGCGGCACCAAGATTGCGGTGCAGAAATTTGACCAAGACTGGCAATTGGCCGAGCAGCGCCGCGTGCCCACGCCAGAGAGTTACGACGGCCTTGTGATGGCGGTCAAAGATCAGATCGACTGGGCCACCGGTGGCAACCGGGATATGCCCGTCGGCGTTGGTTCGGCTGGCCTGATCAATCCAGGGACCGGCCTGGCGATTACCGCCAATCTTCCGGCCACGGGCCGCCCTTTCGCCCGCGACGTGGCGCAAGCCGCGAACCGTCAAGTGCCGTTTCTGAACGATTGCCGCGCGATGACATTGTCAGAAGCCGTGTTTGGAGCGGGCCGGGACGCATCTGTTGTGCTGGGTCTGATCCTGGGGACCGGCGTCGGAGGCGGGGTGGCGGTTGACGGCGGGCTGTTTGAAGGGCCTGCCGGGGTTGGTGGCGAGTTCGGTCACATCGCGACCTCGGCAGGGCTGGTCAGCCAACATGGCCTGCCGGTGATCCGGTGTGGCTGTGGCAGATTGGGCTGCATTGAGACATTGATCGCTGGTCCGGGGCTCGCGCGTATCGCCGAGGCCAGGACAGGCACGCCCCACAGCCCCGAAGAGATCGCCGCCAAGCGCCGGGAAAAGCATGCACTTTCCGAGGTTTGGCAGATCTGGTGCGGGCTGGTCGCCGATCTGCTGGCGACATTGTCTTTCGCCATAGACCCGCAGGTCGTCGTTATTGGCGGCGGACTTTCACGCATCGACGGACTGGTCGCAGATCTCGACGCGGCGCTACAGGCAGCACAATTTGACGGCTTCGCGGTGCCAGAAATCCGCTTGGCCGAAGGCGGTGATGCCAGCGGCGCGAGGGGTGCCGCATATTACGCCTGGAAGGTGGCCGCTGATGGGTGACATATTGCGCGATATTGCCGATCGGAACCGTGCCGGAGAGGCCGTGGCGATCCCCTCGGTCTGTTCTGCTCACCCGGACGTTCTGCGCGCAACGATGGCGCGTGCGGCGGCCATCGGGCGGCCGATCGTCGTCGAGGCGACATCCAATCAGGTCAATCAGGACGGCGGTTATACCGGCCTGACGCCCCACGGTTTCGTGGATCAGGTGCAGGCGCTTGCCGACGCGGCCAATCTCGACCGCGCTCAGATCGTCTTGGGCGGTGATCACCTCGGCCCGCAGGCCTGGCGTGATCTGGACGCTGATGCCGCCATGGCCAAGGCGCATGACATGATGGCGGCCTACGCCAAGGCAGGTTTTACGAAAATCCACCTAGACTGCTCGCAAGCATGCAAGGGCGAAAAAGCGGCGCTAAATGACGCGATTACCGCCAGCCGGTCTGCCGAGCTGGCACACACCTGCCTTGCGGCTGCGCCCGATCCTGACCGCCTGCTGTTCGTCATCGGCACCGAGGTTCCGTCCCCCGGCGGCGCGCGCATGGATGAGACCGGAACCATCACCGCCACCCGCCCCGAGGATGCCGAGCAGACGCTGGCCGCGCACCGAACCGCATTTGCCGCTGCTGGCATCGGCGCGGAATTTGATCAGGTCATCGGATTGGTTGTGCAGCCGGGTGTCGAATTCTCACCTATGGATGTTCACCGTTTTCCACCTGACCGCGCCCTTCCCTATCGTCAAATTCTCACCGGCTGGCCCGGCATCTGCCTGGAGGCCCATTCGACTGATTACCAGGACGCTGAGGTATTCCAAAAATTGGCCGCCGAGGGTTTCGCCTTTCAAAAAGTCGGCCCCGCTCTCACATTCGCCTGGCGCCAGGCGATCTACGCTCTCGATCAAATGCTCGAGATGCTGGGGCGATCCGCCCCCCCGATCTGGCGCACAATGGAAGCTGTAATGATGGCCTCGCCGGACCATTGGCGCGGGCATTATTCCGGGTCGGATCAGGATGTGTTCATCGCACGGCATTTCGGCCTTGCTGATCGCATTCGCTATTACTGGCCTCAAAAAGAAGCCCGCATGAGCATTGCCGCGCTGATGGACGACATCGGCCGCCACAACATCCCCGATCCGATGTTTGCGCAGTATTTTGCGCCCGCCGTGCTCGACCGCGCCAGCAATCTCAAAGGCCGCCTTGGCGACAGATTGATAGACGCGCAGGTGCAACTGGCTATTGATCCCTATTTCTTTGACGCTTCTCTCGCTGCCAGAGAGGCCGCCTGATGCCCGACCAAGCCATATATCTTCTACCTGCCCAGGTGTTTGATGGCGAACGCCTGCGACCAGATTGTGCCGTCAAATTGGATGACGGACGCATCACCACTGTCCTGACCGCCGACGACATACCGACCAATGCGAAAGTTCTGCGACTCGACGGAATTCTTTCGCCCGGTTTCGTCGACCTTCAGGTCAACGGCGGCGGCGATGTCATGTTCAACACCGACTGCACGAGCCAAGGATTGGCCCGCATAACCGCCGCGCACCGCCGCTTTGGTACGGTGCGGATCATGCCCACCGTCATCACCGACGCACCGGAGGTTCTGGATCGCGCCACTGAGGCGATAATCTGCGCCGCCGACAATCCTGACATTCTGGGCCTGCACATTGAAGGCCCACATATCAGCAACATTCAGCGTGGCACCCATGACGCAGGCTTTATCCGCCCGCTGGATGACCGCACGATGGGTCACGTCAAACGCCTGCGGGCGCGCAATATTCCGGTGATGATTACCATTGCTCCGGAAACGGTCAGCAACGATCAAATCGGCGCGCTTGCGGCAACCGGCGCAATCGTCTCAATCGGTCATTCCGGTGGCAGTGCGAAGATGACACGAAGCGCGTTAAGGGCTGGAGGCACATGTTTCACCCATCTGTTCAACGCCATGTCGCCAATGCTGAACCGCGCGCCCGGCGTTGTCGGTGCGGCGATCAACTCTGATGCTTATGCCGGGATCATTTGCGACGGGTATCATGTCGCCGACGAGATGCTGGGGTTGGCTATCAGAGCCAGACCCATGCCGGACAGAATGTTTCTGGTCTCCGACGCGATGGCCACCGTCGGCGGGGGAGATCATTTTGAGCTTTACGGCCAGCGTATCGAGCTGAATGACGGCAAGCTGATCAATTCCGACGGCGGGCTGGCCGGCGCGCATGTGACGATGTTTGCCTCGCTTCAGCGTCTGGTGAATGTCGTCGGCGTCGGGCTTGCCGATGCGCTGCGGATGGCGACCAGTATTCCGTTCGGTCTTGCCACGGGCACCGGCACGCCGCAGTCAATGCTTACCGGTATGGAATTGCGCGATTTGATCGTCATCGCCGCGGACCTGGATCGCCACAGCGCGGTTGATACCCTGTTACCTCAATTGGACGCGCAACCGGCATTCTTGGCGCGCAAATCGATTGCCTGACACCGCCTCGGCGGTTCAGTCCGGCGAAATTTGACGACTTGAATTCACCGCCTGCATCAAGCAGTCATTCGCCCAACCAAAGATGACCATTCGGGACACAAAGATGAACGATTTTTCAGGTATGTTGAAAGAGGCCAACTTTGTTGGCGGCCAGTGGATCGGCGCTGACAGCGGCAAGACCATCTACGTAACCAACCCCGCATCCGGCGCAGTCATCGGACAGATCCCGAACTGCGGCACGGATGAAACCAATCGCGCCATTGCCGCCGCCGGTGGGGCATTTGCTGAGTATTCGAGCAGCAATCTGTCCTATCGCGTCGGTCTTTTGCGCAAACTCCACGACGCGCTGATGGACAATCAGGAGCCACTTGCCCGCCTGCTGACCGCCGAACAGGGCAAACCCCTGGCCGAGGCGCGCGGCGAGATTGCCATTGGTGCGGCCTATATCCTGTGGTTTGCTGAAGAGGTTCGCCGCGCCAAGGGTGAGATCGTGCCACCGCCGGTCAACGACCGCAGGCTGCTGATCACCCGCCATGCGGTGGGTGTCGTCGGTATGATCACACCCTGGAATTTTCCGTCCTCCATGCTGGCGCGCAAACTTGGCCCGGCGCTGGCCGCTGGTTGCACGGTGGTGGCCAAGCCGGCAACCGCC
This sequence comes from Paracoccaceae bacterium, assembly GCA_965216135.1. Lineage (GTDB taxonomy): Bacteria > Pseudomonadota > Alphaproteobacteria > Rhodobacterales > Rhodobacteraceae > CBDCFL01. The sequence goes on from CBDCFL010000024.1 coordinate 425,787, forward strand.
ACACCCTTTTCCGGTCTGGCCTGGGCAAAACTGGCCGAAGATGTCGGCTTTCCGACCGGTGTTGTGAACATCCTTACCGGTTCGTCGCGCGACATTGGCGGCGCGATCATGGCCAGCCCGACCGTGCGCAAGGTAACCTTTACCGGATCCACCGAAGTTGGCAAAACGCTGATCCGCCAATCTGCCGATACGGTCAAAAAACTGTCGATGGAACTTGGCGGCAACGCACCGTTCATTGTCTTTGATGATGCCGACCTGGATGCGGCCATCGAGGGCGCGATGGTCTCAAAATACCGCAATATGGGCCAGACCTGCGTCTGCACCAACCGGTTTTACGTTCAGTCCGGCATCCATGATGCCTTTGTCGCGCGCTTAAACGCGGCCAGCGCCGATCTGGTTGTCGGCGATGGTCAGACGGACGGCGTTCAGCAGGGCCCGATGATTGACCAAGTCGCCGTCGAAAAGGTCGAAGAAATGATCGCCGATGCCAAGGCCAAGGGAGGAACAATTGCCCAGGGTGGCAAGCGCCATGCTCTCGGCGGCTCGTTTTTTGAACCGACCGTTGTCACCGGCGCCACGCCCGATATGGCCTTTGCCACCGAAGAGATTTTCGGGCCCCTGTCGCCGGTCTTCAAATTTGAGACCGAACAACAGGCGCTGGATGCCGCCAACGCCACCGAATTCGGCCTTGCTGCTTATGTTTACACCCGCGACGTCGGTCGGGTATTCCGCATGAACGACGGTCTCGAATACGGGCTGATCGGCATCAATTCCGGGCTGATCACAACGGTAGAGGCCCCCTTTGGCGGCATGAAAGAAAGCGGGATGGGTAAAGAAGGCGGCAGTCAGGGCCTCGAAGATTATCTTGAGACAAAATATGTGGCTATTGCAGGGATCACTTAATGCCAGACCAACCAGAGGTGGCCACAATGACCGAGAAACAGGAATTCAGAAAACTCCAGTCCCAGGGCCTTCACCATGTCACCCTGGTCGGAGCCGACCGCCAGACCTCGATCGATTTCTGGGAAGGCATCCTTGGCATGCCGCTTGTCTTCGACCAACCCAATCTTGACGACCCGGACAAGGGCCATCTCTATTTCGACCCCGGCGACGGGCGACTGATCACCGTTTTCACCAATGAGGCCCGCCAGCCGGTTCCGGCGCGAACCTCAACCGAAGCCGGTGCCGTGCATCACCTCGCTTTCGCGGTTTCAAAGGCAACCTTCGATCAGGCCGCAGAACGGCTCGACGCGCGCAGCATCGGTCATTCCGGCCCCAAGGATCGTGGCTTTATGGACTCGATCTATTTCCAGGATCCGCTGGGCCTGTTGGTCGAGCTGGCCTCATACCGGTTTGAACCGCCAGCAGGCTTTCGCCACGCGGATGTCCTGATCGAAGCACACCGCATTCGCACCGCTCGCGGCGATTACAATATTGCCCAGGAACACCTCGCCGACGCCATCGAAAACCTCGTGGCGCGTGGGCATCAGTCGTTGTCGGCGGACCGCCCACCGGGCACAGTCGACGCTGAATAGCGGCTGGAGCGGGCGGCGGGAATCGAACCCGCGTCATCAGCTTGGAAGGCTGAGGTCTTACCACTACACAACGCCCGCTCAACAGATTTACGTCATATTTCAAAGGCATTTGACCGTCAAGGAAACATGCCAAACGCTCTATGGAAACTAGGGGGTGTTGACGTTCATCGTGTTTGAATGACGATTGCAGCAAGCGAGATGAATGCTTTGAAGCTGTCATCTGTTTTGCAGGAACGCATTGCGATCCCTCTGTATTCCTTCAGCTTTCCGAAGAAGTTTTCGACCAGGTGACGCCATTTGTAGGTGTGGCGGTCGAACTCCGCCGGGAAGCGGCGGTTTGATTTTGGAGGGATTATACCAACGGTCATTGATCAGAACCCATGCGCCCATTTGCGCATGCCGAGGGACATGATCTTCCATGGTTGGTCGATGAGGTTGTTCCAGGCTTGGCAGCACAGCGCGACGATGTCTTCGTAGGATTTGAAGATCCGGTTCGACAACCAGTTGTCGCGCATGAATTGCCAGACATTCTCCACCGGGTTCAACTCGGGCGATCGTGGCGGCAGCGCCAGGACGGTGATGTTGTCGGGGATCGCCAGCTTGGGCGTCAAGTGCCAACCGGCCTGATCGACGATCAGCACCGCATGGGTGCCGGGATCGACGGCGGCACTGATCTCGATGAGGTGCGCCGCCATGGCGTCGGTGTCGCACCAGGGCATGACCAGCCCGGCGCCTTTCCCCTTCGCGGGACAGATCGCGCCGAAGATATAGGCCCATTCGGTGCGCTGGTCGCGGGGCACCCGCGGGCGCGTGCCACGTCTGGCCCATCGGCGTGTGAGCTTATTCTTCTGGCCGATGCGGGCTTCATCTTGCCACCACAGCTCTATCTCGACGCCTTTCGGGAGCCTCGCCCGGATCTTCGCCAGTTCGGCGGGGAAGTTTTTTTTAAAAGCCTCGACGGCCAGCTCGTTTTGCGCGTAGTGGCGCGGCCGCGCCGAGATCTTGGCGAAGCCGAGCGCCTTCAACTCGCGCCCGACCGTGGTCTCGTCGAGCGAGATGGCGAACGTCTCCAAGAGCCACCGCGCCAGGTCCTTGCGCCGCCAGCGCACGACGCCGTCCACCGCCGGGACCGGGCCGGCCTCAACAACCTCCGCCAGTGCGCGGCGGTGATCGGCGTTGAGCTTCGAGGGTGCGCCCGGTGACTTCCCATCGACCAGCCCGTCCGGTCCGCGGGCGTTGAAGCGCAGCACCCAGTCGCGAATGATCTGCAGACCGACGCCGCCGATCCGCGACGCATCCGTCCTGCTGCCACCATCGTAGACCTCGGCCAACGCCAGCAGACGACGGCTCTGGGTCGCGTCCCTGGTCCTCTTCGCGAGGCGCCGCAGTGAGACGCTGTCAAAATCGTTCCGTAAGTCGATAGGCGCTGCCATGGCGAACCTCATTGGTTCACCACATTGAGTCAGAGATCGGACCGCTTGGGAATCCCCAACGTGAGTCAGGCATTCCGCTCGGTGGTATTACCGGCTCGATCCCGGCACTGGTCAGCGCTTCGCGCAGCCAGTTCGCGTCGAAGGCACGGTCGGCGAGAAACTGGTCGCAGGTGAGGCCCTCGATCAGTGCGGCGGTACCCCGCAGGTCATGCGCCTGACCGGGCAGAAGGCGGAAGTCGATCAGATTGCCGAGCGCGTCCGTCAGAGCCATGATCTTTGTCGTTATCCCGCCGCGAGAGCGTCCGATGGCTTGGCTTTGAGTCCCCCTTTTGCGCCCTGACCGTGTCGGTGGACTTTGACGATACTACCGTCGATCATCGTGTATTCGAAGTCTGCATCTTCGGCTAATACCAACGGCCCCCAGATTTGACTCAAGGGGATTCCCACGAGCGGCGTGATCTGATTCAGTGGCATCAAGGCAAGGGAGGCTTTGATGGCAGTAAGGATTACGCGCAAAGACAAGTCCGCAGGCGAGCTTCGCCAGGAAGCGGCGCGGTGCCGGGATGGGAAAGCGGCGCGACGGATGTTGGCGATTGCCCTGGTTCTGGATGGGGTTGACCGCAAGACGGCGGCAGAAAACTGCGGCATGGATCGGCAGACGCTGCGGGATTGGGCCCACCGTTACAATGCGGAGGGCGTGTCGGGCCTGTTCAACCGTCGCCCGCCGGATCCACCCTGTCTGCTGAGCGCGGCACAGAAGGAGGAGTTGGCGGAAATGGTTCGGGCGGGTCCCGACCCCGAAACCGATGGGGTTGTGCGCTGGCGGCGCATTGATCTGAAACGCAAGATCGAAGAGCGCTTCGGCGTCACCATGCATGAGCGAACTGTTGGCAAACAATTGGCAAGCCTGGGCTTTCGGCGTCTGTCGGCGCGCCCGCAGCATCCGAAATCCGACCCGGATGCACAGGAGGCTTTTAAAAAAACTTCGCCGCAGAGGTAGAAGCAGCCTTGCCGGAAACAGCCCGCAGCAAGCCCCTGGAGATATGGTTTCAGGATGAAGCGCGGGTTGGCCAGCAGGGCACGCTCACCCGTATCTGGGCCGAGCGTGGAACACGCCCCCGTGCCCCGCGCGACACCCGCTATATCTGGAGCTACATTTTCGGCACCGTCTGCCCGGAACGGGCTGAAGCGGCCGCTCTGATCATGCCACATGCCGACACACAGGCCATGAGCGCGCATCTCGCCGAGATCGCTAAAACCGTCGCATCGGGCGCACATGCCCTTCTCATTCTGGATGGCGCTGGCTGGCACGGTTCGGCAGAGCTGGAGGTACCCGACAACATCACCCTGCTCAAACTCCCGCCCTATTCCCCTGAACTCAACCCGATGGAAAATGTGTGGGCTTATCTGCGTGCCAACAAGCTCGCCATATCCGTCTTCGACAATTATGAGCAGATCGTCGACAGGTGTTGCGAAGCATGGAACTTCTTTGCAAACGACAAAACCGCAATCACGTCAATCACTACCAGACAATGGGCCAAAACGGTCAACGACTAGGGCCGTTGGTATAATACCCTGAACATACGATAGAAAGCGTCGGCCCTCACCCACCTTCGGAAGCGCTTGAACACGCTGTTCCAGCGCCCGAACTCTTCCGGCAGGTCGCGCCAGGGGCATCCGGTCCGCGAGATCCAGAGAACTGCCTCGACAAACCGGCGCGGGTCAGGGCCGGTGCGACCGGGGTCGCATTCCCGGCCAAGGCAGTGCGGTGCGATGACAGCCCATTGGGCGTCGGTCAGAACTGTGCGGATCAAGGCTGCTCTCCTCTGTTTGCAACCTTGAATCAGTCATCAGCCGATTTGGGAATCCCTAAACGTCAACAAGCCCTAGAGAGGCTGACTTCATCGGCCCTTCCGGTCGTTGGTCGAGGGGATGTGATGCTGCGCCGCGGCGAGTCGAAGCGGTCATCGATGCGACACGCAGCAATCCACGTGGCTAAATGGCAGCCCCGTTTGCTGCGGGTGCGAATGCCTTCGCGTTTGGGCCTTGGGCTAGTGCGAAAAGCGGAGAGCAGTAGTTCGTGGTTCGCGCTGCGAGGTTGATCGGCACAACCTCGTCGGCCAGCACGGTTTCGGCAATGCGGCGGACGGAGCCGTTTTCCATCAGATCGCCAAAGTAGGAGTCGTATTCAAACATCATCTGCAACTGCTTCAGGCTCGATTTGTCAGCCTTGTCTTCGTAGTAGACCTGCGAATCCGGCATGGTCGGCACGACATTGCGGATGAAACGCGCGATCTCGCGGTTCAGGGCGTCCATTTCGGCGGTGCCGTAAAGCGGGTTCACGCAGACATATCCGTCGCGCCCGAAATCCTGCAAAAGCGTATCGGTCATTCCCATCCCTCCACAATCCCACGATCGCCCGGCACCACGCCAAGGCTCTGCCGCAGGCTGTCGCATTCAGCGGCGAATGCAGCCAGTTGGTCGCGCAACTCACCGTATTCGGGCGGCAGTGGCGGCAGGCCGACGCAGGCGTGACGCAGACCAGCCTTTTTTTCAGAGGATCTCGTTCAACGGTCCACATCCGCCGTTCATGATCCCCGAACCCTATTTCAGCATGTACGATCCGGCCGACGTTGTTGAACCGTCCAATTTCGGCCCTATCGCGCCGACGCTGGCGGCCCTGTGCGGCCTGCCGGAAGATAATTGGGCCGGTCGCGATCTGATGGCCGGCGATCTGGGCAAGGTGGACTAGCCTGCCGTATATGGCACGCACACGCCATTAGGCGACTGGATGCAGGTCACGACTGGCGGATGGTATTTCAAGGCAGGCTGAAATATATCTGGCATCGAGCGAAGGGTGAAGAATTGTTCGACCTGGCAGCGATCCGGGGGAGTGCCGAAATTTGGCATTCGATGATCCCAGGAAACTGGCGGAACCGCGCGATCATCTGTCTGCGTTTCTCACCGGCACCAGTGATCCCCTTCTGAGCGAATGGTGCCAGCACCTTGAGGCGAACAGATGAGCCAGATAGACTAGGTTGACCCAAATCTTCTGCCGCAGTTGGACGAATTTGGTCCGCCAATTCCCGTTTCGCGCCCAAACATTGCCGCGCTGAGGGCGCGGTCCGCGGAATACCTGCCCGCTCGGCTGGCTTTCGGCTCAACCAAGCCCGAGAAAATGGTAATTGATACTCAGGATGGCTCGCTGGACCTGTTCGTTTTCAGGCACGGTAAAGCTCGCGCGCCACGGCCCTGCCTGCTCTGGCTGCACGGTGGCGGTTATTTCATGGGCAGCGCGAACGATAAGTGGTTCGGCCCGCTGTTTGCTGAGCGGAGCGGATGCACGGTGGTATCGGTCGAGTACCGCGTCGCCCCTGAACATCCGTTTCCGGCGGGACTGGAGACTTTAGCGCCTTTGGGATCTCGATCAACGCAGGCGGGGTAGATTACCCGGCCACAACCGGCTCGGACACGCCGCTGGCCAATGTCACCGGTCTTGCGCGTTATATGGTCCGTGGCTGTAATGGCGATGCTATCGCCGTTGCCGGGGATCCGTCAGAGATCGCGGTGATCAGCCGTGGCCTCTGTGCGTTCACCACGAAGGTCACCAATGCGACCGCTGCGGGTTATGCGGCAGCAATCGTCATGAACGATGCGGCGCGCTGTGAAGCCAGCGTTTCGATGCTGGTCGTGGGCACTATTCCTGCCTTCTTTGTGCCGCGTCCGTCTGGGCTGGAAATTCTTGGTCGCACACAAGATGGCGGCTGTGATGACTCGACCCTGACCGAAGGCGATACCGGACAGGTCGCGACCGCCGGCGCTGTGTTTGATGGCTGGGGCTACTTCCACGTCATCAACAACGACCCGGCAGGCGTAACAGTGCCTGGCACGCTGACCACCAAGGCTGGCAGCACGACGGTCGGCTACCTCGGTCATATCGGTTACTACGCGCCCGAAGAGGCCGCCTATCCGACCAAAGCGTTCGGGTTTGGCGATCTGACCATGCACAATGTCGAAGTTGATCCGCTGAACCGGAACCAGTCATATGTCTCGTGGTATTCAGCCGGAATGCGGGCGCTTGAATATCGTCCGGGCCACTTCCGCTCCAACGCGAATGGCGAAGGCAGTTATTCGTGGAACGTGCACGAAGTTGGCCGCTGGATCGATCCGCAGGGATCTAACTTCTGGGGCGTGACCGTGACCAATATCGGTGGCCAACAATATATCCTGGCGTCAGACCGCAATACCGGCCTGCACATTTTCACCTGGGAATGTGAAGGCCGGCAGTCGGGCAATAACGCGCTCTACTGCGATCCGACCTTTAACCAGCCGTAAGGTCGGCACGAAAAGCAAAAGGATGGCCCGGATGTAGTCCGGGCCATCGGACACGCCAGTGATATGACCGATCGTTTGAGCAAAGCCGTCGGCAATCCTGCGATAACCAAAATCGATTGTTAACGCTACCATCAGTAAAATCATAGGCTTAATGCCGTGCCAGACGCCCAGACGCGCCCAATACCGCCACGCGCCCAGATAAACGTCATCAGCGCAAATCCCCGCTCGCGACGGCGATGTTTTCGTTAGAAATGCTGCGCGCGATGGGCGATAGTGCCGAAACGGATAGAAATCGGAGGTTTCCTTGGCAGACATCAAAACAGCCCTGGTCATCTCAGCCCATTCCGCCGATTTCGTCTGGCGCTGCGGCGGCGCGATCGCGCTGCACCAATCGTTCGGCTATCAGGTCACGGTGGTGTGCCTGTCTTTTGGCGAACGCGGCGAGAGCGCGAAATTGTGGAAGCAGGAAGGCATGACGCTGGACCGCGTCAAATCCGAGCGGCGGGCCGAGGCCGAAGCCGCCACCGCCGCGCTGGGTGCCCACGACATTCAGTTCTTTGACGTGGGCGACTACCCGCTCGATCTGGGCCGCGGCACTCAGGAACGCATGGTCGATGTCGTCCGCGCGGTTCAGCCCAAATGGATGATGAGCCATTCAAAATGGGATCCCTATAACACCGACCACATGAACACGACGCAGTTTGCGCTTGAGACCCGCATGATCGCCCAGGCCTGGGGCCATAATCCGGGACAAAAGGTTCTGGGCGCGCCGCAGCTCTATCTCTTCGAGCCGCATCAGAGCGAGCAGATGGAATGGAAGCCCAACGTCTTTCTCGACATCACGCCGGTCTGGGACCAAAAGCGCGCCGCAATTGAATGTATGAAGGGTCAGGAACACCTCTGGGATTACTACACCAACGTCGCCGAGAACCGCGGCAACCATTTTCGGCGCAATTCCGGCGGGCAGGCCGGTGGCCGGGCCGCACGCTATGCGGAAGGATTTCAGGCGGTTTTCCCGCAGACGGTGGATGAGCTGACATGAGCATCCGGTTTGGCACCCAGGGCGTCGTCGTCCGCAACATCGCGCGCGCAGATACCAGCGTGATCGAGCGGCTGGGCCGCGCAGGCGTTGCAGGCGTGCATGAAGCCCAGGGGCGAACCGGGCTGATGTCGCCCAGGATGCGCCCGATCCAAGCGGGCCTGAGCCTCGCAGGCAGTGCAGTGACCATCTCGCTGCCGCCCGGCGACAACTGGATGATCCATGTGGCGATCGAACAACTTCAGGACGGCGACATCATGGTGGCCGCACCAATCAGCCCATGTAACATGGGCTATTTCGGCGATCTCCTGGCAACCTCGGCGATGGCCCACGGCTGCCGCGCGTTGGTGATCGACGCAGGCGTGCGCGATACCGCCGATCTCAGGGCCATGGGCTTTGGCATCTGGTCGTCGGCGGTCTGGGCCGAGGGCACGGTCAAAGAGACGCTTGGCTCGGTCAACGTGGCGATCATGTGCGCTGGCGCTCCGGTTCATCCCGGAGATGTCGTGGTCGCCGATGACGACGGTGTGTGCATCGTGCCGCGCGACCAAGCCCAAGCGGTCGCTGAGGCCACCGAGAAACGCCTCGACGCAGAGGTGATCAAGCGTCAGCGCCTTGCCGCGGGCGAATTGGGCCTGGATATGTATGACATGCGTCAGCGCCTGGCCGACAAGGGTCTGAAATATGTCTGACGGCATCGCTTGCATGTGGATGCGTGGCGGCACGTCCAAGGGTGGCTATTTCCTGGCCAGTGATCTGCCTGCCGATCCCGCCGCCCGCGATGCGGCCTTGCTGGGCATCATGGGCTCGCCCGATGCGCGCCAGATCGACGGCATGGGCGGCGGCGATCCGCTGACCTCCAAGGTCGCCGTTGTCAAAAAGTCGGACCGTCCCGGCGTCGATGTCGATTATCTGTTCCTGCAGGTCTTCGTTGATCAGCCGATTGTCACCGACGCGCAGAATTGCGGCAATATCCTTGTCGGCGTCGGGCCGTTTGCCATCGAACGCGGACTTGTGCCGGCACAGCCCGATGAAACGCATGTGACCATCTACATGGAAAATACCGGCCAGATCGCCGAGCTTCGGGTCTCAACGCCCGGCGGCAAGGTCGCCTATTCCGGTGTCGCCCGCATCGGCGGTGTGCCCGGAACCGCAGCGCCGATCCCGGTTGAGTTTCGCGACACCGCCGGGTCAAGCTGTGGTGCCCTGCTGCCGACGGGCCATGCCAGCGACCGAATTGACGGAACCCAAGTGACGCTGATCGACAACGGCATGCCGTGCGTGGTTTTGCGCGCCAGCGACTTGGGCGTCACCGGCACCGAACTGCCAGAAGAATTAGAGGCCAACGAAATATTGCGTGCGCGGCTCGAAACGCTGCGCCTCGCCGCAGGCAAGTTGATGAACCTCGGCGACGTATCACAGAAATCTGTGCCGAAGCTGACGATGGTCAGCCCGCCCAAAGACGCCGGCACAATATCGACGCGGACGTTTATCCCGCACCAATGCCACAAGGCCATCGGCGTTTTGGGTGCCATCAGCGTGGCCACCGCCTGCCTAATTGAGGGCAGCACGGCGTTTGAGTTGGCAACACCCGGCATCGGGAAAAAACGCGCGCTGACCATCGAGCATCCGAGCGGCGAGATGACGATCATCGTGACGCTGGACGACCAAGGCGCGGTTGCAAGTGCGGCTGTGGTTCGCACCGCGCGCAAGCTGATGGACGGGCTGGTCTTTCCGGCGGTTGAAACATGATCAGCTGCGCAAGCTCGACGGTGGCGCCCCAAATTCCGCCGAAAATGACTTGCTATAATGCGATGAATTGGCAAACCCCGTCGCCAAAGCAATCTCGGTCAATGAAATGGGAGAGGTTTCCGACAGCCGCCGCCCGGTTCGCAGGCGCAGTTTGCGATAATAGGCCATGGTGCTGACGCCAAGTTTGTCCCTGAACAGCCGGTTGAGCTGACGGATTGTCACCCCCGCCACGGTCGCCAGTTGATCAAGCGACAGAGGATCGGCGATGTGGCTTTCCATTGCCGCCACCGCGTGCAGAACCGGTGACGACGAGGTGCCAATGCGCTCGACAAGCCCCCCACGCTGCGGCTCGGCGGGGTCGCGAATGCCGGTATGCAGGAACCAGTCGCCGACCAGACGCGCCAGGTCTGCCCCGTGGTGCTGCGCGATCAGCGCGTGCATCATATCAAGCGGCGAGGTGCCGCCGCCGCAAGTCACGCGGTCGCGGTCAATCACGAAAAGCAGCTTTTCAACCAGCAAACCGGGTTCCAGCTCGCTCAGCGCCGGTGCGTGTTCCCAATGAACCGTCATGCGGCGACCGTCCATCAATCCGGCCTTGGCCAGAATATAGGGCCCGCCAGAAACACCACCGATCTGCGCGCCGGTCCGCGCCATCCGGGCCAGCCAGGGAAACACCGCGCGTCCGTCAAATGCCGATGGATCGCCACCGGCGATCACCAGAAAGAGGTCTAGTTCGAGCACCTGACCGACGCGCGCGTCGGCGGAAATATTGGCGGCCCCGGAGCTTTGCGCCGAAGTGCCGTCATCGAAATGAACAACATCGTAGAGCCGTTTTTTGCTGAGCAGATTGGCGGCACGCAGTGGCTCGACCGTGCAGGCGTAGGACATCAGTGCAAATCCCGGAACTGGATAAATGCCAACCCGATACGGGCGGAGATTCTGGGGTTTTGCGTCCATTATCGAACATTATGTGTCTAATTTGGGAAAGTCGATTTTCTTGTTTCAGGCCATCCTGTGATTCACATGTTTGGGGGGCCGCTGGCGCAATGCACTACTCAGCTTTCAGAATATTCTGGGAAGGTCTGACCGGCAACAAAGGCTGGCAACCGGTCTGGCGCGAGCCAGAGCCGAAGGACGAATATGACATCGTCATCGTCGGCGGCGGCGGGCATGGTCTGGCGACCGCCTATTATCTGGCCAAGGAGTTCGGCGTCACGAACGTGGCGGTCATTGAAAAGGGCTGGCTCGGCTCCGGCAATATCGGGCGCAACACCACTATTGTGCGCTCCAACTATCTGCTGGAAGGCAATCAGCCGTTTTATGAGATGTCGATGAAGCTCTGGGAAGGGCTGGAGCAGGATTTCAACTATAATGCCATGGTCAGCCAGCGCGGCATTCTGAACCTCATTCACAATGACCCGCAACGCGATGCTTTCGCGCGGCGCGGCAATGCCATGCACCTGTCCGAGGCGGGCGCCGTCCTGCTGGACAAGGCCGGCATCAAGAAAATGGCCCCTTTTCTCGACTTCGACAACGGACGCTTCCCCATTCAGGGTGCGATTTGGCACCCCCGTGGCGGAACGGTGCGCCATGACGCGGTAGCCTGGGGCTATGCGCGCGGTGCCGACAGCCGCGGCGTCGACATATTGCAGAACACCGAAGTCACTGGATTTCACATCGAAAACGGCACCTGCAAAGGCGTCGAAACCTCCCGCGGGGCGATCCGCGCCAAGAAAGTCGCAGTCTGTGTTGCTGGATCCTCCTCCCGGGTCATGGCGCAGGCCGGCATGCGGTTGCCCATTGAAAGCCATGTCTTGCAGGCTTTCGTCACCGAAGGGTTGAAGCCGACAATACCCGGCGTCATCACCTTCGGCGCGGGACATTTTTATGTCAGCCAGTCCGACAAGGGCGGGCTGGTTTTTGGCGGCGATATCGACGGCTATAACTCTTACGCACAGCGCGGGAATCTGCCGGTGGTCGAGGATGTCTGCGAAGGCGGCATGGCGATCATGCCGATGATCGGGCGCGCGAGGCTGCTCAGGATGTGGGGCGGTTTGATGGACATGTCGATGGATGGTTCGCCTTTCATCGACAAGACACATATCGACGGGCTCTATTTCAACGGCGGCTGGTGCTATGGTGGCTTCAAGGCGACGCCTGCATCCGGATTTTGCTATGCGCATCTGCTGGCCACCGACCGTCCGCATGACGTGGCCAAAGCCTACCGGCTGGACCGGTTCCGCCGCGGCGCGCCCATCGACGAAAAGGGCCAGGGCGCCCAGCCGAATTTGCACTGATCGAAAAAACCATGGCCGACAAAAAGCCGACAGATAGCCGACACATGTCAAACACCCGTTTTCGGGCGTTCCCAGGCAATATTGCGCAATTGCGCGGAGGTCGAACATGATCATCAATCACCCCCTGCTTGGCCCGCGCGATTCGGCCGAATTTGTCTACAAAGGCGATGCGTCTCTGATCGACCGACCCGATGGTATGGCCGAAGGCGTCGAAGATTCCCTTCACGATTACATGTATTTACGCGACAACCCGGCGGGCGAGCACCGCGAGCTTTGGTATCACGAGCAGGGCGACCGCTCTTGGCTGGTAGTCACCCGAAACACGTTGACCCATGAAATTTCGCAGGTTGAAATGGCCCGCGACGTAGCCCGCAGCCGAGGGCGTTCGAGATGAGCCAGACACACCGGATTGAAGGCGGATTAATCGACCGCTCGCAGGTCTTGAATTTTACCTGGAACGGTAAAAAAATGCAGGGACATCAGGGCGATACGCTGGCCTCCGCGTTGCTGGCAAATGGCCAAATTCTGATGGGCCGCTCATTCAAATACCACCGCCCGCGCGGCGTATTCAGCGCCGGTTCCGAGGAAGGCAGCGCGCTGGTACAATTGCGCAAAGGCGCCGCGCAGGAACCCAACACGCGCTCCACCGTCGCCGAGCTGTTCGACGGGCTGGAAGCCACCAGCCAGAACCACCGCGGGTCGCTGGAAAACGATCTGATGGCGGTTACCGATCTTCTGTCGCCCTTCCTAAGTGCCGGGTTTTACTACAAAACATTCATGTGGCCCAAGGCATTCTGGGAAAAGCTCTATGAGCCTGCGATCCGGATGTCTGCCGGTCTGGGCAGGCTGTCGATGCAGCCTGATCCTGATGTCTATGACCACGGCTTTCTGCACTGCGACCTGCTGGTCATCGGCGCCGGTCCAACCGGTATCGCGGCTGCTCTGCACGCTGCCCGCGGCGGCGCGCGGATCATCATCGCGGATGAAGACTTTCTGCCCGGTGGCCGTTTGAATTCAGAGGCTTACGAGGTTTCGGGGAAACCCGGCTCGGACTGGGCCGCAACCGCGATGGCCGAACTGGCGGCAATGGACAACGTGCGGGTCATGACGCGAACCACCGTATACGGTGCGTTCGATCACGGTATCTACGGTGCTCTGGAGCGCAAAACCGATCATTTGCCGACATCAAACGGAATGCCGCGTCAGGTTCTGTGGCGCGTCTACGCCAAACGCTCACTGCTTTGTGCCGGTGCCACCGAACGATCTATCGCTTTCGGCAACAATGACCGCCCCGGTATCATGCTGTCGGGCGCGGTGCGCAGCTATGTCAATCGCTACGGCGTCGCTCCTGGCAAACGGGTGGCGGTGTTCACCAATAACGATGACGGTTGGCAGACGGCTGAGGATCTGAAGGCGAAAGGCGTCAATATTTCGGCTGTTATTGACACCAGAACCGGTATCAACCGCGGTATCGACGGCGCGGTTGTGGCGACAGGTTCGGCGGTGACGGACACCAAGGGTCGCCGCGGCTTGAGCCAGATCACGCTGACCAACGGCACAAAAATTGATGCCGATTGCCTGGCGGTTTCCGGCGGCTGGAACCCGAATGTGCATCTGACCTGCCACCAGCGTGGCCGCCCGACGTGGCGCGAGGACCTCGCCGCCTTTGTTCCGGGCGGGGAATTGCCGCCAGGTATGGCCGTGGCCGGGGCCGCCAACGGCACCATGCCACTGGGCGCGGCTCTGACGGACGGGCACAAACAAGCCGCTGCAATTCTTGGCGATCTGGGCCTGAAGGCCAGCAAAACCAAAGCGCCGAAAGCCTCGGACGAGACCTATTCGATCACGCCCTTCTGGCATGTCGGCGAAAGCAAAAAGCGCGCCTGGGTCGATCTGCAAAACGATGTGACGACCAAGGATATCAAGCAATCCCAGCGTGAGGGTTTCCGCTCGGCCGAGCTGTTGAAACGTTACACTACGCTCGGCATGGCCACCGATCAGGGCAAGACCGCCAACGTGCTCGGTCTGGCGATCCTGGCCGAGGCGGCGGGCAAATCCATCCCGGAAACCGGCACAACGATTTTCCGCCCGCCTTACACCGGCGTGCCGATCGGCGCCTTTGCAGGCCGCGCGCGCGGCAAGGATTTCCGCCCCTTCCGCCTGACGCCCTCTCACAAATGGGCCGAAGCGCAGGGTGCCACGTTTGTCGAGGTCGGCATGTGGCTGCGCGCCCAGTGGTTTGCACAACCCGGTGAAAAAGGCTGGCGCGACTCGGTGGATCGCGAAGTGGAAGCAACGCGCAAATCGGTCGGCATCTGCGATGTGACCACACTGGGCAAGATCGACATTCAGGGCCGTGACGCGGCTGAGTTTTTGAACCGCATTTATTCCAACGCCTTCGCCAAGCTGGCCGTCGGCAAGGTGCGCTACGGCGTGATGCTGCGCGATGACGGGTTCATGTATGACGACGGCACCACCGCGCGTCTGTCGGAAACCCATTTCGTCATGACCACAACCACCGCCAACGCCGTTACTGTGTTCCGCAACATGGAATTCGCGCGTCAATGCCTGTGGCCCGATCTGGATGTTCATCTGATCTCGACCACAGACGGCTGGGCGCAGTTTGCCGTGGCAGGTCCGAACAGCCGCGCGCTGCTGTCCAAGGTCGTGGACGATCTGGACCTGTCAAACGAGGGCTTTCCGTTCATGACCTGTGCCGAATGCACGGTGTGCGGCGGCACGCCGGGGCGGCTGTTCCGCATCTCGTTTTCCGGTGAACTGGCCTTTGAGATTGCGGTGCCGGCGCGTTATGGCGATGCGCTGATGCGCGAGCTGATGAAAGCGGGCGAAGAGTTCGACGTTGTGCCCTATGGAACCGAGGCTCTGGGCGTCATGCGCATCGAAAAGGGCCACGCAGCCGGTAACGAGCTGACCGGTCAGACCACAGCACAGATGGTCGGTTTGGGTGGTATGGTGTCGAAGAAGAAAGACGCCTTTGGCTCGAAATTGTCCGAGCGGCCGGAAATGAACCGCGATGACGACATGCGGCTGGTGGGTTTCCATCCCGTTGACAAGTCGCTGCTTTTGACCGCAGGCACCCATTTCCTGGCCAAGGATGACCCCGCGGATATGGCCCATGATCAGGGCTGGATGACATCCGTTGCCTATTCGCCCGAACTCGGCCATTCGGTCGGGCTTGGATACCTCAAACGCGGCAAGGAACGGATGGGCGAGACGTTGCGCGGATATGACCAAGTGCGCAGGCGCGATTACGAGGTGATCGTCACCTCGGTCCATCACATCGACCCCGAAGGAGAGCGTCAACGTGGCTGATAAATTGCTGAACGCCGAAGCTATCCTCGGCGGTGTTGATACGGAACTGGGTGGCTGTCGGATCGTCGAACGTGATGATCTGGCGGTGGTCTCAATCGCCACGCCTCTGGGCGCTGCCGACAAACTGGCCAGCGCGTTGAAATCCGGGCTGAAAGTTGATCTGCCGTCGCCGGTTCTTTCATCTGAGGCAGCGGGCACGCGGCTGATCCAGACAAGCGCGGATCAGTATCTGGTGATCTTTTCCCATGCGACACCGGATGCGAACGCGACCGTGCAAAAGAAACTGAAAGGCACCGCCTATACCACCGATCAAACCGATGTCTGGGCGCGCCTGGAAGTATCGGGGGCCAATGTGCGCACAGCCCTTGAACGGCTCTGCCCGCTTGATCTGCACGACGATGCGTTCCCCATTGGCGCCTCGGCGCGCACGTCGATGGAACATATGGGCACGATCATTATCCGCACCGGCACCGATAGCTTCTTGCTGATGTCAGCAAGCTCGTCGGCCAAATCATTTCTACACGCAGTCGAAACGTCGTTTCGCTACACTATCGCTTAGCGGTCGGCTCGGCTGCGCTTGAAAAACTCTTCAAACCGGTCGGCAAACCGATATGACGTCAGGTCGCGGTTGAGGCCTGCTTTGGCATTTTCGACGATATCATCAGGCAGGACCGCACCGCGCGCCTCGATCAGATCGGCGATGAAATCAACCGTGAACTCAGGATGGGGCTGAACCGTCAGCGCCCGGTCCCCATAGGCCAGCATCGCATATTGGCAAAAGTCTGACGATCCGATCACTTCGGCACCCGGCGGCAGTTCGACGATCTGATCCTGATGCCAGGCCAATACCCGATCATGACCGCTGGCGTCGTCCGTGTCGTAATCCGCTGCGCCAACCGACCAGCCGCCGACAAATTTCTCGACCTTGCCGCCAAGCGCCTGGGCCAGCAGTTGATGGCCAAAACAGACGCCGATGATGGGCACCCCTTGCGCGAAGGCGGCGCGCAGAAATTCCTCTAGCGGCGGTATCCAGGCGTGGTCTTCGTAGACACCGAATTTGGACCCGGTGATCAGCCAGCCGTCAGCCGCATCCACGCTGGCGGGCAGTTCGCCGTCCAGGGCGGCATAGACATCGAATGCAAATCCGCGCCCGGCCAGCATCGCCTGGAAAATATCGCCATAATCGCCATGTTTTTTGCGCATCTCATCAGGTGAGCGACCGGTTTGCAGGATGCCAATTTTCATCCGTCCAACCTATACACGGCCGACAATATTGGTCTTGGCACCCGCCGCTTTGGCCAGCAGGCACAGCCAGTCATGTGCCACCGATGCCGCCGCAATCGCGGTTATTTCGGCGTGATCGTAGGGCGGCGATACCTCGACCACGTCCATGCCCATAAGGTTCAGACCATCCAGCCCGCGAATAAATTCAAGCGCCTGCCATGACGCCAAACCGCCCGCGACCGGCGTGCCGGTGCCGGGCGCAAAGGCGGGGTCCATGCCGTCGACATCGAACGAGACATAGACCGGCGCATCCCCGGCGCGTTCGCGGGTGATGTCAATCGCCGCCTGAATGCCGTTTCGGTGGATCCAGGGGCTCGTCAGGATATCAAAGCCATGGTCGTGATTATTATGCGTGCGCAGGCCCACTTGCGTTGATCTGGCCACGTCGATGATCCCCTCGCGCGCGGCGCGCAGGAACATCGTGCCGTGGTCAAACTTTTGGCCATCGTCAGGCCAGGTATCGCAATGGGCGTCAAACTGGACCAGCGCGACGGGGCCGTATTTCCTGGCATGGGATTTGATCAATGGGTAGCTGATCGAATGGTCGCCGCCGAGCGTCAGCATCTTTGCCCCTGATGCAATGATCACGTCGGCATGTGCCTTGATCGCCGGCAGCACGGTCTGAGGATGGTGTGGGTCGATCATGCAATCGCCGGCGTCAACGACAGACAGGGTCTCAAACGGGTCAAACCCGTGCGGAAAGGCCAGGGTTTCAAGCTCGGCCAGCTGCACCGAGGCCGCGCGAATTGCTTGTGGACCAAGGCGGCAACCGGGGCGGTATGTGACCGCATTGTCATAAGGTATGCCGGTAACTGCCACATCGACGCCGGCAAGATCGCGGGTGTAATTGCGGCGCAGGAAGCTCAGCGCGCCGCCATAGGTCATTTCACGCCAGCGCCCCTTGTCCGAACCGGTCCGCCGAAATGCCTGATCGCCACTGTCGTGCATTGGTTTTGCTCCACTTTCGCGCCGCCCCGCGATGATTGCCACGGTTCTGCGGGCATCTCAACAGGTCCCAAACGCGCAAATCTGCGGATAGTTTGTCAATCTGTTGAGGTTTGGCGCGCTGGGGAGGATTCGAACCCCCGACCCCTTGATTCGTAGTCAAGTACTCTATCCAGCTGAGCTACCAGCGCGGCAGAGCTGCTATTATAATCCTCATGCCTCTGTGACAAGCAGATTCGCGTTGGATCAGGGCGTCGGAATGTGAGGTGGGAACCGTGGCCGTGGTCCGGGATTTTGGACCCGAATCGACGGATTTTCTGAGCGATTTGTCACCCATCCCGCCAGCCTTGCCACGCCGCACTTCGTTGATCATTGCCTGCACGTCTGAAAAAGAGACGCGCTGTACCATTGGCTGGCCCGGTCTCGGCTGGGCGGCCTATTCAGCGGCTGCATCCATCAGCGCGACGCCTTTGGGCAGATGCAGCGCAAAACGTGTGCCCGAGGCTCCGGTTTCCGACAGGATCAGTTTGCCGCCATGCCCGCGCATCAATTCTGCGGCAATCGCCAGCCCCAATCCGATACCTCCGGCACGCGCGCCACCTTGAAACGCCTCAAACAGATGCGCTTGCGCCTTTTCCGGCAGGCCCGGGCCATTGTCGCTGATCTCGATCATCCATTCATTGTCGCGGTCTGACGCAATCAGGCTGATCCGGCCCGGTTTGCCGCCCCCGGCAAGAGCCTGGCGGGCGTTGCGGATGAGATTGGCAAGAACCCGATAAAGCTGCTCAGGGTCGGCGCGCAGCACCATTGCTGTCGGCACATCAACCGAAAACGCCACGTCCAGCCCGTCAGCGGCGATCTTTTCGCTTTCGATCACGTCATCGACAAGGTCTTTCAGCCGCACATGTTCCAATTTGGGCGGCGGTTCTTCGGCCTTGCCAAAGGTCAGGGTGCTTTCGCACAAGTTCACAGCCCGGCTCATCGAGTTGATCAGCTTGGGCATCACCCGTCGCACGGTGGGATCCTGACTTTGCTCCATACGGTCAGTGAACAGTTGCGCAGTGGTTAGAATGTTGCGCAAGTCATGGTTGATCTTGGCCACGGCACCGCCAAGCTGGGCGAGGCGCTCTTTCTGCCGTAATGCGCCGGTCATCTGCGTCTGCATACTGCGCAACGCCTCTTCGGCCTCGCGCAACTCGGATATGCTGGCGCTGGGGGCGATGACGCGGCGGGCATCCTCGGGCGCGTCGGCATAACTTTTCATCGCGCCAATAACCCGTTTGATCGGCTTGACCAGAAGCGCACGCACGGCGATGAACAACAGCGATGCAGTGATTACGGAAATGACCGCCGACAACAGAAGAATTCGCAACCCATAGTCGACCATCGCGGCGCGCAAGGGCGCGGTGCCCATTGTAACCTCGATCTGCAGCCCGCCTTCCCGCACCGGATATCCGATGACCCTGATGACCTGATTGCCCGGTGCTGCCAGGCGTCTGAGAGCGTCAACCATCAGCATCCATTCTGATGTCGTACGCATATCGTAAGTTTTTGATACCGGCCCGGGCAATTCGGACGCGAGAATAAGCTGCCGGACCTCGTCCCGCCTTAGGACCACGTTGAACACGCCGGCATTTTCGAGCAATTCGGCCTCAAGTGCTTCATCAATCATGCCATCTGCCAACAGCGCCAGCGACGCGATTTGCGCGCGCTCAAGCCGCAAGAGCAGATAGTCTTCGCGAAATTGCGCGACCGATGGGACAAATATCAGCACCTCTGCCAGCATCACGAAGACGGTGGTCAGGATCAAAAAGCGCCCGGATAGTGAATTTAGAAACATGATCCCCGACTAATTGCTGAGCGGTCAGGGCAAGATACGCTGCACCGCCCTGACCAATCGTTTGAGCTTTATGTTATCAAAGAGACGTGGCGAGAAATAGGCCCCCGCGACGCGCTTGTTAATCTCGGCCAGCGTTGGATAGGGCGCGACCATCATGGCGATCTGCGACATTTTCAGCCGATTAGCGAGGGCAAGCGCCCAGACGGAGATCAATTCTCCGGCCTGTTCGCCGACAATTGAGGCCCCAACCGGCCGTCCGCCCGCGACCATCACCTTGATCAACCCGGAAGGTTTGGCGAGCGCAAGCGCGCGGTCGTTACCAGCGAAATCGAACCGTGCAACTTCAAGTCTGTCGCCGTGTATATCGCGGGCCTGAGTTTCGGTCAGGCCAACCTGGGCAAGTTCGGGATCGGTAAATGTGACCCAAGGGATGTGGTCGCTCCGAACCTTGGCGGGCATCCCAAACAGCGCAGAACGGATCACCACGCCCGCGTGGTACCCGGCCACATGCGTAAACTGTAGCCCGCCGGTGACGTCGCCGATGGCATAGATGCGCCGGTTCGTAGTGCGCAGCCGCGCGTCAACCTGCACTGCGCGGTCCGCTTTGACCTCGGCCTTGTGCAGGTCGAGGCGATCGATGTTTGCCGTACGCCCTGCGGCGATTAACAAATGCGAGCCTTTGAAAGTCCGGCCATCACCAGTCTCGACAGTGATTTCGCCCGCTTGCCCGCTGACCATTGACACCATCGCTTGCTCGGCAATGACAATGCCTTCACCGCGGAGTTTTTCCAGCACGACGGCGGCCAGTTCAGGGTCGTCCCGGCAAAGCGCGGTCAGGCCCTCGATCACGGTGACCTCTGAGCCCAGCCGTCGATGTGCCTGGGCCATTTCCAACCCGATGGGGCCACCGCCGATAATCAGCAGGTGGCCGGGCGCTTCTTCAAGATCGAATATCGTCTCGTTGGTCTCATAGGGAACCTTGTCCAGGCCCGGCACCGGCGGCACCATGGGCGAGGAGCCGGTCGCGATTACGAAACGCCGGGCGCGGATGATCTGGTCGCCGGCTTGCAGCTCGCGGTCGCTGATGAAACGCCCGAACTCGCGGATGACCTTGACGCCTAGGGCCTCAAACCGTTCCTGGCTGTCATGGGGTTCGATGGTCGCAATGACATTTGCCACATGATCCTTGACCTCGCCGAAGTTGACGTTAGCCGGTGCCGCTTGCACACCCAGGCCGCCGCGCATCGCATAAGCGGCCTTGCCCGCCGCGATCAGCGCCTTGGACGGTACACAGCCGTGGTTCAGGCAATCGCCGCCCATCTTGTCAGGCTCAAGCAGGACAACCGATGCGCCCATCTGAACCGCACCGGCCGCCACCGACAGACCGCCCGAGCCGGCACCGATGACGCAAAGATCGCATTTGATCACTTCCACCGCCTCAGCCCGACTTACGAAAGAGTTTCAAAACCAGGGGCAGAGCGGCCAGTGCGCTGAGACCAAGGATAGGCAAGAGGATCTGCGGTTCAAAAATGACGCCCAAATCGGGGCGTTCGCCGCGTGCAAATACGCCGCCCAAACCGGCACCGACCGAAGTATACACAATTGCACCCGGAATGATCCCGAAAAACGTCGTAATCGCAAACCGGAACAACGACACGCCGACCAGCGCCGGCAAAAGATTTGCGACAAAAAACGGCACTGCCGGGACCAGCCGCATCAGGAACAGCACCGACCATTGATTGTTGTCGATCCCTTCCTTCAGCCGTTTCACCGCGCCCTGGCTGGCATCCATCCTTTGCGCCAGCTTTTCGCCCAATCCCCATTTGGCCGCTGTGAATATGAGCAACGCACCGATGGTTGCAGCAGTCACATTGAACAGTGCGCCCGGAAATGTCGAAAACAAGAATCCACCTGTCAGCGTCGCGATTGTTGCGCCGGGCAAAGAAAATGCTACAATTGCGATATAGGCCAGAATAAAGACCAGCACAGTTTCAAAGTAATAGGCATCGCGAAACGAAATAAGCTGCTCTCGGTTTGCCGCGAGCGATTCAAAGCTGACGTATTGGCGCAGCGTGAACGCGCCGACGATGGCGACAGTTGCGATGACAATAATGGGCAGTCTTTTAGACCACTGAGACGGTCCCTGCGGATCAATGGTGCTCAACGCGCGCTTCCCTAATGCTTCTTGTTCGCGCCAACATGGGCCAAGGCTTGTTGCGAAAACACCCCCTTCACGCGGCCTTGAACTGCGGTGACGGAATGTTTCAGAAACTAGGGCTTGTTGACGTTTAGGGATTCCCAAATCGGCTGATGACTGATTCAAGGTTGCAAACAGAGGAGAGCAGCCTTGATCCGCACAGTTCTGACCGACGCCCAATGGGCTGTCATCGCACCGCACTGCCTTGGCCGGGAATGCGACCCCGGTCGCACCGGCCCTGACCCGCGCCGGTTTGTCGAGGCAGTTCTCTGGATCTCGCGGACCGGATGCCCCTGGCGCGACCTGCCGGAAGAGTTCGGGCGCTGGAACAGCGTGTTCAAGCGCTTCCGAAGGTGGGTGAGGGCCGACGCTTTCTATCGTATGTTCAGGGTATTAGCCGAAGATGCAGACTTCGAATACACGATGATCGACGGTAGTATCGTCAAAGTCCACCGACACGGTCAGGGCGCAAAAGGGGGACTCCAAGCCAAGCCATCGGACGCTCTCGCGGCGGGATAACGACAAAGATCATGGCTCTGACGGACGCGCTCGGCAATCTGATCGACTTCCGCCTTCTGCCCGGTCAGGCGCATGACCTGCGGGGTACCGCCGCACTGATCGAGGGCCTCACCTGCGACCAGTTTCTCGCCGACCGTGCCTTCGACGCGAACTGGCTGCGCGAAGCGCTGACCAGTGCCGGGATCGAGCCGGTAATCCCTCCAAAATCAAACCGCCGCTTCCCGGCGGAGTTCGACCGCCACACCTACAAATGGCGTCACCTGGTCGAAAACTTCTTCGGAAAGCTGAAGGAATACAGAGGGATCGCAATGCGTTCCTGCAAAACAGATGACAGCTTCAAAGCATTCATCTCGCTTGCTGCAATCGTCATTCAAACACGATGAACGTCAACACCCCCTAGCCAATTTGCCTGTATGATTGATGCCGGGCGATTGACAGCACCGGAGCACGGGCCTAAACACCGGCTCTTGATATCCATAGTCCCGACGATCAATTCGGTCTCGTCTGGGCTGAGACCGGAGAGATGTTATGAAGCGGACATTCCAACCGTCGAACCTGGTTCGCAAGCGGCGTCATGGCTTTCGTGCGCGCATGGCAACCAAGGCCGGCCGCAAAATTCTGAATTCCCGCAGGGCGCGTGGCCGCAAAGTGCTGAGCGCCTGAACGGATCGGTTTTCTGCGCGCCCGTCATGACCCCACCCTCGGTGCCGGTGCGATTAGAGATACTCACGAAACGAGCTGACTTCCTCGCGATTGCGCGGGCAAAATCCACCGCGACCAACAGCTTTGTTCTGCAAGCCCGGCAGCGTGAGATCACCAACGGCGCGGGCATTCGGGTTGGATATACCTGTTCAAAGAAACTCGGTGGAGCGGTTTTGCGCAACCGGGCCAAGCGGCGGCTGCGCGAAGTCGCGCGCGCGATCTTGCCCGCAAATGGCCGTCCGGGCTGGGATTACGTGTTGATCGGGCGAGCCGATAGGACAATTTCGCTGCCGTTTGCCCAAATGAAAACGGACTTGGAAAATGCGCTGATGCGCATACATCAAAGTGCAGAATGACCCCGCTTGCCCATATCGCCGCCCTGCCGGTCCGCGCTTACCGGCTGCTCTTTTCGCCATGGGTCGGCCATTCGTGCCGCTATCAGCCGACGTGCTCGGCCTATGCGCTTGAGGCCCTGCAAAAACACGGCGGAATACGCGGCAGCTGGATGGCCATAAGGCGGATTTTTCGCTGCCACCCAATGGGAGGCTCGGGTTACGATCCGGTGCCGGACAAACCACAGAAAACCTTGGACCACGGATGATCCGCTGGCCACAGGTCCAATAGCATGGACACAGCATTGGCGCGACGGTAGCGTTGGTTCATGAGAATATTCAGGGGCATTGCCTTAGCACTATTCGTTGCGATCGGCGGCTGGGGATTTCTTATCTGGTCGGTCTATTTCAAGGACGATGGCGCACCGCCTGGCGCGGAGGCCGTGCCTGGGCAATCAGGGCTGATCACCGAGCGCATCGGCGAAGGCTTTTTTGCGCTGCGCAACGCCGGTGGCAATATCACCGTTTCGACCGGAGCGGATGGATTGCTGGTGGTCGATACCGGCGTCACGCCAATGGTGCCGGACATTCTTGCCGCGCTGGGCGAGCTGGGCGCGGCCAAGTCCATCGTCGTTGTCAACACGCATGCCCACAGCGATCATCGTGAAGGCAATGTCAGCCTTAAAGACATGGGCGCGGTCATCATGTCACACGCGCTGACTGCTGAGAATATTCGCACCAGCAACCCCGATCCGTCGGACCCGCGGCTGGTGCCGACGGTTACCTATGAGGATCGCCATCAGTTCATGTTTAATGGCCAGACCATCAGCCTGATCCATTTGCCGCGCGCGCATACCAACGGCGATACCCTGGTACACTTTTTCCCGGCCAATATCATTGCTTTGGGCGACGTTTATCAGAGCACATATTTGCCGGGTGTCAGCCTGGAAAAGGAAGGCTCGATCGACGGTCTTCTGAAAGGTCAGGACATCGCACTGGCGCTGGCTGACAGCGAAACTATTGTGGTGCCGGGCCATGGGCCAGTTGGGAGCCGCGCCGAACTGGCAGCTGTCCGTGCAAACCTTGGCCGTGTGCGCGATCGTATCGCGTTCCTGAAGGGCATTGGTGTCTCGCGGCGTCTTTTACCGCTTTTCACCCCATGGCGGCATGGCCGAAGGACTGGCGCGAGGGTCGTGGCACGGAAAAAACCATGGCCCGTGTCTATTGGCTCACATTGCCGGAGTGAAGACTAGAGCCTCGGATTGAATTTCTGAATCAAAGGGATTCTACCAACGGTCATTGATCAGAACCCATGCGCCCATTTGCGCATGCCGAGGGACATGATCTTCCATGGTTGGTCGATGAGGTTGTTCCAGGCTTGGCAGCACAGCGCGACGATGTCTTCGTAGGATTTGAAGATCCGGTTCGACAACCAGTTGTCGCGCATGAATTGCCAGACATTCTCCACCGGGTTCAACTCGGGCGATCGTGGCGGCAGCGCCAGGACGGTGATGTTGTCGGGGATCGCCAGCTTGGGCGTCAAGTGCCAACCGGCCTGATCGACGATCAGCACCGCATGGGCACCGGGATCGACGGCGGCACTGATCTCGATGAGGTGCGCCGCCATGGCGTCGGTGTCGCACCAGGGCATGACCAGCCCGGCGCCTTTCCCCTTCGCGGGACAGATCGCGCCGAAGATATAGGCCCATTCGGTGCGCTGGTCGCGGGGCGCCCGCGGGCGCGTGCCACGTCTGGCCCATCGGCGTGTGAGCTTATTCTTCTGGCCGATGCGGGCTTCATCTTGCCACCACAGCTCTATCTCGACGCCTTTCGGGAGCCTCGCCCGGATCTTCGCCAGTTCGGCGGGGAAGTTTTTTTTAAAAGCCTCGACGGCCAGCTCGTTTTGCGCGTAGTGGCGCGGCCGCGCCGAGATCTTGGCGAAGCCGAGCGCCTTCAACTCGCGCCCGACCGTGGTCTCGTCGAGCGAGATGGCGAACGTCTCCAAGAGCCACCGCGCCAGGTCCTTGCGCCGCCAGCGCACGACGCCGTCCACCGCCGGGACCGGGCCGGCCTCAACAACCTCCGCCAGTGCGCGGCGGTGATCGGCGTTGAGCTTCGAGGGTGCGCCCGGTGACTTCCCATCGACCAGCCCGTCCGGTCCGCGGGCGTTGAAGCGCCGCACCCAGTCGCGAATGATCTGCAGACCGACGCCGCCGATCCGCGACGCATCCGTCCTGCTGCCACCATCGTAGACCTCGGCCAACGCCAGCAGACGACGGCTCTGGGTCGCGTCCCTGGTCCTCTTCGCGAGGCGCCGCAGTGAGACGCTGTCAAAATCGTTCCGTAAGTCGATAGGCGCTGCCATGGCGAACCTCATTGGTTCACCACATTGAGTCAGAGATCGGACCGCTTGGGAATCCCCAACGTGAGTCAGGCATTCCGCTCGGTGGTATTCCCACAAGGCTTGATTTGTGATTCACCATATTTGGAGGTGGATCATGGGCAAGACACTATCACTGGACCTGCGTGAGCGGGTTCTTGCGTTCATCGTAGAGGGCCATTCGTGTCACGAAGCTGCGCGGCGGTTTCGGATATCAGCGGCGAGTGCCGTGCGGATTAGGCAGCGCCGCCGACAAACGGGTTCCATCGCACCAGCCAAGCGGGGCCGACCAAAAGGCAGCAGCAGACTGGAAGTGTTTGCGGGGTTTCTCAAGACAACAGTGGATCGCAGGCCAGACATTACGATGCCGGAACTGGCCGAGGCGCTTATTCAGGAACACGATATGCGGGCCGCTCCGGCAGAGCTGTCGCGCTTCCTCAAGCACCGGCTCGGTTACACATATAAAAAAATCCTTGATTGCAACGGAGAGGCGGCGCAAGCGGGTGCGCGCCGCGCGATACGAGTGGCGGCACCGACGCCAGCCGAGGATGCGACTTGAGCCGCACAGGTTGGTCTTTATCGACGAAACGGCGGTGACGACCAAGCTCACGCGCCTGCGCGGGAGATCTCCCTGCGGCGCGCGTCTGGAAGCGGATGCCCCCTTCGGCCATTGGCGCACCCAGACCTTCATTGCGTGCCTATCCGGTTGTCACCCACACCCACTACATCTAGGGTGCTCCCAGTCGCCCGAGTAAAGCTCGGCGTAAGTGGGAGCGGTGACATCGCCAGCGATTCCGAGCAGGGACCGGAAGGCGTTGAACGGGCAGAATCGCCTGTTGAAGCGGAATGTGAACTCGTTGAGGTAGGCTTGGAGGTGCTGGTGGCTCACGCCGTGATGAATGCCACTCAGCCACGTCTTCAGGTTGGCGAAGACGAGATGAATGATCGGCAGATACTCCTCAGCGACCTGGGAGTTGCCTCGCTCGGCGACGGCGAGGTGTTTGTAGCCGCGCTTGGCGAGGCTGGTATAGCCGGACCAATCGTCGGTGATGACCGACGCACCCGAAGTAACGGCACCCTCGACAAAGCCGCAGAGCGATTCCGCGCTGCGGTCTGGCACGACAGCGAGTCGGACACGTCCGGCGTAGCGACCGCCCTTCCGCTTATCGAGCTTGGTTCCCGGCTTGCGCTGTCGCACTTCAACGGCGCTGGCGACAAGAAGCTTGTGGTGAACGCCCCGGCCCTTGCCGCGCGTGCGGCCGCCGACCCAGGTTTCGTCGACTTCGACATGGTCGCAGGCCTCGCTGCCGATGCGGTCCTGATCCGGCCGAACCATACCAGCGCGGAGCTTGTGGAGGATCTGAAAGGCGGTTTCGTAACGGGAAAGCCCGACCTGGCGCTGGAACTGTGTGGCAGACATGCCGGGCGTCTGGCTGGCAACCAGATAGGCCGCCCAGAACCATACGCCCAGCGACGTATGGGAGCGCTCCATGACCGTCCCCGCCGTCAGCCCGGTGTCGCGGCGGCACTTTCGACAGCGCAAGACGCCGGGCCGGCTGGTGAAGCGGAACGGCTCTGCCGCCGTCTGGCAATGGGGGCAGACGAACCCGTCACCCCACCGCGCCTTCTCCAGGTAGGCGGCACAGGCCGCGTCATCCGGGAAAAGTCGTTGAAACTCGGGAAGCGACCGCGGAAACGAAAGGTCTTCGCGCTGCGGAACATCCATCCCCGCTTCGTCCGCCTCCCGAGCCACTCGACGCCACACCCTACATATAGTGGGTGTGGGTGACAACCGGATAGGCACGCTTCATTGCAGGGCTGCGCGTTGATGAGTTGACCGCTCCCTGGCTGCTTGACGGCCCGATGAACCGTGCTGCCTTCGATGTCTATATCGAAACACAGCTCGCCCCGACGCTTCAGCCCGGTGACGTCGTGATCGCCGACAACCTGTCTTCACACAAGTCCGCATGGGCGCAGGCGTTGCTGAAGGCGCAGGGAAACTGGATGCTCTTTTTGCCACCATACAGCCCCGACCTGAACCCGATCGAGATGGCCTTCTCCAAGCTCAAAGCCCACCTGCGAAGGATGGCCGCCAGAACATTTGATGCCCTGACTGAAGCCGTGGGTGACATCTGCGATCTATTCGAACCTCAAGAGTGCGAAAACTACTTCAGAGCTGCAAACTATGTTGCAGAATAAATGTCCGTAGCTCTAGCTGGCGCGACGGAGGTGATATTGATGGGTGACGTTGGGGCCATCAGATCGAACGGCCCGCCGACTGCAATTTGCATATGTCGGAGCCTGCAAAGCCGGGGCGCGCCGGGTCAGTCTTGGCCTGTAGGGTTGTCCGGCGGCAGAACCTTGCCGGGGTTCATGATGTTGTTGGGGTCGAGCGCGAATTTGATCGTGCGCATGGCCGATAACGCGCCCGCATCCTTGCGCCGCGCCATTGACGAAAGTTTGGATTTGCCGATCCCGTGCTCGGCCGAAAAGCTGCCGCCAAGTTCGAATACTGTCTCTTCAACCGTCTCGACCACGCAGTCGTAATCTTGGGCACTGATCGCGGCGTCGCTGCCGGGATTGACCCACACCGAATAATGCACATTGCCGTCGCCAAGATGGGCGATGGCCAGGGATTCGGCGCGCGGTAGAGCCTTTGGTAGCCGGCCGTTCATCAGGGTCAGGAAGGTCTGCACCTTGTCGACCGCGACCGAGATGTCATTGTTGATCATCCGCCCGCCGGATTGGGCAATCTCAAAGGCACGGTCGCGCCGTTCCCACATTTCCAGGCGCTGCGCCTCGGATTGGCAGATCACGGCATCGAGGATGTCGCCCACTTCAAGGCGTTCGGCAAACTCGGCCTCGATCCGGTTGGCGATTGGCAGGCTGCCGTCATCGAGCGGCGTTGTGTCGGCGGGCGATATGGCACCGATCTCCAGAAAGATCACGTGCTCTGCCGGCGTTTCAAACGGCGCGCGCATTTCGGGGAACCGCGCAGCCATCAGTTCAAAATAGCGCCGTGGCATGTATTCAAACGCCTCAACGCTGTTGGCGGTGATCACACTAAGGCGGTTCAGCAAGCTGAGCGACGCGGCAATGTCGCGGACCGAGATACTGGCCGTGACATAGGACCTTGGTTTTTGGGCCAGTTTCAGCACCGCAGCGGTGATAATGCCAAGCGTGCCTTCCGATCCGATCAGCAGATGTTTGAGGTTATAGCCGGAATTGTCCTTGTGCAGCTCGGACATCAGATTGACGATATCACCATTGGGCATCACCGCCTCGATCCCAAGCACCAGGTCGCGTGTATTGCCGTAACGCAGGACGTTTGAGCCGCCGGCATTGGTGGCCAGATTGCCACCGATCATGCACGATCCCCTGGCTCCAAAAAACAGCGGGAATATCAGGTCGTGCTGACCGACAGCTTTGTGCAGATTTTCCAGTATTACCCCCGCCTCGACAATGGCAAGCTGACCCTCTGGGCGGATTTCGCGGATCGAATTCATGCGAGAAAGCGACAGAATGATCGTGGGCCGCTCAGAACCGGTGTAGGTCGCCCCGGTAAGGCCGGTATTTCCACCTTGCGGCACGATCGGCATGTCAAGCTGATTGGCCAGTTTCACGATCCGGCTAACTTCAGCGGTGGTCGCCGGGCGGACGGCAGCCATCGCTCGGCCGGTGTAATTTCCAGTGGCATCGTTTTGATACGGCGCAAGCGCATCGGCATCGGTGATGACGTGGCGCTCACCGACTATGGATAGCAGCGATTTTATGGCCTCGTTCATTGCGGCACCGTTCCAAACGCGCCGCCAAGCGAGACGTCCAGCGGTTCGGGCGGACTTTCAGAGGTCGACGGCGTGGCCATAGGCGCTTTCGCTTTTTTCGATCACCGAGTCGGATATTGGCGATGCAATTATGCCGGAGCGCGTTTGGCAAGCAAATTGCGCGTTGGTCCCAATCTTGCCTCGAAATCCCGCCCCATGGAAAATGCTGCTGGCGCTGCGGGAGCGATCGATAATTTGCGAGATTTTTGGTTGCGGGGGTAGGATTTGAACCTACGACCTTCAGGTTATGAGCCTGACGAGCTACCGGACTGCTCCACCCCGCGCCAACCCGCGCTAGTTATTGCCTTCTGAGGTGGACTGCAAGTCTGCCGAGCCGGCAAATTGCGCTTTGCGTCACAATAATTTGGATCGATCGGTCGCGCATGTGTCTTGCGTCCAGAAACAGCATTCACCTGTGCCAGTCCGCGGGTTATTGCAAGCTGAACGTGCCTGATGCCTGGTCATAATAAATCACCGGTCGGCCCGGAAATGCCGCGACGACGCCAGCGTTTCCCGCGGGTCCACGACTTATCGCAAATATTGGCCGATCCTCGGGGAACCAGGGGTCGTTGAAATAAAGCGCTGATTCATGCCGCCGCGACGGCGCAACAATCACCAGCGGCGCAATTTCGCCTGCTGTCGCCGGCAAAGCAAGGTGGCGGAAGTGATCATCGTATCCTTTAAGCCCGCTATATTTGGTCACAGCGCGATAGCTTAGAAACACAACCACAGAATACAGACACAGAACAATAAGCACGGCGTTCAGGCCCGCGCGTATGCCGCTAAATCCTACTGATCTAAGGCGCATTTCAACCGCATCTACTCCGCGTGCGGACATGAATACAAGCGGAAACAAAATCATGAACCAGTAGCGCGCCCCTACATAAGTGTTAGCGGCAAACCAATAGAACATATGGCCAATGATTGTTGCCAGAGCCACAGCGATCAGGAACCAGTCAAATCGTGACTTTTGACCCCAAAGCAGAAATGCCCAGACCAGCGCCAGCGAGCCGATACCCCAGCCGAGAAAATCAATATTTGTTATGCTGGCGCTGCCAAGTGAATTGAATAGGGCCTCGGCCAAAGAATGTTCATTGGGCCACAGTTCAAATAGGCCCCAGCCCTCTGGCGAACCGATATTTTTGCCAAAACCCAGGTCATTTGAGCCAGCGCCCCAAATCCGGTCGTAGTAATCAGAAAGCGGCGTTTTTAATGGATCCCCGGTGATCTGCTTGTTGTATGCAAGTATCAGTCCACCGCTGACAATGCTGCCCAGACTATAGCCGCCGACAACCGCGATGCGCCGCGTTCCATTGCTGTAGAAAAGCAGGAACACGCCAGTCACAACGCCGATGATCAATCCGTCCAGATTGCGCGTCAGCAGGCACCAACCCATGGCCAGTCCTGCGACGAGAGCGAGTCCGGTTGCGGGACCGAAGGGGCGATGTTCGGCGAGCAGCAAAAGTAACCAGGCACCCAGAACCAATACCAGCGCCAGATTGTGCGACATCAGGCTGGCGGACATTGCGACAAACCAGGGCGAAAGCGCCATCAACATTACCGCCACGGCAGCGGTTCGCGGTTGGCTGAAACGCAACAAGATCGCATATGCCAAGAACAGCGCAATTACACCAAGTATTGAATTCACGACCCAGGGCGCCCCGACCAGCACACCGATCGCCAGCACAGCAGGCCACCCGGGGGTGAATGTTGAAATCCAGCGACCGTCGTGTGGGTCAATCAAATATTGCTCAAACGCACCCTGTGCGGCTTGCGGTAAACTTGGAACCGACAGCGCCCCGCCGGCAAATGTCCGCGCCTGGAACATATAGGCGGATTCGTCATGAACATGCGGTATCCGCTCGAACACAAGCCAAACCATTGTCGTCGATAGTGCCAAAAACAGCCCAGCACAGGCCCAGAGCCACGCCTTGCCGTCCGGAATTGTCACCGCCCTGGGCGCAAGCACTGCAAGTGCCGTCAAGTTCGCGAAATTGATCAGAACCAACGCACCGCCCGCGGCAATCTGCACGGAAAATTTGTTCAATTCTTCCAGACGCAGAAAGTCGACGATAGGAAACGACAGTGCAGCGCTCAACAGGAAAAATGCTGCCAGCCGCAAGCCTCCAAACGCGTCTATGAACCTGCGGACTGCCGCGAAGCTGCAGCATCTGACCAAAGCGGCGGCACTGACGATCCCCTGCAAACCGACGATACAATACATGGCGAAATGCACATTGCTGCGCGGTGGAAGCCAAAGCTTGGGATACCAAAAAGGTTCGGTCACATATAGCTGCGAGGCACCGCCAATCATCACCAGCGCCACCAGCATTCCGAATATTGGATTTCCCGACCTCACCAATGCGCCAAAGACAAACATGGCTATCCCGGCGGCCGCCAGATACCAGCGTGCATCAGGTTCGAATGACCCGACAACGCTCGAAAAACTCACAAATATCAGGACCAGTCCGGTGGCGATTATCGCCCAGGCAGCGGTCGCAGCGAACCCAGTTCGATCCGCCGGCTTGTCTGGTCCGGACTGCAATTGCTCAACGTCACTCATGGTTGGAAGCGATCCAGTTCACAACAAGCTCAATGTTGTCGGCCACGACGCCGCCACTTGATCAGCCCGGCATATGCTTTGGGAGTCACTGCATATCGCAGCTGCCCGACAAGTGTCGGGGCCATGTCATCGGTCACGCCCAAGGCGACATCGCATGGCCCGGGCACACGAAACGTGCCGAACGCGCGGTCAAATATCGAAAAAACGGTGGCGAAATTAGTCTGGAAATAGCGCGGATCCTTGGCGTGATGCCAGCGGTGCATGGCCGGCGAGACGAAGACCTTGCCCAATGGGCCATAGGTCCAAGGCAAATCCGCGTGGATGAAATAGCCGTAATATTGCCGCACCAACGCGTTTGCGATCACCGCAAATGGCGGCAGCCCCAGCCAGAGCAGAACCGCGCTGTCGATTGTGAACGTTGTAATACCAGCGGCATTTAACATTGACCGATATGGGCCCATTTTCGCATTCCGATTGATGTGATGGTTTCGGGCTGTGCGATGAGCTTGTTCCAAGCTTCGCATCCAGCATCGACGATGGCATTGTAGTCTTCGAACACGCGGTTGGAGAGCCAATTGGCGCGCAAGTACTGCCAGATATTTTCCACCGGGTTCAGTTCCGGAGCGCGCGATGGCAGCAGGATGATGGTGAGGTTCTTCGGGACTTTGAGTTTGCCGGTGGTGTGCCATCCGGCCCGATCCATCAGCACAACCGCATGGGCCTTTCGGGCGACGTGGCGGCTGATCTCGTCGAGATGCATCTGCATGGCTTGCGCGTCCGCCCAAGGCAGCATGAGCGCCGCCCCCTTGCCGTGAGCCGGACAGATGGCGCCGAACAGATAGGCGTTGTGATAGCGCTGATCGGCCGGCTGGCGGGGGCGCGTGCCCTTTCTCGCCCACAGGCGCGTCAGGCCATTCTTCTGGCCAAGGCGTGCTTCGTCCTGGAACCAGATCTCCACCGGCGTTCCCGCTGGCAGGTCAGCTATATGCACCTGGAGCGTGTCGGCGAAGTTTTTTTTAAACGCCTCGATGATCCGCTTATCCTGCCTGGGATGCTGCGGGCGGGCGCTGATATGGGCAAAGCCCAGTTCGCCAAGCAGTCTGGATATCCCGCGCTCGGAATAGATGACGCCAAAGCGCGCCTCGATCACCCGCTTCAGGTCGATCCGCCGCCAGCGGACAACCCCGTCCACCGCCGGATCGGGGCCGGTCTCGACAATCTCGCCAAGTTCTTTCATCTGGACATCGCTCAGGTAGCGCGTCCGGCCCGCGCCCTTGCGGTTGGTGAGGCCATCGCCATCCGGTCCCTCTTCGTTGAACCGGTGAACCCAGTCCCGCAGGGTTTGGCGATCCATCCCACCGATCCTTGCGGCCTCTCCACGGCGCATGCCATCGTAGACCGCCGCAAGAGACAACAGACGGCGGCTCTGCCGGGCATCCTTGCAACGGCTGGCGAGTTTACGAAGGTGGCGGGCATCAAAGTCGCGACGAAGCGGAACACTGGCTGGCATGGCGATCCTCCTTTGCCAACCTTGAATCAGATCAAAACCGATTTGGGAATCCCCACAGAGTCAGAAATTGATGCCGTTGGTATAAGCCGGTTAAACGGGTGAAAACGCGCAAGGGTGAGCCAGGTCATTTCAGTGTCGGAATGATGGACGGCGTGGCTTGGCCACAGAATGCGCGTATGTTCCAGCCGGTGGCGCCAGTAGCCGGTGAAATCGCCAATAAAGACCGCTACGACAATCGTGACATATGTCGGCACGCCGATCCAGATATCCGGTGAAAATATTGCGTAGCCGCGATTGACGATCATCTCGTTCAGGCCGCCCGCAACAACCGCGATCATCGGCAGGACGAAGAACACATCAAAGACCATGATTTGCAGGTTCAGCTCTGATTCTTTCCGCACACGGACGATGTCGGCGATCAGCGTCTTTCGCTTCAGGATCACCGCCAGCGTCACGAAATACAGGGCCGGCAATGCAAGACCGACGGCCGCGTCCCACATTGCTGCGGCACCTTCACGGAAAAATTCTAACAAAGTTGCGATCATGTTTTCGCACCCAATGAACGGTCTTAGGCCTACTTCAGCCCGCCGCCGTCACATATCCTAACCCTATTGCCAGCGGGTGCCAGCCCCTGGCTGTCCGGGTGCCGCATTGCAATACAGTCGCCGCGGATATGCCATATTAACCACCTCTGAATGGTGATCTCCCACGACCGCCGTGACAACCCGTCAACGTCGATCGCAAAATGTCAGCCCCGCGAGTTGAGAACAATCGGCAAAACCACCGGCGATGTCTGCCAGCGCCGCGGTTGCGCGGTCATCTAACAACAGGTAATCGGCCTGGTCGATATACTCGCCGAGGCGGGGCCGGTTATCCGGCCAGGTGATATTTTGGCCCCGAGTTTCGGCAGTAGCAGGCAACCGGTCCCAGACCACCGCGTGACGGGACCAGAAAGCCTGATGCAGGCCCATCGTGGTCACGATCCTGGCGTCGGCGCTCAATTCATTGGCAAACTTCCAGATTTGGGCGTTTCGGTTGCGATCCTGCGGCCAGACCTGCCCGCTCAGCCGAACGCCGTCTTGCACAAATGCCAGGCACAGGGCCACGGCTGGCAGAAATTTCACGACTGGCGATCGCGCGTGCCGCCACGCCAGACTGGCGGCAAGGACGACCGCCATCAGTGGCATAAAATAGGGCGGCATCGGCGACCGCACCACGGCCAGCAACAGCCAGTACGGCGCAAGATAAATCATCAGCCAGGCCAGCATGCCAGTGGCGCAATTTGCATCGGGTAGTATCCCGAGGCGAACAAGTGCGGCCCCGATCTGTTCGCCTTTTCGGTGCCGCCAGGTCGCGAAAAATGCGAGCGGGATCAGCGGGATAGCCACGACGATCAGGCCCCAAAAGTGAAATACAAAACTGGTGTTCCAAAAGGCCCAGTGGGCCAGCGCAATGTATAGGCCTGCCAGGCCCGCAAGTGCCCAGGCCAGGCGCAAACGTCCCAGCGCCAAAAGATGACAGGATGCCATCATGGCGATCCAATAACCCTCTTCGCGGGCGGTAAATCCAACAATCACCAGCGCCAGGATCACTCTGTCTGATCGCGCCATGTGAACGGCAAGGCACGTCAGCAACAAGACCGAGGACA
This sequence comes from Paracoccaceae bacterium, assembly GCA_965216135.1. Classification (GTDB taxonomy): domain Bacteria; phylum Pseudomonadota; class Alphaproteobacteria; order Rhodobacterales; family Rhodobacteraceae; genus CBDCFL01. The sequence continues at coordinate 461,255 of CBDCFL010000024.1, forward strand.
GCAACACAAATGGCCGCAGATCATAGGTCGCGAACATGATGAATGCCGGCAATGCCAGCAGAGCGAATACCTGCGCGCTGCGCTCATGCAATAACCGCGTTTCGGACTGCAGAACCTTGAGGACCGCAAAGCTGGCGAACAGTGCGAAGACCAGTGCCAGAGAAAATTCGCCTGACAGGTTGAAAAGCGCCGACGACAGATAATTTACCGGCGACAGGTGAATATCCGAACTGGCATATGGAAAGCCGTCTATGCCGTTGAATCCAAGAAAATTTGTGCCGGTCGCGTTCAGATTGCTGGGCCGGGTGACGTCCCACAAAGTTGCGATCTTGGCGTCGTAGTGATTGAGATAGGATTGGTAATCGCGGGTGTGAAAAGACAGGTTCCACTTCTTGGCGACATGAACCGCAAAGACCGGCCCGGCGAGAAGCAAAGTGGCGATAGTGAGGGATCGATTGTCGCGCATTTGCGGGGCCTTTCGTGAAAACCGGTCCACATATTCCTGTCGGGCGACTGATGGAGTGTCCAGAAGTATGCGAACCCCCTGAAATTCACATGCGTCGCAAATCAGGGTTAACGCCTTATTTTGCTGGGTTTTTGGGTGTATGAATCTTGTCGGCTATCTGACGGCTTTCCGTCGGGCGACTTTTTGGGGATTGGCCCGGTTAATGGTGCGGGCGGTTGGTCTGGGGCTTGGGTAAGTGATCAGCATGGCAGATGGCGAGGGGTTTGGCGTGAAATTTTCGGTGGAAATTTCATGGGGGCTTGCCGCTGGAAAGGCCGGTCACTTGGGTTACCTGTCCGATCATGAGCGGTCCAGCGCTGCCATTGGCTCCGGCGGCTGGTTCGGCGGTGGATCGTTCACCCCGGTCCTGGTGTGACTTGCGGCCGACTCCTCTTGAAGTATCCTGCACCAGACGCAGGTTGGGACCGAACTGTCTCACGACGTGTCTCAAACCCAGCTCACGTACCTCTTTAAATGGCGAACGCGCGGAGCCCTCAGGGGTCGTATCGTGAAACGCTGGTGTTGGGAATGTTAGGCAGAATGCCCACCCTACGCTTGCTAAATGGTTGTGGGATTATCCGTTTGATCCGATCTGAATCCCCGTGTGACCCAAAAGACAACTGACAGGATAATAAACGCTGTGACCGGAACAACGACTTCCCAAGTAAACGCTAAATCAATTCGGTGCAGACCCTCTCCAGATTGGTGGGCCAATACAATAGTTTCATGAAATGTCGCATCTGCGTCCGAGGTTAGTTCAGCGCTGTTTCTGCGGTAGCCACGCCAACCGCCATAGCCATAAGCCGCCCAAAAACCGAAGTAAGGGAGGCCCAAGGCAATGGCGAGGCGCTTCAAACCCTTGCGGCGGTGCATTTGCTTTCTCCTTTCCAATTTTGTTGGCACCGAAACCCTCGCGCAACTCTGTGTCGCCAATTGGGCGCGCAACTATAACTGCCCCATTAGCCATCGATTGCTGCATTGCCCTTTGACAATATCTCAGGTGATCCAAATCAGGACTTGTTTGCGGTCAGCCTGACGGAAGACCTAATTACCGATCTATCCAAAATCGCGGGTCTGTTTATGGTGGCCAGCAATTCGACCGCTGCGGTGAAGGATCAGAATCTCCTCATTCGTCGGTCGAGAAAATTCTACTTTCCAATTTTTAGGGTCAGAGCCACCGGCTTCCAGCCGGTCAGCTTCAGCTAATTTCTGATGAACCTTCTCCCTGTTTTTGGCTCGCCCTTGGGTGAAAGCCAAAAACAGGGAGAAGGTTCATGACCTATTGTACTGGTAGTCATACCAAATTTTACCACCGATATCACATCGTTTGGGTGACCAAATATCGCTACAAGGTTTTGCAGGGTGAACTGCGAGAGCGTTTGCGTGAGATCATCCGCCAGACCTGCAGCGAAATGGGTGTCCGGATCGAGAAGGGCGTCTTATCCAGCGATCATGTGCATATATTCGTGTCGATCCCGCCGCATTTGGCACTCTCAACGGTGATGCAACGGATCAAGGGGCGATCTTCGCGCAAGATACAGATGGAGTTTCCAGACCTGAAAAAACGGTTTTGGGGCAGGCGGTTTTGGGCCCGGGGATATTTCTCGACCACATCAGGAAATGTGACCGACGACGTTATACTTCAGTATCTGGAGATCCACTCCAAAAGAAAACCTACCGGCATCAGCCGGTAGTGGTTTAGTTTCAAACGCCACTAATTTCCGGGGATTGCCCACCAATCTCCATATTTTGGGCGCGCAAGGAAGTGTCAACGCCGGACTAAAACTACTGCACTCGCCGGAGAGAAAGTACCTCAGTTTGACAGGCATAGGTTTGTCCATAGACCCGCATAGCGGAGTGCCCCCGAATAGCGACGCAGTTGTGCGGGGCTGTGGTCAAACCGGGGGGCGTTGTTTGGGTTTCAGGCTTTGTCTGACTGTCGGCTGTGTTTGAGGCGGTAGCTTTCGCCGTTCATTTCCAGGATGTGGACGTGGTGGGTCAGCCGGTCGAGAAGCGCGCCAGTAAGGCGTTCCGAGCCGAAGGTGCTGGTCCATTCATCGAACGGCAGGTTGGACGTCACAATGGTTGATCCGCGCTCGTAGCGTTGTGAGAAGACCTCAAACAGCAGTTCAGCGCCGGTTGTTGACAGGGGCACATATCCAAGCTCATCGATGATCAGCAGGCTGTATTTGCTCAGTTGCTTCTGCAGACGCAGCAGGCGCTTCTCATCCCGGGCTTCGAGGAGTTCATGGACCAAAGCAGATGCGGTGATGAAGCCGACAGCCAGGCCCTTCTGACAGGCTGCCAACCCAAGGCCGAGGCCAATATGCGTCTTGCCGGTGCCGCTGTTTCCCACGGCGATGATGTTCTCATTGCGGCTGATGTAATCACAGCGCGCCAACTCCATCACCAGCATCTTGTTCAACGAGGGCATGGCCTTGAAGTCAAAGCTGTCGAGACTTTTGACGGCCGGGAACTTTGCAGCCTTGATCCGCCGTTCCACCATGCGTCGCTCCCGGTCGATGAGCTCCAGTTCGGCGAGGCGCAAAAGGTAGCGGGAATGATCGATGCCTTCCGCCGCGCATTGTTTGGCGACCTTGTCATACTCACGCAGGAAAGTCGGCAGACGCAGGCTCTTCAGATGATGGGCCAGCAACAGTTGAGGTGTATCCGTCATCACCGGTCCCCTGACAACAGCGCCATGTAGTCGCCTGGGGATGTGACCGCGACATGGGCTTTCGGGAGGTAGGGATAAACCGTCATATCCAGCCGGGAAGGTCTGCGTTCGATCCGGCACAGCACCAAATGCTTCACCGCATCAAAGCCAATTGTGCCGCGTTCGAGAGCACTCTGTATCCCGGCTTCAACATCCGCGATCTGGAAGATCTCCAGCAGTCGCAGAACCTGAACGAACTCACGTTTGCCCTTTTTACCCATCCGGGCCTCCATAAGGCGGCGCAAGATGAGAAAGGCTTCAGGCAGTTCCCAATCAGCCAGCGGGGCTGCCTGATCAAGCGCATTGGTCTTCTGTTCGATCAGTGCCAGGTAATGAAGCGGATTGAAGATGTAATCTTCTTTCTCCCAGGAGCGAGGGTGACGGGCGATGACTTCTGTTCCACAGGTAATCACCACCTCATGCACATAGCCCCGCACCAGAACTTCCTGGTGACCAAAAGCCGTTGGAACAGAATAATCGTTGCCGCGATATCGTACGAGGGACAGTGAGCTCACCCGAACTGATTGCTTGTCGCAGGCGTCATAGGGGACAACTGGCAAAGGCTGAAGCCGTTCCGCATCAGCCTCAATCCGTTCGCCAATCGTGCCTTTGTGACCCCGCAGTTTGTCACCCATGCGCTTGCGGCATTGTTCGGCCAGATGCGCATTGAGATCATCAAAGCTGGCAAATTGCGGCTTGGGCACCATGAAGTTGCGCCGGGTGTATCCCACCATCCCCTCGACTTTGCCTTTGTCATTCCCCTTGCCGGGACGGCCAAATCGATCCTCAAACAGATAATGCGACACCAGTTCCGAGAATACACGGGTCCGTTTGCGTGTCCCATCCCCGAGAATGCGGGCAACTGCGATCCGCGTATTGTCATAAAGGATCGACACAGGCACACCGCCGAAGAACGCGAACGCCGCGACATGCGCATCACAGAATGCTTCCGTCGTCTCAGCCGGATACGCCTTCAAAAAACATGCATCCGAATGTGGCAGGTCCATCACCAGAAAGTGGATCTTTTGTTCGACACCGCCAATCACGGCGAGTGCCTCGCCAAAATCCGCCTGAGCATGGCCTGGCGGATGCGACAGTGGCACGAACATCTCCCGCTGACGCTGCCTGGCCGCGAAGATATAGTCCTTCACAATCGAGGCTGTGTGAAAAGTCGAATACTTTAAAGAAATCGCTACGCTCGTAGTGGCAATGTGCGAAAGTATTGCCTCAGCTCGATCAGAGAGCCCGAAATTTCGAGGATTTTGGCCCCTCTCATATGACTTGCAGAGTTTTCACACGGTCTGAATCGTGATGCCGCCTTCAAAGTCATGCTCATCACGCAGTCGTTCAAATATCCGTTTCGACGTGTGTCGCTGCTTCTTTGGAACCAGCTTATCTGCCTCAAGGGTCTGATCAATAATCCCGGTAAACGCATCCAACTTCGGGCGTCGTACAGGTTGGCTGCGCCGGTATCCGGGCGGAAAAGAAAACGCCAACATCTTGGCGATGGTGCGTGGATCAACTCCAAATACCCGCGCCGCTTCCCGGCTGCTCATACCGTCAATTAAAACTGCATGACGTACCCGACCGTACAAATCCACGTTCTTCATCCCCGCCCTCTGAAAACAGAAAGCATAACACTGATGGAGTTTTACTCCGGCCAACCAGACATTCTGGCCGCTTCAGTGAGGGATTATTGCACCGGCGTTCTCACTGGCCTGTTCCCAGGACCATCCGTTTGCCTCGCGCGCCACAATTCCTGCCGAACTGATGGCCGAGGAACCTTATGTCGACCGACTTTCCTGCGAATTTCGCAGCCAGAACATCGACCACTTTATGGATCGCAACATCCTGATGCGGCCGCGTTTCAGCTCTGACCGTGAAGACTGGGTTCAGAAAATGGTGTCCGGGGGCCATGCTGTCTGTATCATGTCGGAACGCACGGCGACCCTTGCGGGTATCATCTCGCGCGAGAAGATGGAACTGGAACGCGAGGTCGTTTTTGTCACCGTTTCCGGGTCCGGCACACCGGTTGAATTGCGTCAGGTCTTGGCCATGACCGGCAAATACGACTGGTGATACCAACGGCATCAATTTCTGACTCTGTGGGGATTCCCAAATCGGTTTTGATCTGATTCAAGGTTGGCAAAGGAGGATCGCCATGCCAGCCAGTGTTCCGCTTCGTCGCGACTTTGATGCCCGCCACCTTCGTAAACTCGCCAGCCGTTGCAAGGATGCCCGGCAGAGCCGCCGTCTGTTGTCTCTTGCGGCGGTCTACGATGGCATGCGCCGTGGAGAGGCCGCAAGGATCGGTGGGATGGATCGCCAAACCCTGCGGGACTGGGTTCACCGGTTCAACGAAGAGGGACCGGATGGCCTCACCAACCGCAAGGGCGCGGGCCGGACGCGCTACCTGAGCGATGTCCAGATGAAAGAACTTGGCGAGATTGTCGAGACCGGCCCCGATCCGGCGGTGGACGGGGTTGTCCGCTGGCGGCGGATCGACCTGAAGCGGGTGATCGAGGCGCGCTTTGGCGTCATCTATTCCGAGCGCGGGATATCCAGACTGCTTGGCGAACTGGGCTTTGCCCATATCAGCGCCCGCCCGCAGCATCCCAGGCAGGATAAGCGGATCATCGAGGCGTTTAAAAAAAACTTCGCCGACACGCTCCAGGTGCATATAGCTGACCTGCCAGCGGGAACGCCGGTGGAGATCTGGTTCCAGGACGAAGCACGCCTTGGCCAGAAGAATGGCCTGACGCGCCTGTGGGCGAGAAAGGGCACGCGCCCCCGCCAGCCGGCCGATCAGCGCTATCACAACGCCTATCTGTTCGGCGCCATCTGTCCGGCTCACGGCAAGGGGGCGGCGCTCATGCTGCCTTGGGCGGACGCGCAAGCCATGCAGATGCATCTCGACGAGATCAGCCGCCACGTCGCCCGAAAGGCCCATGCGGTTGTGCTGATGGATCGGGCCGGATGGCACACCACCGGCAAACTCAAAGTCCCGAAGAACCTCACCATCATCCTGCTGCCATCGCGCGCTCCGGAACTGAACCCGGTGGAAAATATCTGGCAGTACTTGCGCGCCAATTGGCTCTCCAACCGCGTGTTCGAAGACTACAATGCCATCGTCGATGCTGGATGCGAAGCTTGGAACAAGCTCATCGCACAGCCCGAAACCATCACATCAATCGGAATGCGAAAATGGGCCCATATCGGTCAATGTTAAATGCCGCTGGTATTACGCGCACCTTGGGAATGGAACCTATAGGCACGGTCTATTGGTAACTGGGTCCATTCGTTGCCATCTAGGTTCCAACGAAACGACAAAAGCATATGAGGACGGCGATGAAATACGCGAAATCCGATGAAGCTCTGGCCAATCTGACGCCCGAGCAGTTCCGCGTCACTCAGCAAAGCGGGACAGAGCGTGCCTTTACCGGCGAATATTACAAGACGGCGGAGGCCGGCATCTATGTCGACATCGTTTCGGGCGAGCCTTTGTTTGCCTCGTCCGACAAGTTTGACTCGCACTGCGGTTGGCCGAGCTTTACCAAGCCGATAGAGCCTACCCTTGTTAACGAGATCAGCGATGAAACCCACGGCATGGCGCGCACCGAAGTGCGTTCCAGCCATGGCGACAGCCATTTGGGGCATGTGTTTGACGATGGCCCAAGCGATAAAGGTGGGCTGCGGTATTGTATCAATTCCGCCAGTCTGCGGTTTGTGGCGCGTGATGACATGGCGGCAGAAGGCTATGGCGATTATCTGAACCAGGTGGAGGATGTGACATGAGTGAACGTGCAGTTCTGGCCGGTGGTTGTTTCTGGGGCATGCAGGATCTGATCCGCAAAATGCCCGGCGTTCGATCCACTCGGGTCGGCTATACCGGCGGCGACGTAAAATTTGCGACCTACCGCATCCACGGCAACCACGCCGAGGGGATCGAAATTGTTTTTGATCCAGGGAAGACCAGCTATCGCAAATTGCTGGAGTTTTTCTTTCAGATTCACGATCCGAGCACGGCAGACCGCCAGGGCAACGATCGCGGTGCGTCTTATCGTTCAGCAATTTACTATGTGGATGACGCGCAAAAGGCCGTGGCCGAAGATACGATCGCCGATGTGGATGCCTCGGGCCTCTGGCCCGGCAAAGTGGTGACCGAGGTTGAGCCTGTGGGCGACTTTTGGGAAGCTGAGCCGGAGCATCAGGATTATCTGAAACGCACTCCGCATGGCTATACCTGCCACTTTGTGCGGCCCAACTGGGTTTTGCCCATACGTCAGGCTGCTGAATAACCGATAAGCCATTCGCTCAAGCCTGCGACCGGGCCATGGGGAAGGACAGACCATGCAGTTTGGATCTTTGCACAACGCAGCGAGCGAGCTGCGCGTGAATGACTGGATCGATGCTGATGGGAATGCAATGGACGAACCGCTTAGGCTCGCCGATCTGGGCGAGGGCTATAAGATCATCTATTGTTTTCAGCACTGGTGCCCGGGATGTCATTCCCGCGGTTTTCCGACGCTGAAATTCCTGCACGACAACCTGAAAGACGAAGGTTTTGGTTTTGCGGTTATCCAGACGGTATTTGAAGGTGCCGAGGTCAACACATTCGACAAACTGCGCGTTAATCAGGAGCGATACAGCCTGACAATTCAGTTCGGCCATGACGTTCCGCCTAAAGGCGCGCAATATCCGACCTTTATGGAGGATTACCGCAGTGGTGGCACGCCCTGGTTCACGGTGATCGACCCGGACGGGAATATTGTGTTCGCCGATTTCCGGCTGGACCCGGCGCGGTTTCTGGCAGCACTTGGTGCCGAAGACGCCGATCTGAAGCGGGCCTGAAAATTGCGGTGGTGGCGGTGTCGCCACCGGTCACATGACAGAGAATAATTGCGCCATGACCAAACACGATCCGAAATTTGAGTTCGACAACACCTATGCACGAGACCTGGACGGGTTCTATGTGCCCTGGAAGGGTGAAATAGCGCCGACCCCTAAGATCGTGCAGCTGAACCGACCCTTGGCATCCGAACTCGGCCTTGACGCAGATGCGTTCGACAGCGCGGCTGGGGCGGCGATATTCGCCGGCAGCGTGTCGCCCGATGGGGCCGAGCCGCTGGCGCAGGCCTACGCCGGCCACCAGTTTGGTGGGTTTTCGCCGCAGCTGGGAGATGGCCGGGCGCTGTTGGTTGGCGAGGTTGTCGACAAGAACGGCGAGCGTCGCGACATCCACCTTAAGGGCTCTGGGCGCACCCCGTTTTCTCGCGGCGGCGACGGCAAGGCGGTGCTTGCCCCGGTGCTGCGCGAATATCTGATCGGCGAGGCGATGCACGGCCTTGGCATCCGCACCACCCGCGCATTGGCCGCCGTGACCACCGGCGAATTGATCGAACGTGACGGCCCCAAACCCGGCGCCGTGCTGGCCCGCATAGCGTCCAGCCATTTGCGCGTCGGCACGTTTCAGTTTTTTGCGGCGCGCGACGATCAGGACAAGGTCAGGATGCTGGCCGATTATGCCATCGCGCGACATTACCCCGATTTGGCCGATACTGACGGCAAATACCTGTCATTCCTGTCACGTGTCATCGCCGCTCAGGCCGCCTTGGTGGCCAGTTGGATGCACGTCGGCTTTGTCCACGGGGTGATGAACACCGACAATATGACCATATCGGGCGAAACCATCGATTATGGCCCCTGCGCCTTTATCGACGCCTATGATCCCAAGGTGGTGTTCAGCTCGATCGACCACGCTGGGCGGTATGCATTTGGTCAACAGCCTGTCATCGCCCAGTGGAACCTGGCGCGGCTGGCCGAAACGCTGTTGGGGCTGATTGACGGGCAAGACCACGACAATGCGATCCGGCTGGCCACCAATGAGGTGAATTCGTTCATCCCGCGTTATACCAAGGTTTGGACCGAAGGGATGCGCGCCAAAATTGGTCTGGCCTCGGTTGAGGACGCAGACGGCGGCCTGATCAACCAGATGTTCGCGTCGATGGAGGGCCAGGGCGTCGACTATACCCAGTTCTTTCGTCGCCTGGCCGACGTTAACCTTGGCCCGGATGACGGTGTGATGGACCTGTTTGACGATCCCGCGAGCGCGACGAATTGGCTGAACCAGTGGCGCGACCGCCTGATGCGCGACCCGCAAGACCCGGCCGACCGCGCGCAGGCGATGAACCAAGTGAACCCGGTCTACATCCCGCGCAACCATCTGGTCGAAGCGGCCCTGCAAGCGGCGCAGAATGACGACAATCTGGTGCCGTTCAACGCCTTGCTTGATGTGCTTTTGGACCCGTTCCAGGCCCGCGACGGTCTGGCAAATTTCGCAAACCCGGCGCCAGACAGCTTTGGCGACTACACCACTTATTGCGGGACGTAAGGGGCGCAATTGATGACCAAACACTACCATTCCGCAATGATCGGAACCGGGCAAGCCACCCCGATGCTGGCGGTGGCGCTGGCCGGGCGCGGCGAACAGGTCGCGGTGATCGAGGGCCACTTGGTGGGCGGTTCCTGTGTCAACGCCGGCTGCACGCCGACCAAGACGCTGCGCAAATCTGCACGCGTCGCCCATATGGCGCGCCGTGCGGGTGATTTCGGCGTGTCGACCGGCGATGTCACGGTTGATTTCGCCGCGGCCATGACCCGAATGCGCAACCTTGTGGACAAGGCGCGTATCGGCCTGACCGGTTGGCTGAAAAATACCGACGGCATCGAAATAATCCGCGGTTGGGGCGCGTTTCAAGGCCGCGATAGCGACAGGTTCGTGCTGAGCGCCGGCAAGGCAACGCTGACCGCCGACAAGGTCTATCTCAACACCGGCACCCGCGCCTTTGTGCCGCCAATTCCGGGCATTGCCGATGTGCCGCACCTGGATAACGTCAGCCTGTTGGCCCTGACCGAATTGCCCCGGCATCTGATTGTTGTCGGCGGCAGTTATATTGGGCTGGAGATGGGGCAAATATTCCGCCGGCTGGGCTCGGAGGTGACGGTGATCAACAACGCCTCGCGTCTGGCCGACCGCGAAGATGCGGACGTATCGGCGATCATTCAGGGTTTCTTTGAGGAGGAAGGCGTGCGCGTCATCAACGACGCCACGATTGAACGCGCTGAAAAGACTGCGGACGGTGTCGCGCTGCATCTAGAGCATTTCCGGTTTAGTTTGGTCCATATCCGGATGCTGCGAAGAAGTTTGCACATTCCTGTTTTGAGAACAGTTCGAGGATTTCGCCGACACCTTTCCACAAGGTGTCAACGGTTCTCGCGGCCAATCTCTTCATGTGTGCTTTGAGCTTTGAGAAAGCCAGCTCGATTGGGTTCAGGTCCGGCGAATATGGTGGCAGGAATAGCAGCCATGCGCCGCGCTCCCTGATTGCTGCATTGGCTGCGGCAACCTTGTGAGCGGGCAGATTATCCATCACCACAACGTCGCTCTTTTGCAGGGTCGGTGCGAGTTGGGTTTTGATGTAGGTGATGAATGCGGGACCATCCATCGGGCCGTCCAGTACCCATGGAGCCGTCATGCCATCATGGCGCAGACCGGCAATGAAAGTCATGGTTTTCCAGTGGCCATGGGGGATTGAAGCTATCAGCCGCTGACCTTTTGCAGACCGCCCTCGAAGCCGGGCCATTTTTGTGTTCAACCCGGTTTCATCAATGAACACGATCCTGCCCAACAGATGCAGGTGATGCTTCAGCCAATCCTGGCGTTTTCGCCAACGGCGGCGTTTGGCCCGCACATCAACCCGCTCCTGTTCACTGGCGTGAGCCGTTTTTTTTATAAGTGATCTGATTAGCACGCAGCCAGTCATCCAGCGTTGAAGAGCCGGCACGCAGGCCATATATCTCATATAAGAGGGCACATAGTTCGGCCAATGTCAGATCCGGCTGTTTGCCGATCCAACCAATCATGTCAGCGCGATACGGATCAAGTTTGCTCTTGCGTTTCTTCGGCGCTTTCAAACCAACATGGCCAACTTCCATGGCCTGCCTGACAAACCGAATAGCCGAACTGGCGCTTACTTTAAACTGCCGTGCCGCTTCGCGACGCGATACACCCGACGCAACCAAATCAACAATACGAAGTCGTAAATCCTGAGATAAAGCCATGATAATACCAACGGCATCAATTTCTGACTCTGTGGGGATTCCCAAATCGGTTTTGATCTGATTCAAGGTTGGCAAAGGAGGATCGCCATGCCAGCCAGTGTTCCGCTTCGTCGCGACTTTGATGCCCGCCACCTTCGTAAACTCGCCAGCCGTTGCAAGGATGCCCGGCAGAGCCGCCGTCTGTTGTCTCTTGCGGCGGTCTACGATGGCATGCGCCGTGGAGAGGCCGCAAGGATCGGTGGGATGGATCGCCAAACCCTGCGGGACTGGGTTCACCGGTTCAACGAAGAGGGACCGGATGGCCTCACCAACCGCAAGGGCGCGGGCCGGACGCGCTACCTGAGCGATGTCCAGATGAAAGAACTTGGCGAGATTGTCGAGACCGGCCCCGATCCGGCGGTGGACGGGGTTGTCCGCTGGCGGCGGATCGACCTGAAGCGGGTGATCGAGGCGCGCTTTGGCGTCATCTATTCCGAGCGCGGGATATCCAGACTGCTTGGCGAACTGGGCTTTGCCCATATCAGCGCCCGCCCGCAGCATCCCAGGCAGGATAAGCGGATCATCGAGGCGTTTAAAAAAAACTTCGCCGACACGCTCCAGGTGCATATAGCTGACCTGCCGGCGGGAACGCCGGTGGAGATCTGGTTCCAGGACGAAGCACGCCTTGGCCAGAAGAATGGCCTGACGCGCCTGTGGGCGAGAAAGGGCACGCGCCCCCGCCAGCCGGCCGATCAGCGCTATCACAACGCCTATCTGTTCGGCGCCATCTGTCCGGCTCACGGCAAGGGGGCGGCGCTCATGCTGCCTTGGGCGGACGCGCAAGCCATGCAGATGCATCTCGACGAGATCAGCCGCCACGTCGCCCGAAAGGCCCATGCGGTTGTGCTGATGGATCGGGCCGGATGGCACACCACCGGCAAACTCAAAGTCCCGAAGAACCTCACCATCATCCTGCTGCCATCGCGCGCTCCGGAACTGAACCCGGTGGAAAATATCTGGCAGTACTTGCGCGCCAATTGGCTCTCCAACCGCGTGTTCGAAGACTACAATGCCATCGTCGATGCTGGATGCGAAGCTTGGAACAAGCTCATCGCACAGCCCGAAACCATCACATCAATCGGAATGCGAAAATGGGCCCATATCGGTCAATGTTAAATGCCGCTGGTATAACACCTCCTGATTCCTTGAATCAGAAGAAGCTCAATTCGTAAACCCGAGTTTGATTCTAAGCTGGCCGGAAATGCTCTAGCCGATGGCGAACGCATCCAGGGCTCGCACGTTCTGTTTGCCACGGGGCGGACCGCCAATTGCGATCGGTTGAACCTGGGTTCTGTCGGCGTAAAAACCGATGCGCGCGGTTTCATCCCGACCGGTGCCGATTTGGCGACTAACGTGCCGGGCATCTGGGCATTAGGCGACATCAACATGCGCGGTGCCTTTACCCATACCAGTTACCACGACCACGAAATTGTTCTGGCCGGTCACAAAACGCACACCGGCCCCAAGCACCAATGGGAGAACGCTGACCAGCGCCCCGTTACCTATGCGATGTACACCGACCCGCCGCTGGGCCGGGTCGGGATGTCGCTGGTTGACGCACAAAGTGCTGTCAATGCCGGGCGGAACATACTGGTCGGTGAACGCCAAATGGCCGACATTGCGCGTGCGAAAGAGGAAGACGAAACCACCGGATTGATCCGCGTGATCGTGGATGCCGACAGCGAAAAAATTCTAGGGGCTACGGTTTTCGGCATCACCGGGGACGAAGTTATCGCTGTCTTGTCCAACTACATGGCCACCGGGGCCAGCTATCGCATCATGCAGCAGGCCTTGCCAATTCATCCCACCATCGCCGAGCACTTGCCGACGATCCTGGGCACCCTTGAACCGCTGGCCGCACAATGACGCCGGATGTCACCCTGTTTGGTGAGGCTCGTTGCCCAAAAACGCGGTTTTATCAGTCCGTACTGGACGATAGTCGCCTGACCTGCCCGTTTCTGCGCCGCGTTCGCCAGACGCGCCCTGAATGGCGCGATCGGTTTAACCTGAAAGGCCCCACGAATGGATGATATCCAATACGTGAACACCCGATTTGATCCTGATCTGGTCGATTTCCACGACATCGCCAAACAGATGGCGAAATCGGTCGGCTACACCGCTGATATGTCCGTTGACGGGCAATTGGCGCAGTTGTTGCGGTTGCGCGTGGCGCAGATCAACGCATGTTCCTACTGCCTGATCCTGCACACCCGCGCGGCCCATGAGCAGGGCATTCACGAGGCCAAGTTGGCCCATCTGCCCAGCTGGCGCGAAAGCACGATGTTCAGCGCCGCCGAACAGGCTGCATTGGCCTATTGCGAGGGGCTGACAGACTATGACCTGCCCGGTTTTCCGCCACTGCACGATGCGATGGCCGCGCATTTCAGCGACGCCGAGATTGCCGAGATTGCAGCGATTGTCATCAACATGAACCTGTGGACCCGGCTTAAGCTGGCACAGGGTGCCACACCGATGCTTGAAAGCTGACAATGTCGCATATGGAGTCAAATTTTGAACTGGCGCTGATCGCCATTTTGGCGTGTGTCATCGTCTATTCGCTGTTGACCAAGTCCATCAGCCGCACGGTGCTGACGCTGCCGATCATCTTCATGTTCGTCGGACTTGCCGCGTCAGGCCAGATCGAGATGCTGGCCCCGCCAGAGGTGCTGGACGAAACCAAGCGCCTGCTGGCCGAGATTACCCTGGTTCTTGTGTTGTTTGCCGATGCCAGCCACGTGCGGATCAAGCGATTGAAAGAGAATTTTCAACTGCCACTCAGAATGCTGGTCATTGGGATGCCGATCACGATCGCCCTGGGTACTGCGGTGGTCTATTGGATCAATACGGAGGCTGGTCTGGCGATGGCCTTGTTGACGGCCGCGGTGCTGACCCCGACCGATGCGGCCCTTGGCCAGACGGTGGTGACCAGCCCGGACGTTCCCCAATCCCTGCGCCAGACGATCAACGTTGAAAGCGGGTTGAATGACGGGCTGGTGCTGCCGTTCGTTCTGCTCGGGGCAGCCCTCGCCGCCGCCGGGATGAGCGAGGCGCAAACCGACGGGCTGGCGCTGATGGCGGTAACCCAGGTGGTTCTTGGCCCGGTGGTCGGAATTGCCGTCGGTTGGGGACTTGCGCGCGCGATGAACTCTGCCCACGAGCGCGACACGATATCGCCCAGCGCCCATGCCGTGGTATTTCTGACCACCGCATTCGCGGCCTTTATCGCGGCGGAAATTGTTGGCGGAAACGGCTTTATCGCCGCTTTCGTCGCCGGAGCTGCGTTTGGCAATACTTACCGATACGACATCCATTTCATCAGCGAATTCATGGAAAGCCAGGGTCAGCTTCTGACCATGGCCGCATTCTTCGTGTTCGGCGCGCTGATGCTGCCCGACGGATTTGCGCATATGACCTGGACAGCGGTGAGCGTCGCACTTTTGTTCCTGACGGTTGTGCGTATGGGACCGATCTGGTTGTCGCTGCTCGGCACCGGGCTGGCGCTCAGGGAAAAACTGTTCCTCGGCTGGTTCGGCCCGCGCGGCCTGGCGTCAATCCTATTCGCGTTGATCATGATCGACGAATTTGAACTTCCCAACGAACAGGAACATCTGGCCTGCGTGTCGATGACGGTCTTTTTGTCAATCATCCTGCATGGGGTGTCGGCCACACCGCTGGCACGGCGGATCGGGCGATCGACTGCTGGTAGCTGAAAATGCGCCTCGCTACCCACCGCCCGTCACATCAAACGCCTCGCCCGGGAAATACTTTGCCAGCCGGATGTCAGCAGTTCGCGCGTGAGCCTCCATGCCTTCGAGGCGGGAAATGCGGGCGGTGGGCGGGGCCAGGGTGCGGGTGGCGTCGCGGGTGGCGCGCTGCCAGGTGACGATCTTGAGGTATTTGTGCACCGACAAGCCGCCGGTATAGGTGGCCGCGCCTGAGGTCGGCAGCACGTGGTTGGTGCCCGATGTCTTGTCGCCGAAGGCCACGGTGGTTTCTTCGCCCAGAAACAGCGAACCGTAGCAAGTCAGTCGGTTGGCCCACCAGTCGAGGTCTGCGGCCTGGACGGTCAGATGTTCGGGCGCATAGGTATCAGAGACGGCAACCATTTCGTCGGGGTCCGCGCACAGGATCACCTCGGCATAATCGCGCCAGGCGGCGGCGGCGCTGTCACGGTTGAGCGGGGGCAGATCGTCGATCAAGCGGGGCACCAGCGTTATGACCGCTTCGGCCAGCGCCCGGTCATCAGTGACCAGCCAGACCGGGGAGTTGTAGCCATGCTCGGCCTGACCGACCAGATCGGCGGCCACAATCGCCGCATCGGCGCTGGCATCGGCGAGGATCAGGCTGTCGGTCGGACCGGCGAACATGTCGATGCCGACGCGGCCATAGAGGATGCGCTTGGCTTCGGCGACGAACTGATTACCGGGCCCGACAAGGATATTCGCCTTGGGCAGGCCGAACAGCCCGAAGGTCATCGCCGCGATCGCCTGCACACCGCCGAGCGTAAGGATTTTATCGGCCCCCGAGATTTGCGCGGCATAGACAATTGCCGGGGCCACGCCCGCGCCCTGATGCGGCGGCGAGCAGGCCGCGATATGTTTGCACCCGGCAACTTTTGCGGTTGTCACCGACATGATCGCGCTGGCGACATGGCTGTAGCGCCCGCCTGGCACATAACAGCCAGCCGCATGGACGGGGATGGATTTCTGCCCGGGGGTCAATCCGGGAACGACCTCAAGCTCAAAATCCCGCAGCGATTGCTTTTGTGCCTCGGCAAAGCGGCGCACATTGTCATGGGCAAATTGAATGTCGGCTTTCAGGGTCGCAGACACCTGCGCGCAGGCGGCCTCGATTTCGTCGGGGTTCAGAATGATATTGCCGGTGAAATTGTCGAGCTTTGCGGCATAAGACCGCGCCGCCTCGTCGCCGCCCAACTCGATGTCGGCCAGAATGTCGCGCACGCGGTTATGCACATCCTCAGCGTCGGATGTGCGCGAAAGGGGGGGGGGCTTTTTTGAGATACTCGCTTGGCATCGTGTAATCCTTATCAGCGGGGCCTTATCAGCGGGGCGAACCGGACCCGTTCACGGAAATCGCGCAGGCCAATGTAAAGTGCAAGAGTGACGGGCGCGTCAGAGGTCGGGGTGGTGCCCTATTCTGACGGGGCGCCACAAACGGCACTTGCGTTGCCGCCGGTGGGGCGTAGGAGTGGAGCTGAGTGATCCAGCGAAAGGCCGCGCCGATGACCCATATCCTGGCGATAGACCAGGGAACCACGTCAAGCCGGGCCATTATTTTCGACGCGCAAATGCAGATTGCTGCCTCGGCCCAGCAGGAATTCGCGCAACATTTTCCGGCCAATGGCTGGGTCGAACACGATCCGAGCGACATCTGGTCATCAGTTTTGTCGACCAGCCGGTCGGCGATTGAAAAGGCTGGCCTGACCGGAAAGGACATCGCCGCCATCGGCATCACCAATCAGCGCGAGACCACGCTGATCTGGGACCGGGCGACTGGCGAGCCGATCCACAACGCCATCGTCTGGCAGGACCGGCGCACCGCCTATCATTGCCAGCGGCTGAAAGCGGCGGGCCACGAGGCGGAGGTCACGGCGCGCACCGGTCTGCTGCTCGATCCGTATTTTTCTGCCACCAAAGTCAGCTGGCTGCTGGACAATGTCGAGGGTGCGCGGACGCAGGCACTGGCCGGAAAACTGGCATTTGGCACGGTAGACAGCTGGCTGATCTGGAACCTGACCGGCGGAGCGGTGCATCAAAGCGATGCCACCAATGCCGCGCGCACCATGCTTTATGACATTCACGAAGGACGCTGGTCGCAGACGATGTGCAACATGCTGGACATTCCGATGTCGCTGTTGCCGGACGTTCGCGATTGCGCGGCTGATTTTGGCACAACCGATGCGCAGATTTTCGGTGTGTCAATTCCGATATTGGGTGTTGCAGGCGATCAACAGGCGGCGGCTGTGGGGCAGGCATGTTTTGAGCCGGGCATGATCAAGGCGACCTACGGCACAGGATGTTTTGCTTTGCTGAATACCGGCGACAATCCGGTGGCAAGTTCAAACAAATTGCTGACGACGATCGCCTATCAGTTAGATGGAAGACCGGTCTACGCACTGGAAGGCTCGATCTTTATCGCTGGCGCGGTTGTTCAATGGCTTCGCGATGGGCTCAAATTCATCGAACAGGCAAGCGAAATCCAAGACCAGGCGGCCGCTGCGGATCCCTCGCAAGACGTGATACTGGTGCCGGCATTTACCGGTCTCGGAGCGCCTTACTGGGATGCCGAATGCCGGGGGGCGATATTCGGGCTGACGCGCAACAGCGGACCAAAAGAGATTTCCCGCGCCGCGCTGGAATGCGTTGGTTTTCAGACCAGGGATCTGCTGGAGGCAATGCGGGCGGATGGGGCGGATCTGGCGCGTGCGACATTGCGCGTCGATGGTGGGCTTGCCGCCTCGGATTGGACCATGCAGTTTCTTGCCGACATCATCGACGCCTCCGTTGACCGTCCCCGGATCGTCGAGTCGACCGCCATTGGGGCCGCCTG
Source organism: Paracoccaceae bacterium (assembly GCA_965216135.1). GTDB lineage: Bacteria > Pseudomonadota > Alphaproteobacteria > Rhodobacterales > Rhodobacteraceae > CBDCFL01. The sequence goes on from CBDCFL010000024.1 coordinate 479,206, forward strand.
GCTGGCCGGGCAGCGCGCCGGAATATATCCTGGTCAGTCAGAATTCGCGGCCAATTGGACATTGGATCGCCGGTTCTTGCCGAATATGGGTGCGGATCGGCGCGACGGCAAATATGCTGCCTGGAAGCGCGCGGTGGCGGCGGCTCGGAGCGTTTAATCGGGCCTTTCGACTCAGTCTTGATTTGCGCCAATAGCCGGTCTGAACCAGCCAGCCGGGCACCGCCGCGCACAAAAATACACCCATAGATAGTATTTCTAATCCGAACTGGCGATGTGCGGGCGGGCTGCTGCCCGTATTCTCGACATACTGCGATTGCTGTCTTTGGTCGTCGCAATTCTGCTGGTCGGTTTTCCGGCGATTGTTCAATAATCAGGAGTCTCACAATACGGGATCAAATTACAAAACTCTACTTTCCAATTCTTAGGGTCAGAGCCACCGGCTTCCAGCCGGTCTGCTTCAGCTAAATTCTGATGAGCCTTCCCCCTGATTTTGGCTCGCCCTTGGGTGAAAGCCAAAATCAGGGGGAAGGCTCATGGCCTATTGTACTGGTAGTCATACCAAATTTTATCACCGATATCATATCGTTTGGGTTACGAAGTATCGGTTCAAGGTTTTGCACGGCGATATGCGGGTGCGCTTGCGTGAAATCATCCGCCAGACCTGCAGTGAAATGGGCGTGCGGATCGAGAAGGGCGTCCTGTCGAACGATCACGTTCATATGTTCGTGTCGATCCCACCGCACCTGGCGCTGTCGACGGTGATGCAGCGGATCAAGGGGCGCTCATCCCGCAAAATCCAGATGGAGTTCCCGGACCTGCGCAAACGATACTGGGGCAGGCGGTTTTGGGCCCGTGGATATTTCTCGACCACATCAGGCAATGTGACTGACGATGTCATACTTCAGTATCTGGAGCTTCACTCCAAACGGAAACCTACCGGCATCAGCCGGTAGTGGTTTAGATCATGCTTCGCCACGACGACCGTGGCGTGACGTTGGTGGAATACGGCATCGCAATCGCGTTGGCCGTTGTGCTTGGAACAGGTGTTTTGTCACTTCTGGGCGGCAATATCGGCACTGCGATGGGTAACGCGGGCACCGCGATGCCCTAATCGGCAAAACGGGTGCCGGTTGTGTATTTGACCGGCACCCGCGCAGCCGTATCGGCGACTGGGCAGGTACGGTTGCACTCTCGTAAATCTGACGGTCGGGCTGTGCCCGGCATTCAGTAGACAGAGTTCGGGGTCAAAGTAATGTCAAGAATTCTCTTAAAAGCAGTTACCAGACTGGGCCGCGATACGCGCGGCGTTACGCTGGTCGAATACGGGATCGCAATCGGATTGGCGGTGTTTGTCGGCACGACGTTTTTGCTGAACGTGCTTGGTGTGGACATCGGCGGTGCCATGGGCAACGCCGGCGCATTAATGCCCTGATGTGACGTGGTCAGACCGGGATATCGCCGGTATCGGCGGCAACGACGAAAGGAATTCGAGCAATGCGAATTAGTTCACTTTTCATGGCCGTTCTTGGCATGGCGATCGCGGGTGGCTCGGCCTTTATGGCGCGGGACTTTATCAATGCCCAAAATGATGCGTCGAAAAACAATAGCGCTGCTCTGGTCGATGTGATTGTGGCAAGCCGCGACATTGCGTTTGGCCAGGCCATCGAGGCGCAGCTGCTGACGTCCATATCGTGGCCGGTCGGTGCGGTTCCGAAAGGCACTTTCAGCGAATATGCGGTGCTTTTGCCTGAAGCAGGCAAGCCGCCGCGCAGGGCCCGTCGCTCGATGTCGCAGGGTGAGCTGATACTAGCGGCCAAAGTATCAGATTTTGGCGAGAAGGTGACGATTGTCCAGACGCTTAAGGCGGACCACCGCGCCATGGCGGTAAAAGTCAGTGCCGAGACCGCGGTTGGCGGGTTTGTGACGCCCGGGGATTTTGTGGATATTGTTTTGACACAAGGCAGGGGTGAGGGGCTTCGCGCCGTCACCATTTTGCAGAACATCCGTATTATCGGCGTGGACCAGGACGCCAACGTACAGGCCGATGCGCCTGAAATTGCCCGCACCGTGACAGTTGAGGTAACCCCTCAGCAGGGCCAAATGCTGGCGCTGGCGCAGCAGGCGGGCAATCTAAGTCTGACACTCAGAAATATCGAGGGCAATGAAGACGTTCCGCTTGAATCCATTCGCCTGAGCGACGTGATGCGCGATGTGTCTCCGATCCCGGAAGGCGAACCGGCGCGGTCGATCAAGGTGCGCCGCGGCACGAAGATTGACTACGAGAGCGCATCGCACTGAGGCGGTGCCGAAAATTGACGGGGCGGTAAAAAGTTGTTGGCCGATGGCGTGCTTGTACAGGTCTTTGCGGTTCGGTGAAGAATATTTGCCTGTCTCCGCGTTGCTGGTGGATAAAACCTGATATTACCTATCCTTGGCTTCTCCTTGGCTTCGTTTTTTATGGTGCGATTGCCGCGCAGCGTCGGATATTGAGGCCGAGGGCACGCAGATTGACCACGTAGCGCATGGCCGGCATGCCGCGAATGCGTAGGTGAGCCAGGTTCATCTGGTACTTTAATCGCGACATGGTCGCTTCTATGCCGGCCCGCCATCTGTAGACGTTGCGGAAGGCATCGCTTTGTTCATAAAGCCGGCGCTTTTGGTTGGCAGCCCTGGCCGGGGTATATTGAAAGCGGGAAAATTGGCCGTCACGCTTGGCCGCCTGCACGGGACATCGCAGTATATCGGGACATTTTTGGCAGATGGAGAGGTCGAAACGACGGGCCTGCAGCTTGGCTTTGGCGAGCGAGGCTGAAACCGGTTCGACGTTATTGGGACAGCGCAAGACCAAGCCTTCTTCGTTGAGAGTGAAATCCTCCAACGTCAACCGTCCCGAGACGGTGCCTTTCGGCGGTCGCGCGGGCGCCACGAGATTGATGTTCTGTTCGCGCGTCAGAGCCATGTTGTCACTGGAACCGTAATGTGAATCACCCAGCATCACCGCCGGCGTCAGCGCGCGCTCGCTCAGATCATCCAGCGCATCGGCCAAGCGATGGCCGTCATGCACCGTCATCTTGTGGACCGCCACGTGGGTGATGAGGTCCGGTGTCGCGGCAACCGCCTCGTTACTGTCATCTTCACAATAGGTTTCGACGATCTGCGCCATGTATCCCTGACCCTTGTGCGCGTTGTAGCTCGCGTCCGGGTCGGCCGGATTGCCGACGGTATCGCACGGCACATCCTTTGGATCTCGAATCGCGGCGCGCTTTGCGTCACGATCGCCACACTCATCATCAACGATCTCGAACTGATCGCGCAGAACCCTCTCCAGGATCGCAAAACTGGAAAGCTTTGCCGCCGCCGTGTCACGGAATTGCAGCACCAGGGCTAGGAGATCCTGACCCGCTTCGCCGAGGCGCCGTTTTGAAACACTCGGCGCCGTATTCGCGAACGCGCCATTGCCCTCGCGATCGACATAGCGGCGGATCACCTCCTTGCTGATCTGCTCGTGCAGACCGGGATGATATCGCTCAAGCTCACGGGCAAACTTCGAGATGCTCTCAACAACGATACCAAGTCGTGTCAGCGCCCGCATCGCCGAACGAAGGGCCGTCGAATCCATGCGTTGGTGGCTGGTATCGACAGAGGATCCCTGCACCAGCCGATCCGTCAAACACCGGAACAGCAATTCATCGAGACCTTGTTCGATAAACAGACGGCGATAGTTGCGCAGGGTTTTCTCACAGAAATAGCTGTCCGCTTCGCTGCGCACGTCCAAGGCATAGTGCCACGCCATATTGAAGGCCAGGGCCTCGACGGTCTCTGCATCGCTCAGATCGTGCAGCTGCTGCAAAAGCAAGACCCCGATGACAACGTGTAGATCCTTCGATGGTCGGCCCATGCGTTCATCAAGGTGACGGCAAAGATCGTCAACCGGAAGTTCGACAAGCAGATGGTTCCGAAAAACCCCGGCCCAGGATTGCTCCATCAGGCGCCGACGTTTGTCCCCGAAATAGGACCAGCGATCAAACAATTCTCCGGTCCGTCGGTCGCGTAAAGTAAACATGCACAATTATAACCCAGCCGACTCTCATGAGGAATCGAGGTAGTGCCCCGTCAACTTTCAGCCATAACTCTGGGCAAGGCGACGGCGCTGGTGGAGCCTTTGGCCGATACCATCGGACGGCACGTGCGGCAGGGCCCGGCGCTCTTTGCCGATGATACGCCGGTCAAGATGCTGAGCCCTGGCAACAAGCGCACCAAGACCGCGCGAGCCTGGGCCTATGTTCGCGATGAACGACCCTGGAACGGGCAAGCCCCGCCCTGCGCCCGGTATCAGTTCACAATCGATCGAAAGGGCGACCATCCGGTCAGCCATCTCTCCGGCTACAGAGGCTGGGTCCATGCCGATGGCTATTCCGGCTTCAACGGATTGTTTGGTGAGAACAAAGCGTCAGAGATGGCCTGCATGGCGCATATCAGACGCAAGTTCGTGGACGGGCAGCAATCTCAAGGGTCGGCCATTGCCGAGGAGACCATCAAGCGAATTGCGCCAGGCTCGGCCTTGGAAACGCCGTTTCGGGCCATGATGGAAGTCTCTATCCAGTTCATCGTATTCCCCTGCCGCGGCTTCAGGACTGTGTTCCTGGCCGCTGAGTTGGCTGCGCCGTCCCGAAGAATGAAACGGCCGGCCAGCGGGCCATGCGGATGACGCTCCCCTCATGTCAACATGGGGGATGACTGGGGTCAAGTCACCGATACGCGTTTGTTCGGCGGGCGCGTCGTCCGGCGTGTTTCATGGAAGAGCCGAGGAAATCCAGGGCCGGCTCCCGGTTCTGAGCGCTCGACGATGGAGCCCGGAGGAACGCGTCGCCACGCGCCAGAAACACGCCAAGGACATCTTCGATGATCTGGAGGACTGGCTGCAGGCCCAGTTGCCAAAGATATCCGGCAAATCCCCGCTGGCGCGTATCGTCGGGTCGCCGCTTTGCTGAGAAACCCAGGCTGGCTGGTGAACGACAAGCGTGTTGAACGACTATGGCGACGTGAGGGAGAGTGAGGGCCGATACTGTTGAACAAGTCGAATTTCTAAAACTCAGATTTTTCTGCAATTGGACCGGAAATATGGAACTCGGTGACAGATTGCTGTCCAGGCGCGATGTGATCTCGCTCGGCTGACATCCCAGTGAATTGACAGATCCCTCAGCTAAATTCTGCGACTGCGCCTGTATGAGGAAAATATCTTCAGAAATTGGCTCAATACCGACTTTTTCGTCAGTATAGGCCGAAGTCCCCCTCCACGCCGGCACAAAGGACTGGACTTCGCTCATTGTCAGAGCGGTACTGTCGTCAGCCCCGACGGATTTTGGCGGGCCTCCGCCCGGACTTCCGGGCTTAGCCTGGTAGCAGGGACAATGTCACTCCCGCGATCAGTGTCAGGAGGTCAGAATGACAACCACCAATAAATCCATACCGAGGCCAAGCAGGCGGGGAACTAAGACCGCAAAACCGTCAAAACGCGTGACCAAGAAAGACCAACTCATTTAAATGCTGAGTGCCCGATCCGGCGCTGAGATCATTGTAATCAGCAAGCAGCTCGGCTGGCTGCCCCATACTACCCGCGCCGCACTGTCTGGGCTGCGCAAGGCTGGGTACACCCTCACCGTCGAGAAGGCGGCAAAAGGAAAGCCTACCCGCTACAAGATCACAGCCGTGCCACCGGAGGCAGCTCCGGTCTCGAAGATCCTCGCCGATGCGGGGTAATCCCGATCCCGGTCGCAATCAGGCCAAACGAGACTGGGAAAAGGCCTTCGGGGCCGCCCCACCGCCCTTTCTCTCTGTGGGCTTCATGCAGAAGGCATTGGCCCACGAGACTCAATGCAAGGCGTCCGGTGGTTTGCCAGCGGCAACGCGCCGAGCCTTGAAACAAGTTGCGGACGGAAAGCCAGCCAGTGCGATCAACACCGGGACGATTAGGCCGGGTGCGCATCTGGTGCGGGAATGGAATGGGCGAACCTATCAGGTTGAAGTGACAGACAGCGGATACCGGATGGACGGCAAGGCCTGGGCGTCGCTGTCAGCCATCGCAAAGCACATCACCGGCACGACATGGTCCGGCCCGCGCTTCTTCGGACTGACCAGCCGGGCAGGGGTGGGCACATGAAGAAGATACGCTGCGCTGTCTATACCCGCAAATCGTCGGAAGACGGGCTGGAGCAAGGGTTCAACTCGCTTGAGGCGCAGCGGGAAGCATGTGCGGCCTATGTCACCAGCCAGAAACAGGAGGGGTGGGTCCTGCTGCCGGACGCCTATGACGATGGTGGCCTGTCAGGCGGTTCACTGGAACGACCTGCGTTGCAACGGCTGCTCGACGATATCCGAGACGGCCTGGTTGATCAGATTATTGTTTACAAGATTGATCGTCTGACCCGGTCCCTGGCTGACTTCGCAAAGATCGTCGATACGTTGGATGCGGCAGGGGCCTCCTTCGTCTCGGTCACCCAGTCGTTCAATACTGCCACCAGCATGGGGCGGCTGACGCTCAATATGCTACTGAGCTTTGCACAGTTCGAGCGCGAGGTGACGGCAGAACGGATTCGGGACAAGATTGCGGCATCAAAACGAAAGGGGCTCTGGATGGGTGGTGCCGTGCCGATCGGGTATGATCCCGATGGTCGAACACTTAAGATCAATGCGGCCGAGACCCGGACGATCAGGACCCTATATGATCTTTATGAAGAGCACGGCACGATCCGGGCCGTCGCCGAAGAAGCGATGCAACTCAACCTGTGGACGCGTCGTCGGGAAACGACGACTGGCAAAGTCAGCGGAGGCAATCCCTTTCGGCGGGGTCACATCCATCACATCCTGACCAACCCGCTTTATGCTGGTCGGATCCGGCATAAGAAGATGATCCACGAGGGCCAGCATCCAGCACTCATCGACCCTGAGCGCTGGGACAAGATACAAGAAAAGATGCAGGACGGCGCCGCGCGATCCCGCGCAAAGATTGCGGCAGGGACCACATCGCGTCTTTGCGGCAAGCTCTTTGATGAGACAGGAGACCGGCTGACGCCATCGCATACGAAGACCCGTGCTGGCATCCGGCTGCGCTACTACATCTCTCATCGGCTTGTGGCGAAGAGCGGCGAGGCTAATCCGGGTGGCTGGCGCCTGCCGGCTGAGGAACTTGAACGGAAGGTCGCCGACTTAGTACACTCGATGATCGCGGCACCTTCCTTCGCCGGTCGTATCGTGCCGGATGCAGGGGCCGAAGATGTGGGACGGATCCGATCCGCATTGAAGGAAATGATTGGGGAAGGTGCGGTCTACGCAGTTCTGAACCTGGTTGCGCGTATTGACGTCACGCCTGGACAGATCCGCATTAGCCTTGATCCAGAAGTCATTGCAATCGCTCTTGAACTAGAGCGCGATACTCTCGCCGAGGATGCTTTGCCTTACAGCTTCCCGTTCCAGCTGCGAAAGCGCGGTGTTGAGACCAAACTCATCTTTGCAGACAGCCCGACCGGCGTTGATGAAAAGCTGGTGCGCAATATTGCCAAAGCGCATCACTGGTTCGGGCTGATTAAGGCAGGCAAGACCTTCGCCGAAATAGCCGACGCAGAAGCGCGTTCAAGACGACGGGTCCAGCAAATGATCGACCTCGCCTTCCTGGCGTCAGATATCGTTCGCGATGTTCTGGCTGGACGCCAACCCCTCGGCTTTACCTCCGACTGGTGCCTGCGCCATACCCTGCCATCAGACTGGACAGAACAGCGCAAGATCCTCGCCACGCTCTGATCGACTCTCCCCAACCTCGTATCGCGGAAACGCCAGGCGCAGACTTCTGCAGGTTGGCGGCCACATCTGGCACGTTTTTCTGGTCTGTGGATGTGTGTATGTCTCGCAAGACCCTGAAATTACGCCACAATCAACGGTGACCCAGGTCAGGTCTGCAGAGTGGGGACTGTGTGGCTGGGGTGGTAGGATTCGAACCTACGATGCACAGTACCAAAAACTGCTGCCTTACCACTTGGCTACACCCCAACGGTGCGAGCCGCTAGATACGCCGAGCCAAGCAGTCGTTCAAGCCCCCAAAGGCGGGCTTGGTCCGGCTTTGCTCCTCGCGAAACGTATCCGCATTCAGAATGTCTGATCGTAATCGCCGACGGTTGGTTCGGTGCGGACAAACCCGTCGATTGCCGCGAAGATCGCGCGCAATTCGGCCTCGCTTGACGCGCTTTCGCAGACCACCACCAGATTGGGTGTGTTGGACGAGGCCCGCACCAGCCCCCAGCCGCCGCCCTCCAGAATAACCCGCGCGCCGTTGACGGTCACAACTTGTTCAATCGCGCGGCCCGCCAGCAGACCACCGCTTGCGGCATGGTCTTCGATCCGCTTCACGATGCGGTCCAGTACCGGATATTTCTCGATGTCGGCACAATAGGGCGACATCGTCGGCATCGACCAGGTGCGGGGCAGGGCGCGGCGCAGATCGGACATCGATTTGCCGGCGTTGCGATCCATCAGTTTACACAGCTCAACCGCCACGCGCATCGCGCAATCGTAGCCGCGCCCGATCTCGCCCGCCAGAAAGTAATGTCCTGATTTTTCGAACCCCGCCAGCGCGCCCAGCTCATGCACCCGCCGCTTCATATGGGAATGCCCGGTCTTCCAGTAATCGGCCTTGATCCCATGCGTGGCCAGCACCGGATCGGAGGCAAACAGCCCGGTCGATTTCACATCCGCAACGATGGTCGCTCCGGGGTACAGCGGTGCCAGATCGCGCGCCATGATCACGCCCACCTTGTCGGCGAAAATTTCCTCGCCCTCGTCATCGACCACGCCGCAACGATCGCCGTCGCCATCAAAGCCCAGCGCCAGATCAGCGCCCGAGGCTTTGACCGCCGCCGCCATGTCATGCAGCATCTCCATGGCTTCCGGGTTGGGGTTGTAATGCGGGAATGTGTAATCCAGCTCATTGTGCAGCGGCACAACCTCGGCCCCGATGCGCGCCAGCAGCTCGGGCGCAAATGCCGATGCGGTGCCATTGCCGGTGGCGCAGACGATTTTCAGGGGTCGCGAAAGCCGGAAATCACCGGCCAGATCGTCAAGGTAAGCGTCGCGCACCCCCGCCGCGAAACGATAACTGCCACCCTCCGCCGCTTTGCCATGCCCGCGCAGAACAATATCCCGCAACTCGCTCATCTCGTCGGGCCCATGCGTCAGCGGCTTTTCAAACCCCATCTTCACCCCGGTCCAGCCGTTGGGGTTATGGCTGGCGGTGACCATCGCAACTGCCGGGACATCCAGGTGAAACTGCGCGAAATAGGCCATCGGCGACAGCGCCGGACCAATATCCACGACCTTAACACCCGCCTGCATCAACCCCAGGATCAGCGCGTTCTTTATCGCCAGCGAATAATCACGATAATCATTACCCACGATGATCCGGGGCTCGATCCCGCGCGCCTGGATCTGCGTCCCCAGCCCCAGACCCAGCGCCGTCATCCCCGGCAGGTTGATCTCGGACGGGTATTTCCACCGGGCGTCGTATTCGCGAAATCCCATCGGCGCGATCATCGGCTCGTACAGAAATTCCCAGCTGTTTTCGACAACCCGGCTGTGCGGTTTCATGGCTCGCCCCCTCGTTACGCCGATCAAATGCGGATCGGATCTGCCTTAGCCCAAGTGTCCAGTTTGGCCAGCCCCTCGATCAGAGGCGCCATCTGATCCAGCGGGATCATATTGGGCCCGTCACTGGGCGCGCTGTCCGGATCGTCATGGGTTTCAATAAATACTGCGGCAATTCCTAGACTGACCGCCGCGCGCGCCATCACCGGCGCAAACTCGCGCTGCCCGCCGCTTGCCCCACCCGCGCCGCCGGGTTGCTGCACAGAATGGGTGGCATCCATGATCACCGGATAGCCGGTCTGCGCCATTTGCGGCAAACTCCGCATATCGGCGACCAGCGTGTTATAGCCAAATGAACTGCCGCGCTCGGTCAACAGGATGTTCTCATTCCCGGTCGCGGCGACTTTGGCCGCCACGTGGGCCATGTCCCAGGGTGCCAGAAACTGGCCCTTTTTGACGTTGACGACCGCGCCGGTCTGCCCCGCCGCCACCAGCAGGTCGGTCTGACGGCACAGAAAGGCGGGGATCTGGATGATGTCCACCGCGTCGGCCACAACCGCGCATTGCCCAGCCTCATGTACGTCGGTCAGCACTGGAATGCCCATCCCCGCGCGAATTCCTGCCAGCGCCTCCAGCCCGGCTTGCATGCCCATTCCCCGCTCACCCGAAAGCGACGTCCGATTGGCCTTGTCATAGCTCGCCTTGAACACATAGCCGAGACCAGCCGCAGCACAGATTTCCGCCATCCGACCGGCAATCATCTCACCGTGGTCACGGCTTTCAAGCTGACAGGGCCCCGCGATCACCACCAGCGGCAGATCATTACCAAACCGGACCGGACCGGCCAGCACATGGTGCTGGCTCATGCAGACACCTGTTCGCGCAGGACCGATGCGGTCAACGACATCATCAGATAGATGCCCGCGAAGATCAAAAGCGACACAGCGGTGTTTTCAAACTTTCGCGGATAGGCTGCCTCGTCCGGGGCAACCGGTGATACGCCCATCGACAGATATCGGACCTGCCGGTTGGCCTCGATACGCGCTGTTTCCAGTTGCTGAAGCGATTGCTGCATCATCGCGGTGCGAATTTCCAGATCAATTTCGGCCAGTCTAAGCTCGGCCGATATGCGCGCCAGCGACGCGCTGTCCGAGCCACCGTCGGTCAGCTGGGCGCGCATCTCCGCCACCAGCGCCTCCAGCCTGGAGATGTCACCGCTGACACCATCGACACGGGCCCGATTTGGTTGCGTATTGTCCAAGAGTTGCTGCAACTGCAGCTTTCTTTCCTGAATCTGGGTTTCAAACACGGTGATCTGCCCCATCAGCGCCGATGTTTCCGTGGCGGCGTCGATCACACCCAACCGTTCCTGCAATTCCAGCACCTTTCGCTGTGCATCCAGCATTTTGGCCTCGGCATCCTCAAAACTTTGGTGCGAGCCCTGCATCTGATCTTCGCGCAGCCTTTGGGTCAGGTTATCGACCTGCTCTTCGGCATAGGCGATCAGGGCGCGCGAATATTGCGCGCTGACATCCGGGCTTGCCGCCAAAACCTCCATCTTTACAATACCTTCGGTGGGATCGTAACTGATCTTAACCATCTTTTCGTATAGCCTGTAGGCCTACTCATTGGTCGCGTCCGGGGGCAACCTGCGCAGCACGTCGATCTCTGGCTGGCCAAAGTGCTCCTTAAATCCGATGTCCGCATCAAGGCGCAGCATCGCATCGCGCGACTGCAGATAGCTTTGCACGGTGATCGAATCCTGGCTGGTCGCAAAACCGGTCCCCGAAAACAGCCCGCCCAGACCGCCTGCGCCCTGACTGTCGGCCTGCTGGATCAGAAATTCCGACTTGGTCGCAAACAGCGGTGTCGCGACATTGTAGAAATAAATACCCACGACGATCGTCGGCAGGGCCACAAATGTGCCCAACCTGGCGAACATCATCGCCATTTGCCGACGCCGCCTGCGCGCGATATCGCGCTGAATGCGATAGACCTCCTGGGCGCGCGTCGTCTCGTCGTATTTCTTAGCCGCTGGCAGGTTGACGCTGCGCACATCTGCATTCAGCGCCTCGCCCTCGGGCACCACCAGCGACAGCATGGTCGAACGCTTGAACGGATCAATGCCCCGCTCACGCAGCAACCGCACCGCATCGTAATCCGAAACCGCCGACAGCCCGCGTTTCTGCGCCACTCGCCTGGCCAGCCGCAATTGACGCCCGGTTGCGCCTTCGGCCTTGATGGCTTCGATCTCGGCAATCACCTTGGGGTCGTAATCCGCCTCTGCGGTGCGCGCGGTCGGATAAGGCTCGTCGCCGAACCCGTCGTCAGACGTGGCAAACGGAACTTCGCCCTGGTCGTCGTCGCCCGCATTCTTGGCGTCGTCCGCCGGTTTGTTGAGCGGGCCCGCCAGCGACGCGCTGCGCCTGATGCGATACTTTTTGGCTTTAGGTTTGGTAGTCATAGAGCTCCTTGGCCTCTTCCAGCGTGTCGAACATAAGGAACTGCCCGTCGCGCACGACAGCAGCTGAGCGGCAGAATTTTTCCAGCGTATCGGCCTGATGCGACACGATCACCACGGTCGCATTCTTCAGCCGGTCGCGCAGGATCGTCCCGGCCTTGCGGTTGAACGCCACATCCGTGGTCGCCGGCATGCCTTCGTCGATCAGGTAGATGTCAAACTCCAGCGCCAATAGGAACGACAGCGACAGGCGCGCGCGCATCCCGGCGCTGTAGGTGCCAACCGGCATGTCGTAATATTCCTCAATCCCGGTCAGCCAGCGGGTAAACGCCTCGATATAATCCGGGTCAAGCCCGTAGAGCCGCGCAATGAACCGCGCGTTCTCGCGACCGGTGTGCTTGCCCACGACCCCGCCCATAAAGCCCAGTGGAAAGGACACGCGGCAGGATTTTCGTATCTCGCCCTCGTCAGGCTTCTCAAGGCCCGCCATCATGTTGATGATCGTCGTCTTGCCGGTGCCGTTGGGGGCCAGAATGCCCAGCGAATTGCCCAATTCGACACGAAACGAGGCGCGGTCCAGAATGACCTTGCGCTGCTTGCCTGTCCAGAAGGACTTGCTGACACCGTCGAACTCAATCATGGCGCAACTTTGCTCGTTTATCAGCTCTTGCAGCCATTTAGCGGCTTTTATTAAGGATAAGCTGAATTTGCCCAATTGCGGTATTATGGCCGATTTTCCCCGCGGATTACAACGGTGTTGATCGCCCGGTGTCGGTAACACGCGATATGTCCGGTTTATGTACCAGATGATCTGTCCGGTTTTAGAACGCCTCCAAGCCATGGAGGGAGGCGATGCGTCGGACGGAGCAGGTACAGGGACTGAGATTGATGAAGTTCGAGGAGGTTTACGGGCGCACCCATCGGGGTGGCTTGAGCCAGGCGGAGGCGGCGGAGGTTCTGGGTGTCTCGGAGCGCACCTTCCGGCGTTGGCGCGACCGCTACGAGGCGGAGGGAGCCGACGGTCTCTACGACCGCCGCCTGGGCCGCCTCTCGGCGCGGCGCGCGCCGGTGGACGAGGTGGCGCGGGTGCTGGAGTTGTTCGACACCCGCTACTGGGACTTCACGGCCAAGCACTTCCACGAGAAGCTGGTGGCCGATCACGGCTTCAAGCGCAGCTACAACTGGCTGCGGCTGAGCTTGCAAGCCCATGGGCGCAGGCGCGCGGTGCCCAGGCGTGGGGCGCACCGGCGCAAGCGGCCGCGCCGTGCCCTGCCCGGCATGATGTTGCACCAGGACGGCTCGAGCCACGAGTGGGTCCCCGGTCGATGGTGGGACCTGATCGTCACCATGGACGATGCGACCAGCGATATCTACTCGGCCTTCTTCGTCGCCGAAGAGGGCACCATGTCGAGCTTCCAGGGGGTGTCCGAGGCGATCCGGGCCAAGGGCCTGTTCTGCTCGCTCTACGCCGACCGCGCCAGCCACTACTGGAACACGCCCGAGGCCGGCGGCAAGGTGGACAAGGACACCCCGACCCAGGTCGGCCGCGCCCTGGCGCAGCTCGGCATCGAGTTGATCCCGGCCTACTCGCCCGAGGCAAGGCGGCGCTCGGAGCGCATGTTCGGCACCTTGCAGAAGCGCCTGCCCCAGGAACTCAGGCTCGCCGGCATCACCGACATGGTCGAGGCCAACCGCTTCCTTAAGGAGGTCTTCCTGCCACAACACAACGCCCGCTTCGCGACCCCGGCCGAGGACCGGGGCACCGCCTTCGTCCCCTTCACCGGCGCGCTCGACGACATCCTGTGCATCCACGAGGAACGCACCGTCTCAAACGACAACACGGTGCGCTACAAGCGCCTGGCACTTCAGATCCCCGCCGGCCGCCACCGCCGCCATTACGTCAAGGCCAGGGTCCGCGTCCACGAATACCCCGACGGCACAATGGCCGTCTTCCATGGACCGCGATGTCTGGCGCGATACCACGCCGATGGCCAACCGATCGACAGCCAAACCCGCGAGGCCGCGTGACCCGCTTCGACGCGACCGACCGGCGCCCTGTGGACAAGTGGACAGCCGCTCCGCGACCGACCACTTGTCCACAGGGCCAGAAACCGCAACAGAAGCGGTCAACTCATATGGTACATAAACCGGTCAACTCAGAATGTTCTCGACACGGTGTTGATCGCCCGGCCTTCGCGTGTGGCTTCGGCGACGGCGGATGCCAATGTAGATTACTTCAGATTTGAACCACCCCTCGTCCCGGAGCTGATCCGGGACTTCGCCGCGGCACCAGTTCCAAACCTGACACCACAGCGGCTTGCGCTTAATCTGATCCCGCCGCACGAGCGCATCGGTCGGCCAGTTAGCGCCCCTGCCCGGAACAAGGCGCGGTACGCGCCGCCCGACATGAGCGCCCGCCCGCGGCCGGGCACTGCCCTTTCGTTGTGCCTAACCGATCTGCTTTTGCACCCGGGCTATCCTGCCCACAAGAATGGCGATCCCGGCCGCGCCGAAACTGAACAATGCCCCCATCTTGGCGGCATCGCGCACGTTGATCCCTTCCAGCGTGACCGAGCCGTCAAAAGCCACCGAGGCAATGAACAGAGAGACGGTAAATCCGATCGCCGCCACGCAGCCGATCACGAACAGATCGACCGTGCGCATCCCCGCCGGCAGCCCCAGTCTGAGCGGGTAGGCGGCAATCCAGCCAAAGACCAGCACGCCAACCGGTTTTCCCACAATCAAACCTGCCAAAACCAGCCAGGTTGGCGACCCGATCGAGGAAAATTCAACGCCTGCATTCATTAGCCCGAAGAAAAATAAAATCACCTCGACGGGATATTTCAGCAAGTGCTCAATATGGTTCAGCAGGTCGGTTAGGTATTGTTCAGCCTCCGAAAAGAAGCCAAATGCCCGGTCTGCATGAGGTATTGCCGGGACAATCGGCAGCAGCCCAAGTGCCGGGTGCAACCCGCTCTCCTGAAACCCATACCAGCTGAGCGCGGCGGCGGCCAAATAGGGCCAAAACGACAATTTTTCGCGCACCCAGGTTGACGCAGGCCGCAGCTGGTTGGCTCGATCCAGATGCTTGGGCAGGTAATTGAACAAAAAATATACGCCCACCGCCGCGCCCAGCGACAGCAGTAACCACGACGGCGTCAGCTCGCCCGAGGGGTAAAACACCGCCAGAATGATCAGCCCCGCGGCATCATCGGCTATTGCCAGCAACAACAGGAACCGGACCGCCGGATGCCCGGCCCCGAAAACGATCCTCCCGACCAGATAGGAAAAAGCAATATCCGTAGCCGTCGGGATCGCCCACCCCCGCGCCACCGCGTCATAAACATCAGATCCAAGGAAGGATGCCAGGCCAAGATAGACCGCAATCGGGCCGATCATGCCGCCCGCAGTCGCAAACAAAGGCGTCGCGGCCCTGCGCCCCCGCAGCGCGCCGTTTTTCAGGATCACCGCCTCCCAGACTTCCTTGGCGGCAATGGCAAAGAAAAACGCCATCAACAGGTCGTTGACCAGATAATCGAGCGTCAGGGTGCGATGGACCTGACCCAATTCGTCGTAATGTGCGTGGCCGATCAGAAAATCATCGACCAGCAGTGTCTCGACAAAATCATGATAGGAATTCGCGTGCAGATTGGCCCAGATCAGCGCGATCAGCGCGCCCGCGATCAGCAGGATCGAGTACTGCGTAAGGTAATTCCAGACCCGATACATGCTGCCTCCGTCAACTTGGCGCAGAGATAGTTTATCCATCTGGCCTGGGCAACACCCGGCGGGCGCTCGTCACTCCCTGACGGTCGCTTTTCGCTCGCTCAACGCCATGTGCAGCCGCTAAAGCGAAGAGTGCCCGCAAGGAAGCGATGAGCGCCGCCCTCAGAAACAAGCAGCGCATCGGTTGCCTATGCCAAAATCACGCAATCAGGCCCCAGCCGATACCGGCCAGCACCGCGCCGACAAAGGCAATGCCCAGGTAGGCGGCAAATACGCGCGGTTTGACCAGCGCCCACACCGCCACCGCCGCCGGGATACAGCTGACCCCACCGGCAATGGCAAATGACATCGCCGCACCATCCGCCATGCCTTGCCTCAGCAGCGCATCAATCAGCGGCACCGCGGCATAGCCGTTTAGATAGGCGGGCGCACCGACCAGCGCACCGAGTATGATCGGCAAAATCCCCTGACCGCCCAAGACCCCAGCGATCCAGCCAGCCGGCACATAGGTCAGCATCAGCGATTCCAGCAGATAGGCCAAAAGCAGCCATTTCCCCAAGAAATGCAGGTTGGACAGTGCCGTCGATCCAAAAAACCCCCGCCGTTCAGCCGATTGCCAGAACCGCCATTGCGGGTGGCCGGTAAAGGGATTGGTGCCGCGCCCGCAGCTATCTGCGTCGGCGCGTTCCCGCAGCGGGTTCGCAAATACCGCACCATTAGCAAAGGCGCGCACGACAAACCCGCCCATGACCCCCATGCCAATCGCGCCCACGGTTTTTCCCACTGCAAAGCCAACGCCCAGCGTGCCTGAAGTGATCAGAAACATCGCCGGGTCCATCAAAGGTGATGACAGCCAAAACGCCATCACCGCCGACAACGGCGCGCCAACGGCCAGCAGCGCGGCGATAAACGGGATCACCTCGCACGAACAAAACGGCGACATCCCGCCGACAAATGCCGCAAGCAGGATCATCCGCACCTCGCGCCCTTCGAATGCCTTTGCCAGGATCGATTCAGAGCCTGTTGCTTTCAGATAGGCCACCGCCAACACCGCAAACAGAATGAACGGGGCGGTTGAAATTAGCGCATCGAGCGCAAATCCAAGCGTCGGCCCAAGCTCGCCTCGGTCAAAAATTGCCACCAGAACCGGGATTATCAGGATCGCGGTCCACGCCTTGTCGGGTCGAAAATTCGCCGATGGAGAATCATGGGAATGAATTTCAGCCATGGGCGTGACTTTCGTCAGGTGTTTCGGCATCTGCGCAGCATTCCGACAACAGGAAATCCGACAATTCCCTTACTTTTTCGTAAGCCGCCGCCACGCAGATGATGCTGCGCCCCTGCTTGGCCTGATTGACCAGCCCGGAGTTTGCGAGGATTTTCATATGGTGGGTCAACGTCGATCCTGTGATCCTGCTTCTTTGCCCCAGCGTCCCGATCGTCAAACCTTCGGATCCCGCCCGCACGATGATGCGCAAAACGGCCAGACGCTGCTCGGATCCAAGTGCGGCAAAGACCGAAGCGGCCTCGACCAGCGGCGGAGATTTGGGCGACTCATGTTTCATATTTCGATAATGCTAGAAATATCGAAATGACGCAAGTATCATATTTGTGCCCGGATCACCCGCCGCGCCCGCACTACTCTTCACCCGCACCGTAAGGGCCGCGCGCGACAGTGGGTGGGCGCTGCCGCCGGCTGAGGTCTTCACTTTATGGTGTCACCGCTCCTGCCGTCATTTCATCGCGCCAACGTCACAACAGCGCCCGCCCATCAGGGCGGTCGGGCGCGGCCCGGGCCGCTTGGCGGCTGTTCCGGGCGTAAGAGTCCGTCCGGAGACTTTATGTAGGATTACAGAGTTTTCGGAGCATGAGTCGAATGGACGCGAGCTTGATGAAGGCGAGCGCGTTGCGGTTGAGGTTCTCCCAGTCCTTGGCCAGTCGGCGGCAGCGGTTAAGCCAGGCGATGGTGCGTTCGACCACCCAACGCCTGGGCTGGACGACGAAGCCCTTCACCCGATCGGATCGCTTGACGATCTCGGTCTCGAGATCGGGCAGGATGCCGGCCAGGGCGCGGTGAAAGACCGGCCCCTGATAGGCGCTGTCGGCGAACAATTTCCCGAGAAAGGGAAACAGACCGAACAAGGTCGCCAGCAGCGCGAGACCGCCGTCGCGATCCTGAACGTCGGCGGCGGTGACGATGCCGTGCAGCAGCAAGCCTTGCGTATCGACCAGAACATGCCGCTTCTTGCCCTTGATCAACTTGCCGGCATCGAAGCCGTGGCTGTCGATGCGAGCCCCCCTTTTTCAGCGCTTTTCACACTCTGACTGTCGATGATGCAGGCCGTGGGGCTGGCTTCGCGCGCGGCTTTCTCGCGGCACTTGAGGTAGAGCGCATGATGGATGCGATCCAGCGTGCCGTCCCAGTTCCACAGGCCGAGGTACTCATGCACGGTGCTTCTGGGCGGCAAATCCTTGGGCAGCGCGCGCCACTGGCAGCCGGTGCTCAGAATGTACATCACGCCGTTGATCACCTCGCGGATAGCGACGCGCCGTTTGCCGCCGCCGGGCTTGCCCGGCGGGATCAGCGGCTCGATATGCGCCCATTCCGCATCGGTCAGGTCGCTCGGATAACGCAGTTTGTCGCGGTTGTAGCGCGGGCGGTTGTCGGCAGTCCACATGGGGCACCTCAAGAGCAAATTCACCACCCCAGAGAATCACAGCTGATTCAGCTCTTCAAGAGGGCGCGCCGGATAACCGATTCATCCGACTCATAAAGTCCCCGGACGGACACTGAGGAACACGCCGGTCACCGACCTGAGGCCGCTGGTCGAGCTGGGCAGGCTGCAGCGCCTTGACCTGAGAAACTCGCGGGTCACCGATTTGCGGCCCATTACGGGGCTGACCCGATTGGCCGAAGTCTCGCCCGGCGATCCGGGTCTGGACTTCACAGGTTGCGCGGCCACCGACATAGACCCGCGCATTGCAGAGATCGCAGATATTGCACATTCCGGCGAGCGGGCGCGGGAGTTGTTTGACTATCTGAAGCACTGGGAGCCGCCTGAGGGCGACGAGAGCCCGCCAGAGCAAGACGCGCTGCTGCCGGTCAGCCTGATCGAGGGCAAGCTGGAGATCGCCGCCAGCCTCCCCGGGGCGGACGAGCAGGATGACGCGTTGAAGCGCGATCTGCACCAGCAATTGCGGACGCGCGCGGGCGATCTGGCGCAACTGGCGGGCAACCGGTTTAACCGACTTGCCGCGCGCAGCCGGTCGCTGCAGGCGCGGCTGGATTTCGAAATTGAAGCGCTGGACATGTTGCTGGTGCATCTGGACGTGGACAGTCTCGCGGAAACTTATGCGCGCCGGGATACGCGGACGGGCGAGGATGAATTCACCCCGGATGTGATCGACGCCTTGGCCGATGTCGCCCGGGTCGGGCCGGGCCTGACACTGGACAATGCGTCGGTCGAATTGTTGCTGGAGCGCAAGCGGCGGTTTGAGGAAGGGCCGCCGAGTGAGGCTGACAAGGCCGCCCAGGATGCAATGAGCCGCGTGGTTGCCGATGATGCTGACGCCTTCGGTGAGAACATTCGCGATCTTGAACGTGCAATTTCCGAGTTGAAAGACAACACCGCGGCCTTTGCATCCAAGAGCTCGCTCAACCGCAACATCGTTATTGTATTGGGCGGTCTGACGGCTGCAGGATTCTTTGGCGAAGCAGGCAGAGCGTTGTTTGGATTTGCGCTGTCAAATATGGGGACGCTCGCCGCCGTCGCCGAGGCAAGCGGCATCGGTCAGTTGTTCGCCATGGTGATGTCGAATGTGCCGGATTTCCGGCAGGCGTGGGAATGCACAAAAGTAGCGGCGGGCAAAGCGCGCGGAAAACCCGGTGTGTAACGAATGATCGCCGCCACATATTGGGGAGCGTGTGAATTCTAACACAACATATAGACCCACCCAACACCTGATGCGCGGAAATCAACTGCTATTAACGTAATGAATTAAAGGGATTTTCACGTTTATCTCTTCATGCTAGCGTGCCGCGAACGAATGAGCATCGGGTCAAAGAGCCCGGGCCACGAGGCAGTAAAAGGCATATGACGTGGAAAAACGTCTGGGGCAGGTTGCCCGCTATGGGCTATTTTTATTGGCATTGACGCTGTTGGCGGTATTGCCGCCCCTGCGTGGCGAGTCCGCTCCCTACGCGGCGATGGTGATGGATGCGAGGAACGGCGAGGTTTTGCATTCGCGCAATGCCGACACCCGCCTGCTTCCGGCCTCGCTGACCAAGATGATGACGCTGTACATCGCCTTTGAGGCGGTCAAAAGCGGTGAAATATCGCTCGACTCGGCCGTAAGGATCTCCAAATTCGCCGCCAACGAGCCGCCATCGAAGCTGGGCCTGCGTGCCGGGTCCACGATCAAGTTCCGCTACCTGATCCGCGCGGCGGCGGTGAAATCGGCCAATGATGCCGCCACCGCCATCGGCGAGGCACTGGAAGGCTCCGAGGCCGCGTTCGCGCGGCGCATGAACCGCACCGCCAAGGCCATCGGCATGACGCGCACGACCTTCAAGAACGCCCATGGGCTGACCGAGCAGGGGCACATGTCGACCGCCCGCGACATGACGATCCTGGGCCGCCAGCTGGTGTACGACCACCCGGAATATTACAACCTGTTCTCGCGGCGCTCCACACACGCGGGCCTGCGCGCGGTTGCCAATACAAATTCGCGGTTCCTGGGCTCTTACCGCGGTGCCGATGGCATCAAGACCGGTTACACGGCGGCGGCCGGGTTCAATCTGGTCGGCTCGGCGCGGCGTGGCGATGAGCGCATCATCACCACGGTTTTCGGCGGGGTTTCCAGTGCGGCGCGCAACCGTAAAGTCAGCGAGCTGATGGATCTGGGCTTCCGCCGCGCGCCCAGTTCGGTACGCACGCGGCGTCCGGCACCACCGGCCTATGGCGCTGGCGGGGCGGCGCCCAATGTCCAGCTGGTGCGCGCGATCAGGCAAAGCCCGTGGCCTGTCGCGCGGCCCGGTTCTGACCTGCCCGAGGCAACAATCCTGGCGATGGCGGCCGATATTCAGCACGTGCTGGCGACAGTTCCCCCGGCCGCGTCTGTCACGGCAAGCGCACAGGCGTTGGCCCGGTCGCCACGGCCCATGGCGCGGCCCGATCTGACCCTGATGGTGGCCAGCGTTGCCGCCGTGGAGCCGGCGCCCGGACCCGAGGTCGTCACCCGCATCTCGACATCGGGCGGACGCCACTGGGGCATCAATATCGGCCGCTATAACACCAGTTTCGCGGCCGAGCGCGAGCTTTTGAAAACTGCGCTGGCCGAGATCGGAATGCTCGATGAGGCCTTGCGCAAGGTGGTCCGCTCATCGCGCGGCTATGAGGCCAATTTCGTCGGCATGACCCAGGAAATGGCTGCACTGGCCTGCCGCCGCCTGGAAGCCCGCTCGATGACTTGCACGACACTGGGACCGAGCGGGTAGAATGCCCAAACCCGAGTTGCGTTCGCTCGCCAAAAATCGACCGTTTTTGACCAGAAGATGCCTCTGGCATGCCTGGCAAAAAATCTCATGTGCCTCAGGTTGGATTAGGACTATGGCAAGCGTTCAATTAGAGCGCGATCTTTTGGGGTGAACCTGAAGTTTCGCAACCCAAGGTTGGGAGTTCAAAAATGCGACCCTTCATTGTATGTTTCGAGTTCAAATCAATTTGCAAGGGACGGGAAAATGCGAGTTTTAGTGACATCGATTGCCGCGTTTTTTATAAGCAATATGCTTGTTCTCGCCGAAGAAGGTGATCGCTCTAGGGCTGAATATCTTGACGGTCCAACACCAACAGCTTCCTGATGCCAAAAAATTTCGGCATGCCTGACCGTGGTACTTTCACCTTTTCTGACCTGCCCCCGGGCAAGTACCGCGTGCTTGTCGAGTTGACTCAAAGCGATCATGGGCCTCGCCTAAAAAATCATCCACGCGATTGGCCGTCCATGGACCTGATCTATATCCAGTTGAACTGACATAAAGCCGGTAGTGGCCGCATCCGTCAGCTAGAAAGAATTGGTACTCCCAAGCCAAATCGGTTGCGGGAGTTTCACTTCTTGTGTGTCTCGGAGCACTACAGCAACACTAATTAGGTGGAAATCATGGAATTCACTTTGGCAACTTTCAACACGTATTGGCTGTTCGACAACGAAGCACCTCTTCAACGTTGGGGTGCAAAATTGCCGGATGGCGGAATAGAGGAAAAAATCGACCTTATCGCCCAAAAGATCATTGCGATTGGCCCAAACGGAGCGGATATTGTTGCGCTGCAAGAAGTTGAAGGAGCCGTAGTCCTTGAGCTACTCATGGCGAAACTGGGAGAGTTGGGGTCACCACTAAGATATTGGTGGAGCAGCGAAACGTTAGACCCCTACACAGGCCAGAATGTTGCGGTAATCAGTCGTTTTCCCGCCACTACATCACCATGACACGCTTGGATCAAACTGTGCTACCATACTATGATCACCGAAATATCGAACGTGTTGGCAGTCTTGGTAAGTTTCTTAGAGTAGACATCGAAGTCGATGGTCAAGTCATTTCTCTGTTCGTTTTACACCTTAAATCTCAAAGGAGTGGGACAGAAGAAACTCGGTTACTTCGAAATGCCCAGGCACGCATTGTTCGTAACTTCACTAGACCAAGGGTCGAGCAAGGAAACTCCCGATCGCCGTCTTTCAGGGAGTATCTGAAACTCTGTGTATGGCGCTCAGCCCATGCAGTTAAAACGGGTCATTTGTTGAACCGTTCCGGGTAGAGAATAGCGAACTGGTTTCGGGCGGCAACCTATTCTCTGACGCAGCGACCCGGGAGTATCTGAAACTCTGTGTATGGCGCTCAGCCCATGCAGTTAAAACGGGTCATTTATTGAACCGTTCTGGGTAGAGAATAGCGAACTGGTTTCGGGCGGCAACCCATTCTCTGACGCAGCGACCCGCCTTTTCGAAATTGCGGATGGCCAGATAGATCAGCTTGGTGGCGGCGGCATCGGTTGGAAAGCTGCCCGGGTTTTGGTGGTTTTCCGGATCACCCGGTTCAGGCTTTCGATGGCGTTGGTGGTGTAGATGATCTTGCGCACCGCTGGCGGGAAGGCAAAGACCTGGATGACCTCCTGCCATGCTCGCCGCCAGCTTGGGGCGATTGAAGGATATTTGTCGCCCCATTCGGCTTCAAAATCATCAAGGGCTTTGGCGGCTTCCCCGTCATCTACGGCCTGATAAATCAGCTTCAGATCTTTGGCGACAGCCTTGCGATCCTTCCAGCCGCAGAAGTTCAGGGAATGGCGCACAAGGTGCACGATACAGGTTTGAACCGTCGTATCGGGGAAAGCTGCGTTGATGGCGTCAGGGAAGCCCTTGAGGCCATCAACGACGGCAATCAGGATATCCTCCTGGCCCCTGTTCTTCAGATTATTCATGACCGACAGCCAGAATTTGGCTCCCTCGTTGTTGGCAATCCAAAGCCCCAGAACCTCACGTTCACCCTCAGGGGTGACGCCCAGAGCCACATAAACGGCCTTGTTCTTAACCTGGCGGCTTTCCGCATCGCGGATTTTGACCCGCAGGGCATCTAGGAAAACGATGGGATAGACCGGCTCCAAAGCCCGGTTTTGCCAGTCTGAAACCTCCTCCAGAACCGCATTGGTGACACGGCTGATCAGATCGGCAGAAACGCGCAGGCCATAAACCTCTTCAAGATGGGCGCGGATATCGCGGGTGGACAGACCCGCCGCATAAAGCCCGATGATCCTGTCATCCATCCCGTCGATCCGGGTCTGGCCTTTCTGGATCAACTCCGGCTCGAAACTTCCGTCCCTGTCACGCGGGATGTCAATTGGCACTGCGCCGTCATTGCCCTTCAGCACCTTGCGCGCCGCCCCATTGCGTCGGTTGGATTGCTGGCTTGCAGGCTCACCATGCGGTTCATAGCCCAGATGCTCGGTAAGTTCAGCGCCCAGCATTCGTTCCATCAGCCGAACCTTGAGTTCCTTCATCAGGCCCTTGTCGCCGAGCAAATCCTCAGGCCGTTCAACGCCGCTAAGCAGCTCGTCCAGTAGTTCCCTGGAAATCGTCATTGTCGTCATGCTCCTTCAGTTTGGAAGCATGGGCCAAATCAGTCATACACAGAAGGACGGACACTCTCGTCTTTCACGGCGATCGTAGGAGATTTGAACGATATCCCTCGATCATCTCCGCTCGATATCCTTATGGGTCGGCATGATGCCAGCTACAATCTAGAATCCGCGACGGCCAGACTCCCAGAAGAAGAACAGTATACGTACACTTACGATGGAGAGAACCAGCAACTCGATCACATTCTTCTGAGTAAATTCACACATGACAGAAGGTAGTGCCCCCGGACGTGGTGTAAATTGTTCTCCGGCTGGGTGTTGAGCCGGTTTACAGGGCGGCGATTTTCGCCGGGTCCATGGTGGTATCCTCGCAGATGGCGGCGACGGTTTCCAGCGTCATGTAACGACGTGTGACTGCCCATTCGTCGTTCTGCTCCAGCATAAGTGCGCCGACGAGGCGTCTGATCGCGGCCTCGTTAGGGAAAATACCGACGACATTTGTTCGGCGCTTGATCTCTTTGTTGAGGCGTTCAAGCGGATTGGTGGAGTGTATTTGCCGCCAGTGAGCTTGCGGGAACGTCTTGTAGGCCAGCACGTCTTCCTCGGCGCGCAGCATCAGCTCGGCGAGCTTGGGATGACGCGGCTGGAAAGCCTCGATCAGCTTGGTCCAGTGTTCCTTCGAGTCTGCCAGCGTGTCCTGATCGAAGGCTGTTCTGAGCGCGGCCGTGACGATGGGACGGTCCTTCTTGCCGACGCAGGCCAGGGCATTGCGCATGAAGTGCACGCGACAGCGCTGGATCGTAGCACCCAGCACTTTGGCGGCGGCCCCCTTCAGGCCTTTATGTTCGTCAGCGATGATCAGCTTTACCCCGCGCAGGCCGCGATCGGCCAGAGCGCGCAGGAATTCGTCCCAGAACACCTCGGCTTCGCTGGGTTGGATGGCGATGCCCAGAACCTCGCGCCGCCCGTCGGTGTTGACCGCAACCGCCACTATGGCTGCCACGCTGACGATCCGTCCCGAACGCCGCACCTTGATGTAGGTGGCGTCCAGCCAGAGATAGGGCCATTCGCCCTCCAGTGGCCGGTCAAGGAAGGCGTCAACGCGTTCGTCGATCTCCACGCACAGGCGGGATACCTGGCTCTTGGAGACGCCCGTCATGCCCATGGTCTTGACCAGATCATCCACTGATCGCGTTGAGACGCCCTGAATGTAGGCTTCCTGGATCACCGCGGTCATTGCTTTCTCCGAGGCCCGGCGTGGTTCCGGAAACTCCGGGAAATACGTCCCCTTGCGCAGTTTCGGGATCTGAACATCAACGGTCCCGGCGCGGGTTTCCCATCGGCGCGGGCGATATCCGTTCCGGTGGTTCACCCGCCCGGCCGAGCGTTCATGCACCCCGGCACCGCACAGCTGATCCACATCCAGTGCCATCAACCGGTCGGCAACAAAACCCAGCATCTCGGCCAAAATCTGATGATCGGCGGTCTCGGAAAGAAGCGCCTTCAGCGCGGCGGTTTCTGATATCGTGTCCTTGGTCATGGGTGATCTCCTCGATCGGTAGGTCAGGTTGCAACCCAAACCCTACCGGAGAACGTCCATGGCCGCCCAGCAACCCGCGCGGACTTCGCCTGAGCTACGCGAGGCTCCACTCAGCCCGCGCTAACGTCGGAATTACACCACGTCCGGGGGCACTACCCGCGCTGATGGTCGGACAGCGCCTGTTCGACGTAATCGAGGTGGTCGGTGGAAGCCTGACGCGCCTCGGCCGGATCACGTGCCTGGAGCGCATCGTTAAGGCGGGCGTGCTGGGTGAGCAGCGCCAGCCGGGCATTACGCTGCTGAAAAATGATCTGGCGATTGTAGAAAACCCGCGCTTCAGAAAATCATACATCGAGCGCATCATGTGGAGCATGATGATATTGTGGCTGGCCTCGATGATCGCCAAATGGAACTCGGCATCCAGTGGCGGCCAGAGATTCCATATCGCGCCGAAAGGCGATGGTGTCGAACAGAGCCTCTGGATTGGTTGAGAACAGCCCGATCAGCGCCTCTGAAAAGGCCGATCCAAGCACATTGGCGACATAAACCCCGGCGCCCTGGCGGCTGACCAACAGTCCGCGTCCGGCCAGATCGGGGTCAATGCCTCGCGCAGGCTGGGGCGCGACACCGCAAAGCGTTCGGCCAGTTCGCGCTCAGCCGGCAGCTTGTAGGATGCCCCTTAGAATGAGCAGCTCGATTTGCCGGATGACGGAAGCGGACAGTTTTTCGGGGTCGATCTTCTGGAAGGGCATGGGCACCGCAGCGGCAATTTCGCGCCTTCAAGTCAAGCTAAGGCGTGCCGCGATCTCAAGGGATATTCAGAATGTGGTTAATGACGGTCCCGGGTGCGCCCCCGGAACCGTCAGATTATGTGATCAGCCGCGCGGGCGGATCACAATCTCGACCCGCCGGTTCTGGGACCGCCCGGTGGCGTTGAGGTTGGTTGCGACCGGATCGCTTTCGCCCCGGCCGACGGTGCGGATGCGGCCCGCCGACACGCCGTTGGCGATCAGGATATTGCCGACCGCGGCGGCGCGGCGCCTGGACAGATCGAGGTTATAGCTGGCGGCGCCAACGTTATCGGTATGACCGGTGACGATGACATCGGAGCCCGGAAACCGCTGCAGCGAGCCTGAAAGCGCGCGCAGATCAGAGCGCAGCGCCGGTGCAATCGCGGCGCTGTCAAAGGCAAACAGGATGTCCTGGGGCATGGTCACCACCAGCTCTGAACCGGTGTTGACGATCTGGATGCGGTCATTGGAAATATTTGCGTGCAGATCGGCGGCTTGCGCGTCGAGCCGTTTGCCGATCGCCCCGCCGGCCAGACCGCCGACGATCCCGCCGACCACTGCGGCGTTGCGCTTGGCACCCGGACCGGTGGCGCGCGATGCGCCAAAGATTGCACCGGTGATCGCGCCAATCGTCGCACCTTCCTTGGTGCGCTGGTTGGGGTCCTCGGCAAATGTGTCAATGCCGGTGCAGGCCGACACTATCATCGCACCGGCCAGGCCGGTCGCGAACAGGAGTTTCTTGGTTTTCATTCTTAGCCTCATCAAATAAATGGCATGTCTCACCCGGGGCCACAGCTAAGCCAATCCAGCCTGTTATCAAATATCAAACTGACGGTCGGCAGTTTCCCGCCGCATGTCATCGAATAACCCGCGCCGTTTTCGAATTCCGGTTTTCCGGTTTCCAGTCTTCTGGTTTGTGCGCGAGGCAGGTCCCGGCTCGGGGCCGGGACGGCGGGTGATGTGCAGTGAGTGCAACCGTCTAAGACAATTGGCGCAGTGGGCTCAAGGACTGTCGGACCGCCAGCACCATGCCCGGCAACAAGGCACGCAGCGCCGCAGGGCAGCGCCCGACCGCCGTCACGCCACAGGCGTGCTTTCAGCACGACGGTCGGGCGCAGTCATGGTGCTAGGGTTGTCATGCTCACCTTACCCGGAACAAGGCACGCAGTGCCGCCGGGCAGCGCCCGACCGCCCCGTCTCGCCAGAGGCGAGCCAATGTTTGGCGGCGCACCTTTGGTGCGACGGGCGGGCGCTTCTTCAACGCCTGCACACCCGAATGAAGGTACGATGTGGCGACACCATAAAGCGCAGACCTCATCTGTCGAGGTGCCCACCCGCGATCGGGCGCTGCCCTTTCGTTGCTGTGGCAAAAGCGGTTTGCGCTGTATCTGAGACGGCTCGGGGCCGGGACGGCGGGTGATGTGCAGTGAGTGCAAACCGATTTAGGTGCCCTGATCGGCGCGCGCGCCTTCCCAGGCCAGCAGCGCGCGCTTGAGAGGCAAGCCCCAGTGATAGCCGCCCAGCGCGCCGGATTTGCGCAAGGCGCGATGACACGGGATCAGCCAGCTGACCGGGTTCTTGCCCACCGCGGTGCCGACCGCGCGCGCCGCTCGCGGGTTGCCGATGGCGGCGGCAATCTCGGAATAGGTGGTCACCTGACCCGACGGGATTTGCAGCAATGCCTCCCACACCTTGATCTGAAACGGCGCGCCGATCATATGCAGCCGGGTCTGGCCGGACTGCCCAAAGGCCGCCTGCACCCAGTTGCCAAGTGCTGCCGCATCCTGGGTGAATGTCGCCTGAGGCCAGCGCGCTTGCATGTCATCCATCGCCGCCTGATCGCCGGTCTCCTGGGCAAATGCCAGCCCGCAGATGCCTTTGTCTGTCCCCATCACCAATGCCCGGCCAAACGGCGAGTCAAACCACCCATAGCGGATCGTCAGACCCTCGCCACGGCGGGCATATTCGCCGGGGCTCATCGCTTCCCAGTTCACGAACAGATCGTGCAGGCGGCTGGTGCCCGACATTCCGACCTCATGGGCGGCCTCAAGCGTGGTAAAGCGCTCGGCCATCAGCGCCTTGGCGTGATCGAGCGTCAGATATTGCTGATATTTCTTTGGGCTGACCCCGGCCCAGCGGGTGAATATGCGCTGAAAATGCGCGGCCGACATATCGAGTTTTCCCGCCAGTTCCTCCAGCGACAATTGCCGTCCGCCGGCGTCATCGATGGTGTCCATCGCCCGGCGCACGACATTATAGTGATAGCCTGATTGTTCCATTGTTCTGGCCTGTAACATTTGTGCAAGAGACTAGGCGGCGTCAATTGCGAAAGCGACCCGAAAGATGCGGCAAATGCCTCGCCAAGGCGCTGATCGGCGGTGCTAGGCGGGGCGCAATTCCGCTTGCCCCGGGGCCGCAAATTCCCGATACCCCCGCAAGCATGGCACAGCAGTTGAATTACCCGACGATCCATGAGGTCTTTAGTCGATTTCGGAGCGCTGAGGCCGAACCAAAGGGCGAGCTGAATCATCTCAATGCCTATACGCTCGTCGTCGCGGTGGCATTGTCGGCACAGGCCACCGATGCGGGCGTGAACAAGGCCACCGCGTCGCTGTTCAAGCTGGCCGATACGCCGCAAAAAATGCTGGCGCTGGGGATCGACGGGCTGACCGAGCAGATCAAGTCCATCGGGCTTTTCCGCCAGAAAGCCAAGAATGTGATCAAGCTCAGCCAGATACTGGTCGATGAATATGGCGGCCAGGTGCCGTCCTCGCGCGCGGCGCTGCAATCGCTGCCGGGTGTCGGGCGCAAAACCGCCAATGTGGTGCTGAACATGTGGTTTGGCCATCCCGCCCAGGCCGTGGACACCCATATCTTTCGGCTCGGCAACCGCACCGGAATTGCGCCGGGCAAGGATGTTGGCGCGGTAGAGCGCGCCATTGAAGACAATGTGCCGGTTGAGTTTCAAAGCCATGCCCATCACTGGCTGATCCTGCACGGGCGTTATATCTGTGTGGCGCGCAAGCCCAAATGCGCGGCCTGTATCATCAATGATCTCTGCCCGTTTGAGGACAAAACCATATGACCAAGCGCTTTCAGGTGGTGGGCATCGGCAATGCGATGGTCGACGTGCTGGCCAATTGCGACGATGCATTTCTGGCCGCAAGCGGCGTCGAAAAAGGCATCATGCAGCTGATCGACATGGAGCGCGCGGTTGATCTTTATTCCCGCGTCGGCCCGGCGCGCGAAATGTCCGGAGGCTCAGCCGCAAACACCATCGCCGGTGCCGCGCAACTGGGCGGGCGCGTGGCCTATGTCGGCAAGGTGCGAGATGACCAGCTGGGCGCGATCTTTGCCCACGATCTGCGCGCCCAGGGGGCGGTTTACGAAACGCCATTTGGTGCCCGCGACAGTGCAGTCGAAACCGGGCGCTGCATCGTGCTGGTGACGCCCGATGGCGAACGCTCGATGAACACCTACCTCGGCTGGTCGGAATATCTGGGCCCGGACGACATCGACGCCGCGATGATGGCGCAGGCCGATTGGATATTCCTGGAAGGTTACCGCTTTGACGGGCCTGACAGCCATGCCGCCTTTGCCAAGGCCGTTGCCGCCACCAAGGGCGCGGGCGGCAAGGTTTCGATCACGTTATCCGATCCGTTCTGCATCGAGCGCCACCGCGCGGCATTTGCCCGGATGCTGCGCGACGATGTCGACCTGTTGTTCGCCAACCGGGCCGAAATACTGTCGATGTATGGCGGCGATGACTTTGACGCGGCGATGACGCGCGCCGCATCTGAGGTGGAAACCGTAGTGACGACCGATAGCGACAACGGTGCCTATATCGTCGCCGGCGCCGACCGCTGGCATGTGCCCGCCGTGCCCACCGGGGTTGTCGATGCGACCGGTGCGGGCGATCTGTTCGCCGGGGCGTTTCTGTGGGGCCTGACCAATGGCCATGAGCTGGAAACCTGCGGGCGCATGGCCAATCTGGCGGCCCATGAGATCATCGGCCATCTCGGCGCGCGGCCCGAGGCCGATCTGACCGCGCTATTTAGTAAACACGGGCTGATCTGAAAAAGCCCAGCCGCCACCGGGTCGTTTCTGTCGCATCGATCTGTCGCGTCTTTGATTGACGCCAAGCGCGGGGGCGGCCCAGCGCGAAGGCAGAGGAGGGAAAAATGCGCGATATCATTGATCTGGATGCTTACCCCATCGATCACCCCGACAGCTCCGCTTACCAGGCTCTGGTCGCAAATTGTAAGGACGAGCTGGCGCGCGACGGCATGTTCAGCCTGGCGGGCTTTGTGCACCCGCACACCGCCGACAGCCTGTCCGCCGCTCTATTGCCGCGCTACAGCACAGAGTCGTTTCGCCACGCCCGCGCGCATAACATTTATTTTGAGAAATCCATCCCAGATTTGCCCGCCGACCATCCCGCACTGGCCGAGGTTGAAACGGTCAATCACACGCTCTGCGCTGATCAGCTGGATGCGACCGCGCTGCACCGCCTCTACGAATTTCAACCCTTCATCGACTTTCTGGCCGCAGTGATGGACAAGCCCGCCCTTTACCGCATGGACGATGCGCTGGCCCGGTTCATCGCCATGGCCTATTATCCCGGCGATGCGCTGAACTGGCATTTCGACCGGTCGGAATTTACCACTACCTTGTTGTTGCAGGCCCCTGATCAGGGCGGCGCGTTTCAATACCGGCCCGGTCTGCGCAGCGAGGATGACCCCAATTACGACGGCGTTGCCAGGCTGTTGCGCGGGCAGGATCCAGAGCTGAAAGAGCTGGTGTTGACGCCGGGCACGCTGAACGTATTTCTCGGTCGCAACACTGCGCACCGGGTCACGCCGGTTGCGGGCGACAAGGCCAGGCTGGTCGCGGTCCTGGGGTATTACGAAACACCCGGCGTGGCCTTCAGCGCGAGCGAAAATCTGGGTTTTTACGGGCGCACGGCGTAGCGCAGGCCTGCGGCGCGAGTATTTGTCGAACAATGAAAGCGGTTCACACCCATTTCGCCATCGGCGGCAGGCTCATCAGCACCGCATCCGCGTCATGGCCTGTCGCAAGCCCGAATTTGGTGCCCCGGTCGTAGACCAGGTTATATTCCGCATAAAGGCCGCGGTGGATCAGTTGTTGGTCCTTGTCGGCATCCGTCCATTCGGTATTGCGGCGGCGGGTGACGATCGGAACGAAGGCGGGCAGAAAGGCGCGGCCAATGTCCTGAATGAAGGCAAAATCGGCCCGCCAGTCGCCGGTCGCATGATCATCGACGAATATGCCGCCGACACCGCGCGCGCGCCCCCGGTGGGGGACATAGAAATACTCATCCGCCCAGGCTTTCAGCCGTGGATAATGATCCGCCCCGTGCCGGTCGCAATGTTCCCTTAGGGTGCGATGAAAATCTGCGGTGTCCTGGTCATATTCGATCGCCGGGTTCAGGTCAGAGCCGCCGCCGAACCACCAGCTGTGCGGTGTCCAGAACATCCGGGTGTTCATGTGTACCGCCGGAACATGCGGGTTCTGCATATGGGCCACAACAGATATTCCCGACGCCCAGAAGCGCGGATCATCTGCCATCCCGGCCAAATCCTTGCGCGCCGCCATCGCCGCCTGAGCACGTGCGCCAAGCCGGCCATAAACGGTCGAGACATTGACGCCGACCTTTTCAAACAGCCGGCCGCCACGCATCACCGACATCCGCCCGCCACCGGCGTCAGACCCATCGTCTGATGCACGTCTGGTTTCGCTGACCTCAAAGCGCCCGGGTGCTGGCCCCGCCTCGTGGCTGTCTTCCAGCGCTTCAAAGGCCGCGACGATCTGATCGCGCAGATCGCCGAACCAGCTGGCAGCCTCGGCCTTTTCGGCCTGCATTTCTTCGCTCATCGTCCGTTTCCCGCCAAATCCGTTATCTGATAACATACCCCACACTCTTTCCAAGCCCGTGCCAGCGGCCTATTTTGCCGCATATCCGAGGTCAAAAGGAGCGCTGAACATGCGCAAACTAATTGCCGCAACACTGTTGGGCCTTGCCGCCTGCGCCACCCCGCAAGAGCAGTGCATCGCCAATATCGGCAAGGAAATGCGTGTGATCCAAGAACTGATCCAAACCACGCGCGGTAATCTGGCGCGCGGATTTGCGTTTGAGACCCAGACGGTTTTCGTCAACACCGAACAGGTCTGCGGCCAGAATGCCAAGGGTGAGGACATCACCTGCACGATCCCGGTGGCCGAGGAGCAATCCGCGCCGGTGGCCATCGACCTTGTGGCAGAACAGGCTAAGCTTAACAGCCTGACCGCGCGGCATCGCGAATTGGTCGGCGCGCGCGACGGCAAGGTCGCCGCCTGTGTTGCGCGTTTTCCTGAGAGCTGAACCGGGGGAATCGCATCTCGCCAGGGCCCCAGGCGCGCGCCGGTTCTGACCTGCTGGATGGCCCGGCGTTAAGACTTGTGGCAAGCAATGTGACTGGGGCCCGCCCGCATCTGTCATCATTGCGCCCGTAGCATTACAGGTCGTTCATCTGTGGGCTGGCCAGGCCGCACGGCGTCCGATTAAGGACAATTTTATTCAATCATGATTTCAGCAGGTTAACGAAATCTAAAACCGACAATTCGACTTAATCTTGCGCGACTGGCCCGTTCATTTTTCGTCAACCGGAATTACGTGCCGCGCAAAATCCTGAAACGCATTGTTTCTGATATTCGCACCATATGCCCGATTGGCACCACCGAACTGCCCGAAGGCCACGCGATTATGTTCCTGTCGCTGAGAAGTGCCATCAGGCCCAAAGCGGCGGCAGTAAAGAGTATCAGTCACAAGTGTGTTTGTTATGAGTAACGATTTACGGTTACTCTTGGGGCTTCCGGTAATTGTGCCAGGGCCTGCGCGTTGCGCCGGCACACCGGACGTCTCAAGAGTGCACCAACACCCCCACCGATGATCTAAACCGCAAGTGCTGGCGCGATCGGCGGGTCCGTTGTTAGTGCAGCTTCGCCTCGACTTCGCCAATCGCCTCATCGATCAGGCGGTCGCGGTGATCTGAACTCATCTTGTCGGCAATCACTTCGCCCGCGGCGGCCACCGCGACCTGCACGGCCGTATCGCGAACATCCTTGACGGCACTGGCCTGGGCCGAGGTGATCTGGTCCTCAGCCGCCTTGAGCCGGCGCGCGATCGAGCGGCGCAATTCCTGTTTGGCAAGCTCGGCGGCATCGGTGGCCTCGTCCTTGGCATGGGCGACGATGCGGTCGGCCTGCTCGGCGACCTCTTTTTGCTTGCGCTCGTAGGATGCCAGCAGCGCCTGGGCCTCTTCGCGCAGCGATTTCGCCTCGTTCAGCTCTTGGCGGATGCCCTCGGCGCGTTTGTCAAGCAGACCGCTCAACAGGCCGGGAACTTTGATGTAGAGCAGCACCCCGATAAAGATCAGAAACGCGATCAACACCACGAAATTGGTGTTGAACAGCGTAAAGAACGGCCCCGAAGCAGCAAGCGCCGGGCTCGCAGTGATGGTTAGCAAAATGGCGAGTTTTTTCATGGGCCTAGCCTTTCAGACGAGCGTTGACCGCCGTGGTGATGGATTTGGCATCCGCCTTGGCACCCAGTGCCGTCACGATGTCGCTCGCCGCGTCGCGCGCAACCTCCTTAATCGCCGCGACCGCGCCTTTGCGAATTTCGGCGATGGCCTTTTCGCTTTCGACCGCCTTGACGGCAATTTCGGCATCGGCCTTGGCGATTGCCTTGTCCAGATCTACCTGAATTTCCGCCTTGGCTTCGGCGACAATACGGTTGGCCTCGGCGCGGGCATCGGCCAGCGCCTGATTATAGGCGTCTTCGGCCTCGACCGCTTTTAGCTTGAGGTCTTCGGCAGCGGCCAGATCGTTGGTGATCGTGCCCGCGCGCTCGGACAACACCGCCTCGATCCGCGGCAGGAAGACTCGGGTCAGGATCAGATAGATCAATACCAGCGTGATCAGCAGCCAGAATATCTGGTTGCCCATCCACTCACCGCAAAGCTGCGGCATCCCGATCGCGGCACCGTGGCTGTCAACGCAAAGACCCACAGCTTCGGTAGGAGTTTCGGCCATCGTAATTCTCCTTGGAAACAGAGATTACACCGGACGGTTTAGCACGTACTGCAACCGCCCGACGTCAAGGAAAGTTCGGCAGAAGGTTCAGACAGCGAACATCAGCAGCAGGGCAACCAGGAACGAGAAGATCCCCAGCGCTTCTGCAAAGGCAATACCTATGAACATTGTCGCCAACTGGCCACCGGCCGCGGACGGGTTCCTCAGCGCCCCGGCGATGTAATTGCCAACGACGTGGCCCACACCGACAGCAGCCCCGCCCATTCCGGTACAGGCCAGACCGGCGCCGATATAGGCCATGCCGGTTTGCAATGTTGTTGCGACTTCTAGTTCCATGTTGGGTTCTCCTTGGGTGTTGGAATTGGTCAGATAGGTTTGTGGCGGGCGCGCCCGGGCTCAGTGGACCGGGTGCAACGCGTCCTTCAGATAAACGCATGTGAGAATTGCAAAGACATAGGCCTGGATGAAGGCCACCAGCACCTCGAGCGCATAGATCGCCGAGATCGCCAGTATTGAGGCCGGGGTGACAATAAAGCCGATCAGCCCGGGCAACAAAACCATCGGCGCGAAAGCCGCGAAAACCTTGATCACCGCGTGACCGGCCATCATGTTGCCGGCAAGCCGGATGGAATGGCTGACCGGGCGCACGAAATACGAAATCACCTCGATCACCAAAAGGATGGGGCGCAGCACCAGCGGCGCGGAATCCAGCCAGAACAGCCGCAGAAACCCAAATCCGTGCTTCACGAAACCCAGGATGGTGACAGTGAGGAAGACCATCATCGCCATCACCGCGGTCACAGCGATATGGCTGGTGGTGGTAAAGGCCAGCGGCAGCAGGCCCAGGAAATTGGAAAACACGATAAACACGAACAGCGTCATGATATAAGGGAAGTAGCGCACCGCATCCTTGCCCGCGACATCCTCGACCATCTTGTAGATGAACCCATAGAGCAGCTCGGCCACCGACTGGATGCGGCTGGGCACGATGGCGCGCCCACGGGTGCCCAGAACCAGCAGGGCGAGGATGCACAATACCGCCAGGCCCATCCAGAAAGTCACGTTGGTGGGCGTGTAGAAATTGATCGCATCGCCACCAAACAGCGGCTTGACGATGAACTGATCCATCGGATGAAAGGTCAGTTCTCTGACTTCTTGCTCTGTCGCCACGCTTTAGCTTCCCTTATCTTCGGCCGCCTTGGCCGCCTCTTTGTCCTGAATTTGGCGCGCCGAACGCAGCATCACCCGCACCCCGGCTGCAAAACCCAGCAATATAAACAGCACCAGAAAAATCGGCCGCGTGCCCAAGAGCGCATCCAGCCCCATCCCAATGCCAAAACCAATGGCGATACCCGCCACCAGTTCGATCACCATCCGCCAGGCCAGCTGCGCCTGAGAATGATGCGTCTCGATCTCCGAAGGCGCCGTCTGTGGTCCCTTGGCCGCCTCGATCCGCGCCTCGAGCGCCTCAAGCCGCTCTTTGTCGGATGGTTTTGCCAAGGTCGCTGGCCCCCTCGGGTTTCGCAGCGAAATCTGGGCGTCAGAGGCGCGAGAGTCAAGCACACAGAGGCCGGGTTACTTCCCGTCTAAAAGGTTGATTTATTGGAGTATTTTTAGAACGATGAAAGGAGCTGACGAAACTGATCCAAATTGGCATATTTAACCTATCGGTTGACCATCGCGGCGCTGGGCGGCATGGATTGGCGATGGATGTGCCGCTCGACATCGTCTTTGCCGCGCCGGCTGACCCGACCCGGCGAAACATCATGGCGATGCTGTTGGAAGATGACATGGCGGTCACCGATGTGGCCGAACCGTTTGACATCTCGCTGGCCGCGATCTCAAAACATCTTGGCGTTCTGGCGCGCGCGGGCCTGATCGCGCAGGAGAAACGCGGCCGGGTGAAATGGTGCAAACTGGAGCCCGACGCGATGCGCGAGGCCTCGGTCTGGATGCAGAGCTTCGGCCAGTTCGAGCCGGTCAATCTGGACGCGTTTGAGAAATTTCTCGAGACGGAATTCCCGACCGCGACCTGAAACGCGACGCTATTTCATCTTGCGCTCGGATCCATGGTCCAGAACCCCCGCTTCAGAAAAACTCGGTCGCGCTTTCATCCGCTCATAATAGGCCGCGACCTGATTGTTGGCGCCATCGACCCACCAGTGATCAAACCCGTGCAGGGCAAACCGCGCCAACGCGGCGGTGGCAAAGGCGTCGACCAGCGAATAGGTGGCATGGCCGATGAAATCCTGCCCGTCCAGCGCCACCTCCATGCGGCCAACCAGCGCTTGGGCGGCGTCAATATGGCCCGCCACCGCGTCAGGGCTGGCCAGGATCGCCTGAAACCGGGCATTGCCCTCGATCCGGGTTTTCAGCAGGTCCGCCGTTTCCGGGCGATCCGCGGCCATCTGTCGCAGCATTTGCCCGCGTTTGATGATCGTCGGGCTGGTCCGGTCCGCATCAAGGCGCGCTGAATAGAGCAGCACCCCGTAATGCAGCCCCATTATATCGGCCAGCCAGCCATCCATCGCATCGCGATCCGCCCAGCCCAGATCGGGGCCATCGAATTCGTTCACCCGGCCCACTATGCGGATCGTGTCGGTCACCACCTCGTCGCCGATCATCAGCGTCGGCACCACGGCTTTGGGATTGAGCGCCAGATACCACGGCTCGAATTGTTCAGCCGTCTGCATGATGTCCACATTGCGCCGCCTAAACGCCAGGCCCTTTTCGATCAGCGCCAGCCGCGCCATCTGCGAACAGATCGAGCCGGTGTGATCGTATAAGATCATCTCATCCATCATCTGCCCTCGGCTCTCGGATCATCGCGCAGCAACAGCAATAACGCTACCACCGTCAGGCACACGCCCACCAGCACCAAAGCGCGCGGCGCGACATGGCCGAGCGCGATCTCCCACCCGATCACCCAGCTTGGCGTAAGGTATGTATAGGCCATCACCTTGGCCGACGGCAGCCTGAGCGTTGCATATTGCAGCAGAACGAAGGTGGTCGAACCGGCAAAGATCGACAGATAGGCGATGGTGATCCACACCAAGGGGCGCAGACCGCCCCAGTCGGTGGCGCGAATGTCACCCCAGCCGTAAAGCGTCAGGATCACGAACCCGGCCAGCAACATCCCGAACGTATA
This sequence comes from Paracoccaceae bacterium, assembly GCA_965216135.1. Taxonomy (GTDB): domain Bacteria; phylum Pseudomonadota; class Alphaproteobacteria; order Rhodobacterales; family Rhodobacteraceae; genus CBDCFL01. The sequence continues at coordinate 516,719 of CBDCFL010000024.1, forward strand.
GGCGATTGGGTTTTCGCCGCGGTTGAGAAACCGCGACATCGGCGTATAGATCGCGTGCGCGATGACACCGAAGAAAAAGATCGCCTCGCCCCGGCCGACCCGAAACGCCAGAAGCTCTGCCCAATCGGCCCGGAAGATTACCCAGATCGCCCCGGCCCCGCCGATGGCCAGCGCCGCTGCCATAGGCACCGTAGTGATCTGGCGCAGCAATATCCAGCCAAAGGCGGCCGATATGATCGGCGCCAGCGTGAAAACCGCCGCGCTGGACACTGGGGCCGCGGTTTTCAGCCCCTCGAACATCAGCACGAAATAGGTGGCGAACAGCCCGCCAAGGATCAGATAGCGCCAGGGCGCGCGCGCGACCGCTCGGTTCAGCACCCCGGTCGCCGCGCCAAGCGCGCCGATAATCACCGCCGCCAGCAGAAACCGCACCGCATTCAGCGCCGCCGGGGCGATCTCGTTGGCCACCAGCGAGCCGAGGCTGAAAGACCCGGCGATCAGCGCCGAAAAGGCCAGCATCGCCAGATGCCCATGCGATGCGGCGTTCAGTTTCATCTGGCCAGCGTTGCCGCGCGCCTTGCCTTTATGCAAGCACCGATTACTGGCGCACCGTGAGTTCGCCGAAAAGCGTGAATTCGACATCCGGGCCAGTCACTTGCAGGTGCCAGGTGCGGAAATATTCAGCCTCGGTACAGGAATTTCCGAGGCCCTGAAGTATCAATTCAGCCGAACCATTATCCGGTTGCAGCGCGGCGAAATCACCGGTGCCGGTGGCCGCCACTGCGAAACGATATTCTTTGAACATCCCGCGCTGTTCGCCGACCAGCAGCGGGTCAAGATCGGAAGCGAAATACGTGGCCTGATCGGGCAAATCCACCTTGATTGTCCCCGCCGCGCCCATATCAAACATCCATTGATTGGGCGAAACCGTAACCGATACCGGATATTCATATTGGGGATTGTCCAAGCCCCTGATGCAGGCCAGATCGCAGGCCCGGACAAACAGCTTGGCCGACCCGGTCGGTTGCAGACCCGCCAACACTTCGCCAAGCCAGCCGTCGGTGTCCATAATATGGAGATCGCGTTGCGCGTATTCGTGACAACAGGCGCAGCCCAAGGCGGCGGTCGCGGGCAGGCACAAGGCCGCCACTGCAGCCAGTAATCTGAACAGGTTCTGCATTTTCAATCCCATTTTCTGCAAGGCCGCGCCGATCAGCCACCAACTGGTTCGTTTTTTCTGCCATGCACCATTTCCAATTCACCGCATTAAGCTGCAGGTCGCGGGCGTTGTCGAGCACGGCATATGCTTCTTTGTTCAGAAAATACGCCCGCCGGAGGCGCTTCAGAGTATCTTGAGGCCGCAGGCCTCTCAATTTGATAGCCGCTCGCTTGACTTGCTGCGCGGTCGGGAATAGATGCCCGCACACATCCGGAAGCGCTCAGTCTTCCGGTCCCGGACCCTGATCCGGGATCGCCACCAGTCAGCGCGTTGCGCCCACTGGTGCGATTTGCGTTTGAACCGGCGAAAGGGCCGCGCGATGTTCGAAAATCTGTCCGAACGCCTTGGCGGTGTTTTCGACCGGCTGACCAAACAGGGCGCGCTGTCCGAAGACGACGTCAAGACCGCCCTGCGCGAGGTTCGCGTGGCGCTGCTTGAAGCCGACGTTTCGCTGAATGTCGCCCGCGATTTCGTCGCCGCGATCCAGGACAAGGCCGCCGGACAGGCGGTGACAAAATCGGTCACCCCCGGCCAACAGGTGGTGAAAATCGTCCACGACGAGCTGGTGCATGTGCTGGCCGGTGACGATGAAGAGGCCGGCGAGATGAAGGTCGACAACCCGCCCGCCCCGATCCTGATGGTCGGCCTGCAGGGCGGCGGCAAGACCACCTCGACCGCCAAACTCGCCAAGCGGTTGACCGAAAAGGCCGGCAAGCGGGTGCTGATGGCCTCGCTCGACATCTACCGCCCCGCCGCGCAGGAGCAACTCGCCATCCTCGGCGCCCAGATCGGGGTGGACACATTGCCGATCGTCGCCGGTCAGAAACCGGTCGAGATCGCGCGGCGCGCCAAACAACAGGCCACAATGGGCGGTTATGACGTCTACATGCTCGACACCGCCGGGCGCCTGCATATTGACGAAACGCTCATGACCGAGGTCGAGGAGGTCAGAAATGTCACTAATCCGCGCGAAACCCTGCTGGTGGTCGATGGGCTGACCGGTCAGGTCGCGGTTGAAGTGGCGACAGAGTTTGACGCCAAGATCGGCATTTCCGGGGTGCTGCTGACCCGGATGGATGGTGACGGGCGTGGTGGCGCGGCGTTGTCAATGCGCGCCGTCACCGGCAAGCCGATCAAATTCGTCGGCACTGGCGAAAAGATGGATGCGCTGGAAGAATTCCACCCCGAGCGCATCGCTGGCCGCATCCTGGGCATGGGCGACATCGTGTCGCTGGTCGAAAAGGCCCAGGAAACCATCGAGGCCGAACAGGCCGAGCGGATGATGCGCCGGTTCCAGAAGGGCCGGTTCAACATGAACGACATGAGGGCGCAGCTGCAACAGATGCAGAAGATGGGCGGCATGGAGAGCATGGTCGGCCTGATCCCCGGGATGAACAAGATGGCCAAGCAGATTGAAAACGCCGGTCTCGATGACAGCCTGTTGGGCCGCCAGATCGCGCTGATCCAGTCGATGACTAAGAAAGAACGCGCCAACCCTGGGCTGCTGCAGGCATCCCGCAAAAAGCGTATCGCCAAGGGCGCGGGGCTAGAGGTCAGCGAGTTGAACAGACTGGTGAAAATGCAGCGCCAGACGGGCGATATGATGAAGAAGATGGGCAAAGGCGGGATGCTGAAACAAGCGATGAAGGGCATGTTTGGCCGTGGCGGCATACCGCCCGAGATGGGGGATGCCAAAGCGCTGGAAGCCGCCGCCAAGCAGATGCAGGCCGGTGGCGGTCTGGGTGATCTGGGCGGTCTGGGTGGCGGGGGCATGGCTTTGCCGCCGGGGCTGTCGGGGTTCGGGAAGAAGAAATGACCTTTCGCTTGCGGTATATCCACACCTTTGGTGTGTTGCGCCGCGCTGACGCGCGTCGCAAGATACGAGGGGCCAGCCCCTCGCACTCCCCGGAGTATTTTTGCCAGGAAAATAGGGCTGAGGCATGACGCGCCCGGCTCTAGAGACTGCGCGCCTCATCCTGCGATTTCCCGAGATTGCAGACGAACCGGTGTTCTCCGATTTCATGCAATCCGACCGATCCAAATTCGTGGGCGGCCCGACGACCATTGGCGGGGCATGGCGGGCCTTTGCGCATCTGGTCGGACAATGGGACATGCGCGGGTATGGCGTGTTCACGATGATCGAGCGTGCGTCCGAACAGGTCATCGGCTCTTGCGGTTTCTTTCATCCGATCGAACTTGATGAGCCCGAGATCGGCTGGAACATCTGGCACCGCGAGCATGAAGGCCGCGGTTTCGCGTCCGAGGCGGCCCTTGCCTGCCGCGGCTACGCCTATAAGGTACTGGGCTGGACGACGCTGACCAGCAATATCGACGACGGTAATGACCGCTCTATGGCCCTGGCCGAACGGCTCGGCTGCACGCTCGAACGCAGTTACACCGAAGACCACGACCCGACGCTTGTGCATCTTTATCGCCACCCCGGACCGCAGGTGCGCCTATGACCGCCGCGCCGATCCTTGAAACCGCCAACCTGATCCTGCGCCGTCCGGCACCGCGCGATTATCCCGGCTATCGTGCTTTCATGATGTCCGACCGCGCGTCCGGCGCCGGCGGCCCGTGCCCGGAACGTCAGGTCTGGCGAGACATGTGTGGCAGGCTCGGCCACTGGACGATGCTGGGCTATGGTATGTGGTCGGTGACGCGCAACGGCGACGACACTGCCTTGGGCTTTGTCGGCCCATGGACACCTGCCGACTGGCCAGAGACCGAGATCGGCTGGACCATCTGGCGGGCTGAGAACGAAGGCACCGGCACCGCGTTTGAGGCCGCGCGCGCCGCCATCACCCACGCCTGGGAGGTGCTGAAATTGGCCACCATCGTCAGCTACATGGACCACGACAACACGCGGTCTGCCGCGCTGGCTGAAAGGCTGGGTGCGGCGGTAGACCCGGACGCGGCCCAGCCCAGACCGGATGAGCCGTGCCTCATCTACCGCCACCCAAGACCAGCGGCGCCGGCATGACACCGACCCTGACCACCGACCGCCTGATATTGCGCCCGCCGTCCCGGTCCGATTGGCCGGCCTACGCGGTTTTTATGGAAACCGAAGCCGCGCGGTTTTTCGCCGGATTTCACAACCCGGGCCGTGCCTGGCGCAGTTTCGGCACGCTGATCTGGCACTGGATCGACCGTGGCTTTGGCCCTTGGGCGGTCACAGCCCAGGGCAATGACGACTGTATCGGGATCGTCGGGCCGAAGTTTCCGCCGGGCTGGCCCGAAGGCGAATTGACCTGGATCGTTTTCGGCGACACCCAGGGCAAAGGCATTGCCCTTGAAGCCGCGCGCGCTGCCCGGGCCGATGCTTATGAGCGGCTTGGGTGGACAACCGCGGTCAGCTATATCGAGCCCGAGAACACCCGCTCGGTCGCATTGGCCGAACGCCTCGGCGCGCAACGCGACGACGCGGCGCGGCTGCCCCGTCCAGGCATACCGCCACCCGGCCCCCGAGGCCCGGCAATGAGGCCGCAAGCCCATACGACGATTGCCATTCCGACCTTCGAGGTCGACGGATTGCGCTTGCGCGCGCCTGAATGGCGTGACTTTGAGACCTATGCCGCATCTGGCCTGGCGATCGAGGCCGCGAGTTGCGACCACAACTTTGATTTCGCCGATCACGACCAGTTCGCCGCAACTGCCGCATCGAACGCACGATCCACCGCGCTGGCGCGCGGCGCGCCGGGCGAGGGGGCTGTCTGCCCCCCCGGGCTCCCCCGAGGATATTTCCGGCAAGATGAAAGATTGGGATCATGAGCGCGCCAGTGCTCACCACCGACCGCCTGATCCTGCGCCCGGCGCAACCAGAAGATTTTGAGGTGTTTGCCGCGTTCCACCCCTCAGCCAGAGCCGGGGCGCGGGGATGGCTGATGGACCGCAGACATGCCTATAACCACTGGTGCGGACGGCTGGGCGAATGGGTAATGAACGGTTTTGGCTGGCTGACCCTCTTGCGCAAAGAGGACAAGACCCCGCTGGGCTGTGCCGGGTTGATGCATCCACCGGGCCAGCCGGAGATGGAAATCGGTTGGTCGATCTGGGACGACGAAGCCGAAGGTAAGGGTTATGCGTTTGAAGGCGCGCGCCGTCCTTGGCTGGGCCTATGGCGACCTCGGCCTGTCCACGCTCGTCAGTTACATTCACCCGGACAACACCCGCTCTGTCGCGCTCGCCGAACGGCTCGGGGCAAAGCGGGACGGGTTCTGGACCACACCATCAGGAAAAAAGGTGATCGTTTTTCGACACCCGAACTCGAGTGGGGGTGCCAAATGACCCCGATCCTTGAAACCGACCGCCTGATCCTGCGCCGCCCTGTCCCTGGCGACTGGGAATCGTACCCCATGATGTCGGACCGCGCCGCAGGCGTCGGCGGCCCGCACGATCTGGGCAAATCCTGGCGCGCTTTCGCCTCGGTGCTCGGCCATTGGGTGATCCATGGCCACGGGCTTTGGGCGGTCACACTGAAGGGCGATGATACCGTGGTTGCCATGGTCGGCCCCTGGGTGCCTGCCGACTGGCCGGAGCCCGAGATCGGCTGGCTGGTGCTGGCTGCCGGTCACGAAGGCACCGGCGTGGCAACCGAAGCCGCGCGCGCCGCCATCGCCCACGCCTGGGACGTGCTGAAATGGGTTAGCGTGGTCAGCTATATCAGCCACGATAACACCCGCTCTGCCGCTTTGGCCAAGAAACTGGGCGCGAAGCTGGACACGGATGCACCCCAGCCGGTGCCGGACAAGCCCTGCCTCGTTTACCGCCATCCAAGGCCGGAGATAGTGCAGTGACCACGCCCCTTAGCCTAGACGTCGTTGCCGCCGCCCAGCCGCAAATCGACGCAGCGGCGGCAGCGATCCCGGTGATCGAAACCGACCGATTGGTCCTGCGCGCGCCTTGCATCGAGGATTGGCCGGTGCTCGAGCCGATCTGGACCACCGGGCGCGGACGGTACATCGGCGGACCAATGAGCGCCGGGGATGCCTGGCTGGATTTCAACCAGCTGACCGCCGGCTGGCTGCCGCGCGGCTATGGGGCGCTGACAATCACTTTGAGGTCCGATCAAGCCGTCCTGGGGCTGGTGCTGCTGGAACATGAATTCGGCGACCCCGAGCCCGAGCTTGGCTGGCTGCTGTGCGAGGCCGCCGAGGGCCAGGGTTTTGCGCTGGAGGCGGCGCGCGCGCTATTGCCGATGGCCCGTGAGGTGCTCGGCCCCGGCAATTTCGTCAGCTACATCCACCGCGACAACATCCGCTCGATCCGGCTGGCCGAAAAGCTGGGTGCGGTGCGCGATGCGGGCGGCCATCCGAGCTTTGCCGAGGCGCTGGTTTACCGGCACGGAGGGGTGCCATGACCAATCACCATATCCGACAGATGTCCGACAGATGTCCGACGCACAGCAGACACCGATTTTGGGGGCCGATATGACCGACGCCACGACCCGCGCCGCAACGCTTTTGAAAGACCACCGCGCCAGCATCGACCGGCTGGACGCGATCCTTGTCTATACGCTTGGCGAGCGTTTCCGGCACACCCAGGCCGTGGGCGCGCTGAAGGCCGAACACGACCTGCCGCCGTCTGATCCGGTGCGCGAAGCCGCCCAGATCGCACGACTGGAGGATCTGGCGCATCGCGCCGATCTGGACCCAGAATTCGCCACGAAATTCATGAACTTCATTATCAGTGAAGTCATCAGGCATCACGAAGAAATTAAAGGATGACAAGGGGTTATGCCTCGTCCAAATAGCTAGACACAGGAGAAAATGATCATGGCTATGAAAATCCGACTTGCCCGCGCGGGCAGCAAGAAGCGCCCGTTTTATCGCATTGTAGCGGCTGACAGCCGGATGCCGCGCGATGGGCGTTTTATCGAAAAACTTGGCACCTACAGCCCGCTTTTGCCCAAAGACAGTGAAGAGCGCGTGAAGATGAATGTCGAGCGCATCCAATACTGGATGGGCCAGGGCGCGAAACCAACCGACCGTATTTCCCGGATGCTGGAAGCCGCTGGAATTGCAGAGAAAAAAGAACGCGTTAATCCGATCAAAGCCAAACCCGGCAAGAAGGCCGTGGAGCGCGCGGAAGAGAAAACCGCCAAAGCCACAGCCGCCGCAGAGGCCCCGGCTGTCGAGCCCGTGGCCGAAGCGGCACCGGTTGAAGAAGCCGTCGCTGAGGCGCCCGTGGCCGAAGCGGCACCAGCTGAGGAAGCCGTCGCTGAGGCACCCGCTGAAGAGGCAGCCGCCGATGCCGCGCCCGCCGAAGAAGCGACGGCTGAGGATGCCCCTGCCGAAGAAGCGCCTACTGAAGAAGCGCCAGCCGAGGATGCCCCCGCCGAGGAAGTCCCTGCCGATGCCGCGCCAGCCGAAGAAGCGCCAGCTGAGGACGCCCCTGCCGAGGAAGTCCCAGCCGAGGAAGTCCCCGCCGAGGAAGTCCCCGCCGAGGAAGTCCCCGCCGAGGAAGTCCCCGCCGAGGAAGTCCCCGCCGAGGAAGTCCCTGCCGAAGAAGCGGCAGGCGACAAGTAAGCCGCTGATAACACAGCCAGTCTGGCCTGGACGACTAATCAGGCCAGACTGGCGGCACCGATATGGGACGCCTCTTTCGCCTTGTTATTCGGTCGGGCTGGCCTTTGTTTTCGGCATCTTCGCCGAGCGCGAACTGGCCGCGCGCCGCTGTGAAAACGGTGGCGGCGCAGCACTGATGGGTCTGTGCATGATGAACCCGGAACTTGGGGTTGGCCAATGAGCGATCATGTCCTGGTCGCCGCGATCGCGGGTGCCTTTGGCGTTGCCGGCGAGGTGCGGTTGAAATCGTTTACCGTCCAGGCCGGCGCGGTTGCAGATTACGGCCCGCTGTTGGATCAGAAAAACGCGCATTCCTATGATGTTACGCTGATCAAGCCGGTCAAGGGCGGCTTTGCCGCGCGGCTGTCTGGGGTGACCAGCAAGGAACAGGCCGAGGCGCTGCGCGGCATGCAATTGTTTGCCCCACGCTCGGCCCTGCCCGCTCTGCCGGATGATGAATATTACCATGCTGACCTGATCGGGTTAGAGGCCCATGACCCCGGCGGCCAAAGGCTTGGCCAAATCAAAGCGGTGCTGAACCACGGCGCGGGTGATCTTCTGGAACTTGATTGCGGGCCGGGTAAAGACAGCGTGCTGGTGCCGTTCACGCGGGCGGTTGTGCCGACGGTTGATCTGACGTCAGGCCGGGTGGTGATCGATCCGCCGGAGGGGCTGTTTGGCGAGCGTTAGGGCCCGTGCGCCATTCGGCTAGCGATAGCAACCGAGGGCTGCGCACGACCGCGGGTGGGCGCCGCGACAGGCGAGGTCTGCACTTTATGGTGCCGCTACATCTGACCCTTTTTCGGGGCATTGGCGGTGACGAAGCGCCCGCCCACAGGGGCGGTCGGGCGCTGCCCGGCGGCACTGCGTGCCTTGTTGCCGGGCTGGATGCAGCGGCCCGGCGTCTGCGCCGAGCACCACCCTCACCCCTCGCCCAGAAAGCCCATAATCGCATCCATCTGCTCGCCCCAGGTCGGGTCGGATGGGATGCATAGCGTTCCACCGCTTTCAACCACCAGAAATTCGGCGCCCGGAATGCCCGCAGCCAGTTCGCGGCCCTCGGCAAGCGGATGGATCGTGTCGTTGCGCGCGTGGATCACCAGCGTCGGCACCTTTACCTTGTCGAGAAATCCCTCTGCCGTGAACAGATCAATCGCTTTGCGGGCTTCAATGATTTCATCAGCAGATGTTGCGCTCGACAAAAGCAGGATCATATCGGTCACTTCATCGTATGACGCGCCAGGCATGACCATCGACACCCACGCCCGCATATAGCCGTTGTCGGGCTGACCCCAGCCGTCGCGGGCCAGCGAAATGATCGGATCGGCGTCCTGATCCGCCGGCGCGCCGGACCTCAGCCCACGGCCACGCACGTAACCCTCATGGATGACCAGCCTGCTGACCCGATCCGGGTTTTGCGCGACAAAGCGGATCGCCACCGGTGTGTTCTGCAGGGTCGTCAGCAGCGGAAAACAATCCAGCCCGGCGGCATCGGCCACAGCTTTCATATCGGCGACATGATAGTCGATGCCCCGGTTCTGCGCATTCCTGTCCGACAACCCGGCACCGCGAATGTCATAGCGGACGACATTGTAAGAGCCGTTCAGCCGCGCAAACATCGGCCGCCAGAAGGGGCTGTTCCAGTCCAGTTCCAGATGGCTGAGGTGATGGCTCGCGCGCAGCAAGGGCGGGCCCGAACCGGAGGTGGCAAATGCGATCTGGGTGCCGTCGGCGGACTGAGTATAACGGATTTTCTGGCGCTCGTTCGTTTGCGCACTGACCTGCGCGGTGTCGTCGGCGACCTCAACCGGCGCGATCAGTTCGATGCCCCGGCGCGGCACCGTGCGGATGATCGCCTGATCCTGCCCGTTGTCGCCAACAGCCGTGCGCGCGGCGTTGATGCGGGCGCTGACGGTCGCCTCGGACACGATCCGTCCGTTCCACACAACCTCGATCATCTGATCCTTGCTGACCAGCTTGCCGGCGTTTTCCGCTAGCAGATGCAGCAGGTCAAACACCTGTGGTTCCAGCGAAACCTCGTGCCCGGCGCGCAGGAAATGATGGCCGTCAATGTCGAGCAGGCAATCGGCAAATTTGTAACGCATCGGGCGCTGGTTCCGGTTTTGTCGCGACTGTCAGGCGTAACTAAAGGGAAATCAAGCAAATCTCATGGGCTTCTAAATGTGTTCTTCAAGCGCGCTGCGGGTCGCGGTGCGATGGTCGCTGCAACAAGGCAGCAAAGATGAACGAACTCATGCAAGATCAGGCACGCATCATCACCAATCCCGATGGATCGATCAACACCGCTTATTACATGGCCCGCGGCCGGGTTATGCGCAGCGCCCAGGCGCACAGGCTCGCCAAGACATCTGTGCGCAAGCCATGGCGTCTGGCGACCACGGCGATCTCCCGCACATTGGCGGCGGCGCATGTCGCGTTTCACCCGCTCGCCAACGTGCGTGCAGCAGTGCAAAAGCCAACGCGCTAGCCTGCGGCAATTGCTGCGCGTGATGCGATCAGATATGGGCAGGTCAGTCAAACTGGCAGCCCGGGGTCGCTCATATTGGCCAACCACCTTGGACATACTCTGATCGTCGGCGGCACGGGCATGCTGGCGCAGGCCAGCGCCCATATTGCCGCCCATGCCGACGCCCTGAGCCTCGCTTCACGCAGCCCGGACCCATTGGCGGCCGCTCTTGGCGCGCGACCCATCGCCTTCGACTGGGCCGATCATGACACCGCGCTGACAGGTTTCGCGCCGCTTGCGCCCGTTGATACGCTCATCTCGTGGCTGCACGATGATGGTATCTGGCTGGCCGAACATCTGGAGGCGAAACTGAAGCCGCAAGGCCGTTCGATCCGCATCCACGGCGCGGATTCGCGCGACCCAGACGTTCGCGACCGGCGCGACCCCAACCCACGCGACGACCTGGTGCGCCAGACGGTGATCCTTGGCTGGGTCAATCGGCCGGACGGCAGACGCTGGCTGACGAATGATGAGATCAGCGATGCGGTAATCCGGGCCGTTGATCACGCCAGCGAGGCGACCATTCAGGCCGGAGATATCGATGAGTAAGCCGGCCAAATCGCACGGGCGCAAAACGGCCACCGCGACCGCAAAGCCGCGGGCGTTGATGACCGGCCGGCCTGACCTCGCCGGCGTCTGGACGGCCAGGGTGATCACGCTGTTGCCACATGCCTTTCCCGGCATTCTGGACCACAGCGTGACCGGTAAGGCGCTGGCGGACGGGCTCTGGCAGCTCGAGGCGATTGATCTGCGCCCCTTTGGCGTCGGCAAACACCAAAACGTCGACGATACACCGGCGGGCGGCGGCGCGGGCATGGTGATGCGCGCCGATGTGCTGGGCCGCGCGCTGGATGCGGCGGCAGTTGGTGCACCGGATCGGGCGCGCTGGCCGGTGATTTACCTGTCGCCGCGCGGGCGACCATTTGATCAGGCGACGGCAGAACGGTTTGCTGGTGCCGACGGCCTGACCATTCTGTGCGGCCGGTTTGAAGGCGTCGATGAGCGGGTCATCGAGGAATTCGGTATCGAGGAAGTCAGCCTCGGCGACTTCGTCTTGTCCGGCGGCGAGATTGCCGCGCAGGCGGTGATTGATGCCACGGTGCGGCTGCTGGCGGGGGTGCTCGGCAATGCCGCCTCGGCGGGTGAGGAAAGTTTTTCGACCGGGCTGCTGGAACATCCGCACTACACCAAACCCGCCACCTGGCGCGGCCGCGACATCCCGCCGGTACTGCTGTCAGGCCATCACGGCGAGATCGAGAAATGGCGGCGCGAGCAGGCGGAGCGAACGACGCGTGAACGCCGCCCGGATTTGTGGAACCGCCTGCGCGGCAACCGGGATTAGCCGCAATCGCCTGTCGACCTAATCAGCACCTGCCCCCGCAGCGGTGATCCTTGTCAGCGCCCCGGCCATTTTCAGAACGGCGGGATGATCGCCCGGCACGCCATGCTCGATGGCGGCCTGCGCCGGATTTTCGTAGATCAGCCAGGTTTTGCCGTCCTGATCCTCGTAGGCCAGCACCCGCAAGGGCAGATAGAGGCCCAACGCCGGACCTCGATCTATGTGTTCGCATTGCCGATGGCCGACGACACATTGATGCCGGCGCTGGAACTGGCCGAACGGGCCGTTCGGCTGGACCCGGGTTCAGGCGTGGCCCAGGGCAGGCTGGGCTGGGTGCTGGCCTATCTGGAGCGCGGCGACCAGGCTGTTGCCGCATTCGAAAAGGCAATCGCCCTGGAACCGGATAACGCCGAAGTGCTGAGTGCGTTCGCCGAAACGATGAACCGGCTTGGCCGACCGGACGAGGCGCTGCCGCTGTTGGACCGGGCGTTTGAAATCGAAACCTTCATGCCGCCAAGCTGGGAGTGGATCCGCGGCCATGCTTTTGTTCTGAAGCGCATGTTTGACGAGGCGCTGGCGCGCATCCTGCCGGTTCTTGAGCGCTTGCCCGAATTCGTTCCGGCGCATGTGCAACTGGCGCGTCTTTACGTCGAGATGGGGCGGACCAAAGACGCCGTCAGCACCATCAAAACGCTTGCCCGGATCGCACCGAAATACCGGATGCTGAACGCCAGACGGATGTTCCCCTATCCGCAGGCGGCAGAACGCAAGCGGCTGGCAGATGGGCTGTCCAAGGCGGGCCTGAAAAGCTGACCAAAGCGCGGCGTCCGGATTTGTGGGCGGCGCATCGGAAAAGGCGGTCGGGCGAGTGATGCGCCGCTAAGCGCGCGGTCAGATTTCCAACAACAAGGCCCGATGGTCTGAAACCTCTGGCTGTTCAACCACCTGAAAATCAACGACATTCACGGCATCGGTGACCAGCATGTAATCGGCGAACCGCATCGGCTTTTGGTAATGCGACGTGCGGGTGTCGGTGAAACCGCGCGCCGTCACCAGATCGGTCAGGCCGAGGGTGCCAAGCACGTCGAGGGTCTGGCTGTCCGGCCCGACGTTGAAATCACCGCAGACAACCAGCCGGTCGCCCGGCTCGGCCACAAAGCTGGCCAGATCGGCAAGCTTCTGCGCCTGGGCCAGACGCTCCGGCGTGTCCATCTTGCCGTTCAGATCGCGCAGGCCGTGCATATGGGCGACAGAGACCGGCCAGCCGCGCTCAAAGTCGTAAACCCGTATCGCATGCGCGCTGCGCGAGCGTGGGTGCTCGCCATAGCCATCGTGTGAAAAGCCCTTGTGAACAAAGCCTTGCGCCTGCGCGACAATCGGCAGGGACGCGCAGACAAAGGTGGCAAGGCCCCATTGCGACGGCACGGTCTGGTCTCCATCCCACAAGACACCCTGCGCGGCTGGGCAGAAAGTGGCGACGTGGTCTGGTAGGGCAGCGCAGACCTCGTCAAAGAACCGCGCGCGCTGCTCCAGGATGTGATCGCCGTCGCGGTAGGTCAGCCAGTCCTTGTCTGTCGCGGGCGAGTGGACAACTTCCTGCAGGCACAGCACATCGGGCGAGGTATCGCGCAGGTACGGGATCAGCTGGTCATGCAGCGTGCCGCCCCAGCCATTCAGGCACATGACTTTCATGACGGCTCTTTAGCCCTCCAATTGGCCGTTCGCCACGCCTGAGTTTCACATTGGATTGACAACAAACATGGGCGAGCGAAATCGCTTGCCGGCCCTTGATCCGCCCATCGCAACCCCCTATACGGCACCGGTTCGGGGCGGAATCGCGATACCGAACGGCGAAACCGTGGTTTAGCCCAAAATCTTCTCTGGGCGGTGGCCGCAACAGCGACGACAAAGAAACGACGACCTGATCTCTGGCGGGCCCCCCGATGCGGGAAACTGGCGGACCCGGATGAAGACCAAGAGCTCTCAAGTTGCCACCAAACTCGCGGGGGAAAACCCGTGGCAAAATGGAGTGAAAGCGATGGACCTTATCGCTGAACTGGAAGCCGAACAGGTTGAAGCGCTCGGTGCCAAAATCCCGGATTTCAAGGCCGGTGACACCATCCGCGTCGGCTACAAAGTCACCGAAGGCAGCCGCTCCCGCGTACAGAATTACGAAGGCGTCTGCATCGCCCGCAAGAACGGCAAAGGCATCGCCGGGTCGTTCACCGTGCGCAAAATATCATTCGGCGAAGGGGTCGAGCGGGTCTTCCCGCTGCATTCGACCAATATCGCCGAGATCACCGTCGTACGCCGCGGCCGCGTGCGCCGCGCCAAGCTCTATTATCTGCGTTCGCGCCGGGGCAAATCGGCCCGGATCGCCGAAGATACACGCTACAAGCCGCTGGCCGGCACAAGCTAGAGGAGCGGGACCGTGAAAAAAGATACCCATCCCAATTATCACCTGATCGACGTCAAGATGACCAATGGCGACATCGTGCAGATGAAATCGACCTGGGGCGCCGAGGGCGAGACGCTGGCGCTCGACGTTGACCCCACGGTCCACCCGGCCTGGACCGGCGGCGGCACGCGGCTGATGGATACCGGCGGGCGCGTGTCCAAGTTCAAAAAGAAATACGAAGGGTTGGGGTTTTAACCACCTGAGATTTTAGGCCACGAAAGCCGCCTTGCGGGCGGCTTTTTTGTTTGGCGAAATGCCCCATTTGCCGTAGTCAGGTAAGAAAAACGGGGACAACATGCCAATCTACATGGACCGCCACGATCTGACCGGGTTCAACCCCGCTCAGGTGGCCGAGGCACATCGCATGGACATGGAAGTTCAGCATCAATACGGCGTCAAGTTCATGACGTATTGGTTCGACGACGACCGCAAAAGCGGATTTTGCCTGATTGATGCGCCGGACGCCGATGCGGCAATACGCCTTCACGGCGACACCCACGGCAATATCCCAAAGGATATTATCGAGGTCGATCTGTCGGCGGTCGAGGCTTTTCTTGGCCGAGTCACCGACCCGAAAAACGAAGCCGTCGAGCAAGCGGCGCTGGTTGATGCGGCTTTTCGCACGGTCATGTTTACCGACATCGTGGGACTCCACTGCCATGACGGCCCGTTTGGGCGACCAACGGTCGACCGAAATGGTGCGCGCGCATGACGCCATCGTGCGCCGGGCCCTAAAAGACGCATTGGGCCGTGAAGTAAAACATACCGGCGACGGGATCATGGCGACATTCGATGAAGCTGACCGCGCGGTCAGCTGTTCGCGCTCGATCCAGTCCGGGATTGATGCCTTTAACATGGCAAGTGCTGAGAAGCTCAATCTGCGCATTGGCATGGATGCCGGCGAACCGGTGGCCGAAAATGACGATCTTTTCGGCTCGACGGTGCAACTGGCCGCCCGCCTGACGGCGGCGGCCGATGCCGATACAACATTTGTCACCCAGGCAATCCGTGACCTGGCACCAACCGATGTGCGAATTTTGGAGCGCGGAAATCGTGAGTTGAAAGGGTTTTCAGATCCGGTACCGGTTTTTGAGGTTGCCTGGCGTTAACGGGGCCTGACGCGGTCGGCAGGAAAAAGCAGACGCCGGGAACTTCATCGCCCCCGCCCGGAACAAGGCGCGAAGCGCCGCCGGGCAGCGCCCGACCGCCCTTGTCATGCCGGAGGCATGCCAATGTTTGGTGGCGCACCTCCGGAGCGACGGGCGGGCGCTACGTCACCGCTTGTCACCCGAACAAACGGAAGATGTGGCGGCACCATAAAGTGATGACCTCAACCCGCACAGGCGCCCACCCACGGTCGGGCGCTGCCCTCGGTCGGGTGACTTGTCTATTTTTGAACCAGCCGTCCAATGCCATGCACGGGCATAGCCTGCCCTACCCCTCAATTGCCCCCAAACGAAAAACGCCGCTCCCTCAGGAACGGCATTCTCCAGGCCCACGCCAGCGCGCACATCTCACCCCCAATAATGGGGATAGCCAAACATTGTATATTCGCGTTGGTCACAGCGCCATTCGTCCAACCGGTCGGCGCTGTAATCGCGCCCTTCGCCGCCAGCGTCCGGCACGGGCCCCCACAGCGCTTTTTCCCCGGTAAACAGCCATTTCCAGATCGTTACCAACATCGTTCAATCCTCCAGAAAATATGAAAGTTGTTCCAAGAACCCGTATTTGCGCATGAATGCGTCGCCCTCGGGGGTGCGGGACGCTTTGCGCAATCCGTCCAGGTCCCAGACGTCGCCAACAATCGCGATCTGGTGCGCATCTTCCGGGTCGCGCAGCATTTTCGGGGTCGCACTGTAAGCGCCGAACCGTGCCTATCCGGTTGTCACCCACACCCACTACATCTAGGGTGCTCCCAGTCGCCCGAGTAAAGCTCGGCGTAAGTGGGAGCGGTGACATCGCCAGCGATTCCGAGCAGGGACCGGAAGGCGTTGAACGGGCAGAACCGCCTGTTGAAGCGGAAGGTGAACTCGTTGAGGTAGGCTTGGAGGTGCTGGTGGCTCACGCCGTGATGAATGCCACTCAGCCACGTCTTCAGGTTGGCGAAGACGAGATGAATGATCGGCAGATACTCCTCAGCGACCTGGGAGTTGCCTCGCTCGGCGACGGCGAGGTGTTTGTAGCCGCGCTTGGCGAGGCTGGTATAGCCGGACCAATCGTCGGTGATGACCGACGCACCCGAAGTAACGGCGCCCTCGACAAAGCCGCAGAGCGATTCCGCGCTGCGGTCTGGCACGACAGCGAGTCGGACACGTCCGGCGTAGCGACCGCCCTTCCGCTTATCGAGCTTGGTTCCCGGCTTGCGCTGTCGCACTTCAACGGCGCTGGCGACAAGAAGCTTGTGGTGAACGCCCCGGCCCTTGCCGCGCGTGCGGCCGCCGACCCAGGTTTCGTCGACTTCGACATGGTCGCAGGCCTCGCTGCCGATGCGGTCCTGATCCGGCCGAACCATACCAGCGCGGAGCTTGTGGAGGATCTGAAAGGCGGTTTCGTAACGGGAAAGCCCGACCTGGCGCTGGAACTGTGTGGCAGACATGCCGGGCGTCTGGCTGGCAACCAGATAGGCCGCCCAGAACCATACGCCCAGCGACGTATGGGAGCGCTCCATGACCGTCCCCGCCGTCAGCCCGGTGTCGCGGCGGCACTTTCGACAGCGCAAGACGCCGGGCCGGCTGGTGAAGCGGAACGGCTCTGCCGCCGTCTGGCAATGGGGGCAGACGAACCCGTCACCCCACCGCGCCTTCTCCAGGTAGGCGGCACAGGCCGCGTCATCCGGGAAAAGTCGTTGAAACTCGGGAAGCGACCGCGGAAACGAAAGGTCTTCGCGCTGCGGAACATCCATCCCCGCTTCGTCCGCCTCCCGAGCCACTCGACGCCATACCCTACATATAGTGGGTGTGGGTGACAACCGGATAGGCACGGTGCCGAACATCTTGTCGCGCTCCGCCTCATATTCGGCGATTTTCGATAAATCCGGCACCTCGGCGATGCGCGCAATTGAAACGGCGAACGCCCCGCGTGACGGTCTGGCGCATGTGTTCGTGGATTTCATGATGCAGCATGAGTTCAGCAGCCTGCCCGGTCTCACGCCGGCCTAGATCGGCACGTCCGCCGTGCACTCAGTTAACCACGCTTTTCGCGCAAAACGTGCCCGACTGCAGACGTCTTCTGAATTTCAGCTTTGCCGGGGTGGAGTGGGCACTGGCCGGGGCCGGCGGCACGTGCCGTGCCTTGTTCCGGGCAAGGGTGGTTTGATCGAACGCAAAAAAGGGCTCAGTCCGGCCGTCCAATGCCTTGCACCGGCATGGCCGGCGTCAATAGCCTCCCAAGCGAATAACGCCGCTCACTCAGCAACGGCATTGGGTTGGTGTATTTTTGAATACGAGTCCAACAATCGAGTGGATTTCCGTGACCGATACTCTCAAATGCGCGTATCGATATTCCACCGGCGTTCTCGTCGTTGCTGAATTATTTTGACAAACTAAGATCTTGCACTAACGGGAATATACAAGAACAGCACTTTGTCAGGATCGTCCGGCTGACATGAAACATGAGGATGCCGTCGAGCTGACATTAGCAATTTTTGCCGCCCTTCAGGGGGCCGCGCAGTACTGCATCATACCTGTGGCGGACCTGGAAAGCCTGCCTGATGACGTGCGCCAACTATATGAAGGCGGCACATTCGAGGCGACGTTTTCTCGCACAGCAGGGTTCATTTTCAAAGGTGCCGCCGATGCGCCATGACACCGGCGACGGTGCATGACCCTTACACTTTGCCATGGTCACCGTGCGCTCTGTTAACCACGCTTTTCGCGTCAAAAACTTGCCCGACGGATAGCCGACAGGAGTCCGACGCATGTCAGACAGCTCTAAATCTCCTCGGTTCAACGCGTTAACCATGATTCGCGCCCGAAGTCCGAAATTGCCGCAATTCCGGGTTTTACCCCTCGCGCAGCGATCCATTGCCAGCCTCACCGCGCAGGTCGCATTCGCGCTAGAACCGGTGGCTGAATACTGCTCAATGGCGGGCAAGGGGCTGTGATGATCGACCTATCCGCGCTTGGAAAATGGGCTGACAGCACGGCCTCCCCCGCGCCGGGCCTGCCGGCCTGGGCCTACACCAGCGACGCGATGTGGCAGGCCGAATGCGGCACGGTTCTGGCCGACACCTGGGTCTGCGTTGGCTTTGCCCATGAGATGCCAAACCCCGGCGATGCGATGCCGGTGACGGTTGCGGGCAGGCCGGTCCTGATCCTGCGCAATGGTGCGCACGAGATCGCCGCCTTTCACAACGTCTGTCGCCATCGCTGCCTGCAACTGGTTGACAAACCAATAAATTTAGGCAAGCTGATCCGCTGCCCCTATCACGCCTGGGCTTACGGACTGGACGGAAAATTGCGCGCCAGCCCGCATTTCGGCGGCACGGACGTGCATCAACCGGACGGTTTTGAGCCTGCCGAACACGGCCTGATCCCGGTCAGAACCCACGTCTGGCACGACTCGATATTCGTCAATCTCAGCGGCGATGCGCCCGAATTTGACGACTACGCTGCGCCGCTGATCGCGCGGCTCGCGGGCGTTGATCTGGCGAAGGCAGAGCCCGTCGCTGTGCTGGATTTCGGCGAGATCGCCGCCAACTGGAAGCTGATCATGGAGAACTTCATCGAGCCCTATCACGTTCAATTCGTTCATGCTTCAACGACCAGCCAGCCCTTGTCGGACCATTACACCATCGTCGATGGCGTCTGCCTTGGCAGCGCCGTCGATCTGGACCAAGAGGCCGGAGCGCAAGGCAGCCTCGCCGTCAGTTCGCGCTACCTGACGCTGTTCCCGAATTTCATCGTCGGGCGATATTTCCCTGACCAGCTGGGGGTTTACCTGAACGTGCCGCTCGGCCCCGGCGTGACGGCACAAAGGCGGGCGATCTATGCGACCGAGGGGCAGGATTTGTCGCCAGCCGAAGTTGAAGGGCTGAAAAAACTCTGGTGGGATGTGCATAAAGAGGATCACGCGATGGTCGAGCGTTTGCAGACCGGCCGCGCCTCACCCGTGGCCGATGCTGGCGGGGTATTGTCGCCGCATTGGGAGGATTCAGTGCGGGCGTTTCAGGAGCTGGTGGCCCACGGCGTCATGAAGGGGCAGAGCAATGACTGAGCAGAATTTTCGACTGGCGCACACGATGATGCGGGTACGCGATCTGGACGCCTCACTGGAATTTTACTGTGGAATCCTGGGGATGCAGGTCCTGCGCCGCACCGACTACCCGGGTGGGCGGTTTACCAACACCTTCATCGGCTATGGTCCCGAGGCCGAGTATCCGACGCTGGAGTTGACCCACAACTGGGATCAGGAAGCGCCGTATGAAAAAGGCGACGGCTGGGGCCATATTTGCATCGAGACGGAAGATGTCTATGCGGCCTGCGAGGCACTGGCCGCCAAGGGCGTGACCATCACGCGCCCGCCGGGGCCAATGAAAAGCGGCACCCGCGTCATCGCCTTTTGCGAAGACCCGGACGGCTACAAGGTCGAATTGAACGAGAGTATTCTGAAGATGAACAAATAAGGGACAAACATGGGCAACAAACCACAGCACTACAATTTCAAGGACATCGAGCACCGGCTGACGACGCTGGAACCGGGCCAGACCTATATCAAACCGTTCGTGACCTCTGCGGTCAGCGACACCATGTGCGGCGGCCTCAATTTCCTGAACGCGGTCAAGGTGCCGTGGGACCTGACGTGCGACGAGATCATCTATTGCATGTCCGGCACGTTCCGGCTGGTCTGCGACGGCGAGGAATACATCTGCAACCCCGGCGATGTCCTCTACATCCCGCGCGACAACCACATTTCCTACGAATGCGACGAGACCTGCGTGATATTCTACGCCGCCTATCCGCACGACTGGAAAGCGAAGGCCGGGATTACCTTTGTGCCGGGGATTGATCCGGAGGATATGGGAGTCGTGGGGTAATCCCTAAATTACTCAACTCATCAAAACTAAAAAAGTTGGATGAAGGTCACCAAGGTGATGATCGCTCCCATCACGTATATGGCGGCCCACACCGGCCGAGTTAAAGTTGACCAGTATATTCTCAAACGATCTCTATGCGCGGGGACAATCGCTTTGGGCGCTCCATCGTAAATCAATGGACCTCCGGTCAGGGACTTTAGATCACCGGTTGATATTTTCCAGCCGTCTTTCAGTATGAACTTTTCAGGATGACCTTCAACTTGCATTCGGTCCCGATCCACAGGTGTTGGCCAAACAATGCCTTGCTCCGAGGCTGCCCAATTCATCATACCACGATAGATCGTAATGACCTCAAACTTAGGCGGTTGGAAAAGCTCGATAAAATATTGGACGTATGACGTTTGCTTGCGTCGAATTAGCCGGTTCTCAACGTCAACTTCCCAATTCTCCCAGAATCGATTGATGTGCCATTGGACGCTATTCTCTGAGTCAGTAGCCAAATGCTTTCTCTCAGCTTTAGAATTCGAAACGAAGTATTATCATTCTGTCTAATTTGCCAGCACAGATTGCACTCTCGTTCCCGGGCGGTCGCGGCCACCGTTTTACCCGGAATCAAGGCTCAGAGAGCCGCCGGGCAGCGCCCGACCGCCCTGTCTCGCCGGAGGCGAGCCAAATCCAAAAGGCGCACCTTTGGTGCGACGGGCGGGCGCTTTTGCGATGTCGGTCACCCGACAAATGGCGGATGTAGCGGCACCATAAAGTGCAGACCTCAACTGTTACGGCGCCCACCCGCGGTCGGGCGCTGCCCTATGTTGTGAGACTA
The DNA here is from genome assembly GCA_965216135.1 of Paracoccaceae bacterium. Classification (GTDB taxonomy): domain Bacteria; phylum Pseudomonadota; class Alphaproteobacteria; order Rhodobacterales; family Rhodobacteraceae; genus CBDCFL01. The sequence goes on from CBDCFL010000024.1 coordinate 537,685, forward strand.
ATACCAACGGCCTTATAGAATGACGCTTTTTGCGTATTCGCGTCAGGTTATGTTTTGAACGGTCTCTTTGTCTTCGGCGAAGAAGTTCCACGCGTCGCAGCACTTCTCGACGATGTGGTCGTAACTGTCGAAGATGGAGATGGCGAGTTTGTTGGCGCGCAGGTAGGCCCAGACGTTTTCGATCGGGTTGAGTTCCGGCGCGTATGGCGGCAGGGGGAGAAGTGTGATGTTGTCGGGGGTGCATAGTGCCTTTGAACCGTGCCAGCCTGCGCCATCAAGCACGATTACGGCATGTGCCCCTGGAACGACGGTTTTGGCGATTTCGGCGAGGTGTTCATTCATCGCCTGCGTATCGGCAAAGGGCATGACGAGGGCGGCGGCAGCGGCGCGTTCCGGACAGACGGCTCCAAATATGTAAGCCCATTTGTAGCGAGTATCACGTGGCGCGCGCGGGCGGGTTCCGCGCCTGGCCCAAACACGGGTGAGCGTTCCCTGCTGTCCGATCCTCGCTTCATCCTGGAACCAGATTTCCAGTGGTTTGCCGCGGGCTTCAGGCGGCAGTGCCGCCGCTACCAGCTGCGCGAAGTTTTTTTTTGAACGCCGCCTGTGCGGCCGGATCCGATTGAGGATGTGCGGGGCGCACCGAAAGCCGCCTGAACCCAAGTTCGGCAAGCTGTTTGCCTACCGTGCGCTCATGCATGACAACACCGAAGCGCTCTTTGATCAGGTGCTTCAGGTCGATACGCCGCCAACGCACCACGCGGTCCACCTCAGGGTCAGGACCCGCGCGAACGATCTCGGAAAGTTCCGCCTTCTGCGCGGCGCTCAGGTAAGGCGTGCGCCCTGGTGCCGTGTGGTTCGACAGGCCCGCAAGCCCCCCGGCATTGTAACGATACACCCAGTCGCGCAAGGTTTGCCGGTCCATCCCGCAGCTCCGCGCCGCCGCCGCGCGGTCCGACCCTTCCATAACCAACGCAATCGCCAACATCCTCCGCGCTGCCTTCGCATCCGTTGACCTCGTCGCCGACGCGCGAAGGTCCCTCGCCGATAAATCCAACCGTGTAACCGCAACTGTCATGGGTCTCTCCTGCTTGTAGCAGAAGCGAATCACAACCGAGACGAAAAGGGAATCCCAAAAGCGTCACGCATAATGGCCCTTGGTATAATCTATCGCCGCATTCGCCGGGACCGGAAAAAATGTCGCAACTTGGGTGGACCAGCTGGTTGTGATCGCGAATGCGGTTTCGGTCCCGCAATGGCAATCAGCGACCACGACAGATACAGAGAGCAGGCTACCCCCGCCGCGTCTCTGCATGCGAGGTTCATCATGGCCGCCCCGGAAAACCCCGACCTCGACACCGCAGTCGAGGAATCCCAGACCGACGCTGCTGAACGCCGCGCAAAGGGTGAGTTCGTGCGCGGCATCAGCGGGTTTCGCGCCCGTCTGGGTGATGCTGACTTCCCGGCTGAGGCGGGCCGCTATCACCTCTATGTGGCCCTGAACTGCCCCTGGTGCCACCGGGTGAGCCTGGCGCGGAACATCCTCGGCCTTACCGACAGCGTCAGCATGGATGTCGTATTCCCCAACCGAACGCTCGACGACGACCCCGCGGGTCCTGGAAAGTGGGAGTTCAGCCCGGGGCGCGTCGCAACGCTCACCGGAGCGACGCTGCGGGAATGCACAAACGAGACCGCCACAGGCAAAGCGTTTCGACTGGTCAGGCAGATCTACGAGGCCGAGGGCTCGGACGAAACATCGGTGCCGATCCTCTACGACAAAAAGACCCAGCGCATCGTAGCCAACGAAAGCGCCGAGATCATTCGCATGTTCAACGAGCAGGCCAGTCGGCTCGGCAGCACCCTGGCGGACGCGGACCAGCCCGATTTGCACCCGAAAGGCAATGACAAATCGCGGCTTCGCGAGGAGATCGACACGCTGAACGAACAGATTTACGTCAACATCAACAATGGCGCCTACAAGGCCGGGTTCTCGTCGCGTCAGGACGTCTATGCCACCGCATTCACCAACTATTTCCAAACGCTGGACGAATTGGAGGCGCGGCTCGCCGCCGACGGTCGCCCATACCTGACCGGTGATACCTTTACCGAGGCCGACCTGCGCCTTTTCCCAACGCTCTACCGCCATGATCCGGTCTATTATGTGCGCATGAAGCTGAACGGCGCCAGGATTGTGGACTATCCGCGCCTGTGGCGATGGCTCTGCCGGGTCCACGCGCTGCCCGGTGTGGCGTCGAGCAGTTCGCTGGTGCACTGCCGACAGGGCTACTTTGGCCGGTCATGGAACAACGTGGTGCCACTCGGGCCGCTCAGCCCGATGAGCTATCCCGAGGCTTACGCGCATCCCGAACTGGCAACTTAGCGGAGTGAACTGGGGCGGCGGCTGCGCCCGGCAAAGTCGTTTACGCCCGACGCGACAACAAAATTCCGCAGAATGCGACGTGACCTTTTAAATCGACCAACGCCGCTCAGTCGCCGATAATTTTTCGACGGAAACGTCAGGTTCGCGCGTATGGTTATAGTCGGGCATCGGTGTCAGGCGAAATATTCTGAAGAACAGGGGGCAAAAATGCCACGGAACCTTATCAATAAATTGAAAACCAATGCCGTCAAAACCGGCTGTCTTGCCTTGGCGATTGCATGTCTGTCCGCGCCGGTCTGGGCGCAGAGCGAAACTGATATAACCGGCGCGCTGTTGTCGGCGCAGGACGCCGATTGTTCGGCTTACATCGGAACCTATGTGTCCCATATCACCGACACCACGACCGGCCAGGAACTGACCGGAGCCGTGACCATCACCGCAAGTGCCAGCGAATGCACGCTTCAGACCAACCAGATACCGAACCACGACACCGGCGAAGGCTCGCATTTTCGCTGAACCATATCCGAAAACGACCACACGCTGGTCATATCGCGCGAGCCCAAAGTGGCCGCCTGCCCAACCTCTCTGGGCATGGGTGCAAGTGCGATATTGCTGAACGGCGTCAAATGGGAAGCCTACCCGGCGGCCTGTTTTGACGTCGGAAATGAACCCATCGGCCGCGAAGCCATCGGGTGTTTTGAGGACGAGCTGGACAATCCATGGCGCTATAACATCGGTTCTGATCTGAACGATTTCGGCTTTGATATTTACAGCGCGCATTTACAGCCCGGAGGTTTGTATCATTATCATTCCACGCCTGTGGTTTTGTTTAAGGCCGCGTGCGAAATCACCGCCTCGCCGGTGATCGGTTTTGCGGGCGACGGTTTTCCGGTGTTTGGGACGTGTTTTGCCGACGAAACTGGCTCGGTGCGGGCGGCCACCAGCAGCTATGTGCTGCGCAGTGCTCAACGCCAGGACGTAGCGGGCTACACCACGCCCTATGCGTCGGTAATGTCATCAGCGACAATTATGACGGTCAGTTCATCGGAGATTACGAATACGTCGCGGGATCGGGCGATCTGGATCAATGCAATGGCATGAGTGTCGAAGGCCGTTACGGATATTACGTGACCGCGGGATACCCTTATGTTCTGTCGTGCCTGTCCGGCGCGGCGAACCGGCAATTCCGTTAAGCAGCGGCGGGGCGTGGCGCGGGCGTCCCGCCCCTCTACTTGGCCGATTTCCCGTGAATTAACGCCATTTGACGCTGTTTTGACGGATAGTTTGCGCTGCGGCGCAAATATTTTGCAGCGCTTTGACGGCGTACCTGCAGGTTGGTGTCAACGAAACGACACCCAACCCAGGAGAACCAAGATGGTCTTTATCACCAATCAGCAGAACGTCCGCACCGCACGCTCGGGCTTGCCCAGTACTTTGCCGGGGATTGAACGGGAAGATATGGGGCAGATTGGGTGAGAAGAGTTGGTCGTCCTGCTGATTGCCGTCTGTGACGTTGCGCTTCAGCCGGCAACAACGCACGGCACGTGCCGCCAGGCAGCGCCCGACCGCCCTGTCATGCCGGAGGCATGCCAATGTTTAGTGGCGCACCTTTGGTGTGACGGGCGGGCGCTGCCCTCGGATGCGCACCTGCCAAAACCCGCGCCTGCTGACTCGCCCCATGTCGCTATCGCGCTTGACTAACGTCGCAACGGCCTATTCGCTGGCGAGGCGCGGGCCAACGGGGGACACATCGATGACCGACAAAATCTACTACGAACGCATCGAGGACGCCATTGAGCGCAACCGCCCCGGCATCCCCGCCTTACGCAAGCGGCTGGAGGCGGCGGGGGTCAAATATGTGCTGTCGTCCTGGATCGACCTGCACGGTATCCCCAAGACCAAACCGGTACCGATGAGCGATCTGGAGGATCTGTGCCTCGGCAAAGGCCCGCAATTTGCCGTGCATTCGGTCTCTTATGTCCCGGAACTGTCGCCCGCTGACAGCGATCAGATCATGATCCCCGATCTCGATGCCGTCTATATCTGCCCCTGGGACACCACGCTGGCAATCATTTTCGCCGATCTCTACTGGGAAGGCGCGCCTTACAACGTCTGCCCGCGCCAGGCTTTGAGGCGCGGTATTCAGGCGGCGCATGACAAGGGGTTCACCGCATTCGCCGGGATCGAGCCGGAATTCATCGCCCTGCAATATGACGAAGACGGCCAGCCGGTCAAAGCCTTCGACGATGACCCAGCGGGCGGTATCCGGCCGCGGCGGCAGCCGTTCGGCTATGATGTAGAATATTCGCTCAATTCGATGGATTTCCTCGGCGAGCTGATCGATATTCTCGGCGACCTCGGCTGGGGTATCCATGACGTGGTGGCCGAAGGCGGCTATTCGCAGTTCGAGCTTGATTTTCATTACACGCACCTGCTGGAAATGGCCGACCGGCTGGTGTTTCTGCGGTTGCTCCTCAAAGAGATCGCCAAAAAACACGGCATGTTCATCACCTTCATGCCGAAACCGACCATCGGCGACTGGCGGTCCGGCGCGCATATCAATTTCTCGCTGCAATCGTTGAAAAACCGCGGTGAGAACTTGTTCAAGGACGGCGACGGTTGGTCCGATGCCTCGCAACATGCGGTCGGCGGACTGATGGCTCATGCCGAGGCGCTGACCGCCATCACTTGCCCGACGGTCAATTCCTACAACGGGCTGGTGCCCCGCGTTGGCGGGTTCGAGGGTGGCACAGTCACCTGGGCACCCACCAACATCACCTATGGCCACAACAACCGCTCCGCCCAGTTCCGCCTGCCGCAGAGCCGCTATGCCATCGAAAACCGCGCCGCCGATCTGACCATGAACGTCTATCTGGCGCTGGCGATGACCCAGGCCGCCGCGATTGAGGGGATCGAAGGCAAAACCGACCCCGGCGAGCCGACTGACCGCGACCTTTATCAGATGACGCGCGAAGAATTCGACGCGCTCGGCATCCGTCGCCTGCCGCGCACATTGTGGCATGCTATCGAGGCGCTCAAGGCCGATCCGCTGGCCGAACAGGTGTTGGGGCCGGTAATGCTGAACTCCTACATCGCCTACAAAACCGACGAATGGGAACGCTATCATCAGGCGGTCACGGATTGGGAAGTGCAGGAATACCTGCGGCTTTACTGAACTGGCCATGGCCGATTACGACATCTTCGAGTTTGGTGATCTGCCGCTCTTGTCGGGTGAGGTGTTGCGCGACGCCCGGCTGGCCTATAAAACTTATGGCGACCTCGACGCAGACGGCGGCAACGTCGTCCTGTTGCCCACCTTTTTCACCGGCACCCATACCCGCAACGAAGGCTTCTTCGGCCCCGGCCGCGCCATCGACCCGGCGCGCCATTTCGTGGTGTCGGTCAATCAATTCGGAAACGGGTTGTCCTCATCACCGTCGACCACCCACGCCCCGCAGGACGGACCGCGTTTTCCGCATGTCACCTTTCAGGACAACATCGCCGCGCAACACCGCCTGCTGAGCGAACGGTTGGGGGTGACGCAGATCGCGCTGGTGGCCGGCTGGTCGATGGCGGGTTGTCAGGCCTATCACTGGGCGGTGCAACACCCGGACATGGTGCGCGCGATCCTGCCATTCTGCGCCTCGGCCCGCACCTCGCCGCACAACTGGGTATTTTTGGAAGGGGTCAAGGCGGCATTAACCGCTGATCAGGCGTGGAACGGTGGGAACTACGCCACGCCGCCGGTTGCGGGGCTACGTGCCTTTGGGCGCGTCTATGCCGGCTGGGCCTATAGCCAGACATTTTACCGCGATCACCTCTACCGGCAGCAGGGGTTTGCAACGCCAGGTGACCTGCTGGACGACTGGGCGACCGATCACGCCGCGAACTGGGACGCCAACGACCTGCTGGCCAAGCTGGCCACATGGCAGGCGGGCGACATATCGGCCGGGTTCGGTAGAGATTTCGAGGCTGCGCTCGGCTCGATCAGGGCCCGCGCGATCCTGATGCCCTGCACCCAGGACCTCTACTTCCCGCCCGAAGACAATGCCATTGAAGCGGCCCACATGCCCAACGCCGATCTGCGCATTTACGACAGCCCCTGGGGCCATTGCGCCGCCGGCCCCGGCAATGATCCGGCGTTCACCGCGGCGCTCGATGGCGCGATTGCGGAGCTGTTGGACTAAATCAGTTGGCTTTCAATCCGAGGCGGCCACCTTCGCCCGGCAACAAGGCTCGAAGAGCCGCCGGGCAGCGCCCGACCGCACCGGTGGTCGGGCGCTTCATCACCGCTGCACACCCGAAAAAAGGGAATATGCAGCGGTGCCATAAAGCGCCGACCTCCGACCGTGTTGGCGCCCGCCCGCGGTCGGACACTGCCCTTTTTTTGCGAGGCTGTTGGGCTGCGCGACTGCGAGGTCCCGGATCAGGTCCGGGACGCGTGTTTAATCAAAAAAGAGGATTGTGCCTTAACCTTCAACCGCCACGCCGATCACGATCAGCACTGAATAATCCTGTTGGTCGCAGCCGGTGACCGAGGGCATGACCGCGCCGGGTGCAACCGGGAAGCCTGCCGGGTTGGCATTGGCGGGCGAGCAGGAGTTTTCCCCGCTCGCAGGCGTATAGCGCGCCGAGCGGCAGCGCAGGTGGGTTACATCATAGATGCTGGCCGCGTCGTCCAACTCCCAGCTCTGGTTGCCGTTGCCATCCGGGCCATGCACGGTCAGAACGGTTGTTACTTCGCGGGCCCCGGTGACCAGATATTGGCCCTGTGGCAGCGGAAAATCCGGTTTTTCCATGATCAGCCCGTTTTCTTCCAGCCACCAGTCCTGTTGGTCAAAGACCCAGCCGCCCGGCGCAATACCGCCTGCCGCCCGCAATATCTTGTAAAACTGCAAACGCACGCCGACCGGCCCGGGATCGCGCCGCCACAGGCCCCAGTCTTGCGCACCGGTGCCTGCATTGGCATCCGGATCAGCGAGTGCGGCGATATACTGGGTTGGGATGCGTTTGAAGGCGACATCGCCCTCGGCCAGCGCGGCGGGGGGCAGGAGCAGACCAAGCGCAAGGAACGCGGCCATGATGGCGCGCAAAAACGCCTTAGGTGCGGGCAGCCGCGGTTTCATGGCCGTCAACATAGCACGGAATCGTCGCCCGGCCACGCCCAGCGCAGCGCTGTTGCCAGACCAGCCTAAGCAAAGTGCTGTGGAAATTGAGGCTATACTAAAGAATAACCCCCGGATCGCTGCCCATCTCGACGCCCGGAAAGACGCTGCCCTCAATCGTGCCGGTGCCCAGCCCAAAGTGCCCGCGCATCATCCAGCCTGCAACCGCGCGCACATCGGCGGTGGGCATCAGATCGCGGCCCTGATAGAGGTCCGCCTCGGCCAGCCCCGGCCAGTTGCCAAACACACGGCCACCCCGGATCGCGCCGCCTGCCAGCACGGCGACGCCCGCCGTGCCGTGATCGGTTCTGCGCGTGCCGTTTTCGCGGGCGGTTCGGCCAAATTCGGTCATCGCAATCACCGCGGTCTTGTCCCAGACCGGGCCGAGGCCTGATTTCAGCGCCAGGATCGCTTGCGCTAGTTGCCCCAATGGCCCGCCGAGCGTCTGCGCTTGATTGGCATGCGTGCCCCATCCGTTCAGCGAAAACGCCGCCACCCGGCTGTCGGCGCGCAGTTTCTCGGCGGCGAATTCGGCGATGCGCACGTGGCCGTTGCCACGGCGGACCTGCGCACTGGCGTTCTGCATCAGGTCGTTCATCTCGCCTGCATCCATGGTCATGGCAATCTGCTCGGCCCCCGACAGATCTATCGCCTCGGACACCGCAGCGTGCATCAGCGGGTCGTCGGCCATCACCTGGCGAACCAGTTCCAGCGCCTGTTCGCTGAGCGCCAACACCGCCTCGGGCGACCATTCGGCCACCGGCGCGGGACCAGCCAGCAGGCGCATCTTTTCGCGCCCGATGGCGTAGGCAGTTTCGGCCTCGATCCCCGGCACCGCCTGCAGCATCCGGTTCAGCCAGCCGTCGCGGACGCCGGCCAGATCAATCGTGCCTGCTTCCAGCAAATCCTGGCCATCGAAATGGCTGCGCTTGTCGCGATAGGGTGTCGAGACCGCCTGAACAAATCCCAACTCGCCCTGACCCCAGAGCGGGTGCAGATCGCCCAGCGCGGGGTGGAGCGCAAAGAACCCGTCCAGGTCGCGCGCCGCGCCGTCGTCGAACTTCAGCGACCGCCGCAGACCCGCGAAGTCTGGGTCGCCGTAAGGTTGGACCACGTCCAGCCCGTCCATGCCGCCGCGCAGGATGATCACCACCAGGCGGTTGTCCCAGGGGGCTGAGGCGAAAACCACCGGCGTCAACAGCGGGCTGGCGGCAGCCGAACAGCCAAGCACGGCGGAGCGGGCCAGAAAAGAGCGTCGTGTAAGCGTAGATGTCATAATCGTCTCCGTCACATTCTCTGAAATGCCGATGAAGCAAGGACCAGCCCGATCCCAACCTCGCGGCTCTCGGCCGCTGTGGCCGCGAAAATCACAGCTTCGGGTGCCCGTGCGCCAAGTGCGGTGTGCACAAAGGCGCGCGGGTCGGGTAATTCTGGGGTAAGCTGCGGGGCAATTATCATCGCCCATTGCAACCGCGCCGCCAGCCGTTGCGGGGTGATCCATTCGCCGTCATCCTCGGGCCAGCCATCGGGACCGAGAGGATTTTCCCAAGCCTGACCCATCATAACCATCGGCAAGGCAAGCCCGCCGTGCAGATGGCGCACAGGCGCGGCCTTCAGCCGGTTTTCGGTAACGCCAAGTGCGCGGATCGACGAGGTCACAAAGTCAATCGGCTGTTTGACATTTCCGGGTTCAGGGTCCCACGCGGCGGGGTGGGCCAGCAGCGTTTCGTAAACCGCCGCCAGATTGCCGCCGGTCGCCGCATAGCTGTCGCGTAGCGCATCCACCAGCCCCGCATCGGGCTGGTCGGCGACGAAATGCACCGCCAGTTTTGTCGCGATGTGATAGGCAGTTGCGGGATGGAGCGCCAGATCCTCAAGCATGTCGTCGATATCGGCGATGCTGGGCTGCCCGCCGCCATAGCGTTTGCCGAGGATCGTCTCGGCCCCCGGCTCGGCCATGGGTGCGCGAAACACAAAGCCCCGTTGCTCATCAAACGACAGGCCGGTCAGCAGATTGGCCACTTCACGCACATCGGTCTGCGTGTAGGGACCATCAACGCCGAGCGTATGCAGTTCCAACAACTCGCGGGCCAGATTCTCGTTGAGCCCGGTCAGTCTGTTTCGCCGCTTGGCTGCCATGCTGTTGGGTCCGACCGATTGCAGCTGGTCGAGATAGACCAGCATCATCGGATGACGAATAACGGCTTTCAGCATATCGGCAAAACGCCCGGTTACATTCGGGCGGATTGCCTCTTCAACATAAGGTGCGTTCATCATGCGCAGGATGTTGACCTTGCCCACGGCGGTAAAATGGTCGGCCCAGAATGCGGTCAGGCGCTCGCGAAATCCGTCTTTTGAGGTGACGCGCCGCAGCAGCATGGCGCGAAACCAGTTGCCCTGCTCGGTGCGCATCCGCTGGCGCAGCTTATGCTGGGCGTCTTGGCGCGCCTGCTCACTGCCCTTGCGGGCCGCCTTGCCGATCGCGCCGTCGTCGTAAAGCTGGGCGCGAACCGAACCAAAGGTCGGAATGGGATAGTCGCTCGCGGCTGTGTCAGAGCCGGTGACCCGCGCCATGATCGCATCCGCGCTGCTTGGGTGGGCACCGCCCGGGCTCAGACCGGTGCCAAACCGAATTTCCGCCAGTTCCGGATCGAATTTCGCCATGCTTTGCCTCCGATGCCACCCGATAGTGTCACGCAGGGGCGGGGGGATTCCGTCGCCATCTTAGCCGGTCGTAGTGATTTTCTGTTAATTGGCGCGACATATCGGCTCTGAGAAGGCAAATCAGGCGACAAATCTAGCCGGCCAGCCCGCGCCGGATCAGGTTAAGCCCGGCGATGATCAGCACGATCAGCGTGACTCGCCGGAATTTCGCCTGATCAAGCCCGTCCTGCAACCGGAAGCCCATGATCATGCCCGCGACCGCAGGAACGACCATCACCGCCGAAAAAGTTAGCGTCTGGCCGTGCAATATCCCCGAACGCAGGTGCGACAGCAACAGGACAATGGCCGCCGCGCCGTAAATCACGCCCTGGACGCGGATCTGCTCAGCCTTGGGTGTGCCAATCGCCGTCAGATAGCTGGTGGTGGGCGGTCCCCATACGCCGCCGATACCACCCAAAGCGCCAGCAAAAAGCGCGACGAAAACCTCAACCAGACGCCGTGAGCGCGCTGCGATCTGGGGCCGCCAGCCCAAAAGCTGGGTCAGGGATATAAGCGTGATCGGGATGCCGACCAACAACAACAGCACGTCGGTGGATATGACCGCAACCGCCTGTGCCGAGAGCGCGATCGTCGCCAGCAGGACTACGATATAGACCCGATATTTCTTCATCGCCGCCAGGGCCTGCGCCACACCCCCGCGCAGGGTCTGCATCAAATTGGTCGCCAAGGTCGGGATGATCAAAGCCGCCAATGCAAGTTCGGGCGCGGCAAAAGAGCTGATGCCGGAAATCATGATCATCGGCATGGCAAAACCGACCGCGCCTTTGACGACACCGGCCAGAACCGCGACAAAAGCTGCTAATACCCAGATTTCCTGAGCAATTCCCACAATCATTCAACCGACCCGCTGCCGCCCCGGACTATCCGCGCATATCTACCAAAAAAACAATCGGCATGCATCGGCTATTTCCTGTGCGACAGCACCAATCGCCACAAAGGCCATGTATCCTTTGTTGCGCCGCATATGCAAAATGCCTATTCAGGCGCGGCCCCGGTCGGACGGGTGCCTGGCTTGCGCCATACACGGGGGCGCTGATGCGCGACGAACCAGTGATCCTGACGGATCTGATGTCTTTGACGGAAAAAGCGACGGTCACGGCGAAAACGCTTGTCGACGCGGCGCTTGCAAAGATGCGCGCGCGGGTCTGTGAAGAGTCCCGCGTTTCGGTGGCCAAGTTGGAAGCCAATCAATCGGCTGCCCATGCGCTGGCATGGCTGGCCACCTATGTCGAAGCTCTGGCACAGATGCAGGCCTGGGCCAAGCGGTTGCAAAACCACGGCACCTTCGGCGAGCTTGAACAGCTGATCCACCAGATCGCCTTTGGCGAATATGTCAACCAGATCGCTGGTGGCATCCCGATGAGCCAGGGCGAGATCGCGCGGCTTGCCGATATGGGTCTGAGCGCACAAGACCGCGCCCTGCTCGACATTCCGGCCATCGCCACATTGATGACATCCGGCAATACCCAGGCCGCCCGCACCCGGTTGGCCGAATTGCTGGTCGACAATCGTGCCCATGCGACATTTGGCGCAACCGGGCTCGACGATGAGCTGGAAATGATCCGCGACCAGTTTCGCCGCTTCGCCGATGACCGGGTGATCCCGAACGCGCATGATTGGCACCTCAAGGACGAACTCATCCCAATGGAGATCATCCAGGAGCTGGCCGAGATGGGGGTATTCGGGTTGACCATCCCGGAAAATCTGGGCGGTTTCGGCCTGTCCAAAGCCTCGATGGTGGTCGTCAGCGAGGAACTTAGTCGCGGCTATATTGGTGTTGGCTCGCTGGCCACGCGCTCAGAGATTGCTGCCGAGCTGATCCTTTGCGGTGGCACTGATGAGCAAAAATCCCAGTGGCTGCCCAAAATCGCCAGCGGTGAGGTGCTTCCAACTGCCGTCTTTACCGAGCCGAATACTGGCTCTGATCTTGGTGCCTTGCGCACGCGGGCGGTCAAAGCCGGTGACGATTATGAAGTGACCGGCAATAAGACCTGGATCACCCACGCGGCGCGCACCCATGTGATGACCCTGTTGGCGCGCACCGATCCCGACACCGCCGATTACCGCGGGCTGTCGATGTTTCTGGCCGAGAAAAACCCCGGAACCGACGCCGATCCGTTTCCGACCGAGGGCATGAGCGGCACCGAGATCGAGGTGCTCGGCTATCGCGGGATGAAAGAATATGAGCTTGGGTTCGATGGCTTCAAGGTGAAAGCCGACAACCTGTTGGGCGGGACCGAGGGCCAGGGCTTCAAGCAGCTCATGCAGACCTTCGAAAGCGCCCGCATCCAGACCGCCGCGCGCGCCATCGGAGTGGCCCAATCGGCGCTGGAGACCGGCCTGCAATATGCGCTCGACCGCAAGCAGTTCGCCAAGGCGCTGATCAATTTCCCGCGCGTTTCCGGAAAGCTGGCGATGATGGCGGTCGAGATCATGATCGCCCGCCAGCTAACCTATCACTCGGCCTGGCAAAAAGACCATGATCGCCGTTGCGATCTGGAGGCTGGAATGGCCAAGCTGCTGGGCGCCCGCGTCGCTTGGGCCGCCGCCGACAACGCCCTGCAAATCCACGGCGGCAACGGCTTTGCGCTGGAATACCAGATCAGCCGCATCCTGTGCGACGCCCGTATCCTGAACATCTTCGAAGGCGCGGCGGAAATTCAGGCGACTGTGATCGCGCGGCGGCTGTTGGGGTAGATGCGCCTCACATCGTGGTGAAAACATCTTGATGCCCTTGAGCCGCGAGCGCGTAAATGTTCAGGTTTTAGGCATGAACTGGCTGGCAATACTCTGCTCATTCCTTGGTCTGTCTGCCTGCGCGGGCGATGAGACGATCTCGGGCTTTGCCGATCCTGCGTCGGCCTATGGCTTGCAGAGTATTGACGGCGAACCATTTGGGTCGGTTGCGACCATTTCCTTCCCCGGCGCGGGGCGTGTTGAGGGCCGCGCGCCGTGCAATGCCTACTCCGCCAGCCAGACCGCGCCTTATCCGTGGTTTGAGTTGGGCCTGATGCGGGCGACGCGGATGGCCTGCGGCGATCTGCCCGCCGAGCGGGAATTTTTTGCGATGCTTGCCACGATGACCTTGGCCGAAGTTTCCGGTGACGTGCTGATCCTGTCCAATCCCGATGGGGCCGAGATGGTTTTTTAAATTCTGGCTGAGTGACGTTCCAGCAGGTCCAGCAGCCTTTGGCGGGCCCTGGGCAGCGGACGGTCGCCCATTTGCGGGGCCAGCTTTTGTTCCAGGAAATATCCCGTCGTCACCATGCCCTGGGCGATCTCTGCCAGGCTGCCGGCATCCTGACCGGACAGCGCGACAGGCAATGGCAGGAGCCGATCGGCAAACTCGCCAGCGGCTTCCTGGGTGACGGCGCGGCCGGTTCGCGGCGAAACATACATCAGATTGTCGCTTGCGCCGGTGACCGCGCAGGCAGACAGGTCCAGCCCAAACCCCATCTCGTCCAAAAGCGCCAGTTCCCACAGCAGGTAATTGTGGACCCAGCCCTCTGACGGCCCGAGCCTGTCGAGCAGGGCAATCGTGCGGGCGTAAAGGCGGCGGTGCGGCTCGCGTTCGGGCAGGCAAAAACCGGCCAGGGCGGTGATGGCGTTCAGCCCGGCCAGCGCCAGCCGGTCGCCCATGACCGCCGCTGCGCGGCTCTTGAGCGGCTCAATCGTGAACGTGCCGAGATGTTCGTCCAGCCGCGCGCGCCATGTTAGGTCTAGCTGCGCGCCGGGCTGCAGAACCGGCGTCATTCTGCGGCTGGTGGCACCACGGACAAGGCCCGCGTGGCGGCCATGTTCGGCGGTAAAGACCTCGATGATCGCCGAGGTCTCTCCGTGCCGGCGCACCGACAATAACGCCCCCTGATCACGCCACTCCACGGCGGCTGCCCCTACTCATCGTGTCCGGCTTTGCGCAAGCCTTCCATGATGTGCGCAAAATCAGCTTCCGCGACATTCCATTTTCGCATTTCTGTTTCGGCGGATATCCCGGTCTTCACTTGCTTCATCATTGCCAGCGAAGCGGCGGCCTCTTTGCGCTCAAGCTGCCCAAATGCGGCGGCGTTCAGAAGATGGGTCCAGTAAAAGTTCGGCATACTAATACGCTGTACGTCGACCAGCACCTCTTCATATCTGCACTCATGATAATTCTGCACTGCGGAACTGAAATGAAACCAGCCCGGATGCATTGGGTTAAGACGTTTGGCGCGGTCAGACAGATCATTGCCACGTTCAAAATCGCCGAGGAACGAATAGTAATGGCCGGCTTCGGCAAGTATTTCGGGGTCGTTTGGGTTGAGGCCAAGCGCGCGCTCCATTTCGGCCTTGAACTTTCCGTTGTCCTTTTGAAAAAAATGCACGATCCCCAGCCAGCAATGGGCATAAGCGCTTTGCGGATCCAGCTGGGTGGCCCTCAGCGCCATTTTCAATGCCCGCCCGATTGGGTTCGGGAGCGGGTTCGCGCCGAAGCGGTGCTCGGCAAGATAGACATTGGCCAACAGCGCATGAGCTTCGGCATAATTCGGGTCCAGTTCGATCGCCTGTTCAAGCAGGTCGCGCGCCTCTGCGTGCATCTCTTCGTGCAGCGTGGCAGTATAGCGCCGCGCCCGCAACAGGTGATCATAGGCATCCAGCTCGGACGAGCTCTTCCTGAGCGCGCGCGACAACGCGGCATCCTGCATTTTCACGCCTAAAGACGCCACGATCATATGCGTCATCGCGTCCTGAACCGCAAAGATGTCTTCCAGTTTCCGGTCATAGCGGTCCGCCCAAAGCGATACGCCGGACGCAGCTTCGATCAACTGGACTGCAACGCGCAGCCGGTCGCCTTCGCGGCGCACGCTACCGTCAACGACATAATCCGCCCCGAGTCTTTCGGCGATTTCCGGCAACGGAATGTCGCGGGCCCTGAAGTAAAAGGATGAGGCGCTGGCGATCACCCGCAGCTCGCTGAAATGGGTCAGATTGGAAATGACATCTTCGGTCAGCCCATCGCAAAAGTAGTCATCCAATCCTTCGCTTGCGATCGCGAATGGCAGGACCACCAAAGTGGGCATGAGTGTCACCGGGCCATGCGCGGATGGTAATGCAATTGCTGGCGTCGCGGGCGGCTGAGATTTGTCTGATGCCTGCGCCGCGTCCGATACCGGATCGGGGTTCCCTGCAGCGGTGTCATGGGTTTCCGCAACTTCGGGATCGGACGTAACCTCGGCAACAAACCTGAAACCCCGCCGGGGCACGGTACGGATCACGTTTTGGGCCTCGCCGGTATCGCCCAGGACCCGCCTGAGGGCAAATATCCGGCTGCTGAGTGTGGTATCCGACACCGCACGGCCATCCCAGACTGCGGCGATCAGATCGTCCCTGGTCACGACCCTTTCGCGATTTTCGACGAGATACAAAAGCAGATTGAAAACCTGGGGCTCGATGGCGACCGGCCGGCCAGCGGGATCAAGATCAAAGACACCGAACCGGAAGATCATGAAGCGCCAATCATCCCCTGACAGAAAAACGAGACAATCTCAGCGTAATCTCAATGCCTTCTTCAAGCAACGATGTCCGGCACGGCCTAGCCTGGAGCGCGGTAGTCAACAAAAAGAAAAGGAAGACACCAATGACCTGGACACTCAAAGGAACGTATTTCGAAAGCTGCAACTGCGACGTCGCCTGCCCCTGTATGTTCCTGAGCCCGCCGTCCGAGGATGAATGCACCGCACTTGTCGGCTGGCACATCGAGGACGGCGCCGACGAGGGCGTGTCGCTCTCGGATCTCAATGTTGCGCTTGCCGTTCATTCCGCCGGCCACATGGCAACGACCCCGTGGAACGTCGCCGTCTATGTCGATGAACGCGCGGACGAGGCTCAGAATGCCAGCCTGATGCAAATATTCGGCGGCCAGGGCGGCGGTCATCCGGCGCGGCTGGCAACGCATATCGGCGAGATCGTTGGTGTGCGGTCGGTCCCGATCAAATTTACCGGGACCAACGGCAAACGCGCGCTGAATATCCCGGACATCGCCGATGTCGAGATCGAGCAAATGGCCGGCCAAGGCGACGGGCCGGTGACGATAACCGGGCATCCGCTGTGTATCGCACCGGGATTTCCGGCCACTGCGGCAAAGTCCAACAAATTGTCCTATTCCGATCACGGCATGGCGTGGAACCTGTCTGAAAAGACCGCTATATTCTCGCCCTTCGCCTATCAGAGCGAACAGTGAGCGTATCCGCGGACACAACGCGCACCGCAGCAGGGCAAATGACACCCGCGCGTCTTGCTCTGCTGCTCGGCAGCCCGGTGGCTATCGCCTTGGGCTGCTGGATATATCTGGCGATCATGATTGGTGACATGACCTCGATTCCCCGCATGCGTTCGGCGATGATGTCGCCGCAGATGCTCGCTCCGATGCAGCTGTTTGGGCTGTTTCTGATGTGGGCGGTGATGATGGCGGCGATGATGCTGCCGACGGCCGCGCCGATGATCCTGGCCTATGCGCTCATGCAGGCGGCCGACCGCGAAAAGGGTGCCGGCAGATTGCCGGTTTTCATGTTCTCAGGCGGGTACGTATTGGCCTGGGCCGGTTTCAGCCTGGCGGCAGCCGGGTTGCAGGCCGGGCTGACAAATCTCGCTCTCATGTCACCGATGATGATGCAGGCCACGGCGCCGCTGGCCGGTGGTATTCTGGTGATCGCGGGGCTTTATCAGTTCAGCCCGCTAAAACAATCCTGCCTGCGCAGTGCAGCACGCCGATGAGTTTCCTCATGACCCAATGGCGTGAAGGCGCGTCAGGCGCGCTGGGCATGGGTTGGCGTCATGGCACGTTCTGTGTCGGCTGCTGCTGGGCGCTGATGGGGCTTTTGTTCGTCGTCGGCGTGATGAACGCGGCGTGGATTATTGCGATCACTGTTTACGTCCTGATCGAGAAAATCCTGCCCGGCGGCGAGAAACTGTCAAAATTGCTGGGCGCGCTCATGATCGGCTTGGGCGCTTGGATTAGCGTCTGACTTGGGCGTGGCCCCGGCTTCCAGGGCCCAAAGGGGCGCACAAGGCCCCCTATAATCCGACAATCCATCTTCGTCCAGCAAATGCCGTCCAGCGCGGTCCTCGACCTCGATCACCCAGAGATCGGGGTCAAAGCCGCGCTGGCGGGCAAGGGCTGCGTCTACCTCGGCCTCGCCGCCATCGGCCAGCATCACCCAGGTGCCGCGCACCGGTCATCAGATCAAACGAGCGCTGATAAGCGACTGCCTGGCCGTCCAGCGTGTTGAGCTTGATCAGCACCGCACCGGCGGTTTCATCGCCTTTTGTCACCACGAACGCCGGGATATTGACCAATTGCAGCCGCCTGAGATAGGCGGAGATCCAGATATTCGCGGTCAGGCGGGTCATGAATTGCCGTCGTTGAATTCCAGCCCCATCTCGGTAAACCGCGCGCGTTCCTCCAGCCAGCCGGGGCGCACTTTTACCTGCAGGAACAGGTGTATTCTGCGGTCGAGGAATTCCTCCAGCTCGGCCCGTGCGGCCTGACTGACCGCTTTGATGGTCTCGCCTTTTTTGCCCAGAACGATGCCCTTGTGACCGTCGCGCGCGACATAGATCACTTGATCAATCCGCGCTGAGCCGTCCTTGCGCTCTTGCCATTGCTCGGTTTCGACCGTCAGCTGATAGGGCAATTCCTGGTGCAGGCGCAGGGTCAGCTTTTCGCGGGTGATCTCGGCGGCAATCATCCGCATCGGCAGATCGGCAATCTGGTCTTTGGGATAAAGCCACGGGCCTTCGGGCAGCTCTGCAGCCAGCCAGCGGCGCAGATCATCGACGCCGTGGCCTTTTTCAGCCGAGATCATGAAGGTTTTGGCGAAATCGAACCGCTCGTTCATGCTCTTGGTCAGCGACAACAGCACCGGCGCCTGGACCCGGTCGATCTTGTTGATCGCCAGCGCAGTTTGCCGAGTGGCGGTGCGCGCATCCAGACCGTCCAGGATTTTCTGAACGCCTTCGGTTATGCCACGTTGCGCCTCGATCAGCAGCACCACCACATCGGCATCAGCCGCACCGCTCCAGGCCGCGGCCACCATCGCGCGGTCCAGCCTGCGGCGCGGGCGGAACAGGCCGGGCGTGTCAACAAAGACGATCTGCGTGTCACCCTCGATCGCCACGCCGCGGATACGGGTGCGGGTGGTCTGAACCTTATGAGTAACGATCGAGACCTTGGCCCCGACCATGCGGTTCAGCAATGTCGATTTGCCCGCGTTGGGCTCACCTATCAGGGCGACAAATCCAGCCTTGGTGGCGCTCAATTCGGTGCCTCCAGCTGTGACAGCAGGCTGTGCGCCGCCGCCTGTTCGGCCTTGCGTTTGGTGGCGGCTCTAGCGTCGGCGATCTGTCCGGTGGGTATGGATACGCTGACATGAAAGATCGGCGCGTGATCGGGGCCCTCGCGGCCGATCTCACAATAATCCGGCAATCCCAGCCCCTTGGCCTGCGCCCATTCCTGCAGGGCGGTTTTGGGATCGCGGGCGTCGTCTTCGACCAAATTTATCCGGCCGCCCCAGAGCCGGATGACCGCGTCGCGCGCCGCCTCAAATCCGGCGTCCAGATAGACCGCCGCGATCACCGCCTCGATCGCGTCGGCCAAAAGCGCCTGCTTGCGCTGCCCGCCCGACAGCATTTCTGAACGCCCCAGCCTGAGCACGTCGCCAAGGGCAATCTCTTGGGCAACCTCGGCACAGGTTTCCTTGCGCACCAGCGCGTTGAAACGCGGCGCCAGCAAACCCTCGGAGGCATCAGGGTCGGCGCGCGACAGCGCCTCGGCTATCACCAGCCCGAGCACCCGGTCACCCAGAAATTCCAGGCGCTGATTGTCGGGCCGGGCGGCATCGCCCAGCGACGGATGGGTCAGCGCCTCGATCAACAACTGCGGGCGCGCAAATACGTGGCCCAGTCGGTCCTGAAGCCGGCCAAGATCCTGCGACAGTATCAATCCAGCCCCACGAAGAACCGGTTAGCGCGCCAGGTCCAGAAGTAGAGCATAGAGCGCCCGGCGGAGGAGAATATTACCCGGTCGGCGCGCCCGATCAGGTTCGCGTAAGGCACATATCCGATCCCCAACGCGGCCTGCGGCACGCGGCTGTCGGTTGAATTGTCGCGGTTGTCGCCCATGAAGAAATAATTGCCCTCTGGGACCGTGTAAATCGGCGTGTCATCCAGCGGCGAGCGGCGGATATTCAGGATCGAATGGGCCACGCCGCCGGGCAAGGTTTCGACAAACTTTTCCTTGACGCAATCGGCACCAATGCCGACCCCGACATTTGAGCATTGCGGGAAGCCGCCCATCGGGCCCTGGCGGTCGTAGGTTTCGGTGTAAATACCGTCGCTCTGCTGAAACGCCGCCTGGCCGTTGATCATCAAGACGCCGCCGGTGACCTGCAACCGGTCGCCCGGCAGGCCGACCAGGCGTTTGATGAAGTCTTCGCCATTGACCGGATGGCGAAACACTACGATGTCGCCGCGTTCGGGTTCGTTGCCCAGGATGCGCCCCGAGATCGGGCATCTGAAAAACGGGCAGGAATATGCCGAATAGCCATAAGCCATTTTGTTGACGAACAGAAAATCTCCGATCAGTAACGTGTCTTTCATCGAGCTCGACGGGATCCAGAACGGCTGAAACAGGAATGTCCGGAACAGGCCCGCGATCACCAGCGCCCAAAAAACCGTTCTGAGCGTTTCTGCGATACTGCTGATCGCGGTTGTGCGGGTTTCCATTCGGGGCTGCCTTTTGATTTTGGTCGCGCGCTACATGGTTCGCGGACCGCCCGGTGTCAAGCGATGGGCAGCGCTTCGATCAACACAACGGCTTGTGCCCACGGATGATCGTCTGTCAGCGTCACGTGAATGACCGCGCGATGCCCTTCGGGCGTCATCGCCGCCAGCCTGTCTGCCGCCCAGCCGGTGACATGCATTTGCGGTTGACCACTGCGCAGATTGCTGACCGACATGTCCTTCCAGGCGATGCCCATGCGCAGGCCGGTGCCAAGCGCTTTGGAACACGCCTCCTTGGCGGCCCATCTTTTGGCGTAGGTTCCGGCAGTGTCGCGGCGGCGCTCGGATTTGCGCTGTTCGACCTCAGTAAAAACCCGGTGGCGAAACCGGTCGCCGAAACGGTCAAGCGTGGCTTGTATCCGGTCAATATTGCAAAGGTCGGTTCCGAGCCCAAGGATCACGCGCGTCTCCCTTATGATCGGGCCTGTCTGCTGCGGCACTGGTGAGATTGCAAGCGCCGCTCAGTGTCCGTCCGGGGACTTTATGAGTCGGATGAATCGGTTATCCGGTGCCCCCTCTTGAAGAGCTGAATCAGCTGTGATTCTCTGGGGTGGTGAATTTGCTCTTGAGGTGCCCCATGTGGACTGCCGACAACCGCCCGCGCTACAACCGCGACAAACTGCGTTATCCGAGCGACCTGACCGATGCGGAATGGGCGCATATCGAGCCGCTGATCCCGCCGGGCAAGCCCGGCGGCGGCAAACGGCGCGTCGCTATCCGCGAGGTGATCAACGGCGTGATGTACATTCTGAGCACCGGCTGCCAGTGGCGCGCGCTGCCCAAGGATTTGCCGCCCAGAAGCACCGTGCATGATTACCTCGGCCTGTGGAACTGGGACGGCACGCTGGATCGCATCCATCATGCGCTCTACCTCAAGTGCCGCGAGAAAGCCGCGCGCGAAGCCAGCCCCACGGCCTGCATCATCGACAGTCAGAGTGTGAAAAGCGCTGAAAAAGGGGGGCTCGCATCGACAGCCACGGCTTCGATGCCGGCAAGTTGATCAAGGGCAAGAAGCGGCATGTTCTGGTCGATACGCAAGGCTTGCTGCTGCACGGCATCGTCACCGCCGCCGACGTTCAGGATCGCGACGGCGGTCTCGCGCTGCTGGCGACCTTGTTCGGTCTGTTTCCCTTTCTCGGGAAATTGTTCGCCGACAGCGCCTATCAGGGGCCGGTCTTTCACCGCGCCCTGGCCGGCATCCTGCCCGATCTCGAGACCGAGATCGTCAAGCGATCCGATCGGGTGAAGGGCTTCGTCGTCCAGCCCAGGCGTTGGGTGGTCGAACGCACCATCGCCTGGCTCAACCGCTGCCGCCGACTGGCCAAGGACTGGGAGAACCTCAACCGCAACGCGCTCGCCTTCATCAAGCTCGCGTCCATTCGACTCATGCTCCGAAAACTCTGTAATCCTACATAAAGTCTCCGGACGGACTCTAAGGAAATATGGTCACCACGATGGCGTAATCATAGGCCATGCGCGTTTTGGCGATCCCCATGTTGGCTATGGTGCTGACCGGCTGTGGCGGGCTGGCCTATGACACCCGCGTCGCGCATACGATGGTCACGCGGCTGGCGATGCTGGACAGCATTTCCATCGGCGACACGACCGAGACGCAATTTGTCACCCGCTGGGGCAATCCGCTGCAAAAGGTGCGCGATGGCGGGCGGGTGGAATATATCTATCGCTCGCTCAACGGCGATCCAACGGCCTTTGTGATTGTCACCTTTGAATACGGGGTGGCGATTGCGGCGCGCTCAACCGAGACCGAAGGCTGTCGTGCCAGTTTCGCGCCGCGCATCCCCGGTTATGCCGGTGATACGGCCGACATCGTCAAGCCGATCGGCTGGTGCGAAAACGCGGTCGACCCCTATGTACCACAAGGATTCTGGCAGCGCGCGGGCGACGAGGTTGCCACGGTCTTTGAAGATGTCTCAGGCGCGATCAGCGGCCCATGGGCGGTCGTGGAAGACGACACTTATACCAACGGCCCCCAGATTTGACTCAAGGGGATTCCCACGAGCGGCGTGATCTGATTCAGTGGCATCAAGGCAAGGGAGGCTTTGATGGCAGTAAGGATTACGCGCAAAGACAAGTCCGCAGGCGAGCTTCGCCAGGAAGCGGCGCGGTGCCGGGATGGGAAAGCGGCGCGACGGATGTTGGCGATTGCCCTGGTTCTGGATGGGGTTGACCGCAAGACGGCGGCAGAAAACTGCGGCATGGATCGGCAGACGCTGCGGGATTGGGCCCACCGTTACAATGCGGAGGGCGTGTCGGGCCTGTTCAACCGTCGCCCGCCGGATCCACCCTGTCTGCTGAGCGCGGCACAGAAGGAGGAGTTGGCGGAAATGGTTCGGGCGGGTCCCGACCCCGAAACCGATGGGGTTGTGCGCTGGCGGCGCATTGATCTGAAACGCAAGATCGAAGAGCGCTTCGGCGTCACCATGCATGAGCGAACTGTTGGCAAACAATTGGCAAGCCTGGGCTTTCGGCGTCTGTCGGTGCGCCCGCAGCATCCGAAATCCGACCCGGATGCACAGGAGGCTTTTAAAAAAACTTCGCCGCAGAGGTAGAAGCAGCCTTGCCGGAAACAGCCCGCAGCAAGCCCCTGGAGATATGGTTTCAGGATGAAGCGCGGGTTGGCCAGCAGGGCACGCTCACCCGTATCTGGGCCGAGCGTGGAACACGCCCCCGTGCCCCGCGCGACACCCGCTATATCTGGAGCTACATTTTCGGTGCCGTCTGCCCGGAACGGGCTGAAGCGGCCGCTCTGATCATGCCACATGCCGACACACAGGCCATGAGCGCGCATCTCGCCGAGATCGCTAAAACCGTCGCATCGGGCGCACATGCCCTTCTCATTCTGGATGGCGCTGGCTGGCACGGTTCGGCAGAGCTGGAGGTACCCGACAACATCACCCTGCTCAAACTCCCGCCCTATTCCCCTGAACTCAACCCGATGGAAAATGTGTGGGCTTATCTGCGTGCCAACAAGCTCGCCATATCCGTCTTCGACAATTATGAGCAGATCGTCGACAGGTGTTGCGAAGCATGGAACTTCTTTGCAAACGACAAAACCGCAATCACGTCAATCTCTACCAGACAATGGGCCAAAACGGTCAACGACTAGGGCCGTTGGTATTAATCGCCGCCTGTCGGGACGGCTAAATAGAGTTCAGAATACCGGGATGTTTCGCGCGCGAAACATTATTCGTCAACGCGCTGATATCGGGCGGAAAATCGGCGCGAGTCCTGGAAAGTTTCTGGTTAACCATTTGATAATAAACACATTACCCGCCTGCCAATCATACCATGCGGCGGGGGCCAATTCTTTCGCAAGGAATTTGCGGTGAAATTATTCGCAGAAATTTCAAATTCGGCCCTTAGACGGCCCCAGAAATTGCTTGCTCGCGGGCCTCGCTCATCAGACGCCGCATTTCAGCGATCGCGGGCGTCAGCCCGCGAAAGATCGCCTCGCCGATCAGAAAATGCCCGATGTTCAATTCGCGTACTTCGGGCAACGCCGCAACCGGCTGCACGGTTTCATAGGTCAGGCCATGGCCGGCGTGAACCTCCAGCCCCAGTTCGTCGCCGAGCCTCGCCATATCGCGCAGACGCCCCAGCTCTGCGTCGCGGTCGGCAAACCGGCCTTCGGCATGCGTGTCGCAATAGGCGCCGGCATGCAGCTCGATCACCTGAGCGCCGATACGGTTGGCCGCCTCGACCTGTGCCCGATAGGCAGCGATGAATATGGACACCCGGCAACCGGCTTCGCGCAGGGGCGCGATGAAATGGGCCAGGTGGTTTTCCTGACGCGCGACCTCTAGCCCGCCTTCGGTGGTCAGCTCTTCACGCTTTTCCGGAACGATACAGACAGCATGAGGTTTGTGCCTGAGCGCTATCGCCTGCATCTCGGGCGTCGCGGCCATTTCGAAATTCAGCGGGATCGACAGGATGTCCATCAGGCCCTCGATATCGGCATCGGATATATGGCGCCGGTCCTCGCGCAGATGCGCGGTGATACCGTCAGCGCCGGCCTCCTGGGCTATCCGGGCAGCGCGCAGCGGGTCGGGATAGCCGCCGCCGCGCGCGTTTCGCACCGTCGCCACATGGTCGATATTCACGCCAAGACGAATATGATGAGATGCTCCGGAAACCATGCCCGTTACCTTAATTATGTCAGTATATGTGACCTAACTGTGCATCTATCACGGATGGCCCGGCCTGTCAGCCTTCTTGAGACCCGCCGTGCGCCTTTTCCGATAGCGGCGTTTCAGACGTTTTATCCGGGCTTTCTGATAGGCCGCAACAGTGGGGCGCGCCAGCATGTAGGCAGCAACACCGGCAAAAACGCCGGGCACCAGACCGCCCACAAAATAGGGCCAAAAGACTGTCGCGAAGAACCGGAGAAGCTGATCCCATTGCGCAACTTCTGCGGTGAATATCGCCGCGAAATTTGCCCAGATCTGCACCGAGGCCATACGAAATGATTCAAACACTTCTGGGATAGACAGCGTATGTTCCATGCCCAGCATCGCGCCGCCAAGTTCCAGGGCGATGGCCGCAATGAACGGAAAGGTGATCGGATTGCCGAAAAACGTCGCCAACAGCGCTGCGACGACGTTGCCCTGCATCAGAAAGGCGATCCCGGCACCCAGCAGGAAATGCAGACCGTAAAACGGCGTGAAGCAGATGAAAACGCCGACGGCTATTCCACGCGCGATCCGGTGCGGCGGATCGGGCAGGCGGCGAAGGCGGTAGAGCACATAGGTGCTGGCGCGCGACCAGCCGCCGCGCGGATAAATCGCATCGGCGAACCAGCGCAAATAGGTCTTTGGGTTGCGCCGTTTGAACACCCCGTACTAAACCTTTCATTCAAGGCTTGCGCCCAAGATCGCGGTAGCGCTGGAGCGAAGCGACGTCGCTTTCGGCCTCCAGCGCCAGCAGCACAGCATACAGATGTTCTACATCCCGTAAATCTACGTCAACAATCAGACGAAAGAAGTCCGGCTTTCTGTCAAGAAAGTGCAGGTCCGAGATATTGGCCTTCTGCTCGCCGATCAAGGTGCAGATGCGGCCCAGAACGCCGGCATCGTTGCGGATGGTCACATCCAGGCTGATCGTATTGGCCGCAGGGTGCTGACCCGAATGCCATTGCAGATCGACCCAACGGTGTGTCTCGCCTTCAAGTTCGGCAAGCGCTTCGCAGTCAATGGCGTGAATTATGACGCCGCGGCCGCGATAGGTGATGCCGACGATGCGTTCACCTGGCACCGGCTGACAGCAGGCGGCGCGTTTGAACGTCTGATCCGGGCCAAGGCCGACGATCGCGCGCTGTATGTCAATCTCGTCGCCCTTATCGGCCAGCTCGGGGTAAAGCGCCTGCAACACCTCGCGCGCCGACAGTTCCGCCGAGCCAAGGCGCGCCAACAGCTCGTGGTGATCTTTGAAGTTGAACAGTTTCGCGGCCGTGCCCAAAGCCTTGTCGGTCGGCCGTTTGCCGACATGTTCAAACGCGACACGCGCCAGTTCGCGGCCAAGCCGGATGAAGCGTTCGCGATCTTCATCGCGCAATGAGCGGCGGATTGCGGCCTTGGCGCGCCCGGTAACGGCGATATCGATCCATGTCGATTGCGGGCGCTGGCCCTCGGCCGTCATGACTTCGACCGACTGGCCGTTTTTCAGCCGCGTCCAAAGCGGCACGCGGATACCATCAATGCGCGCCCCGACACAGCGATCGCCGATGCGCGTGTGAATGGCATAAGCGAAATCCAGCGGCGTCGCACCGCGCGGCAGTTTGACGACATCGCCTTTGGGCGAGAAACAGAAGACTTGGTCAGAATACATTTCTAACTTGACGTGTTCGAGGAATTCGTCGTGATCCTCGGCGCTTTCAAACCGCTCCGTCAGCGCCGCGACCCATTCGACGGGGTCCACGGCAAACGGGTTTTCAGCGCGCACACCGTCGCGGTACGACCAATGCGCGGCAACGCCGGTTTCGGCAACCTCGTGCATTTGCCGGGTTCTGATCTGCACCTCGACACGCTTGCCGTCGCGGCCCGAAACCGTGGTGTGAATAGAGCGATAGCCGTTGGATTTGGGCTGGCTAATGTAATCCTTGAAGCGGCCCGGAACCGCGCGCCAGCGTTGATGGATGGCACCCAGGGTGCGGTAACAATCGGCCTCGGACTGGGTGATGATGCGAAAGCCGTAGATGTCGGACAGGCGCGAAAAGGCCAGGTCTTTTTCCTGCATCTTGCGCCAGATCGAATAGGGTTTCTTGGCGCGCCCGAAAACATCGGCGTCAATTCCGGCCTTGTCCAGTTCGGTCTGCATGTCATGGGTGATCTTGTGAATGACATCGCCGGTGTCGCGCTGCAGGGTCAGAAAGCGGCGCATGATCGAGTTACGGCCTTCAGGATTGGAGACCTTGAAGGCCAGATCCTCTAACTCTTCGCGCATAAAGTGCATGCCCATCCGGCCGGCAAGCGGCGCGAAAATGTCCATTGTCTCGCGGGCTTTTTGGATCTGCTTTTCGTGGCCCAGCGATTTGATCGTGCGCATATTGTGCAGCCGGTCGGCGAGCTTAACCAGGATCACCCGCAGGTCGCGTGACATGGCGATAAAGAGCTTGCGAAAGTTTTCCGCCTGCTTGGTCTCGGTCGAAGATAGCTGCAGGTTGGTCAGCTTGGTGACACCATCGACCAGTTCGGCAATCTCGGTGTTGAACCGGGCTTCAATCTCGCCGTAGGTCGATTTGGTGTCTTCGATCGTGTCATGCAACAAAGCGGTGACGATGGTGGCATCGTCGAGCCGTTGTTCAGTCAGGATGGCGGCAACTTCGGCGGGATGGGAAAAATAGGGCTCGCCGGAATGGCGGAACTGGCCGTCGTGCATTTTGCGCCCGTAATCATAGGCGCGGTTGATCAGCTTGTCGTCGGTTTTGGGATTATAGTTGCGAACCAGCGTGATCAGGTCTTGGGCTTCGATCATTCGGTCCGCACCTAACGGGCGAGCGCCCCTATGCTTCGCCTTGCGCTTCCATAAGCGCGCGCAGCAGGTTTTCCTCGGACATATCGTCTTCGGCTGGTTTGTCCTGCTCGGCCCCCATCAGCAGCGCCATGGCGTCTTCTTCGGGCTCGTCCACCTCGATCTGGGTCTGGTTGCTTTCGATCATCCGCTCGCGCAGGTCTTCGGTGCCTTGGGTTTCATCGGCAATCTCGCGCAGGCTCACCACCGGGTTCTTGTCGTTGTCACGGTCTACGGTGATCGGCGACCCGGCAGCGATTTCGCGCGCCCGATGCGCGGCGAGCATCACCAGCTCAAACCGGTTGGGAACCTTGTCAACGCAATCTTCAACGGTAACGCGGGCCATATGGGCGCTCCAATCCAGATATGGAAAAGTCGAGGCGTCTATTTAGGCGCTGCGGCGACGCTTGACAAGCGGTCAATTGCCTTGGTGCGTTGCGTCCAACGGCGTGATCGCAGCGGTTTCACCATCTGGCAGCCCAGCGGCCATTTCGCGGACGGTGCGGCCCAAAATCGGGTGCCGCCAGTCCGGCGCAATATCCATCAACGGGATCAACACAAAGGCACGATCCTGAAGACGGGGATGCGGCACCAGCAATTCATTGGGTGCCCTGGTCGCTTGTGCATCGGGCGGCAGGTCAATCCAGCGCTGGACAGTCGCGCGATCGGGCAGCACCACCTGTCCGGCGGCAAGTATGTCGATATCCAATGTGCGCGCCGACCAGCGGGCGCGGCGGGTGCGCCCAAACTGTGTTTCGACATCGCGCGCAAGCTCGGCCAGCGCAGTGATCGGCCCGTCAAACGAAACCTCGGCAGCGGAATTGACGAAATCCGGCCCCGCGCCCGCCGGGAAACACGGTGTCTGATAGAGCGCGCTGGCGGCGCGGATTGTCACGCCTTTGTCGACCAAAGCCGCCAAAGCGGCCAGCACTGTTTCGCGCGGCGGTCCGGCGGGTGACGGTATATTTCCGCCCAATGCTAGAAGTGCAATCATGACGCTATCTTTTTGGGCAGTTTTCCGAAATTCTTGAGACTGATCCTTGCCCGCTGCGCATTTATGCATATTTTGACTAGGGCTTTGCCAGTGCCATTTTTGACGACCCACTCGCACCGATTAAATTGGCAAGGCAGCCAAGGAAGGAACAGGAATGTTTTATCGAGACGAACGGCTCGCGCTGTTCATTGACGGCTCGAATTTATACGCAGCCGCCAAATCGCTGGGCTTTGATATTGATTACAAGCTCCTGCGCCAGGAATTCATGCGCCGTGGCAAGATGCTGCGCGCATTTTATTACACTGCGCTTCTGGAAAATGACGACTATTCGCCGATCCGCCCGCTGGTCGATTGGCTGCATTACAACGGCTTTTCCATGGTCACCAAACCGGCCAAGGAATATATCGACAGCCAGGGCCGCCGAAAGGTCAAGGGCAATATGGACATCGAGCTGTGCGTCGATGCGATGGAGCTGGCCCCGCATGTCGATCACATTGTGTTGTTCTCAGGCGACGGCGATTTCCGGCCGCTGGTGGAAAGGGTGCAGCGCAAGGGCGTTCGCGTATCGGTCGTCTCGACGATCCGCAGTCATCCGCCGATGATCGCAGATGAATTGCGCCGTCAGGCTGACAATTTCATCGAGCTTGACGAGATGAAGGATGTGATCGGGCGTCCCCCGCGCGAGCCGCGTGAGGTCGAGCCGGAAGATGCGCTTGCCGAGGGTGACGATTGATCCCGCATTGCGCGCCGGCATTCCGGCCGCAGCAGCCGTAACGCATCGGTCGCTCAAATCCGGGTTTCTTACTGCCCAACGCCCGCTTGTTCGTTGATCTGGTTATGCCGCCGGATGATCTGTGCGGGCCACGTGCTTTTGATATAGGCCAGAACCTCGATAATCTGATCGTCCGTCAATATCTCGCCAAAGCCGGCCATATCGGATTTGTAAGTGCCGCCGACCAGAGCCTCTACGCCACTTTCAGTTATCACAAAGAGCTGCGTATCGGGGTGATGCCATGTATGACCGGTTTCGTCATGCGGCGGGGCCGGAAAGCGGCCATTGTCCAGTGGGACGCGCCAGTTCTCTTGCCCGCTCAGGTCGGCTCCGTGGCACGCGGCGCAAAATTCTTCATAGACTTTTTGACCCGCTTCAACCGACGCGGGATTGTCATAGGGCAGCAGACCGGCAGCTTTGATTGTGCCGGAACTCCAAACGGCGACGGCGCCAGCGACGACCGCAATCGCACCAATCCCGAAATACTTCATTCCTCACTCCAACCTGATCGAGTTCCGGGCCGTCTAAGGCATCCACCTGCTGGAAGGTCAAGGCCGCCTATGGCCAAAAGCAGCGGTTCGCGCTAGGTGAGCGCGAAGACTTCACAGACCTGTGCGCTTTAGGTCACATACCCATTAAGGGGATTCCGAAAGTATCAACGTTGTGATTCAGTTCTCCAAAAGCATGGAGGCGGTTATGGCACGTTTTGATTTGACGGATTTCGAGTGGTCGGTGATCCAGCCGCTTCTCCCTCAAAAGTCGCGCGGGGTTCCACGGGTGGATGACCGGCGGGTTTTGAACGGGATATTCTGGCGGCTTCGCACGGGTGCGCCATGGGCGGATATTCCGGCACGCTACGGGCCGCATACGACCTGTGTGAACCGCTTCAACCGGTGGCGGAGGGCAGGTATCTGGACGATGCTTTTGGATGAAGTATCAAAGGCTTATCAGGGGGATATCCAGATGATCGACAGCTCATCCATTCGCGTCCATCAGCACGCCGCTAATGGTCAAAAAGGCCACCCGATCCCGTAGCATGGGCCGTTCGCGCGGCGGATTAACCACGAAGATTCACGCACTGGTCGATGCTGTTGGTCGCCCGATCCGGCTGAAGCTTACCGAAGGCGGGGGCCATGACGGACGTTCTGCGGCGGACATGTTTGAGACGCTGGGCCAGGGCCAGGTTCTGCTGGCCGACCGCGCCTACGATAGTGATGGGTTGCGCGAAACCCTTGCTGCGCAGGGCGCGTGGGGAAATATCCGGTTGATGCCGAACCGGGTCCGGTTGCCGGAGTTTTGCCCAAAGCTTTATAAAGAGCGAAATCATGTGGAGAGGTTCTTCAATAAACTCAAACACTTCCGAGCCATCGCCACGCGATACGATAAACGGGACGATAACTTCCTTGCTTCCGTTCAACTCGCATCACTGCGTATCTGGTTGCGATCTAATGAGTCGGTGACCTAATGGAAAAACCTCCTTTGCATCTCTATCTCGCTGCGCCGCGCGGGTTTTGCGCCGGTGTGGACCGGGCGATCAAGATCGTCGAAATGGCCCTGCAGAAATGGGGCGCGCCGGTCTATGTGCGCCACGAGATCGTTCATAACAGATTTGTTGTTGACGGGTTGCGCGCTAAAGGCGCGGTTTTTGTCGAGGAACTCGACGATTGCCCGGATGACCGGCCGGTGGTTTTTTCCGCCCATGGCGTTCCCAAATCCGTGCCCGCCGAAGCCGCCCGGCGCCAGATGATCTATGTCGATGCCACCTGCCCGTTGGTCAGCAAAGTCCACATCGAGGCCGAACGACACAGCACCAACGGATTGCAGATGATCATGATCGGTCATGCCGGCCATCCCGAAACGGTGGGCACAATGGGCCAATTGCCGGATGGTGAGGTGCTGTTGGTCGAATCGGTGGGCGATGTGGCCGAGCTTGCGGTGCGCAATCCTGACAAGCTGGCCTATATCACCCAGACCACCCTTTCGGTCGATGACACCGCCGAAATTGTCGCGGCACTCAAAGCCCGCTTTCCCACAATTACGGGGCCGCATAAAGAAGACATCTGCTATGCCACCACAAACCGCCAGGAGGCGGTCAAGGCCATGGCACCGGTGATCGACGCGCTGGTGGTCATTGGCGCGCCGAATTCGTCGAACTCACAACGCCTGGTCGAGGTCGGGCAAAACGCCGGTTGCCAGCACGCGCAACTGGTTCAGCGCGCCGGCGACATCGATTGGCGGGCGCTGGAGGGCGCTAAGGCGATCGGCATCACCGCTGGCGCAAGCGCGCCGGAGGTTCTGGTCGATGAGGTGATCAGCGCATTCGCCGAGCGCTACGAGATAGACGTGCAAAAAGTAGAAACCGCGACCGAGAATGTCGCTTTCAAAGTGCCGCGTGTGTTGCGGCAGAGCGCATGAGCGGCGACGCGCGCACGCTGGCGGCTTACGACGATCAGGCGCGGCGCTACTGTGATTTGGTCGACGGTGACGAGCCGCTCATGCTTAGGGCATTCATCAAGGCGCTTCCTGAGGGTGCCCGGGTGCTTGATCTGGGCGCCGGACCGGGCCAGGACGCGGCGAAAATGGCGGCGGCGGGGCTGATGGTCACCGCCATGGATGGTTCGCCCGCGATGGTCGCGATTGCTGCCGCGCAGCCTGGCGTTGAGGCGGTTCAGGCAAGTTTTGACAGCCTCGATGCGATCGCGCGTTATGATGGCATCTGGGCAAGTTTCAGCCTGCTCCATGCGGCGCGCACCGACCTGCCGCGCCATCTTGCGGCGGTTCACAAAGCATTGAAACAGAATGGGTTATTTGTGATTGCAATGAAGCTCGGCAGCGGCGAGCGGCGCGACAGTTTTGGGCGGCTTTACAGTTACTACGGCAAGATCGAACTGGCTGATCTGCTGGAAAATGCCGGGTTTGCCATCACCGCCACCGAAACCGACAGTTCGGTGGGCCTTGAAGGAAACGACGATCCGTATCTGGTGATAAGCGCGCGTGCCTGAGCTCTTTGCCTACACAGACGGCGCCTGTTCGGGCAATCCCGGACCAGGCGGCTGGGGCGTGTTGCTTGTGGCACGCAGTGGTGCCAACGTGGTCAAGGAACGCACATTAAAGGGCGGCGAGGCCCACACCACCAATAACCGGATGGAGCTTTTGGCGGCGATCAATGCGCTGGTCGCACTCGACAAGCCCAGCGATATCACAATGGTTACCGACAGCGCCTATGTCAAAGACGGCCTGACAAAATGGATCAGCACCTGGAAAACCAACGGCTGGCGCACGGCAGGCAAAAAGCCGGTCAAGAACGCCGATCTTTGGCAAGCGCTGGACGAAGCCGCGTCGCGGCACAAAGTCAGCTGGGAGTGGGTCAAAGGCCATGCCGGTCACCGCGAAAACGAACGCGCCGATCAACTGGCGCGCGCGGGCATGAAACCGTTCAAACCAGACACCGACAACGCTTAGACGTGCAGGTTAGGGTCTATTCCTCATTATCCGGGGCGTATCTGCGCCAGAGCCAGATCAGCGCCATGGCCCCCAGCACCGCGCCCAGAAATCCCGCCGCCCAGCCGGTAATGGCGATCAACATGTTCAGCACGACAGAGCCGATAAGTGCCCCCGCGATGCCGATGGCAATCGTTGCCGGTATGCTGGTGCGCAGATCCATCACCTGCGTGGCGATATACCCCGCAGCAGCACCGATAATGACAAGCATGACAGTGGACATTCAGCCGCTCCCTTGTTCCCAACCCAATATGGGGCCAATTTGGCGCACTCACAAGATGTCTGGCAATTTCCAGCCGCGCAAAAACTCAACCGCCGCCATGGGCCGCTTGCCCGGCCTTTGCGCCTGCGTCACCTCGATGGCCCCATCACCGCAGGCAATGACCAGCCCGCGCAAGACCAGCCCCGGCTGACCGCCGCCATCGGCGATACGTGAACGCAGGAACTTGATACGCTCGCCTTTTGCTTGCGTCCATGCACCGGGAAAAGGTGAAAGACCCCGAATCAGGCGGTCAACCTCTTGGGCCGGTCGCGTCCAGTCAATTTGCGCCTCGGCCTTGTCGATCTTGGCTGCGTAGGTCACGCCCTCTTGGTTTTGCTCTTGGGCAACAAGCGCATCAATTTCCGCCAGGGCCCTGACAATCAGCGCGCCGCCTATGTCCGCCAACCTGTCATGCACTTCACCCGTGGTTTCGCCCGCACCGATCGAGGTGGGTTGGCGCAGCAATACCGGCCCACAATCCAGTCCAGCCGCCATCTTCATAATGGAAATGCCCGTCTCGGCGTCTCCGGCCATAATGGCGCGATGGATGGGGGCTGCGCCGCGCCAGCACGGCAGCAGGGATGCGTGGATATTCAGGCAACCGCGCTTTGGCGCGTCCAGAATTGCCTGGGGCAGGATCAGGCCATAAGCGGCGACAATCGCGACATCGGCCCGCAAGGCTGCAAATTCTACCTGCACGTCAGCATCTTTGAGAGTCGTCGGGCAGCGGACCGTCAAACCCGACTCACTAGCGCGGACGTGCACCGGGCCGGCATGGGATTTCTGACCCCGTTCGGCGCGCCGCGGCGGCTGGCTATAGACCGCCGCCACCTCATGACCCGCGCCGACCAGCGCATCAAGAGCGGGAACCGCGAAAAGAGGCGTGCCCATGAAAATCAGCCTCATGCGCGTTTCCTCGCTTTGCGCAGCAGCATGTCGCGTTTTAGCGTGCTGAGGTTGTCGAAATACATCCGCCCGTTCAGATGGTCGATCTGGTGTTGCACCGATCGCGCCCAATGACCGTCAAAGTCGCGCCGGTCGATCACGCCGTCCTGGTTGAGAAAACGAACCGAGACCTCGGCGGGGCGCTGTATTTTTGCCGACAGACCTGGCAGGCAGGGACTGGCCTCAACTCCCTCAGCCAGTTGGTCCGAAGCGTGCAGGATCTCCGGGTTGGCCATGCGCACCGCGCGCCCGCGCTCAGCCGAGGCATCGACGACCGCCAGGCGCAGCATCACGCCGATCTGCGGCGCGGCCAGCCCGACACCGGGCATCGCCTCAACAATCTCGATCATTTCATCCCAAATGCAGTGAATTTCATCCATGATTTCCGCGACTTCCGCGGCAGGCGTGCGCAATCGCCAATCGGGCCAAAGGATGGCCGCGCGGGTCACATGCGCGCCCGTTCGCGTTTGATTTTCACCATTTTGCGGGTGATCATCTGGCGCTTAACCGGGCTGAGATAGTCGATAAACAGCTTACCGCGCAGATGATCGATCTCATGCTGCAAACAGGTCGCCAAAAGCCCGTCAAAGTGTTCTTCATGCGCCTGCCCATCCATGTCCAGCCATTCGGCCCTGATCTCTGCTGGCCGCGTCACCTCGCCATATTGATCCGGGATCGACAAACACCCTTCTTCATACACACCGGTTTCGTCCGAGGCCCAGGTGACTGCCGGGTTGAAAAAAATACGAGGATCGGGCGGGCTTTCTTCGTCTTTCACGCAATCGATTACGACAAGCTGCTTTAAGACACCAACCTGCGGGGCTGCCAGCCCAATGCCGGGGGCCGCATACATCGTCTGCAGCATATCCTCGGCCAGTTTGCGCAACTCGGTCGTGACCTTCTTGACCGGGGCCGAAACCTTTTTCAGCCGCGGGTCAGGGTGGATCAGGATTTGCTTGACGCCCATGTGCGCGATGTAGGCAAATCCGCGCGGGCTTGCAACGGGGCCTTGCGCGCGCAAGCAGACGCGATAGCCTGCGCGCGAACCCGCAGGAGCGACCATGAACTTCGACGACCCCATCGACCGCCGCGGCACCCATTCCAACAAATGGGACGACATGGAAAAGGCCTATGGCCTTTCGCCCAGAGATGGTCTGCCGATGTGGGTGGCCGATATGGATTTCCGCGCCGGCGAGTTTCTGCTTGATGCGGTTCGCGAGTTGCTCGACCGGGCGAATTACGGCTATTTCAGTGGTAAGCAACGCTATGATGACGCGATTGTCTGGTGGATGGCGCACCGCCACGGCTGGGATGTCGATCCGGACTGGTTTTTCACGACTTTCGGTTTGGGAAACGGCATTGCCCTGGCGCTGCACGCCTTCACTGAACCGCAAGACAAGATCGCGATATTCACGCCTGTTTATCACGAATTTCCGATGAAAATCGGCAATGCCGGGCGGCAGGTCGTCGAACTGCCGCTTGCCGTCGCGGATGGCGTTTACCGCATGGATTTTGACGCCTATCAGCACATGCTGGACGGC
Organism: Paracoccaceae bacterium; assembly: GCA_965216135.1. Classification (GTDB taxonomy): domain Bacteria; phylum Pseudomonadota; class Alphaproteobacteria; order Rhodobacterales; family Rhodobacteraceae; genus CBDCFL01. The sequence goes on from CBDCFL010000024.1 coordinate 572,811, forward strand.
TCAGAGAAAATGGTTTTGTTCTGCTCGCCACATAATCCGGCGGGCCGGGTGTGGAGTGGGCAAGAGATCGCCGCACTTGCCCGGTTCTGCGCGGAACGCGATCTGATCCTGATCTCTGACGAAATTCATCACGATCTGGCCTTTCCCGGTTTCACCCATACCCCGACCGAACAGATCGCGCGCGGCATCACCAACAAACTGATCCTGATGACCTCGGCGTCAAAGACGTTCAACATCGCCGGCACTCGTACCGGGTGCGTGATGGTGCCGGACCCCGACATGCGGCAGACATTCAAGTGCCTTCACAGAGCCCACAACATGTCGCCAAACCTGTTTGGGATGGAGCTTAGCCGCGCGGCCCATTCGCCCGCTGGTGGCGCATGGGTTGATCAGCTGGTGGACTATCTGCACGGAAATTATCAGCTTTTTGCAGATGGGATAAACGCAATCCCCGGTGTCGCGCTTGTGCCGATGCAAAGCACGTATCTGTCCTGGGCCGACTTTGCCGGAACGGGTATGAATTCTGCGGACATACGGCGTCGCGTCGTAGACGTTGCAAAAATCGCGCCGACCTACGGCCATTTGCTCGGCAAAGGCGGCGAGACATTCCTGCGGTTCAACATCGGCACGCAGCGCGCCAATGTTACCGAGGCAATCACGCGCCTGCAGGCGGCATTTGCCGATCTGCAGTAGCGGCTAATTCAACAGCGCAATCGGGGCGTTTTCGTCGCGATAGAAATCAAGCGGGGCTTTGTCCAAGGCGGCGGTGTTGCGCTTGAACTCGTATTGCATCTCGCCCATCTCCTCCTGCGAGGCCACGATCAGACATTGATACAGATGCCGCGCGCCGTCGTAGAGGTCGACAAGCCCGCGCAGATTCGGCGCGTCTTCGATGTCGAGCGCAAAGCCGGTGTCCCAGAATCTCAGGACCGGAAACACCTCGTCGTCAACATGCAGACGCAAACGGCTTTTCTTGCGCAATTCGCGCTTGCGGGCCAACTCAAGGCCTTCGCGCACCTCTTTCGGCAAAAAGAACGTCATAGCAACCACCCCGGTAGCGAACAGGAACCAAGAATGGCCTAATAACCGATTCGGTCAAGCAATCCTTTCCCCTGCGGCGCCGATGCCGAAACAATCCTGATTGCGGCTATTTGATTGTCGCCACCCTGGGGCGAAGCACATGCGGGATCGCCGGATCGTATAGGGCCGAGTCCGAATAATCGGCGACCTCGCCCAATACCGGTCCGACCAGAACCAGCGCCGTTCGGGTGATCTTTTCGGCGCGGACCTTGTCGCGGATGTCGGCCAGCGTGCCGCGAATGATCATCTGCTCCGGCCAGCCGACGCGATAGGCCACGACCACCGGGCAATCGGCACCATAATGCGGCGACAGCCGCCGTTCGATGTCCAGCAACGCCCGCACGCCAAGATGGATGACCAGCGTCGTGCCAGTACGCGCGAAATTTTCCAGCGTTTCACCGGGCGGCATCGCGGTCGATTTATTCGACACCCGCGTCAGCACGATCGACTGGCCAATCTCGGGGATCGTCAGCTCCTGACCAAGGGCCGCCGCCGCCGCCGCATAGGCGGGCACGCCGGGGATGATCTGGTAGTCGATGCCATCGCGGTGCAACAGCCGTATCTGTTCGGCAATCGCCCCGTAAAGTGACGGATCACCCGAATGCACGCGGGCCACATCCTCGCCGCGCCCCTGTGCTGCGACAATTTCGCCATGGGTTTCGGCCAGTGTCATGACGGCGGTATCCATAATGCGCGCGGCCGGCGGCGCAATCGCCACAACCTCGGCGGGCACTAGCGAGCCCGCGTATAGGCACACCGGGCAGGCTGCGATCAGACGGGCGGCTTTGCGCGTCAAAAGTTCCGGATCGCCTGGCCCCGCGCCGATAAAGAAAACCTTCATGGCGTCACCCTGTTTCTTCTTTTGAATAATACTCGCGCCGCAGGCGGCCTGACGTTAAGGCGCATCGGCCAGCTCTCCATCACTGCGCGTCGCATAGCCGCGCGGCGTATACATTCGCGGCCCTTCGCCCAGTTGTGCCAGTTTCGTGTTGGATGATCCCACCAGCACCAGCGTCAACATGTCGACCTCGTCGACCCGCAAATCCTTCAGCCGCCGATACCGCACATTTTCCTGGTCACGGCCAAGATTGCTGGCCAGCAACACCGGGGTGTTCGCATCTCGATGGCCCAGCAGGATGTCGCGCGCCTCGCCCAGCAAGGTCCGCCTGGTTTTTGAAACCGGATTGTAAAGGGCGATGACAAAATCGCCCTCACCCGCCGCCCGCACACGGCGCAGAATATCGGCGCGCGGGGTCAGAAGATCAGACAGCGAGATGGCGCAGAAATCATGGCCCAGGGGCGCACCCGCCCGTGCCGCCGCCGCCTGCATGGCCGAGATACCCGGCGCGCAGATCACCTCGACGCGGCGCGCCGCGTCGGAAACGCCATTGTCCGGCCCCGCCTCCAGCAGTTCAAAGACCAGCGCGGCCATCGCATAGATGCCTGCATCGCCCGATGAGATCAGCGCCACATTGCGCCCATCGCCAGCGCGCTCCAGCGCATATCGGCAGCGATCCTGTTCGCCGCCAAGCGGAAAGTCGGCGCGCTCTTTGCCCACCGCAATGGGACCCAGCAGATCGAGATAGAGCCCATAGCCGACCAGTTCATCAGCCTCGCTGATCAGGCGCGAGGCTTCCGGCGTTCGCCACGCCCCCTGGCCGGGGCCGATGCCGACGACCGACAGGCGGCCGCGCGGACGGCCTCGCAATGCGACAACGGGCGCATCACAGCGAACCACCGCGCAGGTCGCGCCTGCCGTTTTCTCCTTTGGGATCATCAGCTCACCCGCATCGCCTGCGGCCGCCAGTGCCGCACCCTCGGCCACGCCGTGACACCCGACCTCGGCGAACACGACCTCTGACGGGGTCGCCAGGCGATCTGCTTGGGCTTCCAGTTCGGCAGCGGTAAACAGGCGGAATGGTACTCCCAGCCGCGCGGCAGTTGCGATCATCGCGCGTTCGTCGGCCTTAAGATCGATCGAGGCCACGCCCGCCACCGCGCCCGGTGCAATATCGGCCTCGGCCAAAACATCCTCGACCAGATCCCACATCTCGGCGGGATCACAGCCACGCGCGCACCCCAGTCCAAGGATGTATTTCTGCGGATGATAGACCAGAACATCGGGCCCGGTTCTAACAGGTGCCTCGCTGACCACGATCCTCGCCGGTCCGTCGCCCCGCTCCAGCGACCAGATATTTTCGCCCACGATCACCGGTTTTTGCCCGGCAAGCATCGCTGCCATGACCGATTTCGCATCCGCCGGGTTGGCAAGCCGGTATCCCGGCGGCGGCTCATCGAGTGCCACCCCCAGCGCCACATCGCCGGCAGTGGTTACCGCCGCGGCACCGCCGAGCGCCTCGGCAATCTGCCGGGCCAGCCGGTTGGCGCCGCGATGCCCGCCCAAAAGCGGCACCACGACCGCGCCGTCATCGGACACGGATATGACCGGCGGTTCAGACCTCTTGTCGACCAAGAGCGGCGCGACGGCGCGGATCAAGATACCGGATGCACAGATGCCGATGATCGGAACGCCCGCCGCGAACAGATCGCGCGCATGATCCAGTGCATTGGCAAAAAACGCATCCGCTTTTTCAACGCGCCCCTGCCGCCCATGCACCGCCGCTCCCAATTCGCCCGCCACGCGATGCGCAACATCTTCGCCCGAACGGGTCAGCGCCAGAACCACAGGTTTCACAGCCACGGATCACCGCCTTTCACCAGCAATATCATCGAAAAATATGGCGCAATCCGGGGTGCCTCGGCCAGCGGACAGACCAACTCGTCCTTCAGGCTGGCATGTTCAACGTAAGTGGCCCGGGCCATCAGCCCCAGCTTGTCGATGACGCCGCGCACCTTGGCCAGATGTCGGCCGACCTTCATGATCGCCACGCTTTGTGCCCCGTCGATCCGGGCGCGCAGTTCCGCCGCCGGCAACGGTCCCGGCAACACCGTCAGCCGTTCATTCCTGGCAACCAGCGCCATGCCCGCGCGCGCCGCACAGGCCGACACAGATGTAACACCGGGCACAACTTCGACATCAAATCGATCGGCCAGCCGGGCGTACAGATACATGAACGAGCCATAGAAAAACGGATCGCCCTCGCACATGGCAACGACATCGAGCCCCGCCGATAGTTCAGCCGCAATCGCCGCCGCGCCCTTATCATAAGCCGCCTGCGCGGGTTCGCGTTCGGTTGCCATCGGCACGTCGATGACGATCTCTTTTGCGTCCGAGGGTATCAGCTGATCCGCAATTGAACGCGCAAAGCTGTGCGCGCCTGCCAGCGCCGGATAGGCGACAACTTTTGCCGCCGCGATCAGCCGCGCCGCCTTCAGTGTTACCAGCGCCGGGTCACCGGGGCCAAGGCCGACACCGAACAGCCGTCCTGGTTTCATCTTGCCCGAAATACCCCCGCCGGAGGCGTGATTTTTCGTTGAAAAATCACTCATCGCTTTACCAGGGACCATTGGGTGACCGGCATCAGCGGTTTCCAGCCGCGATAGCGGCCAACCGGTGCGGCGCGGGCGACAGACAACTTCACCAGCTCGCCGCCATGGGCGCGCTGCAATGTGATCAATTCCTGTTCGCTTTCCAATGTCACCGCATTGGCCACCAGACGGCCCAGCGGTTTCAGCGCGGCCCAGGCCGCCGCGAAAACCGCCTCGGACAGGCCACCGCCGATGAAGATCGCATCCGGCGCGGCAAGCCCCGCCAGACAATCCGGTGCCTCGCCCTCGATCAGTTGCAGCCGGGGCACGCCAAGGGAGAGCGCATTGGCCGCCGCCATGGCGCGGCGATCGGCGCGCGGTTCAATCCCGATCGCCCGGGCATAGCGCGCGCCGCGCATCCATTCGACCGCGACAGAGCCACAGCCGGTGCCGATGTCCCACAAAAGCGCGCCGCGCATCGGCATCAGCTTGGCGAGCGTCACCGCGCGAATTTCCCGCTTGGTCATCGTGCCGTCATGTTCAAACAACTCATCGGCCAGCCCCGGCACCCTTGGCAACAACGCCGCATCCGGCGCGGCCAGGCACTCGACGGCCAAAGTGTTGAACGCCGGCACGCGATGGTCCCAGCTTGCCGCCACGCCGTCAAAACGCGCCTCGGTGTCGCCGCCCATCGCCGCCAGCACGGACATCTGCGACTGCCCGAACCCGCGCTCGCTTAGAAACCGCGCGATCTGCGCCGGCGTTTCTTCACCGGTCGTCAGGATCAACAAACGCTGGTCGGGCTGGATAAAGGCGATCATCTGCTCGACCGGACGTCCGTGCACAGTCAGGGTTTCGACATCGGCCATCGACCAGCCCATCCGCGCGGCGGCCAGCTGAAACGCCGAAAGCTGAGGGTGATAGGTGATCTCGGTGGGGTCAATCGCCCGCCCGATCTTGGCGCCAACCGAAAACCAAAGCGGATCGCCGGTGGCCAGCACCACAACCCGGCGGCCCTTATATCCCTGCAACACGTCGATCAGCGCCTCGAAAGGATGCGGCCAGGTGATGCGTTCGGCGGTGACGGCATCGCTAAGGTCATGGTGCCGGTCGCCCCCAATAATGATCTCGGCGGCCTCGACAACGGCGCGCGTGGCGGGCAGCAGGCCGTCCATACCATCTTCGCCGATGCCGACGATATGCAGCCAGGCGCTCATGCGCCCGCCGCGATTGCATTGACCGCGGCGCTCGCCATGGCCGAGCCGCCGCGACGCCCTGTTAGCGCGATGAAATCGCACCCGCGCGGGTTTGCCGCCAGTTCGGCCTTGCTTTGCGCCGCGCCGACAAAACCAACCGGAAAGCCCAGAATAACCGCCGGTTTCGGCCAGCCCTGATCCAGCCGTTCCAGCAGGTGAAACAGCGCCGTCGGCGCGTTGCCAATCGCCACCACCGCGCCCGCGATCCGGTCGGCCCACAACTCAACTGCCGCCGCCGACCGCGTGGTCCCCAGTTCATCGGCCATTCCGGCAACGCGCGGATCGTTCAGCGTCACCACCACCTCATTGTCTGCAGGCAAGGTGCGTCGAATAATTCCGGCACCAACCATTTCACAATCGCACAAGACCGGCGCGCCGCCCGCCAGCGCCGCCGCGCCTGCCTCAAATGCCCCTGGCGAAAACGCCAGCCGATCCGCCACCTCGATCATCCCGCAGGCATGGATCAGGCGCACCGCCAGTGCCTCCATGCCCGGTTCAAACCGGTCCAGCCGCGCCTCGCGCCGTACGGTCGCGAAACTCTCGGCATAGATTGCATCCGGGTCTTTCAGATAAGGGCGCATCGCAGCTTTTTCTTGGTCCAAATACTCAATTCCGACGGGCAGATTCAGGCCCATGCGGGTGTCGGGCGTGCGGATATTGGGGATGATCGTGGTGGTGATGGTCGTCCACGTCCAACCGGCACTCGCCGGTGCAGAAGGTTTCGCACAAGTCACAATTTTCGACATTTGCCCCCGGTGTCGCCGCACCCTGGCCTTCAACATGGTGGTGATGGCTTTCCTGCACGGCGCCCACTTCGGCCTCGAACCCAAGCACCCGGGTGCGGTATTTGCAGGTGCCACAGGTGGGCGGCACCGCGTCGCCGACTTGCTCGGTGACACGCTCAGCGAATGTTTCCAGAACCTGCGGATGATCGTTCAGGTAACCCGCTTTGACGAATTGGATGTTCGGGTGCGCAGCGGCGACGCGGTCGGTAAATCCATAAATTCTATCGACCAGGATGCCGGTGAACAGAAAATACGGGAACACGATGATGCATTTGTACCCAAGCTTGGCCGCATGGGTCAGGCAGGGTTCGACCAAGGGAAAGGTCACCCCGGAATAGCCGACCTCAAGCCAGCCGAACCCGATGCCTTCCTGCAGCATCCGCGCCACCTTGGCGACATTGCCATTGGCATCCGGGTCCGAGGCGCCGCGCCCGATCACCACGAGGCAAGTTTCTTCCAAAGAAACTTCGCCCTGCGCGGTATTGGCCGCGCCCACCGCCGCAAGTATCCGCTCAGCCGCAGCAGCGATCATCTTGGGATCAACGCCCAGCTCGCGCCCATAGCGCACATCCAGATTGTGCTTTTGACCATAGGTGTTCAGCACGCTGGGAATATCATTCTTGGCGTGCATCGCGGCAAACAGCATCCCCGGCACCGCCAGAATGCGGTCGCAGCCAGCGCCCCGCAGCCGGTCCAAGCCATCGCGGATCACCGGATTGGCAAACTCCAGATAGCCGTAATCCACCAGCCAGTTTTCCGGCAGGAGTGCCGGTAATTTTCGCGCCAGCACCGCAAATTCATCCACTGCCGCCTGGCTGCGCGAGCCATGGCCGCAGATCATCACGCCGGTTTTTGCGTTCAAGATTTGGCCAGCCATGCACGCCCCCATATATGCAACACGAGAGGATGTGCCATCACCGGTCCCGACGATGCTGCGTCTGATCCCCGATGCGGGTCGATCGTCCGTCAGCCAACCTCTCTGGCCCCGTTGGGGCTTCGTCACTGGCGTGTATAGGGCCCTGCAGGACTGCCCGCAAATCAAAAGGCGTCCATTTTGCTGCCAGCACCGGCACCCGCCTTTTCATTCATCGCCAATCGGCCTAGATCAATCTTTGCGCCAAGATAAGGAGCGTCACAATGGGCAGGTTGATTGACGGAACCTGGACCTCGGCCGACGGCAAATTAACCTCGCCCAAGGGCGATTTTGTGCGTCAGGCAGCCAAGCTGCGCAATTGGATCACCGTCGACGGCAGCGCCGGACCGTCAGGTGTGGGCGGATTTCCGGCCGAAAGTGGGCGCTATCACCTCTACGTCTCTGAGGCCTGTCCATGGGCGCATCGCACACTGATCTTTCGCAAGCTGAAGGGCCTGGAAAATCATATCGCGGTGTCGGTTGTTCACCCCGACATGTTCGACGACGGCTGGACATTTGCCACCGATGATCACGGCGCGACGGGCGACCGGCTCATGGGCCTGGAATTTCTGCGCGAGGTCTATCAGATGAGCGATCCGCAGGTGACCACGCGGGTATCCGTGCCGGTTCTGTGGGACAGTCTGACCCGCCGGATCGTCTCTAACGAAAGCTCTGAGATTATCCGGATGTTCAATTCGGCCTTTGACGGGTTGACCGGCAACAATCAGGATTTCTGGCCGCAAGACATGCGCCAGAGCATTCAGGCGGTTAATGATCGCATCTACGATTGCGTCAACAACGGCGTGTACCGGGCAGGTTTTGCCTCTGATCAGCGCGCCTATGACGACGCGGTGGGCGCGTTGTTTGAGACGCTCGACTGGCTCGAGGAGCGACTGGCAGGTCAAAGGTATCTGATGGGCAAGCGTCTGAGTGAGGCGGACTGGCGGCTGTTTCCGACGCTGACACGTTTCGATGCAGTTTATCACATTCACTTCAAGTGCAGCCGCGACCGGCTGGTCGATTATCCGAATCTGTGGGCTTTTGCGCGTGAGTTGTATCAATGGCCCGGCGTCGCGGCGACGGTGAATTTTGATCATATCTCTCGCCACTATTACCATAGCCATTCTTCACTCAACCCGCGTGGTATCGTGGCTGCCGCGCCGCGCGCAAATTGGAATTCGCCGCATGAGCGTCATCGGAAATTTCCGGACTAGATAAGCAGCGAAAACTGTCGTTTGCGCGGGAAGATGGCCGGGACGGATCGCTGGGATGGGACCACGCAGACCGGTTTTGTTTTGCAATTGGGTCGGCGGCCGGGGGCCATTCGCGCCGGCACCTGGTGTCAGGCGCATATTGGCGGCACCATGTTAGTTGAGAGCCGGGGTTACTTTGTCGCGAATATGGCCGCGTCCGGGGCTTCAGTTTCGGTGCGTCCGGTCTGGCCCAAATTTACATTGCGGATCGCTAGGTCCGAAATTTGCACTCGGACCAAAGGTCATGACTATCTTGCGGCGGGCCATATTGTTCAGGCCGCGCTGAGGCAGTGAGTATGGTGAAGCGCGGCTCGCTTGAGCCCTTGGATGGCGGGACAAAGACGCACCCAATGGCACTGGCGATTAATTCAGCCGGGCCAAAGTGGCATCTGGAGTGCGTCCCCATGGGATTGGGAGCGCGGTCTTTGCGCTTTCGCAGGTGGCGACCCAAGATCTGAGGCGGGGCACGACATCAGCGGGTAATGACGCAGCGTTTTAGCAGTTCCGCGCCGATGTCCTTGATTTCCAGGCGCTGACCGGCGGCGCCAATTTCCCAGGCGACACGGGGCATACCGTAGACAACCGAGGATTTCTCGCCCTGGGCGATCGTATGGGCCCCGGCGTTGCGAAGCTCAAGCAGACCTTGCGCGCCGTCATGCCCCATGCCGGTCAACAGCAGACCGACGGCGCGTTTGGCCAGCGGCACGGCGGAACGAAACATCACATCCACTGATGGGCGGTGGCCGGACACGCGCGGTTGCGTAGTCAGAGCGACGGTGACCGGACGGCCAGGAACAAGTTCAAGGTGGTGCTCGGACGATGTTGCCACGCTCACCGTGCCAGGTTCCAGTGCGGCACCGTGTTCTGCGGCTGACACTCGCGCGGCGCAGTTTCGATCGAGCAGACGGACAAGGCCACTGCCAAAATCGGCTCCGGTATGCTGGACGATCACGGTGGGCGGGCAGTCAGCGGGATAATCCGCCAGAATTGTCATCAGCGCATCGACGCCGCCCGTTGAGGCCCCGACCAGCGCAAGACTTTGATTATGGACGTTTATATTACGCTTTGGCGGGGCTGGCGGGCTCTCATTTTTGACTTCGGGCGGCCCGGCAAAGGCAATGATCCTGTTGATCAGGCCATCGACATTTCGCGGCAGGGCGATGCGATTGTCATGCACGCTTTGTTCGGTGCTGTCGGTGTCGAAACCGGCGCGGTTTCGCGTTCGCCCTCTCATGATCAGCCAGCGTATATCGAGCGCATTGAAGACCGGGACCATAGAGGCAAATTCCGGGCCCAGCGTCAGCGATTGCTCGATCAGGATCAGTTCGGGCACGATCTCTTCGGACACCACATAGGCCTCGGTCAGATCATGGGCGACGCCAACCACGGACAGGGCGTCACTTTGGACAGCGATGCGCGGAGTGCCGCCGCATCGGCTTTGTCCGGTATCGCCAGGGCGAGCCTAATTCTTTGCACGATACCTCACTGTGGGCATCTTTCTTGCCTACCGTCTTGTCAGCGCGTCAGGGGTTCAGAAATCTTTCCAGCTGGTTTCGCTGGTGGCGGGGCGCGCGGCACCGCCGTTGGCTGCGACCGGCATTGCCTCGTAATCATCGACAACGCTGGCGTCAAAGTCGCTGGATCGCGCCGTTTCATCATGCGCCCGGCTCGCCGATGTTGCGTGATCCGGACCGATCCGGAACCGGCCGACGAGATCAGACAAAAGCACTGCGTCCTTGTTCAGCGATTGGCTGGCTGCGGTGGATTGATCGACCATAGCCGCGTTTTGCTGGGTTACCTGATCGAGGTGGACGACCCCGGTGTTTATTTCGTTCAGCCCGGTCGATTGTTCATTCGCGCTGGTGGCGATTTCAGAGATCAGACTGGAAATATGGGCGACCCGCTCGACGATTGTGCTTAGCGCATCGCCGGCCTTGCCGACCAGATCCACACCGCTGCGAACTTGGACAGAACTGTTACTGATCAGCTCCTTGATTTCTTTTGCGGCCGCCGAGGAACGCTGGGCAAGCGCGCGAACCTCTGATGCTACTACGGCAAAACCCTTGCCCGCATCGCCGGCGCGCGCGGCTTCGACGCCCGCATTAATACCAACGGCCCTAGTCGTTGACCGTTTTGGCCCATTGTCTGGTAGTGATTGACGTGATTGCGGTTTTGTCGTTTGCAAAGAAGTTCCATGCTTCGCAACACCTGTCGACGATCTGCTCATAATTGTCGAAGACGGATATGGCGAGCTTGTTGGCACGCAGATAAGCCCACACATTTTCCATCGGGTTGAGTTCAGGGGAATAGGGCGGGAGTTTGAGCAGGGTGATGTTGTCGGGTACCTCCAGCTCTGCCGAACCGTGCCAGCCAGCGCCATCCAGAATGAGAAGGGCATGTGCGCCCGATGCGACGGTTTTAGCGATCTCGGCGAGATGCGCGCTCATGGCCTGTGTGTCGGCATGTGGCATGATCAGAGCGGCCGCTTCAGCCCGTTCCGGGCAGACGGCACCGAAAATGTAGCTCCAGATATAGCGGGTGTCGCGCGGGGCACGGGGGCGTGTTCCACGCTCGGCCCAGATACGGGTGAGCGTGCCCTGCTGGCCAACCCGCGCTTCATCCTGAAACCATATCTCCAGGGGCTTGCTGCGGGCTGTTTCCGGCAAGGCTGCTTCTACCTCTGCGGCGAAGTTTTTTTAAAAGCCTCCTGTGCATCCGGGTCGGATTTCGGATGCTGCGGGCGCACCGACAGACGCCGAAAGCCCAGGCTTGCCAATTGTTTGCCAACAGTTCGCTCATGCATGGTGACGCCGAAGCGCTCTTCGATCTTGCGTTTCAGATCAATGCGCCGCCAGCGCACAACCCCATCGGTTTCGGGGTCGGGACCCGCCCGAACCATTTCCGCCAACTCCTCCTTCTGTGCCGCGCTCAGCAGACAGGGTGGATCCGGCGGGCGACGGTTGAACCCTGTGCCGCGCTCAGCAGACAGGGTGGATCCGGCGGGCGACGGTTGAACAGGCCCGACACGCCCTCCGCATTGTAACGGTGGGCCCAATCCCGCAGCGTCTGCCGATCCATGCCGCAGTTTTCTGCCGCCGTCTTGCGGTCAACCCCATCCAGAACCAGGGCAATCGCCAACATCCGTCGCGCCGCTTTCCCATCCCGGCACCGCGCCGCTTCCTGGCGAAGCTCGCCTGCGGACTTGTCTTTGCGCGTAATCCTTACTGCCATCAAAGCCTCCCTTGCCTTGATGCCACTGAATCAGATCACGCCGCTCGTGGGAATCCCCTTGAGTCAAATCTGGGGGCCGTTGGTATAAGAGCCAGAAGATTGGTCTGGAAGGCAATATCGTCGATCACTCCGACAATCTGCGAAATATGCTTCGATGATTTTTCAATCTCAGTCATCGCCAGCACCGCGTCCTGAACAACCTGGCCACTTTCCTGCGCCTGCTCGCGCGCTTCGCCAACAATCTTTTCGACCGATTTCGCGTTCTCTGCTGCCGATGCGACGCCGTGGGTCATCTCATCCAATGCGGCGGCTGTCTCTTCCAGCGTGGCAGCCTGGCTTTCGGTCCGGTTGGACAATTCCATCGAGGAATTTCTGATCTCGACAGAGTCGCGCTTTATATTGCCGGCGGTGGCGACAACCTCTCCCAGGGCCGATCTGAGGGTGTTGACGGTTTCGTTGAAATCCATCCGGAGCGTTTTGTAGGATTCCTCGAAATGTTCGTCGATGGTCTTGGTGAGATCACCTTTGGACAGGTTTTTCAGACCGACGTTGAGCGCCGCGACAACCGTTTGCCGCTCTTTTTGTTGCTCGACCCGTCGCTGTTCGGCTTGGTCGGCTAGCGCGAGTTTTTCCGTAAAGTTTACCAGTGCTTTAGCAATGTCACCGATCTCGTCACCGCGCGCGGCATCGACCACATCCTGATCATAATCACCGTCGGAAATTCGCTCGATCGTGTCGACTACGCGTGAGATCGGCCGGGTAATCGAGCGTGCGATGAACCACCCAACGCTGACAAAAGAACAACGCTGATAATCGAAACCACGATCAGCATGTTTCGTGTAGCATGCGCGCGCGCCAGCACCTCGTCCATGTCAATTTCGGCAACAAGCGCCCAATGAGCGCCGTGAAAATCGATAAAAGTCGAATATGCCAAAACTTGCTTCTGGTTTTGTCCGACAACATCTTCAAACAAGACGCTTTGGCCCTCAAGTCCTGAAATGATTTGCTCGGATTCCGCAATTTCATCAAGGATCTCAAACCGCCCTTCGTGGCGCGACGTCGATCGCGCAGTCAGGTCATCGGCGACCAAAATAACCTCGCCGCTTTCGCCCAATCCCAGCTCGTTACCGACAATGGCCGCCATCCTGTCGACTGGCATCTGAAACGCCAAAACGCCAATGACCTCGCCGTCTGCATTGGCAATCTGCGTCGCGACAAAACTGGCCGGTGCCCCGGCACTTGGCGCATAGGGGGCAAAATCGTCCAGGTAAATCTCGCCCGCGTGGCCGTTTAGTGCAGCACGAAAAACAACCCCCAGACCAGTGCTGGAGTATTTGCCATTGAGAAAATTGGTGGCGTAGTCGAGTTCTTTGAAAACCGAGTAAATCAGGTCACCGGTCGTATTGAACAGGAATATGTCGTAGTATCAGCCGCGCTGCTGAAGCGTGCGAAAACCTCTGTGGAAACTCGCATGGATGTCGTGATACCGCTGCGAATATTCCTCGCCGACCGGTCGCACCAGCAAATCTTTTTCGCCGAAGGGATTGGGGTTGTCGTGGATATAGGCATCCTGAAGGCTGCGTTCAGCTTCATTGCCGAGCGCGCGCAAAGCAAACTCGAACCGGTCGATTGCCCTGGCCGTAGACGGGCTGGCGACCGCGACCTGCATGTCATTGTCGATCTCGTGCAGCCAGGATTCCAATCCATGCTTGCGCTCCTCGGCAATTACCCGAAACTGCGCCTCAGCCTGATGCAACGACAAGTTTCGCAGGCTGATCTGTCAATGAGCGTTTAAAAGTGACCCGGCTTCAGCGTTTAAAAGTGACCCACCCGTGATGAGGCAAAGCCAGCAGGCGAGATGCCCTCAAATAGCGATCTCGTCTGCTGGCTTTGTTTGCGCTGCGGTTTATTGTTTTCGGGCCCTTTTACTCTGAGCGAACCGGTAGGATGTGTTTCCGGTTTCGATTATGGAGCAATGATGTGTCACCCTGTCGAGGAGCGCGGTTGTCATCTTGGGATCGCCGAAGACGGAGACCCATTCACCGAACTCCAGGTTGGTGGTGATGATGACGCTGGTTTTCTCGTAGAGTTTGCTTATCAGATGGAACAGCAGCGCGCCGCCGGACTTTGGGAACGGGATGTAACCCAGCTCATCAATAATGACGCAATCCAGTGGCGTCAGTTGCCGGATGATCTTCCCGGCATTACCCTCGGCCTGCTCCCTGATCAGGGCGTTGATCAGATCCACAGCATTGAAGAAGCGGGCCTTTTTGCCCTGATTGATCAATGTGGTTCCCAGAGCAATGGCGATGTGGGTTTTGCCTGTGCCAGTTCCGCCCACCAAAATGAGGTTGTGGGCGTCTTGGGTGAACTGTCCGGAGCAGAAGGGATCGATCCGAGCCTGAGTAACAGCGGCTGCGCTGTAATCGAAGGTGGCAAAATCCTTGTGATGCGGGAACTTTGCAATCCGCATTTGATACTCGATTGAGCGGACCTGACGTTCTACGGTCTCAGCGTCGATCAGTTGTTTTATCGCAGTGGTCAGGCTCGGCGACTTGCGCGCGGACAGCAAATCATGTGCGCAAGCTGCCATTCCATGCAATCTAAGGCCAGCCAATTGATCAATGAGGGCATTCATGCTGTCATCTCTCGGCGGGCGCACAATGTCTCATATCGTTTGCAGTTGGCCTCCGGGCGCATCGTCAGCATGGGATAGTCATAGCTTTGTGCCAGTGGGGGGATGATCGGTTCGACCAACTGATTGATCAAGTTGATGACGGCAGGCAAGCGTAGGGTGTTTTGCGCGACAGCCAGATCACAGGCCGTTTCCACAACGTCAATCCCGTGGTCTTGCGCCAGCATAAGAAGGTCTACAAACTCCCGATCTCCACCTTTGCCCTTCATGTAATGCACCCTGATCTGGTGCATGGCATCTGGCAGGTGCCAATCCACAAAGGGCGCGCCATCACGCAGGGCTCCGGGCTTGCGTACCAGCAAAGGGACATAATGCCAGGGCTCAAAGTAACTGATATTACGGGTAATACCACCGAGCGGAATGCCTGACTCACGTTGGGGATTCCCAAGCGGTCCGATCTCTGACTCAATGTGGTGAACCAATGAGGTTCGCCATGGCAGCGCCTATCGACTTACGGAACGATTTTGACAGCGTCTCACTGCGGCGCCTCGCGAAGAGGACCAGGGACGCGACCCAGAGCCGTCGTCTGCTGGCGTTGGCCGAGGTCTACGATGGTGGCAGCAGGACGGATGCGTCGCGGATCGGCGGCGTCGGTCTGCAGATCATTCGCGACTGGGTGCTGCGCTTCAACGCCCGCGGACCGGACGGGCTGGTCGATGGGAAGTCACCGGGCGCACCCTCGAAGCTCAACGCCGATCACCGCCGCGCACTGGCGGAGGTTGTTGAGGCCGGCCCGGTCCCGACGGTGGACGGCGTCGTGCGCTGGCGGCGCAAGGACCTGGCGCGGTGGCTCTTGGAGACGTTCGCCATCTCGCTCGACGAGACCACGGTCGGGCGCGAGTTGAAGGCGCTCGGCTTCGCCAAGATCTCGGCGCGGCCGCGCCACTACGCGCAAAACGAGCTGGCCGTCGAGGCTTTTAAAAAAAACTTCCCCGCCGAACTGGCGAAGATCCGGGCGAGGCTCCCGAAAGGCGTCGAGATAGAGCTGTGGTGGCAAGATGAAGCCCGCATCGGCCAGAAGAATAAGCTCACACGCCGATGGGCCAGACGTGGCACGCGCCCGCGGGCGCCCCGCGACCAGCGCACCGAATGGGCCTATATCTTCGGCGCGATCTGTCCCGCGAAGGAGAAAGGCGCCGGGCTGGTCATGCCCTGGTGCGACACCGACGCCATGGCGGCGCACCTCATCGAGATCAGTGCCGCCGTCGATCCCGGCACCCATGCGGTGCTGATCGTCGATCAGGCCGGTTGGCACTTGACGCCCAAGCTGGCGATCCCCGACAACATCACCGTCCTGGCGCTGCCGCCACGATCGCCCGAGTTGAACCCGGTGGAGAATGTCTGGCAATTCATGCGCGACAACTGGTTGTCGAACCGGATCTTCAAATCCTACGAAGACATCGTCGCGCTGTGCTGCCAAGCCTGGAACAACCTCATCGACCAACCATGGAAGATCATGTCCCTCGGCATGCGCAAATGGGCGCATGGGTTCTGATCAATGACCGTTGGTATAAAGTGACGTTTGTGCTCGGCGATCACATCTTGACCTGCAACCACTTTGACGCAACCGGCATAGGCCCGCAACGAGACATGGTTTCCAGCAAAACAGGCCGGAACGCTGTAGCGGTTGCTGTCATATTGAACCAGGCAAGTAGAGCGCACCCGAACGGCCTTCTCAACATAGCCATCAAAAGGGCGGCCGAGAGGGCGCAGTTCAGCCTGTTCTGCAGCAAAGACAGCATCAACTGTCTGATCCTGTCGCTCTGGATGGGGGCGTGATCCAAGGGCATCACATTGCAGATACAGCCAGGCATTCAGGCCCTCCAAATCATCAAAAGCCAGTTTGGGCGTGAACAGCCGACTGCGCAAAAACTGCACCTGGTTTTCGACCTGACCCTTTTCCCAGCCCGACGCGGGCGTGCAGGCCACCGGTTCCATGACATAGTGGTTCATCAAGGCCAGAAAGCGTGGGTGAAAGATCCGGTCTTTCGAGCGCGATACATAGGTCACCATTGTCTTGGGATTATCGATGATCACACGGCGCGGAACCCCGCCATAAAAGGTCAACGCTCTCACGAAAGCGTCAAGCACCATCTCTTGAGGTTCCCCGGGGTAGGCCACAACAAAGGGCTTGCGGCTGTGGCACAGACGGAAGTGGGCAATCTTCACCTTCTGGGCAATTCCGCCCAAGACGACATGTTCTTCGCTCCAGTCAAACTGCAGCGCATCGCCAGACTGGAACTGCAACGGAATGAACGCATCTCCTGACCTCAAACCCGTGCGTTTCAGGTCTCGAACAAAACGCTGAACTGGCGAATACGACCCCGTATATCCTTCCAAAACCAGCTGCTCATAAAGCTTCACCCCTGTCCGACGTTCTCGGCGAGGGCGCTTCAGGTCCTGCTCAAACAAGGTTTGGAGCCGCTCTTCATAGTCACACAATTTGTGCCGAACTGGATCAACCTGACGATGGTAGCTCGGAGGCGAGCTGTCCTTCAGATACTTCCTGATCGTGTTCCGCGACAATCCCGTCTCCCGGCCCACAGATCTAATACTTCGCCCATCACGCAAAACCATGCGACGGATCTTCGCTGCACTTTCCATCAATATCACCTGCTCATTCTCCGCGCTAATACGCGCGGACGTTAACAAAACAAGAGGGTCAATTTTAAACGATCATAACCCACCTAAGTGGGTCAGTTTTGCATGCCGATTCACATTCGTCTCGGTTGTGGCTGCAACGGGATACAACTTCACATACGGTGAATCGGGTATTGTCACCCGAATAGTCCAAACGATCTATCCCGCTTTGCCCAACGATTGGTTCACCGGAATATTTGCGGTTGTGGTCGCTCATACGTTTCTTCTCACGAGCTTTCACTATCTGTTTTTACGCGCAGCAATAAGAAGAATTGACTTTTCTATGGTTGAAGCCGCTCGCAGCGTGGGTGCCAGCAGCTTGCGGGCATTTACCAGCGTGGTGTTACCGCTTCTGCTACCTACGATTTTCGCGACCTCGCTACTTGTTGCCTATAAGTCGCTGGGTTCATTCGCTATTCCAGCGGTCCTTGGTGGTCGTAGGTTTGATATGGTCTCAGAGCTAATCCTAACATTAAACAGTTTGCGCCGCCCTGACATGGCTGCGATGCTTTCGATTGGGCTTGGTTTGGCAGTAATCGCATGCATAATCCTAATGCAACAAATCGAAAAAAGAGGCAGCTATAGTGGTGGCGCGAAAACGCCGGTCCCGATACAACGAATCGCGATAAGTGATCCAACCATGAATGTCCTGGTACATGGCGCTGCCTATTTGGTGGCGATAATGCAGTTGCTGCCCGTATTTCTGATTGTCATCTTTTCATTCGCCTCGGCCAAATCGATCGTATCGGAAGTCATTCCAAGCTCCCTTAGCCTAAGAAACTATATTGATGTCTTGTCAGGCGGAGCCGCGTTCATTCCGCTCAAAAATAGCCTTGTCATGGCGTCAGCCGCAGTGGCTGCCGGTTTGGTCGTTGGCTTGCTAGTCGTGTCCCTGGCACATCGTTACAAAAATAGCCTGACGACCGGTCTCGATCTGACTTTCATGATCCCTTGGATATTGCCGGCGCCATTCATTGCGATCGGGCTAATATTGGCTTTTGACACACCGAATTTCATTATCGGCGGTCAGACCTTACTTGGTTCGTTTTGGATATTGCCCATCGGCTATTGCATTGTTGCGATCCCGCTTATGATCCGGTTCCTACGCGCTGCATTTTGGTCACTAGACCCCGCATTAGATGAGGCGGCGCAATCTCTTGGTGCGCCGCCGCTATACCGATTTATTCGAATTACAATCCCTGTTAATTTACCGGTGATCGTGCTTGTCGGAGGCATGAGCATTAATGGAATTCTGAGCGAATATTCGATGTCGGCGTTTCTTTTCAACGTTAACAACAAGCCCCTGTCGATCGCCTTGTTTGAGGGTTCACGCTCAACCAATCCTGAACAAGCGTCAATAAACCTCGTCTACATGACCCTAATTATGGGATTTTCATATTTCATAATTTCATTGGCCGATCGGTACGGACTGGGCGGCGAAACCACTCGTAAATGAAGGCAATGACCAAAACCATGAAGAATTCTGATACCCCCGAAATCGCCAGGCGATGGCGTGACCCTGCCGGTACCCCCGGCGAAGTGTTTGTGGTTGCCCACAGAGGTGCATTTCTGCTCGATAATAACATCTGTCTCGCGGAAAATTCGATACCAGCGTTCAACCGCGCAAGTTCACTGGGATGCGATATGGTTGAGGTTGACGTGCATTTCACATCCGACGGAACGGCTGTTGTACTGCATGACGCGACCCTGGAGCGGACGACAACAGGCAGTGGCGCGGTTGCCTCGCGAAAGTTTGACGATATTCGAGAAATGAAACTGGTTCATCCTAGCACACGGGCCGCTTTTGAATGCTCAGTCCCGACACTTGAAGAGGTGTTCCTGGCACTTGGCGATACGCTGATGATCAATGTCGAAATCAAGACTGATATTAGCGATATTCCAAAGATCGCCGCGATTGCTGCCAAGGCTGGGGTCTCGCAACAATTGACCGTGAAATCCAACGGGGACGATGCTGCGCATCTAGCCAAAGTAGCTGACATCATCGCGGGAACCAATTACTCCGTCGATTTCATCCCAGTTTTGGTCGATAGCCGTGATACCATTGAGACAATGGAGCAGGCCTGTTCGTTATTCGACCTATCTTGCATCGAATGCATCGTAGATTATCCATTTGGCGAAGGTGGTTACAATCTTGTCGAAAGGCTAGCTTATACGGCCGATGGTGGTCCGCTGTTTTCTATCGCCGCGCGACGGATAGCACAGGAAAATAATCTCCGGCAGTTCATCAATACATTGTTCGTTAATCCCTTGGCCGGGCCGCACCAGTGGAATGGAGGACGAGATTGCCAGTTATACCAACGGCATCAATTTCTGACTCTGTGGGGATTCCCAAATCGGTTTTGATCTGATTCAAGGTTGGCAAAGGAGGATCGCCATGCCAGCCAGTGTTCCGCTTCGTCGCGACTTTGATGCCCGCCACCTTCGTAAACTCGCCAGCCGTTGCAAGGATGCCCGGCAGAGCCGCCGTCTGTTGTCTCTTGCGGCGGTCTACGATGGCATGCGCCGTGGAGAGGCCGCAAGGATCGGTGGGATGGATCGCCAAACCCTGCGGGACTGGGTTCACCGGTTCAACGAAGAGGGACCGGATGGCCTCACCAACCGCAAGGGCGCGGGCCGGACGCGCTACCTGAGCGATGTCCAGATGAAAGAACTTGGCGAGATTGTCGAGACCGGCCCCGATCCGGCGGTGGACGGGGTTGTCCGCTGGCGGCGGATCGACCTGAAGCGGGTGATCGAGGCGCGCTTTGGCGTCATCTATTCCGAGCGCGGGATATCCAGACTGCTTGGCGAACTGGGCTTTGCCCATATCAGCGCCCGCCCGCAGCATCCCAGGCAGGATAAGCGGATCATCGAGGCGTTTAAAAAAAACTTCGCCGACACGCTCCAGGTGCATATAGCTGACCTGCCAGCGGGAACGCCGGTGGAGATCTGGTTCCAGGACGAAGCACGCCTTGGCCAGAAGAATGGCCTGACGCGCCTGTGGGCGAGAAAGGGCACGCGCCCCCGCCAGCCGGCCGATCAGCGCTATCACAACGCCTATCTGTTCGGCGCCATCTGTCCGGCTCACGGCAAGGGGGCGGCGCTCATGCTGCCTTGGGCGGACGCGCAAGCCATGCAGATGCATCTCGACGAGATCAGCCGCCACGTCGCCCGAAAGGCCCATGCGGTTGTGCTGATGGATCGGGCCGGATGGCACACCACCGGCAAACTCAAAGTCCCGAAGAACCTCACCATCATCCTGCTGCCATCGCGCGCTCCGGAACTGAACCCGGTGGAAAATATCTGGCAGTACTTGCGCGCCAATTGGCTCTCCAACCGCGTGTTCGAAGACTACAATGCCATCGTCGATGCTGGATGCGAAGCTTGGAACAAGCTCATCGCACAGCCCGAAACCATCACATCAATCGGAATGCGAAAATGGGCCCATATCGGTCAATGTTAAATGCCGCTGGTATTAGCACGATTGAACCCCGATAGCGTCTACGGCTTCTGGATCGCACATGGTGCGAGTGTAATCCAATCGGATGAGCCTGAGTACTTGCTAAACTGGTTACGTCAATCGGGTTTTCGAACGGACGGTGGAAATTAATGACCAACGTTGGATTAGAAAGGGTTGGAATAAACGACCTTGAAACCAGAATGGAATTGCTCCGTCCAATTATGGTAAAGTCGAGTCAGCTCGCGCTAAAGCTGTTCGAGGATCGTGGTGAGCTAAAGGTTGAAGAAAAGTCTGCCCGAGATTACGTCTCGGACGCCGATTTTAAAGTCGAACGACACATCCGAGAACTTATCGCAAAGGAATTGCCACACGATATGGTAGTCGGAGAAGAACTGGGCGGTGTCGCCGGTTCTAAATATTGGATTATTGACCCGATTGATGGAACTTCAAATTATTTGTCGGGTCTTCCTATGTGGGGGATTTCTGTTGCCTATGTTGTTGCCGGAGAACCGGTGATCGGGGCGATCGCGATGCCTGCTCTTGGGCAACTTGTTTGTGGCGATACGATGCGCGGATTAGATTCCGCAAGTCGGGCATTGCGACAGAAAGGGACTGCTCCGCGAGTTTTTGGCGTCGGGCGAAATGGCAACTGGAATGCTAAGGATAGAATTACAGCAGAAACCTTCGTGGAAGAAGCTGGCTTTCACCCCATGAATTTGGGTTCTTGCTCGACGATGCTGGCATATTGCGTCCTTGGTCAGTTGGCCGGATATATTGAGGCAGGTATCGGGTTTTGGGATTGCGCCGCGGGCGTAGCGCTGTGCAAAGCAGCCCAGATAGATGTCTGTTATTCAAGCGGTGACGGTGTCGGGTCTGCTAGAGTGGCATGCGGACCAATGGGGAGTATCTGAAACTCTGTGTATGGCGCTCAGCCCATGCAGTTAAAACGGGTCATTTGTTGAACCGTTCTGGGTAGAGAATAGCGAACTGGTTTCGGGCGGCAACCCATTCTCTGACGCAGCGACCCGCCTTTTCGAAATTGCGGATGGCCAGATAGATCGTAAGCGTCTGGTCTGGCTGCCCTGCCTGAGGCCGCAGATGTCAGATAGTGTCCATGATCGTTAATGGACATTATCGAGGTCAGATGTGGGCAGGAAGAAGCGCCGGAACTGGAGCAATAACGAGAAGCGGATGATCTGTGCGGGTAGTGCCCCCGGACGTGGTGTAATTCCGACGTTAGCGCGGGCTGAGTGGAGCCTCGCGTAGCTCAGGCGAAGTCCGCGCGGGTTGCTGGGCGGCCATGGACGTTCTCCGGTAGGGTTTGGGTTGCAACCTGACCTACCGATCGAGGAGATCACCCATGACCAAGGAGACGATATCAGAAACCGCCGCGCTGAAGGCGCTTCTTTCCGAGACCGCCGATCATCAGATTTTGGCCGAGATGCTGGGTTTTGTTGCCGACCGGTTGATGGCACTGGATGTGGATCAGCTGTGCGGTGCCGGGGTGCATGAACGCTCGGCCGGGCGGGTGAACCACCGGAACGGATATCGCCCGCGCCGATGGGAAACCCGCGCCGGGACCGTTGATGTTCAGATCCCGAAACTGCGCAAGGGGACGTATTTCCCGGAGTTTCTGGAACCACGCCGGGCCTCGGAGAAAGCAATGACCGCGGTGATCCAGGAAGCCTACATTCAGGGCGTCTCAACGCGATCAGTGGATGATCTGGTCAAGACCATGGGCATGACGGGCGTCTCCAAGAGCCAGGTATCCCGCCTGTGCGTGGAGATCGACGAACGCGTTGACGCCTTCCTTGACCGGCCACTGGAGGGCGAATGGCCCTATCTCTGGCTGGACGCCACCTACATCAAGGTGCGGCGTTCGGGACGGATCGTCAGCGTGGCAGCCATAGTGGCGGTTGCGCAAGGTTTGTCGACGCGCGAGATGGCGCTGAGTTTGGCACCGACCCGGCGCGGCCGCGCCCGTGTCAACACCGACGGGCGGCGCGAGGTTCTGGGCATCGCCATCCAACCCAGCGAAGCCGAGGTGTTCTGGGACGAATTCCTGCGCGCTCTGGCCGATCGCGGCCTGCGCGGGGTAAAGCTGATCATCGCTGACGAACATAAAGGCCTGAAGGGGGCCGCCGCCAAAGTGCTGGGTGCTACGATCCAGCGCTGTCGCGTGCACTTCATGCGCAATGCCCTGGCCTGCGTCGGCAAGAAGGACCGTCCCATCGTCACGGCCGCGCTCAGAACAGCCTTCGATCAGGACACGCTGGCAGACTCGAAGGAACACTGGACCAAGCTGATCGAGGCTTTCCAGCCGCGTCATCCCAAGCTCGCCGAGCTAATGCTGCGCGCCGAGGAAGACGTGCTGGCCTACAAGACGTTCCCGCAAGCTCACTGGCGGCAAATACACTCCACCAATCCGCTTGAACGCCTCAACAAAGAGATCAAGCGCCGAACAAATGTCGTCGGTATTTTCCAAAGGCTAACGAGGCCGCGATCTTAACGAGGCCTCGATCAGACGCCTCGTCGGCGCACTTATGCTGGAGCAGAACGACGAATGGGCAGTCACACGTCGTTACATGACGCTGGAAACCGTCGCCGCCATCTGCGAGGATACCACCATGGACCCGGCGAAAATCGCCGCCCTGTAAACCGGCTCAACAGCCAGCCGGAGAACAATTTACACCACGTCCGGGGGCACTACCTCTGTGCGCAAACGCGGGTTCCGGGGATTTCGGTTAGTCAGGTTGCGCGGCGGTATGATGTGAATGCCAATCCCGTGTTTACGTGGCTGAGGGATGGGCGGTTTTCGCCTGATGGCGATACACAGAAGCAGGCTTGCTTTCTGCCGGTCGAGATTGTCTGACGTCAGCGCCTGTGGGACAGATTTGAGGTTTAGCATCAGGAGGATTTCTGGTTCATCGCAACCGTTAAGGAGTGAAGATGAACAGGAAATCCGGAACCAGCAAAGCCTCGGCTGACAGGCTGGTCAAAACCATTCGCCGCAAGACCCGGCAAACCTATTCGGCCGAGGAGAAGATCCGCATTGTTCTGCGGGTCTTCGCGGCGAGGAAAGCATCTCGGCGCTGTGCCGTCGGGAAGGCATCTCCGAGAGCCTGTATTACAGCTGGTCCAAGGAGTTCCTTGAGGCCGGCAAACGCCGTCTGTCCGGTGATACGGCAGGTCAGGCGACGTCGCCTGAGGTGAAGGAGTTGCGATCCGAGGCGCTGGCACTGAAGGAATGTGTCGCCGATCTGACCCTGGAAAACCGTCTGCTCAAAAAAAGCATGACAGGGGCCGGGGAGCTCAACGAATGATACCAACGGCCCTAGTCGTTGACCGTTTTGGCCCATTGTCTGGTAGTGATTGACGTGATTGCGGTTTTGTCGTTTGCAAAGAAGTTCCATGCTTCGCAACACCTGTCGACGATCTGCTCATAATTGTCGAAGACGGATATGGCGAGCTTGTTGGCACGCAGATAAGCCCACACATTTTCCATCGGGTTGAGTTCAGGGGAATAGGGCGGGAGTTTGAGCAGGGTGATGTTGTCGGGTACCTCCAGCTCTGCCGAACCGTGCCAGCCAGCGCCATCCAGAATGAGAAGGGCATGTGCGCCCGATGCGACGGTTTTAGCGATCTCGGCGAGATGCGCGCTCATGGCCTGTGTGTCGGCATGTGGCATGATCAGAGCGGCCGCTTCAGCCCGTTCCGGGCAGACGGTGCCGAAAATGTAGCTCCAGATATAGCGGGTGTCGCGCGGGGCACGGGGGCGTGTTCCACGCTCGGCCCAGATACGGGTGAGCGTGCCCTGCTGGCCAACCCGCGCTTCATCCTGAAACCATATCTCCAGGGGCTTGCTGCGGGCTGTTTCCGGCAAGGCTGCTTCTACCTCTGCGGCGAAGTTTTTTTAAAAGCCTCCTGTGCATCCGGGTCGGATTTCGGATGCTGCGGGCGCACCGACAGACGCCGAAAGCCCAGGCTTGCCAATTGTTTGCCAACAGTTCGCTCATGCATGGTGACGCCGAAGCGCTCTTCGATCTTGCGTTTCAGATCAATGCGCCGCCAGCGCACAACCCCATCGGTTTCGGGGTCGGGACCCGCCCGAACCATTTCCGCCAACTCCTCCTTCTGTGCCGCGCTCAGCAGACAGGGTGGATCCGGCGGGCGACGGTTGAACAGGCCCGACACGCCCTCCGCATTGTAACGGTGGGCCCAATCCCGCAGCGTCTGCCGATCCATGCCGCAGTTTTCTGCCGCCGTCTTGCGGTCAACCCCATCCAGAACCAGGGCAATCGCCAACATCCGTCGCGCCGCTTTCCCATCCCGGCACCGCGCCGCTTCCTGGCGAAGCTCGCCTGCGGACTTGTCTTTGCGCGTAATCCTTACTGCCATCAAAGCCTCCCTTGCCTTGATGCCACTGAATCAGATCACGCCGCTCGTGGGAATCCCCTTGAGTCAAATCTGGGGGCCGTTGGTATGAGATATCCTGCTTCTGAGAAACTGGAGATCATCCGCACCGTTGAGGGTTCCCATCTGCCCGCGAAGCGGACCCTGGACATGCCGGGCATTCCGCGCACCACATTCTACCGATGGTATGACCGCTACGTCGGAGGTGGCTTTGATGCCCTGGCGGATCGTTCACCTTGCCCAAAGTCTGTCTGGAACCGTATTCCGCAGGCCAGGCGGGATGATCTGATCGAGTTCGCGCTGGAACATGAGGCCCTGACAACGCGCGAGCTGGCGGTCAAATATACCGACGAAAAGCGGTATTTTATCTCTGAATCATCGGCTTACCGCTTTCTGAAGGAAGCTGATCTGATCACCGCGCCGGAGTACGTGGTGATCAAGGCTGCCGACGAGTTCACGGACAAAACCACCGCCATCAACCAGATGTGGCAGACCGACTTCACCTACTTCAAGATCATCGGCTGGGGGTGGTATTATCTCAGCACGATCCATTGACCAGCAGTGGTTTGCTTGCAAACCATGAGAGGGGTGGACGACTGCGTATTCCGGGGCGATCCGGCCACCCGTACCGATGGCATCCGGCCACCCATTCCGATTTGATCCGGCCGGGGATTCCGGGCTATCCGGCCACCCCCAAATTCACTTGGTTTAAGCTGCTGCGAGGCGATCTGTAGCAGGGCTACTGTTCCGTTCTTTTGGACGGGAGAGGGCCTTTATGAAGAGATTGCCGATGCGGAAGATACGGGAAGCCCTTCGGCTTCGTGCGGATGGATTTTCAGGACGTCAGGTGGCGCAGAGCCTGGCTGTTGGCCGCGCGACGATATCGGAGTATTTCCGCCGCGCTGATGTCGAGGGGCTGCGCTGGCCGCTGCCAGCCGATCTGTCGGATGCGGAGCTTGAGCGCCGTCTGTTTCCCTATTCCCGCGGTGAGGCACGTCGTGCTGTTCCTCAACCTGATTGGGCCTATGTACATGCCGAGTTGCGGCGCAAGGGTGTAACGCTCTCTCTGCTGTGGGAGGAGTATCGCGGGGTTCACCCGGATGGGTATGGCTACAGCCGGTACTGCGAGCTCTACACCAGCTGGGAAGGCAAGCTGTCGCCGGTGATGCGCCAACGTCATCCCGCCGGTGAACGCCTGTTTGTCGATTACGCGGGCCAGACCGTGGATGTCATTTGCCCCAAGACCGGCGAGGTGCGCACAGCGCAGATATTTGTCGCCGCCCTGGGGGCGTCCAATTACACCTATGTCGAAGCCAGCTGGACGCAGAGCCTGTCGGATTGGACATCCAGTCATGTGCGCGCCTTTGAGTTCTTCGGCGGCGTGACAGCACAGTTGGTCTCGGACAATCTCAAGGCGGGCGTCACCAAGGCCTGTTTTTACGATCCTGCGATCAATCGCACCTATGGTGATATGGCCAGTCATTACGACACGGCCATTGTTCCGGCGCGCCCTAAGAAGCCCAAAGACAAGGCAAAGGTCGAGGCGGCTGTTTTGCTGGCCGAGCGCTGGATTTTGGCGCGGCTGCGCAATCAGCGCTTCTTTGGGCTTGATGAAGTGAACGCCGCCATCCGGCCGTTGCTCGATCAGCTCAATGGCAAGGTCACCCGCCATCTTGGTGCCAGCCGCCGTGATCTGTTCGAGACGCTGGACAAGCCCGCGTTCAAGCCCTTGCCGGTGGAACCCTACGTCTACGCTGAATGGAAGCAGTGTCGCGCGGGCCTTGATTACCATGTCGATATTGGCCGCCACTATTACTCGGTGCCGCATCAATTGCTGAAGCAAAAGCTATGGGCGCGGATCACCGCACGCACGGTTGAGGTATATTTTAAAGGGCAACGCGTTGCATCCCATGCCAGAACTTCAGGCAACCGCCAGCACTCCACCCACCGTGACCACATGCCCGCACATCATCGGTTCAGTGAAGACTGGACACCAGAGCGCATCAGGCGACAAGCCGTGCTGATCGGCCCAAATGTCGAAACCTTTGTCGATGTGATCATGCGCCAGCGGCGGCACCCGGAGCAGGGATATCGCAGTTGCCTGGGGTGTTGCGATTGGCCAAGACCTTCGGGCGCGATCGCCTGGATGCTGCTTGTGGTCGTGCCCTGGAGATCAATGCCCGGTCCTACACATCGCTGCAGTCCATTCTCAAGAATGGTCTCGATCGCAAACCTCGCACCCGCGCCACGGACGAGCCTGCGATCACCCACCCCAATATCCGTGGCGCGGATTACTTCCATTGAAGAGGACAAGACATGCTTGATCATCCAACGCTGGATCAGCTCAAAACACTCCGACTCGACGGCATGGCAGAAGCCTTCGCCGAGATGCAATCGCAGGACGGCACCGCCGATCTGACCCACGCTGAATGGCTGGGGTTGTTGGTCGACAGAGAAAGCAGTAGCCGGGAGACCAAGAGGTTTGAAAGCCGCATGCGCGCCGCAAAGCTGCGCCATGGTGGTGCCGTTCCCGAGTACAAAACCCGGCGGGGGCTGGACAAAGCCCTGTTCCAGCAGATGCTGACCGGGCGCTGGATCAAACATAAGCGCAACCTGATGATCACTGGCCCCTGTGGCGTGGGCAAAACCTGGCTGGCCTGTGCGCTGGCTCAAGCCGCCTGTCGAGACGGGATCACCGTGCTCTACAAACGTATGCCGCGTCTGTTTGATGAACTCGAACTGGCCCACGGGGACGGGCGCTTCCCGCGCCTGTTCAAAAATCTCACCAAAACCCAATTACTGATCCTGGATGACTGGGGGCCAGATCGCCTCGACGCAAGCCAGCGCCGTGATCTGATGGAAATTGTCGAAGACAGATATGACGCCGGATCAACTCTGATCACCAGCCAGCTGCCCATCGATGCATGGCACGACGTGATCGGAGAGCCTACCTTCGCTGACGCCATTCTCGACCGTCTCGTCCACAATGCCTATCGCATCGAACTGGACGGCCAAAGCATGCGAAAAACCAACCTCAAAACAGGTGACGAAAACGCCCAAAACTGATAGCCAAAAAACCTAGGCCTCAAAGCCGCTAAACAAGGGTGGCCGGATACCCCGGTTTAGGTGGCCGGATGTCGTCGGAATGACCGGCCGGATACCCCGGAATACGCAGACGACTACAGCCGCTATATCATCGCCTGGAAACTCTGCACCAACATGCGGGCCGAGGACGTGACTGCCACGATCGAACTGGCCCTGGCGGCGTCAGGTTGTGATCAGGCGGTTGTGCGGCACAGGCCGCGCCTGCTGAGCGACAACGGGTCCTGTTACATCTCCGGTGATTTGGCCGAATGGCTGGAAGATCACAAGATGGACCACGTTCGGGGTGCGCCGTTCCATCCGCAGACCCAGGGCAAAATCGAGCGCTGGCATCAAACCATGAAGAACCGGGTTCTCCTCGAAAACTACTATCTGCCTGGCGATCTCGAACATCAGATCGGGGCCTTCGTCGATTACTACAACAACCAGCGATACCACGAGAGCCTGAACAACGTCACACCGGCTGACGTCTATTTCGGGCGCGACAAAGCCATCATCAGACAAAGGGACAAGATCAAGAAACTGACTATCCAAAACCGCCGCTTGCAACATCAGAAGCAGGCGGCATAATCAGTCACACAAACGAACCAGAGCCTCCAATACTCAAACCGCTCTGATGTTCCATTTTATATGACGACGGACAGGGAAGCGGCGGCTGGCTAGCGACACAGTTCGCGCGGCCACGACGGACGAGGTCAAAGATCTGCGCCGTGAAGCGCGTGATCTGAAGGAAGTCGTGGCAGAGCAAACGCTTGAACCCCGACTGCTCAAAAAAAGCATGATCGGCGATGGGGGCGACCAAGAATGAGGTATCCTGCGTCCGAAAAACTGGAGGTCATTCGCCTTGTCGAAGACTCCCATCTGTCAGCCCGGCAAACTCTAGCCAAACTGGGCATCCCGCGCACCACCTTCTACCGTTGGTATGACCGATATCTGCAGCGAGGCGAGGCTGGTTTGACAGATCAGCCCCCGAAGCCAAAACATGTCTGGAACCGCATCCCTGACGAAGTTCGGGGCAAGGTCGTCAAGCTGGCCCTAGAAGAGACAGATCTGTCGCCACGGGAGCTGGCGGTGACCTTCACTGATACAGAAAGTTATTTTGTATCAGAGGCTTCGGTCTACCGCGTGCTGAAGGCACACGACCTGATCACCAGCCCAGCCTTCATTGTGATCAAAGCGGCCAGCGAGTTCAAAGACAAAACGACAGCCATCAATCAACTTTGGCAAACCGACTTCACCTACCTGAAAGTCATAGGTTGGGGCTGGTTTTATCTCAGCACGATCCTGGACGATTACAGTCGCTACATCATCTCGTGGAAGCTTTGCACCAACATGAAAGCCGAGGACGTGACAGACACGTTGGAACTGGCGCTACAGGCTTCTGGGTGTGACCAGGTTCACGTCGTTCATAAACCTCGGTTGCTCAGTGACAATGGCTCCAGCTATGTTTCCGGCGACCTGGCTGAATGGCTGAGCGACAGGGGTATGAAACACAGTAGAGGCGCGCCATATCATCCCCAGACCCAGGGCAAGATTGAACGTTGGCACCAGACCTTGAAAAACCGCATCCTGCTGGAAAACTACTTTCTGCCAGGGGATCTGATACCAACGGCCCTAGTCGTTGACCGTTTTGGCCCATTGTCTGGTAGTGATTGACGTGATTGCGGTTTTGTCGTTTGCAAAGAAGTTCCATGCTTCGCAACACCTGTCGACGATCTGCTCATAATTGTCGAAGACGGATATGGCGAGCTTGTTGGCACGCAGATAAGCCCACACATTTTCCATCGGGTTGAGTTCAGGGGAATAGGGCGGGAGTTTGAGCAGGGTGATGTTGTCGGGTACCTCCAGCTCTGCCGAACCGTGCCAGCCAGCGCCATCCAGAATGAGAAGGGCATGTGCGCCCGATGCGACGGTTTTAGCGATCTCGGCGAGATGCGCGCTCATGGCCTGTGTGTCGGCATGTGGCATGATCAGAGCGGCCGCTTCAGCCCGTTCCGGGCAGACGGTGCCGAAAATGTAGCTCCAGATATAGCGGGTGTCGCGCGGGGCACGGGGGCGTGTTCCACGCTCGGCCCAGATACGGGTGAGCGTGCCCTGCTGGCCAACCCGCGCTTCATCCTGAAACCATATCTCCAGGGGCTTGCTGCGGGCTGTTTCCGGCAAGGCTGCTTCTACCTCTGCGGCGAAGTTTTTTTAAAAGCCTCCTGTGCATCCGGGTCGGATTTCGGATGCTGCGGGCGCGCCGACAGACGCCGAAAGCCCAGGCTTGCCAATTGTTTGCCAACAGTTCGCTCATGCATGGTGACGCCGAAGCGCTCTTCGATCTTGCGTTTCAGATCAATGCGCCGCCAGCGCACAACCCCATCGGTTTCGGGGTCGGGACCCGCCCGAACCATTTCCGCCAACTCCTCCTTCTGTGCCGCGCTCAGCAGACAGGGTGGATCCGGCGGGCGACGGTTGAACAGGCCCGACACGCCCTCCGCATTGTAACGGTGGGCCCAATCCCGCAGCGTCTGCCGATCCATGCCGCAGTTTTCTGCCGCCGTCTTGCGGTCAACCCCATCCAGAACCAGGGCAATCGCCAACATCCGTCGCGCCGCTTTCCCATCCCGGCACCGCGCCGCTTCCTGGCGAAGCTCGCCTGCGGACTTGTCTTTGCGCGTAATCCTTACTGCCATCAAAGCCTCCCTTGCCTTGATGCCACTGAATCAGATCACGCCGCTCGTGGGAATCCCCTTGAGTCAAATCTGGGGGCCGTTGGTATGAAGCGTCAGATAGAAGCCTTCATAGATCACTACAATCATCAACGCTACCACGAGAGCCTGATCAATGTCACGCCATCTGACGTCTACTTCGGACGGGCTCAAACCATTCTAAACAAAAGAGAAAGGATCAAACGCAAAACACTCGAAACCCGGCGCTTGCATCACCGCAAGTTCGCCGCATTATGAAACCAACCGGATGAGCCAAATACTCGCTTAAATTAAACCGCTATTGGACCCAAAAACTCTGACGACGGACAATCTTGGGTTCCGTAGAGCCAAATTCTGCGATCATGATTTTGACAATCCACGCTCGTACTTGGATCAATTATTTTCTGGCGTTTAGCCTCATCAAAAGCCCATAAAAATTGGTTGCCGTTAAACCAAACACCGACGAAACGTCTTTTGGTTCAAGATGTGAGCAAAACTGCGCTGCCGCCTGCGCCCAGGCATCATAGCTACCGGCAAGATTGACCACCGGCCAGTCGCTGCCGAACATTGTGCGTTCTGGTCCAAAGCTGCCCAGGACGTGGCGGGCATAGGGGACTATGTCGTCGTCGATCCAGCCGGAAGCAGCTTCGGTTACTAATCCCGACAATTTGCAATACGCCGAGGAATTTTGCGCTATCGAAGCCATTTGATCGGCCCAGGGCTGGAATTGATCTGACTTGATATTTGGCTTGGCACCGTGATCGATGACCACCTTCAGGTCAGGGTGACGCGCTAGAAATGGTTTCAAGTGCACGAGATGTTTGGGCAGGACCAGCGCGTCAAAACACAAGTTATGTTCAATCAATGCGGATATGGCGGGTTCTAATGTGGGGCGCAACATCCAGGCGTCATCTGCCAGGCCTTGGATCATCGGCCGGATGCCGACAAATTTGGGGTGTTCGGCAAATTCGGCAATCTGCGCGGGCGCAGTCGATTTTTCCATGTCGACCCAGCCAACGACGCCCAAAATCCAATCGAATTTGTCTGCAAGCGACAACAGATATTCGGTCTCAGCCTCGGTATCGGTGGCCTGAACAACCACAGTGCCGTCAATCTTGTTTGTCGCCAAATACGGTTCCAGGTCGGCAGGGCCAAAATCCCGATAAATTTCCGACAAATCCGGCGTTAGCCAATCATAGTCGCCGCGACTGAGGTCCCAAAAATGTTGGTGTGAATCGATCCTCATGCAACCGCCTGTTGGAATGGATTTCCTATCGGCACCGGTGCCTTGGACAATACTAAACCACTACCGGCTGATGCCGGTAGGTTTTCTTTTGGAGTGGATCTCCAGATACTGAAGTATAACGTCGTCGGTCACATTTCCTGATGTGGTCGAGAAATATCCCCGGGCCCAAAACCGCCTGCCCCAAAACCGTTTTTTCAGGTCTGGAAACTCCATCTGGATTTTGCGGGATGAGCGCCCCTTGATCCGTTGCATCACCGTTGAGAGTGCCAAATGCGGCGGGATCGACACGAATATATGCACATGATCGCTGGATAAGACGCCCTTCTCGATCCGGACACCCATTTCGCTGCAGGTCTGGCGGATGATCTCACGCAAACGCTCTCGCAGTTCACCCTGCAAAACCTTGTAGCGATATTTGGTCACCCAAACGATGTGATATCGGTGGTAAAATTTGGTATGACCACCAGTACAATAGGTCATGAACCTTCTCCCTGTTTTTGGCTTTCACCCAAGGGCGAGCCAAAAACAGGGAGAAGGTTCATCAAAAATTAGCTGAAGCTGACCGGCTGGAAGCCGGTGGCTCTGACCCTAAAAATTGGAAAGTAGACCTTCTTCTTTCAGGGCCATCCAGTATTCTGCCGGAATATCGGTTTTTGCCCAGGCAAGAGTCGCGTTAAGTTCTGCGGTGGAACGCAGCCCGGGAATGACCGATATCACCGCCGGATGCCCAAGCGGAAATTGCAGCGCTGCGGCGGGAAGCGGCACGTCCAAACGATCTGAGACTTGCCGTAGTGATGCCACCCTTTCCCGAACCGCGACCGGTGCTTTGCCATAGTCAAAAGTGTCGCCGCCCACCAAAATTCCGGAATTGAACGGCCGCCCGATCACAATTGAGGTGTTCGCAGCCAAACATTCCGGAAACAGATCTTTCAGCGGTTCCTGTTCCAGCAATGTGTATCTTCCGGCGAGCAGGAAGATATCCCAATCACCGATATCCAGGGCGCGGCGGCATATATCGGCTTCATTCACACCCAGTCCAATGGCTTTGATCTGCCCTGCTGCGCGCAATTCTGACAGTGCGCGGTAACCGCCGTCGCGCAATGCTTCGAAGTGGGACGCATCGTCCGCCCCGTGGGTCAGTGCGCCAATGTCATGGACATATAGAATGTCGATCCTGGCCAGGCCAAGGCGCTGCTGACTGGCTGCAAACGACCGCATGACACCGTCATATGTGTAGTCAAAAACCGGGTGAAAGCGCAGGGCGTCTGGCCACCCGAAATCAGCGGCATTTTCTATTGCACCTGCTTCCAACAGGCAGCCCACTTTGGTTGACAGGATGTAGTTGCGACCGCGGATTGCGTCGCCAACTGCCCTTTCTGACCTTCCAAAACCATAGTAAGGCGCGGAATCAACATAGGTCATTCCCGCGTCAAATGCCGCAGATAGGGTTGCCGTTGCCTGGTCTGTGTCAACCGAACTGAACATCCCGCCAAGTGCCGCGCCGCCAAATCCAAGGCTGGGCAGTGAAATGCGGCCGGACAGAATAGGTGTCAGACCGAACGCCGGTGCGCTCATTTTGTACCGCCGGTATCCGGGGTTGTACCACCATAATGGGCCGTCAGTTCAGTCGCCAAAGTTCCAAACAATGACTGCACTTCTGAAAAACCGGGAACATCCAGATCATCTATCCGTTCAAGATACGGGCAACTGACGACCGTTATGGCCCAGCCCTGCGGATCAAAAACAGGATAGGCAATGTTGGTGACACCAACGGTCGTTCCGGATGCCATAATTTCAAATCCTTGATCACGAATTCGATCCAGATGCGCAAAGAATGCATGCCGGTCTATTTTAGGTTCACCCAGCGCAGGCCTGTGACGATCCAGCATAGCCTCGGCCTCTGCACGGGGCCGAAACGCCGCTAGCACGCGGCCAGTGCCGGTATTGTCCAGCCCGACGATAGACCCGACGCGCAAGGACAACCCCCAGTTACCCGGTGAATCTGCGGAAGCCACAATGACAATATCGCCATTGTTCTCCATGCCCAGGTGGCAGGATTGCCAGGCCTTTTTGGTCGCGCCGCGAATAGTACGGAATCTAACTGTGAAATCTTCAACGTACAATTGGGAGCAAACAATGAGATTAATGACCAAAATGAGTGCCTTATACCACCGAGCGGAATGCCTGACTCACGTTGGGGATTCCCAAGCGGTCCGATCTCTGACTCAATGTGGTGAACCAATGAGGTTCGCCATGGCAGCGCCTATCGACTTACGGAACGATTTTGACAGCGTCTCACTGCGGCGCCTCGCGAAGAGGACCAGGGACGCGACCCAGAGCCGTCGTCTGCTGGCGTTGGCCGAGGTCTACGATGGTGGCAGCAGGACGGATGCGTCGCGGATCGGCGGCGTCGGTCTGCAGATCATTCGCGACTGGGTGCTGCGCTTCAACGCCCGCGGACCGGACGGGCTGGTCGATGGGAAGTCACCGGGCGCACCCTCGAAGCTCAACGCCGATCACCGCCGCGCACTGGCGGAGGTTGTTGAGGCCGGCCCGGTCCCGGCGGTGGACGGCGTCGTGCGCTGGCGGCGCAAGGACCTGGCGCGGTGGCTCTTGGAGACGTTCGCCATCTCGCTCGACGAGACCACGGTCGGGCGCGAGTTGAAGGCGCTCGGCTTCGCCAAGATCTCGGCGCGGCCGCGCCACTACGCGCAAAACGAGCTGGCCGTCGAGGCTTTTAAAAAAAACTTCCCCGCCGAACTGGCGAAGATCCGGGCGAGGCTCCCGAAAGGCGTCGAGATAGAGCTGTGGTGGCAAGATGAAGCCCGCATCGGCCAGAAGAATAAGCTCACACGCCGATGGGCCAGACGTGGCACGCGCCCGCGGGCGCCCCGCGACCAGCGCACCGAATGGGCCTATATCTTCGGCGCGATCTGTCCCGCGAAGGGGAAAGGCGCCGGGCTGGTCATGCCCTGGTGCGACACCGACGCCATGGCGGCGCACCTCATTGAGATCAGTGCCGCCGTCGATCCCGGCGCCCATGCGGTGCTGATCGTCGATCAGGCCGGTTGGCACTTGACGCCCAAGCTGGCGATCCCCGACAACATCACCGTCCTGGCGCTGCCGCCACGATCGCCCGAGTTGAACCCGGTGGAGAATGTCTGGCAATTCATGCGCGACAACTGGTTGTCGAACCGGATCTTCAAATCCTACGAAGACATCGTCGCGCTGTGCTGCCAAGCCTGGAACAACCTC
This sequence comes from Paracoccaceae bacterium, assembly GCA_965216135.1. Classification (GTDB taxonomy): domain Bacteria; phylum Pseudomonadota; class Alphaproteobacteria; order Rhodobacterales; family Rhodobacteraceae; genus CBDCFL01. The sequence continues at coordinate 608,262 of CBDCFL010000024.1, forward strand.
ATCGACCAACCATGGAAGATCATGTCCCTCGGCATGCGCAAATGGGCGCATGGGTTCTGATCAATGACCGTTGGTATTACTTGCAGGCACCGCGGCGATCGTCGGGGCCGAATCGGCGCTGGCGGGGCAATTTAATGGTGTCACGATCGAAGCCAAGCTAATCGGCGGCACACAATACGAAGGCCTTTACGGGCGCATTTCGGAATGGGAAGCAGAGACCGGCGCAACCGTCGACATCATTTCCAAAAAGAGCCACTTTGAAATTGATAAGGAAATCAAATCTGACATGGCCGCCGGCACCACAAGCTGGTGTATCGGATCCAACCACTCTTCTTTTGCGCCTCAATATGAGGGCCTATATGTCGACCTGAATACACTGGTTGATGCGGATACAATTGCGGGCTTCGTTCCTGGCAATATCAACGCCTCTACCGTTGGCGGTGAATTGCTTATGCTACCACGTGCTCAGTTTGACGTGTCCGTGCTGTACTATCTTAAGTCCAATTATGAAGACGATGCAAAAGCTGCTGAATTCAGGGCTGAATATGGCTATGATCTGGCGGTTTCGGACACCTGGGACCAGTTCAAGGATCAGGCTATTTTCTTTGCTGATCCTCCAAATTTTTACGGCACGCAATATGCCGGTAAAGATGAAGCGATTGTGGGTCGGTTCTATGAATTGGTCGTTGCTGAAGGTGGCAATTACCTGGATGAAGATAACCGCCCGATCTTCAACTCTGACGCTGGGCAGCGCGCATTGGCATGGTTTGTTGATCTGTATGAGGCCAAAGCGGTTCCTGCCGGGACAACCAGCTATGTCTGGGATGATCTGGGCGCCGGATTTGCGTCGGGCACCGTGGCATTGAATTTGGATTGGCCAGGCTGGGCAGGATATTTCAACGATCCTGAATCCTCCAAAGCGGCTGGCAATGTCGGTGTTGCGGTTCAGCCCATGGGCTCTGTGACCCGCACAGGTTGGTCGGGACATCACGGATTTTCGGTCACCAATGATTGTGAAAATCAGGAAGCAGCCGTTTCTTTGGTCAAGTTCCTGACCAGTGAAGAAAGCCAACTGGCTGAATCTGCTGGTGGTTCATTGCCAACACGCTCTGCGGTGTGGGAAGCAAATGTGGCCGAAGCGCAGGCCGGTGATGATGCATTCCGCGCTGAATCCCTGGCCGCGTTCGCTGAAGGCGCCAAGTTTGCCTTCGCCGTTCCACCAATTCCGGAATGGGGCGAAACAACCAACCTTGTTTTCCCAGAGCTTCAGGCCGCAATTCTAGGTGACAAGACGATCGAGGAAGCCCTAAACGATGCAGCGGCTGCCGTGGATGAGCTGATGCGCGAGAGCGGATACTACTAAACTTCTTAATGCTGGGGGCGGCAACATCAGCCGCCCCCAACGACACTTCCTTTTTCAAACAGGTTCGCAATGTCCCGACGCCGTTTACCAGAGTGGCTATTATTGCTGATGCCGGCATTCATCGTGATTGCGGCTGTGGTTCTGATCCCTCTGATATTTTCGCTGTATTCCAGCTTTACCCCCTACAAACTGACGGGGCCTTCGACCCTGTGGAAATGGGTTGGTACATTCAACTACGAAAAAATCCGGTAGTGCCCCAGGGCGTGGTGTAAATTGTTCTCCGGCTGGGTGTTGAGCCGGTTTACAGGGCGGCGATTTTCGCCGGGTCCATGGTGGTATCCTCGCAGATGGCGGCGACGGTTTCCAGCGTCATGTAACGACGTGTGACTGCCCATTCGTCGTTCTGCTCCAGCATAAGTGCGCCGACGAGGCGTCTGATCGCGGCCTCGTTATACCACCGAGCGGAATGCCTGACTCACGTTGGGGATTCCCAAGCGGTCCGATCTCTGACTCAATGTGGTGAACCAATGAGGTTCGCCATGGCAGCGCCTATCGACTTACGGAACGATTTTGACAGCGTCTCACTGCGGCGCCTCGCGAAGAGGACCAGGGACGCGACCCAGAGCCGTCGTCTGCTGGCGTTGGCCGAGGTCTACGATGGTGGCAGCAGGACGGATGCGTCGCGGATCGGCGGCGTCGGTCTGCAGATCATTCGCGACTGGGTGCTGCGCTTCAACGCCCGCGGACCGGACGGGCTGGTCGATGGGAAGTCACCGGGCGCACCCTCGAAGCTCAACGCCGATCACCGCCGCGCACTGGCGGAGGTTGTTGAGGCCGGCCCGGTCCCGGCGGTGGACGGCGTCGTGCGCTGGCGGCGCAAGGACCTGGCGCGGTGGCTCTTGGAGACGTTCGCCATCTCGCTCGACGAGACCACGGTCGGGCGCGAGTTGAAGGCGCTCGGCTTCGCCAAGATTTCGGCGCGGCCGCGCCACTACGCGCAAAACGAGCTGGCCGTCGAGGCTTTTAAAAAAAACTTCCCCGCCGAACTGGCGAAGATCCGGGCGAGGCTCCCGAAAGGCGTCGAGATAGAGCTGTGGTGGCAAGATGAAGCCCGCATCGGCCAGAAGAATAAGCTCACACGCCGATGGGCCAGACGTGGCACGCGCCCGCGGGTGCCCCGCGACCAGCGCACCGAATGGGCCTATATCTTCGGCGCGATCTGTCCCGCGAAGGGGAAAGGCGCCGGGCTGGTCATGCCCTGGTGCGACACCGACGCCATGGCGGCGCACCTCATCGAGATCAGTGCCGCCGTCGATCCCGGCGCCCATGCGGTGCTGATCGTCGATCAGGCCGGTTGGCACTTGACGCCCAAGCTGGCGATCCCCGACAACATCACCGTCCTGGCGCTGCCGCCACGATCGCCCGAGTTGAACCCGGTGGAGAATGTCTGGCAATTCATGCGCGACAACTGGTTGTCGAACCGGATCTTCAAATCCTACGAAGACATCGTCGCGCTGTGCTGCCAAGCCTGGAACAACCTCATCGACCAACCATGGAAGATCATGTCCCTCGGCATGCGCAAATGGGCGCATGGGTTCTGATCAATGACCGTTGGTATTAGGGAAAATACCGACGACATTTGTTCGGCGCTTGATCTCTTTGTTGAGGCGTTCAAGCGGATTGGTGGAGTGTATTTGCCGCCAGTGAGCTTGCGGGAACGTCTTGTAGGCCAGCACGTCTTCCTCGGCGCGCAGCATCAGCTCGGCGAGCTTGGGATGACGCGGCTGGAAAGCCTCGATCAGCTTGGTCCAGTGTTCCTTCGAGTCTGCCAGCGTGTCCTGATCGAAGGCTGTTCTGAGCGCGGCCGTGACGATGGGACGGTCCTTCTTGCCGACGCAGGCCAGGGCATTGCGCATGAAGTGCACGCGACAGCGCTGGATCGTAGCACCCAGCACTTTGGCGGCGGCCCCCTTCAGGCCTTTATGTTCGTCAGCGATGATCAGCTTTACCCCGCGCAGGCCGCGATCGGCCAGAGCGCGCAGGAATTCGTCCCAGAACACCTCGGCTTCGCTGGGTTGGATGGCGATGCCCAGAACCTCGCGCCGCCCGTCGGTGTTGACCGCAACCGCCACTATGGCTGCCACGCTGACGGTCCGTCCCGAACGCCGCACCTTGATGTAGGTGGCGTCCAGCCAGAGATAGGGCCATTCGCCCTCCAGTGGCCGGTCAAGGAAGGCGTCAACGCGTTCGTCGATCTCCACGCACAGGCGGGATACCTGGCTCTTGGAGACGCCCGTCATGCCCATGGTCTTGACCAGATCATCCACTGATCGCGTTGAGACGCCCTGAATGTAGGCTTCCTGGATCACCGCGGTCATTGCTTTCTCCGAGGCCCGGCGTGGTTCCAGAAACTCCGGGAAATACGTCCCCTTGCGCAGTTTCGGGATCTGAACATCAACGGTCCCGGCGCGGGTTTCCCATCGGCGCGGGCGATATCCGTTCCGGTGGTTCACCCGCCCGGCCGAGCGTTCATGCACCCCGGCACCGCACAGCTGATCCACATCCAGTGCCATCAACCGGTCGGCAACAAAACCCAGCATCCCGGCCAAAATCTGATGATCGGCGGTCTCGGAAAGAAGCGCCTTCAGCGCGGCGGTTTCTGATATCGTCTCCTTGGTCATGGGTGATCTCCTCGATCGGTAGGTCAGGTTGCAACCCAAACCCTACCGGAGAACGTTCATGGCCGCCCAGCAACCCGCGCGGACTTCGCCTGAGCTACGCGAGGCTCCACTCAGCCCGCGCTAACGTCGGAATTACACCACGTCCGGGGGCACTACCAAAAATTCCTGAGTGACGCCAAATTCTGGGCGGCCTTCGGGCGAACCGTGCTGTTTTTGACCATCGTATTGAACCTGGAGCTTATATTGGGTCTGGGCATCGCGCTGTTGGTCAACAAAGTGACATGGGGCCAGCGCAGCCTGCGCACTGTTTTGATGTTCCCAATGATGTTTTCGCCCATTCTGGTGGGTTTTCAATTCAAATTCATATTCAATGACAATATCGGCCTGGTAAACAATGCCTTGCAATCACTGGGGTTTACCAATGCAGCCTATCCCTGGCTGGTCGACGCCAAACTGGCGATGTTTTCAATCATGTTCGCAGAAGTTTGGATGTCGACCTCGGTATTTGCGATCCTCATTCTGGCGGGTCTGTTCGCAATGCCGCAGGAACCGCTAGAGGCGGCCAAGGTCGATGGCTGCACACCATTTCAGTCGTTTCGCCACATCACCCTGCCATTTCTAATGCCGTTTATCTTTATCGCGATGACCATCCGATCCCTGGATGTAGCCCGCGCCTATGACATCGTACAGATCATGACGGGCGGCGGACCGGCGCGGCGAACCGAACTGTTGTGGACGCTGATGAGCCGGACAGGTTACGTCGATGCCCGGATGGGGCTGGCGAATGCGATGGGATATGTTTCAATCCTGTTGTCGATCCGGTTCACCATCTACTTTCCAATTCTTAGGGTCAGAGCCACCGGCTTCCAGCCGGTCTGCTTCAGCTAAATTCTGATGAGCCTTCCCCCTGATTTTGGCTCGCCCTTGGGTGAAAGCCAAAATCAGGGGGAAGGCTCATGGCCTATTGTACTGGTAGTCATACCAAATTTTATCACCGATATCATATCGTTTGGGTTACGAAGTATCGGTTCAAGGTTTTGCACGGCGATATGCGGGTGCGCTTGCGTGAAATCATCCGCCAGACCTGCAGTGAAATGGGCGTGCGGATCGAGAAGGGCGTCCTGTCGAACGATCACGTTCATATGTTCGTGTCGATCCCACCGCACCTGGCGCTGTCGACGGTGATGCAGCGGATCAAGGGGCGCTCATCCCGCAAAATCCAGATGGAGTTCCCGGACCTGCGCAAACGATACTGGGGCAGGCGGTTTTGGGCCCGTGGATATTTCTCGACCACATCAGGCAATGTGACTGACGATGTCATACTTCAGTATCTGGAGCTTCACTCCAAACGGAAACCTACCGGCATCAGCCGGTAGTGGTTTAGTTTTTCCGAAAGCTCGGTGCTGCACGTGCCCAACTTGGCATGGCGGGGTAACGCAGATGGACATCAACCGCACCCACCGTAATCGCCGCCGCATGTTGAAAACTCTGCATTTCGGTGCGCTGTTCTTGACCATGGCCATTATCTGTATTCCCGGCCTTTGGATTGTACTGAACTCTTTTCGCCCGACGATCGAGATTTTGGCAAAACCGCCGGTCTGGAACCCAACGTTTACGCTGGAACACTACCGGGCGATGTTTGGTGGTGCAGGCGAAGGTGGCGTGCCGGTGTTTAAGTATTTCCGTAATTCTCTTATTATTTCAGTTACTTCCACGCTGATCGCAATTCTGATCGGTATGTCTGGTGGCTACGCATTTGCGCGCTATCGGTTCAAAGGAAAAAATGGATATTTCGTCGGTCTGATGTTGTTTCGCGCGGTGCCGGGTGTGGCCCTATCCTTGCCGCTGTTTATCGTTTTCGCCCGGATCGGCATTATTGATACGCATTTCGGCCTGATACTGGCCTATGTGGCCATGAATGTGCCGTTCACGGTATGGTTGACCGATGGATTTTTTCGCCAGATCCCACCCGAATTACACGAGGCAGCCGAAATTGACGGCTGCACCCGCTGGCAGGCCTTTTGGCGGGTTGAATTCCCCGTGGCCAAATCCGGTGTTGCCTCTGCCGCAATTTTCGCTTTCCTGACATCCTGGAACGAATTCGCACTGGCTTCGCAGCTGACCAGATCGGTGGGGTCAAAAACCATGCCTGTGGGGCTGTTGGATTTCACATCGAATTTACAATTAACTGGGGCGGCATGTGCGCGTTGGCGGTGTTGATGATCATACCAGCGCTGGTTCTTACGTTCCTGGTTCAAAAACATCTGATCGCCGGCCTGACCTTTGGCGGCGTAAAAGGATAATGTATGTCTGAAGTTTCCCTTCAAAATGTGGTCAGCGCTATGGTACAGAACAGGTGGTTCATGGCATCAACCTTGACATCCAAGAGGGCGAATTCGTTGTTTTGGTCGGGCCGTCCGGTTGCGGAAAATCAACCACATTACGGATGATTGCCGGGTTGGAAGAAATTTCTGATGGCCAGGTTTTGATCGGCGGGCAGGTGGTTAACGATATGCCACCGCGTGACCGCAATATCTCGATGGTATTTCAGAATTACGCGCTTTACCCCCATATGACAGTCGGCGAAAATTTGGGGTTTTCCCTGAAAATAGCCAAATTGCCCGAGGCCGAGATTGCAGCCAAAGTGGATACGGCGGCAACCATCCTGGGCCTGAATGAGTATCTGGATCGTAAGCCCGCGGAATTGTCCGGCGGCCAGCGCCAGCGCGTTGCTATGGGGCGGGCAATCGTGCGCGATCCGGATGTGTTCCTGTTTGATGAACCCCTGTCGAACCTGGACGCCAAACTGCGCACCCAGATGCGGGTTGAGATCAAAAAACTCCACAACCGGTTGGGCAGCACGATTGTGTATGTCACCCATGACCAGGTTGAGGCGATGACGCTGGCTGATCGTATTGTGTTGATGGATGACGGCAATATCGTTCAGGTGGGAACCCCGCTTGAGCTATTTGAAACACCGGTAAATACATTTGTTGCGACGTTCATTGGTTCGCCGCCGATGAATATGATCGATGGGGTCATTAAGGGCGACAAGGTTCAGCTGTCGGGCGGCCCGTCTTTGCCAATTCCGCCAAAATCGCGCGGGTTGGTTGAAAATAATCAGGTAATAAAGTTTGGATTTCGCGCCGATGACGTTACCCCGGTTGGTCACGGCGCGAAGATGGGCTTGCCTATCCGTCCGACGTTCCTGGCTTGGGTATCGATTGGGATTGGACCGCGATCACCGAAATGGCGCTGATGTCCAAAACAATCGACGGGAAGTCCTGATGCAGCGGATGGGAATGGTTATTGGGATAAAACCCGAGATGATCGCAGATTACAAACACCTGCACCCGGCCGTATGGCCCCAGGTTTTGGCCCAGATCAAAACCAGCAACATCAAAAACTACTCGATCTTTCTGCGCGAGCCGGAAAACCTGTTGTTTGGCTATTTGGAATATCACGGCAGCGATTTTGCCGCCGATATGGCGCGAATGGCCGCCGATGAAAAAACCCAGGAATGGTGGGCGCTGACAGATCCTTGTCAGGAACCCTTGCAAAGCGTCGCCGATGGCGAAAAATGGGCGATGATGAACGAAGTATTTCACACGGATTGAATGATGACAAAAAACACAGGCCGTTTGGCCAATAAAACAGCGCTAGTTACCGCAGCCGGACAGGGAATTGGCCGCGCTACAGCAGAATTGTTCGCCGCGCAAGGCGCGCAGGTTATCGCCGCTGACATCAATGACGACGCACTGGCAGAATTGGGCAAGTTGGCTAACATTCAGCCGGTTAAACTGGATGTCACCGACCCTGCGGCAGTGGCCAGCGCCGTTGCTAACATCGAACCTCTGGACGTGTTGTTCAACTGCGCGGGCTTCGTTCACAGCGGCACAATTCTGGAATGCGAAGAATCCGATTGGGATTTTTCGTTCAACCTGAATGTTAAGGCGATGTACAGGCTAATACGGGCCACGTTGCCCGACATGCTGGAACGCGGCCAAGGATCAATCATCAACATGTCTTCGGTGGCGTCTTCGCTGAAAGGTGTGCCCAACCGGTTCGCCTACTGCGCCTCAAAGGCGGCGGTGATTGGCATGACCAAAGCGATCGCCGCAGACTATGTGACCCAAGGCATTCGCTGCAATGCAATCTGCCCCGGCACCGTTGACAGCCCGTCGCTTCACGACCGGCTGCGCGCCACTGGTGACTATGACAAAGCCCTGTCCGATTTCATCGCCCGCCAACCTATGGGTCGGATTGGCACGCCAGACGAAATAGCGGCGCTGGCGCTGTATTTGGCCAGCGATGATGCCAGTTTTACGACGGGACAAACCCACGCCATCGACGGCGGCTGGGCTGTATGAAGGGACGATTGAGATGAAACTTTTGCGATTTGGGCCGTTAGGCAGCGAAAAGCCCGGTATTCTGGATGAAAACGGCGATATCCGTGATCTGTCTGGCATTATTGATGACGTTTCCTGCGAAGCATTGAGTGATGGTTCATTGGCGAAACTGCGCGCCACCGATCTCCTCTCACTGCCTATGGTCACCGGCGATCCTCGCATTGGTGCTTGCGTTGCAAGTGTTGGAAAATTCATATGCATCGGGTTGAATTATGCAGATCACGCCGCCGAGGCGGGCATGGATTTGCCGCAAGAACCGGTAATTTTCGCCAAGGCAACTTCGGCAATTTGTGGCCCCCATGACAACGTCGAGATTCCCTGCGGATCGGTGAAAACTGATTGGGAGGTCGAGCTGGGCGTCGTTATTGGCAAGCATTGTAAATACGTCGACAAGGCGGATGCCCTGGATCACGTGGCCGGATATTGCGTGATCAATGATGTGTCTGAGCGTGATTTTCAATTGCACCGCAGCGGGCAATGGGTCAAAGGCAAATCCTGCGACACCTTTGGCCCCATCGGTCCCTGGCTGGTCACGTGTGATGAAGTTGCCGACCCCCAAGATCTGACGATGTATTTAGAGGTGAACGGCCACCGCTATCAGGATGGCAGCACGCGCACCATGCATTTTGACGTCGCGACCATCGTGTCCCACCTGTCGCAATTCATGAGCCTGCAACCCGGCGATGTCATTTCCACGGGCACGCCGCCTGGCGTCGGTATGGGCCAAAAACCGGAAACCTACCTGAAACCGGGCGACACAATCGAACTGGGCATTCAGGGCCTGGGCACCCAGCGGCAAAACGTTGTGGCCGGTTAATGACAAAGATCACCCGCCTGACGACCCATGACCTGAGGTTTCCCAGCAAAGATGGCCTGGATGGCTCGGATGCCATGAACCCCGATCCGGTTTATTCGGCGGCCTATGTGGTGCTGGAAACCGACGGCGATCATCAGGGCCACGGCCTAACCTTCACAATTGGCCGCGGAAACGAAATTTGCGTGGCGGCAATCGAAGCGTTGCGGCCGTTGGTGGTTGGTCTTGATCTGGATTGGGTGCGGGAAGATATGGGCCGGTTCTGGCACCATATCACCGGAGATAGCCAGCTGCGGTGGATCGGCCCGGATAAAGGCGTAATTCACCTTGCCACAGGCGCTGTGGTCAACGCCGTGTGGGATTTGCTGGCCAAGGATGCCAAAAAACCCGTTTGGCAACTGGTGGGTGATATGTCGCCCGCAGAAATCGTTAAGTTGGTTGATTTCCGGTACATAACAGACGCTCTTACACCAGATGAAGCGTTGGAAATGTTGCAGGCCGCCGAAACTGGCAATCCGCCGCCAGCCGAGCGTATCAAGACGCTAAAGGCCGAAGGATACCCTTGCTACACAACATCCGCCGGGTGGTTGGGATATTCCGACGACAAATTACGTACATAACCGCCTGTGCCGCGAGCGTATCAAGACGCTAAAGGCCGAAGGATACCCTTGCTACACAACATCCGCCGGGTGGTTGGGATATTCCGACGACAAATTACGCCGCCTGTGCCGCGAGGCGCGCGAGGCCGGGTTTACCCATACAAAATTCAAAGTAGGTCATGACCTTCAGGATGACATCCGCCGTCTGACAATCGCCCGCGAAGAACTTGGCCAGGACATGATCATCATGATCGACGCCAATCAGGTTTGGGAAGTCGATCAGGCCATTGAATGGGTAAATGCCCTTTCGTTTGCCAAGCCGTTTTTCATCGAAGAACCTACCAGCCCGGATGATGTTACAGGCCACAAAGCCATTCGCGCGGGCGTTGCGCCCATCAAAGTGGCAACCGGCGAAATGTGCCAGAACCGTATTATGTTCAAACAGTTTATCACCGGTGAGGCCATCGATATCGTGCAAATCGACGCCTGCCGTCAGGGTGGCCTTAACGAAGTTTTGGCCGTTCAGCTCATGGCTGCGAAATACAATCTCCCGGTTTGGCCCCATGCCGGGGGAGTCGGGTTGTGCGAATATGTACAACATTTGTCGATGATCGATTATGCGGCAATCTCGGGCGAGAAAGACAGCAAACGAATTGAGTATGTCGACCACTTGCACGAACACTTCGTTGATCCATGCATCGTACAAAACGGTAGCTACGTTGCACCCAGTTTGCCCGGTTTTTCAATTGAAATGAAGCAATCGACGATTTTATCAGTTGATAGTCGCAGACTTGTTAACGATTAGAAACGTTTACGCTCAGCGTGGAAAAAATTTCTTATTGTGAGCCCAAAACGTGTCGGTTTGACCCTGATAATTCGCACCACCCAGGCTTGTTTCCGATTTTTGGAAAGATGTTTGAGGGAATTGATTTTTAATTTCGCTTGTCCGCGCACCGGATTGCTCGCGTGAACGTTGTGCGAACATTCGCGATCGTATTGCGCGCAAAAAAATACACTAATTTTGCAAGATTACGGTGCGATAGATACGAACCATAGTAAGAAAATACACACCCAAATGTCCGCCGTTCAAGTATTGGAGCCCATTTTATGCGCTCGCAGCGAATGTGTCAACGCCGGACTAAAACTATGTCGGTAACACGCGATATGTCCGGTTTATGTACCAGATGATCTGTCCGGTTTTAGAACGCCTCCAAGCCATGGAGGGAGGCGATGCGTCGGACGGAGCAGGTACAGGGACTGAGATTGATGAAGTTCGAGGAGGTTTACGGGCGCACCCATCGGGGTGGCTTGAGCCAGGCGGAGGCGGCGGAGGTTCTGGGTGTCTCGGAGCGCACCTTCCGGCGCTGGCGCGACCGCTACGAGGCGGAGGGAGCCGACGGTCTCTACGACCGCCGCCTGGGCCGCCTCTCGGCGCGGCGCGCGCCGGTGGACGAGGTGGCGCGGGTGCTGGAGTTGTTCGACACCCGCTACTGGGACTTCACGGCCAAGCACTTCCACGAGAAGCTGGTGGCGAGAAGCTGGTGGCCGATCACGGCTTCAAGCGCAGCTACAACTGGCTGCGGCTGAGCTTGCAAGCCCATGGGCGCAGGCGCGCGGCACCCAGGCGTGGGGCGCACCGGCGCAAGCGGCCGCGCCGTGCCCTGCCCGGCATGATGTTGCACCAGGACGGCTCGAGCCACGAGTGGGTCCCCGGTCGATGGTGGGACCTGATCGTCACCATGGACGATGCGACCAGCGATATCTACTCGGCCTTCTTCGTCGCCGAAGAGGGCACCATGTCGAGCTTCCAGGGGGTGTCCGAGGCGATCCGGGCCAAGGGCCTGTTCTGCTCGCTCTACGCCGACCGCGCCAGCCACTACTGGAACACGCCCGAGGCCGGCGGCAAGGTGGACAAGGACACCCCGACCCAGGTCGGCCGCGCCCTGGCGCAGCTCGGCATCGAGTTGATCCCGGCCTGCTCGCCCGAGGCAAGGCGGCGCTCGGAGCGCATGTTCGGCACCTTGCAGAAGCGCCTGCCCCAGGAACTCAGGCTCGCCGGCATCACCGACATGGTCGAGGCCAACCGCTTCCTCAAGGAGGTCTTCCTGCCACAACACAACGCCCGCTTCGCGACCCCGGCCGAGGACCGGGGCACCGCCTTCGTCCCCTTCACCGGCGCGCTCAACGACATCCTGTGCATCCACGAGGAACGCACCGTCTCAAACGACAACACGGTGCGCTACAAGCGCCTGGCACTTCAGATCCCCGCCGGCCGCCACCGCCGCCATTACGTCAAGGCCAGGGTCCGCGTCCACGAATACCCCGACGGCACAATGGCCGTCTTCCATGGACCGCGATGTCTGGCGCGATACCACGCCGATGGCCAACCGATCGACAGCCAAACCCGCGAGGCCGCGTGACCCGTTTCGACGCGACCGACCGGCGCCCTGTGGACAAGTGGACAGCCGCTCCGCGACCGACCACTTGTCCACAGGGCCAGAAACCGCAACAGAAGCGATCAACTCATATGGTACATAAACCGGTCAACTCAGAATGTTCTCGACACGCCGGACTAAAACTACTGCACTCGCCGGAGAGAAAGTACCTCAGTTTGACAGGCATAGGTTTGTCCATAGACCCGCATAGCGGAGTGCCCCCGAATAGCGACGCAGTTGTGCGGGGCTGTGGTCAAACCGGGGGGCGTTGTTTGGGTTTCAGGCTTTGTCTGACTGTCGGCTGTGTTTGAGGCGGTAGCTTTCGCCGTTCATTTCCAGGATGTGGACGTGGTGGGTCAGCCGGTCGAGAAGCGCGCCAGTAAGGCGTTCCGAGCCGAAGGTGCTGGTCCATTCATCGAACGGCAGGTTGGACGTCACAATGGTTGATCCGCGCTCGTAGCGTTGTGAGAAGACCTCAAACAGCAGTTCAGCGCCGGTTGTTGACAGGGGCACATATCCAAGCTCATCGATGATCAGCAGGCTGTATTTGCTCAGTTGCTTCTGCAGACGCAGCAGGCGCTTCTCATCCCGGGCTTCGAGGAGTTCATGGACCAAAGCAGATGCGGTGATGAAGCCGACAGCCAGGCCCTTCTGACAGGCTGCCAACCCAAGGCCGAGGCCAATATGCGTCTTGCCGGTGCCGCTGTTTCCCACGGCGATGATGTTCTCATTGCGGCTGATGTAATCACAGCGCGCCAACTCCATCACCAGCATCTTGTTCAACGAGGGCATGGCCTTGAAGTCAAAGCTGTCGAGACTTTTGACGGCCGGGAACTTTGCAGCCTTGATCCGCCGTTCCACCATGCGTCGCTCCCGGTCGATGAGCTCCAGTTCGGCGAGGCGCAAAAGGTAGCGGGAATGATCGATGCCTTCCGCCGCGCATTGTTTGGCGACCTTGTCATACTCACGCAGGAAAGTCGGCAGACGCAGGCTCTTCAGATGATGGGCCAGCAACAGTTGAGGTGTATCCGTCATCACCGGTCCCCTGACAACAGCGCCATGTAGTCGCCTGGGGATGTGACCGCGACATGGGCTTTCGGGAGGTAGGGATAAACCGTCATATCCAGCCGGGAAGGTCTGCGTTCGATCCGGCACAGCACCAAATGCTTCACCGCATCAAAGCCAATTGTGCCGCGTTCGAGAGCACTCTGTATCCCGGCTTCAACATCCGCGATCTGGAAGATCTCCAGCAGTCGCAGAACCTGAACGAACTCACGTTTGCCCTTTTTACCCATCCGGGCCTCCATAAGGCGGCGCAAGATGAGAAAGGCTTCAGGCAGTTCCCAATCAGCCAGCGGGGCTGCCTGATCAAGCGCATTGGTCTTCTGTTCGATCAGTGCCAGGTAATGAAGCGGATTGAAGATGTAATCTTCTTTCTCCCAGGAGCGAGGGTGACGGGCGATGACTTCTGTTCCACAGGTAATCACCACCTCATGCACATAGCCCCGCACCAGAACTTCCTGGTGACCAAAAGCCGTTGGAACAGAATAATCGTTGCCGCGATATCGTACGAGGGACAGTGAGCTCACCCGAACTGATTGCTTGTCGCAGGCGTCATAGGGGACAACTGGCAAAGGCTGAAGCCGTTCCGCATCAGCCTCAATCCGTTCGCCAATCGTGCCTTTGTGACCCCGCAGTTTGTCACCCATGCGCTTGCGGCATTGTTCGGCCAGATGCGCATTGAGATCATCAAAGCTGGCAAATTGCGGCTTGGGCACCATGAAGTTGCGCCGGGTGTATCCCACCATCCCCTCGACTTTGCCTTTGTCATTCCCCTTGCCGGGACGGCCAAATCGATCCTCAAACAGATAATGCGACACCAGTTCCGAGAATACACGGGTCCGTTTGCGTGTCCCATCCCCGAGAATGCGGGCAACTGCGATCCGCGTATTGTCATAAAGGATCGACACAGGCACACCGCCGAAGAACGCGAATGCCGCGACATGCGCATCACAGAACGCCTCGGTCGTCTCAGCTGGATATGCCTTCACAAAACACGCATCCGAATGCGGCAGGTCCACCACCAGAAAGTGGATCTTGCGCTCGATCCCGCCGATGACGGCAAGCGCCTCACCAAAGTCCGCCTGAGCATGGCCGGCGGATGCGACAGTGGCACGAACATCTCCCGCTGACGCTGCCTGGCCGCGAAGATATAGTCCTTCACAATCCAGACCGTGTGAAAACTCTGGGTGGCGGGGGATTCCGTCCGGCTCATGGCGATGTTAGAGTCCGCCATGAGACACATTCCTGGCATTGACCGCTCTCAGGTTCTGCTTCTGCCGGAAGCAGTGGACGATTACGTGGGCCGGGATAACCCGGTCCGTTTCATCGACGCTTTCGTGGATGGTTTGGACCTGGCGGCCGCTGGTTTCGAGCGCGCCACGCCGAAGGCGACGGGTCGTCCCGGCTACGATCCGGCGGACCTGCTGAAGCTCTACATATACGGTTATCTCAATCGGGTACGTTCGAGCCGCCGGCTGGAGGCCGAGAGCAAGCGTAATCTCGAAGTGATCTGGCTGTTGCGGCGTTTGTCGCCGGACTTCAAGACGATCGCCGATTTCCGGCGGATCAATCGGGCGGCGTTCCGCCAGGTGTTTCGGGAGTTCGTGAGGCTATGCCGCGAACTGGAGCTGTTCGGGCGCGAGCTGGTGGCAGTCGACGGTACTCGGATCAAGGCAGTGAACAGCCGGGAGCGGAACTTTACCAAAGCGAAGCTGGAGAAGGCGTTGGCCGAGAGCGACGAGAGGTTGTCGCGTTATCTCGACCGGCTCGACGAGGCCGACGGGCAAGACGAGAGCGGCACCGGCGGCGGCGAAGTGGAGAACATCCGGGAGAAGATCGCTGCGATCCAAGGGCGGCGTGAGCGGTTTGAGGAACATCGCGACGCGCTGGCTGCGAGTGGCGAGGACCAACTCTCTTTGACGGATCCGGACAGCCGGGCGATGCACGCCGCGACCCGGGTCGGTGTCGGCTACAACATCCAGATCGCGGTGGACGCCAAGCACAAACTGATCGCCGAGTAGCAGGTCCATAGCAAGGTCAGCGATCTCGGTCTGTTGGCCGAGACGGCGGTGGCGGCCCGTCGGAACCTGGCCGTCGATCGGATCGACGCGGTCGCCGACGCGGGCTACTTCAAGATCGAGGATATCGAGGCCTGCGAGAATGCCGGCGTCATGCCGCATGTGCCCAAGCCCCAGCGCGGATCAACGGTGAGCCAGGGGCTCTTTCCCAAGGAACGCTTCCGCTATGACGGCGGCGAGGACATTTACATCTGCCCCGACGGCCAACGCCTGGCGCTACACAGCAAGCGCAAGCGCCGCGATCTCATCTTCGCCAGTTACGCCAATCGCGCCGCGTGCAAGGAGTGCCAACTCAAGTCGAAGTGTACGAAAAGCGCCTTCCGTCGGGTCCTGCGCTATGTCGACGAAGCGATCCTGGAGCGCATGGCAGAACGATTGGCGGCCCGCCCGGAGCTGCTCGATGCGCGCCGTGAAAGCGTCGAGCATCCCTTCGGCTCAATCAAACAATGGATGGGCCAGGGTGCCTTCCTGACCCGGCGGCTGGAGAACGTGCGCGGCGAGTTCAGCATCACGGCGCTGGCTTACAACATCCGCCGCGCGATCTCTCTGGTAGGTGTTCCCGCCTTGATCGCCGCCGCGAGGGCGTGAGACGGGAGTCTGGCCCAAATCAAGCGCCCCACATCGATCCACGGAGGCCCGGAGCCTCTTCCGCGGGGCTACCGGCGCCAAACCGCCGGACTACGTGGGATCGCGGCAAATCATGGTGACCCAAACCTCCATCCCCGCCACCGCCCGAGTTTTCACACGGTCTGAATCGTGATGCCGCCTTCAAAGTCATGCTCATCACGCAGTCGTTCAAATATCCGTTTCGACGTGTGTCGCTGCTTCTTTGGAACCAGCTTATCTGCCTCAAGGGTCTGATCAATAATCCCGGTAAACGCATCCAACTTCGGGCGTCGTACAGGTTGGCTGCGCCGGTATCCGGGCGGAAAAGAAAACGCCAACATCTTGGCGATGGTGCGTGGATCAACTCCAAATACCCGCGCCGCTTCCCGGCTGCTCATACCGTCAATTAAAACTGCATGACGTACCCGACCGTACAAATCCACGTTCTTCATCCCCGCCCTCTGAAAACAGAAAGCATAACACTGATGGAGTTTTACTCCGGCCAACCAGACATTCTGGCCGCTTCAGTGAGGGATTATTGCACCGGCGTTCTCAGAATGTCAGCATTCCGCCGATTCTGCGGAAAAACAACGTGTTGCGCGTGCAGAATGTAGTGCATTGAATAGGGCGCAAGTGCCCTTCTAGTCAAGCTTTCCGCATTTGCTGCGGTGCAGGAAATATCTTGGCTAGTTTGCGGAGGTTTTGGGCGGTTTCGGCGAGGAAGAATTCGTCGTTTGCGCCGCATGGTCCGCGTAATCGAAGCCGTCCCAACCCGAGGATGCGTTTGAGGTGGGCGAAGAGCATCTCGACCTTCTTTCGGAGCCGCATTGAGACGGCGTATTGCTTGGTCTTGGCGATATCGCGGGCGACCTGACGGGCGTCTTCATGTTCTTCGCGAGTAATTTTGCGGGCATCGGCATTCGGGCAACACTTTGCCTTTGAGGGGCAGGCCTGACAGGTCAGTTTCAGGGCACGATATTTGGCGACACCTTTGTCGGACGGTCCTCTATTGGGATCAGAGTAATTACGACGAAATTGTTTGAGCGCTTCTCCCTCAGGGCAAATGTTCTGGTCGTTCTCCGCATCCCATTCAAAGTCGGCGCGGCTCCATGTGCCATCTTTACGAGCAGACTGATCGAGCACTGGAATGTGAGGCTTGATGTCGCGCTTCACTAACCAGTCCAGCATTGGCCCCGATCCATAGGCAGCGTCCGCGATGGGCCGCTCGGGATCGAGGTCAAACCGATCTTTGACGCGACCCAGCATCGTGCGCACCGAGCCAACCTCGGCTTGGCGGATCGATCTCGTCGCCACGACATCCACGATCACGCTGTGGTCGGTGTCGATCAGATAATTGGTCGAGTAGGCAAAGAATGCTGGGCCTTTACGAGCTGCGGTCTATTACCGGCAGGTGAATGCGAAGCAATCACCGAGAGGCACTGACTGGCAGGGTCAGAATGCGATGTGAACTTTGGCTCTACCTCAGTGGCGGCACCAAAGGCCGCGTCGTCCAGCACGTCGAGATATTCCTTCACAGCGCGCGGCGCATCTGCTGGATCAATAGTACCATTATCCCAGTCTTCTCTGGGTGTGGAGTTCTGTTTGTTGGCGTCAGCCTCAATTAAACTAGCATCTGCTGCAAAGCGTTGGCCACTTACCAGGCCATCGGTAATACACCGCGCCACGGTCGTCTCAAATAAGTGCCGCAGCAGATCACTGTCCCGGAAACGGCCGTGGCGGTTCTTAGAGAAGGTGGAATGGTCCGGCACCCGGTCAGACAGATCAAGTCGACAAAACCATCGATATGCGAGGTTCAAATGCACTTCTTCGCAAAGCCTGCGTTCGGACCGGATGCCGAGGCAGTATCCCACCAGAAGCATCCGGATCAAAAGCTCAGGATCGATGGATGGGCGACCGGTTGAGCTATAAACTCGCATTCCCCAAGTAACGTGACGATTTCGCGTTCCGAGCGGTCGGTAATGTGTTATATTTCAGCATGTTATACCAACGGTCATTGATCAGAACCCATGCGCCCATTTGCGCATGCCGAGGGACATGATCTTCCATGGTTGGTCGATGAGGTTGTTCCAGGCTTGGCAGCACAGCGCGACGATGTCTTCGTAGGATTTGAAGATCCGGTTCGACAACCAGTTGTCGCGCATGAATTGCCAGACATTCTCCACCGGGTTCAACTCGGGCGATCGTGGCGGCAGCGCCAGGACGGTGATGTTGTCGGGGATCGCCAGCTTGGGCGTCAAGTGCCAACCGGCCTGATCGACGATCAGCACCGCATGGGTGCCGGGATCGACGGCGGCACTGATCTCGATGAGGTGCGCCGCCATGGCGTCGGTGTCGCACCAGGGCATGACCAGCCCGGTGCCTTTCCCCTTCGCGGGACAGATCGCGCCGAAGATATAGGCCCATTCGGTGCGCTGGTCGCGGGGCGCCCGCGGGCGCGTGCCACGTCTGGCCCATCGGCGTGTGAGCTTATTCTTCTGGCCGATGCGGGCTTCATCTTGCCACCACAGCTCTATCTCGACGCCTTTCGGGAGCCTCGCCCGGATCTTCGCCAGTTCGGCGGGGAAGTTTTTTTTAAAAGCCTCGAC
Source organism: Paracoccaceae bacterium (assembly GCA_965216135.1). GTDB lineage: Bacteria > Pseudomonadota > Alphaproteobacteria > Rhodobacterales > Rhodobacteraceae > CBDCFL01. The sequence goes on from CBDCFL010000024.1 coordinate 626,915, forward strand.
GGCCAGCTCGTTTTGCGCGTAGTGGCGCGGCCGCGCCGAGATCTTGGCGAAGCCGAGCGCCTTCAACTCGCGCCCGACCGTGGTCTCGTCGAGCGAGATGGCGAACGTCTCCAAGAGCCACCGCGCCAGGTCCTTGCGCCGCCAGCGCACGACGCCGTCGACCGCCAGGACCGGGCCGGCCTCAACAACCTCCGCCAGTGCGCGGCGGTGATCGGCGTTGAGCTTCGAGGGTGCGCCCGGTGACTTCCCATCGACCAGCCCGTCCGGTCCGCGGGCGTTGAAGCGCAGCACCCAGTCGCGAATGATCTGCAGACCGACGCCGCCGATCCGCGACGCATCCGTCCTGCTGCCACCATCGTAGACCTCGGCCAACGCCAGCAGACGACGGCTCTGGGTCGCGTCCCTGGTCCTCTTCGCGAGGCACCGCAGTGAGACGCTGTCAAAATCGTTCCGTAAGTCGATAGGCGCTGCCATGGCGAACCTCATTGGTTCACCACATTGAGTCAGAGATCGGACCGCTTGGGAATCCCCAACGTGAGTCAGGCATTCCGCTCGGTGGTATTAATGGACTGGAGGCGGCGGATTATGGATCACCGGGAGGGTGCAGATAAAACGGGTGATGTTCGGCTTGATTTTGACCGTCGCGTGCGGCTGGAATTCCATGGTTCGAAGATCAGTTCAAATGGCGGATTGCTGTTGTTCCGGGAACTGGATGAAGTGCCCGGCCGGCACGACATTGCGGGCGGATTGCTGAGAGACACGCGAACTGGCCACAATCGCCTGCACTCACTGGTCGGCCTGTTGCGCCAGTCGGTCTTTGGTCGGCTGGCCGGGTACGATGATGTGAATGATGCGGATCGTTTATCGCTTGATCCGGTAATACCAACGGCATCAATTTCTGACTCTGTGGGGATTCCCAAATCGGTTTTGATCTGATTCAAGGTTGGCAAAGGAGGATCGCCATGCCAGCCAGTGTTCCGCTTCGTCGCGACTTTGATGCCCGCCACCTTCGTAAACTCGCCAGCCGTTGCAAGGATGCCCGGCAGAGCCGCCGTCTGTTGTCTCTTGCGGCGGTCTACGATGGCATGCGCCGTGGAGAGGCCGCAAGGATCGGTGGGATGGATCGCCAAACCCTGCGGGACTGGGTTCACCGGTTCAACGAAGAGGGACCGGATGGCCTCACCAACCGCAAGGGCGCGGGCCGGACGCGCTACCTGAGCGATGTCCAGATGAAAGAACTTGGCGAGATTGTCGAGACCGGCCCCGATCCGGCGGTGGACGGGGTTGTCCGCTGGCGGCGGATCGACCTGAAGCGGGTGATCGAGGCGCGCTTTGGCGTCATCTATTCCGAGCGCGGGATATCCAGACTGCTTGGCGAACTGGGCTTTGCCCATATCAGCGCCCGCCCGCAGCATCCCAGGCAGGATAAGCGGATCATCGAGGCGTTTAAAAAAAACTTCGCCGACACGCTCCAGGTGCATATAGCTGACCTGCCAGCGGGAACGCCGGTGGAGATCTGGTTCCAGGACGAAGCACGCCTTGGCCAGAAGAATGGCCTGACGCGCCTGTGGGCGAGAAAGGGCACGCGCCCCCGCCAGCCGGCCGATCAGCGCTATCACAACGCCTATCTGTTCGGCGCCATCTGTCCGGCTCACGGCAAGGGGGCGGCGCTCATGCTGCCTTGGGCGGACGCGCAAGCCATGCAGATGCATCTCGACGAGATCAGCCGCCACGTCGCCCGAAAGGCCCATGCGGTTGTGCTGATGGATCGGGCCGGATGGCACACCACCGGCAAACTCAAAGTCCCGAAGAACCTCACCATCATCCTGCTGCCATCGCGCGCTCCGGAACTGAACCCGGTGGAAAATATCTGGCAGTACTTGCGCGCCAATTGGCTCTCCAACCGCGTGTTCGAAGACTACAATGCCATCGTCGATGCTGGATGCGAAGCTTGGAAAAAGCTCATCGCACAGCCCGAAACCATCACATCAATCGGAATGCGAAAATGGGCCCATATCGGTCAATGTTAAATGCCGCTGGTATAATGCGGCTTTTAATCTGACAATAGGGGCCGATGAGCTCTTCGGTAATCGCCAGCGCACCTCATCGCGTTCGGGGATTCTGAAAGCAGAAGCCGTCCGGCGGTTCGCAACAGCTTTGAAAAAGGCCGGAATTGATGAATTCGGCGACCTCAACGAGCACCGTCTCACAACGGCCGAAGCCCTTGTTCGGGAGATTCCGGGTCAGATAAGCGGGATCTCTTTCGACTATTTCCGCATGCTGGCCGGTGACGACACACTGATAAAGCCCGACCGGATGGTGCAACGATACATCGCAAGGCTCTTGAAGAGGCTCTGTCACGTTTAAGAATATTCGCACGTAAAAGGAGAATATAAAATTCCATAAATCAGCCGTTTGCAAAATTCAGCCGTTTGCAAAATATTGACTTAGTCAATTTCGCGCTCTGATTGTTTAATGTGACAACGCCAGCTGAACACCGGAGCCGGCTTCTTCGATCAGAATGAGCGAAGTCCAGAACTCACGCGCCCGATCTTCGATACGGCGTCGAAGGGCGGGGAATTCGAGTTTCGCCCGGTAAATGTCCATGAGCCAGGCAGCGTTTTCGCGTACAAGTCAGGTGGAGCAAACCGAGTAGTCGTTGGTCTGATCCGCCTTGGAGGCCGTATCCCAGCTTTGAACGACTTGGTCGCGGGGCATCCGATCCGGCAATCGATCGTATGACTTGAACCAGTCCCATTTCACGAGGCCGCCGCCGAGCGGGGCCGGGCGTTGCTGGTATTGTGCCGCAAAGACATACGATCCAAGCTCGTCTTTGCGTGTTGGAACGAAATCGATATGATAGACCTTCAGCCGCTCACGAAGGACGGCGTTCTTTCAGAGGAACAACTGATCAGGGCTGCCAACAAGAAGGACCCGATTCACACGTTAGTTGATACGGCCCTGAAAGGACCTGAACTGGAATTGCCGCCCGGGTACTATTTTGTTGACACGGGCGGCCATGAGCGAAGGGAAATCCGCAGGAAATGGTGGGACAGCAGGGCAGAGTCATGGCGCGAAATGGCGATGTCCGTGCCTGATCTTGAGCATCTTCCCGATGAAAAACTGCCCGATCACGTCATGAGAAGCTCCTACCCGATTGATGCGCCGCCGGTCTTCTTTGGCCATTACTGGATGGAAGGTGACCCGGTGCGCCAGACCGGCAATGCGCTGTGTCTGGATTATTCCGCCGGGAAGGATGGGCCTCTGGTGTCCTACGGCGCGGAACTAGGAAGGGAGATGCTCTCGCTCGATTGCCTGAGGATCCATCTTTGACCCGAGAACTGAATCCGTTCAGAATTGCGGAACCGATACCGGGCCACTGAAAACCCAAAATACATTGAAGGTCGCTCGTATGTTTGCGTTTTACGATTTTGAAACAACCGGAACTTCGCCAGCTTTCGACCAACCTCTGCAGTTTGCGGCGATCCTGACGGACGACGAGTTCAATCAGGTCGAGCGTGTAGATATTCGTTGCCGGCTTGCTCCACACATTCTTCCGGCACCCTGGGCAATGGCTGTAACAGGTGTGTCGCCGGAACAGCTGATTGATCCCGCCCTGCCCTCCTGGTTCGAGTTCTCCCATCAGATCAGTGACCTGATCAAACGCTGGGCGCCTGCGACATGGACAGGCTACAACACACTCGCTTTTGACGAAGAGTTTCTTCGACAGTCGTTCTACCAAAACCTTCACTCAAACCTCTACCAAACCCAGTTCAACGACAACGACCGTCTGGATCTCATGAAGGTGATTTATGCGGTCCGGGTTCTTGAACCAGACGTGCTAAACTGGCCGCTCGACGATCTCGGCCGCCAAAGCTTCAAGCTAGCAGTGTGTCGGACTTGCGCGTTGGATTTCGGTGTTGAGTGATTTCGCTGTCGTCTGTCAGAGGCGCGATCGAAGTTCGGCGAAACCGCGAGGATTTGTTCGGACGGAGCGATGGGGCGGCGGATCTCCGAGGCTTCTGGGCTGTGGCCGGGCTTTTGGATCGGCCTGTCGGGCCAACAGCGCCGTCACACGGCCATCTCCAGCTTGAGCTTGTGCAGGCGCTTGCAGTTGTAGGCCAGCGCCACCAAGTCCCACTCGCCGGCCACCTTGTCGAGGCCGCGCAGCGAGAAGCCGGTGAAGCCGAGCACCGCCTTGATGATGCCGAAGACCGGCTCGACGGTCTGCTGGCGCAGCCGGTACAGCGCACGGCCTTCCTCGCTGTCGAGCTTGGCGGCCATGACTTTGAGCCATTCGGCCTTGGGTTTCTTCACCGGCACCTCGGTCTTGGCCGGGCGGAAGTCGTAGCGCCGCCGACGGCCCGACGACCCGGTCGCCACCAGAGCCTCAATGTCGCTCTCGGCAAGCGCCGCGACCTCGTCGCCGTTGGCATAGCCGTTGTCCGCCAGCACCGTCGCGGGCCGGCCGAGAACGGCCGGGATCGCCGCGATGTCCGCCACCAGCTCATTGCGGTCGCTGGCGCAGTTGGTGACCCGGGTGCCCACGATCAGCTGAGAGCCCCCGGCATCCACCACGGCTTGAGCGTTATAGGCCTGGCGGTACTCGTGCTGCTTGCTCTTGCGCATCAGCCGGCTGTCCGGATCGCTCAGATTGCTCTGCTCGTCGGCGCGCGGCGTCTCGTCGGGCGGCTTCGGGTGCTTGCCCTTGGCCCGGCCGGTGCGCGTCTCGCGCGCCGCCACCTTGGCCTCGTAGTCCGCCCGCTCGGCCTCGGCGCGCGCCTTGGCCCGAGCCTCGAGGCGCCGACGCGCCGCATCCAGCCGATCGCACAAGGCCTCCCTGCGTGCGATCTCCTTGGGCAGCGCCTGGGGGTCGTCCTCACCCTCGCCGTCGGCCGCCGCGGCACGCTCCATCAGATCCGCGATGTCCAGCTTGAGCTGATCGATCAGCTCGCCCGCCCGCTCATAAGTCACCGAACGGTGCTTGCTCGCAGAGGCCTCGAACTTGCTGCCGTCGACGCTGACAAGCCCGACCTTGACAAGCTTCAACTCCTTGGCCAGCAGCAGAACCTGCAGGAAACTCTCGCCAAACGCCGCCAGGTTGTCGCGCCGAAAGGTCGCGATCGTGTCATGGTCGGGATGGACATTGGCGGCCACGAAGCGCACCCCGATATCGCGGTGCGTCGCGCGCTCGATCCGCCGGCTCGAGAAGATCCCGTTGGCATAGCAATAGATCAACAGCGCCAGCATCATCCGAGGGTGATACTGCGCCGAGCCGGTGCCACGATGGTTGACCTTGAAGGCGCTCATCTCGACCCGCTCGACCGCCTCGATCACGAAGTGCGCCAGATCATCCTCCGGGATCCAGTCCCGAAGATCGGGCGGAAGCAGAAACGCCTGGTTCCGCTCGCAGTCGATAAATTTGCTCATGGCGAGATTCTAACCGAAAATCTCCCCAAAGTCCGACACACTGCTAGATCGGTTTGCCCCTGCGAACGGCTTTACTCATCACGACGCCCATGATGCCCTTGGCGACGTCGAGGCGACAATCCACATCGCGACACTCGTTCATGACCGTGTCCCGGCTGTTTGGCATCAGTGCCTCAGAAACCGGGACAGGAATGAAGTCGGCCAACTGTTGCAAACCGGCCGTCCTATGAGCCCCTGATCGAAAGATATGGTACGGCACCTCCGCGCTCGTATTTTGGCGTCTACGCCGGCACCAGTCCACAGAACCGAAATTCCGTGGCGTTTCTCGATCTGGATCTCCGTGACGCATCAATTTTCGATACCGATGACCGGGAACTTGCAAAAGCGGTTTCCGCATCACCCAAACGGATCCGCACGCTTGCGATCAACAAAGTTCCGAACGTATTTCCGATCACTGACCCCAGCGCTGAGCGTACCGCCCTCGCCCGGTTCGTCGCTTCGCGCCCGGATTTTCAGAAGCGCGCAGGACAAGCTCTGGCCAACCGATTTGCTGACCGGGAAGAGTCGGTCCATGTAGAGAAGAAAATCTATGGCGGGTTCTACAGCTCCGCCGACGAACACGTTCTTGAAGACTTCAAATCTTCTGACTGGCGCCGACGTGCTGAACTTGTCGGCCAGTTGGAAGATTCCCGACTGAAGCAACTGGGGATGCGCCTGATCTTCTGGAACGCCCAGGAGTTTTCTTCCGCTGGGTACCAATCGTCGGCTCAAATTGCGATCCGGGACCGCTGGCTGTCAAATGAACCCGGTGCGCCCTGGACAAATAAAGCGGCGGTCGAACAACAATTGGATGAGATTGAATGCGCCGAAGCCCTTGACCGGGATCGTATCTCCGCACTTCAGGAATTTTACCGGCGGCGGATTTCTCAGGTAGGCAAAGTCTATTCTCGCCCTAGCTGAACCCGCCGTTTTGGAGGTCATCCGCCGGTGCGAGTTGAGCACCGAGCAGCGCCCAATAAGTAATCATTGGATTCTTTTGACCAGTATAGGGTTGGCGTTTTCGTCACATGTTGGAGTAAACCATCAAAACGCTAGGGATCCAGAATGAAAAAAATCTCTTTGACTCATCCGTTAGAGATCGCGGACGTATCCGCGGGGCCAATCCTCGGACGAGTTGGAATTACCTTCTGCCCAGGCAAATATGACCAGCATGCCATGAGCGGATATTGGGATCGTGACCTCGCTATCGATCTTGATTCACAGTTTCGCTTTCTGACCATTCCGCACTTGGGACGCCCGATTGCGATTGTGGTCATGATCCAGGCGATCTTCCACCTGTCGCTTTACTCCGAGATCGAAATCGTTAGCCGGGGCAACGGCAACAAGAACCTGCCCTATCTGATTGGTGAATTTGCCAACAACAATATTGGTGCTGCCAGCGCCGCGGGCATCTTCGCGGTTATCCTTGCCAACATCGTCGCCATCTTCTTGCTGCGCATGGTTGGCAAGACCCTGATGGAATAGAGGACAATATTATGGCAATTGTTGCGCAATCCTCAAAGTTCGGGAAATTCGGTCGGCCAGTTCTGGCCTGGAGCGTGGGGCTTCTGTTCTTCTTTCCAATCTTTTGGATGTTCCTGACCAGCTTCAAAACAGACGCCGACGCCGTGAAGCCGGAATTCCTGTTCTTCTTCACACCGACACTTGAGAACTATTTCAACATGACGGAGAACTACGACTACTGGCGGTTTGCAACGAACTCGGTCATCACCTCGGTTTTTGCAACGATCTTCGCGCTCATAGTCGGCATCCCATCGGCCTACGCGATGGCCTTCAATCCCAGCCGTCGCACCAAGGACGTCCTGATGTGGATGTTGTCGACCAAGATGCTGCCGGCGGCGGCGGTGCTTTATCCGATGACTTTTCTCACCAAGAACTTCCTGGGTATCTTTGACACCCACTTCCTAATTATTCTGGTTCTTTGCCTGATCAATTTGCCCATCGCGATCTGGATGCTGTTCACCTACTTCAAGGAGATCCCGAAAGAGATCATCGAAGCGGGCAAGATGGATGGCGTCAACACATGGGGCGAGGTCAAGGACATCCTTGTGCCTCTTGCCTGGGGCGGCATCGTCTCGACCGCTCTGTTGACCTTCATCTTTTGCTGGAATGAGGCCTATTGGACGGTACGCCTCACCACCATCGATGCGGCCACGCTGTCAAAGCTGATCGAGGGCAACCGCGCCCCTGAGGGCTTGTTCTTTGGGCGTCTGTCGGCGGTTTCGGCGGCAGCGGTCGGACCCATCATCGTACTGGGATGGTTCTGTCAGAAACAACTTGTCAGCGGCCTGACCTTCGGCGCCGTAAAATAAGGGACACCACAATGGGACAGATTACCTTAGAAAATGTCACCAAGAGCTTTGGCGACGTCGAAGTCATTCCGCCGCTGGATCTGACCATCGAAGATGGTGAGTTTGCGGTTTTCGTTGGCCCGTCTGGTTGCGGCAAGTCAACGCTCCTGCGGCTCATTGCCGGGCTGGAAGACGTCACCTCGGGCATCGTCATGATCGATGGCGCGGATGCCACCAACATCCCGCCGGCCAAGCGCGGTCTTGCGATGGTATTCCAGTTATGCGCTTTACCCGCACATGACGGTCCGGAAGAACATCGCTTTCCCTTTGCGCATGGCCAAGATGAGTAAGGCGGATCAGGACCGTCGCATCGAACAGGCTGCGGCACCCTGAACCTGACTGACTATCTTGACCGCAAACCCGGGCAGCTTTCGGGCGGGCAGCGTCAGCGGGTCGCCATCGGTCGCGTATTGTGCGGGATCCATCGGCCTTCCTGTTCGACGAACCCCTGTCGAACCTCGACGCGGCGCTGCGTGTTGGAATGCGGCTCGAGATCAGTGAGATGCACGAACGTATGCAGACCACGATGATCTACGTGACCCACGACCAGGTCGAAGCGATGACCATGGCCGACAAGATCGTAGTGCTGCGCGCTGGCTTCATCGAACAGGTCGGCTCGCCGCTGGAGCTTTACCACTCGCCCGGGAACGTTTTCGTCGCGGGCTCCATCGGCTCGCCCAAGATGAACCTGATCGAAGGCCCCGAAGCGGCCAAACACGGCGTCCAAACCATCGGCATCCGGCCAGAGCATATCGACTTGGCCGGGGGCGACGGCGTCTGGCAAGGCACAGTCGGCGTTGCCGAGCATCTGGGTTCGGACACGTTCTTCCACATCCACGAGACCGGCCTTGCCGAGATGATCACGGTCCGGGCGCCGGGCGAGGTGAACTTCAGGCATGGCGACAAAATTCACCTGACGCCGAGGGCCGATCAGATTCACCGGTTCGACGCCGAGGGTCTGCGGATCGGATGACACGGCTCGATGGGAAGACAGCCCTGATCACGGGTGCCGCGCGGGGCATTGGTCTGGCTTTTGCCAAAGCCTATGTGCGCGAAGGCGCGCGAGTAGCCATAGCCGACATCGATATCGAGCGCGCCCGCCGGTCGGCGAAACAGATCGGCGAGGCGGCGATGGCCGTCGAGATGGACGTGACGCAGCAGGACAGCATCAAGCAGGCCGTGGCCGATACCATCGACGCGTTTGGACGGATCGACATCCTGATCAACAACGCGGCGTTGTTCACCGCCGCCCCGATCGTCGAGATCGAGCGCGCTGAAACCCAGCGCGTTTTTGACGTCAATGTGAGCGGCACATTGTTCACGCTGCAGGCCGTGGCGCGGCATATGATCGAGCGCGGCGGCGGCGGCAAGGTCATCAACATGGCCAGCCAGGCCGGGCGTCGCGGCGAGCCGCTTGTGGCGGTCTACTGCGCGACCAAGGCCGCGGTGATCAGCATGACGCAATCAGCGGGGCTGAACCTGATCCAGCATGGGATCAACGTAAACGCCATCTCGCCCGGCGTCGTGGACGGCGAACACTGGGATGACGTCGACGCCTTTTTCGCGAAATTCGAAGGAACGGCCCCCGGCCAGAAGAAGCAAGAGGTCGGCGACAGTGTTCCTTACGGACGTATGGGGACGGCTGAGGATCTGACCGGCATGGCCGTCTTTCTGGCCAGCGACGAGGCGGATTACATCGTCGGGCAAACCTACAACGTAGACGGCGGGCAATGGATGAGCTGATGAGTATGAAACTGTCCCTGTCCACCCTCTGCAACCTGCCCGAAGCGGTCGCGCGCCCGTCATATGACCGAAGCGATTTGAGCGCCGGCATCCTGCATATCGGCGTGGGCAATTTCCACCGCGCCCATCAGGCGGTTTATCTCGACAAGCTGTTCAACACCGGTCGCGACCTCGACTGGGCGATTGTCGGAGCCGGGATCAAGAGCAAGGCTATTCGGCCCGCGTCACCGGCGCGATGATCGACTTTCTTGAAGTTGATGGCGCCGACCGCCGGTCGCTGATGCGCGATCAGGACTGGCTGACAACAGTGGTTGAGCTTGACCCGCAAGGCTATTCGGCCCGCGTCACCGGCGCGATGATCGACTTTCTTGAAGTTGATAGCAAGACGTTGATCAACCGGCTGGCCGATCCGGCGATCCCATCGTGTCGCTGACCATCACCGAAGGCGGCTATTTCATTGACGCGGCAGGCGGATTTGACGCGACCCATCCCGAGATCGTCCACGATGCCGCAAATCCCGGCATACCGCAAACTGTGTTCGGGCTGCTTTTGGCTGGATTGCAATTGAGGCTTTCGCTCGGCCATGCGCCCTTTACCGTCCTTTCTTGCGACAACCTTCCGGAAAACGGCGATGTCACACGACAAAGCGTCGAAGGACTAGAGCTACGGACATTTATTCTGCAACATAGTTTGCAGCTCTGAAGTAGTTTTCGCACTCTTGAGGTTCGAATAGATCGCAGATGTCACCCACGGCTTCAGTCAGGGCATCAAATGTTCTGGCGGCCATCCTTCGCAGGTGGGCTTTGAGCTTGGAGAAGGCCATCTCGATCGGGTTCAGGTCGGGGCTGTATGGTGGCAAAAAGAGCATCCAGTTTCCCTGCGCCTTCAGCAACGCCTGCGCCCATGCGGACTTGTGTGAAGACAGGTTGTCGGCGATCACGACGTCACCGGGCTGAAGCGTCGGGGCGAGCTGTGTTTCGATATAGACATCGAAGGCAGCACGGTTCATCGGGCCGTCAAGCAGCCAGGGAGCGGTCAACTCATCAACGCGCAGCCCTGCAATGAAGGTCTGGGTGCGCCAATGGCCGAAGGGGGCATCCGCTTCCAGACGCGCGCCGCAGGGAGATCTCCCGCGCAGGCGCGTGAGCTTGGTCGTCACCGCCGTTTCGTCGATAAAGACCAACCTGTGCGGCTCAAGTCGCATCCTCGGCTGGCGTCGGTGCCGCCACTCGTATCGCGCGGCGCGCACCCGCTTGCGCCGCCTCTCCGTTGCAATCAAGGATTTTTTTATATGTGTAACCGAGCCGGTGCTTGAGGAAGCGCGACAGCTCTGCCGGAGCGGCCCGCATATCGTGTTCCTGAATAAGCGCCTCGGCCAGTTCCGGCATCGTAATGTCTGGCCTGCGATCCACTGTTGTCTTGAGAAACCCCGCAAACACTTCCAGTCTGCTGCTGCCTTTTGGTCGGCCCCGCTTGGCTGGTGCGATGGAACCCGTTTGTCGGCGGCGCTGCCTAATCCGCACGGCACTCGCCGCTGATATCCGAAACCGCCGCGCAGCTTCGTGACACGAATGGCCCTCTACGATGAACGCAAGAACCCGCTCACGCAGGTCCAGTGATAGTGTCTTGCCCATGATCCACCTCCAAATATGGTGAATCACAAATCAAGCCTTGTGGGAATCCCTTTGATTCAGAAATTCAATCCGAGGCTCTAGCCGCCCTGATCTCGGTGGACCTGCGAGATTGGGTGGCGGATAGCGTGGCCTTCCCCAATTCGATGGTCGATTGCATCACGCCCGGCACTTCGCCGCGCGAGATTGAAATGGTCGGGGAAAAGTTCGGCATCCAAGATGCAGCCCCGGTTGTCTGCGAGTCGTTCCGACAGTGGGTGATGGAGGACAACTTTCCACAGGGTCGCCCGGCGCTGGAACAGGTTGGTGTCGAATTTGTCGATGACGTGGTGCCCTACGAGACGATGAAGTTGCGTATCCTGAACGCCGGCCACGCAGCCATCGCCTATCCAAGCGCCTTGCTTGGCCATCAATACGTTCACGAAGCCATGGCTGATCCGGATATCACTGCATGGCTGGTCCAACTCATGCGGCGTGAAGTCATCCCGGTTCTGCCGCCGATCCCCGGCGTGAATTTCGATGCCTATCTCGAAACATGTGTGAAACGATTCGCTAACCCAGCCATCGGCGACACCATCGCCCGGCTGTGCCAGGACGGATCGAGCCGCCAGCCAATATTCGTGCTGCCAACCATCACCGATGCCCTCGCAAAAGGCACTGACATCGATGGACTTGCGTTGGAATTGGCGCTGTGGTGCCGATATTGTGCGCAACCGAACCTTGTGCTCGAGGACGCACGGGCCGAACAGCTAGCCGCTGCTGCCCGCGCCAGTGAAAACGACCCGACCGGGTTTCTGCGCAATGGCGACGTGTTTGGGGACCTCGCGACGAACGGCCGCTTTGCCAGCGCCTTTGCGCGCCAGGTCGGGCTGCTCTGGGCACAAAACCCACGTCAGGTGCTGCAGGGCTTTCTGGAAATTGTGGCTGTTTAGAACGTGGCGTGCTGTCGTTGTGATCGGAAAGCCGTGAATTCGGCAATGTCTTGAAAATCTGCGAGAAGAACATGACTCGACTTGGTGTGAGCGTACACGCCTTGAAAATCAGGTTGATAACAGACGGATGCAAAAATTGGGGGAAACGACGTGATTTTGTGTTGCGGAGAAGCACTGATAGACATGATTCCGTCGACAAATCAGTCCGGCGAGCCGGGGTTCACACCGCATCCGGGCGGCGCCGCATTCAACACGGCCATTGCGCTGGGTCGGCTGCGCATTCTGACCGGATTTCTGTCCGGAATGTCGAGCGATCTGTTTGGCGACCAGCTCAGAACGGCACTTGCTGGCAGCAATGTTGACGCGGAACTCGCTATCACCTCAGACCGGCCGACAACGCTGGCCTTCGTCCAGCTGACGGGGGTCACGCGACGTACACGTTCTACGACGAAAACACCGCCGGGCGGCTGCTGGACCCGGCGCAACTGCCCGACCTTCCCGACACCGTCTCGGCGCTGTATTTCGGCGGGATCAGCCTGATCAGCGAACCCTGCGCTGATTTCTACACGGAACTTGCGGTTCGGGAATCGGCGCAACGGGTCATCATCGTCGATCCGAACATCCGCGCGGGTTTCATCAGTGACGAGGCCACCTATCGCGCACGGTTGAACCGGATCATTGCGGTTGCAGACATTCTGAGAGTCTCGGACGAAGACCTGAACTGGATCGTTCGCGAACCGATCGCTTTGAAAGAAAAAGTGGCGCAAATCCAGGCAATGGGGCCGAAGCTAGTCATCCTGACCCGTGGAGGAGCGGGCGCATCGGCGCTTACGCAAGACGGCAAGTGGATCGAAGTTGCCTCGAAACTGGTCGAAGTGGTCGACACAGTGGGCGCGGGCGACACGTTTAATGCGGGCGTTTTGTCCAAGCTGAGTGAAAGCGGCCACCTGACGAAAGACGCGTTGCAGCACATTAGGGATTACGACGTCGAGCAGGCCCTTGAGTATGGCGCGCAAGTGGCGGCATTTACTGTATCGCGCTCGGGTGCCAATCCACCTTGGGCGCAGGAATTAAAAAGCGCATATGCAGATGTCTGAACCTGGGACAGGCCAGACGTTGCGGAACCGAACATATACTTGACCTGCCTTCGGGCCAAAGATTGAAGCAAAGAGTGACTATGCCGAAAGACCAAAACCTGCAAACTACAGTCGCTACGATGCGCTCCGATATTCTGCGTCATCTGAGCAAATCGCTCGGCAAGGATGAAGAACACGCCTCGACCTATGATTGGCGGATGGCGATGTCGCTGGCATTGCGCGACCTTGCGGTCGATCCGTGGTTTGCATCGACGCGTAAGACCTATGAGGCGAAAGGCAAGCGCGTCTATTACCTGTCGATGGAATTCCTGATCGGCCGCCTGATCGAAGACGTGGCCGTCAACCTGGGCGTGGACGAGATTGCCCAGGCAGCGATGGAAAGCCTGGGTCTGGATTACGACGCCGTTGTGGCCGATGAACCCGACGCCGCGCTTGGCAATGGCGGGTTGGGCCGGTTGGCGGCATGCTTCCTGGACAGCCTGTCCACACTAGGCATCCCGGCCTATGGCTATGGCATCCGCTATGAACACGGCCTGTTCGAGCAGCATTTCGAGGATGGCCGGCAGATCGAGACGGCGGAAGGCTGGCTGGCGCAGCGCCATGCCTGGGAGTTTGAACGCCCCGAGGTGCGCTATGAAATCGGCTTTGGCGGATTTGTCAGCGAGCCCAATGGCGATGCGGTCTGGCACCCCGCGGAAACGGTAGCCGCCTCGGCCTATGACACACCGGTTGTCGGTTGGAAGGGGAAATGGGCCAACACGCTGCGGCTTTGGGCGGCCAAACCGACGCAGGCATTCGACCTCGATAATTTCAACAGGGGCGACTATCTGGCCGCCAGCGAGCCCGAGGCTCTGGCCCGCACGATCAGCCGGGTGCTTTACCCCGACGACACCACCGACATTGGGAAAGAGTTGCGCCTGAAGCAGGAATATTTCTTCACTTCGGCCTCGATCCAGGATCTGATCCGCCGTTTTCTGTCGGAAGGTTTCGAGCTTGACGATCTAGCCGACCACTTCGCCATTCAGCTTAACGACACCCATCCCGCGATTGCCGGGCCCGAGCTGGTACGCATTTTGGCGGATGAGCACGGCCTGCCGATGGATACGGCGATTTCGATCGCCCGCGCCTGTCTGGCCTATACCAATCACACGTTGCTGCCCGAGGCGCTGGAACGCTGGTCCGAGGCGTTATTTGCCCGCATCCTGCCGCGCCACTACCGGATCATCGAACTGATCCAGATTGCGCATCTGGCGGATAGCGGCAGCGACGTGCGCATCATCGAAAACGGCGAAGTGAAGATGGGCGAGTTGGCCTTTGTCATGGCGCATCAGGTCAATGGCGTCTCGGCGCTGCATAGTGAACTGGTTAAGGAAACCGTCTTTGCCGAGCTCAATACAGACTATCCGGGCCGGATCATCAATCAGACAAACGGCATAACCCCGCGACGCTGGCTTTATTCCTGCAACCCGCCGCTCAGGAACTTGATCAACGACACGATCGGCACCGGCTGGCCGGATGATCTGGAGCAAATGGAACAGTTGGCGGTGCATGCCGACGACGCCGGTTTTCAGCAAGAATTCAGCGCCGCCAAACGGCAAAACAAAGAGCGGCTAGCGGCCTGGCTGACGGCGCGCAACGGCACGGTGATCAACCCTGCGGCGATGTTCGATGTGCAGATCAAGCGCATCCACGAATATAAGCGCAAGCTAATGAACCTGCTGGAAACCATCGCCCTCTGGAATGACATTCGCGACGATCCCGGCGGCGGCTGGACGCCCCGCGTCAAGATTTTCGGCGGCAAGGCAGCCCCTGGATATGTAGTGGCCAAAGAAATCATTCACCTGATCATGATGTGGCCAAAGTGGTGAATGCCGACCCGGTTACGCGTGACATTCTGCAGGTGACCTATCCCGAGAATTACAACATCACCATGGCCGAAAAACTGATTCCGGCGGCGGATCTGTCTGAGCAGATCTCGACGGCGGGCATGGAAGCATCGGGCACTGGCAACATGAAGTTTGCCCTGAACGGCGCATTGACCATCGGCACGCTGGACGGCGCCAACGTCGAAATCCGCGAGCATGTGGGAGCGGAAAACTTTTTTCTGTTCGGCCTGACCGCAAAACAGGTTGTCGCCCGCAGAGCCCAGCCCGATTTCGCCCGCGCCGCCATTGCCGCCAACCCGCGCCTGGCCCGGGTTCTGGGTCAGATCGCCGATGGCCAGTTTTCGCCCGGCGACGCGTAGCGCTATGGCGGGCTGGTGTGGCGACTTTATGAGCACGACTATTTCCTCGTGACCAGTGATTTCAATAGCTATTTCAACACCCAACGCGCGGTCGATGCAGCGTTCCGCGACACAGCGGGTTGGACACGCAAGGCGATTTTGAACACTGCGCGGATGGGCTGGTTCTCTTCCGACCGGACCATCGCCGGCTATGCTAAAGACATATGGGGCGTTGTCCCGTGCAAGGATTGAAGACCATGATGCTGATCGAGCGGACTGACGCGCAGAATCTGATTTCAGGGCGCCACCCGAACCCCTTTTCGGTACTGGGCCTGCACGAGGTCGGTGGCAAGTTGACACTTCGCGCATTCGTGCCGGGGGCCGACAGCGTTGACGCGCTGGACACAAAGACACGGCGTAAAATCATCTCTCTGACCGCCGAGCCGGGCGCCGAGGGCGTTTTTGTCGGACAAGCTGCGCGGCGCAAGAACCGCTTTTCCTATCGACTTCGGGTCACAAAGGGCGGCCACAGTTGGATAGTGGATGATCCCTATGGTTTCGGCCCGGTCCTGGGTGAGCTTGACGAACACCTGATCGGCGAAGGCGCGCATCGTCGTCTGTGGGACGTACTTGGGGCGCATGTGATCAACCACGAAGGCGTGGACGGCACCCATTTTGCAGTCTGGGCACCGAATGCGCGGCGGGTTTCGGTCGTAGGTGATTTCAACGGCTGGGACGGGCGAACACATGCCATGCGCGGTCGCGGTCAGACCGGCGTTTGGGAGATTTTCCTGCCAGGCATCGGCGATGGGGAGCCGTATAAATACGAGCTGCTGGACGGCAGCGACCAGCTGCTGCCGCAAAAGGCCGACCCTTTTGCATTTGGGGCCGAGCATCCGCCAAAGACCGCCTCGGTGGTGCGTCAGCTGAAGGGCCACAAATGGACTGACAAGGGCTGGATGGCCAAACGCGAGGCATTGCATCGGATCGATCAGCCGATCTCGATCTACGAAGTGCATCTGGGGTTCGCGAAATGCTGCCAAACCTGGCAGGCAGGACCTACGCAGGGATGAGCGTGACCCGCGCCGACGAGTTTTCTTATCCTGATCCGATTGATGGTTCGTTCACCGAAAACCAGGGTGTGCGCATCTGGTTCGAAGGCGATGCGCGTGCGGTCCTGCGGCTCTCGGGCACCGGAACCCAAGGTGCCACATTGCGGATCTATTTCGAGCAATACGCAGCCCCGCACGAAGATCACGGGCTGGACGCTCAGAACGCTCTGTCCGCCTTGCGTAAAGCGGTGATCGAATTGTGCAGGGTAGAAGAATTCACGGGTCGGGCAGCACCGGATGTGATGACTTAATATGCCGAGGCGGAGAACGCAGGATTTTTCCCGAGTTTGACCAGCGCGTCAGCCACCCTGGGACAGCCTGCCGCCAACTGACCGAACCCGGAACCAACCGGCGGCACGCATTCCATCAGCTACTGAGTCCGGGAACCGACGTCATTCCAGCCGCGATTCCAATTGTGGCGGAGGACCATGTATCTGACCTGCAACGCCATTACAATCTGTCGAAAACCAGCTGCCTCATTGACTCTGGCCTATTCGAAACTGGCTCGGTTCACGCTGGGGCAGACAATAGCACTGTTTGAGCACCGCGTATTTGTCGAGGGCGCAATTTGGGGCATAAACTCCCTTCCAGAGGCAGACCGCGTGGATCTGGAGTTCGTTTCAGGCGAGCGCAGTCATGACCCCACGCCTCTCAATCCGCCCCGTCGACATGCCGCCTGCAACCTTGTCTGAACATCTTGCGACCCCAATTTTGCCGTGCCCGTTGCTACCTCTCCCCGCGGGCGGGCCGCTTCAGGGCGGGCCGGCCTCGCAGACATATAGTATCGTATCATTGTCGTCGGGCGCAAAATATAATTTGAAATTGTCGCCGTATCGCTCCACATAAAGCGGATTTCGGGTCAGCGGGAAGCCGTCGGCCGAGCGGACAAAATTGACCGGTATGTGATTGACGACCTTGTTGGCGACAAGGTCCATCACATCAATCGCCCCATAGCCGTCCAGAAGGCCACTGCACATCGCCAAACCACTACCCATATACTGACAATCCTGGTGGGCGATGCTCGGCGACGTGGCAATTCGTGCCAGCACCACAGGCGGCTTGCCCGGTTCAGTCACCTTCAGGTCCGCGTCAAGTGACCACGTGTAAAGCTGGCAAGACGCCCAGGAAAAACCGTGCAACACTGCACTTTTCTGTTGGGCGACGACGGCACTGATATGATCATCGGTGCGAAATACTTCGTGTTTTTCAAGACTGACGGGATCGACGCGGTAAATGATCGCGCGGCTATCAGGCCAATATTCCGCCACCGGCACCCAGACCCAGGTGCCGTCAAAGTCAATTCCGCCAGGATGATAGATATCGCCTTCGCCAAGCTCGATATGTCCGGTGAGCGCGCCGTGAATATCCGTCCTGAACAAATGCCCTTTGCCAACGCCAGCACCATCACGCGCGGGTGCTATGACTTCGACGGATGAGAGGAAAAAGTGTTCGCCACATCTGGTCAGACCTTGGGGATGAAATGTATTGAACTGGAATTTTGTTTTTTCCCTGAGCACCCACCGCGTCGACGCCGAAAACTGGCCAATGGCACCTGCAACCGATATTTCGACCGGTTCGGCCGCATTTTTCTGGTATTCCGAACCTGCGCTGTAGGGCATTTTGCCTCTTTTCCCGCTTCGGTTTTCGATTTTCGACTGCTCGCCAGCCAGGATCGCACCCGGACCATTTTTAAGCGACCCGCCGGGTGAATCCGGTCTTGATCGTTACAGACTTAGAACTGCGTCGCCATCCAGATAACAAAAGTTTGTTGATTTCGTGGCTTGGATTTGGAATTTCGCGTTTAATATTGTGCAGGACGACGGACCAGAAAATTGATTCTATCGTCTTGAAAAGATTACCAAATCAACTGAAATTCACGCCGACAGCCGTCAATAGTCACCCGGCTCAAAGGCGCAATCACATTCGCGGCGATAGGTTATACCAACGGCATCAATTTCTGACTCTGTGGGGATTCCCAAATCGGTTTTGATCTGATTCAAGGTTGGCAAAGGAGGATCGCCATGCCAGCCAGTGTTCCGCTTCGTCGCGACTTTGATGCCCGCCACCTTCGTAAACTCGCCAGCCGTTGCAAGGATGCCCGGCAGAGCCGCCGTCTGTTGTCTCTTGCGGCGGTCTACGATGGCATGCGCCGTGGAGAGGCCGCAAGGATCGGTGGGATGGATCGCCAAACCCTGCGGGACTGGGTTCACCGGTTCAACGAAGAGGGACCGGATGGCCTCACCAACCGCAAGGGCGCGGGCCGGACGCGCTACCTGAGCGATGTCCAGATGAAAGAACTTGGCGAGATTGTCGAGACCGGCCCCGATCCGGCGGTGGACGGGGTTGTCCGCTGGCGGCGGATCGACCTGAAGCGGGTGATCGAGGCGCGCTTTGGCGTCATCTATTCCGAGCGCGGGATATCCAGACTGCTTGGCGAACTGGGCTTTGCCCATATCAGCGCCCGCCCGCAGCATCCCAGGCAGGATAAGCGGATCATCGAGGCGTTTAAAAAAACTTCGCCGACACGCTCCAGGTGCATATAGCTGACCTGCCAGCGGGAACGCCGGTGGAGATCTGGTTCCAGGACGAAGCACGCCTTGGCCAGAAGAATGGCCTGACGCGCCTGTGGGCGAGAAAGGGCACGCGCCCCCGCCAGCCGGCCGATCAGCGCTATCACAACGCCTATCTGTTCGGCGCCATCTGTCCGGCTCACGGCAAGGGGGCGGCGCTCATGCTGCCTTGGGCGGACGCGCAAGCCATGCAGATGCATCTCGACGAGATCAGCCGCCACGTCGCCCGAAAGGCCCATGCGGTTGTGCTGATGGATCGGGCCGGATGGCACACCACCGGCAAACTCAAAGTCCCGAAGAACCTCACCATCATCCTGCTGCCATCGCGCGCTCCGGAACTGAACCCGGTGGAAAATATCTGGCAGTACTTGCGCGCCAATTGGCTCTCCAACCGCGTGTTCGAAGACTACAATGCCATCGTCGATGCTGGATGCGAAGCTTGGAACAAGCTCATCGCACAGCCCGAAACCATCACATCAATCGGAATGCGAAAATGGGCCCATATCGGTCAATGTTAAATGCCGCTGGTATTAATCGACAATTATGTTGTATCATTAATCATGCTCGCCCAAACTTGGTCGCTTTCCCGCATGGATAGGCATTCCTGAAATTGACGGGACATATCGCATCTGATTGGTCAATCTAGACCCCTTGGATGATCGACTGATCGCTTTTGAATGAACGCAAAAGCCGCGACCGATGGGCCAACGTAAAATTTGGAGGAGAAACCAATGATGATACGACGACACATGTTAGGGGTGCTGGCCGCAACGGCCGTTGCCATCCCATACGCTCTGATGCCCAACACGGCTGCGGCAGAAACCGTGGCCCTTGAACTTTGGGCGCGGCAAGATACGTCCGGCCCGCTGCGCGCCGGCAATGTCGTGGCCGCGGTCGAACGGCTGAATGCAGCTCTGGCTGCCGAAGGTTCCGACACCGTGGTTGAGCTGACGGTCAACGAGAGCCCTGCAAGCGGGTTTGATGATGACGCCTTGGCGCTGCTCAGAGCCTTTGGCATTGGCGAAGGACCCGACCTGTTCGTCGCGGCGCATGAGTGGATTTGCGTCTTCGCCGACGAAGGTTTCGCCTATGACCTGACCGATCATATCGCGGCATATCCAGAGAACTATGCGGACATCTACGAAAACCTGTGGGCCTCTACCGAGTGCCAGGGCCGCCGCTATGCGGTGCCGCAAGACGCTGAAGCGCGCATGTTCTTTTACAACAAGAATTTGCTTCGCGACGCCGGTTATGACGATGGCTTCATCGAATCGATGCCAGATCGGGTTCTTGCCGGCGAGATCACGCTGGACGATATCTCCGCCATCGCCAAGCAGGTGGTGGACAATACATCAGCGGAATATGGCATCTTCCACCGCCCGTCGAAGGGGCCTGACTACATAATGGTGTTCAACTCCTACGGCAGCAGCTTCCTCGACAGCGCGTCGGGCAAATTGTTGCTTGAGCCAGCCAAGATCGAGGCGGCTTACGGGTGGTTTGAACGCAATGTTGCCGACGGTGTGACACCGGGCAACAACACCTCGATGGAATGGGGCAACATTCGCGATCATTTCTACGCGGACAACAATGCCGCGTTCTGGATGTATGGTGTCTGGGACCTGGGCAGCGAAGCGTTTCCGCGCGGTGTGCCCTCTGAAAAGGCTGCGTTTTTTGCCGACTGGGGTTGGGTAGCCGCACCACCGTCCGAAGCTGGCGGGTCGCCGTCCAGCCTGACCCACCCGATCGTTTACGCAGTAAGTGGTGTGTCTGACAACAAGGACCTCGCCGCCCGGTTGATCGGTTTTGCGTCCGATGCTGATCTCAACACAGCGCACGCGGTTACCACAACGCATCTGGGCATCAAGAAGTCGCAACTCGATGATCCGACTTATCAAGCGGCGTGGGCACTTGCCGAGGCGGCACAGTTCCTTGAATTCACAAAATTCATGCCGAACCATGCCGATTTCGGCGCGTTGAATGCCATCATCTATCAGGGCCTTCAAGGTGTCGAGCAAGGCCGGCTTACAGCGGCAGAAGCCGCGGCATTCGTGGTCGAGGAAGCACAATCGCAATTCGACGACGTGATGGTGCAATAGGTCAAATAAACGCATAGCGGGGGGAGCATCCATGCTCCCCCCGTGCTCTATTAAGCAGGCAGACCCAGGGGCAGCGCGTTCATGGCCAATCCTTCCGATACGTCGTCATCTGAAATGAACGCGGAACGACAGGCCTTCGTCATCCGCTCCCGCGGCTCGATGCGGACGCGGCGCTGGACAAACATGGTAATTTTCCTGGGACCGGCCATCATCCTGACGTTGATGTTTTACGTCCTGCCGGTCTTTGTTGATATTTTTCTGTCGTTTGCCGACACCAACCGTTCGCTCAGCCGGATCGATTTTCCCACCCTGAAACAATACCGAAAGGTGTTTGGCGGCGACCCTCGACTGTCGGCCGTGATCCTGACCACATTCATTTACGTCTTCGGCACATTAGCGTTCTTCAACGTCGCTTTCGGATTGCTGTTGGCGCTGACAACAACAGCGGTCGCAAAAGTATCCGGGTCGTTTTTCCGCGGGGTCTGGCTGTTACCGCGGATGAGCCCGTCGGTGGTGTATATCCTGTTGTGGCTCTGGGCGGTCGATCCGTCCCGGTCGGGATTGCTCAACCAGGTCTTGATGAATGTGTTCCAGTTGTCCGAGCCGCTGGATCTGAAAAGCTCGGCGCCGATGATGCTGATCATCATCGTCAACGGCTTCATCGGTGCGTCGATGGGGATGATCATTTTTACGTCGGCAATCCGTGCCATTCCCGATCATCTGTTCCACGCCGCCCGGGTGGACGGGGCGGGCTCGCTCTCGATCATTCGCCACATCACCCTGCCCGCGCTGAGGTGGCCGATCAGTTTCATCACGATTTACCAAACCTTGTCGCTGATGGTGAGCTTTGAATATATCTGGCTTCTGACCCAGGGCGGGCCGTTCTTCGATACCACGGTTTACGCGCTGCATGTCTACAAGCGCTCGTTTTTCAACGGCCAATATGCCTATGGCGCGGCACTGGCGCTGTTCATGATCGTTATCGGCATCGTCGTGGCCCTGCTGGGCTGGCGGTTCTTTGACATGAAAGCGCTGATGCAAGAACCCCGGATCGAGGTGCAGTGATCATGGCCCTTGCCCGCACGAACATCGCCAAAATTCCATCGCAACATGAATGGGATCGGCTTGCGGCCCGCGCCAGGCGGACCAATCTGGCCAAGAAAACACTGCTGTATGGGTTTCTGATCGCCGTCTCGATCCCGTTGATTCTGCCGTACTTCTGGTTGTTCACGCTGTCGGTTTCAACCAAGGCCGGAGGCATCGACACCGTGGTTCTGTGGAACGCGATGTTCATTATTGTGCCGACGATCATCGCCTTGTGGCTGCTCACGCTTTTTGCGAACAGCCGGGTCCAGTTGAATGTCGGCTATGGTGCCATTTTTTTGGTCGCCGTCACCGCCCTCGCGATAAACGTATTGCCCGATCTGCATCTCAACAATTTCCGCTTCCTGACCAACCGAAATTTCAATGAAGATAAGGCGATCGGCGCGCGCGTCGCGGCGGTTCAGGGGGTCGATTTTCCTTCCGTGTGGCTGGTGATGCGCAATTCGCTGTATCTGGCGGGCATGCAGACCCTGATCGTCGCCGTGGTGGCCAGTCTGGCCGGCTATTATCTGTCACGGTTCAGTTTTCCCGGCCGCAACAGCATGCTGCGCTCGTTGCTGGTGCTCCATGCTTTCCCGGTGCTGACCTTGATCGTGCCGCTGTTTCTGATCCTGTCGCGCGTCGGCCTTTTGGACAGTCTGACCGGCGTCATCCTGGTGCTTGTTGGATTTGAGCTGCCATTCGCGATCTTCATCATGAAGGGGTTTTTCGATGCGGTGCCGTGGGACATTGAGATGAGCGCAATGGCCGATGGCGCGTCGCGGCGCCAAGCGTTCGTGCGGGTGGTTCTGCCGCAAGTCAGCAACGGGCTGATCGCCATATCGGTGTTCTCGTTCATTCGCGGCTGGGAGGAATACATTTTCGTCTTCACCTTCCTGATCCGCAACACCAACTGGACGATGAGCCTGTATATGTTCTTTGTCCGCGATGACCTGATGGGCGTTGATTTCGGTATCGTGGCCGCCGTGGGGGCGTTTTACCTGTTGCCGAGCCTGATCCTATATACCGCGGCGCAGAAATACCTCACCCAGATGTCGGTCGGCGGCGTGAAAGGATGAACCCACAGTGGCAAGAGTAGAATTTCGCAACATACGCAAGGATTTCGGGCCTGTGATTGCGATTGAAGAGATGAATTTCGTCATCGAGGATGGCGAATTCGTCGCCATTCTGGGCCCGTCCGGCTGCGGAAAATCCACCAGCCTGTTCATGCTGGCCGGGATTTATACGCCGACGACGGGCGAGTTGCGCTTTGATGACTCAGTGATCAACGAGGTCGAGGCCCGCGACCGCAACGTCGGCATCGTGTTCCAGTCCTACGCGCTATATCCGAGCATGACCGTCATCGAAAACATCATGTTTCCGCTGAAATTCAAGAATGTTCCAAAAGATCAGGCGCGCGCCGAGGCCACAGATATTGCCCGGCTGGTCGAAATTGATGACCTGCTGGATCGCCGTCCGGCGCAGCTTTCGGGTGGGCAGCAACAGCGCGTGGCGCTGGCGCGGGCCTTGGTCAAACGCCCGCAACTGCTGTTGCTCGACGAGCCTCTGTCAAATCTGGACGCGACTTTGCGGCTGTCGATGCGCACAGAAATCAAGGCGCTGCAGAAGAAGCTTGGCATAACCACAATATTGGTGACCCACGACCAGATCGAAGCCACCACGATGGCCGACCGGATCATCTGCATGAATATGGGCCGCATCGAGCAGATCGGCACCGCTGACGATCTGTACCTGCGCCCGGCCAGCAAGTTTGTGGCGAGTTTCATCGGCTCGCCGCCGATCAATCTGTTCCCAGCGGTCCGCAGGGATGGCAAACTGGTGATAGGCAAAACGACCTGCGCCTATAATGGTGTAAACATTCCCGACAAAGCTTCGGTCGGCGTCAGGCCGGAGCATTTTCGGTTTTCGGACCCCGGAATGGCGGCGCGGGTCGTCCAGGTGGAACCCTTGGGCCGCGAGATATTGTATGTGGTCGAATGCCCGTTCGGCACCGCCCATATTTTGGAATTGGGCAGTGTGCCCAGCCACCGCATCGGTGATAAGGCATTGATCTCTTTCGATCCCGGAGACACGTTGGTTTACAGCAGCGCCGGTGGCGATCTTATCGCCGGGGCGCGGGTCAGTATGCCAGCGCAGGGCGCAACAAGTTAAGGCGCATGTGCCGGGCACCCAAGGCGCGTTTTCCATATTTTCTCGACGGCGGCTGGCGTGTTGGTGGTTATTTGGTCGACGCCACATTCGAAGGCAAGCTCCAGAACGGATAGCAATTCGCCGTCAGAACCGCCGCCATCCAACCCCGCGTCCAGTGTCCAGACATCAACTCTAGCGCCATTGGATTTCAGCGCGCCGACAAGGTCGAAACCTGCTTTGGCCGCGCCCGCGAAGGCCGGTTCATACACATAGAAAATTTCGATGTCAGGATTGATCGCCAGGCTGGCGTCTGCGAAATCCTCGATTGCCTGCGCTGATCTTGGCCGCATCTCCAACCACAGGTCCAACGGATCAAAGCCAAGGTCAAGACCAGGCGCAGCCGCAGCAAGTTTTTTCACCGCCGACCAATTTGTCGAACTGAGGATCAGGCGTTCTCGGACCGGCCCGATCAAAGTGGCGAAATTCCTGGCAGTTTCGGCATCAATGGTGTCTGCTGTTGCTTTCAAATCGAGCTGCAGCAGGGCATTGTCATGTATTCTGGTGGCGGGGTCCGACAGAATGGCGCAAAGGTCCGCCAACAACAGCGGCGATTCTTGGGACTTGCGAGAACCATCCCCGCGCATGCGCAATTGGTGCAACCCGGCGGCGGCCATGTCCATTACCGGCCCGGTGCCATTGGTTTCACCCTCCAGTGATTTGTCGTGAAGACACACGAATTCGTTGTCACGGATAGGCCGCATGTCAACTTCCATCGTGGCGCCAAGCGCCAGACCCGCCAGCAGGTTCTCGCGGCTAAAAGGAACGTCGGTAATCCTGCGGCGGATTTTGTGCCATTTAAGAACGATCGCCCGGTTGCCGGAAAATAGTCGAACACTCATCCAATCTATCCGCGCCGATATTGACTAGCCCCGCATTCAGCGTGCCGCGGCAACATGGCCAAATTAAGATTGGATTCTGAAATTGAGGCAACGAATTGGCCTGAATTGCCGCGCAAACTCGAGCATTTCTGCTATACTTTGAATCCGGATACGGAAATCCTAAAACCGGTTGGGCCGGTTGATCATGACCAAATGGGGCATCGGCAGCGCTAATGGATGAAATCGAAACCCGATTTGCCGCCTTGCAGGACATCGCCCGCGACGCAGGTGACTATGCGTTGGACTATTTTCGCGCTCCGTCACGCATACAGATCACCGCCAAAGGGTTGCAGGACATTGTCAGCCAGGTCGATCGCAATACCGAAGAGCGGATCACCAAGGCGATACAGACGCGGTTTCCCGACGATGGCTTGCTGGGCGAAGAACACGGTGAAATCAAAGGCAAGACCGAATATATTTGGGTCGTCGATCCGATCGACGGCACCGCATGTTTTGTTACCGGGATTCCAGATTGGTCGGTGTCCATCGGGCTTGTCGCCGCGGGCGAGATTGTCGCCGGGGCGGTGTATCATCCTTGCGCCAGTGAAATGTTCGCCGGGCGTCCCGGGCACGGTGCCACGCTAAACGGCACCCCGATCCGCATCAGCGACGCGCGATCGATCAAGGACGGCATGCTGGGCTTTGGATTTTCTCATCGCACCGACACCACTCCGATCTCGAAATTCCTTGAACCCTATCTGGCCGCTGGCGGCATGGTGTTTCGCAATGGTTCCGGGGCGCTGATGTTGGCCTATGTCGCCTGCGGCCGGCTCATTGGGTACTACGAAGCCCACATCAACGCCTGGGATTGCGTTGCCGGCATTGCTTTGGTCCGCGCCGCCGGTGGCTGGACCAATGACTTTTTGGCTGGGGACGGACTTGCCAATGGCAATCCAATCGTCGCCACCGCGACAGGCATCCAAGCCGAACTCAGGCAGTTCAGCGGCATTACGTCATGACTGAGGCGTGGGTATTTGATCGGCACCGCTCTGGCCGGGCGGCAGTAATTTGTTCCCCATAAGTTGACGCGACTGGCAGGATACTGAGACTGGTTCGAAATGGTCTGACAGCGACGCCATCCTGGACCAAGAATAATTGGATCCCGATTGAGTTGATGGTGCCGACTTTCTGGAGCAAACCAGCTGAAACGGTCATCTGTTCGTTTTGCCGCATGTGTCCGCTTTCGGCGCTTCGTGTCAAAATGTGTGCCATGCAGCATCCGTCAGTTTGGGCCGATCTGGTCAGCGTCGTACCTGCGTGAAACTTGCGACATGATAGACCATATTATACCAACGGTCATTGATCAGAACCCATGCGCCCATTTGCGCATGCCGAGGGACATGATCTTCCATGGTTGGTCGATGAGGTTGTTCCAGGCTTGGCAGCACAGCGCGACGATGTCTTCGTAGGATTTGAAGATCCGGTTCGACAACCAGTTGTCGCGCATGAATTGCCAGACATTCTCCACCGGGTTCAACTCGGGCGATCGTGGCGGCAGCGCCAGGACGGTGATGTTGTCGGGGATCGCCAGCTTGGGCGTCAAGTGCCAACCGGCCTGATCGACGATCAGCACCGCATGGGTGCCGGGATCGACGGCGGCACTGATCTCGATGAGGTGCGCCGCCATGGCGTCGGTGTCGCACCAGGGCATGACCAGCCCGGCGCCTTTCCCCTTCGCGGGACAGATCGCGCCGAAGATATAGGCCCATTCGGTGCGCTGGTCGCGGGGCACCCGCGGGCGCGTGCCACGTCTGGCCCATCGGCGTGTGAGCTTATTCTTCTGGCCGATGCGGGCTTCATCTTGCCACCACAGCTCTATCTCGACGCCTTTCGGGAGCCTCGCCCGGATCTTCGCCAGTTCGGCGGGGAAGTTTTTTTTAAAAGCCTCGACGGCCAGCTCGTTTTGCGCGTAGTGGCGCGGCCGCGCCGAGATCTTGGCGAAGCCGAGCGCCTTCAACTCGCGCCCGACCGTGGTCTCGTCGAGCGAGATGGCGAACGTCTCCAAGAGCCACCGCGCCAGGTCCTTGCGCCGCCAGCGCACGACGCCGTCCACCGCCGGGACCGGGCCGGCCTCAACAACCTCCGCCAGTGCGCGGCGGTGATCGGCGTTGAGCTTCGAGGGTGCGCCCGGTGACTTCCCATCGACCAGCCCGTCCGGTCCGCGGGCGTTGAAGCGCAGCACCCAGTCGCGAATGATCTGCAGACCGACGCCGCCGATCCGCGACGCATCCGTCCTGCTGCCACCATCGTAGACCTCGGCCAACGCCAGCAGACGACGGCTCTGGGTCGCGTCCCTGGTCCTCTTCGCGAGGCGCCGCAGTGAGACGCTGTCAAAATCGTTCCGTAAGTCGATAGGCGCTGCCATGGCGAACCTCATTGGTTCACCACATTGAGTCAGAGATCGGACCGCTTGGGAATCCCCAACGTGAGTCAGGCATTCCGCTCGGTGGTATTACTCAAGACTAAGGATTCGCTGACATGACCATTCCGACCACAACGATTGGCGCCTATCCAAAACCTGCCGATGCCCCGGTTCCGATATGGAGCAAAATGGGCGAGCAACGGCGCGCGGTGCCGACCAAGGTGTACGACGCCCAGGTGGGGGTCCAGTCGGCCGAAACGAAACGTACGCTCGACCGGATGACCAGGGATGCGGTTCGCGAGCAGGCGGAGTGCGGGATCACAATTCCAACGGATGGCGAAATTCGTCGCGAACATTACGTTTACTATCATTGCAGGCATGTGCCGGGGATCGACTTTGCGCATCTTAGCGAACAATCCATGCGCGACGGAAGTTGGGTGGCGCATGTACCTACAGTCACTTCAAAACTGGCACCGGGGCCGCCTTTTCTGCCGGATGACTGGCGTGTTGCCAACTCGGCGACCGATCGCGAGGTGAAGATAACGGTGCCGGGACCGCTGACCATCAGCGACACAATTGCCGACGAATATTATTCCAGCCGGCCGGAACTGGCGCGGGCGCTCGCCGATGTTCTCAATACTGAAATAATACCAACGGTCATTGATCAGAACCCATGCGCCCATTTGCGCATGCCGAGGGACATGATCTTCCATGGTTGGTCGATGAGGTTGTTCCAGGCTTGGCAGCACAGCGCGACGATGTCTTCGTAGGATTTGAAGATCCGGTTCGACAACCAGTTGTCGCGCATGAATTGCCAGACATTCTCCACCGGGTTCAACTCGGGCGATCGTGGCGGCAGCGCCAGGACGGTGATGTTGTCGGGGATCGCCAGCTTGGGCGTCAAGTGCCAACCGGCCTGATCGACGATCAGCACCGCATGGGCGCCGGGATCGACGGCGGCACTGATCTCGATGAGGTGCGCCGCCATGGCGTCGGTGTCGCACCAGGGCATGACCAGCCCGGCGCCTTTCCCCTTCGCGGGACAGATCGCGCCGAAGATATAGGCCCATTCGGTGCGCTGGTCGCGGGGCGCCCGCGGGCGCGTGCCACGTCTGGCCCATCGGCGTGTGAGCTTATTCTTCTGGCCGATGCGGGCTTCATCTTGCCACCACAGCTCTATCTCGACGCCTTTCGGGAGCCTCGCCCGGATCTTCGCCAGTTCGGCGGGGAAGTTTTTTTTAAAAGCCTCGACGGCCAGCTCGTTTTGCGCGTAGTGGCGCGGCCGCGCCGAGATCTTGGCGAAGCCGAGCGCCTTCAACTCGCGCCCGACCGTGGTCTCGTCGAGCGAGATGGCGAACGTCTCCAAGAGCCACCGCGCCAGGTCCTTGCGCCGCCAGCGCACGACGCCGTCCACCGCCGGGACCGGGCCGGCCTCAACAACCTCCGCCAGTGCGCGGCGGTGATCGGCGTTGAGCTTCGAGGGTGCGCCCGGTGACTTCCCATCGACCAGCCCGTCCGGTCCGCGGGCGTTGAAGCGCAGCACCCAGTCGCGAATGATCTGCAGACCGACGCCGCCGATCCGCGACGCATCCGTCCTGCTGCCACCATCGTAGACCTCGGCCAACGCCAGCAGACGACGGCTCTGGGTCGCGTCCCTGGTCCTCTTCGCGAGGCGCCGCAGTGAGACGCTGTCAAAATCGTTCCGTAAGTCGATAGGCGCTGCCATGGCGAACCTCATTGGTTCACCACATTGAGTCAGAGATCGGACCGCTTGGGAATCCCCAACGTGAGTCAGGCATTCCGCTCGGTGGTATAAGGCGCCTGGCCGAAGCCGGCTGCACGTGGATCCAAGTCGACGAGCCGTTGTTCGCGCGCCAGGTCGATGAGGCGCTTGCGTTTGGTGTCGAGTGTGTGGAGCGCTGCTTCGCCGGCGTCGGGCCGCATGTCAACCGTGCTGTCCACATATGCTGTGGATATCCTGCCAGCCTCGACGATCCCCACCCCGCCAAAGCCGACTCAGCGAGCTATTTTGCTTTATCCAGTGCTCTTGACGCGGCCGATGTGGACGCCGTTTCCATCGAAGATGCGCATCGGCACAATGATCTCAAGCTGCTGGAGTTGTTCGGCCACACCACGATTATCCTAGGATTGATCGACATCGCCAATAGCCACGTGGAATCGGTTGACACTTTGCGCTCCCGAATTGTCGCAGCCCTTGAACGCATTGACGCCGACCGGCTTATTGCGGCGCCCGATTGCGGTCTTGCGCTGCTGCCGCGGCACCTGGCCAAGGCGAAGCTGCGAAATCTGGCAACCGCCGCGCAGAGCCTATAGAGCGAGAGAGCGGCGGTGTTGAGATTGCCGAGTAGCTGCCAAGGCAACCCGGCATCGGGTGCCATCGGCGCACGCTGATGAGGATTACACGCACGAGCACATGCCGTTTCTCGACGAGGTTCAGGACAACGAGCGCTTTGATAGCTGGATCGCGACCGGATCGAAAAGTGTCAGCGAGCGGCGTCACGTTGGTTTGTCAAAATCTGGTCTGGGCCGAAACCAGCCTTTTAACAGTATGTTTTGATTGACCGCTTTCTTGACCGATCAAGCGCCGATGTTGGTCTGTCGAGGATCAGCACCATGGCCCCAAAAACGCACCGCGCGGGCAATTGCCGAAGGCAAGACGCGTGAAGCATTCAGCGAAATCTTGGACACTCTGATCGCAAAACAAAACCCGAAAAATGAAAACACCGCGGCGGCGAGCCGGTGGCGGCGTTCAAACGGATTGGCGACAAAACGGGTCACACAGTCCCCCCAAGCGAGCCCTCCAGCGATGCTAGTTTCTGCCCCCCCGCCATCATGTCCTGCAGCTCTTCCGGGGTGATCTCGCCGCGGACCGCGGTGCCCAGCGTTTTGCCGCGATCCAGCACGGTGAACCGGTCGCCCACCGCCATCGCGTGACGCACGTTGTGGGTGATGAACACCACGCCGATGCCGGATTTGCGCACCCGGTCGATGGTGGCCAAAACGTTCGAGGTTTGCCGCACCCCAAGGGCCGAGGTCGGCTCATCCAGGATCAGCACCTTGGCGCCGAAATGGACCGCACGTGCGATTGCCACGGTCTGGCGTTCGCCGCCCGACAGCGTGCCCACCGCCTGATCCGGCGAGCGCAGGTTGATGCCCATTTCCTTCATTTCGGTCATCGTCACCTCATTAGCGTGGGCGTGATCGAAAAAGGTGATCCCGGCGAACTTTTTCGTCGGCTCGTTGCCCATGAAAAAGTTTCGCGTCACCGACATCAAGGGGATCATCGCTAGGTCCTGGTAGACGGTTGCAATTCCAGCTGAAATCGCGTCGCGCGGGCGGGCGAAATCCAGCGGCTTGCCCTCAAAAAAGATTTCCCCCGCCGAGGGCTTGTGCACCCCCGACATGGTCTTGATAAACGTCGATTTACCAGCCCCGTTGTCGCCCAGCAGGCAGTGGCATTCGCCGGGCACCACGGTAAGCGACACGCCCGAGAGCGCAATCACCGCGCCAAAGTGCTTTTCGATGTTCTTCATTTCAATGATTGGTGCGGTCATCTTATCTCTCCCCGGTAATCATGCGGCGGATATAGGTGTTCAGGATCACCGCCAGCAGCAGGATCACCCCAAGGAACACGCGGAAAAGCGAGCTTTCGACCCCGGCAAAGAACAGCCCCTGCTGCACCACGCCAAAGATAAGCGCGCCCAGTGCGGCGCCGATCACCGAGCCGTAGCCGCCGGTCAGCAAGGCGCCACCGATGACCACCGAAATGATCGCCTCAAATTCTTTCAGGACACCTCGGTCGGCCCCAGCGGAGCCAAATTCCATCACTTGCGCTGTGGCAAACACGCAGGCGCAAAACGCGGTGAACATGAACATCAGTATTTTGACGCGGTTGACCGGCACGCCGACATAGCGCGCCGCCTGGGCGTCGCCGCCGGATGCGAAAATCCAGTTGCCGAATTTGGTTTTGGTCAGCAGCCAGTGACCAAAGATGATCAGGATCAGCGCCCAGACCATCAGCATCGGAATGCCTTCCACCACCGGCTGGCCCTCTCTGGTGCCGCGGCTGAAAGTCTCGATCCAGCCATTATCGCCCATCCATTGGAAAAATCCTTTCAGAATCTTGCCGCCAAACAAGGCTGCCAGCCAGTCGCCCTCGGCGACGTCGCGGACCCCGCCGATGATGGTTTTGCGGGTAAAGAAGATGGCCGCGAAAATGGTCAGGCCGCGCAGGATGAACAGGAATGCCAGGGTCACGATAAAGCTGGGCAATCCGGTCTTGATCACGATCCAGCCGCTAAATGCGCCGATGGCCATGCACATCGCAAATGTGATGATGATCGCCAGCCATACCGGCCAGCCAAAACTGACCGACAAGAGCGCAATCGACATGCCGGAAAAGCCGATCATCGATCCGACCGACAGGTCAAACTCACCGGCAATCATCAAAAGACAGGCACCCACCGCGATAATCATGAACTGGGCCGATACAATCGACCAGTTCATCACCCCTGCGGGCGAAAACATGCCGCTGTCGCGGGCTGTCAAAAAGAAAAAGAAAAACACCAGGATTGCGCCGACGATACCCCCCAGTTCCGGGCGGATCATTGCTTTGCGAAATCCCGACATGTCCTTGACGCGTTCGTCTGATGCCGGCGGCGTTGGTTCGGTGGCTAGTTCGGTATTCGACATTTCGATCCCCTCGTATCGCTGGATGTAGAAAGGGCGGCAGAGTGTTCCGCCGCCCGATCAGGTCATTAATCTAGCGATATTCGCCAGAGTACTTCTCGACCAGCTCAAGCCCGTCTGCGGTGACAAAACCTGGTCCCGAGTTGATGTTGTTGCCCGGCAGCACACCGTAACGGTCATAGTTGGTCAGGATAACAACCGGCAGATAGGCCTGCAGGAACGGCTGCTGGTCAATGCCCCAGTTGATGATACCGGCCTTGATGCCTTTCACGATCTCTTCGCCCAGATCAAATGTACCAAAATAGATGTCCCCGGCCATGCCGTTTTCCGCCAGGGCCAACAGGGTTGGGTCAGCAGATGTCGGGCCAAGTGTCAGCACCGCGTCGGTGTCTGGATTGGCAGCCAGATAGGCAAGCACCCGGTTCTTGATCTCGGCAGGGTCCTGGCCGCTATCGATTGCCTGACCGCCCAGTTCGATGCCCAGCCCATCGGCAAAGCCCTGGCAGCGCTCGGTCGAGGATGGGTTGGTGATGTAGTGGTTCACGCACAGGAACGAGCCAACATCGTCGCCTTTGGCACGCAGTCCGGCGGCAAAGCCGGCGTCATATTCAGGCTGGCCAACATACATCAGCGCCCCAACTTCGCGAGCCTGATCCGGGGTGCCGGAGTTCATGATGATGACGTTGATGCCCTGATCGACCGCATCGCGGATCGGGCCGCTCAGCACATCGAAATCAGCCATTGTGGTAATGATGCCATTCGGGCCAGAGGCTGCCGCCTGCTGAATGATCCGCGCCATGTCGGCCAGGTCGCCGGATGGCGGGTTGCGGTATTCAACCTCGACGTCCATCTGCTCGGCTGCAAGAGCGAGGCCGTTCTTGATGGTGTTCCACCAGCTGTCGCTGTCGGGTGCATGGCTGACCAGAATATACCTCTCGCCCTCCGCCGCCGCAGTCGTCGCGACCATCAGCGGAGCCGCGACAATTGCCGTAGCCAGCGCGAGTTTCTTCATAAGTGAATTCATGTTTTCCTCCCAAGTTTCACCGTTCTTTTGGCGAAAGACCGGTTTGTTTTCCGGCTCTTCGACTCAAGTTAAAGCATATAAACGGATGTATTGCAACCGGTTGCAATACATCCGATCTCGTATCATACTGCGGGTATTGGGCGCGCCCAATAAAAAGGTCGGATGCAGGCCCCTAAAGGACCAATTGTTCATGGCCGTCACGTTGAAAGAGGTTGCAGAACGCGCCGGCGTATCACGCTCGGCGGTGTCACGGACGTTTACCGACGGAGCATCAGTCTCGGACAAAATGCGGCGCCGGGTGGACAAGGCTGCGCGCGAGCTTGGCTACAGCCCGAATGCTTTGGCCTCGTCGCTGACGACAGGGCGAACGAAACTGATCGGGCTGGTATCCAACAACTTTCACAATCCGATATTTCTTGAGGTGTTCGACCTTTTCACCCGTGGCCTGCAAGACAGGGGCCTGCGCCCGCTGCTCGTGAACCTTTCTGATGAGACGAACCCGGAAAACTCGGTTCGCATGTTGCGGCAATACTCTGTTGATGGTGTGGTCGTTGCATCATCAACACTGCCGCCAGGATTCGCGAAGGCGTTTCGTGACGCCGGGGTGCCGGTGGTGCATTCCTTTGGTCGTTACTCATCGGCACCGCAGGTCCATGTTGTGGGGATCGACAACGTCGAATGTGGGCGCATGGCCGCCCGCGCGCTTATCGATCGCGGGTATGAGAGTGTTGCATTTCTCGGCGGACCTGAAAGCGCAACGTCGACCCAGGACCGCTATACTGGCTTCATGTCTGAAATGTCGGCGCACACCACGGTTACCACGACCCATTCATTCGCCAATGAGTATTCATTCGAAGCCGGGCGGGACGAAATGCTACGGCTTTTGGTCGACACTCCGGCGCAAGCTTATTTCTGCGGTGATGATGTGCTGTCCATTGGCGTGCTTTCGGCGATACTCGACAGCGGGCTTTCGGTGCCGGAAGACATCGGCATAATCGGGCTGAACGACATGGAGATGGCGCGTTGGGAAAATATCAACCTGACGACGATCCATCAGCCTATTCGCCAAATTATCGCTTCTTCGATAGAATTGATGGTGGCCATGCTGGATGAGCCTGACCGGTATCCAGAGGCGCGGATATTCCCCTGCTTTATAGTCGAACGCGGGACGTTGCGCGCGATTCAGTAATATAGCTGAGGTTCCCGGTTTTCTGGTCGGCGACAATTGTGAGTTGCCCTGGTCAACCTAGCGGAACATCGGCGGGCAGGCATCGATCCATTTCCCGCCCGAACCGGCCGAGGCGACAGCCTGATGCACGGCCGACATCGATCGCAGCCCATCTTCTGCGGTCGGATAATGCAGCGCTGCCGGATCAGGTTCGTGCCCGTCCTTTCTGGCGCCAATTACTTCGGCCAGATCGACATAGATATTGGCAACCGCCATCGGGAATCCTTCGGGTGCGCCGATGACAACCCGGCTTAGACGTTGGGCGTCATGGGACAAACCGGCATCGCCCTTTTCCATGATTTCTGTGCGTCCGCCAAGGCGTTGCCAGTGCAACTGGTTGGGCTGCTCCTGGGCCCAACGCATCCCGCCCTTTTCACCAAAGACTTGAATGTCCAACCCATGCTGACGCCCGATCGCAACCGTCGACGTCCACAATCTCCCGACTGTTCCGGCTTCGGTGCGAAAATTGACCATTGCGTCATCTTCCAACTCACGCCCCGGCACACAGGATGCGAAATCAGCGGACAGTTTTTCCACCTGTTCGCCGGTCACGAAACTGGCCAGATGCAGGGCATGGATGCCGCAGTCCGCCATCTGGCCAGACACGCCAGCCTGCGCCGGGTCATAACGCCAGCGCACCCGCGGGTTATCCTGATCGGCCGCATCCGCGTGGTGGCCGTGGCTGAAATTGCCGATGACAACACGAACCTTGCCCAGCTCGCCTGCAGCAACCATCGCCCGCATCTGACGCACCATCGGATAGGCGCTGTAACAGTAGTTCACAGCGCAAACCTTGCCGGTCGCCCGCGCATTGCGCACAATGTCTTCGCCCTCTTCAACCGTCATAGTCATGGGCTTCTCGCACAGCACATTGAACCCGGCCTCAAGGAACGCCTTGGTAATCTCGTAATGCGTGGCATTGGGCGTGGCCACGGTGACCAGATCAACACGGTCATCGCGCGCGACCTCACCCGCCAGCATTTCCTGCCAGTTGCCATAGGCGCGATCTGGCGCGATGCCTAGAGATTTCGCATACGCCCGACCCTTGTCCGCATCGTGGTCCAAAGCCCCGGCAACAAGGGCAAAATTGCCGTCCGCCTGCGCGCCCACGCGGTGTGCAGGTCCGATCTGGCTGCCTTCACCGCCGCCAACCATGCCCCAGTTCAGTTTTGTCATGGCATTATCCTTCAAAACCGATTGTGCGCAGATAGGCGCGATTTGAGGCAGCATCACCAGCCGGGTTACTGTCTGGCGAGGTTGGATCAGTGTCCTGCTCGACCGTGCACCAACCGCTGAAACCGGCATCCAGCAGCACTTGGCGGACAGCTGGAAAATCAACATCGCCGTCGCCAAGATTGCAGAAAATGCCCTGTCCGCAGGCGTCGTAAAAACCGGTGCCCTTGGCGATGACATCGGCCTTTACGGCAGGCGAGATGTCCTTGAAATGCATGTAGGATATGCGGCCGACATGGCGTTTCATGAACGCCACCGGATCGAACCCCGCATAGGAATGGTGCCCGGTGTCAAAGCAGATTTTCAGGATGCTTTCATCGACCTCATCCAGCAGGCGTTCCAGTTCCGGCTCGAAATCCATGAACCCCGCCGCATGGGCATGGATGCCGACCGTCAGGCCGTATTCTTGCGCCCCGATCCGGGCACTTTCGGCCAGCCTGTCGCGGTAGGCGGCCCATTCTGCCTTGTCCATCTGCTCGGCCTGATCGGCGCGTCCGGCGGTCGGCGCACGCCGCTCAGATATGCTGTCGATCAGCACCAGATGCTGCGCACCAAGCGCCGCCAGTGCCTTGCAGGTGCGGTGCGTTCCGTCCAGCACATCGTCCCACTGATCCGGGTCATGGTAGGCGCGAAAAACCACGCCGCCGATCAGGCTCAAGTCGTGTTCGGCCAGCGCATCCGCTAGAATCGTGGGGTCTTCGGGCATATAGCCAACTGGTCCCAACTCGATCCCCTTATACCCTGCCTCGGCGCATTCCTTCAAAACCTGTCGCCACGGCGGATTGCGCGGATCATCGGGAAATTCCACCCCCCATGAGCATGGCGCATTGCCAATTCTGATAGCCATCTTTTCTAGCCTTTCGGGTATTCAGAACGCTTCGATGTCCTGCCATTGTTTGGCTTGCGAGGACGCCATGGCGGCGGCGACCACGCGGTTCACCTCAAGCCCGTCGCGGAACGTCGGCCAGACAGGTGAGCCGGTTTCGATGGCCTGCAGAAAATCACGCGCCTCGATGATGATCTGATCCTGATAGCCGGTGCCATGCCCCGGCCCCTGACAGAAATGCGCGTAATCCGGATGCGCCGGACCGGTCAGGATTTTGCGGAAACCCCGTTCGGATTCTGGTCCGTCCGCCCGATACAGCCACAGCGCGTTCTGGTCTTCCTGATCGAATCGGATCGCACCCTTTGTGCCTGTGACTTCATAGGCGTAGCCCATTTTGCGCCCGGTCGCGATACGGCTGAAATACATCTGCCCCATGGCGCCGTTTTCAAACCGACACATCATCTGGGCTTGGTCGTCATTGGTGACTTCGCCGCCCGGACGGGTTGTGTGAACCGTCTCGACCTCGGCCATCACGCGGGACACCGGACCTACAAGCGCAAGTGAGGCATTGATCATATGCGGCGCCAGGTCGCCCATAGTGCCGTTGGCATCCCCCGTCGTTCGCCAATTGGCAGGGGTGGCGGGGTCAGCCAAGAAGTCCTCAGTATGCTCGCCGCGAAACCAAGTGACATCACCGATTTCGCCATCGGCGATCAGGTGCCGTGCGAATTGGCTGGCTGGAGTTCGGATATAGTTAAAGCCGACCATGTTGGTGCAACCCGACGCCTCTGCCGCGTCCACCATGGACCTGCTGTCGCCAAGCGAGGCCCCCATCGGTTTTTCGCAAAACACCGGTTTTCCCAACGCGAAGGCCGCCTCGGCAACCGCGCGATGGGTCGATTGCGGGGTGGCGATCACAACAGCCTCGACTTTTGGGTCGCTGACGAGTTTGCGCCAATCGTCGGTTGCCCGATCAAAGCCATACGCCCTTCGATAGCGATCCGCGCTGGCCTGAGTCGAGGCGCACACCATCTCAAGGTGGGGCCGAAGTGTCGTGTTGAAGACTGCCCCAACCGCGGACATGGCCACGGCATGCGCCTTGCCCATATAGCCACCACCTATGATGCCGATCCCGATTTGAGTCACCGCAGGGCCTCCCGCTTGTCGAAATACGGTTTGCAACCGGTTGCAAAACTTGTATCGTGAGAATCGAAAACCCGCAAGCTGCATTCGGCATTGTGCCGGATATTCCCAAAAGGGATCGTGTGCGCATGTCTGCAACAAATGCCTCAGTCCGACTTACCACCGCCCAGGCAATCATACGTTGGCTTTGCAACCAGTTTATCGAAATCGACGGGAAAGAATTGCGCCTGTGCGGGGGTGGGTTTGGCATATTCGGACATGGCAATGTCACATGTCTGGGTGAGGCACTTTACAGTGCCCAAGATACCCTGCCACTCTACCGTGGCCAGAACGAACAAGGCATGGGTTTCGCCGCCGCTGGGTACGCAAAGCAATGGCTGCGCCAGAGGTTTATGTTCTGCACCGCCTCTGCGGGCCCCGGCACGTCGAACCTGTTGACGTCGGCGGCGCTGGCACATGCCAACCGCTTACCGATGCTGCTGCTGTGTGGCGACACGTTCCTGACCCGTTTGCCTGACCCGGTGCTGCAGCAGATGGAAAATTTCAACGATCCAACCCTTGGCGTGAACGACGCATTCAAGCCGGTGGTGCGGTATTGGGACCGCATAACTCACCCGGCACAGATCATTCAGTCGCTGCCCGCCGCCATCGCCACCATGCTGGACCCGGCCGATTGTGGCCCAGCATTTCTGGGATTGCCGCAGGACGTGCAGGGCTGGGCGTATGATTATCCGGCGGTGTTTTTCGAAAAAAAGGTGCACCGCATTCGCCGGGTTACGCCTGACGCGGCGGAAGTGGCGGATGCGGCGGCCCTGTTGGCCAGTGCCGAACGCCCGATGATCATCGCGGGCGGCGGTGTGCAATACTCGCGGGCCACTCAGGATCTGATGGCCTTTGCCGAAGCGCATAACATCCCGGTCGTCGAGACCATTGCCGGGCGCGCTAACCTCGTTGCAACGCACCCGTTAAATATCGGACCCATTGGGGTGACTGGCTCAGACAGCGCCAACGCGATTGCTGAAAAGGCCGACGTGATCGTCGCGGTCGGAACCCGGTTGCAGGATTTCACCACCGGGTCGTGGACCGCTTTTGCCAAGGACGCGCGATTTATCTCGATCAACGCCGCGCGCCATGATGCGGCCAAGCATATGTCACTGCCGGTTGTGGGCGATGCAAAACTATCGTTGAACCTGTTGACCGAGGCCGCCAGTAACTACAAGGCCCCCGGCGACTGGCTTTCGCTCGCACAAACTGAGCGCGGAAACTGGGACGCCTACGTGGCCGACAACGTATCTTATGGGAACGGCCCGAATTCCTACGCGCAGGCAATCGGTGTTGTGAATGACCTGTGCAACAGCCGCGACCGGGTGGTCGCATCCGCAGGCGGCTTGCCTGCCGAAGTGACCGCAAACTGGCGGACGCTTGGCATCGGCACAGTGGATGTTGAATTTGGGTTTTCGTGCATGGGCTATGAAATATCCGGCGCGTGGGGCGCACGGATCGCGCAGGCCCAGCAAGAACCTGATCGGGACACCATCGTCTTTATTGGCGACGGCTCCTACATGATGATGAATTCCGACATTTATTCGTCGGTCCTGAGCCAGAAAAAGCTGATCGTTCTGGTGCTCGACAATGGCGGTTTTGCCGTCATCAACAAATTGCAAAACAACACCGGCAATGAAAGCTTTAACAACCTGCTGGCCGATTGTCCGACCATACCGGAACCGTTTGCAGTGGATTTTGAAGCGCATGCCGCCGCGATGGGCGCGACAGCCGAAACAGTCGCCAACCCCGGCGAACTGGGCGAGGCTTTCAAACGCGCCAAGGCCTCTGACAAGACCTATGTCATCGTCATGAAGGTGGACGCGCACGAAGGCTGGACCGCCCAAGGCCATGCCTGGTGGGAAGTCGGCACACCGCACATCACCAAAAGCGACCGCGTGCAACAAGCGCATGTTGATTGGGAATCCAGCCGCGATAAGCAGCGGAAGGGGGTTTGATGCGACAGTTCACCGCCGACAGCGCCGATCCGGCAACGATCGTCAAAGAGCTTTTAAATGGCGCTGGGGCGGTCAGAATATCGGGATTGTTTACGCCGCAAGAAGTCGCGGACGCGCGCGCAATTGTCATGGCCCATTCCGAGGGTGAGGGCGGCAAGGTTACCCATTTTCAAGGGGCCGCTGCGGATGCAGGCAAGCTCGATCTGCAGCGCCGAGTGTGGAATCTATTGGCCAAAGGCGAGGTGTTTTCGCGGATGGCGGCGCACCCGGTCTTGATGGATATCCTGCGCGTTTTTCTGGGCACAGAATTCATCATGGGCTCGATCGCTGCCAACCGGATCCTGCCGGGCGGACCGGGACAAGAGCCGCATATCGATTACCCCTATTGGGATTTTCACAAGCCGGAAACGCACCCCATCGGCCTGAACGGCACCTTCCCGATGAACGCACAGGTCTCGGTTCTGCTCGATCCCTTCACCAAACAAAGCGGTGCCACCGGTTATTTGCCCGGCAGCCAGAAAGAGCTGCGTTATCCGACAGCCGAAGATCGGTTTTTTGAGCGCTGCGAACAGATGACTGGTGACCCCGGCGACGTGGCGCTGTTTTACGGTGTCACCTGGCATTGCGCTATGCCCAACCGGGCGGATCACGACCGCAGCGCCATCTTGATCCAGTATCTACCCAAATGGGTGAAACCGATGGAAAATATGCCAGCGGCTTTACCACAGACCTTTCTCGACAACGCCGACGCCGATATCCGCCAGCTTTTGGGACTGAACTTTCCTTATCCTGAGGTTCTGGACGCAGCCAAAGCGGGCAATACCGAGGGGCGTGTGTGAACGTGGACGGTATTGCCAAACGCAACTTTCTGGTGATCGGGAGGGTCGGTATGGACCTGTCGCCTGAACCGCCGGGCACGCGTACGCGGGACGCCACGCAAATGATGGTCGCCATGGGCGGCAGCAGCGCCAATATCGCCGCCGGGCTGGTCAAACTGGGTTGCAAGGCAGCGCTGGTTACCTGCGTATCTGACGACGCAATTGGCTGGTATTGCCTGAACCAACTGGACCACTACGGCGTCGATCGCACCCATGTGAAAAAGATCACCGGCGAACAGCGGACCTCGCTTGCTGTATACGAAACCCGCATAGATGAGCATCAAAGCGTCATTTACCGCAATAATGCGGCCGATTTTCAGATGAGCGTCGCAGATGTCGAAGCGGTTGATTACAGGCCGTATGGTGCCTTGATCACGGCTGGAACGGTGTTTGCGGCCGAACCGTCCCGCTCGGCCGCGTTCCGCGCTTTCGAATTGGCCCGAGCCGCTGGTTTGCCGATCGTCTTTGATGTCGATTACCGGCCCTATAGCTGGCCATCTGCGCAGGTTGCCGAGCAGGTTCTATCCCAAGCAGGGGCTATGTCAGACG
Source organism: Paracoccaceae bacterium (assembly GCA_965216135.1). Lineage (GTDB taxonomy): Bacteria > Pseudomonadota > Alphaproteobacteria > Rhodobacterales > Rhodobacteraceae > CBDCFL01. The sequence goes on from CBDCFL010000024.1 coordinate 668,286, forward strand.
TGATCGTCGGCAATGACGAAGAATTTGGATTCATGGCGGGCGATATAGATCAGGGCCTGGACAGGGCCCGCCAACTGGCCGCGTCGGGCACCGAAATTGTCATCTACAAGATGGGGGCGGAAGGGGCAGTGACATTCGCCGATGGCCAAGAATTGCGCACCGGCATCTTTCCTGTCGAAGCCATCAAACCCACCGGCGCGGGCGACAGTTTCATGGCCGCGTTCCTGGCGGCGCTGTCCGAAGGACGCGCGTTGAAAGACGCAGTTTTGCGCGGCGCGGCCTGTGCCTCGATCGTAGTGTCAAAACCCGGCTGCGCCCCCGCCATTCCAAACGCCGATGAGCTTCAGGCCTTCCTGGCTTCGCATCCCGGCGCCACCGAATTCTGAAAGGATACGCCAATGCACATCGCGCCCCACGACAACAACAACAAGCCGATTGTCGATGCCGATCACGACCTAGTTCCGTTAAACTACTTCAACATCGTCAAGCTCCGAAAAGGCGAAATTTTTGAATATGCGGTGCCTGGGTATGAGACATGTGTGGTGCCCGCCACCGGCAGTGTTGATGTGGATGTAGACGGTGCGCGTTATCCAGCATTGGGCAACCGAACTGTGGATGTCTGGGATGGTGAACCGGAAGGCGTTTATGTTCCGGTGGGGGCTAGGGTGCGCATCACCTGCGACACGGATGAAACCGAGACATTCATCGCCGGGGCCAAATATGACCAAGTGCTGGAGCCGTTCGACGTGCGTGCAGACGCCATAGACTTTGTGCAATATGGATCCGACGACACCAAGACCCACCGCAAGATCAAGCACATTCTGGGTGCCAACCAGCGTGATAAAGTTGGCCGCTTGCTGGTGAGCGAGCTATACACCGTCGGTCAGGGCGGATGGTCCGGATTTCCGTCGCATAAACACGATACAGACCGTCTGCCCGATGAAACGCACCACGACGAGACCTACAATTTCCGCTTCCGGCCGAATTACGGTTCCGGCCTGCAGATGTTGCAGCGCGAAGACAACAAGCCGGGCGATTCCTATCACATTATGGATCGTTCAACGATCCTGATCGATAAAGGTTATCACCCCTGCGCAGCGCTGCCAGGATATGAGATGTATTACTTCACGATACTGGGCGGGTTTAGTCAAAGATCACTGAAGCAATTCTTTCAGCCAACCCATTCTGAGCAGTTGCAAACAATTCCTGGTATCATGGACATGATCGCAAAGTTCAAATGACCATCGCGACGCTTTCTGAAGTTTTGCAACCGGCTTTGTCAGGCGGTTATGCTGTGGCTGGATTGGTAACACTCGGCTGGGAAGAAATGCGGGCATATGTGGCCGCGGCTGAGGCTGAAGATGTGCCGATTATTCTGCAGGCCGGCCCGTCCTGTCGCGAACACACCCCGCTGCCGGTGCTGGGCAATATGTTCCGCCATTTGGCCGAAAATGCCAGCGTCCCGGTGGTTGCCCATTTGGACCACGGCTACACTGCCGACGAATGCCGCCTTGCCATCGACAGCGGCTTTACGTCCGTCATGTTCGACGGCTCGCGCACACCGCTAGACGAAAACATCGATAACACGCGTGCGATCGTCGAAATGGCTCATGCGGCAAACGTGTCTTGCGAAGGCGAAATTGGCTTTGTCGGTTATTCTGGCGGTGAAGGTTCTGCCGGGACCGATCCGGATGAGGCCGCGCGCTTTGTCCGCGAAACCGGGGTGGACGCAATGGCGATATCCGTCGGCAATGTGCATCTGCAACAGGACAAACAGGGCGGGCTGGACGAGGCACGCATCCGTTTGATCGAAGCCGTGACTGAAGTGCCGCTGGTGATCCACAGCGGCTCGGGCGTGCCGGTGGCGCAGCGCCGCGCACTCGCGGCGGGGTCAAAAATCTGTAAATTTAATATTGGGACCGAGTTGCGCATGGTCTTTGGTGAAGCAGTACGCAAGGCCGTCAATGAACATGACGACCGGTTCGACCGAGTGCAAATTCTAAAAGAAACTCATGACCCGGTAGTCGCCGCCACCCGTCGGGTTCTGCAAGCCTTCAAAGGGGCATGATATGCTAAGGATCGGATTGTTGGGCTGTGGCCGGATCGGCCAGGTCCATGCCCGCTCGGTCGGCCAGATTGATGGTGCTGTGGTCGCCGCTGTGGCTGACGCGTTTGCCGAACCAGCTCAGAAACTCGCAGCACAGATCGGCGCAGAGGTGATGGAAACGTCGGCGCTGATAAAAAGCGCGAATGTTGATGCGGTTGTGATCGGAACACCAACCGACACACATTACGAACTGATCGGTGCGGCGGCAGATGCGGGCAAGGCAATATTCTGCGAAAAGCCGGTGGACATGTCGGCCGACCGCATCCGCGAATGCATGAAGGTGGTCGAGGCCGCCGGTGTGGCTTTCATGACCGCATTCCAGCGTCGATTTGACCCGAACTTCGGCAATTTGCAGCAGCGCCTGCGCGCAGGGGAAATTGGCGAGGTCGAGATCGTAACGATTCTGTCGCGCGATCCCGCTCCACCGCCGCTGGACTACATCAAGAGCTCAGGCGGAATATTTCGTGACATGATGATCCACGATTTCGATATGGCACGATTTGTGTTGGGCGAAGAACCAGTTTACGTCTACGCGGTCGGCGCGGCGCTGGTTGACCCCGCGATCGGAAAAGCCGGAGATGTCGACACAGCCGCAGTCACTTTGACCACGGCATCGGGCAAGATTTGCCAAATATCCAACTCGCGTCGCGCAGCCTATGGTTATGATCAGCGGATCGAAGTCCACGGCTCGCGCGGAATGCTCCGCGTCGAGAACATGCTGGAAAACACGGTAGAAATTGCGACGGATGTCGGATTTCGTCGCGCCCCGGCGCAACATTATTTCCTTGAGCGGTATGAGGCTGCGTATCGCGCGGAGATGGCGTATTTTGCGCATTCAGTAGCGAACGGTAACGCCATCACGCCGGGCATAGCCGACGGCCTGGCGGCGCAGCTGCTCGCCGATGCCGCAGCAGAATCATTGGCGCGCGGGCAGTCCGTCAGGGTCGGCTAATTTCCGGAACCCAATGCGGTGAGGAATTACTGGCCGTCGCCTTGGGGTCCGGTCGCAGTTGCGCTGAGCACTTGAACCTCTACGGCAACCTCGCCGGCTTTCTCAAACGTCAGCGTCATCGGGAAACTCGTCCCCTCTTCCAGCTTGGCCGCAAGACCCATCAGCATCAGATGCATGTCCCCGGGGGCCAGCGTAACCACCTGCCCCTCTGGCAATTCGAGCGCCATGATATGGCGCATTCGACTGACCCCGTCAGCGCCGGTCTCGACGGCGTGGATCATCACTTTGCCAGCCATTGGCGAGCTGAGTTCGATGAGCCGGTCGTCTTGAGTGCTATGGATCGTAAGGTAGGCGGCGCCGGGCCGCGCGGCCAGGATCGACGCCCGCGCCCAGGGATCGGTTACCGTGATGTCGGCCAACACCGGGGAGGCCAAGACCATTGCCAGCGCAAATACGATGCCGCTCTTCAACTTGATCTTCCTTCTTTTTCAATGCGCACCAGAATCTCTTCGGCAAGCCGCTCGGGTTCCTGGCCGCTTTCGCGAAATACTGCTTCAAAGCTCCCATCAGGGCGCATCAGATAGATGTAACCGGTATGCGCCATCAGATAGCCATCCGGTGCGCTGTCATCTTCGAGCTTCTCATAATAGACTTTGAACTCGTCTGCAGCGGCCGCGATCTGCTCGGGGCTTCCGGTCAGTCCGATAAGCCGGGGATGAAAGGCCGCCACGTATTCAGCCATAATCTCGACTGAATCGCGCTCTGGATCCACCGACACGAACAGAGGGGCGACACGCTCAACCTCGGGCCCAAGCAGGTCAAGCATCGTGCCCACGTAGGCGAGCGTGGTTGGGCAAATGTCGGGACAATAAGTGAACCCGAAAACGACAAGCTGCCACTGGCCGGAATAGTCGGACGCGGTCACTTGGCGCCCCGTGTGGTCGGTCAGCGAAAACTCGGATCGGATATCGGCCTCACCGGACGTGCTGACCGTATAGGCCGGCGGATCAGACAGCTTTACCCAAACAATGCCACCTGCCAGCGCCAAATTTGATACGATTGCGACGGTCCAAACCGTGGTCCGCAAATTTCTATAAGCGCGTTGTGCCATTGGCGGTGCCGTCAAAGCCTCGTGAAATGTTGCACAAAGCGCCTAGTTGGTCGCTTCAGCTTCTTCCTCGGCCTCTTCCTCGGCCAATGCCATGGGAGCAAGACTTTCCAGGAATGCGGCCAGGTTCACTGCATCTTCTTCCTTGCGGACCTTGTAAGCCATCTTGCTGCGCGCGCCTTTGTCGTCGAGAATTTCCTTAAGGAAGGCTTTCGGGTCCTGGGCATAGATCGCGAAATTTTCAAGGTTCCAGATCAGGCCCGCTTCCCCGGCCGCGACAATCGATTTACCGTATCGAAATCCTTCAACGGTGCCGGCCTGGCGTCCGATGATGGCGTACAGGTTTGGACCGGTCTTGGCTCTTTTACCGGCGAGTTGTTCGCCTTCGTCGTCGATCACGACATGGCAGGTGGCGCATTGTTTGAAGGCGGATTCTCCGGCCTCAACGTCACCGAGCGAATTACTTTCGGCAAATGCCGGGGCTGCAATCGCGACGCCGGTCAGAAGTGTGGCAATGGTCCTGATCATTTTATTCCTCTTTTGCGACAGCTTTTTGGCAGTGAGTCCGGACTTTCGGCAAAGCATCGGCCAACCTCACGAAACGATAGCACGCCGTTAAGGCGTGGAAAGGGGAAATTGTCAAGTTTCCTGAGCCGTTTCGCCACGCTTACAACCCCTTTGGGCCCAACATTTTAGCTGCATCGGTGCTCCCGAGCGACGATCGAAATGAAAGAGCTAGATTTTCTTGCAATGCTGGGTATCATCGCCGACACACGGGCTCTTGGGAGGGACACTGGTATGTGGGTTGGCCTTTTGCTGGTTGCGGTCGTCGTCGGTTCACTGCTATTTCACGCCTTTAGCCCCTGGTGGTGGACGCCCATCGCCTCGAACTGGGGCTATATCGATACCACATTGGTCATCACCTTCTGGATAACCGGCGTAGTGTTTTCTGCCGTGGTGCTGTTTATGGCCTATTGCGTTTTTCGTTTCCGTCACAAAGAAGGTCGCGTCGCGGCCTACGAGCCGGAAAACAAGAAGCTCGAACTTTGGCTGACCATCATCACCGGGATCGGTGTCGCGGCGATGCTGGCCCCAGGGCTGATCGTCTGGGCGCAGTTCGTCAATGTTCCCGATGACGCCACCCCGGTCGAAGTTGTGGCCCAGCAATGGCAATGGAGTTACCGGCTCCCGGGCGAGGACGGTAAACTGGGCAAGGCCGACAATCGTTTGATAAGCGGTGACAATCCACTCGGAATTGATCCGAGAGATCCGAACGGCGCCGACGATGTTTTGGTGGAGGCAGATGATCTGCACCTGCCGATCGGCAAGCCGGTACAGATGCTGCTCAGGTCAGTCGATGTTCTGCACGACTTTTACGTTCCGGAATTCCGCGCCAAGATGGATATGGTTCCCGGTTCGATCACCTATTTCTGGTTCACGCCGACACGGACAGGCGAGTTTGAGGTTCTGTGCGCAGAGCTGTGCGGTGTCGGGCATGGGTTCATGCGCGGCTTCGTGCTGATCGACAGCGAGGTCGATTATCAGGCCTGGCTATCCGAGCAGCTGACGTTTGTAGAATTGGCCAGCCGATGAGTATTTCCCGCATGGCAGCAACGAATTCGCGAAACAAGGCCGCTGCGCGCCCGAACCGGTTGTGTGCGACAGGAGACGATGAATGACCGATATTCCAACTCCGCTTCAACCTGATATTCCGCCGGCCGAGGTGCCCGACGTTGAGCTGTATCATGCCAAATCCTACTGGACGAAATACGTCTTCTCGCAGGATGCAAAGGTCATCGCGTTACAATACTCCGGCACGGCGGTTGGTATTGGTTTGGTCGCCCTGGTTCTTTCCTGGTTGATGCGGCTGCAGCTTGGATTTCCTGATCTGTTCGATTTCATTACGCCTGAAACCTATTACCAGTTTGTCACCATGCACGGCATGATCATGGTGGTCTATCTTTTGACCGCGCTGTTTCTGGGCGGCTTCGGCAATTACCTGATCCCGCTGATGGTCGGGGCCAGGGACATGGTCTTTCCCTATGTTAACATGCTGAGTTTCTGGATCTATCTGCTGGCGGTGCTGGTGCTGGTGGCGAGCTTTTTCGTGCCTGGCGGTCCGACGGGGGCCGGGTGGACGCTCTATCCGCCGCAGGCGATCCTGGGTGGCACGCCTGGCGGGCAAGACTTGGGCATAGTCCTCATGCTTGTTTCGCTCATTCTGTTCATTATCGGCTTTACCATGGGCGGGCTAAATTATGTCGTCACGGTTTTGCAGGGTCGCGCCCGCGGCATGACTCTGATGCGTATGCCCCTGACGGTTTGGGGCATCTTTACAGCAACGGTCATGGCGCTGTTGGCGTTTCCGGCGCTACTGGTCGCCTCGGTCATGATGCTGTTCGACCGGCTTCTGGGGACAAGTTTCTTCATGCCGTCGCTTGTCGAATTCGGCGAGCAACTGCAATACGGCGGTGGCAGCCCGATATTGTTCCAGCACCTGTTCTGGTTCTTCGGCCACCCCGAAGTCTACATCGTTGCCCTGCCCGCCTTCGGAATCGTATCTGATCTGATCTCGACGCACGCGCGCAAAAACATCTTCGGCTATCGGATGATGGTCTGGGCGATTGTCGGCATCGGTGCGCTCAGCTTCATCGTTTGGGCGCACCATATGTATGTCAGCGGTATGCACCCCTATTTTGGCTTCTTCTTTGCTACGACGACGCTGATAATCGCGGTTCCAACGGCGATCAAGGTTTACAACTGGGTTCTCACACTCTGGCGAGGCGACATCCATCTGACAATTCCGATGCTATTTGCGCTGGGCTTCATCGTGACCTTTGTGAATGGCGGGCTAACCGGGCTGTTCCTGGGCAATGTTGTTGTCGATGTTCCCTTGTCTGACACCATGTTCGTTGTCGCCCATTTTCATATGGTTATGGGTGTGGCGCCGATCATGGTGATCATGGGCGCGATCTATCACTGGTATCCAAAAATCACCGGGCGGATGCTAAGCGACAGCATGGGCCAGTTCCATTTCTGGGTCACATTCGTGGGCGCCTATGCGATCTTTTTCCCGATGCATTATGTCGGATTGGTCGGTGTCCCGCGGCGCTATCCTGAGCTGGGAGACCCAGCATTCGTCACCCAAAGCGTTGATGGTCTAAATGCGTTTATCAGCCTGGCAGCGTTCGCCGTCGGGTTTGCGCAGATCGTGTTCCTATTCAATATCTTCTGGAGCCTGCGCCACGGTCGCGATGCCGGCGGCAATCCGTGGCGGGCCACGACGCTGGAATGGCAAACACCGGTAACCCCGCCACCGCATGGCAATTGGGGCGACGAAACGCCGGTCGTCTACCGCTGGGCCTATGACTACAGCGTTCCAGGTGCGCCCGAAGACTTTATTGCGCAGAACGATCCGACCCAAGTCAGCGGGCAAGAGCATATAACATGACCGTCATCCTGGCATTCCTGGTGATCGTCCTCGGCGTCGCGGCATGGTGGCTTTTGCGTCAGGGATTAATGACCAAGCCCTGGCTGGAAACAGGCGTCGATACAATCCAGCCGGGCAGCGACCGGATGAGCCCGCCGCTGTCAAAGGTTGGATTGGGCATATTCCTTGTTGTTGTCGGCAGTCTGTTCGCGCTGTTTCTGAGCGCCTATTTCATGCGAATGGCATATTCCGACTGGCGGCCCGTGCCAGTGCCGCGGATGGTCTGGATCAACACCGGTCAGCTGATCGTCAGCAGCATCCTGTTGCAAAGCGCCGTGGCCGCCTCTCGCAACGGCGACCGCACCACACTTAAGCTGAGCCTGCTGTTTGGGGCTTTGGCCGCGGTGGGATTTTTGATCGGTCAGCTGATGGCGTGGAATGAACTGTCGTCCACCGGCTATGCCCTGACCGAGAACCCGGCCAACAGCTTTTTCTTTATGATCACTGGCATACACGGGTTGCATATTCTTGGCGGGCTTGTCGCTTTGGGTGTGCTGATACCCGATGTCTTGACCGACGGACCGATCGACAGGCTGATCCGCAGATCGGAACTTTGCGCGACTTACTGGCACTTCCTGCTTTTGATCTGGGTTATCATATTGTTCGTGTTGATCGGCTGGGCGAACAAGCTCGTCGAATTCTGCGGTCAATTGCTGAGTTAGAGGGACCAACACATGACTGAAGCCTCATCATCTGATCGACCCGACGGCATGCAGGGAGTCGTGTCTGACTGGGCATCCGACCAGCGCGCGTTCAAAAACGTGTCCTGGGGCAAATCGATGATGTGGATCTTCCTGCTCAGCGACACATTCATCTTCAGTATCTTCTTACTGTCCTACATGACGGTGCGCAGCTCGACGAAGGTCGAGTGGCCCAATGCCAGCGAAATATTCTCGCTTCATATCGGCGGCTCAGACGTGCCACTTATCCTGATTGCGATCATGACGTTTGTGCTGATTTCCAGCAGCGGGACCATGGTTATGGCAGTGAATTTTGGCTATCGGCGCAGCCGCAAGGCGACCGCCGCCTTCCTGCTGGTGACCGCACTTCTTGGCGCGGCATTCGTTAGCATGCAGGCGTTCGAGTGGACCAAGCTCATATCCGAAGGCGTGCGCCCCTGGTCAAATCCATTCGGCGCCGAGCAGTTCGGGGGCATATTCTTCATGGTCACCGGATTTCACGGGACCCATGTTTCGATCGGGGTGATATTCCTTCTGATTATGGCGCGAAAAACCTGGCGCGGAGACTTTGATACGGGCCGACCGGGGTATTTCACCAGCCGAAAAAGCCACTACGAAGCCATCGAGATCATGGGGCTATACTGGCATTTCGTCGATCTCGTCTGGGTATTTATCTTCGCATTCTTCTATCTTTGGTAAGGCGCGGGCATGGAAAAAGCAGCTAATGAGGCGCAGGCACAAGCGATTGCGGTCACGCATGACGAAGGCCAGCATCACCCGCTGAGGGTCTATTTCATAGTATGGGGGTGGTTGTTTGTCCTGAGCGCCGGCTCATACATGGTTGACTATATCGGCTTTCAGGGTCTGCTCAGGTGGACGCTCATCCTGATTTTCATGATGGCCAAGGCAAGCCTGATCGTTTCCATCTTCATGCATTTCCGCTGGGAGAGGCTGGCGCTGACTTACGCCATCTTGCTGCCGACGGTGGCGGTACTGGCGTTTGTCGCGATCATGTCGTTCGAAAGCGATTACACGCTGTTTATGCGCGTGGAATATTTCAGCCCTGCGCGGTAGCTGGCGCGGCTTTGCCATCTTCGATCGGTTCGACGAGCTTGCGATAAAGATGCCATGTCGCGTGGCCCAGGACAGGTAATGCCACCACCAGCCCGGCAAGCCCCGGCAAGGCCCCCAGAAATAGGCCTCCGACAACAATAAGCCCCCACGCGATCATCGGAATGGGATTCAGCATTGCCGCTGATATCGAAGTCTTTATTGCGGATACCGCACCGACGTCACGATCCAGAAGGATGGGGAATGCGATGACGCTGGTGCACAGCACCACGACGGCAAAACAAAACCCTATGCCGTTTCCAAGCAAGATGAGCGTCCAGCCACGCGGGGTGCTAACAATGTCATAGAGCAGTTCAAATGTGACATTTTGCTGTTCGCTGCCATAGAGCCAGAAAAAGAGTAAGCTGGCGGCGAGAAGCCATGCTAAAAACAACAAAACCAGCAGTCCCCCAACCGCGATCATCGCCGGAACCGCCGGCGACTTCCTGACATTGAACGCATGCCGCCAGGAGGTGTCCATTCCCAATTCCCGCCGCCGGCTGATCTCGTAGAGCCCAATCGCGGCTAGAGGTCCAATCAACGCAAATCCGGACAATAGCGGAAACAACAGTTGAAAGGCGTTACCTCCAGAAACGAATGTGAACAACAATATGCCAATGACCGGGTAAATTATGACAAGAAATATGTAGTGCGAAGGTCGCTCGACAAAATCGTCAAAACCCGCCCGCAGCGCGTCCAGCACGTCGGAAATCGTGATCTGGCGCACCTTGATTTCTTCGCCTCGAGCAGAGCTCGACGAAAAAACGTGAAATCCTTCCATGGACACCTCTCCCGGTTCAGCTCGGGTCTAACAACACAAATACGCTATGACAATATGGTCTGGTCACAACTCCCGCGCCTGGTTGAAAATCTTCGACGAAACCACCGGCGGGCCCGGGTTCCCCCTTTGGTAAGCCAAGTATCGATTGGAATTTGCCGTTGCAGCGGCGGGGCCGTGCTTGCTTTCTATTTGACGAGCCGTTGTCCAACCTTGACGCCAAGCTGCGCGCTGATTTGCGGGTCGAGATCAAGCGCCTGCACCAGCAGCTTGAAAACACAATGATCTATGTCACCCATGACCAAATCGAAGCAATGACACTGGCCGACCGGATCGCGATTATGAAAGACGGGTTGATCCAGCAGCTTGCTTCGCCAAACGAGATTTATAACCGGCCTGCAAACAAATACGTTGCTGATTTTATCGGCTCACCTTCGATGAACTTTTTTGAAGGCGTCGTGGAAACCGGCGGTGCTCCGGTCATGCGCACACAGGGCATCGATATTCCGCTGGCCGGTTATCCCTTTGCAAACGGGCCGATAGATGGAGATGTCTGGTTTGGCATTCGACCTGAGCATATTCTCACCGGCGATCAGACGGCATCAGCGCCCGTGCGCCATGCGGTTTCAGTCGATCTCGTAGAACTTCTCGGCTCGGACACTCTGGTCTGGGCGACTTTTAATGACATGCGCGTGCACATCCGTCTGGGCGGGCAGGCGAATGTGTCGGCCGGCAAAAGCCTGGACATTGGGTTCGATCCGGCACTTGCGCCGATCTTCGATAAATCTAACGAACTCCGCCTTTGACCCAGCATTGCTAGGGCTTGTTGACGTTTAGGGATTCCCAAATCGGCTGATGACTGATTCAAGGTTGCAAACAGAGGAGAGCAGCCTTGATCCGCACAGTTCTGACCGACGCCCAATGGGCTGTCATCGCACCGCACTGCCTTGGCCGGGAATGCGACCCCGGTCGCACCGGCCCTGACCCGCGCCGGTTTGTCGAGGCAGTTCTCTGGATCTCGGGGACCGGATGCCCCTGGCGCGACCTGCCGGAAGAGTTCGGGCGCTGGAACAGCGTGTTCAAGCGCTTCCGAAGGTGGGTGAGGGCCGACGCTTTCTATCGTATGTTCAGGGTATTAGCCGAAGATGCAGACTTCGAATACACGATGATCGACGGTAGTATCGTCAAAGTCCACCGACACGGTCAGGGCGCAAAAGGGGGACTCAAAGCCAAGCCATCGGACGCTCTCGCGGCGGGATAACGACAAAGATCATGGCTCTGACGGACGCGCTCGGCAATCTGATCGACTTCCGCCTTCTGCCCGGTCAGGCGCATGACCTGCGGGGTACCGCCGCACTGATCGAGGGCCTCACCTGCGACCAGTTTCTCGCCGACCGTGCCTTCGACGCGAACTGGCTGCGCGAAGCGCTGACCAGTGTCGGGATCGAGCCGGTAATCCCTCCAAAATCAAACCGCCGCTTCCCGGCGGAGTTCGACCGCCACACCTACAAATGGCGTCACCTGGTCGAAAACTTCTTCGGAAAGCTGAAGGAATACAGAGGGATCGCAATGCGTTCCTGCAAAACAGATGACAGCTTCAAAGCATTCATCTCGCTTGCTGCAATCGTCATTCAAACACGATGAACGTCAACACCCCCTAGTAGGAAACCGAACATGGACGTGTCTTTTCAGCTTTACAGCGCCCGCAACTTTCCACCCCGGAGCGATGTCGTCGCACTGCTTGCGCGTTGCGGATATACGCAGACCGAAGGCTTCTTTGGCATTTACGATAATCCGCGAGAGTTTCGCGCGCTTCTCGACCAACATGGGCTGACCATGCCCTCGGGCCATCTGGGCCTGGATATACTTGAGGATGACTTCGGCAAGGCTGTTTCCCTCGCACGGATTTTTGACATGAAAAAGATTTACTGCCCGTATTTGATGCCAGCTGACCGGCCCAACGATACCGAAGGCTGGCAGGCGCTGGCCGGCCGCCTTGCCAGCATCGGCAAAAAAGTCGCAGACGAAGGTATCGGTTTTGGATGGCACAACCACGATTTTGAATTCAAGACGCTCGCGGATGGAAGCCTGCCAATGCAAATCCTTCTCGACAGTGCACCCGACCTTGAATGGGAGGCCGACATCGCATGGATTGCACGCAGTGGCGCTGATCCGCTGGACTGGATCACAAGGGCCACCGGGCGGATCAGCGCGGCCCATGTCAAAGACATCGCGCCGCATGGCGAAAACCTCAACGAAGATGGCTGGGCCGATGTGGGCGACGGCGTCATGGCCTGGAAAACGATCACGGGAGCGCTGCGCGATGCGGGCGTCGGGCTCTTCGTTATAGAGCACGACAATCCTTCTGATCTCGAACGCTTTGCCAGGCGTTCAATTGCCGCTTTCTCGGCGTTCTGAGGAGCCGGAATGAACGAAAAACTCGGCATTGGCATCATCGGTTGCGGCAACATATCGGCCGCATATTTTCGCCTTGGCCCGCTGTTTCGACACTTTGAGTTTCGTGCCTGTGCGGATGCGGTCCCAGAGGCCGCAATTGCGAGGGCCGAGGAATTTGGTCTCCGCGCCCTCAGCGTCGATGATTTGCTGGCCGACGATGACATCGACATCGTCGTCAACCTTACGATCCCACGGGCGCATTTCGAGGTGTCAAAGAAAGTGCTGCAAGCCGGCAAGCACGTCTATTCGGAAAAACCCTTTGTCCTGGCAGTGGCTGACGGCGAGGTATTGGCGCAAATCGCCTCCGAGAATGGCCTTCGCGTGGGCTCTGCGCCTGACACGTTTCTTGGCGGTGCCCATCAGCTTGCGCGGCACCTGATCGACACCGGCGGTGTCGGCAAGATCACCTCAGGCACCTGTTTCGTTCAAAGCCCGGGCATGGAAATGTGGCACCCCAACCCGGATTTCTTTTTTCAGCGCGGCGGTGGACCGATCCTTGATCTGGGCCCTTATTACATCTCGAACCTGGTGCAGCTGCTTGGGCCGGTCAAACGCGTGGGTGCGATGAGCTCAAAAGGCTCCGAGTTCCGCACCATTACCTCTGAACCGCGCTACGGAGAAAAGATCAAAGTCGAAACGGCCACGACCGTACATGCGTTGATCGAGTTCCATTCGGGCGCCAGCGTCACGTTTTGCGCCAGCTGGGATGTCTGGCAGCACGGCCATTCCAACATCGAACTCTACGGTCAAAATGGCACGTTGTACGTCCCCGATCCGAATTTCTTCGGCGGTGATGTGCGATTGACCGAAAAAAGCGCGTTTGTCGCTGCCGCGCCGAACTGGGAGCACCCATTGGGCGTGGAAAACGCGGATGGACATGCGAATTATAGCGCGGCGGGACTGGCCGACATGGCCCAAGCCATTCTAACCAACCGGCCACACCGTTGCTCGCTGGAATTCGCGCTGCATGTTGTCGATGTGCTGACCTCGATCCTGGCTTCGGGCGACAAAAAGCAATTTGTCGATGTCGCTACCACCTGCAATCGCCCCGCGGCGCTGGACATTGACGCCGCACACGGCCTTTTGGTTTGATTGAAGGAGCGGGAGTGATCAGCGTGGTCTCTATCTTGGCACCAAATACCGGTAAGCGAGCAGATCGCTGCGGCAGGCCAATCCGTTTGGCCTATGCTGGCCGCCCGCAATTTGAAAACTTGTAACCACTGGAAATCGTCATGCCCAACCCGATCAAAGGACCCGCCCTTTTTCTCGCCCAGTTCGCCAGCGACGACGCCCCGTTCAACTCTCTGGAAAGTATCACCAAATGGGCGCCGGCCTGGGCTACATAGGGGTGCAAATACCTACTCTGGATGCGCGGATGTTTAATCTGGACCGCGCCGCCGAGAGCCACGATTATTGCGACGAAATCAAGGGCATCTGCGGCGATGCGGGCGTCGAAATCACCGAGCTTTCCACGCATCTTCAGGGCCAACTTGTTGCGGTGCATCCGGCCTACGATCTGGTCCTGGATGCATTTGCTCCGGCACAGGTGCGAGGCAACCCGGCGGCGCGCACCAGTTGGGCAATTGACCAACTCACCAAAGCTGCGGTCGCCAGCCGAAATCTTGGCCTCGACACGACCGTCAGCTTCACAGGGTCGCTTGCATTTCCCTACCTATATCCATGGCCAAAGCGGCCAGTTGGCCTTGTCGAGGAAGCCTTTGGCGAGCTGGCGGCGCGCTGGAAACCGATACTTGACGTCTATGAGGATCATGGTGTCGACATCGGCTTTGAAATTCATCCCGGCGAAGATGTTTTTGACGGCGCAACGTACGAGTGCATATTCCGGGATATCCGCCCACCTATTCCGACAACATCCGCCCATTTGTACCGGGGTATCCGCCCAGCTTTGACGCGTTGCCGTGAGGCCTTGGTTTTTGATATCAGTTTTCTGGCGTTTCGTCACGTAGTTGAGGGTCTTTCTTTCGGAAGGATTGTCCGTCGAGTTCGAGCCGGTAGGCGTTGTGCACCAGCCGGTCGAGGATGGCATCTGCGAAGGTGGGTTCACCAATAATTTCGTGCCAAGTATTAAGCGGGAGTTGACTTGTGATTAGGATGGAACCGTTGCCGTATCTGTCTTCGACGATCTCCATCAAGTCGCGCCTTTGGCTAGCGTTCAGACGGTCCGGCCCCCAGTCATCCAAGATCAGTAGCTGGGTTTTGGTCAGTGCCTTGAAGACACGCGGAAAGCGTCCGTCACCGTGGGCCAACTCCAACTCGTCAAACAATCGCGTGGTGCGTTTATAGAGGACGGTCACGCCGTCGCGGCACGCCGCTTGGGCCAACGCGCAGGCCAGCCAGGTTTTGCCGACACCGCAGGGGCCAGTGATCATCAAGTTGCGCTTGTCTTTGATCCATTTGCCGCTGAGCAGGCTTTGGAACAACGCCTTATACCAACGGCATCAATTTCTGACTCTGTGGGGATTCCCAAATCGGTTTTGATCTGATTCAAGGTTGGCAAAGGAGGATCGCCATGCCAGCCAGTGTTCCGCTTCGTCGCGACTTTGATGCCCGCCACCTTCGTAAACTCGCCAGCCGTTGCAAGGATGCCCGGCAGAGCCGCCGTCTGTTGTCTCTTGCGGCAGTCTACGATGGCATGCGCCGTGGAGAGGCCGCAAGGATCGGTGGGATGGATCGCCAAACCCTGCGGGACTGGGTTCACCGGTTCAACGAAGAGGGACCGGATGGCCTCACCAACCGCAAGGGCGCGGGCCGGACGCGCTACCTGAGCGATGTCCAGATGAAAGAACTTGGCGAGATTGTCGAGACCGGCCCCGACCCGGCGGTGGACGGGGTTGTCCGCTGGCGGCGGATCGACCTGAAGCGGGTGATCGAGGCGCGCTTTGGCGTCATCTATTCCGAGCGCGGGATATCCAGACTGCTTGGCGAACTGGGCTTTGCCCATATCAGCGCCCGCCCGCAGCATCCCAGGCAGGATAAGCGGATCATCGAGGCGTTTAAAAAAAACTTCGCCGACACGCTCCAGGTGCATATAGCTGACCTGCCAGCGGGAACGCCGGTGGAGATCTGGTTCCAGGACGAAGCACGCCTTGGCCAGAAGAATGGCCTGACGCGCCTGTGGGCGAGAAAGGGCACGCGCCCCCGCCAGCCGGCCGATCAGCGCTATCACAACGCCTATCTGTTCGGCGCCATCTGTCCGGCTCACGGCAAGGGGGCGGCGCTCATGCTGCCTTGGGCGGACGCGCAAGCCATGCAGATGCATCTCGACGAGATCAGCCGCCACGTCGCCCGAAAGGCCCATGCGGTTGTGCTGATGGATCGGGCCGGATGGCACACCACCGGCAAACTCAAAGTCCCGAAGAACCTCACCATCATCCTGCTGCCATCGCGCGCTCCGGAACTGAACCCGGTGGAAAATATCTGGCAGTACTTGCGCGCCAATTGGCTCTCCAACCGCGTGTTCGAAGACTACAATGCCATCGTCGATGCTGGATGCGAAGCTTGGAACAAGCTCATCGCACAGCCCGAAACCATCACATCAATCGGAATGCGAAAATGGGCCCATATCGGTCAATGTTAAATGCCGCTGGTATTATCCAGCCCTCTTCGCGTTTTGTAATCCACATCCTCGGGCGCGGCCCCGATATGGCGCAATCGTGCTGTGCGCATGCGGCGGGGCCGTCCGTGGTGGGTTTGCGGCGTTGGCGATCCAATCCATTCTTCAAAATGGAATGCAGGGATTGGTAGGTATAGCTGTTGATGTGAAGTGCACGCTCGCAGGCCGCATCGAGGCGCTCGGGTCCGAATGTTTTGGCAAGCCGCAAGACGCCCATGCAAGTTCGATATCCTTGCTCTGGATGTCGCCGCTTGCGCATGACCATCTCGACAAAGGTCTCGACGTTGGGCCCGACCCGGGCCGCCTGTGTGCGGATGCGTTCTGGTGTCCAGTCGGTACGGAAGCGGTGGTTTGCTGGCATGTGATCACGGATGGTGGAATGTTGCCGGTTGCCCGACGTCCGTTGATGCGCCGCAACACGCTGACCTTTATGATAAACTTCGACCGTGCGCGGTGTGACCCGGGCCCAAAGCTCTTGGCGCATAAGCTGATGGGGCACTGAGTAATAGTGGTGTCCTATATCGACATGGTAATCGAGACCGGCGCGGCACTTCTTCCATTCCGCATAGACGTAGGGTTCATGGGGCAGCGACTTCAGTGCAGGTTTGTCCAGCGTTTCAAACAAGGCCCTGCGGCTGGCACCCAGGTGCCGGGTGACCTTGTTGTTCAGTTGGTCGCGCAAGGGTCGGATCGCCGCGTTTAGCTCATCGAGACTGAAGAATGTCTGATTGCGCAGGCGTGCTAAAATCCAACGTTCGGCCAGCAGAACAGCACCTTCGACCTTTGCTTTATCCTTGGGTTTGCGGGGCCGTGCGGGCACAATTGCAGTATCGTAATGCGCCGCCATATCCCCGTAAGTGCGGTTGATCGCCGGGTCATAAAAACAGGCTTTGATGACGGCGGCTTTGAGATTATCCGGCACAACTTGCGCAGGTACGCCACCCAAGAACGCAAATGCTCGAACGTGACTGGATATCCAATCGGGAAGGCTCTGTGTCCAAGTGGCTTCAACATAGGTGTAGTTCGATGCGCCAAGTGCCGCGACAAAGATTTGGGCCGTGCGTATCTCGCCCGTCTTAGGGCAGGCAACATCTATGGTGTGGCCCGCATAATCAACAAACAGGCGTTCACCAGCAGGGTGTCGCTGCCGCATCACTGGCGAGAGTTTGCCCTCCCAACGAGTATAGAGCCGCAATACCGGCTATAGCCATAGCCGTCTGTGTGAACCTCTCGATACTCCTGCCACAACAGCGAAAGCGTCACCCCTTTGCGCCGTAGCTCGGCGTGCACATAGGTCCAATCCGGCTGAGGGATCGGTTGAGAACTGTCCGCAGAACGCCGTGGGAAAAGCACATGTTCCAAATCGGCATCCGACAGCGCATCGGGCAACGGCCAGCTCAAACCAGCATCACGGGCGCGGCCTAAATACTCACGCAGGGTTGTGCGACCAATCGCCAAACTCAGCGCCATCTCGCGCGTCGACAAACCTTCAAAGGACAGGCGCAAAGCCTCTCGTATCTTCCGCATCGATAATCTCTTCATTGGGCTCTCTTCCGTTCAAAATGAACGGCAAAGTAGCCCGCTACAGATCACCTCGCAGCAGCGCATCAAGGGGTGGGCGGATGCCTCGGAATCCCCGGGCGGATCAGATCGGTACGGGTGGGCGGATTAAATCGGAATCACCGGGCGGATGTGCCCGGAATGCGCATACGAGATGTTTCTCGATGCTGTCGGCGGACACGCACGGGCGCGGATCAACTACGACCCGTCGCATTTTCTGCTGCAGCAACTGGATTATGCGGCTTTCATCGACCTGTACAATGACCGTATTTGCGCCTTTCACGTTAAGGATGCAGAATTTAATCCCGATGGGCGTCAGGGCGTCTATTCCGGTTATCAAAACTGGACCGAACGGGCCGGACGATTCCGCAGCCCAGGCGACGGCCAGGTCAACTTCGGCAGGATATTCTCAAAACTCGCGCAATACGGCTACGATGGCTGGGCGGTGCTGGAATGGGAATGCTGCCTTAAAAGCCCCGAACAGGGCGCGGCCGAGGGGGCAGGCTTCATCGCCGATCAAATCATAGATGTCACCGACAAGGAGTTCGACGATTTCGCCGGTGGCGACACTGATCGCGCACAGACACGGCAGATGTTGGGGATTGAGAGATGACCCGGTTAAAGCTGGGAATGGTCGGCGGTGGACAGGGCGCGTTCATAGGCGCCGTGCACCGGATTGCAGCGCGGATCGACGATCACTGGCAGCTGGTGGCCGGGGCGCTCAGTTCTGAGCCGGACAGGGCCGCTGCGTCGGCCGCAGAACTTGGCCTCCCAGCCGATCGGTCTTATGCGAATTTTGACGATATGGCCCGCGCCGAGGCTGGCCGTGCCGATGGGATCGACGCCGTTTCCATCGTGACCCCAAACCACATGCACGCAGCCCCAGCAATTGCGTTCCTGAATGCCGGAATTCACGTGATCTGCGAAAAGCCTTTGGCCTCAACGATGAAAGAAGCGGAAGCTATTGCCATGGCGGTTCGCGATAGCGGATGTCTGTTGGTGCTAACGCACAATTACACCGGCTATCCGCTCATTCGGCAGACGCGCGAAATGGTGTCCAATGGCGATCTGGGCGAAATCCGGCTCGTTCATGTCGAATACGCCCAGGACTGGCTGACCGAGGCGACCGAAGACAAGCAGGCGAATTGGCGCACCGATCCTGCTCGTTCGGGCCCGGGTGGCTGCATCTGCGTATTCCGGGGTATCCGGCCACCCATTCCGACGACATCCGGCCACCTAAACCGGGGTATCCGGCCACCTGTGGCGCGCTGCGTTGAGGCCAATTCCTCCTTTATCCCGAGAATCTTTCTGACCGCCGCACACGCTTCACGAGCCGCTTTGGGCGATTCGGCGTAGTAGTTTGCATGGGCAATATCATTGCGCAGTTTCTGGATCGCCTTGAAGTCCCGGTCCAAGCTTAGCGTTCCGCCGGTTATCAGCCGCTTCTTGCGCAGTATCGTTGCCTTGTCCGAGAGCTGGCTGAATGCGATCTCGCTGACGAAGCCGTCTTTCCGCCTCGCCTCACTGACGGTACTTGGAAAGCGAGAGAGCTTCCTTGGTCTGGCGCTCAGGCAGATCCAGTTGCGCGCGGACGCGATCCTTGAGTCGACGCTCAATGCGATCTTCCTTTTCAGCCACACCTTCGGCCGAGGGATCGAGTTTATCCAGTTCAGCCAGAAAGGTCTCGTCGCCCCGCCGGGCATGAAACAGGGCTTCTTGGAATTCGCGGCTTTGCTCGTCGGCAAGTTCTTCTTCGAGAGCTAGCAAGGAGACCAGGCGCATCGCGGTGCCGCTGGTGAGATTATAGCGCAGCACATCGGGCAGTTCATCGACTACCCGCATGACGGCAGCGGAATTAGGTCGGAAATTGATATTGATCAGGGGATTTCTTCGGGTGGAATCCAGAAGTCTCTTGCGTAGTTCTTCAAGCTTGTCGCGCACCAATTCGATTACTTCTGGATTGGCAAGTGTTTCCGCATCTTTGTCTGTCGTCATAAAAATGGATATCCCCAGTCTTGCCAAAATCAATACGCCTACCAAGTGTAGCTTACGGTAGCGCTCTGAATCAGACAATCACACAGAAAGAGTTTATTAACCTCATCTCGAAAATCTGGCTAAAGTCAAATATTCGAGAACATATCCTGAAGAGCAACAGGATAATTGCCTGCTTTTGGGATGCGATAATCTTGGTATATCTGAAAACCGTGTTGGCCTGCTTCGCGACTGCAGGCAAACCCTACGACCGTCGTTTGCTAACTGTCGGAAGGGGTCAGCCTGTGCTTTGGCATAAGTAGCGATTATCACGTCTGTTGATTCTTGCGTAGTTTTGCGCCCAATTTGCACCGAAATTCGGGGTAGGGCCCCTGCCCTGCTTCCGCAACTAGTCCACATCATTCCTGTCAAATCGGGCTGCCGATTGAGTCTGGTTACGGCCTGCAGGCGTGACGACTTTCGCTTTCGTCCAAATGTTTTCGTTCGTTTCTGGCTGGTCGGAAAAGTTGATATCCTTATCCTCCAGCGCCGCCAGCTGTACAGCAGTCATAGGTTTTTTGTACCGCAGCATGACAGAACATGCTTTCCTTTCGTATGGTCTTTGGACCGGGATCAAAACGTAGCAAAATCAAGTAAACTGAAGCACAGTAACAGTTCCGCAGTCACCATCCGTTATCCCGCTGAAATGTTCACCTATATCTTTATCTGGTTATCTCAGCAGATCCTGCACCACAGAAGGCTTGCTCTCGATCAGAGCCAGGAGAACCTGGGCCGGGCCTGTCGGGTGACGCCTGCCATGCTCCCAGTTAAGGAGTGTGCCCTTCGCAACGCCGATACTGCGCGCAAATTCACTTTGTGACAGGCCGGTTTTCTGGCGGATTTCCGCAACATTAACATCGGGCACTTCGATCTCATAGACGCGCTCGCCTTTCGACTTGCCCTCAGCAAAAGCCAGGGCTTCCTCAAGGCCTTTTGAAACGCTGTTATATGCACTCATTTAGGATCTCCATAAGCCGCGACAATCCGTTTGCTCAACTCAACTGCAGCAGCCTGTTCGGCTTTGCTGAGATTGCCCTTTTCGTTCTTGGCGAACACCGTGATCAGAAAGATCGGCATGTGGGTGCCGCCAAAAACGTATATCGTACGAAACCCGCCGCTCTTCCCGCCTCCTTCGCGTGGGATACGGACCTTTCGAAGGCCGCCTCCCAATGCAATGCCAGATTCAGGGTTTGCGGCCAAAAAGTTGATAGCCGACTCTCGCTCCAGTTCTGACATAACGGCCTTAGCCCGTTTCCGGAACTCTGGGAGCTCGACAACGGATTGCAACCGGGTCATTTGCTTCCCATATATGTGTCATTGGCATATATGTCAATGGCGCACCAAATTCTGATTTCTTTAACAGGCGTTAGCTTTGCCAGCATTTGGCCTCTGCCCCTCTCGGTAAAATCTGCACTACTTCTGCCCGTGTTTATCCTGAATTAATTCCACTGCATATTCGAGAGTTTCACCCAAGCCCCAATCATTGGCATCGGCAACCTGGCAAAACGCGTCGATCGTTTCTTGTTTGGCCTTGATATTGAACTGGGCGTTGCGGCCTGTGCGGCGTCTCCGTAAGTGTCTGATCCAAAACTCTACGCATGATTACAATGCCTTGCAATTTTACGCGTGAGGGTTCTGATATGTGCAACGAGTATCCATGCCTGTGAACTTGCGATGGATTTTTCCCAATCTTTGGCCAATCGCCGGCAGCGGTTGAGCCATGCGAAGGTGCGCTCGACGACCCATCTTCTGGGAATGACTTCGAAGCCTTCCGCAGTGTCGAAGCGCTTGACGATCTGGATTGTCCAGTCACCGATGCCTTCAAGAGCGTCGCGCAGCTTTGGTCCGGCATAACCGCCATCCGCAAAGATATGGCGCAAGTTTGGATGGGAATACCGGATGGATTTCAACACTTCCGGTGCGCCATCACGGTCTTGAATACCGGCGCTATGCACGACCAGCCCAACCATAAACCCGAGCGTGTCGGTGACAATGCGGCGCTTGCGGCCCTTGGTTTTCTTGCCCGCGTCATAGCCCGAAATGCCACCGCTTTCCGTTGTTTTTATGGTCTGGCTATCAATGACACCAGCGGTGGGGCCGGGCTTCTTGCCATGAAACTCGCGCGCCGTCGCCACCAGAAAATGGCTGATCACTTCAAAGATGCCATCTGAGAACGGCGGTGCAAAACTCGTCCACGGTAGCGGCGGGATGATCCGGCTGCGGGCGGCGTAAAAGTCGGCCACTTTTGCCCTTTCTGACACCAGGGCGGGCGGGGGTATTTTCACCGTGGAACTTTACAGGAAAGTCCGTTTGGCCTGTGCTGACGGCATGAGTGCGCGAGCGGCGGCACTGCATTTCGGGATTTCTCGTGACAGCGTCAGGAAGATGCTGAGTTTTTCGGTTCCTCCTGGATACCGGCACCAGGCCGCGATCAATCGGCCCAGGCTGGATGGGTTCACCGAGATCATCGATGCCTGGCTTGCCGAGGATCGGGGAAGGAACCGCAAGCAACGCCACACGGCCAAGCGGGTGCTGGAACGGCTACGTGATGAGCATGGGTTCACTGGCGGCTACACCATCCAGACCGTGTGAAAACTCGGGCGGTGGCGGGGATGGAGGTTTGGGTCACCATGATTTGCCGCGATCCCACGTAGTCCGGCGGTTTGGCACCGGTAGCCCCGCGGAAGAGGCTCCGGGCCTCCGTGGATCGATGTGGGGCGCTTGATTTGGGCCAGACTGTGAATCGGCATGCAAAACTGACCCACTTATACCAACGGCCCCCAGATTTGACTCAAGGGGATTCCCACGAGCGGCGTGATCTGATTCAGTGGCATCAAGGCAAGGGAGGCTTTGATGGCAGTAAGGATTACGCGCAAAGACAAGTCCGCAGGCGAGCTTCGCCAGGAAGCGGCGCGGTGCCGGGATGGGAAAGCGGCGCGACGGATGTTGGCGATTGCCCTGGTTCTGGATGGGGTTGACCGCAAGACGGCGGCAGAAAACTGCGGCATGGATCGGCAGACGCTGCGGGATTGGGCCCACCGTTACAATGCGGAGGGCGTGTCGGGCCTGTTCAACCGTCGCCCGCCGGATCCACCCTGTCTGCTGAGCGCGGCACAGAAGGAGGAGTTGGCGGAAATGGTTCGGGCGGGTCCCGACCCCGAAACCGATGGGGTTGTGCGCTGGCGGCGCATTGATCTGAAACGCAAGATCGAAGAGCGCTTCGGCGTCACCATGCATGAGCGAACTGTTGGCAAACAATTGGCAAGCCTGGGCTTTCGGCGTCTGTCGGTGCGCCCGCAGCATCCGAAATCCGACCCGGATGCACAGGAGGCTTTTAAAAAAACTTCGCCGCAGAGGTAGAAGCAGCCTTGCCGGAAACAGCCCGCAGCAAGCCCCTGGAGATATGGTTTCAGGATGAAGCGCGGGTTGGCCAGCAGGGCACGCTCACCCGTATCTGGGCCGAGCGTGGAACACGCCCCCGTGCCCCGCGCGACACCCGCTATATCTGGAGCTACATTTTCGGTGCCGTCTGCCCGGAACGGGCTGAAGCGGCCGCTCTGATCATGCCACATGCCGACACACAGGCCATGAGCGCGCATCTCGCCGAGATCGCTAAAACCGTCGCATCGGGCGCACATGCCCTTCTCATTCTGGATGGCGCTGGCTGGCACGGTTCGGCAGAGCTGGAGGTACCCGACAACATCACCCTGCTCAAACTCCCGCCCTATTCCCCTGAACTCAACCCGATGGAAAATGTGTGGGCTTATCTGCGTGCCAACAAGCTCGCCATATCCGTCTTCGACAATTATGAGCAGATCGTCGACAGGTGTTGCGAAGCATGGAACTTCTTTGCAAACGACAAAACCGCAATCACGTCAATCACTACCAGACAATGGGCCAAAACGGTCAACGACTAGGGCCGTTGGTATTAGGTGGGTTATGATCGTTTAAAATTGACCCTCTTGTTTTGTTAACGTCCGCGCGTATTAGCGCGGAGAATGAGCAGGTGATATTGATGGAAAGTGCAGCGAAGATCCGTCGCATGGTTTTGCGTGATGGGCGAAGTATTAGATCTGTGGGCCGGGAGACGGGATTGTCGCGGAACACGATCAGGAAGTATCTGAAGGACAGCTCGCCTCCGAGCTACCATCGTCAGGTTGATCCAGTTCGGCACAAATTGTGTGACTATGAAGAGCGGCTCCAAACCTTGTTTGAGCAGGACCTGAAGCGCCCTCGCCGAGAACGTCGGACAGGGGTGAAGCTTTATGAGCAGCTGGTTTTGGAAGGATACACGGGGTCGTATTCGCCAGTTCAGCGTTTTGTTCGAGACCTGAAACGCACGGGTTTGAGGTCAGGAGATGCGTTCATTCCGTTGCAGTTCCAGTCTGGCGATGCGCTGCAGTTTGACTGGAGCGAAGAACATGTCGTCTTGGGCGGAATTGCCCAGAAGGTGAAGATTGCCCACTTCCGTCTGTGCCACAGCCGCAAGCCCTTTGTTGTGGCCTACCCCGGGGAACCTCAAGAGATGGTGCTTGACGCTTTCGTGAGAGCGTTGACCTTTTATGGCGGGGTTCCGCGCCGTGTGATCATCGATAATCCCAAGACAATGGTGACCTATGTATCGCGCTCGAAAGACCGGATCTTTCACCCACGCTTTCTGGCCTTGATGAACCACTATGTCATGGAACCGGTGGCCTGCACGCCCGCGTCGGGCTGGGAAAAGGGTCAGGTCGAAAACCAGGTGCAGTTTTTGCGCAGTCGGCTGTTCACGCCCAAACTGGCTTTTGATGATTTGGAGGGCCTGAATGCCTGGCTGTATCTGCAATGTGATGCCCTTGGATCACGCCCCCATCCAGAGCGACAGGATCAGACAGTTGATGCTGTCTTTGCTGCAGAACAGGCTGAACTGCGCCCTCTCGGCCGCCCTTTTGATGGCTATGTTGAGAAGGCCGTTCGGGTGCGCTCTACTTCCAATTCTTAGGGTCAGAGCCTGGTTCAATATGACAGCAACCGCTACAGCGTTCCGGCCTGTTTTGCTGGAAACCATGTCTCGTTGCGGGCCTACCTGGCGCTGTCGACGGTGATGCAGCGGATCAAGGGGCGCTCATCCCGCAAAATCCAGATGGAGTTCCCGGACCTGCGCAAACGATACTGGGGCAGGCGGTTTTGGGCCCGTGGATATTTCTCGACCACATCAGGCAATGTGACTGACGATGTCATACTTCAGTATCTGGAGCTTCACTCCAAACGGAAACCTACCGGCATCAGCCGGTAGTGGTTTAGTTGCCTGGTTCAATATGACAGCAACCGCTACAGCGTTCCGGCCTGTTTTGCTGGAAACCATGTCTCGTTGCGGGCCTATGCCGGTTGCGTCAAAGTGGTTGCAGGTCAAGATGTGATCGCCGACAAACGTCACTTTACCCGTAATATCAGTTACTTTGAGCCCTGGCATTATGTCCCTTTGCTGGTACGCAAGCCCGGAGCCCTGCGTGATGGCGCGCCCTTTGTGGATTGGCACCTGCCAGATGCCATGCACCAGATCAGGGTGCATTACATGAAGGGCAAAGGTGGAGATCGGGAGTTTGTAGACCTTCTTATGCTGGCGCAAGACCACGGGATTGACGTTGTGGAAACGGCCTGTGATCTGGCTGTCGCGCAAAACACCCTACGCTTGCCTGCCGTCATCAACTTGATCAATCAGTTGGTCGAACCGATCATCCCCCCACTGGCACAAAGCTATGACTATCCCATGCTGACGATGCGCCCGGAGGCCAACTGCAAACGATATGAAACATTGTGCGCCCGCCGAGAGATGACAGCATGAATGCCCTCATTGATCAATTGGCTGGCCTTAGATTGCATGGAATGGCAGCTTGCGCACATGATTTGCTGTCCGCGCGCAAGTCGCCGAGCCTGACCACTGCGATAAAACAACTGATCGACGCTGAGACCGTAGAACGTCAGGTCCGCTCAATCGAGTATCAAATGCGGATTGCAAAGTTCCCGCATCACAAGGATTTTGCCACCTTCGATTACAGCGCAGCCGCTGTTACTCAGGCTCGGATCGATCCCTTCTGCTCCGGACAGTTCACCCAAGACGCCCACAACCTCATTTTGGTGGGCGGAACTGGCACAGGCAAAACCCACATCGCCATTGCTCTGGGAACCACATTGATCAATCAGGGCAAAAAGGCCCGCTTCTTCAATGCTGTGGATCTGATCAACGCCCTGATCAGGGAGCAGGCCGAGGGTAATGCCGGGAAGATCATCCGGCAACTGACGCCACTGGATTGCGTCATTATTGATGAGCTGGGTTACATCCCGTTCCCAAAGTCCGGCGGCGCGCTGCTGTTCCATCTGATAAGCAAACTCTACGAGAAAACCAGCGTCATCATCACCACCAACCTGGAGTTCGGTGAATGGGTCTCCGTCTTCGGCGATCCCAAGATGACAACCGCGCTCCTCGACAGGGTGACACATCATTGCTCCATAATCGAAACCGGAAACACATCCTACCGGTTCGCTCAGAGTAAAAGGGCCCGAAAACAATAAACCGCAGCGCAAACAAAGCCAGCAGACGAGCTCGCTATTTGAGGGCATCTCGCCTGCTGGCTTTGCCTCATCACGGGTGGGTCACTTTTAAACGCTGAAGCCGGGTCACTTTTGAACGCTCATTGACATGAGACGACGGAAGCATTCTGTGATGCCATGTCGCGGCGTTCGCGTTCTTCGGCGGTGTGCCTGTGTCGATCCTTTATGACAATACGCGGATCGCAGTTGCCCGCATTCTCGGGGATGGGACACGCAAACGGACCCGTGTATTCTCGGAACTGGTGTCGCATTATCTGTTTGAGGATCGATTTGGCCGTCCCGGCAAGGGGAATGACAAAGGCAAAGTCGAGGGGATGGTGGGATACACCCGGCGCAACTTCATGGTGCCCAAGCCGCAATTTGCCAGCTTTGATGATCTCAATGCTCATCTGGCTGAACAATGCCGCAAGCGCATGGGCGACAAGCTGCGTGGTCACATGGGCACGATAGGCGAACGGTTTGCGCCTGACGCCGAACGGCTCCAACCCTTACCAGCTGTTCCTTATGACGCCTGCGACAAGCAATCAGTTCGGGTGAGCTCACTGTCCCTCGTGCGCTATCGCGGCAATGATTATTCGGTGCCGACTGCATATGGTCATCAAGAGGTTCTGGTCAGGGGCTATGTGCATGAAGTGGTGATTGCCTGCGGGGCTGAGGTCATTGCCCGCCATGTCCGGTCCTGGGAGAAAGAAGATTACATCTTCAATCCGCTTCATTACCTGGCACTGATCGAACAGAAGACCAATGCGCTTGATCAGGCAGCCCCGCTGGCTGATTGACAAACTGCCTGAAGCCTTTCTCATCTTGCGCCGCCTTATGGAGGCCCGGATGGGTAAAAAGGGCAAACGTGAGTTCGTTCAGGTTCTGCGACTGCTGGAGATCTTCCAGATCGCGGATGTTGAAGCCGGGATACAGAGTGCTCTCGAACGCGGCACAATTGGCTTTGATGCGGTGAAGCATTTGGTGCTGTGCCGGATCGAACGCAGACCTTCCCGGCTGGATATGACGGTTTATCCCTACCTCCCGAAAGCCCATGTCGCGGTCACATCCCCAGGCGACTACATGGCGCTGTTGTCAGGGGACCGGTGATGACGGATACACCTCAACTGTTGCTGGCCCATCATCTGAAGAGCCTGCGTCTGCCGACTTTCCTGCGTGAGTATGACAAGGTCGCCAAACAATGCGCGGCGGAAGGCATCGATCATTCCCGCTACCTTTTGCGCCTCGCCGAACTGGAGCTCATCGACCGGGAGCGACGCATGGTGGAACGGCGGATCAAGGCTGCAAAGTTCCCGGCCGTCAAAAGTCTCGACAGCTTTGACTTCAAGGCCATGCCCTCGTTGAACAAGATGCTGGTGATGGAGTTGGCGCGCTGTGATTACATCAGCCGCAATGAGAACATCATCGCCGTGGGAAACAGCGGCACCGGCAAGACGCATATTGGCCTCGGCCTTGGGTTGGCAGCCTGTCAGAAGGGCCTGGCTGTCGGCTTCATCACCGCATCTGCTTTGGTCCATGAACTCCTCGAAGCCCGGGATGAGAAGCGCCTGCTGCGTCTGCAGAAGCAACTGAGCAAATACAGCCTGCTGATCATCGATGAGCTTGGATATGTGCCCCTGTCAACAACCGGCGCTGAACTGCTGTTTGAGGTCTTCTCACAACGCTACGAGCGCGGATCAACCATTGTGACGTCCAACCTGCCGTTCGATGAATGGACCAGCACCTTCGGCTCGGAACGCCTTACTGGCGCGCTTCTCGACCGGCTGACCCACCACGTCCACATCCTGGAAATGAACGGCGAAAGCTACCGCCTCAAACACAGCCGACAGTCAGACAAAGCCTGAAACCCAAACAACGCCCCCCGGTTTGACCACAGCCCCGCACAACTGCGTCGCTATTCGGGGGCACTCCGCTATGCGGGTCTATGGACAAACCTATGCCTGTCAAACTGAGGTACTTTCTCTCCGGCGAGTGCAGTAGTTTTAGTCCGGCGTTGACAGTTTGGATCCCGAACTTCCTGATGACCTGAACCTGTTCCAGCGCGACTGGCTCACCCAGTTCCTGTTCTCGGCACTGTTTGCCGATGCCACAACTAAAGATCGCGCGCTATCGGAAACAATTGCCGATTTGCTTCAGGACGATCGAATCGTGGATGTTTTTCGAGGCGTCATGGATGAGGTGTTCGGTGCGATCCCACCGACGCTGCCCGATACCGACGACACTGAAGGCAGTGATGCGGATGAAGATGACGACCACGAGGCCGGTGGGCCAGGCGCAAGCGCTGCAGCAGGGGGCGGGGGAGGGCGTCTTCAGCAAGCGCTACTCCTCCAACTAGGCCGACCGATCGTTCGCGATAGGCTGCGCGCTCATGCCACACAGTTGGTATCAATCGATTCTGTGGCCTACGGCGCCTGGCTTCGGCGCCTGATCCTAGAGACCCTCGGCGAGGCCATGCTGCAGGCCTGTATCGCTGCCGCCCCCCGACAAGCAAGCGTGGACAACTTACTCGTGGATATCCGTGACGATGCCGCCGAGGACGTCGCGAGCGTCTGGATCAGTGAAACCACCCTTGGCGGTGCTGGCGTTCTTGAGGCATTTGCCGATCGCTTTGCGTCCGAACCGCGGTTGTTCTTTTCCGCGCTTGATGCCGCGTTGGCGCCGACCGATCTTGAACTGGTCGATGGCGGGTTGCGCGAGATACTCACGCTCAATCTCGATGATCCAGAGATCGCCGATCAAATCGCTCGCCTCCGCGCAACTAACTCGCACGGCGAGCGGACCAACCTGTGGCAGGCACTGTCGCACCGACTGGCCCAGAAGGGCGGAATCGACCTTAGCCACGCCCTTTCAGTGTCGCTTAACAATCGCTTATTACGAACTGGATCTGGACCGCAACTCGACCGGTTGCTGCTCGACCTCCAAATGCATTGGGACGCCAGCGAAGCTAGGTTTGGCATTGCAATCGGTTTGCGTGAATATGCCTTCACCGCGAGTCGTGAAACCAGTTTGGCGGCCGCTGTGAGCGCGTTTTTGGCGGCGACATTGCCGGCAGCTGCAATCACCCATGTTACGGTTCTCTCCGCTATCACGAGCATGCTATGGCCGCGTGCGAACGAAGTGCGGCAGCGATCACTCCAATCCTATAATCCATATCGTCAGACTCGATCGACCGATCCGGCTGTTGTCCGCCATCTGTTGCTCAGTCGAGCGATAGCAACGATCACATTCAACGATCCAGACTGGAAAGCGCGGCTTGTTGCAGCTTTCGAAGCGCAAGGGACGGTGCGCCTGGTCGCCGAGGCCGGTCAATCGGCGCTTTTTCGAAATGCGCTTGTTCAACTCGTGGCAGCGCCGATCAGCGTCGGATTTCTTCAATTTTTCCCGGCGATCGAGCGCGTCGAGCGCACGGGTGGTAGGATTTTTGTGACGTTTACATTGAGGGAGCAAGTCTGATGCCGCATGCCTCCCGCGATCTCCATGGTCCGGCGCAGTCGCGCGCGGTTCGCGACCTTTTTCAAAGCCTGTTCGTCGCTGAGCTAATCAATCCAAGCTCAAAGATCTGGCTTACTTTTGCCTGGATCAGTGATATCGAGATCATCGACAATTCAGCACGCGAGTTTGCAGCGCTGGAGGCTGATTGGCCGGCGACGCCTATCCGCCTCTCACAGGTGCTGCGCGCACTTCTTTCACGTGGCGTACAGATAAGGCTCGTCATCCGCGAAGATGGCCACAATGACTATTTCATCGCATGCCTGCAGGTTCTGAAAGCGCGCTACGGTGACATGATCAAATGGAGGGTCGAGAAGAGCTTCCACGCCAAAGGCCTTCTGGGCGCTGATTATTTCCTCAGCGGATCAATGAACTTAACCTTTAACGGAATTTCGATTAACGGTGAGCATCTGGTTCTGCGCACAGACCCTGCAGCGGTGGCCGAGCAGTCGATCGAACTGGAATCCCGTTGGGAGGGCCAGATGACATGATAGGCCGGGACCCAGATGATGCCCGTCATGTTCTTGCCGACATACTCGCTCTCAATCCATGCGCAACGCTCGATTCGGACTTGGCCGCATTGTGCGCGGATATCACCCAGACAGTCGCGGCACCGCAATTCCCAGGAGCACTCGTACCCGTCATCAATGCCGCTGGAGACATTCAGATCAACGTGGCATCGCCAAATGTTTCGGGTTGGTGCCGCCTGAAGCCAGTACTGCTCGCCTTTGCCGGACCGACGCTCACCAGCTTCGATGGCGTGCCGGAAATGTTTGATGCCAGCGATGTGCCAGGTGCCCGTATCATGCAGACGCAACCCGACGTAACCGCCATAATGCGCCTCCCGAGTGAGAAGAAGGCGTGCATGGCCGCTCTGCGCGCCGTACTGCGGGCGCTCGACACGCTGTCGCGCGCACCGCAATTGCAGCGCGCTGCGCCAGTTCCGACGAGTTGGCTGCTCGCTCGCTTTCAAGATTATCTGAATGTTGGTCGGCGCGATGCGGCTGCAGGAGTTCTTAAGCGCCTCAGTTCTGAGCTTCGCCTCGATGCGCTCAACGTAAAGTTCCTCGAAGTCCAATTGCTGGCCACCTTCCAGGACTGGGCAGCGATCGTCTCACTCCCCGAATTCCCCAGCCTCTGCGTCGCGCGACGGACACCTGCGGTCACTGCCATACTTCTAGAGGCGCTTTATCGAACCCACCTAGAAGAGTCCTTCGAGGCAATCGATGTCGATGGTACGCGTCGTAAGTTCGAGGCGGATGTCAGGCCGTTCGCGCAGTCAATGATTCTCGTCCCGGCGCCGCTGTCGCTCGGTATCGAAGGATGGCGTATCTACGCCCTTGATGCGCTGCTAAATCCAAGCCGAGATGACCTGCTCGTGTTGCTGCCCAGTCGGCGAAAGGACCTAGGCTGGCTCGCAGACATGCTGCCCCTACCGGTTGCAGGAGAGGCCAGCGGACATGAGGTCACCGCACCGCTCGACAGCGCACGTGAAGCATTGATGAGGACAGATGCGACCGAAAGCAACGACCTGGTCGCCGATGCCATTTCGCTCCTCGCGCGCCTTTCTTCTGAGGAACTCGATCTGCTGCGCGAAACCATGCCGTTTCGTCCAATCGTACAGGCGGTTGAAGATCTGGCAAACTTAGCGCCGCCCACCTCGTGGATTGCCTGGCTGGAACGCGTGTTTGACCCGGCCTTTGCCAATGCGCTTGATGTAGCAGGCCACGGCAAGGACGAATGGGAGATTGGCACTTCAACTGGTGACCCTGTTGAGGTACAGGCACTCGTTAGCGCGCTCAACAATGTGCAGGGCAATGACTTCGCCGCAGAGCGTACCACGCAAGCGCTGCCCTATCTGGTTGCGTGGCTGCAACGTGATCCGGAATTCCCGCGTAGCGCGCTCTCACCCATCTATTCTGAACTGCTGACGCTATTTGCACTAGGGCTTGTTGACGTTTAGGGATTCCCAAATCGGCTGATGACTGATTCAAGGTTGCAAACAGAGGAGAGCAGCCTTGATCCGCACAGTTCTGACCGACGCCCAATGGGCTGTCATCGCACCGCACTGCCTTGGCCGGGAATGCGACCCCGGTCGCACCGGCCCTGACCCGCGCCGGTTTGTCGAGGCAGTTCTCTGGATCTCGCGGACCGGATGCCCCTGGCGCGACCTGCCGGAAGAGTTCGGGCGCTGGAACAGCGTGTTCAAGCGCTTCCGAAGGTGGGTGAGGGCCGACGCTTTCTATCGTATGTTCAGGGTATTAGCCGAAGATGCAGACTTCGAATACACGATGATCGACGGTAGTATCGTCAAAGTCCACCGACACGGTCAGGGCGCAAAAGGGGGACTCCAAGCCAAGCCATCGGACGCTCTCGCGGCGGGATAACGACAAAGATCATGGCTCTGACGGACGCGCTCGGCAATCTGATCGACTTCCGCCTTCTGCCCGGTCAGGCGCATGACCTGCGGGGTACCGCCGCACTGATCGAGGGCCTCACCTGCGACCAGTTTCTCGCCGACCGTGCCTTCGACGCGAACTGGCTGCGCGAAGCGCTGACCAGTGCCGGGATCGAGCCGGTAATCCCTCCAAAATCAAACCGCCGCTTCCCGGCGGAGTTCGACCGCCACACCTACAAATGGCGTCACCTGGTCGAAAACTTCTTCGGAAAGCTGAAGGAATACAGAGGGATCGCAATGCGTTCCTGCAAAACAGATGACAGCTTCAAAGCATTCATCTCGCTTGCTGCAATCGTCATTCAAACACGATGAACGTCAACACCCCCTAGGCAGTGCGCGCGGTTCCATCACCTATGAGTCCAGCCTAATCCTGATCGGAGCACTTCTGAACGACGGCGTCGCGGCGAAGCCGAACCGCCCAGCGAGCTACCGCACGCAGCAGATTTCAAACTGAGACACTACCGAATGTCTGGTTCGCCACCGGCGGGCCAGCCACCAACTGGGTTTGGGGCAAACCTCGCTTAACAAGCATTGAGACCTCTCCCGGGTATTGGTTCTGTCACGGCCAGCACCCGGGAGAAATCATTTGCGCTTGCCTGGCGCGAAAACCGCAGGCTTAATCCCAAAAGATGACCAGGCAGCGCTGGACTTTGACGCATCGCGGTCCGATATTTACGCTCATGAGTCTGCCCCCCGGTTTCCTCGATGAATTGCGCACCCGCACCTCGCTGGCTCAGGTCGCGGGCCGCAAGGTAATCTGGGACGCGCGCAAATCCAACCAGGGCAAGGGCGACATGTGGGCGCCGTGCCCGTTTCACACCGAAAAGACGCCATCCTTCCACGTCGATGACCGGCAGGGTTTTTACTATTGCTTCGGCTGCCACGCCAAAGGCGATGCGATTTCCTTCGTGCGCGAAACCGAGAATGTCGGATTCATGGATGCGGTCGAAATTCTTGCCCGCGAGGCCGGAATGACAATCCCCGCCCGCGATCCGAAAGCCCAGGAAAAGGCCGACCATCGCACCCTGCTTGTCGAGGTGATGGAACAGGCGGTGCAACATTACCGCCTGCAGCTGAAAACCTCTGCAGCCGCAGCGGCGCGCGATTATCTGACGCGACGGGGCTTGAGCGAAAAGTCATTGACGCGATGGGAGATCGGATTTGCACCGGACGACCGGCAGGCTCTGTTCAGCCATCTGACCGGCAAAGGTGTCGCCGCTGACCTGCTCGTCGATGCCGGACTATCGGTGAAACCGGACGATGGCGGCACCCCGTTTGACCGTTTTCGCGGACGCATCATCTTTCCGATCCGCGATGCGCGGGGGCGTGCCATTGCGCTGGGCGGTCGCGCGATGGACCCAAATGCAAGGGCGAAATATCTCAATTCGCCGGAAACCGCGCTCTTTGACAAAGGCCGCAGCCTGTTTAATCACGGGCCCGCGCGCGAAGCCACGGGCAAGGGTCAGCCACTGATCGTCGCTGAAGGTTACATGGATGTTATTGCCCTGGCCGAGGCCGGATTTACCGGCGCGGTCGCCCCGCTTGGCACGGCGATCACCGAAGATCAGCTGCGCGCGATTTGGCGCATCCATCCTGAACCGATCATTGCCCTTGATGGCGACCAGGCCGGGCTGCGTGCGGCAATGCGGCTGATCGATGTCGCTCTGCCGTTGCTGGAAGCTGGCCAGTCGTTGCGTTTTGCAATGTTGCCCGAGGGCCAGGATCCCGATGATCTGATCAGCGCCCAGGGCGCGGGCTCGATGCGCAAACTGCTCGAACGTGCCCAGCCGATGGTTCAGCTTTTGTGGCGGCGCGAAACCGAGGGCCATGTCTTTGACAGCCCCGAACGCAAGGCTGCGCTCGACAAACGCCTGCGCGCCGCCATCCGGCAAATCCAGGACCCGTCGCTGCGCACGCATTACACCGATGACATCCGGCACCTGCGGTCCGCGCTGTTTGGCCAGCGGCAGGGCAATGCGCGCCGAGCCGACCGATTTCAGCGGCGCGGGCCCGCGATGCCGCATGCCGAAACCCGCGCCTCGGCGCTTGCCGCTGGTCAGGGCGGGGTGACCGAGCACCTGCGAGAAGCGGTCATCCTGGCGGTTCTGCTGCGCAATCCCGACCAGCTGCGCATCTTTGAAAGCGAACTCGAAAACCTCACCACCACGCGGGCCGATCACCGCGCGATTCGGGGCGCGCTTCTGCAACAGGCGCACAGCCCGCCCGAAGCGGTATATGACAACGTGACCGAAATAGTTGGCGCGGGCGCCCTTGAAAAGCTGCTGGCGCAAAACCACCTTGCGATCGTGCCGTCCGTTGCCGCTCCCGGCGATGCCGAAAACGCGGCCCTGTGCCTGGCCCAGGAATTCGCCAAACTCAGCTCTGCAAGAGGTGCCGAACGCGAAATAGAAGAAGCCGCCCGCGATCTGGCCGAAGTGGCCGACGAGGGCCTGACCTGGCGGCTGGGCCAGGTCGCTGAAGCCCGCGCCCGCGCGGTGAAAAGCCAAACCGAGGACCGCACAGTCTATGATACCGCCGACAACGGTGTCCGAATCAGACGAACCGAAAAAGAAGAGCTGGAAAAACTCCTTCAAGGTATTGAATCCCAAAAACAAAAGTAACGTGCTTGGCAAGAACCGGGCCAAATCACAAT
This sequence comes from Paracoccaceae bacterium, assembly GCA_965216135.1. Taxonomy (GTDB): domain Bacteria; phylum Pseudomonadota; class Alphaproteobacteria; order Rhodobacterales; family Rhodobacteraceae; genus CBDCFL01. The sequence continues at coordinate 703,384 of CBDCFL010000024.1, forward strand.
TGCAATAAAAACTGTTCCGGACCTCGCCGAATCACTGATTCGCGGCTATGTAGGCCGCGACCCTGCCCGACGATCCGCTCAAGGAGTGCCCCTGGATGGCCGCAAAGGATACCGACGACCGCAAATCCGATAATCAGGACGCCGAAGTCTCATTGGATGTCAGCCAGGCCGCGATCAAGAAGATGATCGCCGAAGCGCGCGAGCGCGGTTATATCACCTATGACCAGCTGAACGCCGTTTTGCCGCCCGAGCATGTCTCTTCCGAACAGATCGAAGATGTCATGTCGATGCTGTCCGAGATGGGCATCAACGTGATCGAGGATGACGAAGTTGACGAGGAAGGCGCCAAGGCATCGACGGGAATAGTCGAGGCATCGACCTCTCGCGAAGTGACGGTTTCGCAATCCGAGACCGAGAAGCTTGACCGCACCGACGATCCGGTGCGCATGTATTTGCGCGAAATGGGCTCGGTCGAGCTGTTGAGTCGCGAAGGCGAGATCGCCATCGCCAAGCGCATCGAGGCCGGCCGCAACACCATGATCGCGGGCCTGTGTGAAAGCCCGCTGACCTTTCAGGCGATCACCATCTGGCGCGACGAACTACTGAACGAAGACATTTTGCTGCGCGATGTGATCGACCTGGAAACAACTTTCGGCGATTCCCTGGACGAGGGCCCCGAAGGCGGAGAAAGCGTTGCTGAGACGGTCGAGACCGCCAAAGCGCCCGAGGCCGAGACCGAGGCCGAGCCCGAGGCCGAGGACAAGGACAAGGACAAGGACAAGGACAAGGACAAGGACAAGGACAAGGACAAGGAAGAAGAGCTCGACGCCGACGGTAACCCCATCCAGCCTGACGATGACGAGGATGAGGACGAACAGGCCAACATGTCGCTGGCGGCGATGGAGGCGGCGCTGAAACCGCGGGTGCTGGAAATTCTCGAACGCATCGCGCTTGATTACTCGAACTTGTCGGAAATGCAGGACCTGCGCATGTCGGCGCGCCTGAACGAGGACGGCACGTTTTCTGACAAGGCCGAAGCGACCTATCAGCATCTGCGCTCTGAGATTGTCGAACTGGTCAACGAGCTGCACCTGCACAACAACCGCATCGAGGCGCTGATCGATCAGCTTTACGGCATCAACCGGCGGATCATGTCGATCGACAGCAATATGGTCAAACTCGCCGATCAGGCGCGCATCAACCGGCGCGAATTTATCGACGCCTATCGCGGCTATGAGCTTGACCCGGCCTGGCTGGATCGCATGGGCCAAAAGGATGGCCGCGCCTGGGCCGCGTTTGTCGAACGCTTCACCGGCAAGGTCGTCGAGCTTAGGGCCGACATGGCCCAGGTCGGGCAATATGTTGGCGTGGACATCGGCGAGTTTCGTCGCATCGTTCAGCAGGTTCAGAAGGGCGAGAAAGAGGCGCGTCAGGCCAAAAAGGAAATGGTCGAGTCCAACCTGCGCCTGGTCATATCCATCGCCAAAAAATATACCAACCGCGGCCTGCAATTCCTTGATTTGATTCAGGAAGGTAATATCGGTCTGATGAAGGCGGTGGACAAGTTTGAATACCGCCGCGGCTATAAATTTTCCACCTACGCGACATGGTGGATCCGCCAGGCGATCACCCGCTCCATCGCCGATCAGGCCCGCACAATCCGCATCCCCGTCCATATGATCGAGACCATCAACAAGCTGGTCCGCACCGGGCGCCAGGTGCTGCATGAGATCGGCCGCGAACCGACGCCGGAAGAGTTGGCCACCAAGCTGCAAATGCCGCTGGAAAAGGTCCGCAAGGTGATGAAGATTGCCAAGGAACCGATCTCACTGGAAACGCCGATTGGCGACGAGGAGGATTCACAACTCGGCGATTTCATCGAAGACAAGAACGCGATTCTGCCGCTGGAGAGCGCCATTCAGGAGAACCTGAAAGAGACCACGACGCGGGTGCTGGCGAGTTTGACGCCGCGCGAGGAACGGGTGTTAAGAATGCGGTTTGGGATCGGCATGAACACCGACCACACGCTGGAAGAGGTGGGGCAGCAGTTTTCGGTGACCCGCGAGCGGATCAGGCAGATCGAGGCCAAGGCGCTCAGGAAGCTGAAACATCCGTCACGGAGCCGGAAGTTGCGGAGTTTTCTGGATCAGTGAAATCTTGATTTGGTGTCTTTGGGTACCCATGTCTTCATGTATTGAGGCACAGGGTGATTTAGATGAGCTTCACATATAGAGAAACTCGAATTGTTAAGGGGATGCTCGATCGTGGTGATAGGCAGCACGATGTTGCTTCCTATTTCGGGGTCAACGGCGGTCGAATTGGTGAGGTGTCGACTGGTAAGTGCGACTATCCGGAAGCACCGCCGGCTATGGAAGGCGAGTTACCGCCTCCAGGTCCATATGTCGGAGCCAAAACGGTTTTTGAAATCAAAGAGGCCATTGAGAAAACGGTTGAGCTAATAGAGGAAGCCGGGGATGGTTCCGACGAATGTCTGGTAGCTCTCGAATCCCTTCGGGATTTGGTCAAGAAGGTTTCATAGATTCCCACCCGTGCCCCGCACGGGCAGCGTTCGAACCGCCCCGACGGGGCGGGCGCTTGCGTCAACCCCTCGGTTCGGGCGCTGCCGATCGGGTCTGAAACAATATGCGCAAATCTAACACAGTAGCATGTAGGACGGGTTTTCAAACCCATCGTCCCGAACAATTCACATCGCAACGAAAGGGCAGCGCTCGACCGCGGGTGGGCGCCGCGACAGATGAGGTCAGCGCTTTATGGTCCCACCGCATCTTCCGTTTGTTCGGGTGTGAAACGTGGCAATAGCGCCCGCCCTCCGGGTCGGTCGGGCGCTGCCCGGGCCGCTACGCGGCTATTCCGGGCAAGGGCAAAACCCTTCACCTGCCCATCAGGGCGGTCGGGCGCTATCCGGACCGCTTGGCGGCCATTCCGGGCTTGGGCAAAGACTGCCCTCAGCCACTTCTCACCCCAAAAAAAATCCCTCAAACCATCCAATCGTCCGCCCCCAGGCCATCTCGGCCTGCGCCTCGTCGTATCGCGGCGTCGAGTCATTGTGGAACCCGTGGGTTCACACCTTCGTAGATATGCGCCTCATAGGTCTTGCCCGCCGCCTTTAAAGCCGCCTCATATTCCGGCCAGCCGCCATTGATCCGCTCATCCAGCCCTGCGTAATGCAACAGCAAAGGCACCTGGATTTTCGATACATCCGCGGCCGCAGGTTGCCGTCCGTAGAACGGCACCGACGCTGCTAGTTCCGGGTAGGCGACCGCCGCCGCATTGCAGACCCCGCCGCCATAGCAAAAGCCGACGATCCCGACTTTGCCGGTCCCGTCCTCGCGCCCCATCAAATGCTCGACCCCGGCAAAAAAGTCATTCATCAACATGGTACCGTCGACCGTGCGCTGCAAATCGCGACCGTCGGAATCGTTGCCCGGATAGCCGCCAACAGAGGTCAGCCCGTCCGGTGCCAGCGCCATGAACCCGGCCTTGGCCACTCGCCGCGCCACATCCTCGATATACGGGTTCAACCCCCGGTTTTCGTGGACCACCAACACCGCTGGCAACGCACCGGCATCTGCCGGTCGCACCAGATAACCGCGCACATCGCCGTGGCCGTTTGGCGACGGATAGGTAGTATATTCGGCCGTGATGGCGGGGTCGTTGAACGAAACCTGTTCGGCCAGCGCATAATCGGGCAACAGCATGTTCAACAATGCCACCGCCGTCACCCCGCCAACGGCGAACTTTCCCGCCCGATCCAGAAACTCCCGCTTGGTGATCTTTCCGTGAACATAAAAGTCATATAATACCAGCGGCATTTAACATTGACCGATATGGGCCCATTTTCGCATTCCGATTGATGTGATGGTTTCGGGCTGTGCGATGAGCTTGTTCCAAGCTTCGCATCCAGCATCGACGATGGCATTGTAGTCTTCGAACACGCGGTTGGAGAGCCAATTGGCGCGCAAGTACTGCCAGATATTTTCCACCGGGTTCAGTTCCGGAGCGCGCGATGGCAGCAGGATGATGGTGAGGTTCTTCGGGACTTTGAGTTTGCCGGTGGTGTGCCATCCGGCCCGATCCATCAGCACAACCGCATGGGCCTTTCGGGCGACGTGGCGGCTGATCTCGTCGAGATGCATCTGCATGGCTTGCGCGTCCGCCCAAGGCAGCATGAGCGCCGCCCCCTTGCCGTGAGCCGGACAGATGGCGCCGAACAGATAGGCGTTGTGATAGCGCTGATCGGCCGGCTGGCGGGGGCGCGTGCCCTTTCTCGCCCACAGGCGCGTCAGGCCATTCTTCTGGCCAAGGCGTGCTTCGTCCTGGAACCAGATCTCCACCGGCGTTCCCGCTGGCAGGTCAGCTATATGCACCTGGAGCGTGTCGGCGAAGTTTTTTTTAAACGCCTCGATGATCCGCTTATCCTGCCTGGGATGCTGCGGGCGGGCGCTGATATGGGCAAAGCCCAGTTCGCCAAGCAGTCTGGATATCCCGCGCTCGGAATAGATGACGCCAAAGCGCGCCTCGATCACCCGCTTCAGGTCGATCCGCCGCCAGCGGACAACCCCGTCCACCGCCGGATCGGGGCCGGTCTCGACAATCTCGCCAAGTTCTTTCATCTGGACATCGCTCAGGTAGCGCGTCCGGCCCGCGCCCTTGCGGTTGGTGAGGCCATCCGGTCCCTCTTCGTTGAACCGGTGAACCCAGTCCCGCAGGGTTTGGCGATCCATCCCACCGATCCTTGCGGCCTCTCCACGGCGCATGCCATCGTAGACCGCCGCAAGAGACAACAGACGGCGGCTCTGCCGGGCATCCTTGCAACGGCTGGCGAGTTTACGAAGGTGGCGGGCATCAAAGTCGCGACGAAGCGGAACACTGGCTGGCATGGCGATCCTCCTTTGCCAACCTTGAATCAGATCAAAACCGATTTGGGAATCCCCACAGAGTCAGAAATTGATGCCGTTGGTATAAATCAGGAAGTTCCTGATCGAAATCGCTTGCCGTCATGCGGTTCATCTTGTGCTTCTCGCTGAATGTTCGCGCTGCCCCGATGTGCAATTTGTTTTGCCCGATGGAAAAATCTTAGCACAAAGCACACGCCTCCGGAGTTACAAGTTCGTGTTTGAACCCGCAGCGGATTTGCGCAAAGTTCGCGCGCGATGCAGCATTGACACAACGTACACAATCACGTACATACTCTCCCCATGAAACACACCTCCTCAACCGAACTGCGCGCCAACCTGTCCGCGATGATGGACAAGGTGAACGACGATCACGAGCCGCTGCTGGTTACCCGCTCCGGCGGCAAGCCGGTCATCGTCCTGTCGCTCGACGATTACGAGGCAATGGACGAGACCGCCTATCTGACCGCCAGTCCTGCAAATGCCAAAGCCCTGCGCGAGGCGATTGCACGCGTCGAACGCGGTGAAATGGTGACAAAAACCATGGCCGAGCTAGAGGCGATGGAAGACGAATGATCGTCAGTTTCGATCCCGTCGCCTGGGATCATTATGTGCGTTGGCAATCCGCAGACAAAGCGATCTTGCGCAAGATCAATGCGCTGATCAAGGAATGCCAGCGCCATCCTTTTGAAGGGACGGGCAAGCCAGAGTTGTTGAAGGGCGATTTCTCGGGTTACTGGTCCCGGCGCATCAACCGCCAGCATCGGTTGGTCTACAAAGTTACCGAAAATGCACTGGTCATCATCCAATGCCGCTACCATTACTGACATGCACACCAAGTTCACCATCCAAACGAACGGCCCAGGTCTTTACGAATTCACCGATCAGGTCGCCGCCTGGGTCCGGGGCGACGGGCTGCTGACGCTGTTCATCCGCCACACCTCGGCCAGCCTCGTCATCCAGGAAAACGCCGATCCACGGGTCCAGGACGATCTGGCCGCCTTTTTCCACCGGCTCGTCCCGCCCGCCGACGACGCGGCCATGTCCTATCTGACCCATACCGCCGAAGGCCCCGATGACATGCCCGCCCATATCAAAGCCGCGATGCTGCCGACGCAATTGTCGATCCCGGTGATCGACGCCAAGATACAGCTTGGAACCTGGCAGGGGATTTACCTGTTTGAGCACCGCACCCGGCCGCTGCGCCGGGATGTCGCGGCGCATCTCGGCTGATGTCTTTGTCCGGCAAGAGTCCGACAGGAGTCCGACACATATCCGACACTCAATATCAGGTAGCCGAAATTCCCCTCTACCCAATCCCTCGCGGCTGACCTATAAAACTCGCGGATTAGAAGCGTCGGGGACCGAGGGAGAGGAAATGCGCTGCCCATTTTGCGGAAATGTCGATACTCAAGTCAAAGACAGCCGTCCAGCCGAAGACCACGTCGCCATCCGGCGCAGACGTTTTTGCCCGGCCTGCGGCGGCAGATTCACCACCTACGAACGCGTGCAACTCCGTGATTTGGTTGTCATAAAGTCCAACGGCAAGCGCGAGGACTTCGACCGCGACAAGCTGGAACGCTCGATCCGCATTTCCATGCAGAAACGCCCGATCGATCCCGAACGGATTGATCAGATGATCTCCGGCATTGTCCGGCGTCTGGAAAGCATGGGCGAAACCGACATCAACTCCAAAGTGATCGGCGAGATCGTGATGGAATCACTGGCCCGCATCGACACCGTCGCCTTTGTCCGTTTTGCCAGCGTTTACCAGAACTTCCAGGCGGCCGACGATTTCGACAAATTCGTTGCCGAATTGCGCCCCGCCACCAAAGCCGAAGAGTGACCCAATCGGCCGATGCCCGCTTTATGAAGCTGGCACTCGGCCTGGGCGCGCGCGGGCAGGGCCGGGTCTGGCCCTGGCCCTCGGTGGGATGCGTCATCGTCCGCGACGGCAGGATTGTCGGGCGCGGCGTCAGCGACCCCGACAGCATCCGTCACGGCGAAGTTGTGGCACTTGATCGCGCTGGCGATCTGGCTCTCGGCGCGACCGCCTATGTCACTCTTGAACCCTGCGCCCACCATGGTCGCACGCCGCCATGTGCCGATGCGCTGATCGCAGCCGGGGTGTCCCGGGTGGTGGCGGCAACAGAGGATCCCGACCCAAAGGTCAATGGCAAAGGCCTGGAAATGCTCAGAAAAGCCGGGATCGAGGTTCAGCAGGGCGTGATGAAACCGGAAGCCGACGCATCGCATTCCGGTTTTTTCAGCCGCGTCCGAACGGGCCGCCCGATGGTGACGCTGAAACTCGCGGCAACGCTTGACGGGCGGATCGCCACGGCCTCGGGTGAGAGTAAATGGATCACCGGACCACTGGCGCGCCGGTCGGTTCACGCCCTGCGCGCACGCCACGATGCGGTCATGATCGGTGGCACCACCGCGCGCACCGATGATCCGGAATTAACCGCGCGCGGCATAGGAGTTGATCGCCAGCCGGTGCGGGTGATCTGGTCGCAGGGCCTGGACCTTCCCTTAACCGGAAAGCTGGGTGTGACTGCGGGCGAGGTGCCGGTTTGGATTTTGCACGGCGAACAGGCTGACCGCGCGCTGGTCAGCGCCTGGACCGATCTTGGCGCGCAGTGCCTGCTCGTGGGGCTTGGCAGCGACAAAAGGCTCGACCCGGTTGCGGCGCTGCAGGCCTTGGGCACCGCCGGTCTGACGCGCGTCCTTTGCGAAGGTGGCGGTGCGCTGGCAGCATCGCTGTTGCAGGCCGGGCTGGTGGACCAGATTTATCACTATTCGGCGGGCAAGGCTCTGGGGGCCGACGGCCACCCGATGATCGGCGCTCTCGACATTAGCAAACTGGCCGATGCGCCCGAATTCGCGCTGGTCGAAACCCGGGCGCTGGGCGGTGATGTTTTGACAATTCGGGGTGCCGCGTCGACCGTTTGATTATTGCAATATATCGGTTAAAATCAAACACATAGAGCATCGAAATTGATTTAGACCATGCGAAAACGTCCTAGCGCCCCTGCCAGAGGGGCGCTCTTTTCTCGGCAAATGCGCGCGCCCCTTCCAATTGGTCTTGTGACCCATAAAGCGCTTTCACCGTTGGAAATTCGCTGCCGGTGATCTTGTTCAGCGCGTCCTGAAATTTCATGTCTTCGCTCTCGCGCACGACCTCTTTGATCGCCGCCTGCACCAGCGGCGGGCCGGCGGCCAGTTGACGAGCCAGCTCAAGCGCCTGATCCATCAGCTCTTTTCGTGGGATAATCCGGCTGACCAGCCCCCAGTGATGCGCCTCGTCTGCGTCCATCCTCCGCCCGGTCAAAAGCAGATCCAAAGCGATGTGATAGGGGATGCGCCTGGGCAGTTTCAGGCTGGCCGCATCGGCGATTGTGCCCGAATTTATCTCTGGCAAAGCAAAAGTTGCGTGATCAGCGGCAAGGATAATATCCGCCGCCAGCGCCAGTTCCAGGCCCCCGCCAAAGGCAATGCCGTTGACCGCGGCGATCACCGGTTTGTTCATGCCCGGCAGTTCCTGCAATCCGCCAAATCCACCAACCCCGTAATCGCCATCCACGGCGTCACCCTCGGCTGCGGCCTTCAAGTCCCAGCCGGGGCAGAAAAATTTCTCGCCCGCCCCGGTGATCACCAGCACCCGCATGTCCGGATCATCGCGGAAATCGCGAAACGCTGCGCCCATGTTCCGGCTGGTGGCCAGGTCAATCGCATTGGCCTTTGGCCGGTCAAGCGTGGCGATCATCACCGCGCCCTGGCGCTCAATTTTCAGCGGCGTTTCAGCCATCATCTTCCTCCATACAGATCAGCGCGTCGACTGCGACCGCGCCGCTCGGCTTGGTGATCAGCGGGTTAACCTCTGCTTCCACGATCTTACCCGCTGCTGCGACGACACAATCCTGCACCGCCATCGCAGCATCGACAATGGCACCAATATCGGCCGCAGGCCTGCTGCGATACCCCGTCAGCACCGGGGCCATCCGCAGGCCCATCAACGCCGCCTCGATATCGGCTGGCGAGGCTGGCACCAACAAATGCCGGGTGTCGGCGTGTATTTCCGTCAGATCGCCGCCCGCGCCGAGTGTCAGCAGATACCCATGCGCCGGATCGCTGGTGATCCCGATCAACACCTCAGCCACACCACCGGCGACCATTTCCTCGATCAGATAGCTGGCAGAGTCCAGTTCACTTTCGGCGTCGCGTACGGCGGTGGTGCTGTCCAATCCAATTCTGACCGCGCGCGCCTCGGTCTTGTGGGCCAGACCGATCGCTTTCAGGACCACGGGGTACCCTAGCTCTTCGGCTGCCTGACCGGCTCTTTGAGGTGTATCGGCGATTTTTGAGCGCGGCACGACCAACCCGTGCCGGGCCAGCATCTGTTTGGCCTGCGCTTCCCCGATAGTAATCGTCTTGCCGGTTGCGCGTGGTTTCATGACCGGCGCGGCGATGCCGGAAAATTCACCCAGGCGCGCGCCGATGGCCAGCGCCTCCAACCCCTCATCCATACCGCCGAGCGCGAGCAGCCCGCAGTCGATTATGCGCTGCGCCCAGACCTCAGGCATGGTCTCGCTCATCGAGGCCAGGATCGCCATCGGCTTGCCGCTCACCTCGGCCGCGCGTTGACAGGCGGCAACGGCGTGCGCCCAATCGGCATCGTTGCAGCGGTCAGCGCGCGGAAAATCAAGGATCACCACGCCGATCGCCAGTTCGCCCTGCATCATGGCGCCAAATGTGGCGGCCAACTTGTCGCGGTCGCCCCAGATATAAGTGTTGTAATCCAGCGGGTTGGCAAGGCGGACCATCGGCCCCAGTATCTCGCTTAGCGTATCCTTCTGGCGTTGATCAAGCGGTGGAAACCGCAGGCCGTGCGGCTCTGCACAATCCGCTACAAGGCTGGCCTCTCCACCCGAACACGACATCGATGCGATCCGGTTGGACGCCAGCGGCCCGGTAACATGCGCCAGTTTCAGCGCTTCGAGAAAGGCCGCGAGCGAACTGGCGCGCCCCAGGCCCAGGCGGCGAAACAACGCATCTGCCGCCGCCTCGTCGCCCGCCATCGAGGCAGTATGGGTGATCGTGGCGGCACGCGCCGGCCCGCTTTTGCCAACCTTCAGAACGATGACAGGCTTGCGCAGGCCATGGGCGGCTGCCGCCAGGGCTTCAAATGCCGCCAGATCGCCGATGCCTTCGATATGCAGACCAAGGGCTGTGACGCGGGGGTCGGCCAGAAGCGCCGCGCCAATATCAGAGATGGTGTTCTGTGCCTGATTGCCTGCGGTGACGATATAGGCCAGCGGCAGGGCACGCGCCTGCATGGTGATGTTGATGGCGATATTGGAACTTTGGGTGACAATCGCGACGCCCTTTTCGACCCTTACGCCACCGTGCTGATCGGGCCAAAGCAGGGCACCGTCAAGGTAATTGATAAACCCGTAACAGTTTGGCCCCAGGATCGGCATGTCACCAGCGGCCTGCAGAAGCTGTTCTTGCAATTCGCCACCATCGCCGGCTTGCGGCTGTGCTTCCAGAAATCCGCTGGCAAAACACACTGCTCCGCCGGCCCCGCGCCTTGCGAGTTCGCCCACAGCGCCGATTGTTGCGCTCCGGTTGATCCCGACAAACGCCGCATCTGGTGCGCCGGGCAGATCGCCGATATGCGCAAACGCCGCCACGCTCGCGACCGCGGGCTTTGTGGGATGAACCGGCCAGATTTGCCCGTCATATCCAAATAGGCGCGCCTGCCGGATGACATTTTCACACCACCTGCCACCGCCGATCACGGCGATGGATTGCGGGCGCAGCAGCCGGTCGAGCCTCGCGCTCATCGCCCGGTTCCGGTGCTGGCGGTGGGATCGGGAGCCTCCAGCAGGAGTATTTGTGAAAAAAAGAAACGAAATTTTAGTAAACTTTTTATGGGTCTGGTCTGCGGTACAGGCTGGAGAGCCGATGGCCGTAAAAGGAGAAGCCCTTCTGTCCCGGATGAGCGGCGCAATCCGCCAGGGGCAGAAGGCATCCTGCTTCTTCTATTCATAAATACTCAGCCCCCCAGTGGCCGCAACAGATCGCGGCTGATGATGTGGCGCAGAATTTCGGATGTGCCTTCCCAGATGCGTTCGACACGGGCATCGCGCCAGATGCGTTCCAGTGGTAAGTCATCCATCAGACCCATGCCGCCGTGGATCTGGATGGCTTCATCGGCGATATAGGCGAGCGTTTCGGTGGCATGCAGTTTGGCCATCGACATATCGGCCTCGGTCACGCTGCCCTGGTCGTATTTCCAACCCGCTTCCCAGGTCAGCAGGTTGGCGGCTTTCAGTGCCACCGCCATATCGGCGAGCTTGAAGGACACGCCCTGAAACTTGCCGATCTGCTGGCCGAACTGCTTGCGCTCGGCGGCATATTTCAGCGCATGATCAAAGGCGCGCTCGGCCCGGCCCAGGCAGGTGGCGGCAACCTGCAGACGGGTGGCGCCCAGCCAGTCCTTGGCCAGATCGAACCCTTTGTGCAAGTCGCCCAGCATCTGTGAATTCGGCAGGCGGCAGTTGTCGAATTCGAGTATCGAATTGGTGTAACCGCGATGGCTGACATTCTTGTATCCGTCGCGCACCGAGAACCCGGGCGTGCCCATGTCCACGAAAAACGCGGTGATCAGTTTTTTCGGTCCGCGCGGGGCGTCTTCCTCGCCGGTCGCCATGAAGGCTATGGCGAAATCGGCGATGTCGGCGTGGGAAATGAAATGCTTGGTGCCGCTCAAAATGAAATCATCCCCATCCGCGCGCGCGGTGGCGCTCATGCCGCGCAGATCGGACCCGGCGCCGGGTTCCGTCATCGCCAGGCAATCCCATTTCTCACCACGAATACAGGGGTATAGATAGCGTTCCCTCTGCTCGCCCGTTCCCGCCAACAGGATATTCGAGGGCCGCGCCACACAGGTCCAGTGCAGCGCGTAATTGGCCCGACCGAGTTCTTTTTCGTACATCAGCCAGGTGAGCGTCTCCAGTCCCGCCCCGCCCACGTCTTCGGGCATGTTGGCCGCATAAAGGCCCGCGGCGATCGCCTTGGCCTGAAGCTCTTTGATCAACTCCATGCGCAGATGACCGGTGGCCTCGACCTCGGCCTCATGCGGGTAAAGCTCTTTCTCAACGAAAGCCCGCGTCGTTTCGACAATCATCCGCTGCTCTTCGCTCAGGGCAAAATCCATGCGCTATCCTTTTGATCTCCCAAGCGCGGCCTCGGCTTCGGTCATCATTTCGTCGATGATTTCTTTGGCGGTCTGCTCTTTGGTGACCAACCCAACGCCCTGACCGGCCCAAAGCGGGGCGGCCTCGATGTCACCCGACATTCCGCTGCGCATGGCGTAGGCACCGTATCTTTCGACCTCCCAGCCTTCGCCGCTGGTCACGATGATGTCGCCTTCGCCGGGTCGATCACCGGATGCAGGGCGGCCTGCGGCTTCCCACGCATCTACCGTCTTGTTGCGGATCACCCGGCCCGGCGCATCGGGCCAGCCACTGTCGAACAGGTCGGAATAATAGGTGTCGGACGCGCTGGCGGCGAACACGCGGGCGCGGTAATCGGGATGGGCGTCGGCCTCTGTGGCACCCAGAAACCGCGTGCCGACCCAGGCGGCCTGCGCGCCGAGGCACAAAATCGCTGCCAACCCGCGCCCGTCGGCGATGCCGCCCGCCGCGACCACCGGGATCGGATCGACCGCGTCCACGACCTGCGGGATCAGCGGCAGGGTTGCGGTGGTGCCGCGCACGTGACCGCCGGCCTCCCAGCCCTGGGCGACGATGATGTCGGCACCTTTGGCTGCCGCATCGCGGGCTTCTTCAACGCTGCCGACGGTGATCATCAGCTGTGACCCGGCATCATGGATGCGCTTTTCATAAGGAGCGATGTCGCCCCAGAAGAGCGAGACGATCTTGGGTGGGTTGGCAAGGATCGAATCCAGCTCGGCCTCGATGTCATAAGGCAGCAAGAGGTTGGCGACAAATCCGTGGTTGGTGCGCTTGCGGCCCTCATTCAGGCGTTCTGCGGTGCCCTCGCGCCCCCAACCGGTCATGGCAATCGCACCCATGCCGCCCGCATTGGACACGGCGGCGGCCAGTTCGGGGCAGGAAATGCCGCCGATGGCGGCCTGAAAGATCGGCACCTCCATTCCCAGTTTTTCACATAGCGCGGTTTTCATTCGGTTGTCCCCAATGAATGTTGATCAATGGCTCAGTTTATCATCATTTCGCGCTCGGATCAGGAATATTTTTGTGGGCTTTGGCTAACTCAGCGGTGCGTTCCAGCACCCGGCCGGTCGGCTCGCAGGTTTTGCGCGTGGTCAGGCTGACATGCAGCAACAATTGTTCGCAGGTCGCCAGCGCGGTGCCGTCTTGGGCGCGCATTTTGTGATAGAGCTTCAGCTTTTTGCCCTGGCCAAGCAAGCACGTGGTCAGTACATGAAATGGCTGGGCGGCATGGGCCTCGGCGATGAAAACGGTGTGCGTATCGACGGTGAAATAGGACAAACCGCTGTCGATATAGGCCGCATCGGCGCCCAGCCGGATCATGATGTCGTCCGCCGCATCCGACCAGACCTGGCCATATCGGGCCTCGTTCATGTGGTTATTATAGTCGGTCCAATCGACGGGCACGGTGCGGCGGACAGTTTCAATAGGCTGGCGCGCAAATGGCGCGGCGCGGTCGGGGGTCAGGGTCGCCTCATGCCCGCCTATCAGAGCGCCCGCAGCCTGCCCGCGGCCTTTTAGCGCGCGCAGTATCGAGACGAGGTTATCGTCGCGGATGCGTTCCAGTTGGCGAACGGTGTGCATGCCCGATTGGGCATCCGACTGGTCGGCGATGGTTTGAACCAGCGCGTCGGTCAACTCCGGCACGTCCGTCAATCTGGTCCAGGGCCATTTCAGGCAAGGGCCGAATTGCTCGATAAAATGTGCCATTCCGGCCTCGCCTCCGGCCACGCGATAGGTTTCAAACAGACCCATTTGCGCCCAGCGCAGGCCAAAACCAAAGCGGATGGCATCGTCGATCTCTTCGGTGGTGGCGATCCCATCGCGCACCAGCCACAGCGCCTCGCGCCAGACCGCTTCGAGGAAGCGATCGGCGATATGGGCGTCAATCTCGGCGCGCACATGCAGGGGGTAAAGGCCGACGGAGGTCAGTATGTCCTTGGCAGCGTCCATAATTTGCGGATCTGTCTTGGCACTCGGCACCAGCTCGACCAGCGGCAGCAGGTAGACAGGGTTGAACGGATGGGCGACCAGGATCGCCACTGGGTGCGCTGCGCCTTGCTGCAATTGCGACGGCTTGAAGCCTGAGGTCGACGACGCGATGATGACCGAACCCGCCTCATGCGCCTGTATCTGCGCATAAATCCGATGTTTCATCTCCAGCCGTTCGGGCACGCTTTCCTGAACCCAGTCAACGCCGGTCACCGCATCTTCGAGCGTTTCGCAAAAGCTCAGCGCGCCCTCGCCCGGCAGGGCAGTGTCGTAGATCATCGGCAGCGCGTGGCGGGCGTTGTCGAGCACCTCGGCGATCTTGCGGGGCGCTTCATGGTCGGGGTCAAAGACGCGCACGTCCCAGCCGTTCAGCAGAAAGCGCGCCGCCCAGCCGCCGCCGATGACGCCGCCGCCAATGATGGCTGCTGTTTTGGTCATCGGATCGCCTCGGTATGGCCGTCGACGGCCAGCGCTTGACCAGAGATTTTTTCGCCTGCGGGCGAAGCCAGGAATTCGATCATATTGGCGATGTCATCGGCGCTGACCCAGGTGCGCAGGCTGGTGGTGGCCACATATTGGGCGCGCGCTTCCTGCTCACTGATCGCGCGCGCGACGGCTTCGCCAGCCACGATCCGGTCCATCCGGTCGCCTTCGACAGCGCCAGGGCAGATGGCATTGACGCGCACGCCGTGCGACCCAAGTTCCATCGCCAGCGTTTTCATCAGCCCGATGATCCCCCATTTGGCGGTGGCATAGGCGCTGCGGTAGGGATAGCCGAACAGACCGGCGGTCGAGGACATGAGCACGATCAGGCCGCTGCCTTGTTGGCGCATCACACGCGCGGCCCAGCGGCATGTCAGATAGGTGCCGGTGAGGTTGACCTCCAGCACCGCGCTCCAGTCGTCATAGCTGATCTCGTCAATCAGGCCGGCCGGACCGCCAATGCCGCCATTGGCATGGACCAGATCAACGCCGCCTAAATCAGTCTCGACGCGGGCGAGGAAGGTGGTCATTTGGGCCTCGTCAGTGACATCCGCAACTTCTGCAATTGCGGCGGGATATATCTGAGAAAAATCGGCAATCGCGTCCGGGTCGATGTCGCTGATCGCCACCTGCGCACCTTTGGCGAGGAAGCGCTCGGCGACGGTGCGGCCAATGCCGCTTGCGCCTGCTGTTATGACCGCGCGCAGAGCTGACATGTGCCGTCGCCCTCACATACCATCGACAATGACGAGGTTAGTGTCCGCCGTGGCTTGGCGGATTATCGCAAGTTCCCGGTATTTAGGATCGGAATGCCATGCTCTGGCACTCTCGACGCTCGGAAACCGCATTATCACGGTCCTTGGCATCTCCCAGCGGCCTTCGAGCACCTCGGTTGTCTGTTTCGACGTGGCGCGAAGTTCGCCGCCGTGCCGTTCGAAACTCGGCATGAAGCCAGCGAGATAACTCTTGTAGGCTTCGGGGTCTTTGATGTTCAGTTGTCCGATGACATAGGCAGGCATGCTTGTCCCTCTCTTTTAACTCACACCGGCGCCCGTTTGGTCAGGCCAAGCTTGGCGCGCACTTCTTCCGCGCCGATCACCCGCGCTCCCATCGCCTCGATGATCGCGCGCGCCCGCTCGACCAGCTGCTCATTTTTCGCCAATTCGCCCTTGCCGAGCCACAGGTTGTCCTCCAGCCCGACGCGCACGTTGCCGCCCGCCAGCACGGCCAGTGCGACATAGGGCAGCTCATTTCGGCCCAGCGAAAACGCGCTCCAGGTCCAGTCGGGCGGCACGTTGGCCACCATCGCCATGAACGTGTGCAGATCATCCGGCGCGCCCCAGGGCACGCCCATGCAAAGTTGCACCAGCGCAGGACTGTCCAGCGTGCCGTCTTCGACCAGTTTTTTGGCAAACCAAAGATGGCCGGTGTCAAAGGCCTCGATTTCAGGTTTGACGCCCAACTCGGTCATCATCGCGCCCATAGCCTGCAGCATTCCCGGCGTGTTGGTCATCACGTAATCGGCCTCGGCGAAATTCATCGTGCCGCAATCGAGCGTGCAAATTTCAGGGCGGCATTCGGCGATATGTTCGACGCGATCCCCGGCACTGGCCATGTCGGTTGCGTTCGACAGCGGTAACGGGGCTGCAGACGGACCAAACACCATATCGCCGCCCATGCCCGCGGTCAGGTTCAGGACCGCATCGACATTCGCATCGCGCACGCGATCGGTAACCTCGCGGTACAGACGTAAATCGCGTGCCGGGGCACCGGTTTCGGGGTCGCGCACATGACAATGAACCACCGCCGCCCCGGCGCGCGCCGCGGCAATGGCGCTGTTGGCGATCGCTTCGGGGCTGCGCGGCACATGCGGGCTGCTATCTTGGGACGACCCCGATCCGGTGACAGCGCAGGTGATGAAAACCTCACGGTTCATGTCCAGCGGCATCTGCGGCCCTCCCGATTCGATCTGCTTTTTCGCGGACGTTAGGGCATCGTGCGGGCTTGATCATTCCAAATCGGTAGATTTTTGCGCGGATGCGACATCCCTTGACCGCGCGGCTGGTGTCGGATCGAGTGGGCCAAATGAAATGGGTAGGGCTATGATCACCATCTACGGGCGCGCCGACAGTTCCAATGTTCAGGCGGTCAGTTGGGGCGCGGCGGAACTTGGGCTTGAGGTTGAGCGTCTCGATTTCGGTCACCGCTTTGGCGGTACCGATACGCCGGAATTTCGCGCGATGAACCCGCTGGGGCTGGTGCCGGTCTTGCGCGATGGCGATCTGGTGATGTGGGAAAGCTGCGCAATTTTGCGTTATTTGTCGGCGCGTTACGGCAGTGCGCCGTTTTGGCCCGCCGATCCGGCGGGGCGCGCGCCGATTGATCAGTGGGCGGAATGGAGCAAGTTGATCATTTCGCGCAACTTTACCGTGCCGATCTTCTGGGCAAGGGTCAGAACGCCCGCAATCAAATGCGACGAGGCGAAATTAATCCACGATATCAGCCGGTTCGAGGCTGATCTGGATGTCCTACAAGACCAGATCGGCGCAAATCCTTTTGTTATGGGGCGGGATTTGACCCTTGCCGACATTGTCGCGGGCCATGTGCTTTATTGCTGGTTCAATATGGACATTGAACGAAAGGAGCGTCCGGTTATCGAGCAATATTATCAACGCCTTGCCGGGCGCACGCATTATCAGAGGCATGTCATGGTCAGCTTTGATGCGCTCAAGGCCGACGGTGCCTGAAGGGGCCAAGCGGTGCCGATCTGCAGGGCGACAAATTGGCGACCATAGGCTAAAATCACCGTGCACAATGCGTGCAGCAACCTATGCACCTTGCGTGCATACAAAATGCGGTCGGCATCATTTCCGGCCAAGCGCAACATTGGCAGGGGCGCTTGACGCGGCTGAACGTTTCCTCGGACCCAATCGGGCCACCGGACCGAAGGGCGGATAGTGTGAATTCGCTGCAGATGTAGGCTCATTGGTTGGAGTGCCCGGGAACAGACATTTGTCGCCGACCTAAGTGCATCGCGACAAGTCTCGCGAATTTCGGAGACACACTTTACTCAAAGCCGTAACAATCACTTTACTTTTTTGCCGCCTCGAATTGATGGTTCAGCACCAAACTTTCTGCGAAAAAGGCCAAGTGGGCCGGAATCCGATAGCATTTCTGAAGGAAACCCTAGGATTTCGTGAAAAAATCGCTCATCTAGCCGGTGCCGGGTTTCATCTGAATCAATTTCATTGATCGGCATGAATCGTTTCGTGTTGAATTCTTCGAATAATTCCTCACATCCGGCCAATGTATCGGAAGCGACGCTTTTGAAATCGAAAATCGGCAGATTAGGAAGTGCGCTCAATGTGATTGTTCCACGGCCCGCCTGAGTTTTGTTCGCTTTCCACCAGTGGGTTGCCAGACCGAGCGTTGTATTCGCCCAAAGAACAAAAACTTTTTCACTTAGAGAATTCTCGAATTTTACTGAAGGCCAGGCACGCCCGCCGATTGACTTATTAACTGTATAAACCGCGCAAGTAGATTGCGAGTTGTATTGAAAATCGTAGTTAAAATGCGAATGGCTTGCGGATTCAAATATTCTATTGACCCGCTCTCGAATGATATTTTTGGCGCTATCGTCCGCTCCGGCTCTAACAGAACCCTGGGAATCTGGATTTACAACAAAAGAGCGTTCCGCTTTGGCGTTATGTGACCAAAGCACCGGATAGGTCGGCTCGTTCCCTGCTGGAATCTGACCTACATCGAACGGCCCCCTCGGAACACTTCCTTGCCGTTCAGTTCCATTGATGTCCCGGTGAATAGGCCCGAATTTAGCAAGATCACCCAGACGGCACATGTCGATATCTAGCGTATCTGACTCATTCATTCCGGGAAGCCACAGTTTGCTGTGGTCCACCATTTGGTGCATTGCTTGAGCAAGAGATAAATCGGAAATTCTGCTAACCGGCCAGGGCCCGTTGTCGGGCACCGGAGCATCCAAAACTTCTCCGATCAGATCGCTGCCAAGTTTTATAGGGCTTCCGCCGAATGGACCATCTTCCAGCCGCCTGAGTGTGCGTGAGTTAGCAAATTTGTTGACTTCTCTCGCGATTAACCGTCCTTCGAGTTCAGATGATGGAGTCCTTCTTAATACAATAAATCTACCGCGTTTGGCTCCGCCAGCTTTCTTCGACGCAACAATCAGGCACTCCGCCATTCCGGTATCCGCCGAGAATGATGAGTCTCCACTTTTTCCCGCCGTAATTGTGACGACCTGTAAATTGCAGTATCCGAATCTGACCAACCGACGCACTTTTTCCCACCCCGATCCAGCCAGAGCGCTGAGTGGTAGCACCAGCGCGATCACACCGTCCTCTCGTAGTTTCTTATCGCCTATAGCGACAAAGGCGCTGGCCTCACCAGCATTCCCATGATACGCGGAATCCTTGGTCAATATTTTCATTCGCTTTGCCATCTTTGACTGAACCAATTTGTCGGCTCCAAATGCGGCAAAAACAGGATTGGGTACGTTGCTCTTGTTGCCCTCGTGGTTTGTCGCTCGGGTAAATGGCGGGTCATTATAACCGCATCAAACGAAGAATGAGGCAAAGATGACCAAATCTCTCTTTCGCCTTCGCCCATGGATTCCATGGCTTTCGCTGTAATTGATAGTATCTCAAAACGCGCCTGTGGGTCCAAAAGTTCGAGAGACCCCAATGACACGCTTGAGTCATCTTGCTCGCCGTACGCAAAGTAAGCGTCCGGTGTGCCCCGCCTAACGGCGCAGATTTTGATGGGTTAGTGTCCACCATTGATAGTGGACACTTAGGGGCCCTCTATGGCTGTGAAGCAGAAGAAGCGGCGTTGGCCGGATGATGAGCGGGTGAAGCGTTCAATCTGTTTTCAGACGACGGCGGCTGGTGTTTCGGTTGCGCAGGTTGCACGTCGGTATGCGATGAATGCCAATCTGATATTCAAATGGCTGAAGGATGATCGGTATGCTCCCGCCGTGGATGTTGTGCCGGAAGCTGACGGCCCTGTATTTTTGCCAGTCGGGATTGAAGCGTCAGCCAGCGTTGATCCAGCCGTGACCAGCACTCCGTCAGGCCGAATTGAGATCGAGCTATCCAACGGTCACCGGATTATAGCCGAGGGCGGTTTTGATGCGGATATGTTGGCACGTTTGTTGAAAGGGCTTTCTTCGTGATCCCCGTGCCAAGCAACACACGGGTCTGGCTGGCGGCGGGCGTGACAGACATGCGGCGGGGTTTCAATACTCTGGCGGCACAGGCCGAGCAGGTTTTGGCAGAGGATCCGTTTTCCGGCCATCTATTTTTGTTTCGGGGGCGGCGTGGTGATTTGCTCAAAATTATCTGGTGGGACAGCCAGGGAGCCTGCCTGTTTTCCAAGCGTCTTGAACGGGGCCGGTTTGTTTGGCCTGCCGCTAAAGACGGCAAGGTCTGCCTGACGTCGGCGCAACTGGCGATGCTGCTGGAGGGCATTGACTGGCGCATTCCACAGCGGACATGGCGGCCTTTGAAAGCAGGGTAATCAGGCGTAAATATCAAGTAATACCAACGGTCATTGATCAGAACCCATGCGCCCATTTGCGCATGCCGAGGGACATGATCTTCCATGGTTGGTCGATGAGGTTGTTCCAGGCTTGGCAGCACAGCGCGACGATGTCTTCGTAGGATTTGAAGATCCGGTTCGACAACTAGGGGGTGTTGACGTTCATCGTGTTTGAATGACGATTGCAGCAAGCGAGATGAATGCTTTGAAGCTGTCATCTGTTTTGCAGGAACGCATTGCGATCCCTCTGTATTCCTTCAGCTTTCCGAAGAAGTTTTCGACCAGGTGACGCCATTTGTAGGTGTGGCGGTCGAACTCCGCCGGGAAGCGGCGGTTTGATTTTGGAGGGATTACCGGCTCGATCCCGGCACTGGTCAGCGCTTCGCGCAGCCAGTTCGCGTCGAAGGCACGGTCGGCGAGAAACTGGTCGCAGGTGAGGCCCTCGATCAGTGCGGCGGTACCCCGCAGGTCATGCGCCTGACCGGGCAGAAGGCGGAAGTCGATCAGATTGCCGAGCGCGTCCGTCAGAGCCATGATCTTTGTCGTTATCCCGCCGCGAGAGCGTCCGATGGCTTGGCTTTGAGTCCCCCTTTTGCGCCCTGACCGTGTCGGTGGACTTTGACGATACTACCGTCGATCATCGTGTATTCGAAGTCTGCATCTTCGGCTAATACCCTGAACATACGATAGAAAGCGTCGGCCCTCACCCACCTTCGGAAGCGCTTGAACACGCTGTTCCAGCGCCCGAACTCTTCCGGCAGGTCGCGCCAGGGGCATCCGGTCCGCGAGATCCAGAGAACTGCCTCGACAAACCGGCGCGGGTCAGGGCCGGTGCGACCGGGGTCGCATTCCCGGCCAAGGCAGTGCGGTGCGATGACAGCCCATTGGGCGTCGGTCAGAACTGTGCGGATCAAGGCTGCTCTCCTCTGTTTGCAACCTTGAATCAGTCATCAGCCGATTTGGGAATCCCTAAACGTCAACAAGCCCTAGTTGTCGCGCATGAATTGCCAGACATTCTCCACCGGGTTCAACTCGGGCGATCGTGGCGGCAGCGCCAGGACGGTGATGTTGTCGGGGATCGCCAGCTTGGGCGTCAAGTGCCAACCGGCCTGATCGACGATCAGCACCGCATGGGCGCCGGGATCGACGGCGGCACTGATCTCGATGAGGTGCGCCGCCATGGCGTCGGTGTCGCACCAGGGCATGACCAGCCCGGCGCCTTTCCCCTTCGCGGGACAGATCGCGCCGAAGATATAGGCCCATTCGGTGCGCTGGTCGCGGGGCACCCGCGGGCGCGTGCCACGTCTGGCCCATCGGCGTGTGAGCTTATTCTTCTGGCCGATGCGGGCTTCATCTTGCCACCACAGCTCTATCTCGACGCCTTTCGGGAGCCTCGCCCGGATCTTCGCCAGTTCGGCGGGGAAGTTTTTTTTAAAAGCCTCGACGGCCAGCTCGTTTTGCGCGTAGTGGCGCGGCCGCGCCGAGATCTTGGCGAAGCCGAGCGCCTTCAACTCGCGCCCGACCGTGGTCTCGTCGAGCGAGATGGCGAACGTCTCCAAGAGCCACCGCGCCAGGTCCTTGCGCCGCCAGCGCACGACGCCGTCCACCGCCGGGACCGGGCCGGCCTCAACAACCTCCGCCAGTGCGCGGCGGTGATCGGCGTTGAGCTTCGAGGGTGCGCCCGGTGACTTCCCATCGACCAGCCCGTCCGGTCCGCGGGCGTTGAAGCGCAGCACCCAGTCGCGAATGATCTGCAGACCGACGCCGCCGATCCGCGACGCATCCGTCCTGCTGCCACCATCGTAGACCTCGGCGCATCCCAGGCAGAGCGGATCATCGAGGCGTTTAAAAAAAACTTCGCCGACACGCTCCAGGTGCATATAGCTGACCTGCCAGCGGGAACGCCCTGGTTCCAGGACGAAGCACGCCTTGGCCAGAAGAATTGACGCGCCTGTGGGCGAGAAAGGGCACGCGCCCCCGCAGCCGGCCGATCAGCGCTATCACAACGCCTATCTGTTCGGCGCCATCTGTGCTCACGGCAAGGGGGCGGCGCTCATGCTGCCTTGGGCGGACGCGCAAGCCATGCAGATGCATCTCGACGAGATCAGCCGCCACGTCGCCCGAAAGGCCCATGCGCTGATGGATCGGGCCATGGCACACCACCGGCAAACTCAAAGTCCCGAAGAATCGCGCGCTCCGGAACTGAACCCGGTGGAAAATATTGGCAGTACTTGCGCGCCAATTGGCTCTCCAACCGCGTGTTCGAAGACTACAATGCCATCGTCGATGCTGGATGCGAAGCTTGGAAAAAGCTCATCGCACAGCCCGAAACCATCACATCAATCGGAATGCGAAAATGGGCCCATATCGGTCAATGTTAAATGCCGCTGGTATCAGGCATTCCGCTCGGTGGTATAAGCAGCCATGTCCCGGTTGCAAATGCGCCGGCGCGCTATTGCCGTCAGCCGATGCGCGCGCGGCGACAGGTTAGCTCAATACGGCAGGCCCACGTAATTTTCGGCCAGAACCTTTTGCGCGGCTTGGTTTTCGGCCAGAAATTCCAGCTCGGCGCGCTGCATATGCTGATCAAACCCGCTCTGACCCGGAAAGCGGTGCAAAAGCGTGGTCATCCACCAGCTGATACCAACGGTCATTGATCAGAACCCATGCGCCCATTTGCGCATGCCGAGGGACATGATCTTCCATGGTTGGTCGATGAGGTTGTTCCAGGCTTGGCAGCACAGCGCGACGATGTCTTCGTAGGATTTGAAGATCCGGTTCGACAACCAGTTGTCGCGCATGAATTGCCAGACATTCTCCACCGGGTTCAACTCGGGCGATCGTGGCGGCAGCGCCAGGACGGTGATGTTGTCGGGGATCGCCAGCTTGGGCGTCAAGTGCCAACCGGCCTGATCGACGATCAGCACCGCATGGGCGCCGGGATCGACGGCGGCACTGATCTCGATGAGGTGCGCCGCCATGGCGTCGGTGTCGCACCAGGGCATGACCAGCCCGGCGCCTTTCCCCTTCGCGGGACAGATCGCGCCGAAGATATAGGCCCATTCGGTGCGCTGGTCGCGGGGCGCCCGCGGGCGCGTGCCACGTCTGGCCCATCGGCGTGTGAGCTTATTCTTCTGGCCGATGCGGGCTTCATCTTGCCACCACAGCTCTATCTCGACGCCTTTCGGGAGCCTCGCCCGGATCTTCGCCAGTTCGCGGGGAAGTTTTTTTTAAAAGCCTCGACGGCCAGCTCGTTTTGCGCGTAGTGGCGCGGCCGCGCCGAGGTCTTGGCGAAGCCGAGCGCCTTCAACTCGCGCCCGACCGTGGTCTCGTCGAGCGAGATGGCGAACGTCTCCAAGAGCCACCGCGCCAGGTCCTTGCGCCGCCAGCGCACGACGCCGTCCACCGCCGGGACCGGGCCGGCCTCAACAACCTCCGCCAGTGCGCGGCGGTGATCGGCGTTGAGCTTCGAGGGTGCGCCCGGTGACTTCCCATCGACCAGCCCGTCCGGTCCGCGGGCGTTGAAGCGCAGCACCCAGTCGCGAATGATCTGCAGACCGACGCCGCCGATCCGCGACGCATCCGTCCTGCTGCCACCATCGTAGACCTCGGCCAACGCCAGCAGACGACGGCTCTGGGTCGCGTCCCTGGTCCTCTTCGCGAGGCGCCGCAGTGAGACGCTGTCAAAATCGTTCCGTAAGTCGATAGGCGCTGCCATGGCGAACCTCATTGGTTCACCACATTGAGTCAGAGATCGGACCGCTTGGGAATCCCCAACGTGAGTCAGGCATTCCGCTCGGTGGTATGAACCGCTCGGCCTTCCAGACACGGGCCAGCGCGCGCCCCGAATAGGAGTCCAAACCGGAGGCGTCGCCGCCTGAGTAATAGTCCGCGAGCGCCTGATGCAGATAATGCACATCCGAGGCTGCGGTGTTCAGCCCCTTGGCCCCGGTCGGCGGCACGATATGGGCGGCATCGCCGCACAGAAACAGGCGGCCATATTGCATCGGCTCGCAGACAAAAGAGCGCAGCGGCGCGATGGATTTTTCAATCGACGCACCGGTGATCAGCCTCGCGGCGGTGGCAGCGGGAATGCGGCGGGTGAATTCCTGCCAAAATGCATCGTCGGACCAGTCTTCTGAGTGATCGGCAAGGTCGCATTGGATGTAATAGCGGCTGAGGTTTTTATTGCGCATTGAGCACAGAGCAAAGCCACGGGGCGAGCTGGCATAGAGGATTTCATCGCTGACCGGCGGCGTTTCGCACAAGATGCCAAGCCAGCCGAACGGATAGACCTTTTCATACTCGCGGCGGATCGAATTTGGGATCGTCGGGCGGCAAACCCCGTGAAATCCGTCACATCCGGCGACAAAATCGCAGTCGATCCGACTATTTTGGCCCTCATGCGTGAACGTCACATGCGGTGCCTCGGTTTCTGCTGCGTGGATGGCGACATCCGCGGCCTGAAATATGCAAGGCGCACCAACTGCTTCGCGCGCCTCGTAAAGATCATGGGTCAACTCGGTTTGCCCGTAGACAAGCAAATGCGAATTGGCCAGCGCCTGCAGGTCAATACGAAATTCGATGTCGGTCCCGGCACTGATTGCGATGCCGTCATGAATAAGACCTTCGCGGTCCATCCGCTCGCCTGCCCCGGCCTCGCGCAGCAATTCGGCCATTCCGGTTTCCAGCACGCCGGCGCGAATACGGGCCAGCACATGGGCTTTGCTCTGGCGCTCGATGATCATTGTGTCGATGCCGCGCAGGTGTAAAAGCTGGCCGAGCAAAAGCCCCGATGGACCACCGCCGATGATGCAGACCTGGGTTTTCATCGGCGCGGCGGACCTGATGCGTCGTGCCCGCTCAATTATTGTCCCCGCGCAGCCGGATATGGGCGATGATCTGGCCGTGATCGCTGGCCAGCTTGTTGTAAGGGGCTTCGGGATGCGAGCCGTCGGTTATATGATCATTCAGCACCGAAAAATACTCCATTTCGCCGATCCGGTCGGGATTGTCGGCAAGGAAATGATGCGAGAGATAAATCTGGTCGATACTTTCGTAAATGCCGCCAAAGGCCGAAGTGAAGACCATATCGCGCAACGATTTCTTGACAAACAGCTTTTCAGCCGAGTGCAGACGTAATTTGGTGATCGCGCCGCTGATCTGGATATTTTCGTCCTTTTTGTAGCGATCATTCTGGTGAGAGGCGTCGTGACGCAGCATCCAGGAATAATTCTTGAATGGCACCTCTCCGGCGATGATCTCCGAACTGACCGCGTGTTCGCCGTCATTGAAATCGCCCATCACCATCACCGGGTGGCCTGCGTTCAGCTCGGCGACGATTTCGCGGCGCAGCGCATAAGCCTCAGCCATGCGGCGCAGGGCCGAGCGCAAGCTGCCCAAGGCGCGGCCCAGCGGGTCATAGTGGGTCAGGTCGGCCTCTGGCGCGAAATCGGCGTTTGGCGGGGTGATATATTCGCCCAGCTTTGATTTTAGGTGACAGTTGATAACGGTGATTGTCTGATCGCCGACCGGAATACGCACCTTCAGCATCGGGCGCGACAGGCGGGTCAGCGTGTAGCTGCCCGCGTCGCCTTCGATACCGCGCAATTTCGGAAACGGGATGATGAGCGGTTCGTCGAGGTCTTGCAGCACCTCTGGCGCGCCGACAAATCCAAGCCGCGACAATACCGCAAGACCGGGGCGGCGGTGCCCCGGCTCACCGGTATCGGCCGAATTGGGCGCAAAGGCGAGCGCGGCGTCCGAATACGGCGCGTAGGCGAGTTTGCGGAATATCGCCTTTTTGCGGTAGCTTTTGGTTTGATCCGGGATCGCCGCATCGTTCAGTTCGCGTCCGCGCCGATCAGCTTCGGCAATCACATCCGTGAGCGCCTGTTCCTCGAATATCTCCTGAAATCCAATGACATCGGCATCCATCGTCAGGATCTGGTCGGCCATCCAATCCTTTTTCCAGGCATATTCCTCGGGCGTGTAGGTTTGGAATTCGTAATATTCCTTGTCCGGGCCGATCAGGTTCTTGACGTTGAAAGAGGCGATGGTGAAACGGGTCATGCGGGACTATCCATACTTTTCAAGCGCATCTGCGAATAACTTCGGGCCCACATTACCACCGGTGGCGACGCAAATCACAGTGTCAGTTTCAAATTTCTCAGGTTGGAACAATGCTGCTGCCAGTGACACCGCGCCGCCGGGTTCGAGTACGATTTTCAGCCGGGTAAACGCCAGCACCATGGCGCGCAGACAATCGTCGTCGCTGGTCACCAGACCGGGGCCGCAAAGGCGTTTCATGATCGGGAATGTGAGATCGCCGGGCTGCGGGGCCAGGATGGCGTCACAGATCGAGCCGGACATCCGGTTGTTGCGCTGGATCGCACCAGCGGCAAGCGAGCGGGCCACATCGTCAAAGCCTTCCGGTTCGGCGGTTCGTGGTCTGAGACCCGGTGCTTTGGCCTCTAACGCAAGTGCTGCGCCCGATGTCAGCCCGCCGCCGCCACAACAGATGACAACATCAGCCGTTTCAATGCCGTGTGCGGCGACCTGCTCTGCAATCTCAAGCCCGGTTGTGCCCTGGCCGGCGATAACCGTCGGTTCGTCAAACGGTTTGATCAGGGTCAGGCCGCGCTCCGCCGCCAGCTCTGCGCCGATCTGGTCGCGATCTTCGCGGTCACGATCGTAGAGGATGACATCGGCCCCAAAGGCGCGGGTATTGTCGATCTTCTGGGTGGGCGCGTCGCGGGGCATCACGATAACGCTGGGAACGCCATGCAAGGCAGCGGCATGGGCCACGCCCTGGGCATGATTGCCGGACGAAAAAGCGATGACGCCGCGTTTGCGCCGGTCGGGTGGCAGGGCCGAGACCGCCGACCAGCCGCCGCGGAATTTGAACGATCCGGTGTGCTGCAGGCACTCGGCTTTTACGAAGATGCGCCGACCCGCGATCTCGTCGAGAAACGGCGAATTCAGCAGCGGCGTGCGGCGGACTACGCCCGTCAGGCGGGTCGCGGCGGCCTCTATATCTCGAATGCTGATCGGCATTGGCTGATCCAGGTGTTGATGGCGGCAAGCGCCGCAGGTTCGTCCAGAAACGGTGCATGGCCCCGGTCGGGGATCTCGGCGAAACCCATATCCGGGCGTCGTCGCCGCATTTCGGCGGCCGTATCCGGCGACAGGATGTTGGAATTTGCGCCCCGGATCAGGGCCAGGGGCAGCCCGTCAAGACCGTCAAAAAACGGCCACAGGTCCGGTGCAGGATGTGCTGATGCGGCCAAGAATGCGGTGCGCAGCGCCGGGTCATAAGTCAAATGCAGCCCATCGCAGCCCTGGATGGTCTGATGCGCCACTTCTGCGGCCCAGCGTGTGGCGGGGACATTGGCAAACCCGGGCATGAGGGCCGGCTTGGCGGCGGCAAATTCGGCCTGGGTAGCAAATTCGGGCCGCTTACCCAGATAACCCTGGATATGCGTAAGGCCATCAGCCTCGACCACCGGGCCAACGTCGTTGAGAAGGGTGCCGATCAGACGCTCCTTGGCCAGTGCCGCAAGCGTCATAGCAATCAAGCCGCCGCGCGACGTTCCGATGATTGCTGTGCGGGCAATTTCCAGATGGTCCAGCAGCGCCAGAACATCCCTGGCTTCGGTCGGGATGCAATAGGATTGGCAATCGCTGGCCCAATCAGACGCGCCGCGCCCGCGATAATCCATGGCGATAAGCCGGACATGCGCCAGATGCGCAGCGAGGTATTCAAAATCGCCGCTGTTGCGCGTCAGCCCCGCAAGACAAAGAACCGGCAACCCATCGCGCGGACCGCCGTCGTGATAGGCCAGGCGCAGACCGTCAGCGCTGGCAAAATACGCGCTCACAAGCGCGCCGCCAACGCAGGTATCCCGGACAGATCGTCCAGCACATGGGCAGGCTTTGCGGTTAATCTATCAATAGGTTCGCTGGCGCGATTGACCCAGACAGTCTGAAAACCAAAGGCCGCCGCCGCCGCCGCATCCCAGCCGTTAGACGAAACAAACAGCACCTGATCGGGCGTGGCTCCAAACCGCGCGCCGACCAGGCCGTAAACGCGCGCATCGGGCTTGAAAACGCGCACGCTTTCGACCGATAGAATATCGTCGAGATACTCCCCGATGCCGGCAGATTTGGCCGCACCTTCCAGCATCTTGGGCGAGCCGTTCGACAATATGGCCGTGGCAAGCCCGCCCGATTTTAACTTTGCCAGCATACCGGGTACTTCCGGGTAGGCCGAAAGCTCCCAGTAGAGCGCCAAAAGGCGCGCGCGCAGCGCCGCATCGCCCGCCACCCCGCTTGCTTCAAGCGCCCAGTCCAGGCCATTTTGGGTGACCGTCCAGAAATCGACATGGGCATCCATGACCGCGCGCAGCCAGGTGTATTGCAACTGTTTGGTGCGCCAGTCGGCGGCGATCTTGGTCCAATGGGCGGCCAGCGCCTCGCCTCCCGGTTCGCCCGCCGCCTGCCGCGCCGCAGCGCTGACATCAAACAGCGTTCCGTAAGCATCAAATACGCAGGTCGTTATCGTCAATTGCATCACCCTGTGCGGAATTTCGCAGCCAGAGTCGCATGACCGGTGATTGGTGAAAAGCCGAAATTACCGCCAGCCTCAGACCACCAGGTCGAACAAGAGCCAGCCTGCGGTGAAATGTGCGGCCAGAGTGAAGGTATAGGCCGCCAGTCCGATCAACCCGGTGCTCGCGCCCATTGGCACAAGCGGTCGGCCGGGTTTGCGGATAAGACTTTGCAGCCCGAACGCAGCAAGAGCCAGCAATGCAACCGAACCGTTTTTGACCCCGGCCGTCATAAACGCCGCGATCATGAAAATCGTGTAACTCGGTGCAAGGGCGGGCCAGAAGTTTCGCGCCGCAATAGCCGCGCAGCGCCCGCCATCAAGCGGTCTGAAGGGAAGCAAGGCCAGGAAATTCACGGCCCCGATCGTGGCGCCGAATACGATGAGAAAATCAGCCAGTTCAGGCCCCGTCGATCGCAGCAACAGCGCCAGGGCGAAGGCCAGCGACATGGGTGCCAGGCTAAACCCGGTGCCCATCAGGGCCACGAAAAAGGCCGCGCCCTCGCTGCGAAACGGGGTCTCGCAGACCTGCTGGCCCGCAAGCAGGGGCACCATCCGAAACCGGCTGGTGCCGCGGTTCAGCATTCGGTTGGCCAGAACGTGGCCGCCTTCATGCAGCAGAAATGCAGCGATCAGCGAAATGGCGAATGTGTCGCCGAGAAATGCCGCCGCTGCGACGTAAATGACGAAGACCAAAATAAGGCCTGCCCCGTCAAAGCCGACGAGCTGAATGTTTTGCTGGCTGGTGGTAACCGGTCGCAGGACGTTTGCCATCACAGCACATAACAATATTGCTGCGGCCACGGATAAAATCGCCATCTTTCCCCCAAAATTCCTTGCCGGCGAGTCAATCGCAATGCGGCCCGAAAACAATAGCGGCCTCTTTATGGCGCGAATAGAATTGCGTGCGCTACAATTTGTTTCGATTTTTGGGAAAGTCGTGGATTAGCTCAGAACCACTGACCGGGTTCCATCAGGCCAAGTTCCAGCAATTGTTGCGAGTGCCACTCAAACGGGACCGAATTGTGCCACTTGAACGTGGTGATATCGAAGGTCGAGCCAGAGTTTGTTTTGAGCGCTTTCGCGGTGCGAAATGAGGTAAGAGCCACGGTGATATTGTGGTGCCAGGGGCAGGCGTAGGTGTTGTATTCCTCGTCATTGAATGTGTGGTCGGCGCGCAGTTCCAATCCGGGCTTGGCGCGGAACAGGGCGATGCGATCTATACGACGGTTGGCGTCGGGAATATGCTCCTCAAACCGCCACCGCAGGCCGCCGAAAAAATTGAGCTGCCTTTCGCGCGGATGATTATGCGCATCGGGGCGCGCAAGCGCATAATAACCCGATCTGTCCAGATAAGCCTCGTCCAGCGAGACGGCCATCGGATACTCGGTCAGATCGTCGGCATAAAGGTCAATGACATAGGCCAGCACGGCGTCGCGCCGTTCCTCGGTATGGAAGGCCAGCATTTCCTTGATGGTCCGGTTTTCACAGAACGGAAAGAACAGATATTCCGCGTTATAGGCGTAATGAAACCAGGTTCCCGGTGCCGCTTTGATCAGCGCATTGACGGCGTTGAGCGGGGCCTGATCCTGGCTGAAATCAAAGTCGATCCGGTGGATGGTTTTTTCCAGTGAAGCGGGAAGATCAAGTTGCACCGGCGCAAACAAGACGACGATGTCAAAGCCAAGCGACTGGTGGTGACGCACGGTGCTGTCCACTTCGACCAGGTCTTCGGCCAGCACTACCGCCACCGGGCCCTGAGCCAGGCTACCGGAACTGCCCGACAGAAAATCGTTGATCGAAGCGTAACGCATGGGCCTTCGGGTTTCCTGCCTGAACAATTGTGAAAATCCCATGAATTTCAAGAATTGCAAGCGTTGCAGGGCCGATCGATAAGCGATAGTGGCACAAGCTTGTGATAGGCTTGATAGGCAGATGACCAAAAAGCTCTATATCAAAACCTACGGCTGTCAGATGAATGTCTACGACAGCGAACGGATGGTCGAGGCGCTCGGCGCGGCGGATTACACCGAGACGCCGACCCCTAACGATGCCGATATGATTCTGCTAAACTCTTGTCATATAAGGGAAAAAGCGGCGGAGAAAGTGTACTCGGAGCTTGGCCGGTACAAATCTCTCAAGGCTGCAAATCCAGATCTGAAAATCGGTGTTGCGGGATGCGTGGCCCAGGCCGAAGGCGAAGAGATCATGCGTCGCCAGCCGATGGTCGATCTGGTGGTTGGACCGCAGAGCTATCACCGCCTGCCCGAACTTGTGGCAGCGACTGACGGCGGCGTCAAAGCGCTCGACACCGATTTTCCGAGCGAGGACAAGTTCGAACATCTGGTTAAGCGTCCCAGGATCAAACGCGGACCGACGGCATTTTTGACGGTGCAGGAGGGGTGCGACAAATTCTGCGCCTTTTGCGTCGTGCCCTATACGCGCGGTGCCGAGGTCAGCCGCCCCGCGGCCAGAATTGTTGCCGAGGCGCAAGCGCTGGTTGAATGCGGCGTTGTTGAGATTACCCTGCTCGGCCAGAATGTGAATGCCTATCATGGCGTCGGGACTGACGGCGCGGACTGGTCACTGGCGCGCCTTATCCGTGAATTGGCAGGCATCGAAAACCTGCACCGCATCCGCTTCACTACAAGCCATCCAAACGACATGCACGACGACCTGATCGCCACTTACGGCGAGGTTGACAAGCTGATGCCCTATCTGCATCTGCCGGTTCAGTCAGGCAGTGATCGAATTCTCAAATTGATGAACCGAAAACACACGGCTGAACAATACATTCGGCTTATTGAGCGCATTCGAGCGGTGCGGCCCGACATCATGATCTCTGGCGATTTCATCGTCGGTTTTCCCGGTGAAAGCGATCAGGATTTTGACGCCACCCTGAGCCTCGTGCGCGAGGTTGGATATGGCCAGACCTATTCGTTCAAATATTCGCCCAGGCCGGGGACGCCTGCTGCTGAGCGTGCGTTGGTTCCGGCCGCCATAGCCGATGCGCGCCTGCAGCAGCTTCAGGCCTTGCTGGGCGATCAGCAAAGGCACAATCTGGATACCATGGTCGGCCAAAACGTCAGTGTCTTGTTTGAGCGTGCAGGCCGCTTGCCGGGTCAGCTTGTCGGCAAGTCGGAATATCTTCATGCGGTCCATGTCGACGATCGCGATGCGATGATCGGCAGGGTTCAGAGCGTGCGCATTACTGACAGCGCGCCAAACTCGCTGGCAGGTGCATTGTTGTCATAGGCAAAACAGTTCGCCCGAGCGCGACTTATTTGCGACAATTGGTGACTAAAAAGATTTATGCTGTAACCGCTGTCCGCAAAATTGGCGCAATATAGGTGCGCATCTGGATCGCTGCCCTTGGCCGGAAATATCGCGGCTTGTGAAAGGTAAGCATTTGTTCTGTTTGCGAGTTGCAGTGCTGGCAAGGATGTTGTTTCTGTTCGCAGCCCTGGCTGCGGGTCTGTTCGCCAGTGCGTCCGCCCAAAGCAACGCCAATAACGGCGACGGCGAGCTGCTGATCCCCGGTATCTGGATTGACCCCGATGGTTGCGAACATTGGGCGATGGATGATCGTTTTGAGGGCTTCATGAGCCCGGTCGTCCTGCCTAATGGCCGGCCCGTCTGCGGTCGCGATCCGGACGGTCCGCGCACCTGCGGTTTGTTGCTGGCCGATATGATTTTGCCTCTGACAGCGCCAAGCTGGTGGGATCGGCTGTTGAGGCGCTGGAAAACTTCTTCCGCAACGGCCGCCGCCGCACATTCGTAATAGACGGTCACACCGACAGCCGCGCCTCGGTTGCCCATAATGTCGCCCTGTCACAGCGGCGCGCCGAAGCCGTGGCTACGGTCGGCCGGAACGTCGGCGCGAAAATTCATCAGGTCCGCGCCCTTGGTGAAGGGCATCCCAGAGCCTCCAACAGCACAGTCGCCGGGCGGGCGTTGAACCGGCGCGTCAAAATCCTGTGCGTCCGCTGAGGTGACTGTCATGACCAAGACCGCATGCCTTATGGTGACCGCAAGCGCGATTCTTATGGCCTGCGAAGGCGGCGTCATGCAAAACCTGACAATAGACAGGGGCATTGATTCCAAAGAGCTGACCCAATTGCAGGCCGGCATCTGGGTTGATCCCAATGGCTGCCAGCACTGGATCATCGACGATGGTGTTGAGGGCTATATGTCACAGCGGCTAACCCAAGACGGCAAACCCGTTTGTGATGGCAGCCTGATGCGCGGCGTGGTCGCGGGCGATTTCAAAGCCGGATCGCCGATCGCCGACATATTCTGATAACCGGGCGAAGTCGCGCTTGCGCATCGCGCGCTGCATTGGCACCATGCGCCCAGCAAGTCAGATACGGAGACCATGATTGGGACTTAATGATCCTGCGCCGCCCAGCCATGATAAGGTCCACGAAACGCTTGTGGAATTTCCCGACAACCGATTGCTCATTGATCTTTGCGGACCGCACGACAGCCACCTTGCTCTGGTCGAAGAGCGCCAGGGTGTCCATATTCTGAGACGCGGCAATCAACTTGCGGTGATGGGCGAGGATGCAGCGCGTGCCTCGGCGGTATCAGTGTTGCAGTCGCTTTATGCTAAACTTGAAAACGGTCGCACGATTGATACCGGCGACATTGATGGCGAGATACGAATGGGTGCCGACGAAAGCCCCGGGTCCGGCGATCGGAGCGACAGGCCCGGGCCAGGCGAGCGGATCGAGATCAAGACCCGTAAACGGCTCATCGAGCCGAGAAGCCCGGCGCAAAGGGCCTATGTCGAGGCCATTTTTGAGCACGAGCTTGTCTTTGGCATCGGCCCGGCTGGCACCGGCAAGACCTATCTGGCGGTTGCGGTGGGCGTGAACATGTTCATAGGCGGCCACGTCGACCGCATAATCCTAAGCCGTCCGGCGGTTGAGGCTGGCGAACGGCTTGGTTTTCTGCCCGGGGACATGAAAGACAAGGTCGATCCCTATATGCTGCCGCTCTATGACGCATTGCATGACTTTCTGCCCGCCAAACAGGTTTCAAAGCTGATCGACGAAAAGACCATAGAAATAGCGCCGCTGGCCTTTATGCGAGGTCGCACGCTTGCCAACGCTTTCGTGGTGCTGGACGAGGCGCAGAATGCGAGTTCGATGCAGATGAAAATGTTTCTGACCCGGCTCGGTCAAGGCGCACGCATGGTCATCACCGGCGACAGGACGCAGGTTGATCTTCCCCGTGGCGAGACGAGCGGTCTGATGGATGCTGAGAGGCTTTTGTCCACGATCGGCAAGATCAGTTTCAACTATTTCACATCGAAAGATGTCGTCCGCCACCCTCTGGTGGCCCAGATCATTGATGCCTACGACGCCGATACGAGCTGATCTGTTGAGCGTGGCCGTTGATCTGGTTGTCGAAGAGGCGGGATGGGATGAACTGCCCCTGGCCAAGCTGTCAGAAGCATCTGTCAGTGCGGTAATTCGCAGCCTGAAAATCGATGCGGACGGCGCTTCGGTGGCCATTCTGGCCTGCGACGATGCACGCATCGCCGAATTGAACCGTGAATTTCGCGCCCAGCCACAGGCCACGAATGTTCTGGCCTGGCCGTCGCGCCCGCATGCCACCAGGGTTGCGGGAACGGCCCCGCAATTGCCCCAACATCCGCAGGAGCTTGGCGATATCGCGATCGCTTATGGAACCTGCAAAGGTGAAGCTGCGGCAGCGGATATTCCATTTGGCGAGCATGTGACGCATTTGCTTGTTCACGGGCTGTTGCATCTTTTGGGTTACGATCATATTGGCGATGAAAATGCGGCCTTGATGGAAGGCCTTGAGACGGAGATACTTGCAACCATGGGTCTCCAAGACCCATATTCATGAACGTGAAGCCGGGCGCAGGCGCGTATCGGCATACGACAAGGCAAAATGGGCGACACGACCGAAGGGTCCTCTAGCGCGGCGCAAAGCGCGCAAGAGACTGAAAAGACCGGACAACGCGGCTTTTGGGGCCGGTTGGCTGATGTGCTGACCACACACGCGCCGGTTTCCAACGCATCAGAGGACAAAAGCAACGGTAACGCCGCTGGCACAGAGCCGTGGCTGCCGGGGATCGTCAACCTGCGGCAATTGCGGGTTGAGGATGTCGCGGTGCCCAAAGCTGACATTATCTCGGTGCCGACCAACGTAAAAAAAGACGATCTGGTCGATGTCTTCCGCAAAAGCGGGCTTAGCCGGCTGCCGGTTTTCAAGGGAACGATGGACAGCCCCGTCGGCCTTGTTCACCTCAAGGATTTTTCACTGCGCCATGGCTTTAACGGCAACGGCGCGCGGTTTTCGCTGCGTGCCTTGATCCGGCCTTTGCTTTTCGCGCCACCGTCAATGCCCATCGGGGTGCTGCTGCAGAAAATGCAGTCTGAACGCATTCATATGGCTCTGGTGATCGACGAATATGGCGGCGTCGACGGGTTGTTGACGATCGAGGATTTGATCGAACAGGTCGTTGGCGAGATAGAGGATGAGCACGACCAGGAAGAGGGGAGCTTTTGGAAGGTCGAAAAACCCGGCTGCTATATGGTCCTTGCCAAGGCCCCGCTTGAGGAATTTGAGGCAGAGCTGGGTCGCTCGC
The DNA here is from genome assembly GCA_965216135.1 of Paracoccaceae bacterium. Taxonomy (GTDB): domain Bacteria; phylum Pseudomonadota; class Alphaproteobacteria; order Rhodobacterales; family Rhodobacteraceae; genus CBDCFL01. The sequence continues at coordinate 738,835 of CBDCFL010000024.1, forward strand.
TGACTGACGGCGTCGATGATGAAGAGATCGACACCCTTGGCGGTTTGGTCTTTGTTCTGGCTGGCCGGGTGCCGGCGCGCGGCGAGGTCGTGCGCCACCCCCGGGGCGTCGAGTTCGAGGTAATCGACGCCGATCCACGCCGCATCAAACGTCTGCGCGTCCGCCTGCTGGGTCTTGACCAGACAGGCTAACATTTTCGACCGGGCCGCGCGCGCGGGCGGCTGGTCTGGCCGTATTCTGTCACTTCTCGCAGGAATATTGATAGCGCTTGGTCAGGCACCCTTTGACCTCTGGCCGCTCGCGGTTGTCGGGCTGATCCTCGCCGCGCTGCGTATATCTCGAGCGGAAAGTCCGGCCACCGGGTTCTGGCGTGGTTTCACGGTTGGGTTCGGTTTCGCCGCAGTCGCGCTGATCTGGATCGTCGAGCCGTTCCTGGTTGATGCTGCGCGCCACGGGTTTCTGGCACCTTTTGCGCTTGCGGCCATGTCCGCGGGGTTTGGTCTGTTCTGGGGCTTGGGGTTCTGGCTGGCAGTACGCCTGACCAGACCGGCCGGCCTTTCGCGTGCGTTCGCCCTGGCTGCGGCCTGGACGCTGATGGAACTGGCGCGCGCCTACCTGTTCACCGGTTTTCCTTGGGCGCTGGTCTCTCTGCTGTGGTTGCAAACGCCGGTCTACCAGCTTGCCGCCTTCGTTGGACCGCACGGGCTTGCTTTCGTCACCCTGTGCCTTGCGGCTGTGACCGCTGGCGCGCTGGTGCAACACCGCCGCGACATCCTTTTGACGGCGACCGCGTGCCTGGCCATTGCCTGGGGCGGCGGCTGGATGCTGGGACACGATGGCATCGGCGAACAGCCGCCTGAGGGCCCGATTGTGCGCCTGATCCAGCCGAATGCGCCCCAACATTTGAAATGGGACCCCGATTGGCGCGACATATTCTTTGAGCTCCAGTTGTCGCTCAGTGCTGGCCCGGGCGATCCCGATCTGCTGATCTGGCCAGAGGTCGCGGTTACATTCCGACTGGATGCCGCCGACGCACCATTTGAGCGCATCAGCAACGCGGCCGGCAGCGTGCCGGTCATATTCGGCGGGCAACGGGTTGAAGGCGGGCAGGCGTACAATTCCATGCTGGTGCTCGACGAAAGCGGGGCACCGATTGCGCGCTATGACAAACACCATCTGGTGCCGTTTGGTGAATATGCACCCGGTGGCGGGTTGGCCGCCGCGATTGGCCTGCGCGGGCTGGCCGAGCAGCTCGAATTCGGTTTCGCCGCCGGGCCGGGCCCGCGCATCATCAATCTGGGCCCGAACATGCGTATCCTGCCGATGATATGTTACGAGGCGATTTTTCCCCATGAGTTGCGCTCGGTTGCGCCCGAGCGGCCCGACTGGCTATTGCATCTGACCAATGATGCCTGGTTCGGCGATTTTTCCGGCCCTTATCAACATCTGGCCCAGGCGCGCGCGCGCGCCATTGAATTCGGTCTGCCGGTGGTGCGCGTGGCCAACACCGGCATCTCAGCAGTGATCGCACCAAACGGAAAACTGCTCGCCGCTTTGCCGCTCGGGGAACACGGAGCGCTGGACGCCAGGATACCCCCACCCGCCAAAGCGACGTTCTATTGGCAAACCGGTGACATTATCGCATTTGCATTGGTTTTGTTGACGCTGATTGCGATAGCTTTGCTGCGGTCTCGCGATAGCGATTGACCCGATACCATTGGCGCGATAGGCGGTGCGGATGCGAACTGCCACAACGGCTTCCTGACGTGGCAGAATTAGGTAACGGAGCACATTTCATGCCATGCCAGAATTTCACATTCACGTCGGAATCGGTGTCCGAGGGGCACCCCGACAAGGTCTGCGACCGAATTTCAGACGCGGTGCTGGATGCTTTTCTGACAGCCGACCCGCACGCCCGCGTGGCCTGTGAGACCTTTGCCACCACCGACCGGGTTGTCATTGGCGGCGAAGTGCGCGGACCGGCCTCGGTTATCGCAAATGTCGAGGACATTGCCCGGCAATGCGTCCGTGACATCGGATATGAGCAGGAAGGTTTTCACTGGGCCAATCTCAAAGTTGACAGCTATCTGCACGCGCAATCGGCTGACATTGCCCAGGGCGTGGATGCGGCCGGCAACAAGGACGAAGGCGCAGGTGACCAGGGGATCATGTTCGGCTACGCGATCCGCGAAACGCCGGAACTCATGCCAGCCCCGATCCAATATGCCCATGCGATTTTGCGCGAACTGGCCGAGGTCAGAAAAGACGGCACCGAGCCCAAACTTGGCCCTGACGCCAAATCTCAGCTTTCGCTGATCTATGAGGGCGGCAAACCGGTCGCGGCCAGTTCGATCGTTCTGTCCACGCAGCATCTGGACCCGGACCTGAGCTCGCGCGATGTCCGCGCGATTGTCGAACCTTACATTCGCGCCGTCCTGCCCGATGGCTGGATAAATGAAGCGACCGCCTGGCATGTGAACCCGACCGGCAAGTTTGTCATCGGTGGCCCGGATGGTGACGCGGGCCTGACGGGCCGGAAGATCATCGTCGATACCTACGGCGGCGCGGCCCCCCACGGCGGCGGCGCTTTTTCTGGCAAAGACCCAACCAAAGTGGACCGTTCCGCAGCCTATGCGGCGCGCTATCTCGCCAAAAACGTGGTTGCCGCCGGAATGGCCGACCGCTGCCTGATCCAGCTATCTTACGCCATAGGCGTGGCGCGGCCGCTGTCGATCTACGTCGATACCTATGGCACCGGCGATGTTGACGCCGTTGCCATCGAAACGGCGATCGACCATTGTATGGACCTGACCCCACGCGGCATTCGCGAGCATCTGGGGCTGAACAAACCGATATTCCAGCGCACCGCGGCCTATGGCCATTTCGGCCGCGCGCCAGACACCGATGGCGGGTTTAGCTGGGAAAATACCGATCTGGTCGAGACGCTGAAGCGCGCGGTCTGAGCGCCCGGTGCCCATCGGGCCTTGCGGGCCAATTCGCACTTGGGCCATAGGTTGGCGATGAAACCCGACCGGGGCTGAAAAGCGTTTCGCATCGGAGCGATCCCAGATTTTGGCTGAAGGCAAGCAAACCCACCCCAGCGGCGCGCCCTGGCGCAATTACTACGGGCGTTTCAAGGGCCGGGCATTGCGGGCCAGCCAAGCAGCGCTTGTGCGGGATGATCTGGCGCAGCTTTCACCGGGGCCCGTCGGGTGGCGGGAAAACCCCGACCGCAAACCGCTTGATCTGCACGATCTGTTCGCCGACCGCCCGGTCTGGCTGGAGGTTGGTTTTGGCGCTGGCGAACATCTTGTGCATCAGGCGCGGCTCAACCCGCATGTCGGTATCATCGGCTGCGAGCCGTATATTAACGGCGTCGCGATGCTGCTCGGCAAGATCCGGTCCGCCAAGGTCAGTAATCTGGCGGTCCATCCTGGCGACGTGCGCGATCTGTTCGATGTGCTGCCGCTGGCTTCGATCCACCGCGCGTTCGTCCTTTACCCGGACCCCTGGCCCAAAAAGCGCCACCACCGCAGGCGGTTTGTGACACCGCAGTTTTTGACGCCGCTGGCCCTCGTCATGGCCAAGGGCGCTCTGCTGCGCCTGGCGACAGACATTGACGATTATGTGCGCCAGTCTTTGCAGGAAGTGCCCAGGGCCGGGTTTGAGTGGTTGGCTGAAGCACCGCCGGATTGGCGCAAACCCTGGGCCGACTGGCAATCCACCCGCTACGAGAAAAAGGCTCTGAGCGAAGGCCGCGTGCCGCATTATCTGACTTTCCGGCGGCTGTAGCGGCATGGGAATTTAAGTATTTTGCCAAGAAAAAGCGGCAGAAGTGTGATGGACGGGTCGGCGCGCCTGCGCTATCACGGCGCGGACCGGGGCGGAGAGATCATGAGCGCTGAGGGTAATCCCACGCCGATGACGTCGCGCCCCTGTGGCGCGCTGCGCGGTGAGGCACTTGTGCCGGGCGACAAGTCTATCTCGCACCGGGCGCTGATCCTGGGGGCGCTGACCGTGGGAGAGACGCGAATTTCCGGTCTGCTTGAGGGCCAGGATGTGTTGAACACCGCCGCTGCGATGCGCGCTTTCGGAGCTGAGGTGACCGATCACGGGCACGGCGAATGGTCGGTTTGGGGTGTGGGCGTCGGTGGATTTGGCGAACCTGATCAGGTGATCGATTGCGGCAATTCCGGCACCGGTGTGCGGCTGATCATCGGCGCGATGGCGACCAGCCCGATCACCGCGACATTTACCGGCGATGCGTCGCTGCGGTCGCGCCCGATGGCGCGGATCACCGGCCCGATCGCGCTTTTTGGCGCGCAGGCACACGGGCGAACCGGCGGGTGCCTGCCGATAACCATCCTTGGCGCAGAACACCCGGTGCCGGTGCGCTACGACGTTCCGGTGCCCTCGGCGCAGGTGAAATCCGCGGTTCTGCTGGCGGGCCTGAACGCGCCGGGCAAGACGGTGGTGATCGAGAAAGAGGCGACGCGCGATCATACGGAGAGGATGCTGGCGGCCTTTGGCGCTAATATTTCCGTCGAGACTACCAAAGAGGGCAGGGTGATTGCCCTGACCGGTCAGCCGGAGCTTGCTCCACAAAACATTGTCGTGCCGCGCGATCCGTCCTCGGCGGCATTTCCAGTCTGTGCGGCTCTGATCGTCGAAGGCTCAGAGATTACCGTGCCGGGTGTCAGCCAGAACCCCACCCGCAACGGGCTTTATACTACACTGGTGGACATGGGCGCGGACATTGTCTTTGAGAACCCCCGCGAAGTTGGCGGAGAACCGGTGGCCGATCTGCGGGTCCGGGCCTCACAGCTTAGCGGGGTCGAGGTTCCCCCCGACCGCGCCGCCAGCATGATCGACGAATATCCGATTCTGGCGGCGGTGGCCGCCTTCGCGCAGGGCACAACCGTGATGCGCGGCATTCAGGAGCTGCGCGTCAAGGAATGCGACCGGATCGATGCGATGGCGCGCGGGCTAAGAGCCAATGGCGTGAAGGTCGAAGAGGACACCGGCACGCTGATCGTCCACGGGCTGGGACCGGGCGGCGTGCCGGGCGGCGGCGCTTGCGCTACGGACCTGGACCACCGGATTGCCATGTCTTTGCTGGGGCTGGGGATGGCTGCGCAAAAGCCGGTTAGCATCGACGACGGCGGCCCAATCGCCACCTCATTCCCGGGATTTGAACCGCTGATGTCGGCGCTGGGCGGGCAGATTGTGCGCGACAACCGATGAAGCGCCCGCAGAATGCCCGGTGGGTATTCCTCTCCGTTTCAATTGCGCTCTTGGCGATCATGTATGTCACCGACATGCGTTTGCTGGCGGGTGACGATACTGGCGCAAAAGATCCCCAAACGATTTTCGGCGGCTACGATATTGGTCAGGTCATGGCCTTTCTGACTGCGCTGGGCGAGAACGGGCGCGCGGATTGGCGCTTTATGGTGAAATTCGTCGACGCGTCGTTCATCGCGGTCTTTGTGGTCTGGGCCATCCTGGCACATTCTGCGGCGCCGCAACTGTTGCGCCGGGCTGGCTGGGCGGGGACGATGATCTATGGCGCATTCGACATCGCCGAAAACGTGGTCTTGCTGCGCTTGGTCGATAATTTCACCAGCGAAGGGGCGCTAAGCGTGCCACTTGATGGCTCACATTTATGGGTCAGCTGGGTGACAACAGCTAAACTGGTGTGCGTCGGTTTGGTGTTTATTGGCGGGATTTTGGCGTCGTGGCGAAAGGGCGTGCGGTGACATTTGTGGTTGCCATCGACGGGCCCGCAGCGGCTGGCAAGGGAACCATAGCGCTCGCGGTCGCCGCGCATTTCGGGTTTGCCCATCTCGACACCGGACTGCTGTACCGCGCTGTCGCGCGCCGGATGCTGGACGGCCAAGACCCTGAGCGCGCCGCGATCGCATTGACATTCGATGACATCACCGCCGACGATCTGCGCACGCCCGAGATCGCGCAAGCGGCCAGCGAGGTCGCGGCGCTGCCACCGGTGCGCGCGGCATTGGTCGATTTTCAGCGGCAATTCGCCCGGCGCACAGGTGGCGCGGTGCTTGACGGGCGCGACATCGGCACGGTGATCTGCCCGCACGCTGACGTCAAACTCTTCGTGACCGCCAGCCCTGACATGCGTGCCAGGCGGCGATTGCAGGAATTGGCCGAGCGCGGAATACCATCGGATTACAAGGATGTATTTAGCGACATTAAAGCCCGCGACGACCGCGATGCGCACCGCAAGGACGCGCCTATGGCCCAGGCCAAAGACGCCGTTCTGCTTGATACCTCGGCGCTTTCCCAAGCTCAGGCAATCAGTCAGGCCATCGCCATTGTTGCCAAATCCCTGCCCAACAATAAGCGGCGTGGCAAACAGCAATCGGACTGGAACGTGAATGGGTGAGGATCCCGCAAACACCACCGAAACAATCTCGGAATTATCGGTCATCGTGCCGTCGGTAAACTCCTACGGTGACCTCGCGGGCGTGCTTGACGCATTGATGGCAAGCGAAAATGCAACGCTCGAAATTCTGGTGGTCGAGCGATTGGGTGCTGACCATCGCGACAGAATTGCGCACCAGTTCCCCTCGGTTCGCGTCCTTCCTGTCCCAGCAGGCACCCCCATTCCGCAGATGCGCGCAGCCGCCATCCAAGCGGCCCGTGCCCCCGCCGTGGCCGTGATCGAAGACCACGTGCTGGTTGGCCCCGACTGGGCCCGGCGTATGCTGGATGCACTTGGCAATGGCGCGCATGCGGTCGGTGGCTCGGTCGACAACGCCGCGACCGGCACGTTGACCGACTGGGCCGCATTCCTGTGCGAATATTCGGCGATACTGCCGCCACTTCCGCAGGGCCCATCCGACTGGTTGCCAGGCAACAATGTTATCTACCGGCGTGATGTGCTGGTCGCCCAGGCCGCCGTCCTGGATGAGGGCAAATGGGAAAACCGCCTGCATGATGCGATCCGCGCCAGCGGCGGCACGCTGGTGATGCACCCAGAGATCGTGGTGGGCCATAAAATGCACTACACGTTCTGGCTCTATCTGTCGCAGCGTTACCTGTATTCGCGCAGCTACGCAGGCGCGCGATTGCAGGGCGCGACCCTGTCGCGTCGATTTGCCTACGGTCTGGCGGCCATGGCTCTGCCGCCGGTGGCTTTTTACCGGGTCATTCGTAACGTGACGCGCAAACGCCGCCATCAGCGCGAACTCGCGCGCTCGATCCCGATGCTTGTTCCGTTTTGCCTTGCCTGGGGGCTGGGCGAGGTTGCCGGTGCCTGGCTTGGTCCCGGCAACGCGCTGGCAATGGCCAGATAGGCACCGGGTCAGCGGGCGCGGGCTCAGAGGCGGCCCCAGGCCTCAACTGCTTCCATCGCCTGATGATACTACAGTACTGAGGGGACGCGCAGGCCGTGAAACGCGCTCTCAGGCGGTATTTGTTGTGACGCTCTTCCCGATGCGTCAGCCACAGCATGCGGCCCCAGGCACAGGTAGAAATGGTCGTCACCGGATATCGACACCCGAGCGTCGGTCACTCCGACCTTTTGGCCGATCGGCAAAACGCTGAAATTTCCGGGCGAGAGGCGAATTTCGTCAGCCGATATGGTTGCGCAAACGGTCTGAGTGCCTGCCGAGCCCGCAATGTTGTCCTGAGCCGCGGCAGCCGAGGCGGCCATTCCTAACACCGTGCCAGCCACCCGCAACACCAGACAACAGGCGGAGCCAACGCGAGCAGGGTCGGGAATATCCATGCCCTCTCACATCAACAAAAATCGTCCGCCGGACCTTGCAGTTCCGCCATTCTCGCTGGGATCGTCTTGGCAGAATGTTTGACAAACTTGCGCACCTCGGGCCTGCGGTAGGCACCCGGTGCGATAACGATCCAGAACGGATCGGACATTTCCGGCGTGGAGGCATACAGCGGATCAATTGCGGATCGAATTGCGCCAACGGGCACGCCACTACACCAACGCCAACGCCGTTGCTGATCGCTGCCTTCATGTTGGTTAGACTTTTGCACCGGGCGACGATATTTGCCGGGTCTATCTGTTTGGCGAACCATGTCTGCGGGATAATGTTCTCCAACTCGTCGCCAAAAACGATCGCCTTGTGGTTTCTCAAGTCCGAGGCATCTGCGGGTATGCCGTGGATGTCCGCATAATCGCAGTTGCAATAGACCGACCATTTGAAATCGGGTAGCCGGCGCACGATCAGCCGGTCGCTGTCGATGCGCGAAGTCGCGCGAAAGGCGATGTCGGCCTCGCCTGCGTCGAGGTCGAGGAAGCCGTCGCTGGCAACGTAATCGATTTGGACATGTGGGTGGCGCGCAAGATAGGCGTTTATGAACGGCGCGATAAAAACGTCAAATGCCGCCGACGCCGCGGTGACGCGGATAACACCGGTCGTGGACCTGCTAATTGTTTGGGAATGTTTGGCGAGCGACGCCACCGCTTGCTCGACCGTTTCGGATTGATCCAGAAGCGCGTTGCCTTCGGCAGTTGGATGAAATCCGCGCGTGTCGCGGTCGAAAAGCACCAGGCCAAGATTTTGCTCCAGCGCGTCGATGCGGCGGCTGACCGTTGTCTGGTTCACGCCAAGGGCCTTTGACGCCGCAAGCGTCGAGCCGCCGCGTACCACAGCCAAAAATATCCTCAGATCGCCCCAGTCCCTGATATCCACGCTCTGCATTATTGCAGAGCGGTGCGCGAATTGAAAGGCTAGGCACGCCGCAGCGCCGTGCCTAGCGTCGGGCCACGGATCAATCACAGGAGATTACGATGTTCAGACTATATGTGCGACACGATGTCGAGGACTTTGATCACTGGTTCAGCGGGTACTCGGAAAACGCCGACATCATTAAGGAACTCGGCGTGGTGGGCGAAGGCGTTTACACGGGCGTGGGCAACAGCCAGGACGTGACGGTTTGGCATGACTTTGAAACCCGCGAGGCGGCAGAAGCTTTCAAATCGCATCCCAAACTGGCCGAAGCGTTCAAGGCTCTTCGGGTGACGGGCACGCCTCAGCTTTGGGTGACCGAGGCGGTCAGTTAGCCTGCGGACCGGCGCGAACGGCACTGTCGATAACAAACTGAATTGACCGGTTTATGTACCATATGATTTGACCGCTTCTGTTGCGGTTTCTGGCCCTGTGGGGAAGTGGTCGGTCGCGGAGCGGCGGTCCACTTGTCCACAGGGTGCCGGCCGGTCGCGTCGAAGCGGATCACGCGGCCCGCCTTTCGCTGCTTTCGATCGGCGTGCCGTCTTTCTTGTAGCGGGCCAGGCAGCGCCGGCCATGGAAGACGGCAAGGTCGCCGTCGGGATATTCGTGCACACTCACTTTGGCCTTGACGTAGTGGTGGCGATGGCGGTCTGCCGGGATCTGCAGGCTCAAGTTCTTGTAGCGCACCGTGTTGTCATTGCCGACCACACGGTCCTCCTGCACACAGAGGATGTCCGCCAGGTTGCCGGCGAACGGCACGAAGGCGGAGCCTGTGTCCTCGGCCGGCCGGGCGAAGCGGGCATTGTGGGCCGGCAGGAAGTCCTCTTTCAGGAACCGGTTGGCGGCCGCCATATCGGTGATACCGGCGAGCTCGAGTTCCTGCGGCAGGCGTTTCTGCAGGGTGCCGAACATGCGCTCCGAGCGGCCCCGGGCCTCCGGCGAATAGGCCGGGATCAGCTCAATACCGAGTTGCTGCAGGGCACGTCCGACCTGGGTTGGATTGTCCTTGTCGACCTTGCCGCCCGGCCTCCGGCGTGTGCCAATAGTGCGAGGCCCGGTCTGCATAAAGCGAGCAGAACAGCCCCATGGCCGACCCCACCTCCAGCAGCGCCACAAAGCTCGACATGGTGCCCTCCTCGGCGACGAAGAAGGCGGAATAGATCTCCGAAGTGGCATCGTCCATGGTCACGATCAGGTCCCAGTACTGACCCGGCACCCATTGGTGCGTGGAGCCGTCCTGGTGCAACATCATGCCGACCATCGGCCGGCGCGGCCGCTTGCGGCGGTGCACGCCGCGCCGCGGTGCCGGCGCGACCCGGCCGTGCGCCTGGAGCGTCAGCCGCACCCAGTTGTAACTGCGCGGCGCGACGTCGCCTGCTTTTGTAACTGCGCGTGACGTCGTGCTTTGCAACCAGCTTCTCCCAGAAGTGCCAGGCGGTGAAATGCCGGTACCTGGTATCGAACAGATCCAACAGTGCCACCACCTCGTCGACCCCGGCGCGGCGCGCGGAAACCCGACCCAGGCGGCGGTCGTAAAGACCCTCCGCGCCCTCGGCCTCAAAGCGATCGCGCCAGCGTCGGAACGTGCGCTCGGACATGCCCAGGATCTCGGCTGCCTCCAGCTGGCTCAACTCACCCCTGTAGGTGCGTCCGTAAACCTCATCGAACTTCATCAATCTCAACCCCTGTAACTGCTCTGTCCGGCGCATCAGCTCCTCCACTTCCTGGAGGAGTTCTAATGCCGGACAGATCATTTGTTACATTGACCGGCCATATCACGTGTTATCGACACCGGCGCGAACGGCACTTGCCAGCGTCCGAACAAACCCCTATAGAGCGCCTCGTCAAAAGGCCGTCAGAGCCAAGCAGAGCAGGGTCGGGAATATTCCGGCCCTGATTTTGTTGGAAACCAGCGGTTGACCAAACCAAACCCAAAGACCTGCGGAGACAACCGCATGGCCCGCAACTGAAACGACGAAGGATCAGACGCCCCCCATGAGCGCAAATGCAACGATGGAGGAATTCGAAACCCTCCTGAACGAAAGTTTCGAAATTGACACACCCGCCGAAGGGTCTGTCGTCAAAGGCAAAGTCATCGCAATTGAAGCAGGCCAAGCCATCATCGATGTGGGCTACAAGATGGAAGGCCGCGTCGAGCTGAAAGAATTCGCAAATCCCGGAGAGGACCCCGAAATCGCCGTTGGCGATGAGGTCGAGGTGTATCTGGACCGCGTTGAAAATGCCCGTGGCGAAGCCTCGATCAGCCGCGACAAGGCGCGCCGCGAAGAGGCCTGGGACCGTCTGGAAAAAGCCTATGCAGACGAACAGCGCGTCGAAGGCGCGATCTTTGGCCGGGTCAAAGGTGGTTTCACCGTCGATCTGGGTGGCGCCGTGGCGTTCTTGCCGGGATCACAGGTCGATGTGCGCCCCGTGCGCGACGCTGGCCCGCTGATGGGTCTGAAACAGCCGTTCCAGGTTCTGAAAATGGATCGCCGCCGTGGCAACATCGTCGTTTCGCGCCGTGCTATCCTGGAAGAAAGCCGCGCCGAACAGCGGGCTGAAGTAATCGGCAACCTCACCGAGGGTCAGGCCGTCGACGGCATCGTCAAAAACATCACCGAATATGGTGCCTTCGTCGATCTGGGCGGCGTTGACGGGCTGTTGCATGTCACCGACATGGCCTGGCGCCGGGTAAACCACCCGTCAGAAATCGTCGGCATTGGCGAAACCATCAAAGTGCAGGTCATCAAGATCAACAAGGAAACCCACCGCATCAGCCTTGGCATGAAACAGCTGCAGGACGATCCCTGGGATACAGTTACCGCCAAATACGCGCTGGAAAGCGTGCATGCGGGTCGGGTGACCAACATCACCGATTATGGTGCATTTGTAGAGCTTGAGGCCGGCGTCGAGGGCCTGGTTCATGTCAGCGAAATGTCCTGGACCAAGAAAAACATCCACCCTGGCAAGATCGTTTCGACCAGCCAGGAAGTCGAGGTCATGGTGCTGGAAATCGACGAAGCCAAACGCCGCGTGTCATTGGGTCTGAAACAGACCATGCGCAACCCGTGGGAGGTTTTCGCTGAGGATCACCCGGTCGGCTCCGAAGTCGAGGGCGAGGTGAAAAATATCACCGAATTCGGCCTGTTCGTCGGGCTGGATTATGACATTGGCGGCATGGTGCACCTGTCCGATCTTTCATGGGACGTGCGCGGTGAAGAGGCGATCCAAAGCTACCGCAAAGGCGACGTCGTGAAAGCCTCTGTGTCCGAGGTCGATATTGAAAAAGAGCGTATCAGCCTTAGCGTCAAGGCGCTCGGCAGCGACAGTTTTGCCGAAGCCGTGGGCGGCGTTAAACGTGGATCGGTCATCACCGTGACTGTAACATCCATTGAAGATGGTGGCATCGAGGTCGAATATGAAGGTGCCAAGAGCTTCATCCGTCGCTCGGACCTGTCGCGCGATCGCGCCGAACAACGCCCGGACCGCTTTGGCGTCGGGAACAAGGTGGACGTGCGCGTGACCAATGTTGACGCCAAAACCCGCAAGCTGGGCCTGTCGATCAAAGCCCGCGAGATTGCCGAGGAAAAAGAAGCGGTCCAACAATACGGATCGTCGGATTCCGGGGCATCGTTGGGCGACATTCTCGGAGCTGCGCTGAAGGGCGACGAAGAGGAATAGGTCAATTCGTCGCTGCATTCCTTCCGGACACGCTTCGGCGGGTTGGCGGGAGTGCGACAAAACATTTCTAAAGGGGCAAGTTTGGCGCTGGAAACAGGCCACCCGTGAAACGCTTGTAGAGTTTCTGACCCCAAGCTTCGGCGAAGAGGGCATCCGCGATTTGCCGGCGCTCGGCGTCAGCGCGCAATCATTGCACCACCTGAATTTCCTCATTGCCGAACCGATCCCTGCCGTCGCGCTTTATCGCGGTGGCATTCTGGTGCAGATCCCACGGCCTGAACGGTACGCTATTCACAAGCTGATCGTCGCAGACCGGCGCAAACGGGGTCCGGATGCGATCAAAGCGATGAAAGACCGGGCGCAGGCGGAATTTCTCATCGAGGTTATGGCCGAACAGCGCCCCGATGAACTGGCCGAGGCCTATAATACCAACGGCCCCCAGATTTGACTCAAGGGGATTCCCACGAGCGGCGTGATCTGATTCAGTGGCATCAAGGCAAGGGAGGCTTTGATGGCAGTAAGGATTACGCGCAAAGACAAGTCCGCAGGCGAGCTTCGCCAGGAAGCGGCGCGGTGCCGGGATGGGAAAGCGGCGCGACGGATGTTGGCGATTGCCCTGGTTCTGGATGGGGTTGACCGCAAGACGGCGGCAGAAAACTGCGGCATGGATCGGCAGACGTTGCGGGATTGGGCCCACCGTTACAATGCGGAGGGCGTGTCGGGCCTGTTCAACCGTCGCCCGCCGGATCCACCCTGTCTGCTGAGCGCGGCACAGAAGGAGGAGTTGGCGGAAATGGTTCGGGCGGGTCCCGACCCCGAAACCGATGGGGTTGTGCGCTGGCGGCGCATTGATCTGAAACGCAAGATCGAAGAGCGCTTCGGCGTCACCATGCATGAGCGAACTGTTGGCAAACAATTGGCAAGCCTGGGCTTTCGGCGTCTGTCGGTGCGCCCGCAGCATCCGAAATCCGACCCGGATGCACAGGAGGCTTTTAAAAAAACTTCGCCGCAGAGGTAGAAGCAGCCTTGCCGGAAACAGCCCGCAGCAAGCCCCTGGAGATATGGTTTCAGGATGAAGCGCGGGTTGGCCAGCAGGGCACGCTCACCCGTATCTGGGCCGAGCGTGGAACACGCCCCCGTGCCCCGCGCGACACCCGCTATATCTGGAGCTACATTTTCGGTGCCGTCTGCCCGGAACGGGCTGAAGCGGCCGCTCTGATCATGCCACATGCCGACACACAGGCCATGAGCGCGCATCTCGCCGAGATCGCTAAAACCGTCGCATCGGGCGCACATGCCCTTCTCATTCTGGATGGCGCTGGCTGGCACGGTTCGGCAGAGCTGGAGGTACCCGACAACATCACCCTGCTCAAACTCCCGCCCTATTCCCCTGAACTCAACCCGATGGAAAATGTGTGGGCTTATCTGCGTGCCAACAAGCTCGCCATATCCGTCTTCGACAATTATGAGCAGATCGTCGACAGGTGTTGCGAAGCATGGAACTTCTTTGCAAACGACAAAACCGCAATCACGTCAATCACTACCAGACAATGGGCCAAAACGGTCAACGACCAGGGCCGTTGGTATGAGACGGCCATATCCGAGGGCCCGAAATGGCGCGACCATATTGATGCAAGCCTGAACCGGCTGCCGGCGTCAAAGGAATTGCTGGCCTCATGCGCGTGAATTCGCCCGCCTAGCGCGCGGCGACAAAGTGCGGTCATTGTGGCGATGCTGACACCCGGCGCTGCGCAGAAAGTGACCGCGAATCAAACGTTTCGCCAGCTCGCGCAAATACGCAAAATCCGGCGCGGGTTGCGAGGGTCAGGCGAAAAACGATGGCACCGTGCTGTTTTTTTTGCACTTAGTGGAAAAACACTGCGCAAGGACCGGTGTTCTTGTTTGTCCTGTCTGCATTTTTTCCTATACTCCCCCAAATTCGCGCGAAGCGCAGATAAGAAAAATATTTTGAAACGCACGGGGGGTGTCTAGATGATACGATCGGAACTGGTTCAAAAGATCGCAGATGAAAATCCGCATTTGTATCACAGGGATGTCGAGCGTATCGTCAACACCATTTTTGAAGAAATAATCGAAGCCATGGCGCGCGGCGAGCGGGTTGAGTTGCGTGGCTTTGGTGCGTTCTCGGTCAAAAAACGCGATGCCCGCGTCGGGCGCAATCCGCGAACGGGCGCTTCCGTTCAGGTCGATGAAAAACATGTGCCGTTTTTCAAGACCGGAAAATTGCTGCGCGACCGGCTGAACGGCAAGTAAGGCCGGCAGGCCATGCGCTATCTACGTTACTTATTTCTGGCGGTTCTGGGCGCGGTGCTGATCGCCCTGGCGCTGGCAAATCGTGAGGTCGTGGTCTTGCGACTGCTCAGCGATCCCGCAGCAGATTTGTTTGGTATTCGCACTCAAATCGGCCTGCCGCTGTTTGTGATCATCTTCGTAGCTCTGGTTGCCGGCATCCTGGTCGGGCTGGTCTGGGAATGGTTTCGCGAACACGGGCATCGCGCCGAAGCCTCGGCCAAGGGCCGCGAAGCAGAGGCACTGCGGCGCGATCTGAACCGCCTGCGCAGCGCCGACGGCGACGATAAAGGCGACGATGTGCTGGCGATCCTGGACGGGCGCGGCTAAATCATAATTCCATGACGGGCATTGCAGTTAAAATTTGCGGGTTGCGCGAGGCGGCGCACATTCGCGTTTGCGTTGAGGCTGGCGCATCCTTGGTTGGCTTTAATTTCTTTGACAAATCGCCGCGCTATCTAACTGTCGACGCAGCCCGTGATCTGGCGCTTGCCGTCCCCGCGGGTGTCGCCAAAGTCGCGGTGACGGTCAACGCCAGCGATCTCGAACTTGAAAACATCGCGGCGCGCGTGCCAATTGATATGCTGCAGCTTCATGGAACCGAAACGCCTGATCGGGTGGCACAAGTGCGCGCGCAATTTGGCCTGCCGGTAATCAAAGCGGTCGGCCTGTCCGACGCTGGTGACCTGGCCGCGTTGGACGCCCACGCGCGCGTGGCTGACCAGATACTGGTCGATGCCAAACCGCCGACGGATGGTTCGTTGCCCGGCGGGCGCGGCGTGGCCTTTGACTGGCGGCTGATCGCCGGTCGGCATTGGGCGGTACCATGGATGTTGGCCGGGGGCCTGACGCCAAGCAATGTGGCCGAAGCGATCCTGCTGACCGGTGCGCGGCAGGTGGATGTGTCGTCCGGAGTTGAGAGTGCGCCGGGGGTGAAGGATGAAAAACTGATCGCCGAATTCGTCCGCGCGGCCCAAAGATGAGCCTCCCCAATCAGAATCGCCGCTGCTATCTGCACATCGGCACCAACAAGACCGGCAGCACATACATCCAGCAGGCGATCCATGGTTATGACGACGGCGCGACCTATGTGCCGCGGCTTGGGCGTGCAAATCAGTCGTATTTTCTGATCGGGGCGTTTGAGGTGGAAAATAAACGCCGCGGCGAAGCCCGCGCGGCGCGTCGCCAGTTTGCCGGGGCCAAAGTTTGTGGTTGGAAGAAACTGCATCTCTCAATAGTGAGTTGTATCGCACATGTTCGTTACTATCGAAATTGGAAAAATTTCCTGCATGGTTTTTGTTGGCATTCGCCACGTCGTATTTGTCGGGGTTTGCTGTGACGATCTTATGTACAAATCGATCAGTCATTATCAAATTGACATTACTTGCCGATTTGTCGCCTGAAGTAATTTCTCTAATCGACGGCCGGTCATTTACCTCTTTTTTGGATATCAGTTCATAAAATTCGACGTCGTAAGATGACAATCAGCAAATTGTTTTGCGATTTGTCGCCAATTGGAATGGCCAGTTGTGTGAATGAGGATCGGTTGGTCGTAATTCAAGTGTAACGAACGGATATACTGACCGACTTTGCTCATTTGTTTCTCACCACTAATTTCTTGATTATACCTGCATGAAACGCGGACGCCGGATTTTTTGGCTTCTTGGCCGGTTTTGGGGTGTGCTGCTCTGGGTGGAAGTCCGGTTTGCTTTTCCTCTACTTACGGTTGGCGGAAGTTGCGATCAAGGCACGATTTGCCTGCCAGCCTATCAGATGGCTCGTACCTGCACAGGGCGCTCATTCGGGGTGCGCAGACTGTTGATCATGCGGCACTTGGCTTGAACTTGGCGCTGGAAAATCCCGGAGCCACGACATATCCAATGGCCAACGCCCCTGAAGAACCGGATGCGACCAAATTGGCTGACGATATCTTTAACTCTTTCATGAATGGCCCGGACGAGCGCGGCCGGTTCGGCAAATTCGGCGGGCGGTTCGTCAGCGAAACCCTGATGCCGCTGATCCTCGATCTGGAAGCCGAATACGAAAAGGCCAAAACCGATGACAGTTTCTGGGCCGAGATGGACGACTTGTGGAAGCATTACGTCGGCCGCCCCAGCCCCTTGTATTTCGCGCCGCGGCTGACCGAACATTTTGGTGGGGCGAAGATTTACCTCAAACGCGACGAGCTGAACCACACCGGTGCCCACAAGATCAACAACGTGCTGGGGCAGATCCTGCTGGCGCGGCGCATGGGCAAAACCCGGATCATCGCCGAAACCGGGGCGGGCCAGCATGGGGTGGCGGCGGCAACGGCTTGCGCGCGCTTCGGGCTGAAGTGCATCGTCTATATGGGCACCCATGATGTCGAACGCCAGGCACCGAACGTGTTTCGGATGCGGCTGTTGGGCGCAGAAGTGGTGCCGGTGACATCCGGGCGCGGCACGCTGAAGGACGCAATGAACGATGCGCTGCGCGACTGGGTGACCAATGTGCGCGATACGTTTTACTGCATCGGCACGGTCGCGGGTCCGCACCCCTATCCGGCGATGGTGCGCGATTTTCAGTCGATCATCGGCAAGGAAGTGCGCTGGCAGTTGGCTGAGCAGGAAGGCGCGGGACGTCTGCCAGACACGTTGATTGCCTGCATCGGCGGCGGCTCCAACGCGATGGGCCTGTTCCATCCGTTCCTGGACGACCCCTCCGTGCGGATCATCGGCGTTGAGGCCGGCGGCAAAGGCGTCGATGACCGGTTTGAGCATTGCGCCAGCCTGACCGGCGGTCGTCCGGGCGTTCTGCACGGCAACCGCACTTATCTGTTGCAGGACGGGGACGGGCAGATCCTGGAAGGCTTTTCGATCTCGGCAGGTCTCGATTATCCCGGCATCGGGCCCGAACATTCCTGGCTGCATGAAACCGGGCGGGCGGAATATGTGTCGATCACCGACAAAGAAGCGCTGGAAGCGTTTCAGCTATCCTGCACGACCGAAGGCATCATTCCGGCGCTGGAACCCAGCCATGCGCTGGCCCACGTCGCCAAAATCGCCCCCGATCTGCCCCCCGACCATATCATCGTGATGAACATGTGTGGCCGCGGTGATAAGGACGTGTTCGCCGTTGCCAAACACCTGGGCTTTGACATCCAGACCGGCGATTAGCCCCTAAACTTTGGTTTAGGCGTCTACTTCGACGGTTTATGGCGGATAAAATAAACCTAAGATTGATTCTGGTTAAGGTCCCGGTCCGCCATCTGTACTGCACCCGACCGTTAGGCGCGGGGCAAATCATCAAAGGACCGAACAGATGAAGAAACTATTGCTGACCACCGCCGTACTGGCGTTGACGGGATCACTGGCGCTGGCCGCGGTATCGACTGACGATATTGTCACCGATCTGCAGGCGCAGGGCTATACCCGCATCGAGGTCAAAGTCGGGCTGACCCAGATGAAGGTCGAGGCCATTCGCGGCGATGAAAAATATGAATTCATCCTCGACAAGGAAACCGGCGCGGTGCTGAAATCGGAAACCGAACCGGTCGAGGCAGGTGACGACACGGCCCCGGGTGTCGAGGTTGACAATCGTGACCGCGATTTCCTCGGCGGCGGCGACGAAGACGATGACGATGACGACGAAGACGATGATGACGACGACGACGACGACGACGATGATGATGATGATGATGATGATGATGATGATGATGATGATGATGATGATGATGATGATGATGATGATGATGATGATGATGATGATGATGATGATGATGATGACGATGATGATCGCAGTGGCCATGGCGGCGGCGATGATGAAGACCGCAGCGGCTCGAACAGCGGCAGCGGATGACGATCTGATCAACTCACGATGGCGGGCGTCGGGGTCTGACACCTGACAAAATCACGGCGTGCGGGCTTTACCCCGCGCGCCGCAATGGATAGCGGTGCACAATGCTAAGACGCGAATTCATACTTTTCGGGGCTGCCGCTATTGCCCTGCCTGCATCTGCATGGGCGCAGACCAATCCCTTTGCCAACGCGCTGGTGCTCAGACTGCAGAAGGATGGCTATACGCATTTTTGGATCAGCCGGACCTGGCTTGGCCGGCTGCGCATTCGCGCGCTGAGCGAGATGTATCGCCGCGAGATCATCATGAACCCGAACACCGGCGAAATACTGCGCGATTTCTGGGAATTGATCGGCGAGGGCGGGTCCAGCAAATCCGGATTGTTCAACCCCGATGACGATAATCGGTATTATGAGCATGACGATGATGATGACGATGATGACGATGACGAAGACAACAGCGGCTCTGGCAGCTCTAACAGCGGCTCTGGCAGCTCTAACAGCGGCTCTGGCAGCGGCAATTAACTGCTTTCGATCAAGGGTCTATGAGCGAACATTCAGCCGGTCAGGCTGGACAGATTAGTGGAAACGCGGCGGGTTGAAAGATCGCAAGATCAATGTTGCAGTTCTGGTGGTGCAGGTCGCCTGCACGGTGTTCTTCGTGTCGGATATCTTCATCGGCCTGCTTGGCCTGCGCAGCGCCCCGGTCAGCTGGAAATTTCGCGAACTCGTTGAAATCGCGGCGTCGGTCGGTCTTGTCCTCGGGCTTGTCCTTGGTACGCTGGCACTTCGCCGCTCGCTCAGACGTCAGAAACATGCCGAAGATCAGCTGCGCCTGGCCTCAGGCGCCTTCGTCGAACTGATGGAAGACCGCTTTGGCGAGTGGGCGCTGACGCCGTCAGAACGCGACGTGGCGCTGTTTGCCATCAAGGGGATGAGCACCGCCGAGATTGCCGCGCTGCGCCACACCTCCGAAGGCACCGTCAAGGCCCAGACCAACGCGATCTATCGCAAAGCCGGCGTCACCGGTCGCCCGCAATTGCTGAGCCTGTTCATTGATGATTTGATGGGCGAGGGGATATCACAAGACCTGTCCTGATTGGACCCGGAGGCACGAGTTTGTTAAGATGGCGGCACTCTTGAATTCGAAAATATTTGTTCAACCCATTCCGGATCAATTTGTCAAAGTCGGAGAATTTCAATGGACGGCGGCACAATCGAGTCTTTGTTACCATTCCTACGCTTCGGGCTGCTCGGCCTTGCAGCGATCATCTTCATCCTAGCGATCATCGGCTACCTTACTGGAAACATTGATGAAACCAGGGCGCGCCTATTACGCACGTTCCTTTTTATTGGTGCCCTTTTTGGCGGCCTGGCTTTTCTAACCGAAATGTTCCGCCCCGAACCGGTGAATTCCGAATACGAGTTGCAGGTTCAGGTTCTGCCGCACGATCAGCAGGCCAATCAGGATCTGCCGGCACCGATTATCACTGTGGGCGGCTCGCTCGTCGAGCGGACGCTGTCGAACGCGGTTTTGATTGCAAAGGACACGAACTTGACCGTGGACATATCTCATGCGGTGGGGACATTCGAACAACAGGCCGAAACGTTGCAGCTGACATCGCTACAACTCGCTGAAGCAGAAGTGCGGCTAGAAAATCAAGACGCGGCGCTGGCATCTGCTTCTAGGCAGTTCCAGGTTATTTTGGGTCAGATCGAAGAGCTTAAGGCCTCCGGACGACTTACCGTGCCAGAAATCGATATGCTTGGACGGTCATTCGACAATTTCGGACGCGCGCTCATCATGCGCTAATGCGATTTCCCGGCTGGATTACCAAAATACCCCTCCATCACCTCAATCGGCACGATCTCCAGCGCTTTCATGTGCGTGGCCGGTCCATTGATCTGGGGCGCGCAGCCCTCGTCATGCGCCTGCAGAAAGCGCGAAGCGCACAGGCACCAGTGATCGCCGTCTTTCAGACCGGGAAACCCCCATTCGGGGTGCGGGGTGCTGAGGTCATTGCCGAAATATTTGGAATAGGCCAGAAACTCCGCCGTCATGATCACGCAGACAGTGTGGGTGCCCTGATCCTCGTCGCAGGTGTCACACGCCCCGTTGCGGAAAAATCCGGTCACCGGGTCAGATGAACAGGGTTCCAGCGGATCGCCGAAAATGTTCAGCGAGGGATCGGGGGTGATACTGGTCATGTCATCCACTCTATCCAGCGGCCATGAAAATCGACACGGGCGAGCTGGCGCAGCGTCCCGCCCGGCCAAACACGCAGCGTCAGCGCCGCGCCTTTGCCGCCGCGGTGATCATCGGCCTCCATGGCCAGATGCGCAAGCGGGCGGCTGGCGGTGGCTGCATCGCCCGCACGTTCGATCAGCGCGCGCCCGCGTTGGCGCGCCGCTTGCGCGAAATACTGCCAGGCGATCGTGTGCAGGACGACATGCGCCGTGCCCGCTGCCTGCATGGGCAAGCGCGCCGCCAGCCAGTCGACCGCATCCGCCTTGGCGATGCCCGGTGGTGTCGCGCGCGCCAGATCAAGTGCGGCCCGGATATTGCCCATGCGTTCGGGCTGGTCGGGCCAGATATAGGACAAAAGACGCATCTGTTGCGCGGGATCGGACAGATCAAACGGGGCCAAATCCACGCCCGCCCGGTCGCTGATCCGCAGATCGGCAGGCGCAGGCGCTTTGCCCAGCCAATCCGGGCGCAGGCAGATATTGCTGTCATCGGGGCCATAATTTACGGAGCCCGCGGCCAGGTGAAACTGATCACACAACAGGTTCAGCCCGGCGCTGGCGCCAAGCTCGGACAGCATCAGCGGCAAGCCGGTTTCAGCCGCGATCAGATGCAGCGCCGGGATCAGCGCCACCGAGCGACGTATTTCATTGGTTTGCGGGGGTGAGCGCATGGATGCGATGATCACATCACCATGCGCGGCCATCGCCCTTTCCACGGCATCCCACAACCTGTCCGCCACAACCTCGGCGGGCGGGTAGAGACGCGCCAGATCGGCGTCGGCGCCGCTCAGCACCAGATAGTGCAGCGCGCCGGCAAACCGCAGCGGCAGGCTGTCGGCTGAGTGATGCGGGTTCCCCGGCCAGTCGAGCATGAATGCGCCCGGTTCGCTGGCGCGGCTGATCCGGCTGCCCGCCGTCTGCATCAGTTTGCCCATGAACGGCGAGCCGAGCGCCTCGCAGGCCTCCGCCTGTGCTGCGAACGCGGCGCGCAGGCTCATCGAAACCGGTCCAGCAGTTGTTGCAGCCTGCTCTTGGGTGGCTCCGGCGGTCCGGGCGCGACCGCCGCGGGCGCAACCCGGTCGGATTTGGGTGACCGGGCCGGCGCAGCCCGTTGCGCAACCACATTGGAAAACCCGGCATCATCACCCGCAGCCAGTTGCGGTGCACCATCGGAAACGCCGGCCAGCAGATCATCCAGCCAGTCCTGATCAGCACTGGCAAAATCGTGCAGCACATAGCCCGAAACTCGGTCCTTGTGGCCCGGATGGCCAACGCCGATGCGCACACGGCCGTAATGCGGGCCGATATGGTCGTGGATCGAACGCAGGCCATTATGTCCGGCATGGCCGCCGCCGTTCTTTAGGCGACACTTGCCCGGCACCAGATCGATCTCATCGTGAAAGACGGTGATGTCTGCCGGATCGAGCTTGTAAAACCGCATCACCTCGCCAACCGCCTGACCCGACCGGTTCATGAATGTCTGTGGTTTGACAAGCATCACCTTTTCACCGCCCAGACTACCCTCGGCCAGTTCAGCCTGAAACTTGCTGCGCCAAGGTGCGAACCCATGATCGCCGCCAATCCGGTCCAAGGCCATAAACCCGACATTGTGGCGGTTTTGCGCATGTTTTGCGCCGGGATTTCCAAGGCCGACGAAGAGTTTCATGGGATAGCGCCTGCTGGGTGATCGTTGGCGCGAGGTTAAAGGTCCACAAGACAGTGCGCAATCGGTGCGGCGCCTGCACATTATGGTGCCGCTACATCTTACGTTCATTCGGGTGTGCAGGCGGTGAAGAAGCGCCCGCCCTCCGGGGCGGTCGGGCGCTGCCCGGCGGCGCTTCGCGCCTTGTTCCGGGCACTGCCCTTGCCCGCTCCGTCCGCCAAGCCGCGGTTCATCATGGCAGCCCGCCGCCAACGAAAACGGGGCCGCGCGGCCCCGCTGCGTTCGTTCAGACCCGCCCGCCTATTCGTCTTCGGCGGCTGGCTGTTCCGCTTCCTCGTCGCCGATCGTCGGCACTTCGGTATCCAGCTCTTCGGCTTCGGCGGCCTCGGCCTCTTCTTCCTCAGCCGTTTGCAGGCCGGACGGCGCGGTGATGTTCACGATCACAAAATCGCGGTCAATGGTCGGCTTGGTGCCCGCGGGCAGTTCGACGCCTGAGATTGTCGCGGTGTCGCCAATATCCATGCCGGACAGATCAACGGTGACCTTTTCAGGAATATCCGCTGCCGTCACGACCAGTTCCACCTCGGGGCGGACAACGGTCAGCACGCCGCCACGGCGCAGGCCGGGCGCATCGGCCTCGTTGATAAACTCAACCGGAATGAACAACGCGATCTTCGTCGTCCGGCGCAGGCGCATCAGGTCGAAATGTGTCGGTATGTCACGGACCGGGTCGCGCTGAACGTCGCGGCAGATGACGCGCACGTCGTCGTGGCCCTCGACTTTCAGGTTGAAAAGCGTCGCCTTGAACCGCCCGGCGCGCAGCCGGTGGAGCAACGTGTTAAAGGGGATGTTCACCGGCAGGGGATCATGATCGCCACCAAAAACAATGCCAGGTACGTTGCCTTCGCGTCGGGCTTGACGGGCGGCCCCCTTGCCTGTCCCCGTCCTTACCTGGGCTTCGAGATCAGGGATCTCTTCAGCCATGGGTCTTCTCCTAAATTATCGCGGGCTCCTCCAAGGGTGTAGTTCCCGCTGATGAAGGCTGGGCTATAGGGCAGATTTGGATGCAATAAAAGCGGATTGTGCACGCCCGTCCGTCCCGCGCGCCTCTCGCCGCTGGGCAGATCGGATGGCACCCGCTAGGGTGCGCCCGAAGCGGGCAGCGGTCGTTGTGGTAATTGGCAGATAGTTGAAACATTCGCGCGCACTGGCGATCAGCCGCGCCCCGATTGCAGCAATGATCACCGTCGGTATTTTCTGGGGTTGTTTCACTGCGCTGATCCCTGATCTGAAACTGCAGACCGCAACCAGCGATGCCGGGCTCGGATTGGCGATCATGATGCCGGCATTGGGCAGTGTTTTATCGATGTATTTTGCGCCAAAATATTTCGCGCGGGCGGCGCATTGGGCGTTGCCGCTTGCCGCAACGGCCATGCTGGTTGCGTTTTTCCTGCCGATATTCGCGCGTGACCTGGTGTCACTCGGTGCGGTTTTGCTGATCGTTGGCGCGGTTGTCGGATTGCTTGTCAACGCTGTCCGTCATCAGAGGTTTTGGTTCCAGAGGCCGCGTAAATTAGGCGAGTATCTGACTCATCTGGTTGATAGTATTATGCGGCGAGTTTGCGGTGTTGCAAGCGCCGGATTTCAAGTCTTTTGCGTTTGATCCTTTCTCGTTGGTTTAGAATGGCTTGTGCCCGTCCGAAGTAGACGTCGGATGGCGTGACGTTGTTCAGGCTCTCATGATACCGGTGATGGTTGTAGTGATCGACGAAGGCTTCGATCTGGTGCTTTAGGTCGCCTGGCAGGAAGTAATTTTCCAGCAGAATGCGGTTCTTCAGGGTCTGATGCCAGCGTTCGATCTTGCCTTGGGTCTGTGGATGATATGGTGCCCCGCGAGAATGCCTCATGCCTTTGTCGCTCAGCCATTCGGCCAGGTCGCCCGAGACGTAGCTGGAGCCGTTGTCACTCAGCAGTCGCGGCTTGTGAACGACATGGACCTGATCGCAGCCTGAAGCCTGTAACGCCAGATCCAGCGTGTCCGTCACATCTTCTGTCCTCATGTTGGTGCAAAGCTTCCAGGCAATGATGTAGCGGCTGTAATCGTCCAGGATCGTGCTGAGATAGAACCAACCCCAACCGAGAACCTTGAGATAGGTAAAGTCGGTCTGCCAAAGCTGATTGATGGCTGTGGTCTTGTCTTTGAACTCGCTGGCGGCTTTGATCACGATGAAAGCCGGGCTGGTGATCAGGTCGTGCGCCTTCAGCACACGATACACTGAAGCCTCTGATACAAAGTAGCTTTCTGTATCCGTGAAGGTCACCGCCAGCTCTCGCGGCGACAGCTCCGTCTCTGTCAAAGCCAGCTTGACGATCTTGGTCCGGACTGCGTCAGGGATGCGGTTCCAAACGTGCTTTGGCTTCGGGGATTGGTCCTTCAGCCCAGCCTCACCACGCTGCCGGTACCGATCATACCAACGGTAGAATGTGGTGCGGGGAATGTTGAGTTTGGCCAAAGTTTGACGGGCGGACAGATGGGAGCCTTCGACTAGCCTGATGATCTCCAGCTTCTCGGATGCAGCATACCTCATTCGTGGTCGCCCCCATCGCCGATCATGCTTTTTTTGAGAATCCGGAGTTCGAGCGTTTGCTCTGCCACAACTTCCTTCAGATCACGGGCTTCGCGGCGCAGGTCTTTGACTTCGTCAGCGGTTGCAGAACGCGCAGTATCCCCCGCCAGCCGTTTCTTCCCGGCCTCCATGAAATCCTTCGACCATTTGTAATAGACGCCCTGAGAAATCCCCTCACGGCGGCACAGCTCTGCGATGCTGTCTTCGCCACGAAGGCCGTCCAGCACGATCCGGATCTTTTCTTCTGACGAATACTGTTTGCGCGTGGCGCGTTTGATGTCTTTGACGATCTTCTCGCCAGGGCTTTTGCGTGTTCCAGTTGTATGTCTCATCGTCCACTCCTCAGTGGTTACGATGAGCCAGAAACTCTCTCTTATCAAATCGCGCTAAATGGACCCATAGGCGCTGATGTCAGACAGTCAACGCCGGACTAAAACTACTGCACTCGCCGGAGAGAAAGTACCTCAGTTTGACAGGCATAGGTTTGTCCATAGACCCGCATAGCGGAGTGCCCCCGAATAGCGACGCAGTTGTGCGGGGCTGTGGTCAAACCGGGGGGCGTTGTTTGGGTTTCAGGCTTTGTCTGACTGTCGGCTGTGTTTGAGGCGGTAGCTTTCGCCGTTCATTTCCAGGATGTGGACGTGGTGGGTCAGCCGGTCGAGAAGCGCGCCAGTAAGGCGTTCCGAGCCGAAGGTGCTGGTCCATTCATCGAACGGCAGGTTGGACGTCACAATGGTTGATCCGCGCTCGTAGCGTTGTGAGAAGACCTCAAACAGCAGTTCAGCGCCGGTTGTTGACAGGGGCACATATCCAAGCTCATCGATGATCAGCAGGCTGTATTTGCTCAGTTGCTTCTGCAGACGCAGCAGGCGCTTCTCATCCCGGGCTTCGAGGAGTTCATGGACCAAAGCAGATGCGGTGATGAAGCCGACAGCCAGGCCCTTCTGACAGGCTGCCAACCCAAGGCCGAGGCCAATATGCGTCTTGCCGGTGCCGCTGTTTCCCACGGCGATGATGTTCTCATTGCGGCTGATGTAATCACAGCGCGCCAACTCCATCACCAGCATCTTGTTCAACGAGGGCATGGCCTTGAAGTCAAAGCTGTCGAGACTTTTGACGGCCGGGAACTTTGCAGCCTTGATCCGCCGTTCCACCATGCGTCGCTCCCGGTCGATGAGCTCCAGTTCGGCGAGGCGCAAAAGGTAGCGGGAATGATCGATGCCTTCCGCCGCGCATTGTTTGGCGACCTTGTCATACTCACGCAGGAAAGTCGGCAGACGCAGGCTCTTCAGATGATGGGCCAGCAACAGTTGAGGTGTATCCGTCATCACCGGTCCCCTGACAACAGCGCCATGTAGTCGCCTGGGGATGTGACCGCGACATGGGCTTTCGGGAGGTAGGGATAAACCGTCATATCCAGCCGGGAAGGTCTGCGTTCGATCCGGCACAGCACCAAATGCTTCACCGCATCAAAGCCAATTGTGCCGCGTTCGAGAGCACTCTGTATCCCGGCTTCAACATCCGCGATCTGGAAGATCTCCAGCAGTCGCAGAACCTGAACGAACTCACGTTTGCCCTTTTTACCCATCCGGGCCTCCATAAGGCGGCGCAAGATGAGAAAGGCTTCAGGCAGTTTGTCAATCAGCCAGCGGGGCTGCCTGATCAAGCGCATTGGTCTTCTGTTCGATCAGTGCCAGGTAATGAAGCGGATTGAAGATGTAATCTTCTTTCTCCCAGGACCGGACATGGCGGGCAATGACCTCAGCCCCGCAGGCAATCACCACTTCATGCACATAGCCCCTGACCAGAACCTCTTGATGACCATATGCAGTCGGCACCGAATAATCATTGCCGCGATAGCGCACGAGGGACAGTGAGCTCACCCGAACTGATTGCTTGTCGCAGGCGTCATAAGGAACAGCTGGTAAGGGTTGGAGCCGTTCGGCGTCAGGCGCAAACCGTTCGCCTATCGTGCCCATGTGACCACGCAGCTTGTCGCCCATGCGCTTGCGGCATTGTTCAGCCAGATGAGCATTGAGATCATCAAAGCTGGCAAATTGCGGCTTGGGCACCATGAAGTTGCGCCGGGTGTATCCCACCATCCCCTCGACTTTGCCTTTGTCATTCCCCTTGCCGGGACGGCCAAATCGATCCTCAAACAGATAATGCGACACCAGTTCCGAGAATACACGGGTCCGTTTGCGTGTCCCATCCCCGAGAATGCGGGCAACTGCGATCCGCGTATTGTCATAAAGGATCGACACAGGCACACCGCCGAAGAACGCGAACGCCGCGACATGCGCATCACAGAATGCTTCCGTCGTCTCAGCCGGATACGCCTTCAAAAAACATGCATCCGAATGTGGCAGGTCCATCACCAGAAAGTGGATCTTTTGTTCGACACCGCCAATCACGGCGAGTGCCTCGCCAAAATCCGCCTGAGCATGGCCCGGCGGATGCGACAGTGGCACGAACATCTCCCGCTGACGCTGCCTGGCCGCGAAGATATAGTCCTTCACAATCCAGACCGTGTGAAAACTCTGCAAGTCATATGAGAGGGGCCAAAATCCTCGAAATTTCGGGCTCTCTGATCGAGCTGAGGCAATACTTTCGCACATTGCCACTACGAGCGTAGCGATTTCTTTAAAGTATTCGACTTTTCACACGGTCTGAATCGTGATGCCGCCTTCAAAGTCATGCTCATCACGCAGTCGTTCAAATATCCGTTTCGACGTGTGTCGCTGCTTCTTTGGAACCAGCTTATCTGCCTCAAGGGTCTGATCAATAATCCCGGTAAACGCATCCAACTTCGGGCGTCGTACAGGTTGGCTGCGCCGGTATCCGGGCGGAAAAGAAAACGCCAACATCTTGGCGATGGTGCGTGGATCAACTCCAAATACCCGCGCCGCTTCCCGGCTGCTCATACCGTCAATTAAAACTGCATACGTACCCGACCGTACAAATCAAATCCACGTTCTTCATCCCCGCCCTCTGAAAACAGAAAGCATAACACTGATGGAGTTTTACTCCGGCCAACCAGACATTCTGGCCGCTTCAGTGAGGGATTATTGCACCGGCGTTCTCAATTGCTGGACATCAGCACCAATCTGCGGATCGCAGCACTTGAGAGCCTGCATCGCGCCAGCCTGATGAACCTCAACCATGACGAAGCGGACATTGGTGAACCGAGCGATGTTTGTCGCTCGATCTATCGTCCCCCCCGTTCCCACACAGAGGCTGTTGCTCGCTACGCGCACCAACTTATACCAACGGCCCCCAGATTTGACTCAAGGGGATTCCCACGAGCGGC
The DNA here is from genome assembly GCA_965216135.1 of Paracoccaceae bacterium. GTDB lineage: Bacteria > Pseudomonadota > Alphaproteobacteria > Rhodobacterales > Rhodobacteraceae > CBDCFL01. Next base: position 767,229 of record CBDCFL010000024.1, read on the forward strand.
GTGATCTGATTCAGTGGCATCAAGGCAAGGGAGGCTTTGATGGCAGTAAGGATTACGCGCAAAGACAAGTCCGCAGGCGAGCTTCGCCAGGAAGCGGCGCGGTGCCGGGATGGGAAAGCGGCGCGACGGATGTTGGCGATTGCCCTGGTTCTGGATGGGGTTGACCGCAAGACGGCGGCAGAAAACTGCGGCATGGATCGGCAGACGCTGCGGGATTGGGCCCACCGTTACAATGCGGAGGGCGTGTCGGGCCTGTTCAACCGTCGCCCGCCGGATCCACCCTGTCTGCTGAGCGCGGCACAGAAGGAGGAGTTGGCGGAAATGGTTCGGGCGGGTCCCGACCCCGAAACCGATGGGGTTGTGCGCTGGCGGCGCATTGATCTGAAACGCAAGATCGAAGAGCGCTTCGGCGTCACCATGCATGAGCGAACTGTTGGCAAACAATTGGCAAGCCTGGGCTTTCGGCGTCTGTCGGCGCGCCCGCAGCATCCGAAATCCGACCCGGATGCACAGGAGGCTTTTAAAAAAACTTCGCCGCAGAGGTAGAAGCAGCCTTGCCGGAAACAGCCCGCAGCAAGCCCCTGGAGATATGGTTTCAGGATGAAGCGCGGGTTGGCCAGCAGGGCACGCTCACCCGTATCTGGGCCGAGCGTGGAACACGCCCCCGTGCCCCGCGCGACACCCGCTATATCTGGAGCTACATTTTCGGTGCCGTCTGCCCGGAACGGGCTGAAGCGGCCGCTCTGATCATGCCACATGCCGACACACAGGCCATGAGCGCGCATCTCGCCGAGATCGCTAAAACCGTCGCATCGGGCGCACATGCCCTTCTCATTCTGGATGGCGCTGGCTGGCACGGTTCGGCAGAGCTGGAGGTACCCGACAACATCACCCTGCTCAAACTCCCGCCCTATTCCCCTGAACTCAACCCGATGGAAAATGTGTGGGCTTATCTGCGTGCCAACAAGCTCGCCATATCCGTCTTCGACAATTATGAGCAGATCGTCGACAGGTGTTGCGAAGCATGGAACTTCTTTGCAAACGACAAAACCGCAATCACGTCAATCACTACCAGACAATGGGCCAAAACGGTCAACGACTAGGGCCGTTGGTATTAGCGTGTCGCCATTCCGTTGAGAAACAAGTCCATGTTCAACTTGCACCACCGTTGCCTGTAGTCACCGTCCGAAATTATGTCCACGTCATAGACGCGCTTCACTTGCGGCGCGAACGAAACCTGGTTGAGAATTCGATCCATGATGGCACCTGTAGTCATCTCAGAATCGAGTTGCTCTCGTACAAACCCCGCGCTTTTTGCTCGCTCAAGAAACTCGGCAAAGGCCTTGGAGAAGGCCAGAACACCCTGGGTGTCCGTCTGTTCACGCGCCGCTACCATAACCAAGGCTCGGTGCTCGATGAAGGCTTCAAGTGTTGTTTCCAAAAGCAGCAGCATTCGAGATGCAAATTCTTCTGCGGATGCTGGCATCGTCTGGAACAAGCGAATGGGTATCGCAAAAATCGTAACACTGAGCTGTTCTACGATAGCGCTGAGTAAGCCCTGTTTGCTGCCAAAAAAGTGATGAACCATGTTCGAACTCGTGCCTGCGTCGGCACAAATTTTTCGCGCGGATACGCCGGCAAAGCCCATCTCGGCGAACAGCCTTGCGCCGGATTCCAAAAGGCGTTCCTTGGTCGTTAGTGACGCTGTCGTCGACATGCTATGAAATCCCTGAATTTGCGGGCTCAGCCCTTGCTAGCGTCTCGCGCTCCACTAGTAATCTTCCTACAAATTTTTCAAACTGCATCTTGATCATTGGTGCCATTTGCCAAGAATTCCAAGCCAGCTTGAAGGTTACCACATTCGTGGCCCCAGCACCGCCTTTGCCAACTTCTTGAGGACATCGACGGTTTATGGCACCCCGTGCAAGGCCAGAAATCTCGGTGAAGCAACCCCAACTGACCGATCGGAACTAACTTTTCGGGCGATCAAATTGGTGTCGCTGATTTCACCAATCCGCCCCGCGACATCAACACCATCGGCCAACATATCAACTTGGTGCGTCGTGGAACGCAGTTCCAGTTCAACTTAATCAGGCCATCTGCAGCAATGCCCCTTTCTCACCAATCAGCTTGCCGGTTGTCACATGATCATTCATTCCCTTGAGTACTTTGACGAACGTCATTTTCATAATCGGCCTGACCATGACGTACCCCAGGATCATTCCAAAGACGCCGTACTTCATTTCGTAACTCATCTGAATGGTGACATGGGTTGATTTATCGCCGGCTTTTTTCAATTTCATTGTCGCATTCGCCGATCTTAAGGGCAGTGAAAATTCACTGAGTGCGATGTTCAGTTCTTTGCCCTCTTTCAGGTCGGTAATTTCTTCGACAACTGAGCTACCATCATAGAATTCGCACCTTCTTTTCGCACCAATGCCAAAGGCACTCTCGGATAATACCGGGGACTTATCTACCAGCGGGTGATACTTATAGACGCCACCCATGTCCGATACGAGGTCCCACACCTGACTGATGCCAGCGTTAATAAGTACAGTTTTTTCCACATTGATCATTGCTTTTTCCTTTTGTTAGAGAACGATCGTTCGTTAATTGAGAAACCATTTTCGCCGTAAATTATTTTGTTGGGGCAAAAATGGCCTCTACATTGAGTTTTCAGTCACTATCCGATGGATTCACCCGTCCGCTTAGGTTTGATCCCTGGGTTAAGCATTTGAGTGTCAAACTAACGGCCATTGAGTCGCCGGTGAAATCTCAATCCTCTCGCGCTTGTTCCAGTTTGTGAATCGGCATGCAAAACTGACCCACTTAGGTGGGTTATGATCGTTTAAAATTGACCCTCTTGTTTTGTTAACGTCCGCGCGTATTAGCGCGGAGAATGAGCAGGTGATATTGATGGAAAGTGCAGCGAAGATCCGTCGCATGGTTTTGCGTGATGGGCGAAGTATTAGATCTGTGGGCCGGGAGACGGGATTGTCGCGGAACACGATCAGGAAGTATCTGAAGGACAGCTCGCCTCCGAGCTACCATCGTCAGGTTGATCCAGTTCGGCACAAATTGTGTGACTATGAAGAGCGGCTCCAAACCTTGTTTGAGCAGGACCTGAAGCGCCCTCGCCGAGAACGTCGGACAGGTGCGCATTCCGGGCACATCCGCCCGGTGATTCCGATTTAATCCGCCCACCCGTACCGATCTGATCCGCCCGGGGATTCCGGGGCATCCGCCCACCCCTTGATGCGCTGCTGCGAGGTGATCTGTAGCGGGCTACTTTGCCGTTCATTTTGAACGGAAGAGAGCCCAATGAAGAGATTATCGATGCGGAAGATACGAGAGGCTTTGCGCCTGTCCTTTGAAGGTTTATCGACGCGCGAGATGGCGCTGAGGGGGCGGCGTTTGGCGATTGGTCGCACAACCCTGCGTGAGTATTTAGGCCGCGCCCGTGATGCTGGTTTGAGCTGGCCGTTGCCCGATGCGCTGTCGGATGCCGCTTTGGAACATGTGCTTTTCGCCACGGCGTTCGTGCGGACAGGTGCGCATTCCGGGCACATCCGCCCGGTGATTCCGATTTAATCCGCCCACCCGTACCGATCTGATCCGCCCGGGGATTCCGGGGCATCCGCCCACCCCTTGATGCGCTGCTGCGAGGTGATCTGAGCGGGCTACTTTGCCGTTCATTTTGAACGGAAGAGAGCCCAATGAAGAGATTATCGATGCGGAAGATACGAGAGGCTTTGCGCCTGTCCTTTGAAGGTTTATCGACGCGCGAGATGGCGCTGAGTTTGGCGATTGGTCGCACAACCCTGCGTGAGTATTTAGGCCGCGCCCGTGATGCTGGTTTGAGCTGGCCGTTGCCCGATGCGCTGTCGGATGCCGATTTGGAACATGTGCTTTTCCCACGGCGTTCTGCGGACAGTTCTCAACCGATCCCTCAGCCGGATTGGACCTATGTGCACGCCGAGCTACGGCGCAAAGGGGTGACGCTTTCGCTGTTGTGGCAGGAGTATCGAGAGGTTCACACAGACGGCTATGGCTACAGCCGGTATTGCGAGCTCTATACTCGTTGGGAGTTCACACAGGCAAATTGCTCTCGCCAGTGATGCGGCAGCGACACCCTGCTGGTGAACGCCTGTTTGTTGATTATGCGGGCCACACCATAGATGTTGCCTGCCCTAAGACGGGCGAGATACGCACGGCCCAAATCTTTGTCGCGGCACTTGGCGCATCGAACTACACCTATGTTGAAGCCACTTGGACACAGAGCCTTCCCGATTGGATATCCAGTCACGTTCGAGCATTTGCGTTCTTGGGTGGCGTAGAGTTATGCCCAAAAGTTGGTGATGGTCATTTTCAGGCGACGTTTTGAATTTGCTTGATCCCGTCTTTGAATTCAACCCCTTGAATGATCTCGGGCAGACGGTTCGGCCCTGAGATCTTTCGCCATTTCTTCTTGGCAGACATCATCAGCCTGAAGACCATGGCAAGCGCGGTCTTGCGGTTCAGACAGCCCTTTGTTTTTCGAGTGCGGTTTCTGACCGTCATGCGAAGACGCTGCTCGATGCGGGTTTCTGACCGTTGCGAAGACGCTCTCGATGGGGTTTGTGGTTCTGATGTGTTTCCAGTGCTCGGCTTGGAAATCGTAGAAGGCCAACAGTTCGTCGCGATCTTTGGTCAGCTTTTTGACAGCGCGCTCGTATTTGACGCCATAGGTTTCCACGAAGAGATCGAAGGCCGCGTTGGCTTCCTTCCTGGTCTCAGCCATCCAGATGTCCTGCAGATCGGCCTTGGCCTTTTCTCTCAGGGACCTGGGCATCGCGCCGGTGACGTTGGCGGTCTTGTGAACCCAGCATCGCTGTTCGCGCGTCTCGGGGAAGACATCGCGCAGCGCCGTCCAGAACCCGAGCGCACCGTCGCCAATGGCTAACTCCGGCGGCACCGCCAGGCCGCGTTTCTTCAGGCATTTCAGAAGGGCGCGCCAGCTGTCCGCGTTTTCCCGGAACCCGTCCATGATCGCCAGAACGTCCTTCTCGCCGTATTCATCGGCACCGATAATCACCAGCATACATTGGCGATCCCCGTCCATGCGCGGCGTGAAATAGACCCCGTCCGCCCAGATGTAGACGTAGCGCTTCTCCTTGAGTTCACGCTTGCGCCAGGCCTCGTATTCGTCCCACCAAGCCGCCTTCAGGCGCGTGATTGTCGAGGACGAGAGGCCTTCGGCGTCCGGGCCGAGCAGCGCCGCCAGCGCCTCGCTGAAATCCCCTGTCGAGATGCCCTTCAGATAAAGCCAGGGCAGCAGTTCCTCGACCGACTTCGCCTTGCGCAGATACGGCGGCACCAGCGCCGAACGGAACTTGATCTTGCTGCCGTCCTCATTAACGCCTCGGTCGCGCACGCGCGGTACCTGCACTGGAACCGTCCCGATCCCGGTCATCACCTCACGTTCGGGCAGAAACCCGTGGCGCACAAGCCGCTGCCGACCTTCGTTGTCTAGAAGATGTACGTATTCTTTGATGAAACCCGATACCTCAGCCTGGATGGCCGTGCGCAAAAGCACCTTCGCGCCATTTTGGATCACCTCAGTCAGCGGATCCGGTGAAAACTCCGGTGGAAGCTCAAACGGTAAAATGGTAGATTTGGCCATGGTGGCATATCCCTTTCTCTCTGAGAATTGACGGCGTACTAACACCGCCATGATATGCCGCCTGCTTCAGGCCATCACCAACTTTCGGTTATATCTCGTGGCGTACCTGCGCAAGTTGTGCCGGATAATCTCAAAGCCGCCGTCATCAAAGCCTGTTTTTATGACCCGGCGATCAACCGCACTTACGGGGATATGGCGGCGCATTACGATACTGCAATTGTGCCCGCACGGCCCCGCAAACCCAAGGATAAAGCAAAGGTCGAAGGTGCTGTTCTGCTGGCCGAACGTTGGATTTTAGCACGCCTGCGCAATCAGACATTCTTCAGTCTCGATGAGCTAAACGCGGCGATCCGACCCTTGCGCGACCAACTGAACAACAAGGTCACCCGGCACCTCGGTGCCAGCCGCAGGGCCTTGTTTGAAACGCTGGACAAACCTGCACTGAAGTCGCTGCCCCATGAACCCTACGTCTATGCGGAATGGAAGAAGTGCCGCGCCGGTCTCGATTACCATGTCGATATAGGACACCACTATTACTCAGTGCCCCATCAGCTTATGCGCCAAGAGCTTTGGGCCCGGGTCACACCGCGCACGGTCGAAGTTTATCATAAAGGTCAGCGTGTTGCGGCGCATCAACGGACGTCGGGCAACCGGCAACATTCCACCATCCGTGATCACATGCCAGCAAACCACCGCTTCCGTACCGACTGGACACCAGAACGCATCCGCACACAGGCGGCCCGGGTCGGGCCCAACGTCGAGACCTTTGTCGAGATGGTCATGCGCAAGCGGCGACATCCAGAGCAAGGATATCGAACTTGCATGGGCGTCTTGCGGCTTGCCAAAACATTCGGACCCGAGCGCCTCGATGCGGCCTGCGAGCGTGCACTTCACATCAACAGCTATACCTACCAATCCCTGCATTCCATTTTGAAGAATGGATTGGATCGCCAACGCCGCAAACCCACCACGGACGGCCCCGCGATCACACACCCCAACATCCGTGGTGCCGGATACTTCCATTGAAGAAAGGACAGAAAATGTTGACACACCCAACCCTTGATATCCTCCGAGCACTGAAGCTCGATGGCATGGCCGAGGCCTTCACAGAACTGCAAACACAGGACGGTTCCGCCGATCTGACACACGCCGAATGGCTCGGCCTGCTAATTGATCGCGAAGCCATCAGTCGAGAGACAAAACGGTTTGAGAGCCGCATGCGCACAGCACGATTGCGCCATATCGGGGCCGCGCCCGAGGATGTGGATTACAAAACGCGAAGAGGGCTGGATAAGGCGTTGTTCCAAAGCCTGCTCAGCGGCAAATGGATCAAAGACAAGCGCAACTTGATGATCACTGGCCCCTGCGGTGTCGGCAAAACCTGGCTGGCCTGCGCGTTGGCCCAAGCGGCGTGCCGCGACGGCGTGACCGTCCTCTATAAACGCACCACGCGATTGTTTGACGAGTTGGAGTTGGCCCACGGTGACTGACGCTTTCCGCGTGTCTTCAAGGCACTGACCAAAACCCAGCTACTGATCTTGGATGACTGGGGGCCGGACCGTCTGAACGCTAGCCAAAGGCGCGACTTGATGGAGATCGTCGAAGACAGATACGGCAACGGTTCCATCCTAATCACAAGTCAACTCCCGCTTAATACTTGGCACGAAATTATTGGTGAACCCACCTTCGCAGATGCCATCCTCGACCGGCTGGTGCACAACGCCTACCGGCTCGAACTCGACGGACAATCCTTCCGAAAGAAAGACCCTCAACTACGTGACGAAACGCCAGAAAACTGATATCAAAAACCAAGGCCTCACGGCAACGCGTCAAAGCTGGGCGGATACCCCGGTACAAATGGGCGGATGTTGTCGGAATAGGTGGGCGGATATCCCGGAATATGCAGACAGGGGTGAAGCTTTATGAGCAGCTGGTTTTGGAAGGATATACGGGGTCGTATTCGCCAGTTCAGCGTTTTGTTCGAGACCTGAAACGCACGGGTTTGAGGTCAGGAGATGCGTTCATTCCGTTGCAGTTCCAGTCTGGCGATGCGCTGCAGTTTGACTGGAGCGAAGAACATGTCGTCTTGGGCGGAATTGCCCAGAAGGTGAAGATTGCCCACTTCCGTCTGTGCCACAGCCGCAAGCCCTTTGTTGTGGCCTACCCCGGGGAACCTCAAGAGATGGTGCTTGACGCTTTCGTGAGAGCGTTGACCTTTTATGGCGGGGTTCCGCGCCGTGTGATCATCGATAATCCCAAGACAATGGTGACCTATGTATCGCGCTCGAAAGACCGGATCTTTCACCCACGCTTTCTGGCCTTGATGAACCACTATGTCATGGAACCGGTGGCCTGCACGCCCGCGTCGGGCTGGGAAAAGGGTCAGGCGAAAACCAGGTGCAGTTTTTGCGCAGTCGGCTGTTCACGCCCAAACTGGCTTTTGATGATTTGGAGGGCCTGAATGCCTGGCTGATGCCCTTGGATCACGCCCCCATCCAGAGCGACAGGATCAGACAGTTGATGCTGTCTTTGCTGCAGAACAGGCTGAACTGCGCCCTCTCGGCCGCCCTTTTGATGGCTATGTTGAGAAGGCCGTTCGGGTGCGCTCTACTTGCCTGGTTCAATATGACAGCAACCGCTACAGCGTTCCGGCCTGTTTTGCTGGAAACCATGTCTCGTTGCGGGCCTATGCCGGTTGCGTCAAAGTGGTTGCAGGTCAAGATGTGATCGCCGAGCACAAACGTCACTTTACCCGTAATATCAGTTACTTTGAGCCCTGGCATTATGTCCCTTTGCTGGTACGCAAGCCCGGAGCCCTGCGTGATGGCGCGCCCTTTGTGGATTGGCACCTGCCAGATGCCATGCACCAGATCAGGGTGCATTACATGAAGGGCAAAGGTGGAGATCGGGAGTTTGTATCCCGACCTTCTTAGCTGGCGCCAAGACGCGCCGGGATTGACCCGCTGTGGAAAGGCCTGTGATCTGGCTGCCAGCGCAACACACCCCGTCCACCGCCGGATCGGGGCCGGTCTCGACAATCTCGCCAAGTTCTTTCATCTGGACATCGCTCAGGTAGCGCGTCCGGCCCGCGCCCTTGCAATGAGGCCATCCGGTCCCTCTTCGTTGAACCGGTGAACCCAGTCCCGCAGGGTTTGGCGATCCATCCCACCGATCCTTGCGGCCTCTCCACGGCGCATGCCATCGTAGACCGCCGCAAGAGACAACAGACGGCGGCTCTGCCGGGCATCCTTGCAACGGCTGGCGAGTTTACGAAGGTGGCGGGCATCAAAGTCGCGACAAAGCGGAACACTGGCTGGCATGGCGATCCTCCTTTGCCAACCTTGAATCAGATCAAAACCGATTTGGGAATCCCCACAGAGTCAGAAATTGATGCCGTTGGTATTACATGAAGGGCAAAGGTGGAGATCGGGAGTTTGTAGACCTTCTTATGCTGGCGCAAGACCACGGGATTGACGTTGTGGAAACGGCCTGTGATCTGGCTGTCGCGCAAAACACCCTACGCTTGCCTGCCGTCATCAACTTGATCAATCAGTTGGTCGAACCGATCATCCCCCCACTGGCACAAAGCTATGACTATCCCATGCTGACGATGCGCCCGGAGGCCAACTGCAAACGATATGAGACATTGTGCGCCCGCCGAGAGATGACAGCATGAATGCCCTCATTGATCAATTGGCTGGCCTTAGATTGCATGGAATGGCAGCTTGCGCACATGATTTGCTGTCCGCGCGCAAGTCGCCGAGCCTGACCACTGCGATAAAACAACTGATCGACGCTGAGACCGTAGAACGTCAGGTCCGCTCAATCGAGTATCAAATGCGGATTGCAAAGTTCCCGCATCACAAGGATTTTGCCACCTTCGATTACAGCGCAGCCGCTGTTACTCAGGCTCGGATCGATCCCTTCTGCTCCGGACAGTTCACCCAAGACGCCCACAACCTCATTTTGGTGGGCGGAACTGGCACAGGCAAAACCCACATCGCCATTGCTCTGGGAACCACATTGATCAATCAGGGCAAAAAGGCCCGCTTCTTCAATGCTGTGGATCTGATCAACGCCCTGATCAGGGAGCAGGCCGAGGGTAATGCCGGGAAGATCATCCGGCAACTGACGCCACTGGATTGCGTCATTATTGATGAGCTGGGTTACATCCCGTTCCCAAAGTCCGGCGGCGCGCTGCTGTTCCATCTGATAAGCAAACTCTACGAGAAAACCAGCGTCATCATCACCACCAACCTGGAGTTCGGTGAATGGGTCTCCGTCTTCGGCGATCCCAAGATGACAACCGCGCTCCTCGACAGGGTGACACATCATTGCTCCATAATCGAAACCGGAAACACATCCTACCGGTTCGCTCAGAGTAAAAGGGCCCGAAAACAATAAACCGCAGCGCAAACAAAGCCAGCAGACGAGCTCGCTATTTGAGGGCATCTCGCCTGCTGGCTTTGCCTCATCACGGGTGGGTCACTTTTAAACGCTGAAGCCGGGTCACTTTTGAACGCTCATTGACATTCCAGTTGAGGTTTTGCATAGTTTCCGCCCCTCCGAAGATTTCGATAAGCCCACTGTTGCCCTTCTGGAGCCCGCCCTGAACCTGCTTGGTCATCATGTCGACATCCGGATGGTCAAAGTAGGCCTGCCAGCGCACGGTGGTGCCACCAGTTTGGTTTGGTGCCAATTGGGCCACGCCCAGGTGGCCTGTCATGCCCATGGGATTACCATCACGTACCGCGTAGGCTAGCGCACGATTGGGCTCCGAGAGTCGAATTTCTTCGATCAGGGCGATGTCGCCAACGCTGCAAGTCCGTACAGCACCGACCCCGTTCGCGGTAGATGCGGTGGCGTTGTCAACGGTGACTTTCTGGACGAAAGACAAGTACGTTGGCAGCTTCTCGTGGTCCGTGATCAGCGCCCAAACCTTTTCAGGGGGGGGGCGTTCAGCGAGACTGTTCGTTCTGCCCGGAGCGGAGCTTGGGTGAACTTGCGTGGGTCGACTGGGAAGAATCCTGTCATGTCATGCTTTGTCATTGTCTTCTCCTTGGTTTTCTTGTGTGACCGCCGGTATATCAGTTAATATACGTTGTCTTCTAGATGGTTAATATTATGTACCGAATGATACGTAGGCCAGCGAGGTCGTCATGTCAATCCCGGCGCAAAAATGGGGCAATGTTTCGATACGCACTCGATTAAGTGGTCAAATCGCAGGCGGTCCACGCCTCGGTGCCGTTTTCGCCGATAAATGCGTATCAATCCGGGAAAGACCGCCAGAAGTTGAAGATCGTGCCGTTCCGGGTCACTGGGAGGGAGATCTGATTGTCGGTTCCAATAACAGCTACATTGCCACGCTTTTCGAGCGCCATTCTCGATTTGTGATGCTTGCGAAGGTCAGCAACAAAGACACGCAAAGCGCAAATGGCGGCAAATCGCATCGGCGAACGCCGCCTGATCCTGTGGTCCGCAGCCACCGGGGCGCTGGGCGCGGTGGTGGTCGCGACGGCCTGGACGCCGGGGGTGGTTCTGGCGGGCATCGCCATCGTGGCCATCGGCATGGCTGCGGTGGTGCCCAGTGTGAACACCGTGCTTGGTCGCCGCGTGCGGGCACAGGACCGGGCCCTGGCATTATCGCGCGCCTGGATGATCGGGATCACCGGTTTTTTTGTCGGTCCCGCGACCATGGGACTGGTCTCAGAGCAATTCGGGCTGCGCATCGCCTTTGCGGTTTTGGCGCTGATCATCGCGATGATTATCCCGGCGATCGTTAATCTGGGCCGCATCGCGGTTATCGCGCAAGACGATCCGCCAAACCGCTAACGCCTTGCGTCGTGGCGCGCTTAACGCCAGAACAGCGGTATCAATCAGGGGAGGTTGCATGGCTCTGCCGGTCCGCGACCAGCTGAAATACTGGGGCGTCGCGATCGTCGCCGTCCTGGTCGTGCTGTGGTTTCTCGGCGATGTGATCCTGCCGTTCGTTCTCGGCGGAGCGTTTGCCTATCTGCTTGATCCCATCGCCGACCGGCTGGAGAAAATCGGTCTCAGCCGCATCATGGCAACCGTGCTCATTACCCTAGTTGCGGCCATTCTCGTAGTGCTGGCCTCGCTACTTGTGGTTCCGACACTCATGCAACAGCTGATCGGCCTGGTCGAAACCGCACCAGCGCTGGTCACCAGCTTTACCGCCTTTCTGACCGAGCGTTTCCCCGAACTGGCCGACAGCGAAAGCCGCCTCTACCGCTCGCTGGTGGGAGTGGGCGAAGCGCTTCAGGCGCGCGGCGGTGACGTGTTGAACGCGGTCCTCAGCTCGCTTGGCGGCCTGATCACCGTCCTCATTATCGTGGTCCTGGTCCCTGTCGTGACCTTTTATCTGCTGATGGACTGGGATCGCATGGTTGGCGAGATAGACAATCTCCTGCCGCGCGATCACGCCCCGGTCATCCGTGATCTTGCCAAACGCATTGACCAGACGCTGGCCGCCTTCATTCGCGGCCAGGGCATGGTGGTGCTGATCATGGGGTCCTTTTACGGCATCGGGCTGATGCTGGTGGGGCTGAATTTCGGACTGGTTGTCGGCTTCACGGCGGGCCTGATTTCCTTCATCCCCTATGTTGGGGCGATCGTCGGCGGGGCGCTGGCCTTTGGGTTGGCGATCTTTCAGTTCTGGGGCGAATGGGTGTGGCTCGCCGCGGTTGTGGCGATCTTTTTCGCTGGCCAGTTCATCGAGGGCAATATCCTGACCCCCAAGCTTGTCGGCTCATCGGTTGGGTTGCATCCGGTCTGGCTGATCTTCGCGCTGTCGGTGTTTGGCACGCTCTTTGGCTTTGTGGGGATGCTGGTCGCGGTGCCTCTGGCCGCCGCGATGGGCGTTCTGGTGCGCTTCGCGATGGGGCAATATCAGGATAGTCGTTTGTACAAAGGCCTTAACTGGAAGGACGGGCAGTAGCCCATGGAACAACAGCTGACGTTTGATCTGCCGTCGCGGCCAGCGCTGGGGCGCGAGGATTTTCTGATCGCACCGTCAAATGCTGCCGCTGTCGCATTATTGGCGGCGGACTGGCCCGGCGGGCGCATGGTTCTGGTTGGCCCGCATGGGTCCGGCAAAAGCCATCTAACCCACGTCTGGGCGACCGAGACCGGCGCCAGCATCGTTTCCGCCCGGCGCATCGCGGAAGACAATGATCGCCTGTTCGATATAGATGCGCTGGCCATCGAAGACGTGCATCGCGCCGCAGGCACGCGCGATGACGAAGAGGCGCTGTTTCATGCGCTAAACGCGCGCGCCACACGCGGTGCGCAAACGCTGATGACATCGCTGATCTCGCCCGCACATGTCGAATTTATCCTGCCCGACCTGCAGAGCCGTCTGCAGGGCAGCGCCGCGGCGGTGCTTGACCCCCCCGATGACACGCTTTTGGCGGCGGTCATGCGCAAGCTTTTTCGCGACCGGCAAATGTCGGTTGCCCCCGACGCCGTTGCTTTCCTGATCAAAAGGATGGAACGCAGTTTTTCCACGCTTCAGGCGCTGGTCGATGAACTGGACCGCGAAGCCTTGTCGAGCGGCCGTGCAATCACCCGGCCCCTGGCCACGCAGGTGCTGGACAAAATGGCCGCTTCCGGCCCACAATAGCTGCTTGTCAGATCATGTTCGCCTGACCGGCGAGATAAACACCGGGGACCACGTATCAATTCATGACCCAGGCCGATTTTCTGAGCGCCGAATTTGCCGAGCCGGTTGTGCTGGCTGAGGAGGTGCTGCATGGGCCTGCGCGGTTCTTCAATCGCGAGCTTAACTGGCTGGCCTTTAACTGGCGGGTGCTCGACGAGGCGCGCAATATCCGCGTGCCCCTGCTGGAACGGCTGCATTTTCTGTCCATTTCAGCCACCAACCTCGACGAGTTTTATACCGTCCGCGTCGCCGGACTGCGCGAACTTGCCCGCGCGGGAAGCACCGTTCCCGGCAGCGACGGGTTGACCCCAGCCGAGCAGCTATTGCTGATCAACGAAGACGCGCGCCAACTGATGCACGTTCAACAGCAGGTCTGGGAAGAGCTGCGCGTTGAACTGCAGGGCGAAGGCATCGTGATCTGCAGCCACCTTGACCTGACAAAAGCCGACCGCAGTTTTCTTGAGAGCGTGTTCTTGGACCATGTGTTTCCGGTACTGTCGCCGCTTGCGATCGACCCTGCGCATCCGTTTCCGTTCATCGCGAACGCCGGGTGCACTCTGGCCCTGCAACTGGAGCGCAAATCGGACAAACGCGCGCTGCAGGCGCTACTGCCCATTCCCCACCAGATCGACCGGTTTATCACCCTTCCGCGCGGCAAAGCCGCAACGCGATTTCTGCCGATGGAAGAATTGCTGCTACTCTATCTCGACAAGCTTTTCCCGGGCTACCGGATGAAAGGCTATTGCACCTTCCGGGTGTTGCGCGACAGCGATCTCGAAATTGAGGACGAAGCCGAAGATCTGGTCCGCGAGTTTGAAGTTGCGCTCAAGCGCCGCCGACGTGGCGAGGTCGTGCGCCTGACAATCTCTGGCAAGCCGCCGAAAGACTTGCGGCGGGTCATCATGCGCGAATTGCTGGTCACTGATGATGAAGTCGTCGAAGCGCGCGGTCTGATCGGTAAGTCCGATCTGAACGAGCTTGTGCTCGACACTCGGCCCGATTTGCTGTGGGCGCCGTTTAACCCGCGTGTGCCGGAACGTGTGCTGGATCACGAAGGCGATATGTTCGCCGCCATCCGCCAGAAAGACATGTTGCTGCACCACCCGTATGAAACCTTCGACATGGTGGTGCGGTTCCTGCAGCAGGCCGCCGCCGATCCCGATGTTCTGGCGATCAAGCAGACGCTTTACCGCACCAGTCACGACAGCCCGATCGTCGGCGCGCTTTGCGAGGCCGCTGAAGCAGGCAAATCGGTGACTGCGCTGGTCGAACTGAAGGCGCGGTTTGATGAGGCCGCCAATATCCGCCAGTCGCGCCGGCTGGAACGCGCCGGAGCCCATGTCGTCTATGGGTTCATGAATTTCAAAACCCACGCCAAGATTAGCACGGTGGTGCGCCGCGAAGGCGACCGCCTTGTGACCTATACTCATTACGGCACCGGCAATTACCACCCGATCACCGCGCGCATCTACGCCGATCTCAGCCTGTTTACCTGCGATACTGCGCTGGGCCGCGATGCGACACGGGTGTTCAATTATCTGTCCGGTTATGCGCAACCTGAGCAGTTGGAAAACCTTGCAATCTCGCCGCTGACGCTGAAATCAACGCTTTTGGAACGCATTACCGCCGAAACCGAATATGCCCGCGCCGGCAAGCCCGGAGAAATATGGGCAAAGTTAAATTCGCTTATCGACGACGAGCTTATCGACGCGCTCTATGCCGCCTCGGGGGCGGGCGTGAAAATCTCGCTCATCGTGCGCGGAATTTGCGGATTACGCCCCGGTATCAAAGGCTTGTCAGAGAATATTCGGGTTAAATCCATCGTCGGACGATTTCTGGAACATTCCCGCGTCGTGTGCTTTGGCAACGGTCGCGGCCTGCCGTCAAAAAAGGCGCGCGTCTATATATCATCAGCCGACTGGATGCCGCGCAACATGCACTGGCGCGTCGAAACGCTGGTCGAAATTCAAAACGCCACCGTCAAAGCTCAGATCGTTGATCAGATCATGGCGGCCAATCTTGGTGACGAGGCCCAAAGCTGGGTTCTGGGTGCCGACGGCAGATATCAGCGCTTCGACGATACGATGGGCGATCATCCATTCAACTGTCACCGGTTTTTCATGGAAAATCCGTCGCTTTCTGGGCGCGGTTCAGCCGGTGCCTCGGACGTGCCGATCCTCGCCCATTCCCGCGACGATGCGGCTTGAAACGGATTGCGAATTGTTTGAGACGTTCGCGCCCCGGACTTGATCCTTGGTCTCTCTTTCGTGCGCAGGGGTCCCGGTTCGGGGGCGGGATGGAGGGTGATTCACATTGAGTGCAAACTGCTTCGGCTCGGCAACGGGCGACCGCTTATACCAACGGCATCAATTTCTGACTCTGTGGGGATTCCCAAATCGGTTTTGATCTGATTCAAGGTTGGCAAAGGAGGATCGCCATGCCAGCCAGTGTTCCGCTTCGTCGCGACTTTGATGCCCGCCACCTTCGTAAACTCGCCAGCCGTTGCAAGGATGCCCGGCAGAGCCGCCGTCTGTTGTCTCTTGCGGCGGTCTACGATGGCATGCGCCGTGGAGAGGCCGCAAGGATCGGTGGGATGGATCGCCAAACCCTGCGGGACTGGGTTCACCGGTTCAACGAAGAGGGACCGGATGGCCTCACCAACCGCAAGGGCGCGGGCCGGACGCGCTACCTGAGCGATGTCCAGATGAAAGAACTTGGCGAGATTGTCGAGACCGGCCCCGATCCGGCGGTGGACGGGGTTGTCCGCTGGCGGCGGATCGACCTGAAGCGGGTGATCGAGGCGCGCTTTGGCGTCATCTATTCCGAGCGCGGGATATCCAGACTGCTTGGCGAACTGGGCTTTGCCCATATCAGCGCCCGCCCGCAGCATCCCAGGCAGGATAAGCGGATCATCGAGGCGTTTAAAAAAAACTTCGCCGACACGCTCCAGGTGCATATAGCTGACCTGCCAGCGGGAACGCCGGTGGAGATCTGGTTCCAGGACGAAGCACGCCTTGGCCAGAAGAATGGCCTGACGCGCCTGTGGGCGAGAAAGGGCACGCGCCCCCGCCAGCCGGCCGATCAGCGCTATCACAACGCCTATCTGTTCGGCGCCATCTGTCCGGCTCACGGCAAGGGGGCGGCGCTCATGCTGCCTTGGGCGGACGCGCAAGCCATGCAGATGCATCTCGACGAGATCAGCCGCCACGTCGCCCGAAAGGCCCATGCGGTTGTGCTGATGGATCGGGCCGGATGGCACACCACCGGCAAACTCAAAGTCCCGAAGAACCTCACCATCATCCTGCTGCCATCGCGCGCTCCGGAACTGAACCCGGTGGAAAATATCTGGCAGTACTTGCGCGCCAATTGGCTCTCCAACCGCGTGTTCGAAGACTACAATGCCATCGTCGATGCTGGATGCGAAGCTTGGAAAAAGCTCATCGCACAGCCCGAAACCATCACATCAATCGGAATGCGAAAATGGGCCCATATCGGTCAATGTTAAATGCCGCTGGTATTAATTGTCTGGCCTAGAAAACCGGAAAACTAGTTTTCTAGTTTTCTAGAGCATCATGGCTAGCTTGGGCGACCGCAGTAAGCCCCCTGACCCGACGGTTGACATGCGCAGCGGCTCCTTGGCAGGGTGGGTTTGACTATCGCTCTCGGGGGGCAGCGCCGAAATGCAAGGACATGGCATCGAAGATGTCCCGACGCTCGGCGATTGGGGGCCTTTCGGCAGGCCGATCTTTCAGGACCCGTCCGCCCGCGCGCTCAGCCGCGTCGGCGTAGTCGATGTCGGCTCAAACTCAGTCCGCCTGGTGGTGTTTGACGGCGCGGCGCGCAGTCCGGCGTATTTTTACAACGAGAAAATCCTCTGCGGGCTGGGCATCGGGCTTAGCGAAACCGGCATCCTAAATCCCCAGGGCCGCGCCCGCGCGTTAGCGTCAATCAAGCGCTTTCAGCTTTTGGCGCAAAGAATGGACATGCCCGGGCTGACTGCGGTGGCCACAGCGGCTGTGCGCCAAGCCGAAGACGGCGAAGAGTTTTGCGATCAGGTCTTGCGTGAAACCGGGCTGAAGCTCTGGGTGATCGACGGGCGCGAAGAAGCCCGCCTGTCCGCGCAGGGCGTGCTGTTGGGCTGGCCAGAAGCCAACGGGCTGGTCTGCGACATCGGCGGCTCATCGATGGAGCTGGCGATTGTCAGTGACGGTGAAGTTGGCGCGCGCGTCAGCTCGGCACTTGGCCCCTTGACCCTGCAATCCATCAAAGGCGGCAAAAAGGGTCTGCGCGCCCACATTAAACAGGTTCTTGACGACCTGACCGGCGAAATCGGCATTGGCCACAAGCGGATGTATCTCGTCGGCGGCTCGTGGCGTGCCTTTGCTCGCGCGGATATGGAGCGGCGCGGCTACCCGCTGCCGGTGCTGCATGAATACCGGATGAGCCCGAAATCCGTGCGTGCGACAGCCAAATGGATCGGCCAGCACGACCCGGCCGATCTGCAGGCGCGCACCGGCACGTCTGCCGCGCGCATGGCGCTGGTGCCGGCCGCCTCGGTGGTCCTAAAGGAATTGGTTCGAGCCTTCGGGCCTGCGGAAATTGCGGTGTCCAGCTACGGTATCCGCGAGGGAATGCTCTACGAGCAAATGCCCGATCACCTGCGCCGCCGCGATCCGCTGATCGAGGCCTGTCGCTTCGCCGAAGCCAAAGACGCGCGCCTGCCCGGCTTCGGGCGCAATTTGTTCCAATTCCTATCGCCGCTTTTCAAAAACGCCAATCCCGCGCGCCTGCGGCTTATCCAGGCGGCGTGTTTGCTGCACGATGTAACCTGGCGCGCGCACCCGGACTTTCGCGCCGAGGTGTGTTTCGACAATGCCACGCGCGCCAATCTTGGCGGGCTGACCCACCAAGAACGCGTCTGGCTCGGCCTGGCGCTGCAGCACCGCTACAAGAACAGCCGCGACGGGTCACGGTTCGAACAGACATTTTCGCTTCTGAGCGACAAGATGAGCCGGGACGCCGAGATTGTTGGCAAAGCCATGCGCTTTGGTGCCATGCTGGGCGGCGAGAGCCGCACCGGCCTTGCCAAACTGTCTTACAAGCCGCGGAAAAAGCTGTTGAAACTGACGCTGGCGGGCGATGCGCCGCACCTTTTTGGCGAAATGGCCCAGGCGCGCCTGCGCGCCCTTGCCGCCTCTTTGGGGGCCGAGGTTGAGGTGTCGGTGAAAACTTAGGCGAAAGCATCCGGGCCGGTGCGCGAGGCCAACGCACCGGTCGGCACACCCGCCCGGAACAGCCGCAAAGCGGCCCGGGCAGCGCCCGACCGCCCTGTCATGCCAGAGGCATGCCACTGTTTAGTGGCGCACCTTTGGTGCGACGGGCGGGCGCGTTTGCACCGTTTGCCACCCGAACCAGCGTCAGATGTGGAGGCACCATAAAGCGCAGACCAACAAGCGCAGCAGCGCCCCCCCCCAGCGGTCGGGCGCTGCCCTTTGTTGTGTCTTGTCGTGCGTGTTGGAAATAGCTCGAGGGCTATGTCCCCTTACGTGTTGAACAGAAAATTCAAAACGTCGCCTTCTTTGACGACGTAAGTTTTTCCCTCAGATCGCATCTTGCCGGCCTCTTTGGCCGCCTGCTCGCCGCCGAGGCGTACATAATCGTCATACGAAATGGTCTCGGCACGGATAAATCCGCGCTCGAAATCGCCATGGATCACGCCCGCCGCCTGCGGCGCGCGGGTGCCTTTGGCGATGGTCCAGGCGCGCGCTTGCTTGGGGCCAGCAGTAAAAAACGACTGCAATCCCAACAATTCGTGACCCGCCCGGATCATCCGGTCCAGCCCGGCCTCGCCCAACCCCATCTCGGCAAGGAACTCCTGCGCCTCGCCGCTATCAAGCTGGCTGATTTCCGCTTCGATCTTGGCCGAGATGACAACCGCCGCCGCACCCTGTAGTGCGGCCATTTTCTCAACCGCTTGCGACACCGCGTTGCCGGTTGCCGCGTCATCTTCGGCCACATTGCACACAAAAAGCACAGGCTTTGCCGTCAAAAGCTGCAGCGCGATCCAGGCGGCGCGATCCTCTGGTGCTACATCGAGTGTTCGCGCAGGTTCCCCGGCCTCCAGCGCCACAAGCGCTGCCTTCAGCAGCCTCTCTTGCGCCATCGCCTCCTTGTCGCCGCCGCGCACTTTGCGCACCAGGCCCAATAGCCGCCTCTCAATGCTTTCAATGTCGGCCAACATCAACTCGGTTTCGATCACCGCCGCATCATCCAGCGGATCAATGCGTCCGCCGACATGAGTGACATCGTCATCCTCAAAGCACCGCAGCACATGCGCGATTGCATCGCATTCGCGGATATTGGCCAGAAACTGGTTGCCCAGCCCTTCGCCCCTGCTCGCGCCTTTGACCAGCCCGGCGATGTCAACGAAGGCCATCCGGGTCGGGACGATCTTTTTTGATCCGGCAATTTCCGCCAGCCTGTCGAGCCGCGCATCCGGCACAGCCACCTCGCCGACATTCGGCTCGATCGTGCAAAACGGAAAATTCGCCGCCTGCGCTGCCGCCGTGCGCGTCAGCGCGTTGAACAATGTGGATTTACCGACATTCGGCAGGCCGACGATGCCTGTTTTGAATCCCACGCTGCACCTTTGGTTAAACTGGACGGGGGCTTCTATTCGGGCAGAGCCCGCTCTTCAAGCCTTTCGGCTTTCATCGCTCGATGAAGCGAGGAGCGCCCGGCAGGGAGCAACGAGCGCACCACTTAGATGAACGCCACCTGCGCGATCGGCGGCAGGGTCGAGCTGACCAATTGCCAATCCTGCCCGCCGTTGCTGCTGGTCCACAAATTGCCGGTGGTCGAGCCCATCGCCAGGTTGTCACCGGTCTCATCGACGACCAGAGCGTGGCGATAGATCAGGTCGTAACTCAGCCCGTCAGGCAGGCCGTTGTCTAATGCGTGAACACTCGCACCGCCATCGTCGGTGCGAGTGACGACGAATTTGCCGTCAACCGGCACCCGGCATTCGTCTTTGACCGCTGGCGCAAACCAGGCCGTGTCAGGCCGGAACGGGTGGGCGGCAACCGCAAACCCGAAGCACGCCGGTTTGACATCGCCAAGCTCGGTAAAGTTTCGCCCGCCATCGGAACTGACGAACATGCCATTGTGGTGCTGGCACCAGATCCGATCGGGATCGGACGCACAGGCGGCCAGCAGATGCGGGTCCTGCAATTGCGGCTCAAACGCCTGATCGGGCGGCAGAAATTCGGCGCGCAACCCCTGACCTGCCTGGCTCCAGCTATCTCCGCCATCTTGCGTTTTCCACACTCCACCGCAGGACACCCCCAGCGTCAGGCCGTCGGGATTGCGCGGATCAACAAGAATGGAATGTATCCCTGGCCAGTCAAAGCCGCCGCCAAACCATTTTTCCCGCCAGGGCTGGTTCCAAAGGCTTTCGTTCAGCACCCAGCTTTGCCCGCGGTCGGTCGATTTGAACAATCCACCCGGCATCGTCCCCGCCCAGATCACACCGGGCTGATCCGGACCGCCGGCCGCAAGCGCACAGATCATCTGCAATATTGGCGCATCGTCGGCGTCCGAAGCCGGGTAGGCCGGCACCGATATTTCTTGCCAGGTGGCCCCATCATCATCCGAGCGATGCATCTTGCAGCCGAAATGACCGAGCTTCAGCGCCACATAAAGCGCATTGTCGCGCGGATCACGCATGAAAAACGACACCGGTTCGGCCAGAAAATCCGGGCCGCCCGCTTGCGTCCATCCGCGCCCGTTCTGCTGAACCGGATCAGCCCCTTGCGGCTGCCAACCATCAGATCGCGCATGTCATTACCCTCCCGACAAGGCCTGCATCACATAAATGTCCGCCCACTCACCCACCGGATCGGACAGGCCAACGCGATCGCTGACCATATGCCCGCCAACGAAAATGTTCACATGTTTTCGCAAGCGCCCGTGCTCGTCGAGAATATAGGCGCGCAGAATAGCGTCCCCGGCAAACGCATCCGCCATCACCTCGGCCAGGGTCGCACCGCTTGCGGTCAGGCTCGGTACCGCCCGATGGCGCGCCAGATTGGCGGTAAAACTGACATTGGCCATAACACCTCTCCGGCCCGGATCGTTTCACAAATAATTGGGCGGATCAATTGGCGCGAATTTGCGATGTTGAAGGCATCCAAGCTCTATGCCCGTTGTTTGGCGGCGAATTGGTGATGAAACCGACCTTGGATGATCAATTGCGACGACTGATCAGGGCGGCATTGAAATCTGTGCCGTGAACGGGCAAAGACGGTTCGACGTAATTTTGCGGAACCGCCGGTCATGACCCGCATTGATAACTGCTTCGCCAGGCTACAGGCGGACGGCCAAAAGGCTTTCGTGGCCTATATCATGGGCGGCGATCCTGATTACGATACCTCGCTGGCGCTCATGCGCGGCCTGCCCGGCGCGGGTGTGGACATCATCGAGCTTGGCATGCCGTTTACCGATCCGATGGCCGATGGTCCGACGATCCAACTGGCCGGCCAGCGCGCACTCAATGGTGGTCAGACGCTCGCCAAGACCCTAGAGATGGCGCGCGCTTTTCGCGACCGCGATGATCAGACCCCGATCGTGCTGATGGGCTATTACAACCCGATCCATTCGCGCGGTGTTGATGCCTTCCTGACCGATTGGCGGGCTGCGGGAATTGACGGGCTGATTGTGGTCGACCTGCCCCCTGAAGAAGATGACGAATTGTGCATTCCCGCCCAGAACGCTGGCCTCAACTTTATCCGTCTTGCGACGCCCACGACGGACGCAAAACGCCTGCCCAAGGTACTGCAGAACACCTCCGGCTTTGTCTATTACGTTTCGATCACCGGCATCACCGGCGCGGCTGCGGCCGAAACAACGGACGTGGCCCCAGAGGTCGCGCGCATCAAGGCCGCAACGGACCTGCCGGTCGTGGTCGGCTTCGGCATCAAAACCCCGGACGCTAGCCGCGCCATAGCCGCGGTCGCCGATGGTGTGGTGGTCGGATCGGCCATCGTGGCGCGCATCGGAGACGGCCAACCGGTGGCGGATATCCTGAGTTTTGTCAAAGGCTTGGCGGACGGCGCGCATAGCGCGTAACGCGGCTCATCGCGCCCCGCTCTCTCGTACTGGCGATTGATCACAGCGCCCAGCCCGGTAACAAGGCTCGAATAGCCGCCGGGCAGCGCCCGACCGCCCTGTCATGCCGGAGGCATGCCAATGTTTGGTGGCGCACCTCCGGTGCGACGGGCGGGCGCTCCACCACCACCTGCACGCGATCGGGCGCTGCCCCTGATCAGCGGCCCATTCATCTCATACCCCAACCGCTACTCCACAGATTTTCACCGTAATTTACCCGCACGCCCGTCTCTGAACCCACGTGGAACCAGCCGCTGCAAATATGCCACCGCTTTGTTGACGCGGGGCACGCGCAGGTCCGGATCGGCAAGCCGCTCAACCACCACCTCGACCGGGCAGGCCTGACCGGTCAGCGGGTCGAAATAGCGCGGATAGCCGATCAGCGTTGCATGGACCAGGCCGATCAGATCGGGCCGTTCCTGGCGGCGCAATTGCCGCACGCCCAGATCCGTCGTCAGCCCCCAACCCGCGTAAAACGGCATGCCCAGGCAGGTAACCGGCTTGCCCCGCAACAGCGCTTCGAACCCCAAAAGCGAGGTCATCGTCCAGACCTCATCGACCGCTTCAACGACTGCGCCAGCATCGATGCTTTCCAACACCCGGTCGGCCAACCCGCCCGCCTGTTCGTCGCTCAATGCGCCCCCACGCAGGCCCGCTTCGACATCCGGGTGCGGCTTGTAAAGGATCGCGGCATCCCGGTTCGCGCCGCGCGCGGCTATCAACAGGTCCAGATTTGTCGCAACCGCGTCACACCCCAAAACGACCGAGGCATCATCCTCAACCTGGCCCGTAATCAATATCCGGCGCCCGTCCGGCAAATCTCCCGGCCTATCCAGACCAAGATTATACTTGCTGATACCGCCTTCGGTGATCTGCGAGATCAACCGTTCTGCACGGGCCCGCTCTGCATCGCCCAGATCGACCGACGCTGTGATCAGCCGCTCCAGGCGGCTTTCACGCGCGGGGTCGTAGTAGATGCCCAGATCATCGGCCAC
The DNA here is from genome assembly GCA_965216135.1 of Paracoccaceae bacterium. Classification (GTDB taxonomy): domain Bacteria; phylum Pseudomonadota; class Alphaproteobacteria; order Rhodobacterales; family Rhodobacteraceae; genus CBDCFL01. The sequence goes on from CBDCFL010000024.1 coordinate 790,732, forward strand.
CAGCGACATCGGCGGCACTAGCTGTGCCCCAAGCCCGCGCGAGCGCAAGAACCCGTCTTCCAGGCGCACCACCGATCCCGCAATGCCTGTAGCGCCCCAGACCAGATGTTTGCGGCCGCGCCTCTCAGCGATCTGGCGCGCCTTAGCGCCGTCAGACAGGAATTGAACGCGCGTTTCTTTTCCGAAAAAGGCGCGCAGAAGCGGGCGTTTCCAGGCCCGCATCCCGCTGGCTACATAGCCTTGGGCGTCCTCTCGGTGCGCCCGTGCGCGAGCCGCCAGCACGTCGATCACCCGGTCCAGGTCGCACAACCCATCCTCGTGGGGGTCATACCAGGTCGGATAAATGACCATAGCTGCGGCAAACAGTTGCGCGCGGCTCAACTTCCGCGTCCGCCGCGCTAGCGGATATTCGTCTTCCGTCAGCCCCCATCCTGCATAAAATGGCTAGCCAAAGACCCGCGGACGGTGGCCCGCGAATATCGCCTCAAAACCCAGCTGCGATGACACCGTGTAGACACCGGTCGCCCCCTGCATCAGCGCGAACGGGCTGATCGGATCGGCCAGCAATGTCACCCGGTCGCTTGCATCCTCAGCGCTGAAATAACCCGGACGATAGCCACCGGCGGTTTCCGGATGGGCCTTGATCACCACCGGCAGGCCGGGGTGCTCGCTCTGCGCGAAAACCAGCATTTCGCGAAACCGGTCCGCATTAGCGCCGCTCGCAGTGACAGAAGCATCGCCGCGGGTCTGGTCGATCACCAGAACATATGGGGCAGGGGGCAAATCCGCCAACGGGTTGAAATCATTGTATTTTGAGACGTGCCAGTAATTCATCCGCTCCAGCGATGCGCGCGCCGCATCCAGCATCGCGGTGTCGTCCAGCGGATGTTCGGCCAGGATATGTTCCAGATCGGACGGCCCTGTCGGGTCGAAATGCACGCCTCGGCTGTCCAGCGACAGCCCGATCGGCGGTTCGCCCGACCGCCCCGGCAGGACCGAGCGCAAAAACGCATCCTCGACGCGCAGAACCGGCGCATCGCGGCGGCGCGCCACCGCCTCACCCCGTGGCGCAGTCGGCGATTGCCCCCAGACGCCGACCCAATCATCCGATCCCGGCAGGCCCAGGCGCACATCCCATCCCGCCAGCGCAAGGATGCGCCGCACCCGGCGACCAGTTAACAGACCACTGTTATAGACATAGAGATCGCGCCGGTCGTCAGCCTGCATGGCCGCGATTACTGCGTCAGCCGGTCAACGGTGTCCACTGTTGAAAGCGTTCCCAAGAGCGCCCCGACGGTTTTGGAAAATTGCACAAACGGTGCCTCGGTCACATAAACCGTATCGCCATCGGGTATGACAAAATCGCGCGCCACGAAAACCCCGTTGGGCTGCGTCAGGTTAAGGATATAGGCGATCCGCTGCGGCCCGATCAGATCCTCGCGCCCCAGCACAATATTGGCAATCTCCGCGGGCTCGTTGCGAAACACGAAAACACCGGTCGGGTCGGCCAGACGGCTCGACAGCCCACGACCTGGGCAATCGCCTCGATCGCCGACAAAGCCTGCGACTCAAACGCCACGCGGCTCTGCCCGCCGGTTGCGCCAAGTGCTGTAAACGTGCGGGTATCGCCTTCAACCAATATCCGGTCGCCGCCCCTGAGTGCGATGTCGTATTTGCGTTCCCTGAACAGATCGTTGAACCAGATTTTCGCCTGCCGTTCGCCCCTGAATATCGTGACCGTGGCAATATCGGGCTCGACCGACACACCCCCGGCCCGCGCCAGCATCGCGGTCAGCGTTCGGGTCGGCCGCTCGATGGCATAGATGCCCTGGCCGCCGACCGCGCCGGTGATCGTGACGGTCGATCCGTCACCGGCCACCCGGCGCACCATCACCTGCGGATCGGGCGTCTGCACGGCGAGTTTTTCGGTGATGATGCGGCGGATCGCTTCGGGATTATTCCCGGCGGCCTTAATCCGTCCTGCGTAGGGCACGAAAATAAATCCCGCGCCATCGACCTGAACTTCTTCCAGCGTCGTTGAGCTTGACCCCTGACTGGACAACAACCCCTGATCCACGTTTTCCCAGATCGACAGGCTCAGCGTATCGCCCGGTGCGATGGTATCAGACCCGGTGACACCCGCGTTTAGAAACTCAGGGCCGAAACCGAAGGCCGGGACAACCGCGGTTGCCCGCGCCACAACATCGTCGACTCGACGATAAAGGCATCGCCCTCATTCTGGACCGCGCCGGAATAAACCTCTCGCTTGTTCGGGCCCGACCGCGGCAATCCGCAGGCCACAAGGGCGCCCGCGACAAGCGCGAAAAGCGCGACGCGAAACGCGCCGGATATGTGTCTTGTCACTGCTCTGGTCCTCTCGACCTGAAACGCTGCCTGGGCGTCATCTTGTTTTGCCGCGAATCCTACCGGTCTCCTGGGGCAAAATCCAGAATATCGGGGGCCACGGCGCTCTAAACCGATCGAAGGTGTTGCGCTGCTGCCGCTTGGCGTGCGCTGCGCGCCGGCAGGTCGTAGGGATCCTGCTGTCTCAGCAGCGCATCTGTCAGCTGCCGCAGCACCTGCCGCCTGCCGCGCGCCGAATAGAAATTTCCCGGCAATTGCGAGGTTTCCAGCAAGAACTGCCGGTAATCCAGATAGGCGCGGATGTCCGGCCCGGCAGGTTGCGCAAAAAAGGCGTGAAGCGGTTGATTTAAAACGAATTCCGGCTTGGAATAGACCGACGAGCCGAAGACCCTCAACGCCTTGCCGCGCCACAAAACCTGCTGTGCGGCGGTGGAGTTAACCGTGACCGCGCTGAGCGCCCCATCCAACAGCTGCGCCAGTTTGCCGCCGGTCAGAAAATGCACCCGCTCCGCCAGACCATATTGCTCGGCCAGTCCCCGGATGATCGGGCGCAACGGCAGGCGTCCGTCTTCCAGCGGATGCGCTTTGAACACCAGATGGTGATGGCGCGCGGCCCCTGCGGCGAAATGCGCGATGACCTGGCCGATAAAATCGCGCTGGCTGTCAAACGGCGAATGGGCCAGGAAATTCGCGTCATGCTCTAGCTGCAGCAGAACCACGTGATAGGCAAAACCGCCCCGCCTGACGGCCCGAACCGCGCGGCGATTTCTGGCCCAGGCCCAGGGCATCAGCGCCAGTTTGCGCAGGTACAGCCGAAACTCGGCGCCGACGCTGATGGCGCGATGCGAGGCCAGACGCCGGTATCTGCGGTTCATTGCAAGACCCAGAAAATGATACAGAGCGCCGTAAAAAACATGCTGGCGCAGCGCCCCCCAATGGGCCGGCGCTTCAACGGGAACATGTCCACCCGGGGCCAGCCGCGCGGATTTCCGCGATGCTCAGCTTGGCAAGCCTGGAATTCCCATTAGAGCCACTGCGCTCATAATACCAACGGCCCTAGTCGTTGACCGTTTTGGCCCATTGTCTGGTAGTGATTGACGTGATTGCGGTTTTGTCGTTTGCAAAGAAGTTCCATGCGTGCCTATCCGGTTGTCACCCACACCCACTACATCTAGGGTGCTCCCAGTCGCCCGAGTAAAGCTCGGCGTAAGTGGGAGCGGTGACATCGCCAGCGATTCCGAGCAGGGACCGGAAGGCGTTGAACGGGCAGAACCGCCTGTTGAAGCGGAAGGTGAACTCGTTGAGGTAGGCTTGGAGGTGCTGGTGGCTCACGCCGTGATGAATGCCACTCAGCCACGTCTTCAGGTTGGCGAAGACGAGATGAATGATCGGCAGATACTCCTCAGCGACCTGGGAGTTGCCTCGCTCGGCGACGGCGAGGTGTTTGTAGCCGCGCTTGGCGAGGCTGGTATAGCCGGACCAATCGTCGGTGATGACCGACGCACCCGAAGTAACGGCGCCCTCGACAAAGCCGCAGAGCGATTCCGCGCTGCGGTCTGGCACGACAGCGAGTCGGACACGTCCGGCGTAGCGACCGCCCTTCCGCTTATCGAGCTTGGTTCCCGGCTTGCGCTGTCGCACTTCAACGGCGCTGGCGACAAGAAGCTTGTGGTGAACGCCCCGGCCCTTGCCGCGCGTGCGGCCGCCGACCCAGGTTTCGTCGACTTCGACATGGTCGCAGGCCTCGCTGCCGATGCGGTCCTGATCCGGCCGAACCATACCAGCGCGGAGCTTGTGGAGGATCTGAAAGGCGGTTTCGTAACGGGAAAGCCCGACCTGGCGCTGGAACTGTGTGGCAGACATGCCGGGCGTCTGGCTGGCAACCAGATAGGCCGCCCAGAACCATACGCCCAGCGACGTATGGGAGCGCTCCATGACCGTCCCCGCCGTCAGCCCGGTGTCGCGGCGGCACTTTCGACAGCGCAGGACGCCGGGCCGGCTGGTGAAGCGGAACGGCTCTGCCGCCGTCTGGCAATGGGGGCAGACGAACCCGTCACCCCACTGCGCCTTCTCCAGGTAGGCGGCACAGGCCGCGTCATCCGGGAAAAGTCGTTGAAACTCGGGAAGCGACCGCGGAAACGAAAGGTCTTCGCGCTGCGGAACATCCATCCCCGCTTCGTCCGCCTCCCGAGCCACTCGACGCCACACCCTACATATAGTGGGTGTGGGTGACAACCGGATAGGCACGGTTCCATGCTTCGCAACACCTGTCGACGATCTGCTCATAATTGTCGAAGACGGATATGGCGAGCTTGTTGGCACGCAGATAAGCCCACACATTTTCCATCGGGTTGAGTTCAGGGGAATAGGGCGGGAGTTTGAGCAGGGTGATGTTGTCGGGTACCTCCAGCTCTGCCGAACCGTGCCAGCCAGCGCCATCCAGAATGAGAAGGGCATGTGCGCCCGATGCGACGGTTTTAGCGATCTCGGCGAGATGCGCGCTCATGGCCTGTGTGTCGGCATGTGGCATGATCAGAGCGGCCGCTTCAGCCCGTTCCGGGCAGACGGCACCGAAAATGTAGCTCCAGATATAGCGGGTGTCGCGCGGGGCACGGGGGCGTGTTCCACGCTCGGCCCAGATACGGGTGAGCGTGCCCTGCTGGCCAACCCGCGCTTCATCCTGAAACCATATCTCCAGGGGCTTGCTGCGGGCTGTTTCCGGCAAGGCTGCTTCTACCTCTGCGGCGAAGTTTTTTTAAAAGCCTCCTGTGCATCCGGGTCGGATTTCGGATGCTGCGGGCGCACCGACAGACGCCGAAAGCCCAGGCTTGCCAATTGTTTGCCAACAGTTCGCTCATGCATGGTGACGCCGAAGCGCTCTTCGATCTTGCGTTTCAGATCAATGCGCCGCCAGCGCACAACCCCATCGGTTTCGGGGTCGGGACCCGCCCGAACCATTTCCGCCAACTCCTCCTTCTGTGCCGCGCTCAGCAGACAGGGTGGATCCGGCGGGCGACGGTTGAACAGGCCCGACACGCCCTCCGCATTGTAACGGTGGGCCCAATCCCGCAGCGTCTGCCGATCCATGCCGCAGTTTTCTGCCGCCGTCTTGCGGTCAACCCCATCCAGAACCAGGGCAATCGCCAACATCCGTCGCGCCGCTTTCCCATCCCGGCACCGCGCCGCTTCCTGGCGAAGCTCGCCTGCGGACTTGTCTTTGCGCGTAATCCTTACTGCCATCAAAGCCTCCCTTGCCTTGATGCCACTGAATCAGATCACGCCGCTCGTGGGAATCCCCTTGAGTCAAATCTGGGGGCCGTTGGTATAAGTCACCCAATATGGTCGCAGATAGCCCTCTTCCAGGATGTGGATATTCAGCCTGCGCCCGGTGGCAATATCAATCGCGCATTTGTGGACTGGGCGGATGTCGCCGTACAGCAGAATGTCGGTAATATTGTGCGTTGCCAAAAGCTTGGTGAAAAACGCGGGCCAAGCCTCCAGGCCCTCGTCGAACCTGATCAATCCCGCCCGTCGCCCCCAGAAAACCGCATCCCCGGCGTTGAATGCGACCCGGGTGACACCTGCACCGGCCTGGCGCAGCGCATCGGCGGCCGCGGCAAAAAACGGGCCATGCGGACCCTGCAGGAACAGGAAATTGCGGCCATCTGCGGTCATATTCGCCAGTGCTCATCTGCTATCGGCAAGACCCTGTGGCCAGGCCTGCCGCCGGTCGAACCTATACGCGGCCGCCCCCGATTGTCTATTGCCCCAACGGCGCGCTTGCAGCATTTACGTGCCATCCACCAATAGACGGAGCGCAGATGTTCACCGGCATTATTACCGACACCGGAACGGTCCACGAGCTTGACCAGCTGGGCGACCTGCGCGCGCGCATTGCCACCAGCTACGATGTCGCCACGATCGACATCGGGGCCTCGATTGCGTGTGACGGTGTTTGTCTGACAGTCGTGTCAGTGGGCACAGAACCGCAGAACTGGTTCGCGGTAGACATCTCCGGCGAAACCCTCTCGGTCACCAATATCGGCCACAATGGCTGGCAGCCCGGAACCCGGATCAATCTCGAGCGCGCCCTTCGTGTCGGCGAAGAGCTGGGCGGCCATATCGTGTCGGGCCATGTCGATGGGGTGGCCGAAGTGATCGCGTTGAGCGATCAGGGTGACAGCACGCGCCTAACCCTGCGCGCGCCCAAGGCGCTGGCGCGGTTCATCGCACCCAAGGGTTCGGTCGCGCTGAACGGCACATCGCTGACTGTCAACGAGGTTGATGGCTGCGTCTTCGGCATCAACCTGATCCCGCATACCAAGGCCGTGACCAATTGGGGCGCGGTCGCCCCCGGCCAGGCGGTGAACCTCGAAATTGACACGCTGGCGCGCTATGTCGCGCGGATCAACGAACTTGCCGAATGACCAATTCCGCCTGAGGATCGAGTTGTAAGTTTTTGTAATTTAGTGACTATATCACATCAAAGCCGCGCTCGTCAGCCCCTTGCGGTGTCCAACCGCAGAGCGATGAGCGCCCCCCCAGGAAGCGATGAGCGCCCCCCACCAAAAGTCGATCGCCGCGCAGAAATATCAGACCGCCAGCCCAGCCGCCTCGCGCGCCAGATTTTCGATCTTCGCCCAGTTTCCGGCTGACACCGCATCTTCGGGCACAACCCAGGAACCACCGACGCTCAGGGTATTGTCCAGGCTCAGGTAATCGGGCGCATTGGCCAGGGTGACCCCGCCGGTCGGGCAAAAGCTGATCTGCGGCAACGGCCCGCCCAGCGCTTTCAGCATCGCCACCCCGCCGCTTGGACCTGCCGGAAAGAATTTCTGCACGCTATAGCCGCGTTCAAGCAGACGCATCGCCTCGCTGGCCGTGGCCGCGCCGGGCAACAGCGGCAGGCCCAGCCCCTCAGCGGCTTCCAAAACCACATCGGTCGCCCCTGGCGATACCCCGAATTTCGCCCCCGCATTGACCGCATTTGCCACATCGTCAGGGCTCAGCAATGTGCCAGCGCCCACGACCCTGCCCGCAACCGCCGACATCTTCTCGATCGCATCCAGCGCATCGGCTGTGCGCAATGTCACCTCCAGCGCCGGCAGCCCGCCGGCAACCAGCGCGCGCGCCATCGCCGCCGCGTCGCCTGCATTTTTGATGGTGATCACCGGAATGACCGGTGCCAAAAGGCATATTTCGCGGGTTCGGGCTGAGGCTTGCTGTGGTGTCACGTTTGGTTCCTTTTTTGGGATCGCGCAGTGCCGCGCCACAGACCCCGCCGCAAAATGCCTCAGCTCTGGCTAAATCACAACCGCGGCGCCATCCGCTGCATGGCCGACCTGGCTGCGGAAAATCTCAAACAATTCGCGACCGGTGCCCGCCTGGTTAGCCGATAAATCCGCCTGCACCGCGCTGCGCGCATCGAAATCATCCACCAGCGCCTCCAGCGTTCCCTTTTCGGCATCGACGCGGACCAGATCGCCATCGCGCAGCCGCGCCAGCGGCCCGCCGAGGGCGGCTTCGGGGCAAACGTGGATCGCTGCGGGCACTTTGCCCGAGGCCCCCGACATGCGCCCGTCGGTGACCAGCGCGACCTTCAGCCCCCGGTCCTGCAGCACCGCAAGGACCGGCGTCAGCGAATGCAGTTCCGGCATCCCGATGGCTTTCGGTCCCTGAAACCGCACCACAACAATCACATCTTCGTTAAACTCACCGGCCTGAAACGCCGCTTTCACATCCAGCTGATCTGAAAATATGCGCGCCGGCGCCTGCACCACCCGGCGCTCTGGCGCGACTGCAGATACTTTCATGACCCCTTGCCCCAGATTGCCCACAAGCTGCTTCAGGCCACCGCTCGACTGAAACGGATCTGCCGCCGGGCGCACGATCTTGTCATTGCCGCTGGTCGACGCGCAATCGGTCCAGCTCAGACCATCCTCCAGCAGTTTCGGCTCCTGCGTATAGCGCGCAAGACCGGGCCCGACCACTGTCAGCACATCGTCATGCAATAACCCCGCGTTCAGCAATTGGCCGATGACAAACCCAAGCCCGCCGGCTGCGTGAAAGTGGTTCACATCGGCCAGACCATTTGGATAGACCCGCGCCAGCAGCGGCGTGATCTCGGATATATCCGCGAAATCCTGCAAAACCAGCACGATGCCAGCAGCCCGCGCCATTGCAGGCAGATGCAAAACCAGATTTGTCGAGCCACCGGTCGCCATCAGACCGACCATGCCGTTCACGAAAGTCTTTTCGTCAAGCACATGCCCGGCGGGAGTGAATTCATTGCCCAGGGCGGTTATTTCCAGGGCACGGCGCGTCGCGGCAACGGTCAGCGCTTCGCGCATCTCGGTGCCGGGATTGACAAAACTTGAGCCCGGCAGATGCAGACCCATGAATTCCATCAGCATCTGATTGGTATTGGCCGTGCCGTAAAACGTACACGTGCCTGGTCCGTGGTACGAGGCCATCTCTGCGGCCAAAAGCTCCGCACGCCCAACCTTGCCGGCCGCGAATTGTTGCCGCACCTGCGCTTTGTCGTCATTTGAAAGGCCGCTGGTCATCGGACCTGCGGGAACAAAAACCGCCGGCAAATGCCCAAACGAGGCCGCCGCGATCACCAGACCCGGCACGATCTTGTCGCATATGCCGAGATACAGCGCCGCATCGAAGGTGTTATGCGACAGCGCCACACCGGCCGCCAAGGCAATCACATCGCGCGAAAACAGGCTCAGCTCCATGCCCGGCGCACCCTGGGTCACGCCGTCACACATCGCCGGGACACCGCCTGCGACCTGGGCAGTCGCCCCGGCAGCGCGCGCAGCGTCACGGATAAGATCGGGATATGTTTCATAGGGTTTGTGGGCGGACAGCATGTCATTATAGGCGGTGACGATGCCGATATTGGCGGCCCGGTGTTTAAGCAGCCGGTCCTTGTCCGCACCCATCGCGGCATAAGCATGAGCCTGGCCAGAGCAGCCAAGATGCGCGCGCCGTGGTCCATCCTTGGCAGCCGCGTCGAGACGGTCCAGATAGGCCCGCCGCGACGATGCGCTGCGCTTTTCGATGCGTTCGGTGACGCGTTTAAGCGGCGGTAAAACTGACATGGCATATCCCTCGGCTCATCCACAGGCTAACATTTTATGTTAGCGCTAACAACAACCAAAGCGTTACAGCATCCGCAACAGCGAAAAATCACGGCGCATTAGCCAAAAAAACAGCTTTTCAGGCTAATATGCACGCTGCATGACTTGCTTGCGAATACAGAAACACCGATAGGTGGGAAAATCAAAGAGGTCCGGGCAGTGTGGCTTCAAAAAATATATGCATCCCTGGCGATGCTGGTTCTACTTGCGGCCTGTTCGGGCGGGCTCGACAACGGGTTGAACATTCTCGCCGTTCCCCAGGGCGATCCGCGACCGGTTGACGTGACCGCGTTGCCGCCGATGCGGGTGACCGCTGGCAGGTCAGCGTGCCCGAAACCTTAAGCGTATCAGAAGCCAATGGGATCAAACCCGTCGCCGACATCGTGTGGCGCGGAGATCGGTTCGGTGACCGCCATGCGCAGGTATCCGATATCGTCAATGACGGTCTGGCGCGCGCCGCGCGTCGCATCAACGGCAATTTGCCGGTCGTCCTGATCGTTGATGTGGAACGCTTTCATGCGGTCACCGAGCGCACGCGCTATGCCTATTCCGGAAAGCACGAGATCAGGTTCGGACTGCAGATAAACAATGCCGACACCGGCGCGATCATCGTTCCGCGGTATCTGGTCGACATCACCTTTCGCGCCTATGGCGGTTACGAGGCGCTGGATGCCGAGCGGCGCGGCATCACCCAGAAATCTCGCATCCTCGACCAGATCGAACAACGTGTTTATCAGGAACTTACCGGCGCTCTGGCGGAAAATATCGACGAGAGCCTGTTGGTCGGCGAAGGCGCTGAACAAATTGAGGGCGACTCGCTGCTGGTGCCAAGCTCACAGGGCCAGACATAGACGGGCAATCTGATGCGCGCGGTGCTCGACACTTGTGTTCTCTATCCCACGGTGATGCGAGAGGTGTTGCTGGCAGTCGCGGCGCAAGGTTTGTTCACACCCCTGTGGTCGCCGCGGATATTGGAAGAATGGGCGCGCGTTGCGGCGCGGCAAAGCGCCGGTGCCGAGGTGATTGTACGTGGCGAAATTGCCCGCCTGTCGCGGCAATGGCTGGATGCCAGCGTTATCGGCGGCGCAGCGGTCGAGCACCAGTTCTGGCTGCCGGATGCCAACGACATCCACGTGCTGGCCAGTGCGGTCGCCGGCGGGGCTGCAGCGATCATCACCATGAACCTGCGCGATTTCCCGCGCCGCGAGTTGGCTCCATGCGGAGTGACCGCAATCCATCCCGACGCTTTTCTGCGTCAATTGTTTGACCAGAATAACGAACTGGTCGTCCAGGCCGTCTCGGCAGTGCAAGCCGAGGCGGCGCGGGTTTCTGGCGGGCCTGTCGATCTGCGTCAGCTGCTCAAACGGGCGGGCCTGCCACGTCTGGCCAAGGCTGTGGGTGCATTGGACCCACTGCGGGATCAATGCTAGCGGTCGTCTTACTGGCCGACGATTTTGGGGGGACGAAATGCGAATTGCAATCATGGGGGCAGGCGCGCTCGGCGGGTATTTCGGTGGTCGGCTTGCTGCCGCTGGCAACGACGTGACGCTGATTGCGCGCGGCGCGCATCTTGAGGCGATCCGCACGCAAGGGCTGCACATTCACAGCCCGAAAGGCGATCTGCACCTGCCGAATATCCGGGCCACAGACGACCCTGCGGATGTGGGGCCGGTGGATGTGGTCATGTTCATGGTGAAGAACTATGACGTTGAAGCGGCAGCAGAGGCGATCAAGCCGATGCTGGAGCCGGACACGATGGTTACCACGTTTCAGAACGGCGTCAGTGCGCCGGACCGGCTGGCGGCGATTATAGGCGCGGACCGGGTAATTCCTGGCGTGGCGCGTATTCCGGCCGATATCAAAGAACCGGGCGTTATCCGACATAACGCCGATTTTGAAATGCTGTTATTTGGCGAGTCGGATGGGGCCAGATCACAGCGTTGCGAACAATTTGCAAGTGTATTGAAAGAGGCCGGCACGACCGCAATTGTTCCTGAAAATATCAATCATGAACTTTGGGCAAAATTCGTGATGCAGGCGTCTCTCAGTTCGCTCACCGCTTTGACCCGGCTAAATCTTGGCCCGTTACGCGAATATGCGGGTTCAGCGGATCTGTTCCAGCGCTCGATGGTCGAGACGGCGCAGGTCGGTCATGCGATCGTTGCCGGGCTGCACCCGGATATTGCTGCGCAGCAATGGAAATTTCTGGCGGGTCTGCCGGGGACAGTTCACGCCTCGATGCTTGACGACCTGGTGCGCGACAAACGGATTGAGCTTAATTATCTGAGCGGCGACGTGGTTCGTCTTGGCGCGTCACACGGTGTTGCGACGCCGCTGCACGAGATGTTCGTTGCGGCGCTTGCGCCCTTCGTGGACGGTGCACCCAGCTAAAACACTGCGTAGCCGAGATGTAGCGCGAGATGAACTTTGGCGGAAACATTCGCCGTCCGGGCCAAGGCCTTTCGAAAGGGGATTACAAAGAAGGGTTGACATTTTCACGCCGCCTCCCTATATACCAAGGGTAGAAAGGGAGAGTGAAAATGGCGAAGAAGGCACTCGGCAAAGCCCATCGCGAAGGGATGACCATCGTTGATTTGATGGACATGTTCCCGACCGAGAAAGCCGCCACGGCGTGGTTCGAATCGGTAATCTGGCCAGACGGTCGCCACTGCCCCAAGTGCGGATCGCTCCGCACCAGTGAGGCCAGCCACGCGAAGATGCCCTATTGGTGCACCGATTGCCGATCCTATTTTAGCGTCAAGACGGGCACCGCCATGCAGCGGTCGAAAATTCCGCTGCGCAAGTGGGCCATTGCGATCTACCTGTGCCTGACCAGCTTGAAATCGGTTTCGTCCATGAAGCTGCAACGCGATATCGGCGTGTCGCAGCCGACCGCGTGGTTCATGCTTCACCGTATCCGCGAAGCCTGGGCGGAAGACGATGACGACCAGTTCGACGGCCCGGTTGAAGTCGACGAGAGCTACTTCGGCGGCGAGCGCAGGAACATGTCTCTTAGCAAGCGCAAGGCGATGAACAAGAGCCGTGGCCCGGTCGGGAAGACGGCGGTGGTCGGCGTCAAGGATCGCGATAGCAACGAGGTTCGGGCCGAGGTCGTGCGTCGGACGGACGGCGCGACGTTGCAAGGCTTTGTCCGCGAGCACACCGAGTCGGGCGCGACGGTCTACACAGATGACGCGGCGGCCTACCGAGGGATGCCGGAATTCGAGCATGAGGCCGTCAATCACACGGTCTACGAATATGTCCGGGGTCAGGCGCACACCAATGGAATAGAGTCTTTCTGGTCGATGCTCAAGAGAGCGCATGACGGGACGTTCCACAAGATGTCTCCGAAGCATCTGCAACGCTACGTCTCCGAATTCGCTGGCAAGCACAACATCAGGGACGGGAGCGTTAGAAATTCCGTGTCATTTCTGTAAACTGAAGAAAAGGAATGACACATGCGAGAAGAATTTGATTTTGATGTAGCTTTGGCGGCTTTGCAAGATGGCCAGGGCCTTACAGGCAAGGACGGTATTCTGACGCCGTTAGTCAAGCAACTGACCGAAGCTGCATTACAGGCTGAACTGGAGGCGCATTTAAAGGCCGACAAGTCCAGCAACCGCAGGAACGGAGCTGGCCGTAAGACCATCAAATCCACGTCTGGAAGTTTCGAACTGGCAACGCCACGAGATCGGGCTGGATCGTTTGAGCCGCAACTGGTGAAAAAACACCAGACCCACATGAGCGACGAGATCGAATGCAAGATTATTTCAATGTTCGGGCTTGGAATGAGCTATCTGGACATCGCTGGACACATCTCGGAAATCTACGGTCTGGATGTTTCAAACGCCACGATCAGCGCCGTCACTGATAAATTGATCCCTGAAATCAAGCTCTGGCAGCAGCGGCCCCTGGACAGCCATTACCCGTTTGTTTGGCTTGATGCTATTCACTACAAGGTTAAGCAAGACGGGCGCTACGCAGCCAAAGCGGTTTATACGGTTCTGGGGCTTAATCTTGAGGGCAGGAAGGAAATTCTTGGCCTGTATCTATCTGAAACCGAAGGTGCAAACTTCTGGCTCTCGGTGCTGACGGACCTGAACAATCGCGGCCTGCAAGACATCCTGATTGCTTGTGTCGATGGCCTCACGGGCTTTCCAGAGGCGATCAACGCGATCTTTCCCCAGACCGAAGTCCAGCTTTGTGTCATCCACCAAATCCGCAATTCTCTGAAATATGTAGCCAGCAAAAACCAGAAGGAATTCATGGCTGATCTAAAGCCGGTTTATAAGGCTGAAACTGTGAAAGCGGCTGAAATCGCGTTGGATACGTTAGAAGAAAAATGGGGAACTAAATACCCAATCGTCATTAAATCATGGCGTAAAAAATGGCCCAATTTGTCGGTCTACTTCAAATATCCAGCTGACATTCGGCGGGTAATTTACACCACCAACGCAATCGAGGCCGTGCATCGCCAGTTCCGAAAACTGACCAAAACCAAGGGCGCGTTTCCCAATGAAAACAGTTTGCTCAAACTGCTGTATATGGGGATCCAGAACGCTTCAAAAAAATGGACCATGCCATTGCAAAACTGGAATTTGACTTTGTCCCAACTTTCCATCTATTTTGAGGGAAGGTTAGACGATGTCTTGGACATCTAGACTAACCCCGTGACACGGAATTCTGAACACCCTCTCAGGGACTCAGGAACGCTTGCGCAGATGCGGGACACTGTGGCCGGGCTTGTCGGTCGGAACCTCCTCTACCGCGACCTGATCGCCGACAACGGGCTTCCTTCGGGTTCCGGGGCGTAAGGGCTCCGCGCGGCGGAACAGCGCCTTGGCCAGCGTCTCGGGGGTCGCGCCAGCAAGGTCCACCTTCGGATCGAGCTTGGGACGGTAGGTCATCCGGCATTACTCCGAGAAGAAGATGGGCACGGTGGTTCTTCGTGGAAGATGCTGTCTACTTCGTTTGTCATTCTCCACCTCTAGGTCAATCATCGGTCGTACTCTCCTGCATTTCTTTCCATAGGCGTCGGGCACCGCATATGTTCCGAACTCTGGCTTCGGTGCCAAGGCGGACCAGAAATCTGTGCCAATCCTCGACAACGGTCTCCCCTGTCATCGGGGGATGAGGAATCTTGAGCTCGTCCAAAGCCCTCGCAAGCTTGCGGACTTTTTCTTCATCGTACCCTGAGAGTGGCTGCGAACGGCTCTCTTGTCGCAATGTATCATAGACGATGTTCTGCCCCACAAGACCTCGAACAGTCGTCATTTCATGAATCATGCTCCTCAAACGCCGAGAAGGGCGAAGGGGCTGTGCCAACGTCCAAGAGGAATAGAGAAACACCGCCCCGAACATGGCAGTTATACCAACGGTCATTGATCAGAACCCATGCGCCCATTTGCGCATGCCGAGGGACATGATCTTCCATGGTTGGTCGATGAGGTTGTTCCAGGCTTGGCAGCACAGCGCGACGATGTCTTCGTAGGATTTGAAGATCCGGTTCGACAACCAGTTGTCGCGCATGAATTGCCAGACATTCTCCACCGGGTTCAACTCGGGCGATCGTGGCGGCAGCGCCAGGACGGTGATGTTGTCGGGGATCGCCAGCTTGGGCGTCAAGTGCCAACCGGCCTGATCGACGATCAGCACCGCATGGGCACCGGGATCGACGGCGGCACTGATCTCGATGAGGTGCGCCGCCATGGCGTCGGTGTCGCACCAGGGCATGACCAGCCCGGTGCCTTTCCCCTTCGCGGGACAGATCGCGCCGAAGATATAGGCCCATTCGGTGCGCTGGTCGCGGGGCACCCGCGGGCGCGTGCCACGTCTGGCCCATCGGCGTGTGAGCTTATTCTTCTGGCCGATGCGGGCTTCATCTTGCCACCACAGCTCTATCTCGACGCCTTTCGGGAGCCTCGCCCGGATCTTCGCCAGTTCGGCGGGGAAGTTTTTTTTAAAAGCCTCGACGGCCAGCTCGTTTTGCGCGTAGTGGCGCGGCCGCGCCGAGATCTTGGCGAAGCCGAGCGCCTTCAACTCGCGCCCGACCGTGGTCTCGTCGAGCGAGATGGCGAACGTCTCCAAGAGCCACCGCGCCAGGTCCTTGCGCCGCCAGCGCACGACGCCGTCCACCGCCGGGACCGGGCCGGCCTCAACAACCTCCGCCAGTGCGCGGCGGTGATCGGCGTTGAGCTTCGAGGGTGCGCCCGGTGACTTCCCATCGACCAGCCCGTCCGGTCCGCGGGCGTTGAAGCGCAGCACCCAGTCGCGAATGATCTGCAGACCGACGCCGCCGATCCGCGACGCATCCGTCCTGCTGCCACCATCGTAGACCTCGGCCAACGCCAGCAGACGACGGCTCTGGGTCGCGTCCCTGGTCCTCTTCGCGAGGCGCCGCAGTGAGACGCTGTCAAAATCGTTCCGTAAGTCGATAGGCGCTGCCATGGCGAACCTCATTGGTTCACCACATTGAGTCAGAGATCGGACCGCTTGGGAATCCCCAACGTGAGTCAGGCATTCCGCTCGGTGGTATTAGGGCCGCGTACTCAGGCGGGCCGAGTGCCTCCAACACCTTCAAGCCCCCGCCCCAGCACCAAGATAGGAGGGTCCAAACCTCCCCACCAAGAGAGGCCAGCCACGCCAGCCACGGCCCACGCGGCGAATCGTCGTCCAATCCATCCGCCCATCATGCGACTGGCACCCCCGATGTCATCCCTTCTTTGTAATCCCCTTTCGAAAGGCCTTTCAAACGCGGTTTCGAAATCGCGTTGCCAAGCGGTTTCGAAACTGCTTGCCGCGCGCCGGCCGGGTGCGCGAACCGGCGGGATGTCAATCATGACAGGATGCGCGCTCTTCAGCCCTATCGGGCCTCATCGCTCCAGCGAAAAGCGCCCCAGGGATGCGATGAGCGTGCGCTCAGGACGTCCGCCACTTTTTCTCGTTCGCCACAATTGCTTTGACCCGGTCGTCGGTCTTGGGGTGGCTCAACAGCCACGCCGGTGCAGCGCCCAGATTGGTCTTGGTAATGGCATCGAGCTTGCCAAACAGCGATTTTTGCGCCGTCGTCCCGATCCCGGCCTTGATCAACAGCGCGCTTGCATAGGCATCGGCCTCATATTCATCCATGCGCGAAAGCCGCGCGGCCAAAAGGCTGGTCAGCGCATTTGCCACATAGACCCCAAACCCGGGGATAAACCGCGACAGGATCATCGCCAGCGCAGTCCTGAGTGCATTCTGACCCGAAAAGTCGATCATCCGGCGGCGCGAATGGCCAAGCGCCACATGACCCAGTTCATGCGCCACAACACCGGCCATCTCATCGGCGCTGACCTCGCCAGCACGGTATTTCTTAAAAAAACCCCGCGTTATAAAAATCCGCCCGTCGGGGGCCGCCAGCCCGTTCACCGGCTCGATCTCGTAAATATCGACGCGGATGCGCGGCAACTCAAGCGCCTCGGCCAGCCGGTCCATGCGGTTTTTCAGGATCGGATCGGCCAGTTCGCTCGATTGCGCATTCAGCGTTTTTTCGGTCCGCCAGACGGAAAACCGGTACATCAACAGCCCGTAAAGCACGGCCAGCAGAATCGGGGTAAACTTGATCATGGATGATATATGGGCCGCGCGGACATTCGCGGCAAGATGGGCGCAATTAAACGCGCGGGGAATTGATCGCCCGCTTTCATGGGCCGCAAAGGGAAAATTGCCATGAAGGTCGGCTTCATCGGGCTCGGCAATGTCGGCGCCAAACTGGCCGGATCGCTGATGCGCAACGGATACGAGCTCTGGGTGCGCGATCTGGACCCGACCGCCGCGCAGCCGTTGCTCGATCAGGGCGCGCACTGGTCCGACAGCCCGCGTGAGTTGGCCCGCGCCGCCGATCTGACCATCACTTGCCTGCCCAGCCCCGCGGCCTGCTCGGCGGTGATGGAGGCAGACGACGGCGTGATCGCAGGGCTGGCACCGGGCAAGATATGGGCCGAGATGTCCACCACCGATGCGACCGAGGTTCAACGCATCGGTGGGCTGGCCGAGGCCACGGGTGCCGCGGCCATCGAATGCCCGGTCAGCGGCGGGTGTCATCGCGCTGCCACAGGCAATATCTCAATCTTTGCAGGCTGTTCGCGCGCAACCTTCGAGCGGATG
Source organism: Paracoccaceae bacterium (assembly GCA_965216135.1). Taxonomy (GTDB): domain Bacteria; phylum Pseudomonadota; class Alphaproteobacteria; order Rhodobacterales; family Rhodobacteraceae; genus CBDCFL01. The sequence goes on from CBDCFL010000024.1 coordinate 808,389, forward strand.
CTGCCGGTCCTGACCACGCTCGGCCGTCGCATCCTGCACACCGGCCCTCTTGGGACCGCCAGCCAGCTGAAAGTGCTGACCAATTACCTGGCCACCGCCAATCTATTGACCATCAGCGAGGCGCTGGTCACCGCCAAGGCCGCGGGGCTGGATCTGGCCACCACCTACAAGGCCGTCGAAATATCCTCGGGCACCTCATTCGTCCATGAAACCGAGGGCCAGGTCATCCTCAACGGCAGCCGCGACATTTCCTTCACCATGGACCTCGTCGCCAAGGACATCGGCCTCTTTCAGAAAATGGCCGATGATGCCGGGGTCGCCCTGGAGGTTTCGCCGCTGATCATCGAGATCATCCGCGATGGCATCGCCTGCTATGGCCCCCGTGAATTATCGCCCAACATCATCCGCCGGCTGGAAGACGCCACCGGCCTGGACATCCGCGCGGCCGGTTTCCCGGCCGAGATGGTGGATGATGAGCCCGAGCAGCCGGGATATGAGGTGAAAGTTGGCGATTAGAGCAGATTGCCCCCCTCACGCGACGAAGGGTAGCACCCGGCCGCGGGCGGGCGCAGATACGGGTTGCAGTCCTCACTTGCCCCGCCACATCGTCCCTTTGATCGGGTGCGCAGCCTCAACCGTGCGCCCGCCCATCTGGGCGGGCGGGCGCTGCCCGGGCCGCTGCCCGGGCCGCTGCGCGGCTATTCCGGGCAAAGGTTCCCAACTTTGATCTCAAGAGAGGCCGCCATGGATGTTGGCAACCACCCATTGCCCAGCGGATTTTGCATTCCCGCGGTCCAGCAGGTCGCTATTCAATAGCCATGTATCGAATTCCGCCGCGATTCCAACCCGCTGCCAAGAAATGCTTGGCCACGCGAAACGCGCGCGCTCAGGGCCCGGACGTAATCCGTGCCAGCGCTTTCAGCTTGTCGAGCGGAGCGCCCGAGGCAATCGAGGCCGTCGCCATCTCAACGCCCTCTGACAGCCCCCCCGCCTTGCCCGCGATCATCAGCGCCGCGCCTGCGTTCAGCAATACCGCATTACGATAAGCGCCCGTCTCACCGCCCAGAACCGCCGCCAGCGCCGCGCCGTTTTCGCCAGGACTACCGCCGGTAATCGCCTCGATCGGATGCACGGCCAAGCCCGCCTCTTCGGGATGCACCTCAAACTCGCGCACCTGCCCATCTTCCAGCGCCGCCACCCGGCTGGCCCCGGTGATGGTCAGTTCGTCCGTCCCATCCGACCCGTGCACAATCCAGGCCCGCTCCGATCCCAGCTGCCCAAGGGTTTCGGCCATGGGCCGGATCAGATCGGCGCTGAACGCTCCGGTCAGCTGCCGTTTCACCCCCGCCGGGTTGGTCAGCGGCCCGAGAATGTTGAAAATTGTCCGCGTGCCCAGCTCGATGCGGCTGGGCATGACATGTTTCATCGCCGGATGGTGCATCGGCGCCATCATGAAGCCGATGCCAATCTCGTCCAGCGCCCGCTCAACCCTGTCCGGCCCGATCATCACCTCGACGCCATTGGCCGCCAGCGCATCCGCCGCGCCCGAATTAGAGCTGAGCTTGCGATTGCCATGTTTGGCCACCGGCACGCCCGCACCGGCGACGGTAAAGGCGGTGGCGGTCGATATTTGCAGCGTCGCCTTGCCGGTCCCACCAGTCCCGACAATATCCATCGCCCCCGCCGGCGCGCGCACGGGCGCGCATTTGGCCCGCATCACCGCGGCGGCGGCGGCATATTCGGCGACCGTCTCGCCGCGTGTTCTGAGCGCCATCAACAGCCCGCCGGTCTGTGACGGGGTGGCATCGCCTTCAAACAGGATGGTGAACGCCGCCTCGGCCTCATCTCGCGTCAGCGGGCGCTCGACCGCCGCGCCAATCAGCGCTTTCAGCGCCTCGCTCACGCCGGAACCTTCAGAATATCAAGGAAATTCTTGAGCAGCTTGTGCCCATTTTCCGAGGCGATGCTTTCGGGGTGAAACTGCACCCCGTGGATCGGCAATTCGCGGTGTTGCAGCCCCATGATCGTGCCGTCAGCCAGGGACGCGGTCACTTCCAGACACTCCGGCAAGCTGGCGCGCTCAACGATCAGCGAATGATAGCGCGTTGCATCAAAGGGCGTCGGCACGTTGGCAAAAAGGCCTGTGCCGGTGTGCCGCATCGATCCCAATTTGCCATGAACGATCTCATGACAGCGCACCACCTTGCCGCCAAATGCCTGTCCGATCGCCTGATGGCCCAGACAGACGCCCAAAAGCGGTGTGGCGGTCTCGCCCGCCGCTGCCACCAGTGCCAGGCAGATACCGGCCTGATCGGGATCGCACGGCCCCGGCGACAAGATGATCCCCCTAGGGCGCATCGCCATGGCTTGCTGGAGGTCAATCGCATCATTGCGATGCACCTGCACCTCGGCCCCAAGCTCGCCCAGATAATGGACGAGGTTATAGGTGAAACTGTCGTAATTATCTATCAGCAGCAGCATTTTGCCTGTCGCCAGCGAAATTGGGGTGTCCCCGGATTATAGTCCGGCTATACTTGCGCCGAGGCAGGGGCAGGGGTCAAGGCACCTCCGCCCGCGTGAAGCGAGAAACGGAGGCAAGTGTGGCTCGCGGATTCATCTTTGGGGCATTCTGGGGCTGGTCTTTTCGGTCGGCTCTTTGTGGATCGTATCACAGCTCAGCGGTGTGGTCCGTCTGTTGAACGAACCGGCGGAAATTGCCCAGGCCGCGCCGGAAGGGATCGAAGGCGATATAGCTGGCGACGACGACCAAAGCGGCAATCTTGCTGCGGACGTGCCGCCCGCAACCGATGGGTCGCGCCAGACCGGTGCCCTGACATCAGCTACAGCTGGCAGCTCTCCTCAGGCCGACACATCCAGCGCCGCCAAACCGCAGACCGGAACGGCTGGCGATCTGGTAGCGACACCCAACGCCGATGATCAGATCGACACCACTCAGCCCGCAGCTGAGACATCCATCGTGACGGCTCAGGCAACCCAATTGTCCACCCCCAGCAGCGATCAGGTGCCGTTGGGCGAACAGGCTCCCGCCCCGGCCGTTCAGCCGACACCCCAGGTCGATACGCCGCAAACCGGCGGCGATGACGCCGCTGCCGCGGCACCCGCCACCGAAGGTTCGGCCCCGCAGACCGGTGATGGCACAACCAGCCCGGAAGCGCCCGCCGATGAGAATACGCCAGATGTCGATGAAGCCGCGCCCGCCGGGGTGCAGACCTCGGACGCGCCGTCAGTTGACGACAGCACCGGAGCTGATCTCGCCGACAGTGGCACAAGCGCATTAACGCCCGTCACCCGCATCGAAGATCAGGCCGAAAATGTCACGGTCAACAGGTTGCCCACGGTCACAACCGATGATGCCGCAGACCCTGACACGGCTGCCGCAGACACTGCCGAGGAGGTCGAATTTCCGCCCGGCACGCCCGCTCTGGTCCGCTACGGGCGCGAGTATTCCAACGACGCCGGCACACCGACAATGGCCATTGTCCTTTTGACCGGCCCGGATGGTCAGCTCGGAGCGGCCCTGCCGGTCGCGGTAAGCTATGCAATCGACGCCAGCGCCGAAAATGCCGCCGCCCTGATGCAGGCCGCGCGCGCGGCAGGCCAGGAAGTACTCGCCGTTGCACCCCTGCCGACCGGTGCCAGGGCATCGGACGTATCCGTGGCCATGGCCAACTATCTTGATCGCCTGAATGAATCCGTCGCCGTCATGGATGTGCCAGAAGCGGGCTTTCAGGCCAGCCGCGAGGTCGCCGCACAGGTTATCGCCGACGCGGGTGCCGACGGGCGCGGCATGATCACCTATTCGCGCGGTCTGAATTCGGCCTTGCAAATGGCCGAGCGCGAAGGCGTTCCGGCCCTGCTGGTGTTCCGGGTCTTTGACGGCGAAGGACAGGACCGCGCCGCGATCAAGAGGTTCCTGGATCAGGCCGCCTTTCGCGCCCGCCAGCAATCAGGCGTTATCATGGTCGGCCATGACCGGCCCGAAACCGTGGCCGCCATCCTTGAATGGCTACTCGGCAACCGCGCCTCGACAGTCAGCCTGGCACCGATTTCGGCGGTACTCGGCGGGGGGTAGAGCGGTTTGACTTCAATCTGCGTCAGCCGCGCGCAGATTGGCCGACGAGTTAGCACGCTTGCCCGGTGACAAGGCTCGCAGAGCCGCCGGGCTTTCAACGCGATGGGCGGATGTGCCAAGCCAACGCCGTTATGTGGGGCCCGGAACAAGGCGCGGAACGCGCCGCCGGGCAGCGCCTGACCGCCGTCACGCCTCAGGCGTGCTTTCAGCACGACGGGCGCCCGCTTCTCCACCACCTGCACACCCGAATGAACGGAAGAAGTAGCGGCACCATAAAGCGCAGACCTTAAGCGGCAGATGCTCCCACCCGCGCCCGGGCGCTGCCCTGTGTTGGGTGACGCACTTTTCAGGCCCAGCTTGGAGTGTCGCGCCCCAACCCGGAACAAGGCGCAAAGTGCCGCCGGGCAGCGCCTGACCGCGCCGTCTCGCCGGAGGCGAGGCAACGCTTAGTGGCGCACCTTTGGTGCGACGGGCGGGCGCAGAATAGATCACCCAGTTCGCATTCTTGCCCGGTGACAAGGCACGCAGAGCCGCCGGGCAGCGCCTGACCGCCCCGTCTCGCCGGGGCCGAGCCAACGCTTAGTGGCGCACCTTTGGTGCGACGGGCGGGAGCAGAATAGATCACCCAGTTCGCATCCTTGCCCGGTAACAAGGCGCGTGGTGCCGCCGGGCAGCGCCCGACCGCCGTCACGCCTCAGGCGTGCTTTCAGCACGACGGGCGGGCGCTCCTTCACCGCTAGTACCCCCGAATGAACGGAAGATGCGGCGGGACCATAAAGCGCAGACCTCACATGGTGCGGCGCCCACCCGCGGTCGGGCGCTGCCCTTTTTGTCGCGTTGGGCAACTAGCGCAGAATTTGGTGGGGCGCGGAGCGCCCGGACCCACGTCCGGGACAAGGGGCGTGGCAAGAAAAGAGCAATCAGCTTTAGTCTGCCCGCCTGATCGGTCAACCCGGTTGGCGCTGGACCAGAATGCCACGCCGCCCCCCCTTGCATGCCAAATCAGATAAGTGCCTGCCCGGACCTACCGCGGGCGAACCGGGTCGGGTGGATATTGCGGGATCACCCCCCCACGGTTGCGGCTAAATCGCAGTCGACCTCCGCAATAGCGGCCACGGCGGTATCATACCCGTCGATGTGCACATGGTCGCCGGGCCAACGGGCTGGCCAGCCCGGTGATCGCGATCAATGATTTTATGCATTGAAACTCTCCCAATGTTGCTTGAATGCGGACAGATTTGCCACGTTCGCCCCCCCAGCAAGGATTTGACTATCACCAACGTCGCACCTGAGCAGGCCGTCCAGTCTTCGCGCTGGCTAAATCTGTGGCCCGGTGCAATGGATGGCCCCCACGAAACCGGCCCACGAGACGCGCACGGGATATGGAAAGTAATACCAACGGCATCAATTTCTGACTCTGTGGGGATTCCCAAATCGGTTTTGATCTGATTCAAGGTTGGCAAAGGAGGATCGCCATGCCAGCCAGTGTTCCGCTTCGTCGCGACTTTGATGCCCGCCACCTTCGTAAACTCGCCAGCCGTTGCAAGGATGCCCGGCAGAGCCGCCGTCTGTTGTCTCTTGCGGCGGTCTACGATGGCATGCGCCGTGGAGAGGCCGCAAGGATCGGTGGGATGGATCGCCAAACCCTGCGGGACTGGGTTCACCGGTTCAACGAAGAGGGACCGGATGGCCTCACCAACCGCAAGGGCGCGGGCCGGACGCGCTACCTGAGCGATGTCCAGATGAAAGAACTTGGCGAGATTGTCGAGACCGGCCCCGATCCGGCGGTGGACGGGGTTGTCCGCTGGCGGCGGATCGACCTGAAGCGGGTGATCGAGGCGCGCTTTGGCGTCATCTATTCCGAGCGCGGGATATCCAGACTGCTTGGCGAACTGGGCTTTGCCCATATCAGCGCCCGCCCGCAGCATCCCAGGCAGGATAAGCGGATCATCGAGGCGTTTAAAAAAAACTTCGCCGACACGCTCCAGGTGCATATAGCTGACCTGCCGGCGGGAACGCCGGTGGAGATCTGGTTCCAGGACGAAGCACGCCTTGGCCAGAAGAATGGCCTGACGCGCCTGTGGGCGAGAAAGGGCACGCGCCCCCGCCAGCCGGCCGATCAGCGCTATCACAACGCCTATCTGTTCGGCGCCATCTGTCCGGCTCACGGCAAGGGGGCGGCGCTCATGCTGCCTTGGGCGGACGCGCAAGCCATGCAGATGCATCTCGACGAGATCAGCCGCCACGTCGCCCGAAAGGCCCATGCGGTTGTGCTGATGGATCGGGCCGGATGGCACACCACCGGCAAACTCAAAGTCCCGAAGAACCTCACCATCATCCTGCTGCCATCGCGCGCTCCGGAACTGAACCCGGTGGAAAATATCTGGCAGTACTTGCGCGCCAATTGGCTCTCCAACCGCGTGTTCGAAGACTACAATGCCATCGTCGATGCTGGATGCGAAGCTTGGAAAAAGCTCATCGCACAGCCCGAAACCATCACATCAATCGGAATGCGAAAATGGGCCCATATCGGTCAATGTTAAATGCCGCTGGTATAAGTGGCATTTAGAAACCGGGTCATAAGATGGCTGTCGCTGCCTGCGCGGGTTCTGTCGCGAACCGCGCCGCGCACGCGCGGCCCGCTCACCCACGTCCTCGTGCTCGACGGCACGATGTCCTCAATGGAACTTGGCCACGAAACCAATGCCGGTCTGCTCTACCGCCTGCTGTGCGAGGTTTCCGGCGAGGCCCGCCTGTCACTGCGCTACGAACAGGGCGTCCAATGGCGCGGCTGGCGTCACGCCCTGGACGTGATCGAAGGACGCGGCATCAACCGCCAGATCCGGCGCTCCTATGGCTTTATCGCCTCGCGCTACCGCCCCGGCGACCGGATATTTCTGCTCGGCTATTCGCGTGGCGGTTTCGCGGTGCGCTCCTTGGCGGGTATCGTTGACCAGGTCGGCCTGTTGAAATCCGAACACGCCACCGAACGCAACATCCGCGATGTTTACCGGCATTATCAGCTCAACCCCGAAAGCCGCGCGGCCAAGGTATTTGCGCAGCGCTATTGTCACGGCGAAACCCAGATCGAGATGATCGGCGTTTGGGATTGCGTCAAGGCGCTGGGCCTGCGGTTTCCGTTTCTGTGGCGGCTGACCGAAGCCCAGCACGCGTTTCACAACCATCACCTCGGACCCTCGGTCAAGGCTGGATTTCACGCCATTGCCCGCGATGAAACGCGCGAGGCTTACACGCCGGTCCTGTGGGAGAGCGATCCCGCATGGACCGGCCGTCTCGAGCAGCGCTGGTTTCGCGGCACCCATGGCGACATCGGCGGCCATCTCGGCGGCTTCGAGCCCGCCCGGCCCCTGGCCAACATCCCGCTGGTCTGGCTTTTGAGCCGGGCCGAGGAATGCGGCCTGCCGCTGCCGCAGGGCTGGCAAGACCGCTTTGAGACCGATCCCGATGCCCCTCCGTCGGCTCAACCCGCGGCTGGGGCAAATTGTTCATGCTGCGCCGCAAACGCCTGATCCTGCGCGATCCGTCCGAGGCAATTCACGAGACCGCTGAAGGGCGGCAAGCGGTACGCATGTTACGTTGATCAGTGCCGTCCCGGCCTCCGAGCGGGATCTGGCCGTCGCGCCGCAATGTGGCGAGCATGCCTGACAAAACTTGAGGGCAGCGCCCGGCCGCGGGCGGGCACCTCATACCACCGAGCGGAATGCCTGACTCACGTTGGGGATTCCCAAGCGGTCCGATCTCTGACTCAATGTGGTGAACCAATGAGGTTCGCCATGGCAGCGCCTATCGACTTACGGAACGATTTTGACAGCGTCTCACTGCGGTGCCTCGCGAAGAGGACCAGGGACGCGACCCAGAGCCGTCGTCTGCTGGCGTTGGCCGAGGTCTACGATGGTGGCAGCAGGACGGATGCGTCGCGGATCGGCGGCGTCGGTCTGCAGATCATTCGCGACTGGGTGCTGCGCTTCAACGCCCGCGGACCGGACGGGCTGGTCGATGGGAAGTCACCGGGCGCACCCTCGAAGCTCAACGCCGATCACCGCCGCGCACTGGCGGAGGTTGTTGAGGCCGGCCCGGTCCCGGCGGTGGACGGCGTCGTGCGCTGGCGGCGCAAGGACCTGGCGCGGTGGCTCTTGGAGACGTTCGCCATCTCGCTCGACGAGACCACGGTCGGGCGCGAGTTGAAGGCGCTCGGCTTCGCCAAGATCTCGGCGCGGCCGCGCCACTACGCGCAAAACGAGCTGGCCGTCGAGGCTTTTAAAAAAAACTTCCCCGCCGAACTGGCGAAGATCCGGGCGAGGCTCCCGAAAGGCGTCGAGATAGAGCTGTGGTGGCAAGATGAAGCCCGCATCGGCCAGAAGAATAAGCTCACACGCCGATGGGCCAGACGTGGCACGCGCCCGCGGGTGCCCCGCGACCAGCGCACCGAATGGGCCTATATCTTCGGCGCGATCTGTCCCGCGGCGAAAGGCGCCGGGCTGGTCATGCCCTGGTGCGACACCGAGCCATGGCGGCGCACCTCATCGAGATCAGTGCCGCCGTCGATCCCGGCTTACCCATGCGGTGCTGATCGTCGATCAGGCCGGTTGGCACTTGACGCCCAAGCTGGCGATCCCCGACAACATCACCGTCCTGGCGCTGCCGCCACGATCGCTCGAGTTGAATGGAGATGACGGCAAATGCGCGACAACTGGTTGTCGAACCCGCTTCAAATCCTACGAAGTCGATCGCGCTGTGCTGCCAAGCGGAACAACCTCATCGTCCAACCATGCCGGATCATGGGGCTCGGTCATGCGACAATGGGCGCATGGGTTCTGATCATGACCTGGTATCAGCCGGCTGAGGTCTGCGCGTGCCGGCCACGCTTCCATTTGCGGTGTGCGGGTGTAAAGGGCCATCCGGTCCCTCTTCGTTGAAAGCACGCCTTGAACCCAGTGACCCGTCAGGCGCTTTGGCGATCGCATGCCGCACCGATTCCGGGCTTGCGTGCCAATCTGCCCGACGACCCGCATGCACATCGTGCCCAACCGCCCAAAGCAGATCACTTTAATTGCCCCCCTCGTACCGGCTGCTCTGCCGGCATCTCTTGGCCAAACACGCTGGCGAGTTTACGAAGGCGGAGGCCGCCTTGGATCAAGCGCGACGAAGACCTTATACCAACGGCATGGCAATTTCTGACTCTGTGGGGATGCCAAATCGGTTTTGATCTGATTCAAGGTTGGCAAAGGAGGATCGCCATGCCAGCCAGTGTTCCGCTTCGTCGCGACTTTGATGCCCGCCACCTTCGTAAACTCGCCAGCCGTTGCAAGGATGCCCGGCAGAGCCGCCGTCTGTTGTCTCTTGCGGCGGTCTACGATGGCATGCGCCGTGGACCAAGGCCGCAAGGATCGGTGGGATGGATCGCCAAATCGGGACTGGGTTCACCGGTTCAACGAAGAGGGACCGGATGGCCTCACCAACCGCAAGGGCGCGGGCCGGACGCGCTACCTGAGCGATGTCCAGATGAAAGAACCGTGCCTATCCGGTTGTCACCCACACCCACTACATCTAGGGTGCTCCCAGTCGCCCGAGTAAATCTCGGCGTGGCGTGGGAGCGGTCTACATCGCCAGCGATTCCGAGCAGGGACCGGAAGGCGTTGAACGGGCAGAATCGCCGGAAGCGGAAGGTGAACTCGTTGAGGTAGGCTTCGCGGTGCTGGTGGCTCACGCCGTGATGAATGCCACTCAGCCACGTCTTCAGGTTGGCGAAGACGAGATGAATGATCGGCAGATACTCCTCAGCGACCTGGGAGTTGCCTCGCTCGGCGACGGCGAGGTGTTTGTAGCCGCGCTTGGCGAGGCTGGTATAGCCGGACCAATCGTCGGTGATGACCGACGCACCCGAAGTAACGGCGCCCTCGACAAAGCCGCAGAGCGATTCCTGCGCTGCGGTCTGGGACAGCGAGTCGGACACGTCCGGCGTAGCGACCGCCCTTCCGCTTATCGAGCTTGAGTTCCCGGCTTGCGCTGCGCACTTCAACGGCGCTGGCGACAAGAAGCTTGTTGAACGCCCCGGCCCTTGCCGCGCGTGCGGCCGCCGACCCAGGTTTCGTCGACTTCGACATGGTCGCAGGCCTCGCTGCCGAAACGGTCCTGATCCGGCCGAACCATACCAGCGCGGAGCTTGTGGAGGATCCTGAAAGGCGGTTTCGTAACGGGAAAGCCCGACCTGGCGCTGGAACTGTGTGGCAAGATGATGCCGGGCATCTGGCTGGCAGACCAGAATAAGCCGCCCAGACGCGCCCGCGGGTGCCCCGCGACCATACGCCCAGCGACGTATGGGACGCGCTCCATGACCGTCCCCGCCGTCAGCCCGGAATCGCGGCGGCACTCTTCGACAGCGCGATCTGTCGGGCCGGCTGGTGAAGCGGAACGGCTCTGCCGCCGGCTGGCATGCAGACGAACCCGTGCGACCCCACCGACGCCAGGTAGGCGGCGCACCTCATCGAGATCAGTGCCGCCGTCGATCCCGGAAACACCCATGCGGTGCTGATCGTCGATCAGGCCGGTCCCGGCACTTGACGCCACAAGCTGGCGATCCCCGACAACATCACGGAAAGAACCTGGCGAGATTGTCGAGACCGGCCCCGATCCGGCCCGAGTTGAACCCTGGCGGCGAATCGACCTGAAGCGGGTGATCGATGCGCGACAACTGGCGTCATCTATTCGAACGCGGGATATCCAGACTGCTTGGCGAACTGGGCTTTGCCCATATCAGCGCCCGCCCGCAGCATCCCAGGCAGGATAAGCGGATCATCGAGGCGTTTAAAAAAAACTTCGCCGACACGCTCCAGGTGCATATAGCATGACCTGCAAATGGGAACGCCGGTGGAGATCTGATCCAGGATGAAGCCGCCTTGGCCATCAGAATGGCCTGACGCGCCTCTGGGCGCTTTAGGGCACGTGCCCCCGCCAGCCGGCCGATCAGCGCTATCACAACGCCTATCTGTTTGGCGCCATCTGTGCGGCTCACGGTAAAGGAGCGGCGCTCATGCTGCCGTCGTGCTGACGCGCACGCCATGCAGATGCGTCTCGGCGAGATCAGCCGGCGCGTCGCCCGAAAGGCCCATGCCGCGTGCTTATGGATCCGGGCCGGATGGCACACCACCGTGCCAACTCAAAGTCCCGAAGACCTCACGATCATCCTGCTGCACATCCCGTGCTCCGGAACCTCGAACCCGGTGGAAAATATCTGGCAGTACTTGCGCGCCAATTGGCTCTCCAACCGCGTGTTCGAAGACTACAATGCCATCGTCGATGCTGGATGCGAAGCTTGGAAAAGCACGCGCACAGCCCGAACACCATCACATCAAGCGGAATGCGAAAATGGGCCCCTTGGATCAAGCGCAACCCGCCATCAGACCTTACTCCAGTCGGCCAGCCCACCCCCTTGCCGCTTGACAAATCCCCACCTCTGACCATGGGTTTGCGTCATGTCGGACCTGCGTCCCGTTTTTTACGTGATCGGCCTGCTCGTTGCCGCACTTGGTGCGGCGATGGTCTTTCCGATGCTGGTCGATCTGGCTGCGGGCAATGGCAATGCGTCGGTCTTTGGCCAATCTGCCCTGATCACCACGTCGATCGGTGGGCTGCTGGCGCTGGCGACGGCAAATTCCGAGCGCGGTCATCTGAATGTGCAACAGACGTTCCTCATGACCACCGGCGTCTGGCTGGCGCTGCCGGTCTTTGGCGCCATCCCGCTTTATCTGTCGGCCCTTGATCTGACCTATACGGACGCGTTTTTCGAGGCGATGTCGGGCCTCACGACGACCGGTTCAACCATCCTGTCCGAACTTGATACCCTGCCGCGCGGGCTGTTGTTTTGGCGCGGGCTTTTGCAATGGTTCGGCGGGATCGGCATCATCGTTGTCGCCATGGTCTTTCTGCCCGAACTCAGGGTCGGCGGAATGCAGATATTCCGCTCGCAAGCCTTTGAAACCGACGGCAAGATATTGCCGCGCGCGACCGAGATCGCCAGCCGCATTTCGGTGGTCTATTTCGGTCTGACCATCGTCTGCGCGCTGACTTATCTGGGTTTCGGGATGCAGCCGTTTGATGCCGTCACCCATTCCATGACGACCATCGCCACCGGCGGTTTCGCCAATTACGACGAGTCTTTCGCCGCCTTCCCGGCCGCCATCGAATATGCTGCGGTGTTCTTTATGATCGCCGCCGCCCTGCCGTTTGTGCGCTTCGTGCAGCTGATCGGCGGCACCGCGCGCCCGCTGATCCGCGATCCGCAGATCCGCGCCTTTCTGGCCACCGCCCTGGTGCTGGTCCTGGTGATGATCGCCTGGCAGATGTCCGCCGCCGCCAGCGCACCGGAAGTGCTGATCCGCAAATCGGCCTTCAACGTCGTGTCGATCCTGACTGGCACCGGCTTTGCCAGCGCTGATTATATGACCTGGGGCCCATTCGCGGTGGCGATATTCTTCTTCGTCGGCCTGATCGGCGGCTGCGCCGGATCAACCGCGTGTTCGATCAAGATCTTCCGCTATCAGCTTCTGATGTCCTCGATCCGCACCCAGATCCAGCGCATCCACTCGCCCCACGGCGTTTTCGCGCCGCGCTACGCAGGCCGCTCAGTTAGCGAAGATGTGTTGTCCTCGGTCATGGCGTTTTTCGTCCTGTTCATCGTCTCGCTTGGGGTGATCTCGGTGCTTTTGTCGCTGACCGGCCTTGGCTTTGTGACATCCGTGTCAGGTGCCGCCGCCGCCCTGGCCAATATCGGCCCGGGTCTCGGCGATGTGATCGGCCCGACCGGCAATTATGCCACCCTGAACGACACCGCCAAATGGATATTGGCCGCCGCCATGCTGACCGGACGGCTGGAACTGATGGCGGTCTATGTCCTGTTTACCCGCCGGTTCTGGGCGGGCTGAAATGCGGGCTGCATGCTGTTTGGGGCTGGCCCGGCTCGAGAACCGCTGCGACATCGCGGTCGGGAACGGAATAGCGCCGCGGGCGCGAATCGCGTCAGCTGGATAAAAGCTATCGTATTTGAGGCGGCGGCCATGCCCCAGGTTGATGCGTTGAACAAGAGCAGCCCGCAAAGCGCCCCGCAGAAGCAATATTGGCGCGACGGTTATCTTTTTCCCGTCACGGCTCTGTCACCGGATGCGGCGGCCGCCTACCGGGCCGAGCTCGAGGCGATCGAAGCGAATTGGCTCGATGCCGGTCTGCCACAGCCACTTAACACCTATAAACGCGTCAATGCTCATGTGGTCATGCCAACAGCGCACCGGCTGGCCAGCGAACCGGCGGTTCTGGATGCCGTGCAAGGGATCTTGGGCCCCGACATCCTGATCTATTCGGCCGAATATTTCATCAAAGAACCCAACAGCGGCCAGATCGTAACGATGCACCAGGACCTGACCTATTGGGGCCTTGGTGCCATTGACGGGTTGGTGACGGCCTGGATCGCGCTGTCACCGGCAACGAATAAATCCGGATGCATGCAGTTTGTCGCCGCCAGCCACAACAACCCGATCCTGCCGCATGACGATACGTTTGATGCCAACAACCTGTTGTCACGCGGCCAGGAAGTGCAGGTTGACGTGCCGGCCAAGGACCGGGTGGCGATCGAACTTGCCCCGGGTCTGATGAGCCTGCACCACGGGCTGATGATCCACGGCTCCGGCCCCAACACAACAGACGACAGGCGGATCGGCGTCGCGATCAGATACGTGCGCCCCGACATGCGGCCCGACGCCGGCCATACTGCCTTCGCTGTCCTCGCACGCGGTCGCGACGGCCACGGCAATTTCACGCTAACCCCTCCGCCAGCCGCGCCGTTTACGCCCGAAAGCCTTGCTATCTATGATGAAATACGCACCGAACAGGTCAAAGTCACGATGGCGGGTGCCAAGCAATCTGCCGACATGTATGCAAGGACCAGCGCATGAAAAACGTCAAATTTATCGCGATGAAAGACGGCGACAAGGAAGATTATGATTTCCTGGTGGCGCACGAAGTTGACCACACTCGCGGCACCGCGGACCGGTTGTTGAAGTCGCTGGTCGACCTCGACAAGGGCCTCAGCGGCTATCAGATCACCCGCCTCGGCCATTCCCTGCAAGCAGCCAGCCGTGCCTGGCGCGACGGCGCTGATGACGACTGGGTGGTGTCAGCCCTGCTGCACGATATCGGCGACATCTATGCGCCCTACAACCACGACGAATATGCCGCCGCGATCCTGAAACCGTTCGTGCGCGAGCAATGCACCTGGGTCGTGGAAAAACACGGCGATTTCCAACTGGCCTATTACGCGCAACACGTCGGTGCCGATCCAGACAAGCGCGACACCTATTCCGGCCACGCCTATTTCGACGATTGCGCGCAATTTTGCGAGCGCTGGGATCAGACCAGCTTTGATCCGGCCTACGATACCCTGCCGCTGGAAAATTTCGCCCCGATGGTGGCGCAGGTTTTCGCGCGGCAACCCTATGATCCCGCAACGATCCGCGCCTCGGATCGCGTCCCCCTCGTCGCCCCGGATATTGCGGCGCGCAGGGCTGCGTGACCGCCATTCCAGCAGGACCGATTTCGGGCCCGTCTGCCTGGATCGGTCGCGAAATGGTTGCCGAGCCTGAGCGGTGGCTGCAGCAATTGACACCCGCAGAGCTCGCAGAATTAACCTCCGGCGCGCGCCAATACCTCGATACAGGCAAGGACATTGGCCAGATCACCGCCGCCGACTTTCAGGTGCCCAATCTCACGCCGAAACTGGCTGGATTACGCCAAGAACTGCGGTCCGGCACAGGCGTCCGTGTCATCGCCGGGCTGAACATCGACCGCCTAACACGTGCCGAGGCCGCAGCGATATTTTGTGGCATCGGCGCGCATCTGGGCAGCCCGCGATCGCAGAATGCCGCTGGTCACATCCTTGGCCATGTGCGCGATGTCGGTGCTGACGCCGACAACCCGAATACCCGGATTTATCAGACCCATGAACGCCAAAGTTTTCACACCGACAGCGCCGACGTGGTCGGTCTCATGTGTCTGAAAGCGGCCAAGAAAGGCGGCCGTTCGCTGTTGGTTTCGGCCGAAACGCTGTGGAACCGCATGCGCGCAACCCGGCCTGATCTGGCCGCTGCGCTGTTTGAGCCTCTGGCCACCGATCGGCGCGGCGAGGTGGCCGAGGGCCAAAAGCCCTGGAGGGCTTCTCCCTTTGCTTCCGGTCACACCAGATGTTGATCGGCCTTCTACGTTCCAGGCACGGTTCCTGGACCGTGCCGGGCGATGTGCGGGAGCTTTTGGGCTTGGGGAAGTTGGTTTCGAGTGCTGTCAGGCAGGCTGGAGGGCCGGCACTCGGCCCTGATTGAGGTGGATCGGAGGGCGGGCGGTGGCTGGCGCCCGGCCTGCCGGGATCAGCCGCGTTGTCCGACGATGTCGCGGTAGTCGGCGGGTCGGAGGCGCGTGCCGATGCCGAGCAGGGTGTCGAAGGCCGTTGCGGTGTGGCGGCGGCGGTTCCAGCGGAACACGAACTCGTCGAGATAGCGGCGCAGATGGGCGCGGCGCAGGCCATGGAAGGTTCCGAGCGCCCAGCGCTTCAGGTTCGAGAACACACGATGGATCCACGTCAGCACGAGATGGGCGAGCGTTGCACCGACGACCTTGGGCTGGTGGTCGTGGTCGGGCAGGCCGCAATAACCGCTCCAGCCATCGGTGATTACCCGCGCGCCCGGCGCCGAGGTCCCGGCAACGAAGGCATGAAGGCTGCGCGCGGAGAAATCCCCGATCGGCGCCAGCCGGATGCGACGTGGCTCGCCCTCGGGCGATAGCTCGACCGCGCCGGCAATGCGCATCTTGCCTTGCGGGCTGCGACCTTGCCCGCCTGCGGTCGGGTCTTTTACGGTGCGGAACGGTAGGGTGGCCTCATCGATCTCGACCAGGTCCTCAAGCAGGCTGCGATCCGGATCGACCATGGCACGGCGCAGCTTGTGTAGCAGGAGCCAGGCACTCTTGTAACTGCCGAGCCCGAGCTGGGCCTGGAGTTGCAGGGCGGAGATACCGTTCGAGTGGCTGGTCACGATGTGAACGGCCATGAACCAGGTCTTCAGGGGCAAGTGGCTGCGCATGATCGTGCCTGCGGTCACCGAAGTCTCCTTCCCGCAGGCCGCACATTCCCAGCTCGCCCGGCGACGCTTCAGTCCCCAGCCCCTGTCATGGCCGCAGGCGGGGCAGACGAAGCCGTCGGGCCAGCGCTTGGCTGCGAGATGCCGGGCGCAGGAGGCTTCATCGGGAAAGCGCGCCTCGAAGGCGGCGCGGGACATCGGGCGGTCGTATTTCCAGCGGCTGGGCATGACAGAACATTAGGCGAACATCCTGCCGATGGCAACCGCAAACCCAACATGTCGTCAAACCGGGGTCAGAGGGATAAGCCTCAGCCCTGGTTTGAGATACCGGTTCTCAACTGGCACGCCGACAGGCTGACGGTGATGTATCAGCGCCAATATATCGAGAGCGCCCAGCGCTTTGTGGGCGCGCCTAGCGCGCCGCGCTTGATCTCTTTGCTCTGGCCAACGACGGAACTGCATTTCGCCATGGATCTGGCCCCCGGATATGCAATTTGTTTACAATCACAGCCAGCTACTTGACCGCACCGGTTTTGTTGACTGGCCCGCGCTCGAGGACCGCCGTCACCTGTTGCGCCTTTGGCTATCCCTGCCGGACGACCGCGCCCTGCCGCCTAGCTTTGCGCAACGCTACGGCTCGGTTGAGATCGGCAACCGCGGCGGGATCATGGTCGCCGGAACCAAATTGCACGCGCCGCTTGATTGATGTGTCGAAATTGCGCCCTGAACATCCGGCTACGCGCGGCGCGTCACGGACAGAATGGATATTTTTGGCAAGATGAACTTGGCGAGGCTTTCCCTTGCCCGCCCCAAAGGTTAGAGCGTCCGGACCCGCGATTTTGTGACAGGACGCCGCCCGATGGCGATGGACAAGACTTTCGATGCTGGCCAGGCCGAGGCGCGCATTTACGCCGCCTGGGAAGCGACCGGCGCGTTCAAAGCGGGCGCCAACAAATCGCGCGACGAGACTTTCACCATCATGATCCCGCCGCCCAATGTGACCGGCGCGCTGCATATGGGTCACGCCTTTAACAACACGTTGCAGGACATTCTGATGCGCTGGCACCGGATGCGGGGGTTCGACACGCTCTGGCAGCCGGGCCAGGACCATGCAGGCATCGCGACGCAGTTGCAGGTAGAAAAGATGCTGGCCGAATCCCAGCAGGAAAGCCGCGCTGAGATGGGGCGCCAGAAGTTTCTCGAAAAGGTCTGGGAATGGAAAGAGCAATACGGCTCGACCATCATCGACCAGCTGAAACGCCTTGGCGCGTCCTGCGACTGGTCGCGCAACGCCTTCACCATGTCGGGTAATTTTCCCGATGCGGTGCTGAAAGTCTTCGTTGATCTCTACAACAAAGGCCTGATCTATCGCGGCAAACGTCTGGTCAACTGGGACCCGCATTTTGAAACCGCGATTTCCGATCTTGAGGTTGAGAGTATCGAGGTCGACGGCCAAATGTGGCATTTCAAATACCCGCTCGAGGCCGGGCAAACCTATGAATACCTTGAAAAAGACGAAGACGGCACCGTCACCTTGCGCGAAACCCGCGACTACATTTCCATCGCCACCACCCGCCCCGAAACCATGCTGGGCGACGGTGCTGTGGCGGTGCATCCCGATGATGAACGCTACGCGCCGATCGTCGGCAAGCTCTGTGAAATCCCGGTCGGCCCCAAGCAACATCGCCGCCTGATCCCGATCATCACCGACACCTACCCTGTCATGGATTTCGGCTCCGGTGCGGTGAAAATCACCGGTGGCCACGATAAGAATGACTACGAGGTCGCCATACGTAACAACATCCCGATGTACAGCCTGTTGGATACCCGCGCGGTGATGCGCGACGACGGCACGCCCTATGCCGAAACAGCCGCCCGCGCCAAAGCGATCGCAGAGGGTGCCAACTGGGATGAGGCCGAGATCGACTCGCTGAACCTGGTGCCTGACGCCTATCGCGGGCTGGACCGGTTTGAGGCGCGAAAAGCCGTGGTCGCGGACATCAACGCCGAGGGCCTGATGATCATGGTCGAGGGCAAAAAGATCATGCAGCCCTTCACCGACCGCTCAAAAGTGGTGATGGAGGCGATGCTGACCGACCAATGGTATGTCGACGCCGCCAAACTGGCCGGGCCAGCTATGGATGCGGTGAATGACGGGCGGGTGCGGATCATCCCCGAGCGCGAGAAAAAGGTCTGGGATCACTGGATGCAGAATATCGAGCCGTGGTGTATTTCGCGGCAATTGTGGTGGGGGCATCGGATACCGGTGTGGTATGGGCCACCAAAAATCGTCGCGCAGCAAATCGCGGAAGGCAATAAGGACATTCAGGCAGATGACGCTGAGATAATGTTCTGTGGTGCGAACAAGAACGAAATCAGGGCACAAGCCAAGACATTCTATGATTGCGACATTGATATTGTTGTAACTGACACCGACGCTGAATTTCACGACGTCGATGGCAGGCAGCGAGCGACACCCGGTGGTGGATATTATTGGTGGGACAGCGACAAAAAGCGGGGATTCGTAGAGATTTCCCGCGACCCCGACGTCCTCGACACCTGGTTCTCCTCCGGCCTCTGGCCCATCGGCACGCTTGGCTGGCCCGAGCAGACCGACGCGCTGAAAACCTACTTCCCGACCTCAACCCTGATCACCGGCACCGACATCCTGTTCTTCTGGGTCGCCCGGATGATGATGATGCAGCTCGAGGTCGTCAAAGACATCCCCTTCCACACTGTTTACCTCCACTCGCTGGTTCGCGACGAGAAGGGCGTTAAAATGTCCAAGACGCTCGGCAACGTCACCGACCCGCTCGAGCTGATCGACGAGTTTGGCGCCGACGCCACCCGCTTCACCATGGCCTCGATGGCGGCCATCGGCGGCACGCTGAAATTATCCACCGACCGCGTCAAAGGTTACCGCAACTTCACGACCAAGCTTTGGAACGCCGCCCGGTTTGCCGAAATGAACGGCGTTTTCGGTTTGCCAAAAGGTTCGACGGAAAGCCGACAGAAAGCCGACGCAAATCAGACGGTCAATAAATGGATCATCGGCGAGGTCGCCAAGACCCGGATCGCGGTCGACGAGGCGCTGCAAAGCTACCGCTTCAACGACGCCGCATCGACGCTCTATTCCTTCATCTGGGGCACGTTTTGCGACTGGTATTTGGAATTTTCAAAGCCGCTGTTTAACTCGGAAAACGCTGAAATCATTGAGGAAACCAGGCGAACTATGGCCTGGGCGCTGGACCAGTGTCTGATCCTGGCCCACCCGATCATGCCGTTTGTGACAGAAGAAATATGGGGCCTGTCAGCCAGTCGCGCCAATCCGCTTGTCCACACCGACTGGCCCAGCTATGGCCTTGAACTTGTTGACGAAAAAGCCGATCGTGAGATGAACTGGGTGATCCGGCTGATCGAAGACATCCGCTCGACTCGCCAGCAGTTGCATGTCCCCGCCGGTGCCAAAATACCGATGTTACAAATTGATCTGGACGAAGCCGGAAAATCGGTGCTTTCCAACAACCTGGACCTCATACTTAAACTGGCACGCATCACCGACATTGCTGATTGCACGACCCTGCCCAAAGGTGCGGTGACCATCCCCGCCGGAGGCGGCACTTTCGCCCTGCCGCTGGCCGATGTCATTGATATTGCTAAGGAAAAGGAACGTCTTGAAAAAACGATAGGGAAACTCGACAAAGAGCTTGGCGGGTTGGATGGCCGCCTCAAAAACCCCAAATTCGTCGCCGGCGCCCCCGATGATGTCGTCGCTGAAACCCGCGCCAATCTCGCCGCCCGAACTGATGAGCGTTCCAAACTTCAGGCGGCAGTGGAGCGTCTCGCAGAACTTTCCTAAACCATTCATTGTTCAGGAAATACTCCCGCCGGAGGCACCGCGCCCGCCGCCCGGGCGGGCGCAATTGTCTTGACGCCGCAGGCGTATCAATTGACTAATCCCGCATGAAAAACTCAATCGCCAATGCCCCGCGCGGCCCGCGCCTGACCGATATCGCGGCCAGCCTGCCATCAACCGTCCCCTTCATCGGCCCCGAGGCCCAGGAACGCGCCCGCGGCCGTCCGTTCAAAGCCCGCATCGGTGCGAACGAAAACGTCTTCGGCCCCTCGCCAAAAGCCGTCCATGCCATGGCGAACGCCGCCGCCGCCACGTGGAAATACGGCGATCCGGAAAACCACGATCTCAAGCATGCATTGGCCGTGCACCACCGCGTCGCACCCGAAAATATCGTTGTGGCTGAAGGCGTTGACGCGCTTCTGGGGTACCTGGTCCGTCTTATCGCTGGGCCTGGCGACCGGGTGGTCACCTCACACGGGGCCTATCCGACGTTCAATTATCACGTTGCCGGATATGGTGCCGAACTGGTCACGGTGCCTTACTGGCAAGACGCGGAAAACCCCGCCGCGCTGGTCGCCAAAGCCAGGGAAGTTGGCGCGAAACTCATCTTCCTGGCCAACCCCGACAACCCGATGGGCACCTGGCACGACGCGGCCACCATTCAGGCCGCGATCAATGACGTGCCGGATGGTTGCCTGATCTGCCTGGACGAGGCTTACGTCGAATTTGCCCCCACCGGCACCGCCCCGCCGTTTGATACCGGCGACCCGCGTGTCATTAGAATGCGCACGTTTTCCAAGGCTTACGGCATGGCCGGCGCGCGTGTCGGCTATGCTACCGGCGCGCCCGGGCTGATCAAATCCTTCGACAAGATCCGCAATCATTTCGGCGTGAACCGCATGGCGCAGGTCGGCGCGTTGGCGGCGCTGGCTGATCGGCCGTATTTGCAAAGCGTGATCGAGCGGGTCGATGCGGCGCGCAAACGCATCGGCGCAATCGTGGCAGAATGCGGTCTTGCCACGGTGCCGTCGGCCACAAATTTTGTCGCCGTCGATTGCGGCAGAGATGGCGAATTCGCAGGCGCTGTTCTCAATGCTTTGATATCGCGCGATGTTTTCGTGCGTATGCCGTTTGTCGCGCCACAAAACAGATGTATCCGAATATCTGCCGGAACCCGAGACGACCTCAACTGCCTGCAAGCCGCCCTTGCCCCCGCCTTGGCTGAGGCAAGCGAGAAACGCTGACGTGGCTTTTCGTTAACTTTCGATGTGGAAACACCAGGCGGAGGCGCCTTTTTTTACCGCTGCTGGTATTTTGCGTCGCAATCACAGCGGGTGCTGCTGATCAAAACATAGAATGCTAGAGCGTTTGCAATGGGTTATGGTACTTTGTTGATACCAGTGCCTAGGATTTAGCACCGCCCACCCGCTCCGCCTTTTTGCGCACCAGAACCGAACGCAGATCGTGCATCGCCAGCAACAATCGGTCGGTAATATTTTCCAGATCATCGTCAGATGCGCGCCCCGACGCCCAATGCGCGGTCAGATTGAGATGGTCGATGGTGCGATGGATGTCATCCAGATCCCGCCGCGCCAGCAGCGCGCGGCGCGTCTCAAGCCAGGTCGCGATCTCGGCGTGATCAGCATCGCTCAAGACCCGGTCGCCTTGCGGTCTGATCTCACCATTGCGGATATTCACAAACGCGATAGGGTCCATTTCGATGCGCTGCTGGCGGTTTTCAATATCCACCCGAAACACCTGCGCGCCGTTTTCGCGGATCCGGAAGTAATAGTCGGGAAGTGCGGGAATCATTGGGTTTCTCTGGTCCGTTGGCTTGGTCGCAATGGGCTCGCTTGCATTGGATTATCCAAAACAGCCCAACTTGTCACGAACGAGCAACCGGTGCCGTTTTCCGCCTTCAGCATTAGCTAATACCAGCGGCATTTAACATTGACCGATATGGGCCCATTTTCGCATTCCGATTGATGTGATGGTTTCGGGCTGTGCGATGAGCTTGTTCCAAGCTTCGCATCCAGCATCGACGATGGCATTGTAGTCTTCGAACACGCGGTTGGAGAGCCAATTGGCGCGCAAGTACTGCCAGATATTTTCCACCGGGTTCAGTTCCGGA
Organism: Paracoccaceae bacterium; assembly: GCA_965216135.1. Taxonomy (GTDB): domain Bacteria; phylum Pseudomonadota; class Alphaproteobacteria; order Rhodobacterales; family Rhodobacteraceae; genus CBDCFL01. The sequence continues at coordinate 830,606 of CBDCFL010000024.1, forward strand.
GCGCGCGATGGCAGCAGGATGATGGTGAGGTTCTTCGGGACTTTGAGTTTGCCGGTGGTGTGCCATCCGGCCCGATCCATCAGCACAACCGCATGGGCCTTTCGGGCGACGTGGCGGCTGATCTCGTCGAGATGCATCTGCATGGCTTGCGCGTCCGCCCAAGGCAGCATGAGCGCCGCCCCCTTGCCGTGAGCCGGACAGATGGCGCCGAACAGATAGGCGTTGTGATAGCGCTGATCGGCCGGCTGGCGGGGGCGCGTGCCCTTTCTCGCCCACAGGCGCGTCAGGCCATTCTTCTGGCCAAGGCGTGCTTCGTCCTGGAACCAGATCTCCACCGGCGTTCCCGCTGGCAGGTCAGCTATATGCACCTGGAGCGTGTCGGCGAAGTTTTTTTTAAACGCCTCGATGATCCGCTTATCCTGCCTGGGATGCTGCGGGCGGGCGCTGATATGGGCAAAGCCCAGTTCGCCAAGCAGTCTGGATATCCCGCGCTCGGAATAGATGACGCCAAAGCGCGCCTCGATCACCCGCTTCAGGTCGATCCGCCGCCAGCGGACAACCCCGTCCACCGCCGGATCGGGGCCGGTCTCGACAATCTCGCCAAGTTCTTTCATCTGGACATCGCTCAGGTAGCGCGTCCGGCCCGCGCCCTTGCGGTTGGTGAGGCCATCCGGTCCCTCTTCGTTGAACCGGTGAACCCAGTCCCGCAGGGTTTGGCGATCCATCCCACCGATCCTTGCGGCCTCTCCACGGCGCATGCCATCGTAGACCGCCGCAAGAGACAACAGACGGCGGCTCTGCCGGGCATCCTTGCAACGGCTGGCGAGTTTACGAAGGTGGCGGGCATCAAAGTCGCGACGAAGCGGAACACTGGCTGGCATGGCGATCCTCCTTTGCCAACCTTGAATCAGATCAAAACCGATTTGGGAATCCCCACAGAGTCAGAAATTGATGCCGTTGGTATAAGCCCCCCACAAAATCGCTGAATGCGCCTGCACGCTTCTTCCAGTGCGGCATCGGATGCGGGTAGCTGAGGCGAAACGCCGGTGAAAGCCCGAACGCCGCGCCGAATACGACCGCCACGCCTTCCTCTTCCAAAAGCGCCCGCGCAAAGGCTTCGTCATCTTTGATCACCGCGCCGCGCCCGGATATTTTTTCGATGCAACTGTCGATCTGGGGATAAACGTAAAATGCCCCATCGGGCAAATCGCAAGTGATGCCAGTGGCTTGATTGAGCATCGAGACCACCAGATCACGGCGTCTTTGAAAGACAGCGCAGTTTTCGGCGAGCATATCCTGTGGCCCGTTGAGTGCCGCAACAGCCGCCCATTGGCTGATCGAACAGGGGTTCGTCGTCGATTGCGACTGGATTTTGCGCATCGCGTCGATCAGCTCTTTCGGCCCGCCGCAATAGCCAATCCGCCAGCCGGTCATCGCATAAGCCTTGCTGACCCCGTTGCACGTAAGTGTGCGGTCCTTCAGCGCCGGTTCGATCTGGGCAGGTGTGGAAAACTGAAATCCGTCATAGACCAGATGCTCATAGATATCGTCCGTCATCACCCAGACCTGGGGATGGCGCAGCAATACCTGTGTCAGTGCCGCGATTTCGCCGCGCGTGTATCCCGCACCTGTCGGATTGGACGGCGAGTTCAGGATGAACCATTTTGTTCGCGGTGTTATTGCAGCTTCCAGCGGCTCGGGTGTTATCTTGAAGCCCTGGTCGATCCCGCAGGGTACCGGCACCGGTGTGCCGCCACAGAGTTTCACGATATCCGGGTAGCTCACCCAATACGGCGCGGGGATGATAACTTCGTCGCCGCAATCAAGTGTGGCCATCATGGCGTTAAAGATGATTTGTTTGCCGCCGGAGCCCACACTGATCTCTTCGACCCCATATGCCAGCCCGTTGTCGCGATCAAACTTGGCCGCTATGGCGGTCTTTAGTTCCGGGATGCCGTCCACGGCGGTGTATTTTGTGTGGCCATCATCAATCGCGCGATGCGCCGCCTGTTTGATGTGCAGCGGCGTGTCGAAATCCGGTTCGCCCGCGCCAAGTCCGATAATATCGCGCCCAGCAAGGCGCAGATCGCGCGCCAGCGAGGTTACAGCTACAGTTGGCGACGGATTTACGCTCGAAAGTGTCTTTGACAGGAAGGACATATTGCCGCTCTGGTTTGAAAGTCGGGTTGAGACCTCTTAGGATGTGCGAAATTTCCATTCAAGATTGAAAGGCATTGCAGGTGACCATTATCGAGACCACCTCTGGGTATTATTCCGACGAGAACGCGACTTTCGGCGATCGGGTTGCGGCAGCGCGCGAGGCGTTGGGAATGTCGCAAATTGAGCTGGCCAAACGGCTGGGCGTCAAAGACAAGACCATTGGCAGCTGGGAGGACGATCTTTCAGAGCCACGCGCCAACAAATTGCATGTGCTGTCCGGCGTTTTGAACGTGTCGATGCGGTGGATTCTGACCGGCTTTGGTGACGGGATTGAAGCCCCGGGATCAGGCAACGGTCTTGACCCCGAGGTTACGTCGCTGTTGACCGAACTTCGCGAGTTGCGCGGCAAAAGCGCCGCGCTGGGCGAACGCATCGGCCGCGTCGAAAAGCGCCTTCGCGCCGCCTTGAAAGCAAAATGACGGCCAGCGACGCTGAGGCGCGGCTCAAACGGGCCCGCATACGCGCCTGGCGGCGCGGCACCAAAGAAATGGACCTGATCCTTGGGCCTTTCGCCGATGCTCGGCTGGCTGAGTTGAGCGCGGCCCGTCAGGCCGCCTTTGATGCGCTGCTGGCTGAAAATGATCACGATCTCTACCTCTGGCTGTCTGGTCAGGTTCCACCGGCTGAGCGCCATGCGGAAATAGTTTCGACGGTCACCCAGTTCATTCAGTCGCGGGTTGGCGCAAACAGGTGACCGCTGAGTCCCAGACAGCCTGTTCGCCACAATCTCCGGTGATCAGCTAAGTGCAGAAAATCTTCGCCATTTAACCGAATATTGGGGAAATTCGCGCAAATCTCTGCTGGTCACGTCCACGCCGGAGAGTTTGATGAGCATGTTATCCCCGATCGGCCCGAAAACCGAAACAAGCTTCATGTCACAATATCTGGACACGCTGTCTTTGGTTGAGCGGTTGCATCGCCTCTTGCTGGACGTCATCAAGGACGAATTTGAGCGCATCGGGCTTTTGGAGATCAACGCCGTTCAGGCGCTCTTGCTTTTCAACGTTGGTGAAAACGAGGTCACCGCGGGCGAGCTTAAAACCCGCGGTTATTACCAGGGGTCCAACGTCAGTTATACCAACGGCCCTAGTCGTTGACCGTTTTGGCCCATTGTCTGGTAGTGATTGACGTGATTGCGGTTTTGTCGTTTGCAAAGAAGTTCCATGCTTCGCAACACCTGTCGACGATCTGCTCATAATTGTCGAAGACGGATATGGCGAGCTTGTTGGCACGCAGATAAGCCCACACATTTTCCATCGGGTTGAGTTCAGGGGAATAGGGCGGGAGTTTGAGCAGGGTGATGTTGTCGGGTACCTCCAGCTCTGCCGAACCGTGCCAGCCAGCGCCATCCAGAATGAGAAGGGCATGTGCGCCCGATGCGACGGTTTTAGCGATCTCGGCGAGATGCGCGCTCATGGCCTGTGTGTCGGCATGTGGCATGATCAGAGCGGCCGCTTCAGCCCGTTCCGGGCAGACGGCACCGAAAATGTAGCTCCAGATATAGCGGGTGTCGCGCGGGGCACGGGGGCGTGTTCCACGCTCGGCCCAGATACGGGTGAGCGTGCCCTGCTGGCCAACCCGCGCTTCATCCTGAAACCATATCTCCAGGGGCTTGCTGCGGGCTGTTTCCGGCAAGGCTGCTTCTACCTCTGCGGCGAAGTTTTTTTAAAAGCCTCCTGTGCATCCGGGTCGGATTTCGGATGCTGCGGGCGCGCCGACAGACGCCGAAAGCCCAGGCTTGCCAATTGTTTGCCAACAGTTCGCTCATGCATGGTGACGCCGAAGCGCTCTTCGATCTTGCGTTTCAGATCAATGCGCCGCCAGCGCACAACCCCATCGGTTTCGGGGTCGGGACCCGCCCGAACCATTTCCGCCAACTCCTCCTTCTGTGCCGCGCTCAGCAGACAGGGTGGATCCGGCGGGCGACGGTTGAACAGGCCCGACACGCCCTCCGCATTGTAACGGTGGGCCCAATCCCGCAGCGTCTGCCGATCCATGCCGCAGTTTTCTGCCGCCGTCTTGCGGTCAACCCCATCCAGAACCAGGGCAATCGCCAACATCCGTCGCGCCGCTTTCCCATCCCGGCACCGCGCCGCTTCCTGGCGAAGCTCGCCTGCGGACTTGTCTTTGCGCGTAATCCTTACTGCCATCAAAGCCTCCCTTGCCTTGATGCCACTGAATCAGATCACGCCGCTCGTGGGAATCCCCTTGAGTCAAATCTGGGGGCCGTTGGTATTATAACCTCAAGTAACTGGTGGATGCCGGATACATGCACCATCAGCGCTGCGAGATGGATCGCCGGTCGGTGCGCGTCAGGCTGACGGAAAAAGGCCGTGAAGTTCGCGATATGGTCGAGGCGCTGTTTGAACGCCACGCCGAGGGATTGCTGGCCCAGAGTTTAGGTGATTGACCGCGAAATGGTCGATACGATCAACATCGCCCTGCGTCGGGTTGAGCGATATTGGACCGATCAAATCCGCTATGTCTTCTAACGGTCAAACATCGCTGCTACGAGCCGAGCGCGATGTCCATTGCGACGCGGCCGCAGCGTGGCACCCTTGGTTTTGCCTCGTAGTCGTCGGTGATCGCGGCGTGATCGGTCTGTCGCGCGGAATTTTCTGAGCGCCGATAATCTGTTGACGCCTGCGGGTGGTCTGCGCCAGGACGTGGGCCTCCCGACCGCCACCGTGGTTGCATGTGCCCTTGGATTGTGACGATGCCAGCGCGCGTCAACAACACGCACGATTTACACCCTGTGCTTTCAGCCTATGATGGGCCAAAAATGCGGGGCAACCGGCGGGCAGCATGGCCAGAAGCGCCAAGTCCACAAATGAATTCAACATTTTCATAGTCGGCCAAAACGGCCGGCTAACCTATGAAGCGGTGCTGTTTGCTGCATCGCTTAGGCACTTTGATCCAGATTTCTCGGGCCGCCTGTTTGTTGCCGAACCCCAGGCTGGGCCAAATTGGCCCGCCGACCCGCGCATGACGGATGCGGAGGCGATTTCTTTGCTTACCGGGGAATTGGGTGCAGAAATATTGCCGTTTAGCAACGTCCATTTTGGACAGACATATGCCCAGGGCAACAAAATCGAAGCACTGCTGGCGATGCCGAGGGACGAGCCGTTCATCTTTCTTGATACCGACACGCTGATCACCGGACCACTGTCGGCTATTCCATTTGATTTCGACCGGCCTTCCGCCTCGCTGCGGGTCAGCGCAACCTGGCCCGAACCACAGCTCTACGGGGTCGGATATACCGATATTTGGCGCTCGCTCTACGACCGCTTTGATCTTGATTTTGCCAGCTCGCTGGACCTGCGCGAACCCGATGAATACTGGCGGCGCTATCTTTACTTTAACGCCGGATGGTTTTTTTATCGCTGCCCGCATGAGTTCGGCGCGCGGTTTCTGGACTATGCGCTGGCGATCCGGCAAGGGCCGGGACCGGAACTTGCCGCGCAATCGCTTGATCCCTGGCTCGATCAAATTGCCCTGCCGCTGGTAATCCATTCGCTGGGTGGTGAGAGGCAAACCATCCCACCGGGCCTGCTGGACGGCGAAACAAGTTGTCACTACCGCACGATGCCGCTGCTATTTGCGCGCGAAAGCGAACAGGTCATCACCGCGCTGAATACGGTGAGCGCACCAAACAAGATCAAGAAGGTTCTCAAGCAATACGAGCCGATGAAGAGGTTTATCTATCAGAACCGGGGACAAAAAGTGCGCGATATGTTTGACCAGAATAATCTGCCACTGCGCGAAAAGACGCTTCGCAATCAGATCAAAAAAGCCGGCCTGTGGATGCGCTGATGGCCCGCTTCGCCGCAGATGGCAGACGTGATCCCAAGCCGGCTCTGAGGCCAGGCCGCGCGCTTCTTGCGCCCGGTCGAACCGCAGCCTAAGAACCCGCGAACGCGTTCGACTTCAGGGAGAATATTCAGATGTCCGATGACGGTCCGAGTTACGGATTTGACACCCTTCAGGTCCATGCAGGTGCGCGCCCCGATCCGGCGACGGGCGCGCGCCAGACACCGATTTATCAGACAACGGCCTATGTGTTTCGCGACGCCGAACATGCCGCCGCGCTGTTTAATCTGCAGGAGGTGGGGTTCATCTACTCACGCCTGACCAACCCGACGGTCGCGGTGTTGCAGGAACGCATCGCCACGCTTGAGGGCGGGGTGGGCTCGGTCTGTTGCTCGTCTGGCCATGCTGCGCAGATCATGGCGCTGTTCCCGCTGATGGCACCGGGGCGCAACGTGGTCGTCTCCACGCGTCTTTACGGGGGCTCGGTCACCCAATTCAGCCACACGATTAAACGCTTCGGCTGGTCGGCAAGGTTCGTCGGCACCGACGATCTGGACGCGGTTCGGATTGCAATCGACGACGACACCCGCGCGGTATTTTGTGAATCTATCGCAAATCCGGGCGGGTATATCGCTGATCTGGACGCGCTGGCGAAATTGGCCCAGGACGCGGGTATCCCACTGATTGTCGACAACACCTCGGCCACGCCCTACCTCTGCCGCCCCATTGAACATGGTGCGACGCTGGTGGTTCACTCGACCACCAAATATCTGACCGGCAATGGCACCGTCATGGGCGGTTGTGTCGTCGACAGCGGTCATTTTGACTGGTCGGCAAGCGGCAAATTTCCGTCGCTGTCAGAGCCCGAGCCCGCCTATCACGGGCTGAAGTTTTGCGAGACATTCGGCCCTCTGGCCTTTGTGTTTCACGGCATCGCAATTGGGCTGCGTGACCTGGGCATGACGATGAACCCGCAGGCCGCGCATTACACGCTTATGGGCATTGAGACCTTGTCGCTCAGGATGCAGCGCCATGTCGCCAACGCCGAAAAAATCGCCAAATGGCTGGAAGATGATCCGCGCACCGAGGCCGTGACCTATGCGGGCCTTGAAAGTTCGCCCTATTTTGACCGGATCGCGGCGATCTGTCCGCGTGGGGCGGGTGCGTTATTTACCGTGACGCTAAGCGGCGGATATGAGGCGTGCATCAAATTCGTCGATGCGCTGGAAATATTCAGCCATGTCGCCAACCTCGGTGATACGCGGTCGCTGGTCATACATTCCGCGTCCACCACCCATCGCCAACTGACGGCTGAGCAACAGGAAGCCGCCGGTGCTGCGCCGAATGTGGTGCGCCTGTCCATCGGGATCGAAGATGCCAACGACCTGATTGCCGATCTCGATCAGGCGCTGGCGTCAGCAACGGCAGGGGTCGGTTAATTGGCCAGCGCGTAGGTCAGGGTGACACTGGCGGTAATGCCAACGGAACCTTCTGCAATCGGAACCGCCTCCATCGCTATCGCCATATCGCGTAAGATGGGCGTCGGGCGGACATTGCCGCCCGCCTCGCGAATGTCGATCAGACCGCCCAGCGTGACGCCGGCCGCCTGGGCCATGATCGCTGCCTTGGCGCGAGCCGCGGCAATGGCCATTTTCAGCGCACGATCCTGAAACGGTTTGGGTTCCTGTAACCCGAAGCTGAGCCCCTGAAAACGATTTGTCCCGCCGCTGACGATTGTATCGAGCAGCGCGCCCAGCCCGTCGAGGTCACGCACCCGGATACTGACCTGATTGCGCACCACATAGCCGGTGATTTGCTGAACAGACCCGGAATTTCGGGTATATTGCGGGTTCAGCGCCAAGCCGGTTGCCTGCACGTCGCGCTCGGCGATGCCAGCACCAGCCAATAGGGCCAGCAGTTTTGCCATCGCCTTTGAGTTTTCATCCAAAGCGGCGCTGGCACGACGGGACTGTGTTTCAACGCCCAGCGTGAGTGTCGCCATGTCCGGGCGGGTTTCAACCTGGCCACGGGCCGATACGACCAGCTGTGCGACGCGCTGGTCTTGTGCTTGCGAAATGCTGGCGGTCATGATCACCACCAAAGCAAGTGCAAATGTTCTGAGCATCGCGCATCTCCTCTATGGCTCGCCCATCCTCTGCGGAATTTGGCTCATTGGCAAAGCGGCTGTCGGCTCTTTTGGTAGCCATCGGCGGAAAGCTGCTGTAGAATCTATATCGCATAATTGGCGGCGAGGGGTCGCCGAAACCGCCAGCAGGTTATTCGGGATGAAGCCAAGCTCCGCCCTTATCCTAGATCAGAACGGCATCGTATTGCTGCACCGCTCGAAGCAGGGTTGGCGGCTCATCGGTCAGGCTGACCCCAACTCGGCGGGCATCAATGAAGAGATGCGGTATTTGCGAAAAACCGCTGTTGATCTGTCCGGTGGCCAGTTTGCGACCAAACTCATCATTCCCAATGCGCAGATATTGTATCGCGAGCTTGAGATCGGAGATATCGACGGACCCGATCGCGCGGCGGCGGTTCGCGATGGGCTGCAAGGGCTGACACCGTATCATGTCGACGAACTGGCGTTTGACTGGCGCGCATCCGGCGATGGATGCGTTAAAGTGGCCGCAGTTGCCGAGGAAACGCTGGGTGAAGCCGAAAAATTCGCTGAAAAGCATCGCTTTAACCCGCTTAGTTTTGTGGCAATCCCCGAGCCGACCGATTTTAACGGGGAGCCATATTTCGGCGAGGCCAGCAGTGCGCGCAAACTGCTAAACGCGGGGGGCTGGGTCGAGCCCGATAACGATGCGATCGACATCCACAAGCTTCTGGAAAGTCTGGAAATTCCTGCGGCCGATGGCGCTGTCGGGGACCAAGCCGCGGCGAATATTCCGGCCGAACTGGCCGATGCGCCCAGATCGCTGGCGGCATCGGACAACGATGCCAAGACAGACGCGCCAGATACAACCGAACCTGCCGGTGCGCCGGGCTTTGTTTCGGTGCGCGGCGATGTGCCCGAAACCGAGCCCGATCCACTGCAGCTGAAATGGGTCACCCCGAAGCTGTCAACGCGTGCCATTCCGGATACTGAGGGCAGTGGCGAGGATGGGGAAGATATCGCTGCCCGGCTTGCAACAGCGCGCGTCGGGGATGCGGCCCTGACCATTGAGCCCGCTGCACCCGAAACTGACGCGCCTGAGGACACAATCGACGTGTCAGCCGGGACCGAGGCAAGCCAGACACGGACCGCCGCACCGGTACTTGGGTCTGCGCGGGCGCTGCAGTCGGTCCATTCGGGCATTGCTCTGACCGGGCGCAGGGTTGTTTCAGGATTGGCGGCGGTTAAGCCAAGCCTTTCCGCGCGGCCCGTGCCCTTTTCCAAACCCGGCGTAAAGATTGGCCAGGCGACGTTCATGCTTGGGCTGGCGGCCGTTGCGGCGATTGTTTTGGCGCTGGCTGCGGGTTTCTGGTTCCTCGGCGGGCGAACGCCAGATGAAAGCAACCCCTTCGCCGATGTTCCCCTGGACGCATTACCGACGGCCGCGCAGATAGCCGAAAACGTGGCCCAACCGCTGATCCCCGATCAGGGTGGCGATCCACAAGGCCTGGCAAGCGCCAGCCCAGTAGCAGACACGCTTGTCAACAGCTCAACGCCGCCGGTTCAGGAGACGATGCAAATCGCTTCTGCCGACTCGCTTGGTGCGAATATTGACGAGCCCGCGCTCGGCCTGGACACGCTGTATGGCGTTGATGCGCCGGAAATTACCGCAAGCGGGATCAGGCAACTGGCACCAACATCGCCAGTCGAACCCGCCTCAGACCGGGTGGACAAGCTTTACTTTGCTTCGATCGACCGCATCATTCTAAGCCACGACGCGGTGGCCTTGCCGTCAATTTCGGGTGCCCTGCCGGACACCGGCATCGCAACGCAAAGCCTGCCGCCGAGCTTTGACCAACAGTTCAGTTTCGATCCCAACGGTCTGGTCACCGCCACGCGGGACGGCGCGTTGACGCCCGAGGGCATCCTGGTCTTTGCCGGATCGCCGCGCGTCCTTCCGACGCCGCGGCCCGGCAGTGGTGTGGTCCTGACCGCGGCGGTTCTGACACCGCAAAGACGCGCGGAACTGGCCGCATTGCGCCCCACGCCGCGGCCGTCCAACTTGGCCGAAAGCGACGAACGCGCCCGTCTGGCAGGTCTGTCGCGCGTTGAGCTTGGTGCCTTCCGGCCCATGCCGCGGCCCGCATCTTTGGCGCAGGTGCCCGTCGCCCAGCCGCTCGCCGCGCCGACCGCGCCTGCCGTGCTGGTCTCGCGTCGGCCGGTGCCGCGCCCGTCGAACCTTGCCAAGGCGATTGCCGCGGCCGTCCAGTCGGCATCGGCGGCAACCCAGAGTGCCGCACCCCGGCCAGTTTTAGGCGGCACCGTGGCCCAGGCGGCCACGATACAGGGCGGTCTGCGCTTGACGACGATCAATCTGATTGGCGTCTACGGCACGTCTTCCAGCCGCCGCGCGCTGGTGCGCCTCGGCGGTGGACGTTTTGTCATGGTCAGCAAGGGCGACCGGCTGGACGGCGGCAATGTCGTGGCGATTTCCGAAACGTCGCTGGTATACGTCAAAAATGGCCGCAACGTGACACTGGAAATTCCCAACGGTTAGCGGCGCTGATGGCTTGTTTTCACGAATTCCAACACTGAATGAGCACGGTAAAGTCAGCAGCGCGCATGGCCAGATCCTCTGGCGCGATCCCGGCCTGGTCCTGAGACAGAACGGGCGCGACACCGAGGCCCTGCAAGATTGCCGACAACCGGTCCGCACCCACAGCGAATTGCACGTTTTCGGGCAGCACGCGGGTGGCATCCTGGTTAGGCTTGAGCATCCCCACGACTGCACCCGAAGCGTCCAGAATGGGCCCGCCATAATCGCCCTGATTTGCCGCCAACAAAAGCCGCTGCAGATCAGGTTCGCCCGCCAGGCCCTGATGATCGGAAACCGTCCCGAATGTTAGCGACGGCGCGTTAGCCTGCCTCCAAAGCTGTAGCCAGCCAGCGCCACTTGTCCGCCGATGTTGATCTTGTCGGCTGCAAACCGCGCCACGCTGATCGGGCGCAGCGGCGTTTCGGGGCGCAGTAGGGCAACGCCGGTTGCGCTATCCGCGCCGGCAATTGCCAATGTCGTTTCATCTGCGAGCGTAATCCTGTCGCAGCTTTGACCGGCTTCCATGCTGGTCAGAACATCGCCGGTGAGAGACACAAAAAACCCAGATCTCACGTATTCAGGGCGGCAAACCGCAAAACCGGCAAGGGCATCGAAATTGCCGCCGTCGATGGCGCCGAAATTGTCGGGCAGGACGCTGCCACTATAGGGGCTGAAGCTCTGTTCTATCCGCGACAACACCAGATCGCGGCGGCGATCCCCATCGTTGGGCCAGATCAGCGCGAAGCCCTTGATATCGTCACCTGAAATCGTGGCATAAATATCCGTGATGATGCGGGGATTTTCGCCGTGGATGCGAAAGCTAGAGCGTCTTAGCCGCCGCGGACCATCGAGCGGGACAATCGTGAGTGTCTGCAAAATATCGTAAAGTGCATTCATGCGCCCGCGCGCGCCGGTTTGGCTGATCAGGATCACCTGCGCGCCGGTATCGTCGATGGGCGCATAGTGAACAAACGGTGCGTCATATCGGTTGAATTTGACCAACGCCATGGGCAGCTCAATGTCGATGCCTGCCTTAGTGTCTGATTCAAAACTCTACGCATGATTACAATGCCTTGCAATTTTACGCGTGAGGGTTCTGATATGTGCAACGAGTATCCATGCCTGTGAACTTGCGATGGATTTTTCCCAATCTTTGGCCAATCGCCGGCAGCGGTTGAGCCATGCGAAGGTGCGCTCGACGACCCATCTTCTGGGAATGACTTCGAAGCCTTCCGCAGTGTCGAAGCGCTTGACGATCTGGATTGTCCAGTCACCGATGCCTTCAAGAGCGTCGCGCAGCTTTGGTCCGGCATAACCGCCATCCGCAAAGATATGGCGCAAGTTTGGATGGGAATACCGGATGGATTTCAACACTTCCGGTGCGCCATTACGGTCTTGAATACCGGCGCTATGCACGACCAACCCAACCATAAACCCGAGCGTGTCGGTGACAATGTGGCGCTTGCGGCCCTTGGTTTTCTTGCCCGCGTCATAGCCCGAAATGCCACCGCTTTCCGTTGTTTTTATGGTCTGGCTATCAATGACACCAGCGGTGGGGCCGGGCTTCTTGCCATGAAACTCGCGCGCCGTCGCCACCAGAAAATGGCTGATCACTTCAAAGATGCCATCGTTGCGCCAGCCATAGAAATAGTAGCGCACGGTGGACACTGGCGGGAAATCATTGGGCAGCATACGCCACGCACACCCGGCGCTGGCGATGTACAAAATGGCATCCAGAACATCGCGCATCGCCGTGCTGCGCGGACGACCAGTTGTTTTAGGCGGCGGCAGGAATGGCGCGATCAAACCCCATTCCTGATCGGTTAAATCGCTTGCATAGCGTCCCGAATGCCGTTCATATCGGGCGCGAGTGGTTTCAGTCCAGGCCATTGTGATCTCCCTCGAATCTTATCAATCCGATTGAATCACAACTCGCTGAAATCACTCAATTAGTTTTGGATCAGACACTTAGGCTCGTTGACCATCGCCATACCGATCGAGGCCAGAACCTCGTAATAATCACTGGTGAGTTCCGCGCGCTGGGCGGTTGTCAAAATGCCGGATGCTTCATGGCCGTTGGCAGTCTGCCATTCGGCCATCGCATTGCGGCTGCCGCGGCCAATCGCGCCGTCAATCGCGCCAGCATAATGGCCTTCCCACGCCAGTGCAGACTGCAGCTCTTTGCGCTCAGTTCCGTTCAGGCGCGCCTCTGACCGGCGGGCCTGCGCCGGGGTTTCGTCGGGCACGACGGGTTCCGCCACTGGCGCGGTCTCGACGGTGGCGATCTGTGCTGCGGCCTGATCCGATCCCGCAGGCGGCCAGAATTTCCGGCGAAATTCGCCGCCATCGACTAAATAACTGTCCTGCGGGATTTGCCGCGTCACCAGCAATCGACCCAACTCGCGCGGTGCCTGGCCTGGCGAAAGCGGGCCAATGGCCAGCGCATACCAGCCCGATCCCAGACGGTATCCTTCCAGCGGGCTGACCTGACCGGCAAGGACATTTGCCCTTGCTTCGGCATCCGTCAGGTTTGAATGCGCCTCGATCTGGATCCAAATATCCTGCTGGGCCTGACCCGTGCCTGCGACCAACACCAACACCGCGAAAATCGCGGCAAAACACCTAAAACGCATCGCGCCGACTTCCCCCAAACAAATCCGGACCGGTGATTCTGCGCGGACATTAGACGCTCGCCGGCGCGAATGCACGGGGCAGACAGCGGCGCCCGCCAAACCGCGTTGACCCGCGCCATGCGAGCGCCTATGCAAGCCGCGATTTTCATGGGCGCGCAACGAAAGTCAGAACGCCATGTCCAAACCCGATCGGCCGCGCTGTTTTCAGGACATCATCCTGCGCCTTCAAGACTATTGGGCCGCGAATGGATGTGTCATTCTGCAGCCCTATGACATGGAGGTCGGCGCCGGCACGTTTCACCCCGCCACGACGCTGCGGGCGCTGGGCCCGCGGCCCTGGGCGGCGGCCTATGTGCAGCCGTCGCGGCGGCCAACCGACGGGCGTTACGGCGATAACCCCAACCGGTTACAGCAACATTATCAGTTCCAGGTTCTGATCAAACCGTCGCCGCCCGATCTGCAGGCGATCTTTCTTGGCTCGCTCAAGGCCATCGGCATGGACATGGATTTGCACGACATCCGCTTTGTCGAGGATGATTGGGAAAGCCCGACGCTGGGCGCCTGGGGCCTGGGATGGGAGGTTTGGTGCGACGGCATGGAGGTTTCGCAGTTCACCTATTTTCAGCAGGTCGGCGGCCATGATTGCAGGCCGGTTAGCGGCGAGCTGACCTATGGGCTGGAGCGGCTGGCGATGTATATCCTGGGCGTCGATCATGTGATGGATATGCCGTTTAATGATCCGGCTTCGCCCAGCCCGCTGAAATACAGCGACATCTTCCGGCAGACCGAGGAAGAATTCAGCCGCTGGAACTTCGACGTGGCCGGCACCGAAGTCTTGCAAGTGCAATTTGACCAGGCGGAAGCCGAATGCGCCCGCATTCTGGCTGCCCCGGTTGACGATCCAAAAACCGGACGGCGGATCGTGATGGCCCATCCGGCCTATGACCAGTGCATCAAAGCCAGCCACCTGTTCAACCTGCTGGACGCGCGCGGGGTTATCAGCGTGACCGAGCGGCAGGCCTATATCGGCCGCGTTCGGGCGCTGGCGAAATCCTGTGCGGATGCGTTTGTGGTGACGCAAGCCGGGGGCTGGACCCCTGAGCAGACATGAGTGCGGGCAAAATCCTGGTCGCCATTCTGGCGATTTCCGCCGTCGCGGCCGGAGCAGGCATCTATTACACGCAAGTCTATGCCTATTACGAAGACGTCGCCGCGGATGCTCCCGCCGCGCAGTTGCGGCTGACCTCGGTGGTGTCCGGCGAGCCGGAAACCTTCATCGCCCGCGATCTGACTGCGATTGACAAAACCAGCTCGCCTTTGGGGTTCCGGGCCTGTTTCACAACGCCGATGAGCATCGCACTGATGACGGAAACCTATCAGCTTGCAGAAAATGCCGTTCCCCTGACCGGGCCAGGGTGGTTTGACTGTTATGATGCTGTTGAGGTGGGCGAGGCACTGGAGGCCGGGCGGGCATTGGCATTTCTGGGCGAAAAGAACATCCGCGACGGTGTTGATCGGGTGATCGCCATATTGCCCGATGGGCGCGGGTTTGCGTGGCATCAGCTTAATGCGAAATACAAGGAATGATGGCGGATGCCTGACCTTCTGATTGAGCTTTTGTCCGAGGAAATTCCGGCGCGTATGCAGGCCCGCGCCGCCGATGACCTGAAACGGTTGGTCACTGACGGCCTGGCCGCCGCCGGGCTGACCTATGCCAGCGCCGGAGCCTTTGCGACGCCGCGACGGCTGGCTTTGTCGGTTGAGGGGGTGTTGAGCGCCTCGCCTGATACGCGCGAAGAACGCAAGGGGCCACGGGTGGACGCGCCGGAAAAAGCGGTGGACGGGTTTTTGCGGTCAACCGGGCTGACCCGTGACCAGTTGGAAGCGCGCGACGCGGGAAAGGGCCAGGTTTGGTTCGCGGTGCTTGAAAAACCGGGCCGTCCGGCAGCCGATATCGTGGCCGAAGTTCTGGAAGGTGCGATCCGGGGGTTCCCATGGCCCAAATCGATGCGTTGGGGGGCAGGCACTTTGCGCTGGGTGCGCCCGTTGCATTCGATCCTTTGTATTCTGAGCGACGAGGCCGGGGCGCAAGCGGTGCCGTTGGATGTGGACGGGATCAAATCGACCGCCACCACGCGCGGCCATCCGTTCATGGTGCCGGGCGAGTTTTCTGTGGCCTCTTTCAATACTTATGCGACTAAGCTCAAGCGGGCATTCGTCATGCTGGACGCGGATGAACGTGCCGAGCACATCCGGGCGGATGCAGCCAACCTGGCCTTTGCGCAGGGCCTGGACGTGGTCGAGGACACGGGCCTGCTGACCGAGGTGGCAGGGTTGGTGGAATGGCCGGTCGTGCTGATCGGCGAGATTGGCGTTGAGTTTCTGGACCTTCCGCCTGAGGTTTTGCAGACCTCGATGCGTACGCATCAGAAATTCTTTTCGGTGCGGAACCCGAAAACCGGGCGGATCGAAAAATTCATCACTGTGGCCAACCGTGAAACCGCAGATCGCGGCGCGACTATTCTGGCCGGCAACACGCGTGTGCTGGCGGCGCGGCTGGCGGATGCGAAATTCTTCTGGGAAAATGATTTGCGCGTGGCCAAACAGGAGAAAATGCAGCCCTGGTTGGACCGGCTGGCCAAGGTGACGTTTCACGCCAAACTGGGCAGCCAGGCCGAGCGGATCGAGCGGATTGCGGCGCTGGCGCGCAAGATTGCGCCGATGGTGGGGGCGGATGCGGATGTCGCCGAGACAGCGGCGCGGGTGGCCAAGGCCGATCTGGCGTCCGAAATGGTTGGCGAATTTCCCGAGTTGCAGGGGGTAATGGGGGGGTATTACGCACGCGCGGCGGGCCGTGATAACCCTGTGGCGACGGCCTGCGCGGACCATTACGCGCCACTGGGACCGTCCGACGCGGTGCCCAGCGCGCCGGTGTCGGTTGCGGTGGCGCTGGCCGACAAGATCGACACATTGTGCGGGTTCTGGGCGATTGACGAGAAACCGACGGGATCGAAAGACCCGTTTGCGCTGCGGCGGGCGGCGTTGGGGGTGATAAGGTTGGTGTTGGAGAATGGGTTAAGAACACATCTCCGCTCTATGATTTCTGTGGCGTGGCAGAATTATCTGAACCAATTCCGAAGCAGCATTCCACAGCGGACCGTTTTTGTCCTTGAGATACGCGAGGAAGGTTACAAGTTCGTTTTGTTGCCACAGATTGATGCCGTCAACGCAACTGACGCGGCAATCCCGACATTTGATCCGAGTGACGCGGAAACGAACTGGGTCTTCTTTCGTACTAGCGATACTCAAGATATGCTCAACGTAGTAATCTTGGAAAACGACCCAAGACCGGATTGGGGTGATTTTGGCCTCGGCCCTCGAAATCAGGTTGTTCCCGACCTCCTCACCTTCTTCCACGACCGCCTCAAGGTCTACCTACGCGATCAGGGCATTCGCCATGACGTTATCGACGCGTGCATCGCCATGGACGGCAATGACGACCTGACGTTGCTGGTCAAACGCGCCACCGCTCTTTCCGAATTCCTCAAAACCGACGACGGCACCAATCTGCTGCTGGGTTTCAAACGCGCTAACAACATCCTGATGCAGGCCGAAGAGGCGGATGGGGTCGAATATTCCTATGGTTCCGAGGCAAAATTCGCCGAAGCCGATGAAGAACGGGTGCTGTTCAAGGCATTGGCCGAACAGGGGCCGGTGATCGCCAAGGCGATTGAAGCCGAGGATTTCGCCGCAGCCATGGCCGGGCTGGCGACCATGCGCGCGCCGCTGGATGCGTTTTTTGAAGCCGTGCAGGTCAATACCGATCATCAGATTATTCGCCGCAACCGTTTGAATCTGCTGGCGGAGATGCGCAAGCTCTGCCTTGGCGTTGCTGATCTGACGCGCATCAAGGGCTGAGTGCTCTTCGGCCCTTGCGGGCTTCATCGCTGAAGTGAACGAAGAGAGCCCGAGAGGGCTCGATGAGCGCCCGGTATTACGATTTTCGACCGGTGCCATTGATCCGCCCAAAAGCGCCGCTATGCTGCCCCTGCGAAGGTGAGGTTGCTGCAGTGCAGAATTTAGTCGAACTGACAGGATTTACCCGCATCCGGCGGGTGGCACCAATTGATGTGGAAACTCATGGTGGCCGCGCCAAGGCAATGCAGCGTCTGGTGCGCCTCGATTTGCCGGTGCCACCGACTGCCGCGCTGTCATTTGAGGCGGTTCACCGGATCACAACCGGCCACATGCCGGACCTGGCCGCACTGATCGACACATTTGGCGATGGCGCGCTTTTGTCAGTGCGCCCGTCGAGCCAGGCTCCTGACTGGGGCGGGCCGCTGGCAATGCTGAATATCGGCATGAACAGCGAACGCCACGCGGCGATGGTGTCCAGCCATGGGGCCGTGGCGGCCGACCAGGTGTACCTTCGGTTT
This sequence comes from Paracoccaceae bacterium, assembly GCA_965216135.1. Lineage (GTDB taxonomy): Bacteria > Pseudomonadota > Alphaproteobacteria > Rhodobacterales > Rhodobacteraceae > CBDCFL01. The sequence continues at coordinate 848,405 of CBDCFL010000024.1, forward strand.
GTGCAAACATTTGCGCTCAACGTGGCGCGCTTGGACCCGGAAATGTTCGTTTCGGACAGTTCCGACGACGCTCAGGCTCTCGAGGAAGCGTTGGCATCCTATGCAAACGAGACAGAGGCTGAATTTCCGCAGGATCCGATCGAGCAACTCGGCGATGTCCTGCGTTTGATGGCGCGCGCCTGGGAGGGCACCTCGGCCAGGCTTTTGCGACAGGCGCGCGGCGCACCGGCCGATGCCGGGCTTGGGCTGGTCGTGCAGAAAATGGCGCTGGGCGTTGGCCCCGGCGAGAGCGGGCAAGGCGTGATCCGCTTTGTCGATAGGGACAGCGGTGATACGGTCATCCGCGGACGCTATATCCGCCAGTCACAGGGCCATCCGCCCGCGGTGCCCGCCGACAAACCCAATGGCCTGCTTGGCGACAACAGCCTAGAGGAGGATTGCCCGGAAATATTTGCCGCACTGCAGGAAATGGGTGCGGTTTGCCGGCTAAAGTTGCGCGAGGAAATGCAGCTTGAGTTCATCGTAGAGGATGGCGCGCTTTCGATCCTTGATGCGATCCGTGTCCAGCGCTCCAACCGTGCAACGATCCGGGTCGCGACCGATCTGGCCAATGACGACATAATCAGTCGCCAGGAAGCGGTTTTGCGCGTCGAGCCGCATTCTTTGTCGGAACTGTTGCACCCGCGGGTCGATCCCAGGGGCGAACGCGACACGATTCTGACCGGCATCGCCGCAAGTCCGGGGGCCGCTGTGGGCCGTGTGGTATTTTCGGCCACCGAAGCGCAGGCAAGTGCCGCGCGCGGCGAGCCCTGCGTGCTGGTCACACGCGAAACCAGCCCCGAAGATATCCGCGGAATGCACGCATCCGCTGCCGTGTTGACCCAGCGCGGCGGCATGACGAGCCATGCGGCCGTTATCGCGCGCGGGCTTGGATTGCCCTGCGTAGTCGGGGCCATCGAGATGCGTATCGACGCAAAGGAAAAAAAGCTCATCGCGCCCGGCGACCGGGAGTTTTGCGAAGGCGAGCTGATCACGGTGGACGGGACCGCAGGAACCGCGCTGGCGGGTGCCGCGCGGATGCTGTCGCCGGGCCAGGACGATGCGTTTCAGATGCTGCTGGGCTGGGCCGACGAGTTTCGCGACATCGGCGTGCGCGCAAATGCCGACAGCCGCGCCGAGGCATTGGTGGCCCGCAATTTCGCCGCCCAGGGTATCGGGCTTTGCCGGACCGAGCACATGTTTTTTGATGAAGACCGCCTGGTGGTCATGCGCGAGATGATATTTACCGATGACCCACAGGATCGCGCGGCGGCGCTGGAGCGGCTCTTGCCGATGCAAAGAGATGACTTCATTGAGCTATTTCAGGTCATGCACGATCAGCCGGTTTGCATCCGGTTGTTTGACCCGCCGCTGCACGAATTCCTGCCCTCGGAACGCGAGGGAATACTTGACCTTGCCGAAGCGCTGGACCTGCCGTATTCAGACGTGAACCGCCGGGTTGCTGATCTGGCCGAGGTGAACCCGATGCTTGGGATGCGAGGCGTGCGGCTGGGAATCACCTACCCTGAGATTTACGACATGCAGGCGCGGGCGATCTTTGAGGCGACGGTATCTGCAAATTCCAGCGGAAATGGAGCGCCGGTCGTGCCGGAGATCATGATCCCGTTGGTGTCGGCCACGCGGGAGGTTGAGCTGGTGCGTGCGCGCGTCGATGCGGTCGCCGCCGCCGTACAGGCCGAAAGCGGATCGCATTTTGAATATCGCCTGGGCGTGATGGTCGAAACACCCCGCGCAGCACTCAGGGCGGGCGAGATCGCCCAACATGTTTCGTTTTTATCGTTTGGTACCAATGATTTGACGCAGATGGCCTACGGCCTGTCGCGCGATGACGCGGGCCGATTCATGAATGATTATGTCAAGCAGGGGGTATTCGACGAGGATCCGTTTCATATTCTCGATCAAGATGGCGTCGGCGAGTTGTTGACGCTGGGCGCGGAACGCGGTCGCGCTGCAAAGCCCGATATTACGCTGTCAATCTGCGGTGAGCATGGCGGCAATCCCGAAAGCATCGCGTTTTGTCGCGCGGTTGGGTTTGACTATGTGTCCTGCTCGCCGTTTCGCGTTCCCGTCGCGCGTCTTGCGGCGGCGCATCTGGCGATAAAACAATCTGTTTCCTGATAGGAAACAACCAACAGGCTGAAAACACGCAATTTGTAGCGGCGCAAGAATGCGCTCGGACGGAGCTTTGCGATGAGCGCATGTCGGGCATTCGGGCGCGGACATCCGCGGGGGTGTCGAGAACATTCTGAGTTGACTGGTTTATGTACCATATGAGTTGACCGCTTCTGTTGCGGTTTCTGGCCCTGTGGGGAAGTGGTCGGTCGCGGAGCGGCTGTCCACTTGTCCACAGGGTGCCGGTCGGTCGCGTCGAAGCGGATCACGCGGCCCGCCTTTCGCTGCTTTCGATCGGCGTGCCGTCTTTCTTGTAGCGGGCCAGGCAGCGCCGGCCATGGAAGACGGCAAGGTCGCCGTCGGGATATTCGTGCACACTCACTTTGGCCTTGACGTAGTGGTGGCGATGGCGGTCTGCCGGGATCTGCAGGCTCAAGTTCTTGTAGCGCACCGTGTTGTCATTGCCGACCACACGGTCCTCCTGCACACAGAGGATGTCCGCCAGGTTGCCGGCGAACGGCACGAAGGCGGAGCCTGTGTCCTCGGCCGGCCGGGCGAAGCGGGCATTGTGGGCCGGCAGGAAGTCCTCTTTCAGGAACCGGTTGGCGGCCGCCATATCGGTGATGCCGGCGAGCTCGAGTTCCTGCGGCAGGCGTTTCTGCAGGGTGCCGAACATGCGCTCCGAGCGGCCCCGGGCCTCCGGCGAATAGGCCGGGATCAGCTCAATACCGAGTTGCTGCAGGGCACGTCCGACCTGGGTTGGATTGTCCTTGTCGACCTTGCCGCCGGCCTCCGGCGTGTGCCAATAGTGCGAGGCCCGGTCTGCATAAAGCGAGCAGAACAGCCCCATGGCCGACCCCACCTCCAGCAGCGCCACAAAGCTCGACATGGTGCCCTCCTCGGCGACGAAGAAGGCGGAATAGATCTCCGAAGTGGCATCGTCCATGGTCACGATCAGGTCCCAGTACTGACCCGGCACCCATTGGTGCGTGGAGCCGTCCTGGTGCAACATCATGCCGACCATCGGCCGGCGCGGCCGCTTGCGGCGGTGCACGCCGCGCCGCGGCGCCGGCGCGACCCGGCCGTGCGCCTGGAGCGTCAGCCGCACCCAGTTGTAACTGCGCGTGACGTCGTGCTTTGCAACCAGCTTCTCCCAGAAGTGCCAGGCGGTGAAATGCCGGTACCTGGTATCGAACAGATCCAACAGTGCCACCACCTCGTCGACCCCGGCGCGGCGCGCGGAAACCCGACCCAGGCGGCGGTCGTAAAGACCCTCCGCGCCCTCGGCCTCAAAGCGATCGCGCCAGCGTCGGAACGTGCGCTCGGACATGCCCAGGATCTCGGCTGCCTCCAGCTGGCTCAACTCACCCCTGTAGGTGCGTCCGTAAACCTCATCGAACTTCATCAATCTCAACCCCTGTAACTGCTCTGTCCGGCGCATCAGCTCCTCCACTTCCTGGAGGAGTTCTAATGCCGGACAGATCATTTGTTACATTGACCGGCCATATCACGTGTTATCGACACGGACATCCGCGGGGGTGGACGCAAGGCATTTTTTCGTCTAAACGCGCGTGGTTCGCTGTCGGGAATGACCCGGCGTCACTGCTGGTGGGAAAATGAAACGGCTTTCGCTGTCGCTGAAGTTTGCGGTATTCGCGTTGATCGGATCGGTTGCCGCCACAGCGGGCGATCTGACCGTGAGTACGTCAAACGCCTCGGCGGTCCTCGGCGGTGAGTTCAGCACGTTGCTGAGCACCGAAAAGCTCGCGCTGAATGCGGTAAATCCCGCCGATGTGGCACGGTTGAGCCGACGACCGCTTTTGCAACGTGGCGCGCCCGTTTACACCCGCGATTATCTTGCCGGATTGCCCGAAGCTAAGGGCAACAAAGAATGGTATTGTCTGGCCGAAGCGCTTTATTTCGAGGCGCGCGGCGAAGATGTTGCCGGGCAATTTGCGGTGGCCGAAGTGATCCTGAACCGTGTCGATGCCAACAACTTTCCGAAAACCATCTGCAGGGTGGTCAATCAGGGGACCGGAGCGCGGTTTCGCTGTCAGTTCACTTACACCTGCGACGGACGCGCCGAGACTATCTCAGAAAAACTCGCATGGACGCGGGGGGGCAAAATTGCCCGGCTGATGCTCGATGGCGGTCCGCGTGAGCTGACTGGTGGGGCGACGCATTACCACACCAAGGCGGCTAACCCGAAATGGTCGCGCGTTTTTCACTTAACAACCACCATCGGCGATCACAAATTTTACACGATGCGGGCGACAACCTCGGTGAAAAGCTAGCCGAAAGCGGTCGCCTGCGGGCTGGCTTGCTCTGGGTAGGTGAAAGGTATTATCACGCAGCCCTGAGGTAAGATTGTGGTGCGAATGACCCCAAACACCCATGCCGACAGCGCGTTTGGCGATCTTGAGAGCCGCGCGATTGCAGATAATGGCGGCAATCCCGCAGACCGTATTTCGCTGCGCGATTATGTGGCCGAGGTTGATATCGGGGCTTTCCAATCCGAAAGAGGCAGTAAACAGCGCGTCCGTTTCAATATTGTCATTGAGGTGAATTCGGGCGCGGTCGGGCATGGCGACGATGTCGATCAAATTCTGTCCTACGACACGCTGATAGACGCCATAACCGCTGAATTGGCCGCCGAGCGTCTGAATCTACTGGAAACGCTTGCAGACCGCATTACTGATCGTCTTTTGGCGCAGCCCAAAGCGGCCCGCGTGTTTGTCAGGGTTGAAAAACTTGATCGTGGGCCCGGTGCGCTTGGCGTGGAAATCGTGCGATCCGGCGATGCCGTGTCCACTGAGCAAGTCACTTATCGCGATCCTGTCATCGCGGTGTTGCGCCGCAGCGCGCTAAAATCGCCCTATGTTGGTGCATGGATTGATCAATTGCGGTCTCTGCCGCGGCCAGTGATCCTTATTGTCGAGCCGGATCTGGACAATGTGCCGGCCGCCAACGGCGAAGCGGCGCAACGGCGCATCGACCTTATGGCAGTGGCGCAGGCGGCATGGGTTCTGGCCGCAATTGTGCCCGCTTGCGAGGTCATTGCGACCCGCACCGAGCTGGAACATGCCTTGCAGGATCAGGCGGTCTTTGCCTGGGCACCATCGAAAATGGTGCTTGACGCGGCGGGCGAGGCTGGACCTGACGCCCGCGACGTATTTGGCCTTGCCGCGTGGCTGCGCGATCAGATCGGCGGCACACACGTCCAGATCGGCGGCAAAAAACACGCCGACCTGCCCTGGCATGATACCGCTTTGCCTGAATTGGACCTGCAGGCCTTGGAGTTGGCGTGAATGGCCGACGCCTATTTCCGCCCGCTGGTTCAGATCGGTCAGACCCGGCCCAGCGATGCAATGCCGCTTGCTGGTGGTTGGGGCTGGTTCACCCATGCTGCATGCATCAGGCGCGAGGCCCAGACAGAAATTGTCGCGGCCAATGACATTCCGCGCGAGGTTGTTGCAGCGCTGACAGCGCGTCGGGCTGCTCTTTTGGGTTTTGATTTCAACCAGGCATTGTTGATGGGGATCTTGAACGTCACGCCCGACAGTTTTTCCGATGGCGGCGAATTTCAGGACGAAACCGCGGCACTGGCGCAAGCCAAAGAAATGGCGGCAATGGGGTGTGACATCATCGACATTGGCGGCGAAAGCACGCGACCCGGAGCTGATCCGGTATCGCCGGGCGATGAATTGGCGCGCGTGATCCCTGTTGTGCGGGCCATCCGCGCTGCGGTGCGCGCGCCAATCTCTATCGACACGCGAAAATCGTCGGTCGCAAGCCAGGCGATTTCGGCGGGCGCGGGCCTGATCAACGACACATCAGCGCTTGGTTTTGACCCTGCGATGGCAAAGGTCGCCGCAAGTGCAGGTGTGCCAGTGTGCTTGATGCACGCCCTGGGCGATCCGAAAACGATGCAGGACGCACCGCGCTACGACAACGTTGTGCTTGATGTTTACGACTATCTGCAAGAGCGGATCGAGTATGCGATGTCCGCAGGCATCGCGCGGCAGAACCTGATCATCGATCCCGGGATCGGCTTTGGCAAAACGCTGGATCATAATCTTGAGTTGCTTGAGAATATTTCGATTTTTCACGGGCTTGGCGTGCCAATTCTACTGGGCGCATCGCGCAAGCGGTTCATCGGCACGCTTACCGGCGTGGACAATGCCACCGATTGCGTGACCGGTTCGGTCGCGGTGGCACTGGCGGCGATCGCCCAGGGTGTGCAGATCGTCCGGGTTCATGATATAGCCGAGACCAGAAAAGGTGTCGCACTCTATCAAGCGGCCACTGCGATGAGGGCAGAGCAATGACGCGCAAACTTTTTGGCACCGATGGCGTGCGTGGCCGGGCCAATTCCGCGCCCATGACGGCCGATACCGCATTAAAACTCGGGGCAGCGGCGGGCCGGTATTTCAGACGCGACGGGTCGTCCGCGCATCGTGTGGTCATCGGAAAAGACACGCGGCTTTCGGGCTATATGTTTGAAAATGCACTCACAGCAGGATTTGCGTCCACCGGCATGAACGTCTTTCTGTTGGGCCCGGTTCCTACGCCCGCCGTCGGTATGATCACCACCTCAATGCGCGCCGATGTCGGCGTGATGATCTCGGCCAGTCATAACCCTCATCAGGACAACGGTATCAAGTTTTTTGGACCTGACGGATACAAACTGTCCGACGAGGCCGAGGCCGAGATCGAGGCGATGGTGCTGCGCGGCGTTGAGCCTGTCGCGGCTGAAAATATTGGCCGGACAACGCGCATTGACGACAGCCGTTTTCGCTATAACGAACGGATCAAGGCGACGCTGCCAACGGGCCAGAGCCTGTCGGGACTGAAAATTGTCATAGATTGCGCCAATGGCGCGGCCTACCGCACCGCGCCCGAGGCGTTGTGGGAACTGGGCGCCGAGGTCATCCCGGTTGGCGTCTCGCCGGACGGCACCAATATCAATCTGGGCTGCGGCTCGACCGATACCCGCGTCGCCTCGGAAACGGTAATTTCCAGTGGCGCGGATGTCGGCATTTGCCTGGACGGCGATGCCGACAGGGTCATGATCATCGACGAGACCGGAGCGGTTGCCGGCGGCGATCAGATCATGGCGCTTCTGGCCAGCCGGTGGTCGCAAGCGGGGCGGCTGGCGCACAACACTTTGGTCGCGACGGTCATGTCGAACCTGGGCCTTGAGCGTTATCTGGGTGCACAGGGCATCACACTTGAGCGAACCGCCGTGGGCGACCGGTATGTTGTCGAACATATGCGCGCCGGCGGCTTTAATCTTGGCGGCGAACAATCCGGCCATATCGTCATGACGGATTATGCGACCACGGGGGATGGGCTGATGGCGTCGCTGCAATTCTTGTCGGCGATGGTTGAGACAAATGCCCGTGCCTCTGAGCTTACGAATAGTTTTGAAAACGTGCCGCAGAAGCTGGAAAACTTTGAGTTTGACACGACCAAGGATCCTTTGGCCGCGGACAGTGTTCAAAAAGCCATCACAGCGGCCGAGGCGCGCATCGGCCAGACGGGCCGTTTGTTAATCAGGAAAAGCGGAACCGAGCCGCTGATCCGGGTCATGGCCGAATGCGAAGACCAAACGGTGCTGAACGAAGTGATCGAGGGTATTTCGTCAGAAATTCGCGCCGTGCTGGGGTAATCTTCGGGCGTCGGCCGGGATTACGTCACGCGCGCTGATTCTGCCGAAATTTCTTGCGCCGATCTGTGTGCAGGCCTAGATCACTCATCATGAACGCGCCACTTGTCGATCCATTCAGCCGGGCGATCACCTATCTGCGGGTATCGGTGACGGACCGGTGCGATTTTCGCTGCGTCTACTGCATGTCCGAAAATATGACCTTTCTTCCCAAGAAAGAGCTGTTGACGCTCGAAGAATTGGACCGGATGTGCAGCGCATTTGTCGGCCTTGGAGTTGAAAAGCTGCGGATCACTGGCGGCGAGCCGCTGGTCAGGCGCGATATCATGACATTTTTCGGCGCCATGTCGCGGCATCTGGAAAGCGGGGCGCTGAAAGAGCTGACGCTGACCACCAATGGCTCGCAACTTTCGCGATTTGCCGACGATCTGGCCGGTGCCGGGGTGCGGCGTGTGAACGTGTCGCTGGACACACTCGAGGCGGCGAAATTTCGCCGGGTTACGCGTTGGGGCCGCCTGGCGCAGGTCTTGGGCGGCATTGATGCAGCACAGGCGGCAGGGCTGCGCGTCAAGATCAATGCGGTCGCTTTGAAAGGGTTCAATGAGGATGAACTCTTTGCGCTGACCGAATGGTGCGCCGCGCGAGACATGGATCTGACCTGGATCGAGGTTATGCCGATGGGCGATCTGGGCAACGAGGATCGGGTTGGGCAATACTGGTCGCTACACGACCTGCGCGCGCGGCTGGCCGAAAATTACACGTTGATTGATCTGGCCGAGCGCAGCGGTGGACCGGCGCGTTACGTCCAGCTGCAGGAAACCGGGCAGAAAATCGGATTTATCACGCCGCTTTCCCATAATTTCTGCGAAAGCTGCAATCGCGTGCGCCTGAATTGCACCGGCCAGCTTTACATGTGTCTGGGACAAGAGGATATGGCCGATCTGCGCGCGCCGCTACGCGCGTCAGAGGCCGACGAACCGCTGATCGCTGCGATCCACGCTGCCATCGAGCGCAAGCCCAAGGGCCACGATTTCGACTATTCGCGCCAGCGCGCCGATGGTCAGGTCAGCCGCCACATGAGCCATACCGGCGGTTAGCTGTCAGGCCAGCATTGCAATCGGCGCTTCCAGATTGGCCTTGATCGCATCCAGGAACTGCGCCCCAAGCGCGCCGTCAATGACCCGGTGATCGACGCTGAGGGTCACCGACATGACCGTGGCCACCGCCAGTTCGCCGTCTGCGCCGACGACGGGTTTTTTGACGCCCGCGCCGACGGCCAGAATCGACCCGTGTGGCGGGTTGATAACGGCATCGAAATTGTCGATGCCGAACATGCCGAGGTTGGAAATAGCGAAAGAGCCGCCCTGATATTCGTACGGGGCCAGTTTGCGGTTGCGGGCACGAGCGGCCAGGTCTTTCATTTGCGCCGACAGCGCTGAAAGCGATTTGGTTTCCGCATCCCGCAGCACCGGCGTGAACAACCCGCCTTCGATGGCCACGGCAACGGCCACATCCGATGGGGTCAGTTTCAGGATGCGGTCGCCCGCCCAGACGGCATTGGCATCCGGCACCGTTTGCAGGGCCAATGCACAGGCTTTGATGATGAAATCGTTGACGCTGAGTTTGACGCCGCGAGCTTCCAGTTCCTTGTTCAACTGGCTGCGGAATGTCAGCAATGCGTCCAGCCGGATATCGCGGCGCAGGTAGAAATGCGGGATGGTCTGTTTGGCCTCGGTCAGGCGCGCGGCGATAATCTTGCGCATTCCGTACAGCGCGACCTCTTCGTAAGCGCGGTCCTGATACATGGCCAGAACCTGTTCAGTGCCAGGTCCAGTGGGGGCAGGGGCTGTGGGGGCAGCGGCAGCGGCGGCGGCCGGGACCGCAGAGGGCTGCACGCCAGACACATCCGCCTTGATGATGCGGCCATGCGGGCCGGAGCCAGTGATCTGCGCCAGATCAAGCCCCTTGTCAGCCGCAATGCGGCGCGCCAGCGGGGTGGCGAAGATGCGGTTGCCGTCTTTGGTTGGTGCCGCAAGGGCAGGGGCGGCGGGGCGCTCATCGCTCGGACTGGCCTCGCTTTTCGCTGGTTCAGCCGATGAAGGACCGGCAGGGACTGAAGAGGTGCCGCCAATGTCGTCGGCACTTTCGCCGTCGCCAAGCAGCACCGCAATCGGGGCGTTCACCTTCACCCCCTCAGAGCCTTCGGCGACTAACAACTTCCCAACCACGCCTTCATCGACCGCTTCAAACTCCATCACCGCCTTGTCGGTTTCGATCTCGGCCAGCAGGTCGCCCGACGATACCGCGTCGCCCTCTTTGACCAGCCATTTGGCCAGCGTGCCTTCTTCCATCGTCGGGGAAAGCGCGGGCATCAGGATTTCTGTCGGCATCTTAGCGCTCCTCGATAAGTGTAATCTGGTCGAACGGCGCTTTCAGCCGTTTGGACCCGCGGGCAAGCTGGGTGATCGCCGCTTCGATCCGGTCTTTGTGTTCGGCCATCCAGACATAGGCCATCTGGTGCGACGGGCGCTGGCCGAACAGGCGTTGATCGGCAGCCAGACGCTCTGGCACCAGCGCAGTCACGCGGCACCCGTCCACATCCATTTCGACGCGGTAGCATTCGGTTGCAGGATCGCGGCCCTTGATGTCCATCAGCGATAGGTCACTTGCTTGATCGCCGCCACCACCTCTGCGGTCGTCACCAGCGCCAGTTTTTCCAGATTGGCGGCATAGGGCATCGGAACATCCTTGCCGGTGCAGTTGATCACCGGCGCGTCGAGGTAATCAAAGGCGTTTTCCATGATATAGGCCGACAGGTGGTTGCCGATCGCGCCAACTGGGAAGCCTTCTTCAACTGTCACGCATCGGTTGGTTTTCTGCACGGATGCAATGACGGTGCCATAATCCAGCGGACGCAGGGTGCGCAGGTCGATGACCTCGGCGCTGATGCCTTCGGCGGCCAGCGCGTCTGCCGCTTCCAGGGCATAGGTCATGCCGATGCCAAAGCTGACGATGGTGACATCGGTGCCTTCCCGCCAGATGCGGGCCTTGCCGAACGGCACTGTGTAATCATCGAGCACGGGCACATCAAAGGCACGGCCATAGAGGATCTCGTTTTCCAGAAAAATCACCGGATTGGGGTCACGGATGGCAGTTTTCAACAGGCCCTTGGCGTCTGATGCCGAATAGGGCATCGCCACCTTCAGCCCCGGAATGGCCGAAAACCAGGCGGCGTAGTCCTGGCTGTGCTGGGCACCGACGCGGGCAGCGGCCCCGTTGGTGCCGCGGAATACCATCGGAGCACCCATCTGGCCGCCGGACATATACAGCGTTTTGGCGGCGGAATTGACGATCTGGTCCATCGCCTGCATGGCGAAATTGAAGGTCATGAACTCGACAATTGGTTTCAGCCCGGCATATGCCGCCCCGGTCGCGATGCCGGTGAACCCGTGCTCGGTGATCGGAGTGTCGATGACCCGCTTGTCGCCGAATTCTTCCAGCAAGCCCTGACTGATCTTGTAAGCGCCCTGATATTCGGCGACTTCCTCGCCCATCAGAAACACATTCTCGTCGCGCCGCATTTCCTCGGCCATCGCGTCGCGTAAGGCTTCGCGCACCGTGGTTTGCTTCATCTCGGTGCCGGGGGGGATGTCGGGTTCGGTTACCTCTTGCACCGAGATCGGTTGGGCCGCGACGGGCGGAGGCGCCGGCTCGGGGGTCGGGGCGGGGGTTGCGGGTGTGCCCGCGTCCCGGACTTGATCGGGAACCTCTTCGCCATCCTCGACCAGAACGGCAATCGGTGTGTTGACCTTGACGCCTTCCGTGCCCTCGGCGATCAGGATCTTGCCAACCGTGCCTTCGTCAACAGCCTCAAATTCCATCACCGCCTTGTCGGTCTCGATCTCGGCGATAATGTCGCCGGATGTGACACTGTCGCCTTCTTTAACCAGCCATTTGGCCAGCGTGCCTTCTTCCATCGTCGGCGACAGGGCAGGCATCAAAAGTTCGGTCGCCATAGTTATTCTCCGTCCATTATCGGTGTAATCATCCCGACGATATTGCCATGCCCGTCTTCGACGTATGCCGCGCGTCCGATCCCCGGGTAGTCAGTGGGTGGCAGAGCTTCGGCCCCGCCATTAGCCAATGCCCATTCATATTTCGCATCCACGTCGGCGACGTCAAATGTCATTGTTACGCCTCTGACAGGCGAACCGGGCGCCGGTGCATCGCCGATCCGCGTCATGATCCCGCCGGTCAGTTCGCTATCAAACTCGCCGCCGTTGATCAGGTGGTAATTCATTTCTTCGCCGAGAGGCATTGGCGCGAAGCCCCAGCCGAATAGACCAGCATAGAACGCCTTGGCGGCATCCATATTGCTGACATGAATCTCAAAATGCGCCATTGGTTCACGCCTCCGCGTAAATATCGGTCCAAAGCTCATCCAGCGCCGGTTCGGGGCTGGTCTTGGCGAACTCGGCGGCTTCGTTGATCACCGCTTTGATCGCCTTGTCGATGGCTTTCAGATCGTCCTCGGACGCATGTTTGCCTTTCAGCAACAGGCCACGCACAAATTCGATCGCGTCGCGTTCCTCGCGCATTTTCTGCACCTCTTCGCGGGTGCGGTATTTGGCCGGGTCGGACATCGAGTGGCCGCGATAGCGGTAGGTTTTGACCTCGAGGATATAAGGGCCTTTGCCCGCGCGGCAGTGTTTCACTGCCTTGTCGCCCGCGGCCTTGACCGCCAGCACATCCATGCCGTCGACCGCTTCACCCGGAATGCCAAACGCCTGCCCGCGGGTGTAGATGTCGGGGGTCGAGGTCGAGCGTTTCTGCGCCGTGCCCATCGCATATTGGTTGTTTTCGATCACAAATATGCAGGGCAGGGCCCACAAGGCGGCCATGTTGAACGCCTCGTAAACCTGGCCCTGATTGGCCGAGCCATCGCCGAAATAGGTGAACGACACATTGTCATTGCCGCGGTAGTTGTTGGCAAATGCGAGACCCGCACCCAGCGGCACCTGCGCGCCGACAATGCCGTGGCCGCCATAGAATTCCTTTTCCTTGGAAAACATATGCATCGAGCCGCCCTTGCCCTTGGAATAGCCGCCCGCGCGCCCGGTCAGTTCGGCCATCACACCGCGCGGGTCCATCCCACATGCCAGCATATGTCCGTGGTCGCGATAAGAGGTGATGCGCTGGTCACCGTCTTTCGCGCAGGCCTCCAGACCCACAACGACGGCCTCTTGCCCGATATAAAGGTGACAGAACCCTCCAATCAGGCCCATGCCGTAAAGCTGGCCGGCCTTTTCTTCAAACCGCCGGATCAGCAGCATTTCGTGGTAAAAGTGCAGCAAATCTTTCTTGGAGACATTGGCCTTGGCGGTGCTTTTCCGGGAAGCCATGCGTGACCCTCCTGCTTTTGCGGCAATTAGTTTAGCGTTAAACTATATATAATGCGGTGCCGCCGAAAAGGCGACAGTTTTTTCCGATGCGTTACGGATATCCGTTATGCGGATGGTCATCGCCTTTTGCAAAACCGAGAGCGCTGCATTCTCGCAGCCGAAATCAGTCGGCAAGCTAATACAATACGATCTCGTCGAACCGCACCAGCCCAAGCACGTCTCGCGCCTGTTCGTCCAGCAGATCGAGATCGAGAAAATCGTCCGACAGGCGTCTGGTCTTATTCGCAATTGCGACGACTTCCGCGCTGAGCGTGTCGCGCAGACGCACAAGATCGGCTATTTCAGCGTCGATCTCAACACGGCGGAACAGACCAAAGTCCCCTTGCACCGAGGCTAAGGCAAAATAACCACCAACCAGCAATATCGCGCCAAGATAAAGCGCCAAAGCATATTGGGGGGTGGAGGATTTTTTCATGCGCACTGCCTCATTCCCGCTCTGAACGGCGGATTGTCCGCATAGACTGCCACATGTATCGGGCGATGGGAATCCCCGTTCGTGCGGCATTCGCGGCTTCTTGCCTGATCGGCTGGTTTGTCCGATCATGGGGTTCATCAACAACCATCGAGACCTGCCGTGACATTACCACCGCGATCCGATCAGCCGGGACATGAGGTCACCAATCAGCCGGTTACTGGGTGGGCAGGTGATCTTTGGGCCGAGGACCTGGCGCTGCAAGAGGCCGCGCAAGCGTTTGGCGCAGATGCTGCGGCGTTGTCAGCATTCGGCCAAAAGATGGGATCGCCCGACATGCGCAACGCGGGACGGGACGCCAATCGTCACCTGCCCGAACTGGTGGCCTTCGACGCGCAAGGCAGGCGTCTGGACGAAGTTCACTATCACCCGGCCTATCATCAGCTGTTGCAGCACGGGCTGGGCGCTGGTTATGCCGCCCTGCCGTGGGAGGGTGCGCCAGGCGGGCACGCCACCCATGCCGCAATACCTCAACAACAAACGCTGCCCGAATGTTGTCTACGAGGCGATGGAGGCCATGGGCGGCATGGGCGACGTTGAAGACACCACATTGCCGATGCTGTTTCGCGAATCGCCGCTCAATTCAATCTGGGAAGGCTCCGGCAATGTCATCTGTCTCGACGTGTTGCGCACGCTGGCGCACGAACCGCTGGCGGGTGAGGCACTGAATGCAGAGCTTGACGCGGCGCGGGGTAGCGATGAGCGCTTTGATATGGCACTGGGGGAAGCACGGGTCCGCTGGCGCAAATCGCCGGAGGAGAACGAAGCGCGGGTCTTTGTCGAAGCCATGGCCACGCTTTTGACCGCTGCAATTTTGATCCGGCACGCGCCATCTGCCATTGCCGATGGCTACGTCACCAGCCGCTTGATGAATGACCGCGGCAGCACCGCGGGCACGGTCACGGGGATCGAGGCAAAGGCGATCCTGGAACGCTGTCAGGCAATCGACGCCTGATAAATGCTGTCAATCGTTGAGCCCAGCAGCGCGTCAAACTCGGAGTCCGTCTGCTCGACCGAGAGCCCTTCGGTCAGGGCGCGGCTGAAACTGGCGATCATGCCGGTATTCGCGGACAACTTTTCATTGGCTTGCTGGCGCGAATATCCGCCTGACAAAGCCACAACGCGCATAATCTTTGGATGATTTATCAGGCTCGCGTAATGATTGACGCTGTTCGGCAAGGTCAACTTGAGCATCACCTGTTGGTCGGCGCCAAGCGCGTCAATTTGGGCATGGAGTTCCTTTAGCAGAATGTCCTCGGCGTCGGCCTTGTCCGCGATGGAAATCGTGACTTCCGGCTCGATAATCGGCATCAGACCGTGGCCGAGGATCTGTTTGCCGATCTGTAACTGCTGCGCGACGTTTGCCGCAATGCCGGTTGCCGACGCGGCGTCTATGACCGAGCGCATTTTCGTGCCGAACACACCCTTGGCCGTCGCGCGTTGGCAAAGGCCATCCAGATCAGCGATGGGTTTCATCAGCTTGACGCCATCGGCGGCCTCTTCCAACCCTTTGTCGACCTTCAAAAACGGCACGACGCCGCGATTTTCCCACAGGTAACGGGCCGATGGCATGCCGCCAATCTCACGCTCCATGGTTATTTCAAACAGGATCGCGCCGACAACCTTTTCGCCGGAAAATGCCGGAGATTGCACGATGCGTGCGCGCATCTGATGGATCAGATCGAACATTTCCGCGTCATTTGCATAAGCGGATTTATCAATGCCGTAGAGGCCCAAAGCCTTGGGTGTCGACCCGCCGCTTTGGTCCAATGCCGCGACAAAGCCGTCGCCGGTACTCATTTGCTGCGCCTGCTGTTGTTTGGTCATGTTAGATCCGCCTGTCTATGGGTCATGTTGGGATTATCTCTATGCCCGGTCGCGTTGCTTCGCAAACGGGGTCTTCGGTTTCAAATTTCCAATGCTGCGACGCCCGGCAGAGTCTTGCCTTCCATCCATTCAAGAAACGCGCCGCCGGCGGTTGAGATATAGCTGAAATCTTGCGCCACACCGGCCTTGTTCAACGCCGCCACTGTGTCGCCGCCGCCAGCAACCGAGCGCAAAGTGCTCTTGCGCGTCAACTCCGCTGCGACCAGCGCGGCGGCATTGGTTGCGGCATCGAAGGGTTCCAGTTCAAATGCGCCGAGCGGCCCGTTCCAGATCAGCGTCTTGCTGTCGCGCAGCGCAGCCGCAATCCGCGCCACACTTTGTGGTCCGGCATCAAGGATCATTGCATCGGGCGGGCAGGCCGTTGCAGCGACAGTTTCGTTGGCCGCGTGGGCGCGGAAATCTCTGGCCACGACAACGTCGATGGGCAAGATAATCTCGCACCCCGCCTCGCCCGCTGCTTTCAAAATATCGCGCGCGGTGGCGGCAAGGCCGTGCTCGCACAAAGATTTGCCGACGCCATGGCCCTGCGCGGCCAGAAACGTATTGGCCATGCCGCCGCCGATGATCAGAAAATCAACCTTGCGAACCAGATTGCCGAGCAAAGCAAGTTTGGACGAGACCTTCGCGCCGCCAACAATGGCAGCCACCGGCCTTTCGGGACGCCCAAGGGCCGCCTCAAGCGCTTCGAGCTCGGCGGCCATCAGTCTGCCTGCGCAGGCGGGCAAAAGGTGGGCTATGCCCTCGGTAGAGGCGTGTGCGCGATGGGCGGTTGAAAAGGCATCCATGACAAAGATATCGCCATGGGCGGCAAGTGCTGCAGCAAAGGCCGGATCGTTCGTCGTTTCACCGGCGTGAAAGCGCGTGTTTTCGAGCAATACCACCGTTCCTGCTTCTTGCGCCGCGATCGCTTCACTTGCAGACGACCCAATGCAATCATCGGAAAATATCACCGGCGCGGCGATCTTGTCTGCCAGCGTTGCGGTCAGTTGAGCCAGCGAAAAGTCAGGCTTTGGCTTTCCACCGGGGCGTCCGAAATGGGCCAGCAGCACCGGCCTGCCACCAGCGGCCAGAATATCGCGAATTGTGGGCACGATACGCTCGATCCGGGTCGCATCGGTAACTTGGCCGTCGCGGACCGGCACATTGATGTCGACGCGCACCAGAACGGTTTTTTGCGCCAATTCTACGTCGTCCAGCGTATTCCAGGCCATGGCGATCCTTCCGGGCAGGCGAATTTGCGCCTCTTGCACCTGATTGCGTGGCAAAGGTCAACATCGGGCTTTCCCTTGGCGCGCGCGCGCCCTAGTTTCGCTGTCAAATTGGGCATTCAGGAGCCAACAATGAGCGACATCAAAGACCCGGAGAACACGATTCTGATCGAGATGAAAGGCGGGACAGTCACGATTGAGCTGTTGCACGACATCGCGCCTGCTCATGCAGCCAGGATGAAGGAACTAGCCCGCGCGGGGGCCTATGACAATGTCTGCTTTCACCGGGTGATCCACGGTTTCATGGCGCAAACCGGAGATGTCGAACATGGCAATCTGGAAAAGAGTTTCAACCTGCACCGCGCCGGGACCGGCGCATCAGAAATGGACGATCTGCCCGCGGAGTTTTCGCGCATCCCCCATGATCGCGGCACGTTGGGCGCGGCGCGCAGCCAGAACCCCAATTCGGCGAACTCCCAGTTTTTCATAAATTTCTCGGACAACAATTTTCTGGACGGCCAATATACAGTCTTCGGTAGGGTAATTTCCGGCATGGAACATGTCGATGCGATCGAACGCGGCGAGCCGCCGATGAACCCCGATCGCATGGTCTCAGTCAAGGTTGCCGCCGATGTCGCGTAATCTGGTCTATATTTTTCTTCTGACTTTGGCCGTGGTCGTTGGCGGTGTTTATTTCCTGGGTGGGCGCACCGATACATCCGCGAATGTGCCCGACGTTGCGGCGATTGGCACCGACGAGATCGATTCCAGCGGGCCGATTCTGCTGATTAATGTGACCGGCGAGGCCAACGGCACCATCGAAATTCAGCTCTATCAAAACATCGCACCCGGTCATGTCGAGCGGATCACAGAGCTTGCGGGCGACGGTGTTTATGATGGTGTGGTCTTTCATCGCGTGATCGAGGGTTTCATGGCGCAAACCGGCGATGTGGAGTTTGGTCGTTTGGACGGCGATGATCTTGCGCGCGCCGGGATGGGGCGGTCATCCTTGCCAAATCTGGCCGCCGAGTTTTCGGACTTGCCGTTCGCACGGGGCACCGTCGGCATGGCCCGCGCGGCTGATCCTAATTCAGCCAATTCGCAGTTTTACATCATGTTTGGGCCGGCACCGCATCTGCAGGGCCAGTACACTGTGGTCGGACATGTTGTCGCGGGCCTGGACATTCTCGATCAGATCAAGCACGGCGAGGGTCCAAATGGCGCGGTGCTGGGCGAGCCCGATGTCATGGCGCGCGTGCGCGTGATCGAGTAGCGGGTTTTCAAACCCGCGTGATCGCCCCTATCAAATGCCGCCGTGCCTTGCCAATCTGACACCCAAGGAGGCGGACACCATGTTCAAAAGAACCGTCATCGCGGCTATTGCCGCAAGCGCGCTGACAACCTCGGCCTGGGCAAATCCAGAACTCTGGCGGTCGGAATGGCCGATCACCGATTTTGAAAACTCATCTGTAGCCAATTGGGTTGAAATATTGTCCGGCGGCCCGCCAAAGGACGGCATCCCCGCCTTGTCCGATCCGACATTCATATCCGTCGCCGCCGAGGACCGCCTTGGCGACCGCGAACCGGTGATCACCGTCGAAATCGATGGCCAGATACCGCGCGCCTATCCGATCCGCTATTTAACCTGGCACGAGATCGTCAATGATGTGATCGGCGATGTGCCGGTTGCTGTCACCTTCTGCCCCTTGTGCAATTCCGGGCTGGTATTCGACCGCCGGGTTGACGGAGAGCTGCGCACCTTCGGTGTTTCCGGCAAGCTACGTAATTCCGATATGGTGATGTTTGACCGCGAAACCGAAAGCTGGTGGCAGCAGGCCCTGGGCGAGGGCATCGTCGGTGTTCATAACGGTGACAAGCTAACCCAAATGCCGGCCTGGATGGAAAGCTGGTCCGAGTTTTTGGCGCGAAACCCGGACGCGCTGGTGATGGATGAGCCCGACTGGCCGCGCCAATATGGGCGCAACCCATATGTCGGCTATGACAGTTCGCGCAGCCCATTCCTCTATAACGGCGAAATGCCGCCCCACGACATCCCGGCGCTGGCGCGCGTCGTCCGCGTCGGCGATCACGCCTGGCCAGTATCGCGCCTTCGCGATGAACCCGAAGTAATGGAGGCCGGTGTCACGATCTCATGGAACGCCGGCCAAGCCTCGGCGCTAGATTCAAGGCGCATATCAAAAGGCAAGGATGTCGGTACAATCCGCGTTCGCGACGACACCGGCGCAGACGTGCCCCATGACGTGATGTTCGCTTTTGCTTTTCATGCGTTCTGGCCCGATGGCACATGGATGCTCGGCGACTGACGACACCGGGCCTTGAAATCCTACGCGAAATAATGTTGCGTTGCGGCAAGATCGCAAAAGGACTTGCCGAATGCGCACCGGCCTATATCCCGGCACTTTTGATCCGCTCACGCTTGGCCATCTTGACATAATCAAACGCGCGGCGAGCCTGGTTGACAAGTTGGTCATCGGTGTTGCGATCAATCGCGACAAGTCACCGCTTTTCTCGCTAGAGGAACGGGTGACAATGATCGAGGACGAATGTGCCAAATTGTCCCTGCAGCCGGATACCGAAATTGTCGCGCACCCGTTTGAAAATCTGTTGATTGATTGCGCCAATGATGTTGGGGCAAGCGTCATTATCCGGGGCCTGCGTGCTGTCGCTGATTTTGAATATGAATACCAGATGGTGGGGATGAACCGCGCGCTCGACAGCTCGGTTGAAACGGTATTTCTGATGGCCGAGGCGCGCCATCAGGCCATCGCATCCAAGCTGGTCAAGGAGATTGCGCGCCTTGGCGGGGATGTATCGAGATTTGTGTCGCCCGCGGTAAAAGACGCCTTACGGGAAAAGCTGACGGCGTAGCTTACCGGCCCTGATACTCGGCGGGCCGTTTTTCGAGAAATGCCAGCAGGCCCTCTTTGAAATCGCGGGTTTTGCCGCATTGGCCCTGCAGGCGGGCTTCCAGTGCCAGTTGCTCGTTCAGCGAATTTGTCGCACTTGCCCGCAGCGCGGTCTTGACGACACCGTATGCCACCGATGGCCCGCGGGCCAGTTGCGCGGCCCGCCCCCGCCAGTGGGCGTCGAACCCATCGTCGCTGACGCATTCCCAGATCATTCCCCATTGTGCGGCCTGCGACGCCGTTACGGATTCAGCAAATAGTGATGTCCCTATCGCGCGGGCCATACCGATCTGGCGCGGCAGCCAATAGGTTCCGCCTGAATCCGGCACCAATCCAATCCGCGTAAAGGCCTGCAGAAAAACCGCGCTCTCGGCAGCGATAACCACATCGGTGGCCAGCGCCAGGTTGGCACCTGCCCCGGCGGCTGCCCCATTGACCGCTGCCAGCGTCGAAATCTCGGCATTCGTTATCGCCTCGATCATCGGCACATATTCGTCGCGCAATGTGCGTTCCAGATCCATCCGGTCGGCATTCTTGGCGTCGCCCAGATCCTGGCCCGAGCAAAATGAGCTGCCATTGCCGGTCAAGACCAGAACCCGCGCCTCGCCACTCGCCCGCCTGACACCATGTAATATCTCGGCCCGCATTTGCACGTTCATCGCGTTCATTACATCGGGCCTGTTCAATGTAATGACGGCCATGTCCGTGGTCAGCGCATATTCGATCGTCTCATACCAACGGCCCCCAGATTTGACTCAAGGGGATTCCCACGAGCGGCGTGATCTGATTCAGTGGCATCAAGGCAAGGGAGGCTTTGATGGCAGTAAGGATTACGCGCAAAGACAAGTCCGCAGGCGAGCTTCGCCAGGAAGCGGCGCGGTGCCGGGATGGGAAAGCGGCGCGACGGATGTTGGCGATTGCCCTGGTTCTGGATGGGGTTGACCGCAAGACGGCGGCAGAAAACTGCGGCATGGATCGGCAGACGCTGCGGGATTGGGCCCACCGTTACAATGCGGAGGGCGTGTCGGGCCTGTTCAACCGTCGCCCGCCGGATCCACCCTGTCTGCTGAGCGCGGCACAGAAGGAGGAGTTGGCGGAAATGGTTCGGGCGGGTCCCGACCCCGAAACCGATGGGGTTGTGCGCTGGCGGCGCATTGATCTGAAACGCAAGATCGAAGAGCGCTTCGGCGTCACCATGCATGAGCGAACTGTTGGCAAACAATTGGCAAGCCTGGGCTTTCGGCGTCTGTCGGCGCGCCCGCAGCATCCGAAATCCGACCCGGATGCACAGGAGGCTTTTAAAAAAACTTCGCCGCAGAGGTAGAAGCAGCCTTGCCGGAAACAGCCCGCAGCAAGCCCCTGGAGATATGGTTTCAGGATGAAGCGCGGGTTGGCCAGCAGGGCACGCTCACCCGTATCTGGGCCGAGCGTGGAACACGCCCCCGTGCCCCGCGCGACACCCGCTATATCTGGAGCTACATTTTCGGCACCGTCTGCCCGGAACGGGCTGAAGCGGCCGCTCTGATCATGCCACATGCCGACACACAGGCCATGAGCGCGCATCTCGCCGAGATCGCTAAAACCGTCGCATCGGGCGCACATGCCCTTCTCATTCTGGATGGCGCTGGCTGGCACGGTTCGGCAGAGCTGGAGGTACCCGACAACATCACCCTGCTCAAACTCCCGCCCTATTCCCCTGAACTCAACCCGATGGAAAATGTGTGGGCTTATCTGCGTGCCAACAAGCTCGCCATATCCGTCTTCGACAATTATGAGCAGATCGTCGACAGGTGTTGCGAAGCATGGAACTTCTTTGCAAACGACAAAACCGCAATCACGTCAATCACTACCAGACAATAGGCCAAAACGGTCAACGACTAGGGCCGTTGGTATCATAGTTCATTTTACTGCTCCGGGCCGTTCGCGTTTGACCAACATAGATGCACAACCCGGTTATGGAAGATGCGGCCGGGTGATCATTCGTCCAGAAGCTCGGCGATGCGCGTTTTTTCGGCCTCGCTGAGTGCAGGCGCGCCGGTCGCCTGCGACCGCCTGCGAATAGCGGCAATGCCGACCGCGAGCCCAATGACCAGAAATGCCGGCCCCGCCAGCCACAAGATGAGATTTGCGCCCTCACGTCGCGGCCTCATCAAAACGAAATCTCCGTAGCGCTCGCGAAACCAGTCTTTGACATCTTGATCGCTTGCACCCTGTGCCACAAGCTCGCGTATTCTGGCCCGAGCGTCACGCGCCCAGGCAGCATTGGACGATGCAATCGCCTCAGACTGACATTTGACGCAGCGAATTTCGCTGTCCAGGGCCCGCGCGCGGGCCTCCAGCACCGGATCCTGAAGCATTTCAGAGGGATCAAGCGCCCAAATGGGTGTGGCGACGGCCAGTAGGAGCAGCAAGGCCCACTTCATTCTGCGGGCACGCCCCGGGGCTTTGCGCGCGCGCCTGCGGCAACGCGAAAGCGGCGGTCGGTCAGGCTCAGCAAACCGCCCAATGCCATAATCATGGCACCAGCCCAGATCCAGTTGGCCAGCGGCTTGATATAGGTGCGAACCGCCCAGCCGCCATCGTCCTGGGGATCGCCGATCACCACGTAGATGTCGCGCAAAAATCCGTTGGCTATTGCGGCTTCAGTCGTGGGCATCTGGGCGACAGGGTAAAGGCGCTTTTCCGGATACAGCCGCGCAGCAAGGCGACCATCTTTGTTGATGGTCAGATCGGCGCGGGTGGCCACATAATTTGGGCCGCGGATGCGTTCAACAGAATTCAGGGTCAGTTCATAACTGCCTACCAGGTAAGGCTCACCGACCTGGGCAACGCGAATGTCCTCAATTTCCCAGGCCAAAAGTCCTGCGATCCCGGCCATCACGATACCAAGCCCTGAATGCGCCAGAACGCGCCCCCAATCCGCGCGCTGGACGCGCATCAGGCGTGCTGATCTATCGGCCCAGCGCCCGCGCCCCAGCCGCTGCCACAGGTCCATACCCGCCCCGCCGATCAGCCAAACGCCCAGCGCCATGCCCAAGGGCCCCAGCGCGGATCGCCCGCTCTGCATGGCCCAAATCAACGCCAGGACAGCAAATGCAAACAGCGCCGCGGGCAGCAAATTGCGAAACGCTTTGGACAATTTGGCGCGTTTCCAGGGCAGCAAAGCGCCTATGGGAGCTGCCAACGCCACAAGTACCATGAACGGCCCGAAGGCGGCGTTGAAATACGGCGGCCCGACGCTGATTTTCTGGTCCAGAAATAGCTCGGCCAACAATGGCCAGACGGTGCCGACAAAAACCACCAGCGCCGCGCCGGCCAAAAGCACGTTATTCAGGATCAGGGCGCTTTCGCGGCTGACCACCGAAAAGACGCCTTTGGCCTCCATCGCCCCGGCGCATATCGCATAGAGAACCAACGCGCCGCCGACGAATACCGTCAGGATGGCCAGGATAAACACGCCTCGTTCCGGGTCATTGGCAAAGGCATGAACCGAAGTCAGAACCCCGGAACGGACGATGAAAGTGCCGATGAGCGAGAACCCGAAGGCCAGAATTGCCAACAGGATCGTCCAGCTTTTCAGGGCTTCGCGCTTTTCGACGACGCTGGCCGAGTGCAGAAGTGCCGCAGCAAACAGCCAGGGCATGAAGGACGCATTTTCGACCGGATCCCAGAACCAGAAGCCGCCCCAGCCAAGCTCATAATAGGCCCACCAGGAGCCCAGCGCGATGCCAACGGTCAAAAACAGCCAAGCCGCGAGCGTCCATGGCCGGACCCAGCGCGCCCAGGTAGCATCGACGCGGCCTTCAAGCAGGGCCGC
Organism: Paracoccaceae bacterium; assembly: GCA_965216135.1. Lineage (GTDB taxonomy): Bacteria > Pseudomonadota > Alphaproteobacteria > Rhodobacterales > Rhodobacteraceae > CBDCFL01. Next base: position 872,018 of record CBDCFL010000024.1, read on the forward strand.
AATGGCGAAACTGAAGGCCATCGAAAGGCCGACATAGCCCAGGTAGAGAAACGGCGGATGAAAGGCCAAACCGGGATCCTGCAAGAGCGGGTTCAGGCCCTCGCCGTTCAATGGTGGCCGGTCAAGGCGCAGAAACGGGTTGGAAGTAAACAGGACAAAAGCCAGAAATGCCGCGCCGATGGCACCCTGAACCGACAATGCGCGCGCGCGCAAGGTCGCGGGCAGGTTCGCGCCAAACAATGCCAACGCGGCCCCAAACAATGCCAGGATCAACACCCACAACAGCATCGATCCCTCGTGATTCCCCCAGACACCGGTGATCCGGTAAAGCAGGGGCTTGTCGGTGTGAGAGTTGAGCGTGACCAGGCGCAATGAAAAATCGGACACCACAAAGGCGCGCATCAGTGACGCGAACGAAAAAATCAGCAAGACCGCCTGCAACAACGCGGCGGGCTCGCCCAGACCCATCAGCGCGGCGCTGCGCCGAATAGCCCCAACCTGCGGCACCACAGCCTGCGCGAGCGCAACGATGAGCGCGAAGATCAGTGCAAAATGTCCGATTTCGACCAACATCGCGGCGAGCATAGACCGATACGAATTGCAGGCCAATGGGCTGAGGCGCTATTGTCGGGCCATTGCCGCCAAGATCACGCAAAGTTTAGATGGTTCGCCAGCTAGCGTATCTGTTTGGCCCAGGCATCCATGCCAAATGCGCCGGCAGCAAAAGTAAAGACCGGCAAGGTCAGAAATCGCGCGATTTCCAACGCCTGGTCATTGCCGACTCCCCAGAAAAAAAACCCCAAAGCCAGATGAGCATAAGCGTCGCAATCTCGCGCTTGTAAGTTTTGGCCCGACCTGGCGTCGCTGATCCGCCGCTGCTTTGGTCGCGATTTTCACCGCCGCTAACCAATGCCGAAACCGCCGTTGAGCACGAAAGCCAGTGCGCTCAACGTCAGCGCCCCGAGGATCAGGCGCACCAGCCATTTTAGCGTATCTTCAATGGCCGAAAGCCGCTTTTCGACATTGATCCGGTGAACCTCGTCGACGGCGTTTCGTGTCTCCAGGTTCTGAAGGCGGCGCTCGACCTGCCTTTGCCAGTCTTCATTCAACCACCCGCCCTCCAGTCTTTGAGTGCGGGATTATCACGCCAGTCAGCGGACCCGATTGACTCACCCGGCCCCATATCCGCTTCCTGAGAATCTGCCAATGCGTTCAGCTTGGCTATATTGGCCGTGACATCGTTCGCGCGTGCCACAGTTTCTGCGAGAGATCGCTGAAATTGCTGACCTTTTGCCTGATAGCGTGCACCAAAATAAAAGCTCACGATTGCCCCCATCAGCCACCACAGCGGCTCTGGCACCAGCGCAACGCCTTGCATCCGGCTCGCAAACCAGATCGGGTCGGACATGGCCGCGACGAAGAGCCCGATCGTGCCCAGCGCCATGGCCGGGCGCGGAACCCGGTTCAGCCCATCCATAAGCCGATCAAAGACCCCTTTGCGTTCGACCGCAAATTGGCCCAGCGCCGCCTGACGATGTGTGGCCATGCGAACCGCGGCGGCCTCTTCGTTTTCTTTGAATATTTCTACGGTTTCAGCCAGCACATTGCGCCCGCCGCCAAAAAACATGCCGAGGATTGCTTGCATCACTCCCATGATGCCACCCGGTCTCGATGTGCCGCATCACTCAAATGATACTTGGGCGAAATGAACTCCTCGGCGCGGCTTATCCAGCCGCCTTTTCCACCATCGCGGCGGCGCGCGAATTTGCGGCTGGCCGGACGCCGACCCGCCAAGGCGTAATAGTAATTGCGCCGCGCGATCCCATAGGCATCGGCCAGGTGATCCGGCGCCATTGCCAGCGCCCGATGCGTCGCTTTGGCCGTCATCGGGCCAATGATCCCGTCAACGGTAACTTCAAGACCCAGCTGAGCAAGCAATCTTTGCAGGATATTGACCGCATTCGCGCCGGAATTGACATACATGTCAAAAACGCTTGGGCGCAACGGCTCGGGCAGCCGATGGATCGCCGGGCGCTGGTAATATTCGTTAAGGAAAATGTCGCGTGCCTGCCCAGCTTTCAGCGCTCTGATATCATCGGCGTCAACATCACCGTCATGGTCAAGGTCAAGCCCCAGCCGACGCGCCGTGCCAATAGTGATGCCGTGATTTGTGGCACCGCCGGGGTCATCGGGATCATCCACAAACCCGCCTTCGCGCGCCAGAATCTCATCTGCAATCACGGTTATGGATTTCATTGAAATAGCCGTTCAAATCATTGAATTAATTCGCGGCTAAATCTGATCTGACAAAGTTAACGGCTTGGAAATCAACCGTTCGGGTCTTGGTAAACGCCTTGCTCCTTTAGGGCATCGATGACTTCCTTCGGCATGTATGTCTCGTCATGTTTGGCAAGTATTTCAGTTGCTTGAAAGACGCCGTCAACGTAACGCCCGGTGCCAATCATGCCTTCACCCTCGCCAAACAGGTCCGGCAAAACCCCGGTAAATGAAACAGCAATCGTCGCCGCACCGTCGGTCACCCGAAAAGTGATCGTCTCGCCCTGTCCGCGCACCAAAGAGCCCTCTTCGACAAGGCCGCCGAGGCGAAATAATTCACCTGCGGGCGGGGGGGTTTCCACCAACTGTGCAGGCGCGCGGAAATAGTTGATACCATCGCGCATCGCGAAACCGACGAGCGCTGTCGCGGTGATCAGCGCGGTGAAAGCGATAAGAATGACCTGAATGCGTCGTCGCTTTTTAAGGTTTTTTAATCCTGCCATGCTGCCCTCATTCAAGCCATCCGCACATGCCGTCTCGCGTCGTCATGGATACACCGGCGCACCCAAAAGTGCGGTTGTTTCCGGCTCGCCCAGCATGAGATTCGCATTCTGAACCGCCTGGCCGGACGATCCTTTGCACAGGTTATCAATCGCCGCAACAATCATGGCGCGACCGTCAATGCGATCACCAATCACCCCGACATGGCAATAATTCGATCCCATGACATGGCCCGTTCCCGGCGCCTCGCCGAACGGCAAAACCACAACAAACGGCTCGTCGCGATAGGCCGCCTGCAGTGCCGCATGGATCGCATGGGGCGCACCCCGGACATAGCAGCTTGCCAAAATGCCCCGGTTCATCGGCACCAAATGCGGGGTGAATGCGATGCGCACGTCACGGCCCGCGATCGCAGAAAATTCCTGATCAAACTCACCCAAATGGCGGTGCTGTCCGCCTTGGGCATACCCCGCAACGTCCGTTGAGCGCTCAGCAAACAAAATGTTTTCCTTTAACGCCCGACCAGCGCCGGTGGTTCCGTTCTTCAGATCGCAGATGATGTCGTCAAGGTCGATCAGGGCATCGGTAATAACCGGGCGCAATGCATATTGTACTGCCGCGGCGTTGCACCCCGTGCCTGCGACCAGCCGGGCACCGCGGATTTCCTCACGATAAAATTCAGTCAATCCGTAGACCGCAGTTGGCTGAATATCCGGGGCGTCATGGGCGCGGCCATACCATTTTTCGTAACTTGCCGGATCACGCAACCGAAAATCCGCCCCCAGATCGACCACGCGGCATTTCTCTGGCAGCGCTTGGACAACCGACTGCGACACGCCGTGGGGCAGGGCGGAAAACACCAGATCAATACCGGCGAAATCTATGTCGGCGACGGCAACGAGCGTTGGTAATTCGAGGTGGCGCAGATGCGGAAAGACCTGCGCGATACTCAAGCCCGCCTTGCGATCGGCGGAAAGCGCGGCAATTTCCATGGTTGGATGCCCGGAAATCAGGCGGATAAGCTCGGCACCTGTATAGCCAGAGGCACCCAGAATGGCGATTTTGTGGGTCATCTTGGTAATCTCTTAGGGCTTTCGCGCGTCACAACATAGCCGCGGGCCGACAAAGGGAAAAGGCATGACCATGCCTCAGGCTGAAATGAATTCCACCTGTCGTCGCAATACTCTTGTTGCCTGATCAGACACTTTGCGCGGCTCTCCGGTAGTAAGGAACAGATTGTCTGTTCCTTCCCCAACCATATCGGGGTGGCGGCTTAGATAATCTGATAAGCTGGCTGCGACAATATCCGCTTGTGAAAAAACCTGCACATCCGGTCCCAAAGCGGCCTGAAACGCCTCTGCCATCAGCGGATAATGGGAGCAGCCCAAGATCGCGGCCTCTGGGTTTGGCATTTTGCGTTTCAGGGCATCGACGTGAGAGCGCACCAGCGCCTCGGCCAGGATCATGTCGCCATCCTCGATCGCGTCAACCAGGCCCGCCGCAGCTTTGCGCCTCGACATCGACACCGATCGCACGAAACGCCAATTCGCGCTGAAAGGCGCGGCTGGCCACCGTTGACGGGGTGGCGAACAGGGCCACATGTTTGACGGCGATTTCGCGAGGCGGTGAATTGTCGCCCCAGGACCGCTCAGTCAGCGCCTCTATCAGCGGCACGAACACCCCAAGAACACGCTTGTCGGGTTTCAACCAAGCGTCCTGCATACGCCGCAACGCGGCCGCCGAGGCGGTGTTGCACGCCAAAATGACCAGATCACACCCAGCAGCAAACAGCCGCTCGGTCGCGGTGGTTGTCAGATCAAACACGTCATCGGCATCACGAACACCGTAAGGCGCGTGAGCGTTGTCGGCAAAATAGACAAATGCCACGTCCGGCAACCTCCGGGCCGCTGCCTCAAACACGGTCAGACCGCCCAATCCTGAATCAAATATTCCGACTGCCATTCCGCTATTCGTTCCGCCTGTTGCGTGCCGCCGCGCAGGCAATGCGCCCGCGACGCCGGGGATATGATCGCAAGCGCAAAATGTCCATTGCATCGACCCAGTCATGGTGCAGCTCTATTCAGCAGCCGTATCCGCGACCGTGATCGGGCTCCTAATTCGTGCCCAAAGCTCTTCGCGCCGTTTACGCGCATTGTCGTAATTGCCGCGCTTGACGGGGCCAAATCCGCGAATAGTTAGCGGCAGTTCGGCCAGCGCAATGACCGCGTCCCGCTGGTCCGCCAGGGCATTCTGCGGCAACTCGGCGAGATCGCGTTCGTATTCGGCGATGAGCTGGCGTTCCAGACGCCGATCCTCGAAATAGCCAAATGGATCAAACGGCGTTCCGCGCAGGAATTTGAACCATGCCATCCACCCGAGCAGACGAACGGCGCGGGCCCCGAATTTTCGTTTCAACGGCCGACCGTCTGGCCCCTGCCTGGACAAGAGCGGCGGGGCGAGGTGATAGGTCAGCTTGAGATCGCCCTCGAATTCCTGTGACGCCAGCATCCGCGATCGCTTGAGCAGCCGCGCAACTTCGTATTCGTCCTTATATGCCAGGACTTTGTGATAGCCTTTGGCAACAGCCGCCTGAAGCCCTTCGTCCTCAATGGCTTCGACACGTCGCCGATACCGCTTGGCCAGCCGCCGCGACTGATAGGTGCGCAAATGATCTGCCCGCACGTCGATAATCTGCGCGTTGCCGGCTGGTAATGCCGTTATGTCTTCCGGGATCACCTTGGCGGCGTTGTCGGGGTGCACAACCGCCCATCGCCCGTATTCAAATGCCCTCATGTTATGTTCGACCGCCTGGCCGTTCAGCTCGATAGCCTGATCGAGTGCTGCCTTGGACAGGGGTACCAGCCCAAGCTGCCAGGCCGCACCTAGCAGCATCATGTTGGAATAGATCGTATCGCCCAACAATGCCTTGGCCAGCTCGGTTGTATCAAGCAAGTTGACCCGATCCCTCAGCCGGGCCTTAAGCGACAGCTTTAGCTGTTCGCCGGGAATGCGGAATTCCGTATCGCGCGTGAAATCTCCGGTCACAGTTTCATGCGAATTGACCACAGCGCCCGTGCGCCCGGATGTCGTCAGGCCCAATGTTTTGGCCCCAGCCGACACGACCAGATCGCCGCCGATCAATGCGTCACACTCACCGGTGGCAACCCGAATGGCGCTGATGTCGTCAGGACGTTCGGCCAATCGGCAATGGATATGGACCGCGCCACCTTTTTGCGCCAGGCCAGCCATTTCCATCATGCCCGCGCCCTTGCCGTCGATCTGTGCCGCTTGGGCCAGCACAGCGCCGATCGTCACCGCTCCGGTGCCCCCAACGCCAGTGATGACAAGATTATAGGTTCCGGCAATTTGCGGCAGCTCAGGCTCTGGAAGGTGCCCAATGGTTACCGTGCTGGTCGGGCCTTTTCGAATGGTTGCACCCTCGACGGTCACAAACGAGGGGCAAAAGCCATTCAAGCAGGAAAAATCCTTGTTGCACGCCGACTGATCAATTGCCCGCTTGCGCCCGAATTCGGTTTCGACCGGGACTATGGCAACGCAGTTTGACTGCACCCCGCAATCGCCGCAGCCCTCGCAGACGTCTGTATTTATGAAAATGCGTTTGTCGGGGTCCGGGTATAGGCCACGCTTGCGGCGGCGGCGCTTTTCGGCAGCGCAGGTCTGGATATAAACGATGACCGATACGCCTTTGACTTTGCTTAAACTTTCCTGAATAGGCATAATCTCGGACCGGGGGTGAATTTTCGCGCCTGTCGGAAAATCCGAAGCCCTGACATCTTCTTGTTCGTCATAGACCACAACGATATCACTCACCCCCATCGCGCGGACTTCGTTGACGATCTGGACCGGGTTCAGGCCTCCCTCATTTGTTTGGCCACCGGTCATTGCGACCGCGTCATTGTAAAGGATCTTGAAGGTGATGTTGGCATCTGAATAAAGCGCGGCGCGGATCGCCTGGACGCCGGAATGATTATAGGTGCCGTCACCGAGGTTCTGAAAGACATGCTCACGCGTCGAAAAGGGGGCCTCGCCGACCCAGTTTGCCCCTTCGCCGCCCATCTGCGTAAAGCCGGTGGTTTCGCGGTCCATCCATTGAACCATGTAATGACAGCCGATCCCGGCATAAGCGCGCGCGCCATCGGGCAGGCGCGTCGAGCTGTTGTGCGGGCAGCCCGCACAGAAATACGGCAGCCGCGACGCGATTTCCGGAACGTTGTCAGCTATTTCAGCTTCTTGAATATGTTGCAGCCCGGACTTTACGCTGTCGGTGCCGCGACCTTCCTCGATCAGGATATTGCCGACGCATTTTGCGACATGGATTGGATCGAGCGCATACCGCGTCGGGAATAGTTCCAGTTGGCGGCCGTTTTCCCAAGTGTCGCCCTTGTGCCAGCCATAGACCCGGCGTCCCCGCCGGTCGTCGAATATCGCTTCCTTTATCTGCACTTCGATCAATTTGCGCTTTTCCTCGACCACGACAATCAGGTCCAGACCTTCCGCCCATTCATGGAAGCTGGTCATGTCCAGCGGCCAGGTCTGGGCAACTTTGTACGTGGTCAGGCCCAGACGCTCGGCTTCATCGGCGTCAATCCCCAACAGGCCAAAGGCGTGGGAAAGGTCCAGCCAGTTCTTGCCGGCGGCAACAAATCCGATCTTGGCGCCGGCTTTGCCCCAAACGCGGCGGTCGATCTTGTTGGCTCGCGCAAAGGCTTCGGCGGCGAACCGCTTGTAGTCGATCATCCGCGCTTCTTGCGCCACCGGGGTGTCGCCCAGCCGTATGTTCAACCCGCCCTCGGGCAAGGCGAAATCCGGCGTCACCAGTTTCGTCCGATCAGGGTCGCCATCGACAACGCTGGTCGCCTCTATCGTGTCCTTCATCACTTTCAGCCCGCACCACATGCCGGTGAACCGCGATAGCGCATAACCGTAGATGCCGAGATCAAGGATTTCCTGCACCCCGGCGGGCGACAGAACCGGCATATAGACGTCAACCATCGCCCAGTCAGATTGATGCAGCGTCGTCGAGCTTTCGCCGGTGTGATCATCGCCCATCGCCATCAGCACGCCGCCATGGCTGCTGGAGCCCGCCATATTGGCGTGGCGCATCACGTCACCTGTACGGTCGACGCCGGGCCCTTTGCCGTACCAAAGACCGAATACGCCATCGAATTTGCCTTCGCCTCTGAGTTCGGCCTGCTGGGCGCCCCAAATTGCGGTTGCCGCCAGATCCTCGTTCAGACCGGACTGGAACACGACATCCGACGCCTGCAGCGCAGTCTTTGCCCGCATCATCTGCAGATCAACGCCGCCAAGCGGAGAGCCGCGATAACCGGTCACAAAGCCTGCTGTATTCAGTCCTGCCTGCGCATCGCGATGCTTTTGCATCAGCATCAGGCGGACCAACGCCTGCGTTCCGTTTAGCAACACCTGGCGTTTGGACAAATCAAACCGGTCGTGGAGCGAGAACTCAGTCTGGCTCATCACAGAACTCCTCAGATTGAATGGGCCGCATTATAGGTCAAAATTCCTGACCTACAAACGAAATTGCCGCTGCGGGTTTGTTTGGTTCTCTCATCATGCTACCGGTAAATAAAGCTAAACCGATAAGCACTTTTGGGGAATATTGGTGCATCAATGGACTGGGACAAATTACGAATATTTCACGCGGTCGCCGATGCCGGCAGCCTGACCCATGCCGGCGACGCGCTGCACCTCAGCCAATCGGCCGTTTCCCGCCAGATCAGAGCGCTCGAAGAAAGCCTCAATGCGACGCTTTTTCACCGCCACGCGCGCGGACTGATTCTCACCGAACAGGGCGAGTTGCTGTTTGAGGCAACCCGCGCGATGTCCAAACGTCTTGACGCTGCAGCCGCGCGCATTCGCGACAGCGGCGAAGAGGTTTTTGGTCAGCTTCGCGTGACGACAACCATCGGTTTCGGCAGTCTCTGGCTGGCTCCGCGTTTAGCGAAGCTCTACGAAAAATACCCGGATCTGCAGATTGACCTGATGCTAGAGGAACGGGTTCTCGATCTTCCAATGCGCGAGGCCGATGTCGCCATCAGGATGAAAGAACCAAGCCAAGCCGATCTGATCCGCCGCCGGCTCATGTCGGTTCGGATGCGCCTTTACGCCACGCAGTCTTATATCGATAAACACGGCTCACCGGATTCGATCCCGGATCTGGCACTGCACCGCTTGATCTGCCAGAACACCTCAGCGACGCAGGTCAGGGCGGGTGCGTTGCTGGTAAAAGAGCTACTCAGTAACGATCTGCCGAGTGTGCTGAATGTGAACAATTATTTCGGTGTTCTTCAGGCCGTTGAAAATGATCTTGGCGTCGGGGTGCTGCCCGATTACGTGACCGAGATGTCAGCGACGCTTGTCCGCGTCTTGCCGGAAGTCGAATCCGCTGAAGTTCCGGTATTCTTGGCCTATCCCGAAGAGCTGCGCCATTCAAAACGGATCGGCGCTTTTCGCGATTTTGTCATGGATGAAATTACCGCCCACCGGCGGCGGCAACGCGAAGAAGAAATCGCCTGAACTGTGATATGTGCGCGACGCATGGCGGCTTTGCGGGTCAATTCCGGCGAATTGTCTTGAAGGCGGGATTTCTTGCTCCTAAATGAAATGTGAAGTTGATGGTTGAGGCAACTCTCATTGGCTTCACCTCCCTGTTGGACTGGGCCGGGCCTTGCGCCCGGCCACTTTTTTCTGACCGGCGGTCAGTGGCCGTCAACCTCACCGGCCAGGTCTGCCAGGATCGGACAATCTGGCCGGTCGTCGCCTGCACAACAGTCAATCAGATGGGCAAGCGTGTCGCGCAGGTTGGCAAGTTCGACCAGTTTGGTGTCGATGGCATCAAGATTTTCCTGCGCCAGTTCCCGCACATCGCCGCTTGAGCGGTTTGCATCTTCGTAAAGCTCAAGAAGCCTGCGGCAATCAGCAATTGAAAAGCCCAAAGATCGGCCACGGCCTACAAACGCGAGTTTGTACAAGTCAGCCGGACGGAACGCCCGATAGCCGTTGGCATTGCGCGGGGGCGCAACCAATCCGATGTCTTCGTAATACCGGATCGTTTTGGCTGGCAGTTTTGCCAGCCGCGCAGCATCGGCAATGTTCATGTCGCTTTCCTCAATCTTAGCGCATTTGTCACCACAAACACCGACGATAGCGCCATAGCGCCCGCCGCCAGTTCTGGTGAGAGCAGGACACCCAACAGCGGAAACATCACGCCTGCCGCCACCGGGATCAAAAGTATGTTGTACCCAAAGGCCCAAAACAGGTTCTGCCGGACGTTTTTCATCACCGCGCGACTGATCGACAGCGCGCGCACAACGCCGCGCAGATCACCGGACATTAACACCACCCCGGCGGCCTCGATTGCAACATCGGTGCCAGTTCCGATGGCCAATCCGGCGTCGGCCTCGGCCAGTGCGGGGGCATCGTTGATACCGTCACCGACAAAGGCGACTGATCCGAAATTGGCGCGAAGTTCTTGAATTGCCGACAGTTTATCGACCGGCAGTAATTCGGCGCGAACAGTGTCGATACCCAATTCCGTCGCAATCGCATGGGCGGTCGCGCCGGTGTCGCCGGTCAGCATCGCAACTTTCAACCCCATATCGTGCAGGCTATCAATCGCCTCGCGCGTCGTCGGCTTAATCGGATCGGAAACCGCCAACACGGCGGTAATCTGGCCATCAATGGCCGCAACAACGGGCGTTTTGCCGGCGCTGGCGATGCGATCCAGATCGGGCTCAAATCGCGCAGTCTCAACGCCTTCTTCTGCCATTAGCCGGGAGGAACCAATTAAAACCGAATGATCCCCGACGCTGGCCTTGGCGCCTCTTCCGGTGAGCGACGTAAACTCTTCGACCTCCGGCAACCGCAACTCAGCACCTGCGCGCGCAATCGCCTGGGCGATCGGATGTTCGGATTTGGTCTCAACCGCAGCCAGGATGGCCAAGACCTCGGCACGTTCGTGCCCGTCCGCAAGGATCATCTCAGTCATTTCCGGCTTGCCGGCGGTCAGCGTCCCGGTTTTGTCGAGCGCAACAACTTGCGCGTTCTGTAACGCCTGTAGGGCGTTGCCACCGCGAAACAGCACGCCAAGCTCGGCGGCGCGCCCGGTGCCGACCATGATCGATGTCGGCGTAGCCAGGCCCATCGCGCAGGGACATGCGATGATCAAAACCGACACACCCGCGACCAGCGCATTGGACAATACCGGCTCAGGCCCGACCGCCAGCCAAATCGCGACAGTTACCGCCGCTGTCAGCAAGACCGCCGGCACAAACCACATGGTCACGCGATCAACGACCGCTTGCACCGGCAGTTTGGTGGCCTGCGCGTGCTCGACTATACCGACAATCCGCGCCAGGACGGTCGCGCTGCCAACGGCTGTCGCACGATATGCCAGCGCACCGGTACCATTGAGCGTGCCGCCGGTAATTGCGTCGCCGGTTTGCTTGGCCACCGGCAATGGCTCTCCGGTCAGCATGCTTTCGTCAACATGGCTCTGGCCTTTGGTGATGACACCGTCAACCGGTGCGCGCTCTCCGGGGCGAATGTGCACAATATCGCCGGCTGCCAGCTGGTTGGCATTAATTTCGACGATCTTGCCTTCGCGTTCGACCCGCGCGATTTCCGGGGCAAGCGAGATTAATTGCTTGATCGCATCGCCGGTGCGCCCTTTTGCGCGCGCTTCCAGCAACCGGCCCAGCAGGATCAGCGTCACGATCACACCCGCGCTCTCGAAATATACCTGCCGTGCGTCTGGCGGAAATAGCTCCGGCGCAAATGTCACCAGGCTCGAATAGGCCCAGGCCGCACCCGCACCCAAAGCAACGAGTGAGTTCATGTCAGGCCTGCGATGCCACAGCGCAGGCAGACCCTTGAGGAAAAACATCGCCCCCGGCCAAAAAAGAACCACGCTGATCACCGCGAACTGGATATAGCGCGACAGATCGTGCCCAACCGTCGTGCCGATCCAAAGATGCAGCGGCGCGAAGAGGTGGCCGCCCATTTCTGTGGCAAACACCGGCAATGTAAGCAAGGCGGCCCATAAAAACCGACTGCGCAAGCTCGCCGCGTCCTGTGCGTGTCGATCAACCCGTTCGACACGACTTTGTGGTAGCGTGGCCACGTAGCCGGCACCACTTACCGCACCCACCAACGCTGTTTGCGCTGTGCCCGCCACGGCCAGGACATGCGCCGCGCCGGTTGCCAGGTTCATCGTAGCCGATTGCACGCCGTCCACGCCCCGAAGGGCCGCCTCGATGCGCGATACGCATGATGCACAGGTTGCGCCTTCTACATCCAGCGCCACCTCTTCAATCGCGGCAGGATAACCCGCGTCATTTGCCGCCGCAAATATTTCCGCCGCCTTAGCCGGTCTTTGATATGTGACATCAGCGCGACCGGTGGCTAGGTTGACGCGCGCCGAATTAACGCCGTCAACGCTCGTCAAGGCACTCTCCGCGCGATGCACGCAACTTGCACAGCTCAACCCGGTAAGCTGAAAACTCAGACTCTCAGATACGTCAACGTCTTTTGCCATTGCCAAACCTCGCGCGAACCATGCACCACATAGAGGCTCCAGTTACTGGAAGGTCAAGACCGCGCAGGTCAGTTATTCGTCATATATTTTGGCCATTGCCGGGCACCATTTCAAATGCTGGTCAAAACCCGTTGACAGGAACCTTCAGCACGGGATTTCCGTCCTTGTCAGTCGGAACCGCGCCAGCGCGCATATTCACCTGCAGCGACGGAATGATAAGTTCGGGCGTGCCCAACTGTGCATCCCGTTCGGTCCTGAATTTGATGAAGTCTTCCCGCGTTTTGCCGCCGCCCACGTGAATGTTGTGGGCCTTTTCCTCACGCACGGTGGTTTCCCACTGAACTTCGCGGCCGTTCGGCCCGTAGTCGTGGCACATGAACAGCCGCATGTCGTCCGGCAGCGCCAACACTTTTTGAATTGAATCGTAAAGCTCGCCCGCGTCACCGCCGGGAAAATCCGCCCGCGCCGATCCGCCGTCGGGCATGAACAGCGTATCGCCAACCATCGCCGCATCGCCATAGACGTGAACCATGCATGCAGGTGTGTGGCCGGGGGTATAGATCGCGCGTCCCTGCATCTGACCAACCATATAGGTGTCACCATCTGCAAAAAGCGCGTCGAACTGGCTGCCGTCGCGCTGAAAATCGGTGCCCTCGTTGAATACTTTGCCAAATGTCTCCTGGATCACCATAATATTCTCGCCGACGCCGATTTGCCCACCGAGCCTGTCCTGAATGTAGGGCGCAGCCGACAGATGATCGGCATGGACATGGGTCTCGATGATCCATTCCAGCGACAGACCGCGATCGGTGAGCGTCTTGATCATCTTGTCGGCGTGTTCATAAGTTATCCGCCCGGCCGCATAATCTATGTCCATAACGCTGTCGATGATCGCGCAAGCGTCCGAGTCCGGGTCTTTGACGATATAACTGATGGTGTTTGTGACCTCATCGAAAAAGGCCATGACCTCTGGGCTGATCGACATATCGACTGGGCGGGTCATTGTCGCTCTTTCATCTTCAGACGGCCGGGGCCTGGCGCCGCGGCATATTTTGCTGCCAAAATTTGGCGATCCAGATGCCCGCCACCATTGCCGCGACAAAGATGAACACATCGGTGATACCGGTGCCAAGCGCCGGAATGGCCCCGCCGGGGCAAAAGCCCGCGATCCCCCAGCCAACGCCAAAGGCCGCTGATCCGCCGACAAGGCGTGCATCAATTAGGCGCGATGTCGGCAGGTGAAAATTCGTTTCAAACACCGGCGACGGACGCCGGAACGCCACTCGATAGCCAACCAGCGCAACCGCCAGCGCACCGCCCATGACAAAGGCAAGACTCGGATCCCAAGTGCCGGCAATGTCAAAGAAGTTCAGCACTTTAGCGGGATTAGCCATGCCTGAGATTGAAATGCCGATGCCAAAGATCAGCCCAAAGAGATACGTGGTTATGATTTTCATATCATATCCCCCCGATCACATGCCTGATGACATAGACAGTGACAAATGACGCGGCCATGAAAACAACCGTCGCCACCACCGAGCGCGGGCTAAAGCGCGCGATGCCGCAAACGCCATGGCCACTGGTGCAGCCGTTGCCGAACGTCACCCCGATGCCGACGATGACACCACCGATAATAATCGCAGCGGTTGAGATCGGTATCTGCACCAGGGGCATCTGCCCGGTTATAGCCAGAACCGCGAGCGGTCCGCTGATCATGCCCGCAATGACAACGCCGCGCCACGCCCAATCGTCTGCGCTTTCCGGGACAATAAAGCCCGAGAGTATCCCGGTCGCCCCGAATACGCGGCCGCGAAAATACATCAACAGCGAGGCCGCAAGCCCGATCAGAAAGCCGCCACCCAATGACAGCCACGGTGTGAATTCAGTTTCCATTTGCTCCCCCGGTATCGCCGTTTCGGTGACGCTCGCACGTGGCTAGGTCGCCAAGCGCGCGCGCCATTAAAGTAAGTGCGAAATTGACAAAACCAAGCTATTCATATTTGACCGGTCACGTTATGCGCAGCGACCCGGTAATGCCGGATTTTACCGATCCTCGACATCCACATAATTGCGCTGCGCCGCGCCTGTGTAAAGCTGCCTCGGTCGACCGATCTTAAGCTCGGGGTCTTCGATCATCTCTTTCCACTGCGAAATCCAGCCGATTGTGCGCGAGACCGCAAATATTGGGGTGAACATCCCCATCGGAAAGCCCATCGCCTCAAGGATGATGCCGGAGTAGAAATCGACATTCGGGAAAAGCTTTTTCTCAACGAAATATGGGTCTTCCAGGGCCTGTTTTTCAAGCTCCTTGGCCACCTGCAGGGTCGGGTTGTTTTCGATGCCCAACAGATCAAGCACTTCATCAGCCGATTGCTTCATGACCTTGGCGCGCGGGTCGAAGTTCTTGTAAACCCGGTGGCCAAATCCCATCAGCCGGAACGGGTCATCCTTGTCTTTTGCCCGATCGATATACTGAGGGATCCTGTCAACACTGCCGATCTCGCGCAGCATTTCCAGGCACGCCTGGTTCGCCCCGCCATGGGCAGGCCCCCAAAGGCAAGCGATCCCGGCGGCGATACAGGCAAACGGGTTGGCCCCCGAAGATGAGGCCAGCCGCACGGTCGAAGTTGACGCATTCTGTTCATGATCAGCATGCAGCGTGAATATCCGGTCCATCGCCCGGCTGAGTATCGGATTTACCTCATATTCCTCGCACGGCACAGCAAAACACATGCGCAAAAAGTTGGATGCATAATCCAGATCATTGCGTGGATAAACGAACGGCTGTCCAATTGAAAACTTATAGGCCATCGCCGCAATTGTCGGCATTTTCGCGATCAGGCGGATCGAGGCCACCTCGCGCTGCCAGGGGTCGGATATATCGGTGGAATCATGGTAAAAGGCCGACACCGCACCAACTACGCCCACCATCGTTGCCATCGGATGCGCATCGCGCCGGAAGCCACGGAAAAAATAGTGCATCTGCTCGTGGATCATCGTGTGGTTGGTCACCCGAAACTCAAAATCCTCCAGCTCCGCGCCGGTCGGCAATTCGCCGTAGAGCAACAGATAGCAGACCTCAAGAAAATGGCTTTTCTCGGCCAGTTCGCTAATGTCATAGCCACGGTGCAGCAGTTCACCCTTGTCGCCGTCAATAAAGGTGATGGCGCTGTCGCAGCTGGCCGTCGAGGTAAAGCCGGGATCATAAGTGAAAACGCCTGCCTGCGCGTAAAGTTTACGGATATCCACGACATCGGGGCCCGCCGTCGGTCTCAGAATGGGCAATTCGATATCCCGCCCGTTAATGCTCAGCGTGGCGGATTTATTGTCGTCAAGCATTGGCTATCCTCTGGTCAGGCCGCTCTGACGGCGGCGACATTTTAGTATGCGTCAGGGGCAATATTCCCCTGCACGTCGTTTAGCCGCGCCATAGTCTCGTCTCGACCCAGCACCAGCATCATGTCAAATACGCTGGGAGTGGCGGTTCGGCCCGCGAGCGCTGCTCGAATTGGTCCAGCGAGCTTACCAAATTTGATGCCATTAGCCTCGGATACCGATGCCGCAATGGCCTCAAGCGTGTTGCGGTCCCAGCTAGCATCTTGCAACTGCGGCGTCAATTGATTCAGTATACCAATGGATACCGCATCCAGTTGCTGATGCGCTTTTTCGTCGTAACCAATCGGCCTTTTAGATAAGATAAATCTGGCTTTATCGACAAGTTGCAACAGGTTCTTCGTGCCGGATTTCAGGCAATACATGGCCCTGGTCAGGTCGCTCGCTTGGGCCGGGCTCAGCGCTCGGTGGCCAATCGCGGCAAATAGAGCCTCGACTTCCGCGGTCAGGTCGGCATCCTCGCTCGCGGAGATATGCTGCCCGCAGATATGTTCCAGTTTTTTGGTATCAAACCGCGCCGCCGCTTTGCCGATATTATCCAGATCAAACCAGTCGCGCGCCTGGTCATCGCTAAAAAACTCATCGTCGCCATGGCTCCAGCCAAGCCGCGCAAGGTAATTGCGCATACCGGCAGCAGGGTATCCCATCTGCTGGTATTCGCTGACGCTCGTTGCGCCATGTCGCTTGGACAATTTCTTGCCGTCCGGCCCATGGATCAGCGGGATATGCGCCCAAACCGGTTCCTGCCAATCCATCGCCCGGTAAATCAGCAACTGGCGGGCTGCATTGGCCAGATGGTCATCGCCTCGGATCACATGTGTAACGCCCATGTCATGATCATCGACAACTACGGCCAGCATATATGTGGGCGTACCGTCAGAACGTAAACAAATCATGTCATCAAGCTGGTCGTTCTTGATCACCACATCGCCCTGCACGGCGTCGTGGATCACTGTCTTTCCCTCGCGCGGCGCTTTGATGCGAACTGCATAAGGCGCATCGGGATGATTTGCCGGGTCAGTATCGCGCCAGGGCGAGCGGAACAGCGTTGACTGACCGGCTGCGCGCGCCTTGGCGCGAAAGTCTTCAATCTCTGCCTGTGTCGAGAAACACTTGTAGGCGTGCCCCGAGGCAAGCATCTGGTGGGCAACCTCAACATGCCTTGGCGCGCGGGTGACTTGGCTGACTGGCTCTCCGTCCCAATCCAGCCCCAGCCAGCGCAGCCCGGCCAGAATCTTTTCCGTCGCTTCGTCGCTCGATCTGGCGCGATCAGTGTCCTCGATGCGAAGCAGAAACTGACCACCCCGCCCGCGCGCATAAAGCCAGTTGAACAGCGCCGTGCGCGCCGTTCCGATGTGCATATCCCCCGTTGGCGAGGGCGCAATTCGCGTGACAACAGGGGCCTCGGCCATCGGGTGCATTAACCTCTCAGAAACCATATGAGAAATAGCGTGGCGGTTGCATAGTCAATCAACCCAAGTAGGACAAGTGCGCCCGATTTTAAAGGATTTGCGCCTGGGCCTGGCCCCGCAGCGCGGACATCTGTCCGAATGGGTGCCCGTGTGTCTGGCGATTGGCATCGGCGCATACTTTTCCGTACGGTTTGAGCCGTCGCCTGCCCATTGGCTGGCACTGGTGGCGATATTGCTGATCTGTGCTGCGCTGGCGCGCCGGATCAGTGAAAACTGGCGCCCCCTGGCGGCGGCTGTGATCCTGGTGGGGCTGGGCGCATTGCTCGCCGGGTTTCGCGCGCATTATGTTGCCGGCCCGGTACTGAATTTTCGCTACTACGGGCCAATCGAAGGCCGGATCGTCCATATCGATCGCTCCGCATCAGATGCGGTGCGCCTTACGCTTGACCGCGTCGCGCTCAAACGGTTCGCACCTGGCCGCACGCCCCGGCGTGTCCGCGTCTCGATGCACGGCACGCAAGGGTTTATCGTGCCCGAACCGGGCTTGACGGTGATCTTGACGGGCCATCTGTCACCACCGCCCGGTCCGGTAGAGCCGGGCGGCTTTGATTTTCAACGCCAGGCCTGGTTCAAGCGGCTTGGCGCAATCGGCTACACCAGAACGCCGGTTCTGGCCCTGGTGCCCGCATCAAGCGGCAAGGCAGGTCTGAAGATTGCACGCCTGCGCCGACAGATAGCCGACAGGGTTCAGACAGCTTTGCCCGGCGATACCGGTGCCTTTGCGGCCGCCATCACCACCGGCGACAGAACCGCGATCAGCCGAGCTGTGCTGGAGCATCTGCGCGCGTCAAACCTTGCCCATCTGTTGGCCATATCGGGCCTGCATATGGGTCTGTTGACCGGCTTTGTATTCGCCGCGGTCAGATACGGATTGGCCTCAATCCCGCCGCTCGCCTTGCGGTGGCCGGTTCGAAAAATCGCAGCAATTTCAGCGCTGTTCTCGGGTGCGACTTACCTTGCACTGTCGGGCGGCAATGTCGCAACTGTGCGCGCCTTCATCATGGTCTCCGTCATGCTTGTTGCGGTGCTTTTGGATCGCCGCGCGGTGACGCTTCGCGCGGTGGTCGTTGCGGCCACGATCGTTCTTGTCTGGACCCCAGAAGCACTGATGACGCCCGGATTTCAGATGTCATTTGCCGCGACCACGGCTCTGGTCGCCGCATTTGGCGCGCTACGCGGCGAAAGTTGGCAGCGCATTCCACGCTGGGTACGACCGGTTCTGGCGGTCTTCATTTCTTCGGCAATTGCAGGGGCCGCAACCGCACCCGTCGCCGCCGCGCATTTCAACCGCATTGCCGACTATGGGCTGCTGGCGAATTTGCTCGCGGTGCCGGTGATGGGTCTGATCGTGATGCCCGCGGCTGTCTTGGCGGCGTTGTTGTCTGCAGCGGGCCTGGCCTGGATCGGGCTGGGTTTGATGGGCGTTGGGATTAATTGGATCCTTTTCGTTGCGCGCTTGGTTGCGGAATTGCCGGGCGCGCGCACCTATGTCCCTGCGCCGCCCGAGCAGGTGCTGCCGCTCATCGCGCTCGGGGCATTGTTTTTAATTTTGTGGCGCGCGACGGTTTTGTGGCGTGCGGTTGGGATTGCCCCAATCGCTCTTGGCTTTGTCCTTTGGGCAGCCGCCGAGCGTCCTCCTGTTCTGATTTCCGAAACCGGTGGCCTTGTCGGCCTGCTAACCAGTCAGGGCCGCGCCGTGGGCAAAGCAAAAGGCGAGGGGTTCGCCGCCAAAAGCTGGCTGGAAAACGTTGGCGACGCAGCCGATCAGAAAGCCGCTTTCGTGCGCGAGGGTATGAGCGGCAAGTCCGGCCGGCGGGTATTTCAGCTCGGAAATATCCGGGTGACCCATTTGACCGGCCGCGGTGCCGGTGAAAAAGCCGTGCATGAATGCATGAGCGCCGATGTGGTGATTGCTTCGGCCAAGGTGCCGGATGCCGCCGGGCCTTGCCTGATGATCGACGCCGGCAAACTGCGCGCGATTGGCGCGGCCATATTAACCGAAAAGGCAGGCCAGCCCGTGGTCGAGGGCGCTTTGCAAAACGCCGGCGCACGTCGTTGGAACAGCCCGATAGTGCGTGCGCGATAAGCGGATTTCCGGGCCGCCCGCGGACAGTGATAATGTGCTTCGCGCCCAGATTTTCGGCTGGCAGCCGGCAATCCGGCTATGGCCTTTACAAATTCGCTGGGGTATCTGCCGCTGACAGATACGAGAAGATGCGAAGATGACATTTGAAAAACCTGGCCCGGTTGAAGAAAACTGGCGCGACGCGGTTTCGGCCATCGACGAGGTAATCGACGATGCGCGCAACGGCCGGATGTTCATTCTCGTAGATCACGAAGATCGCGAAAACGAAGGTGATCTGGTGATACCCGCACAAATGGCCACCCCGGACGCGATAAACTTCATGGCCACTTTCGGGCGCGGGCTGATCTGCCTGTCGCTGCCGGGCGACCGTATTGACGCGCTCGGCCTGCCGCTCATGTCATCGTATAATTCCTCGCGCCACGAAACCGCCTTTACCGTCTCGATTGAGGCGCGCGAGGGCGTGACAACCGGCATTTCCGCCCATGACCGGGCACATACAGTGGCGGTGGCCATCGATAGTGCCGCCACCGGTGCCGACATCGCAACACCCGGCCACGTCTTTCCGCTGCGTGCGAAAATGGGTGGAGTTCTGGTTCGCGCTGGCCATACCGAGGCGGCCGTCGATATTGCACGCCTTGCCGGGCTGAACCCATCCAGCGTGATCTGCGAGATCATGAACGAAGACGGCACCATGGCGCGCCTGCCCGATCTGGTCGCTTTTGCCCAGCGTCATAACCTGAAGATCGGAACCATTTCCGATCTGATCGCTTACCGCCGCCGCCACGACAATCTGGTGCGCGAGCAGAGCCAACAGGCCGTCACATCGGCCTTTGGTGGCGACTGGAACATGCGGATTTTTGCCGACGAAACCCATGGCGCCGAACACATCGTCCTGACCAAGGGCGACATCGCCACGGACGCGCCGGTTCTGGTGCGCATGCACGCCCATGATACACTGAGGGACGCGCTTGGAATTGGGCGCCTGTCGTCCGATCTCGAAAACGCCATGCGGGTTATTGGTGCCGAGGGCAGAGGCGTCGTCGTGCTATTGCGCGACACACATATGAAACTGGTGACCGAAGGCGAGGTGTCGCCGCAAACGTTGCGCCAATACGGGTTAGGCGCGCAAATCCTGGCAGCACTCGGACTATCGCGCCTGATACTTCTGTCAAATTCGCCCACGCCCAAGGTCATCGGGCTTGAGGCTTATGGACTTTCCATCGAAGCGACCCAGCCCATTCCCAGGGGGCCATAGGCAATGGTCGCCACGCCCGAGCAAAACGACTTGCCGCTGCCCGCGTTCAACAAACCGGTCAAGGTGTTAATGGTAGTCGCGCCATTTTACCGCCAGATCGCCGATAGACTGGTCGAAGGCGCGCGCGAGGCTCTGGAAAAGGCGGGGGCGGCCCACGAATTGGCCGAAGTTCCAGGTGCGCTCGAAGTGCCGGTCGCAATCGGCATCGCCGAGCGCGACAGCAATTTCGATGGATATGTCGCTCTGGGCTGCGTCATCCGCGGCGCCACAACACATTACGAAACTGTTTGCGCAGATAGTTCCCGGGCATTGATGAATTTGGGCCTGCAGGGCCTGTGCATTGGCAACGGCATTTTGACCGTCGAGAACATCGGCCAGGCCGAGGAACGCGCCGATCCAGCGCGATTGAACAAAGGTGGCGGCGCGGCGGCGGCGGCATTGCACCTGATTGCCCTGTCGCGGCGCTGGCGTGGCGCCAGGATGGGCGCGGGATTTCATCCAGGATCATTCGACGTGGCTGGGTCCGGTTCCTGATCATGGCCAGCAGATCTGGCAATCGGCAATCAAGATCGGCCACGCGCCTTTATGCGGTCCAGGCGCTCTTTCAGATGGAGGCCAGCGCGCAATCGCTTGATCACGTTGTCCAGGAGTTCAAAGACCACCGTTTTGGTGCCGATCTGGGTGGCGGCGAGCTTGTCGAAGGTGATCCGGAATTCTTTCAGCAAATCATGGAGGATGCCGTCAATTACCAGGCCGCCATCGACCAGCTGACCGATCGCGCGCTGGTGGCGAAATGGCCGATTGCCCGCATCGATCCGACCCTGCGCGCGCTTTTTCGCGCCGCGGGTGCGGAACTTGAGGACGGCGCGACGCCGCCCAAGGTTGTCATCTCTCAATATGTGGACATCGCCGACGCTTTTTTTGCGCAGGGCAAGGAAGCGAAATTCGTCAATGCGGTCCTGGATCACATGGCGCGCGAGCGGCGCGCGGAATGTTTTGAAGCAAACGCGCCCTAGCAATTTGGTGGCGGACCGCCCGCTCCGTGCGGGCACGTAAATTCCCGAGGACCTGAGCTAACAGGTGGGCACCAGATAACCGGACCACGATCCGGACAGAGCCAGCTCCCTCGGATTTGAGTAAGGCCACCGGAATTGGGCCAATCACAAAAGGGGCAGTACCGCCAGCGCCATAAGTAATGTGCGACCTGACGCACGGCAAGGCCCGACATGCCAGAGCCCGTCGCGCTTTACATTTGTTCTTCTTTTGTTCAAAAATCACCGCCATGACCGTGACCAATGGAATGACGAAACTGCAGCCGGGCCAATTGCTTGCCCGCGGTGTGTGTCGTCATTTGCCGGACCATGACTATTTTGGACTTGAAGAGTTCGTGCCCGAGCGCGGCAAGCGCGTGGACGTCATTGCGCTTGGACGCAAAGGCGAAATATGGGTGATCGAATGCAAATCCAGTCGCGTTGATTTCCAGTCAGATACCAAATGGGATGGTTATCTTGAATGGTGTGACCGGTATTTTTGGGCCGTTGATGAGGACTTTCCAACCGAACTTTTGCCTCAGGGCAGCGGGCTGATCGTGGCCGATGGCTATAATGCTGAAATCGTCAGAATGGGGCCGGAAACCAAATTGTCAGCGGCGCGGCGTAAGGTATTGATCCGAAAAATTGCCCGAACCGCGATGCAAAGGCTGCAGGGTTGGCGGGATCCCGGCGTTGCCGTGCTGCGTGAACCGCAAGAGTAAAAACCGCGTTACCCCTTGCGTGCAACCCTTGCCCGCAGAGCCGCGGCGCGAATTTCTTCGGCAATCTCGTCGGCCTCGTCTGGGTTGAAATCCATGGGAATCTCAACCCCGTCCCCGGTCGAAACGAAAAGGCGAACCATCCCCTGATCGGTCGGTCCGATCTGAAAATTCGCTTCAATGTCACGCTCGCTGTCGATACCCATCGCCGTCTCCGATCGCATTGGAAAACCACCGCCCAGACAATCCTGTTTGACCACCGCGTTCAATGGCAAATCTGCCATCCGATTTGCTGGAGCACCGGCCGCCGCCCCCGATATCACCATCCTCAGAACACATATTTTGCGGCTAGTTTTGTATCAATTTTGCACCAATTTTCGCCATAAAGGTGCTGTTTCGCTCAATACTTGGCTGATTTGCCAGAATAAAGTTGACTCAACAAAAGACCGCCCGCGACATTTCAGTGCGACATCCTGTCATGGGTGTCGAAAACGAAAATGGGACAGGAATGGAAACCATGTTCGATAATGCAAAAAATACTATTAGGGCAGTCACTGAAATTGGTATCGCGCTTCTGGCGCTCGCCATCGTGGCCTCGCTCTTGGTGGGTCCGTCAAATATGGCGTTTCTCGGTGACGTGGTCGGTAACATAACTGCACTTGTGAACCAGCTCGGCAGTGCCGGTCTTTCAGGGCTGATCGCCCTTGGTATCGTAATCTGGCTGTTCCAGAACCGCGCCTGATTGATTAACCTCCCCCGGGCGAAGGGAAAGGCGAGATGGAAAGATTTACGCGCCTGATGCGCAGCATCCGGCACGTATTCCTGCAGGTAACCGAGACCGGTCTGGTATTGGTCGGTTTCATTGTGCTTGTCTATCTCTTGCTGGGGGAGGAATCCGGTGCTTACGTTATTTCGGTGGTTTCCAATCTGACGATTTTGGTGGGCGCGATCGGGCCGAATGCGCTGATTGGAATCGCAATAGTGTTGGCGCTGGTGGTTCTGCTTCGCCGCAAAGGCGGAATGGGCGGTTCCGGTTAGCGCCAATCTGGCACTATGGACCCGCCCGTTTGGGCGGGTGGTGCCGCTTGCATTTGACCTAACTGCTCGCTAAACGAGCCGCTTAGTGCCGCCTTAGCTCAGTTGGTTAGAGCGCTGGATTGTGGATCCAGAGGTCTCCAGTTCAAGTCTGGAAGGCGGTACCATCTCCGAAAGAAACTACGCTAAATCCGAGTGCGAAAATTCTTATCGAAGAATTTTCCCGCCAAAGAGTTTTCGTGAAAATTCATACTGTCGGCTGATCCAATAGCCCGCTTTAGTCGCGCGCAGCATTCAATTCGTCATAAATCGCGCGACCACGCCGCAACATCCCGGCATCAAACACAGTTTCATCCGCGCGTTTGTCTATCTTGTGGAAATGGCGGGTGAAATCGACACTCTGCGGGTCTATCTTGTGGAAATGGCGGGTGAAATCGACACTCTGCGGGCCAATACCGGCCCGTTCGCAGACCAGCTCCATCACCGCTTGCGGATCGCCTTGCAATTTTGCGTCGGGCAGGATCACAAGCTTGCCCGAACGCGCGGCCACATGGCTCATCACCGCAATCCAATATGCCAGCCAGTAATTCGGGCTATCG
Source organism: Paracoccaceae bacterium (assembly GCA_965216135.1). Classification (GTDB taxonomy): domain Bacteria; phylum Pseudomonadota; class Alphaproteobacteria; order Rhodobacterales; family Rhodobacteraceae; genus CBDCFL01. The sequence goes on from CBDCFL010000024.1 coordinate 895,963, forward strand.
GGCGCGTGTTCGCCTGCAAGCTCAGCAAAACCCTCGAACGCGATTGGCCGATGCAACGCACCAAACTCAAAATGTCCAATATCCCGCATATAGCGCCAGATGAACGGATCGCTTGCATGTTGGGCCAGAAAGTTTTGGTGCTGGCGCAACAGCGATGCCGCGTGTTCGGCGGGCTCGCGAACCGGCACGATCACAGTGGCATCGGGAAACATCGCGCCCAGAAAATCCAGCCGCGCGAAATTGCCGTTGTTCTTGGACACATAGCGTCCGCCAGGGCCAGCACGCAGTGCGATGATCTTGCGGAAGTGGTGCCTCATGAAATCGGTGGCTTCGGCATTTGTGTCGGCTTCACCCCACAAAGCGATCTCATTCTCACGGAAATGGTTGGGCCAGAAATGGTGCCAGATCATCTCTTCAAAGGCTTCCGGGCTGTCATAGCCGATCTTGATCCCGTCACCATGGGCGCGTTCGTGCAGGCTGCTGTCCTTCTGAAACCCGCGCGAAAATTTTGACCAAAGGATGGGGGCCATGACAAACGGCATATCGCGATAGAGATGCGTCGCGACGCCCGGCAATCCTGACAACGCATTCAGGACAATCGTGGTTCCCGCCCGCGGAAGTGAGGTTATGAAAACCGGCGGCTTGTCGTCAATCGAGTTGAATGCTTTGGCAAACATGCTGTCTTCCAGATCCGCCGCCGTCACCTGTACAAACGGGGCGGCAAAGGCGATCCGGTGAACGAGCCGGTCCATCGTCGAATATGCAGATTTTGATTTGGGTCGGCGCGACCAGATCCACAGGCTCGCCCCGACCAAAACACTGGCGCCGACAATAACGTCGACCCGGGCAAGGTAGGAAAATACGTCTGCGGCTGTCACCAATCCAATCCAATCGGCCAGATAGATCGGGAATATGGTCAAGATCATCGTGGCCGCGATCCGCCAGAAAATCGAAAACGCGGTGCCCAGCATCGACAGCGCCGCTTTTTGAACCGCCTTTTCCTTTTCCTCATCCGCCAGGGATTTGTCTGACATCACCGCAGTCGCGCCGCGCGCCAGTTGCACGATACCGCTAGCAGTCGGGACGACCCGGAATATGTGAAAACCTATGACGAATGCCGCAACCGCCAGAGCGGCTGAAACAACGATCATTGGTCCTCGGCGGCAGGCTCAGAGGATTTCTTGCCTCGTTTGAGCAGGCGCTTGAGCGGATACCAGACAAAGCCAACGATCATCAGCAAGACCGCGCCGATTACCGCGATAACCGTGCCGATTGCCCCTAATCCGGCGCCGGGCCCGATATAGGCCATAGCCGGCGTGCCCAACAGCACCAGAACTGCCGTCAGGGATGCAAGTCTCGTTTTCATAGCCATCATCTTGTTTCTTTCCGCTCTGCCATTTCACGTATTTTCGCAGGATTTGCGATGATTTTCAAAGAAATCCCGATCCATATTTTCCGGCAGGACATGACCCTCTGTCACGATCCCGGTGTAATTTTCGTCCACGATATTGAAATATTGCCACAGCAAACGCCCGTCAGGGCCGACCTCCATGACGCGGCCCTCATGACCTGATGTTAACATCAGATTGCCGTTCGGCAGGAGTTGCTGGCGTCCGAGCGTTTCTGAATAGAAACGCGCGTTGCCCTCACCCTTGAAAAACACACTATGCGCGCCGGTCCGTGCATCAATCTTTACGACGCGTGAGTACAAGTGATGAAAAAATTTCGACATCGTTCAGGTGAAGCGTGTCGGATACAACCTCGGTGCGCATATTATCCAGCGTCGATAAGTGCATCAGACCACGCAGATCGTTTTCCACCAAAATCTCGAATATTTCTTTCTTTTGGAGCTGGTTGCCATCCTGATCCAATTGCTCGATGGCCCAGGAACTCATTGGCCCAATTTGGTTTTCGTAACTTGATGGGCCGACAACCAACCACCGCTCTGAGCCAACCCAGATTGTGCCGTCATCAGCAAGATCAACCGCATGATGTCCAAGATTGCCCAGACGCCACTTGACGTTGCCGCACGCGTCTAGCCGGATGGTCGACAAAAATTAGTAGTTTAGAATTACATCGCCATTTTCAGCGATCTGAACGCCGTGCAGAATTGCGCCGGGCAATTTTTTCGGCAGCCGTTCACTTGGGATGCCCTCCGGTCCATTCGGCCAAATGTCAAACCAATTTGGCTGCCAAGAATGCACAATCTCACCTGCGCGGTCGATGATATCGATATAGTTCTGATCGTCCGCAGTAACGCCCGCGATCAAAACCAATCCTGGCGCCAAGGCATCGCCGTCGAAGATTTCCAAGTTTGTATCCGACGGTTCCAGCGACAAATACCAAGGTCTCCTCAAATCGGATAGCACCGCCTCGAAAGCCACATGAACTTGAAATATGCGATCGGCGACCCACCAGTGATAGAAATTCGCGTAAAACCCATAGACGATGCCGATCAGGATCAGCAGGAGGCCACGCAATATGCGTCGAGGCGTGGAAATTGGGGTTCTGTCGGACATTTGCCGGCGGCTCGATTTGTGTGTGATAGTCCACTTATGCGTCGCAGTTAGCTAATCATTTTGGACATAACAAGGCAGCAATCGGTCAAGTATGGGAACCCGGCACCAGGCCGACTCCCGTACCACCAGCCACCGAAAGTCGCTCAATCCGTAATCAGAATACGCTGCTTTAGAACGCCGGTCGTTGCGTCAAATACCAGTATTTCATTGTTTTCAGTTACGATCGCATACCAATCCGGCCCGCGTGTAAAGGCGGTCGCCTTGGCACCATCGGGCAGGGTGATCTGATCGGGCAGCGCCACGCCGCCCAGAGGCAAGACGCGGATGACAAGCAGCCCCACGATCGTTAGAAGGCCGAAAATCATCACAGCGGTCAGCGTGGTCACCAGGCGCCGCAGAAACTTCAGCTGGGCCGGTTCGGCCTTCATATCGGACGTATCCTGATCCATGTCCCCGCGCGAAATCCGTGTGACAATCGGGCCAAATCCGCCCTCGCGGCTTGATAAGGCACTGGCCCGCGATGTGCCAGACCACGCCGCACTTTCGCGTTCGCGCATCGCCGCGCTTATCGCCGATCAGGCGGTCAGTATTGCGGGCCAACCGGTAACAAGCGCAAAAGCCAAAGTCGCAGAAGGCCAAGACATTGTCATTGTGGTGGCTGATATTTCCGAAACCCAGATCGCTGCCCAGGACATTCCGCTCAATATATTGCACGAAGATGACCAACTGATCGTGCTCAACAAGCATGCCGGGATGGTCGTGCATCCGGCACCCGGCACGCCCGACGGCACACTGGTCAATGCGCTTCTGGCCCATTGCGGCGACCGGCTTGCCGGGATCGGCGGCGAACGGCGCCCCGGCATTGTCCATCGCATAGACAAAGACACCTCTGGCCTGCTCGTGGTCGCCAAAACCGACGCTGCTCATCACGGCCTGGCCGCGCAGTTCGAGAGTCACGACGTTCGGCGCATTTATCTGGGCGTTTGCTTAGGCTGTCCGGACCGCGCAGACCCGCGCCTAAAAGGGGTGCGCGGGGTTAGCTTTGAGCCTGGCAATATCGTCAGGGTTACGTCGGGTTTGCAGCGTCATCGAACTGATCGCCAGCGCCAGGCGGTCACATTTCATGGCGGTCGCCACGCCATCACCCGCGTGCAGGTTGCCAAAAAGTTCGGCCATCCAGCCGCTGCTGCGCTCGTCCGATGCCAGCTCGAAACCGGGCGAACCCATCAAATCCGCGTGCACATGGCCCATATCGGCCATGGGTTGATCGGCGATGCGACCTATGGCGGGCGGCGCAAGCTGTCGGCGCGCGCGATTGGCCAGGCAGGTGCCGCGGCGGCCAGTACCTTTCCACGCCAGGCGCTGCACGCGCAAACGCTTGGCTTTGTGCATCCCCACACCAAAGCGTTCATGGAATTCACTGCTGAACTGCCTGCCGATCTCGCCGCCCTGGTTGATGCTTTGCGCTAAATTCTTCGTGATCACCGCTGACACGCCCGGCGCGCGCCTGTAAGGTGGCTTTTCGTGGTTGATTTGAATTGCAACGCCCGGCATTCACGAATTCTTAACTGTTTCCGCTCAGCCCGGCGTTTGCAAGATTTCCGCCGCCCCTTGACGCTGATCGGGCGGGCACCTAAATAAAGTTAAGCCTCGTAACATTGACGAGGGACAGAGAGGCCAAAGACGCACATGAGTAACTATGCAAACCTACCGGCCCCATCCCCGGAACAGGGATTAAACCGCTATTTACAGGAAATCCGCAAATTTCCGATGCTCGAGCCGGAAGAAGAATACATGCTGGCAAAACGCTGGGTGGATCACGAAGATTCGGGTTCCGCTCATCAAATGGTGACGAGCCATCTGCGGCTGGCCGCCAAGATCGCCATGGGCTATCGCGGCTATGGATTGCCCCAGGCTGAGGTTATTTCCGAAGCCAATGTCGGGCTGATGCAGGCGGTCAAACGCTTTGATCCGGAAAAGGGTTTCCGGTTGGCTACCTATGCGATGTGGTGGATTCGCGCCTCAATCCAAGAATATATCCTGCGCTCGTGGTCCCTGGTAAAACTCGGCACGACAAGCGCGCAGAAAAAGCTGTTCTTCAACCTGCGCAAGGCCAAAGCGCGCATCGGTGCGCTTGAAGATGGCGATTTGCGTCCCGAAAACGTCGCCCGCATCGCCCATGATCTTGGCGTGACCGAGGACGAAGTTGTGTCGATGAACCGCCGTATGTCAGGCGGCGATGCCTCGCTGAATGTTCAAATCGGCACCGAAGGCGACAGCTCGACGCAGTGGCAGGACTGGCTGCAAGACGAGGATGCCGACCACGTCGCCGATTACGAAAAACAGGACGAGCTGGATACCCGCCGCGAGTTGCTGGCCCAAGCATTGACGGTCCTGAACGACCGCGAAAAGGACATTCTATTACAGCGGCGGTTGAAAGATCGGCCGCTGACGTTGGAAGAATTATCCGGCCAGTACGGCGTCAGCCGTGAACGTATCCGCCAGATCGAGGTCAGAGCGTTCGAAAAAATTCAGGTCAAAATGCAAGAACTGGCGAAAAAACGCGGTATCCTTGAGCCTGCATAGATAACCATGTAACGGCAATTCTACCGTCGCGCGGGGTGGACCGCTGCGGCCAACCGATTTTAGTGAAAGGTCAGAAACGATGAGCGAGATGGACGACAAACCCCTGGAAATTGAAGAACCGGAAGAGCGCTTTGAAGCGCCCGAGGGCATCTGGATGCGCGGTCTTTGGATGATCGTTCTGGCGTTCTTGTTCGGATTGGGTGAGACGATCCTGGTCGTCGTCGCACTGGTGCAATGGCTGTGGATGTTGTTCACGAAAGAAAAGAACGGATTTCTCGTCGATTTCGGCGCGGACCTGGCCACCTGGTTGCGCGATGTGGCCCGCTTTCAGACCGGTGCCACCGAGGATAAGCCTTTCCCGTGGGCCCGGTGGGGCGAGTAATACTTACGCTTCGCCCGCCGTTGCGATCAGCCTTATCGTTTCCCCAAAAACGCGCCATAAACATAGGCCGTATTGCCTGAGCCTGATGTCGTGCCTGTCGCGTCAAAAGTTCCACCGATGTGAACGCCGTTTTCACCATAAAACATGCCGTCAAATGTACCGGTCGGGGTGCCGTTCATGCCGACATCCGCGCCCGATATGGTAAACGTACCATCAAACTCGTTGAAATTGATGGTTCCGCCGCTGAGCGTCACGATTGCACCAGAACTGATCGCATAGGCTACATCTGATTCAGTCATTCCAGTAAAGCTCGAGATGGTCCCGGCAATCGTTCCGGCGGTAAAATCAGCCGTCACCGAGACTGAACCATTAGATGCAGTTGCAAAGCCGTGAGAGCCGCCGCCTTCATCATGGATCACCCGCAATTCGCCCAGCGTCTGACCTATATAAGTTGCCGACCCGCTACCAATGATTGCCGGAATTCCTGCCACTTCGGCAGCGGATGTATTTGCGCCAAATAGGGCAAATCCAGTGTCACCGGCATTCGGCGGTACCGGAAATCCGCCCGCACCTGCCCCCTCGAGCTCCATAATCGCAACAGCTACACCGGTGCTATGGCTGAATGTAAGCCGAATGCCATTTGGAAAATTGGGGCTCACGCCAGTATAAACGGTGCCGCTGCCGCCGTTTGACAGCGCAATCGTTTCACCTTTGTAAGTGATGCTCATGTCAAACGGCACGGTAACCCAGGTCATCGTGATGGTCTGGGTCGATGTGCTTATACTGCCAAGCGTGGCGACCTTCGCGTCATAAGTGAAGGTCGGCCCAGCGATCGCCCAGTTCGACGCAGACGTCGCGTATCCGTCACTTGACGATGCAGGTGCCGGCCCGGGCGGGGGAGTGACAGGCGGTGCGGCGGTGTGATTGCACGCGGCCAACAGCGCGGAAATGGCGATCAGGCCGCCGGTGTGCGGATATTTTATCATCGTGCTCCCCTCAGACAATGTGAAGGAAACACATTCAGGGGACAGTCATCACCCTGTCAATCAACCGCCAAAATCCTGCCCAAATCTGCCCGGCCAACGCACCAATTCGCGAACAAACCCGACCATTCGGGACAATCGTCCGCGCAATGCCAACAGTCAGTCCTCCATCGCCTCCAGCTCGTCGATCATCCCCGATATCATCGAAAGCCCCTTGTCCCAGAACTGCGGGTCGCTGGCGTCCAGCCCAAATGGCGCCAGCAGCTCTTTGTGATGCTTCGATCCCCCGGCGCGCAGCATGTCGAAGTATTTTTCTTCAAACCCCGGCGCACCATCGGCGTAGACGGCGTAAAGCGCATTCACCAGACCATCGCCGAACGCATAAGCGTAGACGTAAAACGGTGAATGAATGAAGTGCGGTATGTAAGCCCAAAAGGTCTCATAACCCTCCATGAATTCAAACGCCGGTCCCAGGCTTTCGCCCTGCACCGACATCCACAATTCGTTGATCGCCTCCGGCGTCAGCTCTCCGCCCCGCCGTGCCTCGTGCAGCTTGCACTCAAAATCGTAAAACGCGATCTGACGGACCACCGTGTTGATCATATCCTCAACCTTGCCAGCCAGCAGCACTTTGCGCTCATCCGCGTCCTTGGCGCTGTCCAGCAATTTACGAAAGGTCAGCATTTCGCCGAAAACTGAGGCCGTCTCGGCCAGAGTGAGCGGGGTTGAGGCCAAAAGCTCGCCCTGATCGGCTGCCAGCACCTGATGCACGCCATGGCCAAGCTCATGGGCCAGCGTCATCACATCGCGCGGCTTGCCGAGGTAATTCAGCATCACATAGGGATGCACATCAACCACAGTCGGATGCGCAAACGCCCCAGGTGCCTTGCCCGGTTTGACGCCCGCATCAATCCAGCCTTTGGCGAAAAACGGCTGGGCGAGTTCGGCCATCCTGGGGTCGAAACCTGCATAGGCGTCCTGCACCAGCACCACCGCCTGGTCCCAGCCGACGATCCGCTCGCTTTCCATCGGCAGCGGCGCGTTACGGTCCCAGACCTGCAATTTGTCCAGCCCCAGCCATTTGCGTTTTAGCTCGTAATATCGGTGCGAAAGGCGCGGATAGGCCGCCACAACCGCATTGCGCAGCGCCTCGACGACTTCCGGCTCGACATGGTTGGCCAAGTGGCGGCCGTGCTGCGGGTTTGGCATCTTACGCCACCGGTCTTCGACTTCTTTGTCCTTGGCCAGCGTGTTATGGACACGCGCAAACAACTTGATCCCATCCCCAAAAACGCGCGCCAACTCACGCGCACCGGCCTCGCGCCGGTCGCGGTCGTGATCGCTCAAAAGGTTCAGCGTCGTTTCAAGGCTCAGCGCCTCATCGCCAACCGTAAATTGCAGCCCTGCCATTGTCTCGTCGAACAGCTTGTTCCATGCAGAAGAGCCGACAACCGACTGATCGTGCAGAAATTTCTCTAATTCATCAGACAGCTGGTGCGGGCGCATTGCGCGCATCCTGTCAAAGACAGGCTTGTACCGCGCAAGCTCATCATCGCCGCCAAAAAGATCCGCATAATCGGCGTCGCCAATCCGGTTGAACTCCAACGAGAAAAACACCAGCGGCGTGGTATATGTCGTGATCTGATCCTGGCAATCGGACATGAATTTGGCCCGGTTCGCATCTGTCGTATTCTGGTAATAGCGCAGACCCGCAAATGACATGATCCGGCCCGCGACAACATCGATCCGCTCATAGCGGCGGACACATTCCAGCATTCCGCGCCTGTCAAGCCGCGCCAGCCTGCCTTCATAAGTCTCGGCGAAATCAGCACACTCGCCCTCGAGCCAGTTCCTATCACTGGTCAGTTCCGGCGCGTCTTCACCTGTGTAAAGATCGCTCAGGTCCCATTCTGGCAGATCGCCCAGGTCGCTGCCACTGGCGGAGTTTGCATCAAAGACGGGTGTTGAGATATTTGAGAACATTCGGGCCTCTCGGAATTAACGTGACACACTTATGTCTGCGGCCGGTAAAGATTCAACTGCCCAAGCGGCGCGTTGCGTGCTGAAAAACGCGTCCGCCTTGTCAAAAAATTCTTTCCGGACCGCAGGCGTTTCCATCATGATCTCGTGTTCGGCGTTTTCAACCATGTGCAGGTCGCCGCCCGGCCATCTGGACATGACCTGATGAACCGGTCGTGGATCAACGACCCTTTCGTCAGAACCCATGTAAGTTAGCGCCGGGATTTCGGGTGCCTTCATGCCGCGAAGCCGGCGGGTTTCAACCAAAGCCTCGAACAGCCAGCGCAGGCTGGGGCCGCCAATGGCGATCTCGGGATGTTCCCGTGCGTGGTGCACCATATAGGCGTACATGTCTGCGTCTGTGGTCAGGACGTTGTCGGCGAATGCTTCAAGCAGAACATAGGTGGTTTTGAATGTTCCGGGCGCGTAGGATTGACCATCGCGCAGGATCTTGGTTAACCACGAATAACCCCACGCCAACGGGCGCAGGACCGGCTTGATCGAAACGCCCCACATTGGCCCGGTAAAAGCGACGGCATTGACGGGCAGTCCCTGATGCAGTGCCCGCAATCCAATACAGCCGCCCATGCTGTGGCCAATCAAATACCAGGGACGCGGACAATCTAGCGAATTCGCCAGTTTGACAAGTTCGGCAACGTCCAACTGATAGTCGCTGAATTTTCCGACGTGGCCCAGATTGCGATCAGGTGTGAGCCGATCCGCAAGCCCCTGGCAGCGCCAGTCGATGGTGATCGTTGAATACCCGCGCGCTGCCAGATCGGTCGCGGCGCGGCCGTATTTTTCGACATATTCGGTGCGCCCCGGAAAAATAAATACCGTGCCCTTGTCGCCCGCGCGCCAGAGCCCTGCGCGAATGCGCACGCCGTCACTGGCGCCAAGCCAGTATGCCGCACCGCCCTCGGGGCCGTCGGCCATTTCATTGGAAAGTGGCGCGGATTGCATGCCTCTAGCCGAGCGCTGCCCCCAGCTGCATGGCAAGACCCATATCGCCATCGACCTGAAGTTTTCCGCTCATGAAGGCAGATGTAGGATCAAGCTCGCCTTCCATCATCGCTTTGAACGTGTCCAAATCAGCTGTTAGCGTCACCGTTGCATCCTCGTCACCTGCCCGCACGCCATCTGCATCAATCATAACTGATCCCGTATCGCCAATTACAAATTTGGCAACCCCGGCGAAACCGTCCGACATCCTGGCGCTTAACGCTTCTACCGCTGCATCAATCACATCACTCATCGTCAAATTCCCTTGCGTTTGCTCGTCCCCCTGTCGCAATTTTCGCGAATGCGACTAGACTAGCCCCAAATGACAGCGAGTCTCAAGAATCTCAATCGTAACCTCGCGGCAATTCTTTTGTTTGTATGGCTGCCGATCGAAAGTGGTGCGCAGGAACAGACCGAGTTGCTGGAACGACTTAGGGTCGCGCCGACCGAAGAGGCGATGCAGCTTGAACATGCACTGGTGCTCATCTGGTCGCGTTCGGGCTCGGCGGCGATGGATTTGCTGCTGGACCGCGGCCGCCGCGCAATCCGCGCCGGTGATTATGACACTGCGATTGATCATCTCACCGCGCTGACGGATCACGCACCGGGCTTTGCCGAAGGCTGGAACGCGCGCGCGACCGCATATTATTACGCGGGTAATTTCGGACAGTCGATTGCTGACATCAGCCGCACGCTGGCGCTGAACCCGAACCATTTCGGGGCCATGGCGGGCCTTGCTTCGATCCTAGAGCAAACTGATGAGTTCGAGCAGGCGCTGAAAGTCAACCGCCAGATCGAGGCTATACATCCCTCAAGGCCCGGCCTAAGAGACGCCATCAAACGCCTTGAAAACATGACCGGCGGCACCGAACTTTAGCATCAACCAGGATTAGGCCATATGCCCGCCACGCCCACTGTGACCGCGGTTCTTGGGCCGACCAACACCGGCAAAACCCATTACGCAATTGAACGTATGCTGGCCTATCCCAGCGGCATCATCGGGCTGCCGCTGCGGCTCTTGGCGCGCGAGGTTTATGACAAAATCGCTGCCATTCGCGGACCCGGCGCAGTCGCACTGGTCACCGGCGAGGAAAAAATAGTGCCGCCGGGCGCACGTTGGTGGGTTGCCACGGTCGAAGCCATGCCAATGGACCTGTCGCCGGAGTTTCTGGCAGTCGATGAGATACAGCTCTGCGCCGATGCCGAACGCGGCCACATCTTTACTGACCGTTTGCTAAACGCACACGGGCGCCAGGAAACACTGTTTTTGGGCTCTGAAACGATCAGGGGCGCGATCCGCGATCTCGTTGAAGATGTACGTTTTTTATCGCGCGAAAGGTACTCCGACCTGACCTATTCGGGTGATACGAAAATCAACCGGATGCCACCAAGATCGGCCATCGTCGGCTTCTCGGTCGAAAATGTCTATTCTGTTGCCGAGCTGGTCCGCCGCCAAATGGGCGGTGCGGCGGTGGTCATGGGTGCTCTTTCGCCGCGCACACGCAACGCCCAGGTCGCGCTCTACCAAAATGGCGACGTTGATTTTCTGGTGGCCACCGATGCGATCGGCATGGGTCTCAATCTCGACATCAACCATGTTGCCTTTTCAGCGCTGAACAAATTCGACGGCCGCAGAATGCGCCCGCTCATGCCCCATGAACTGGCCCAGATCGCTGGCAGGGCAGGGCACCACACCAATACAGGCAGCTTTGGTACGACCGGCAAGGCCGGCAATCTGGCCCCACAGATCGCCGATGCCATTACCAATCACCGCTTTGCGCCGCTTCGCAAACTTCAGTGGCGAAATTCTGAATTGTCTTACACCTCTATCGACAGCCTGATCGCCTCGCTGGAAATGAATTCGGACCATCCCTGGCTGGTGCGCACGCGCGCATCGGACGACCTGATGGCGCTAAAATCGCTGGCCGAGATCGATGATATCCGGGCGCGCTGCCAGGACACGCCTGACATCCGGCTATTGTGGTCGGTCTGCCGCATCCCGGATTTTCGCGGTATTTCGGCTGCCGAACATGCCGGTCTGTTGGAGCGGATTTTCAGGGATTTGCACGAACTTGGTGCCGTGCCCGATGACTGGCTGGCCCGTCAGGTCAAACGCATCGACCGAACCGATGGCGACATCGACTCGTTGTCTAAACGGCTGGCCTTCATCGGGACGTGGACCTATGTGGCGCAACGGCGCGACTGGGTCGGTGACAAAATTCATTGGCGTGAAGCGACCCGCGCGGTAGAAGACCGCCTGTCAGACGCGCTTCACGATGCACTGACACAAAGATTTGTTGACCGGCGCACATCCGTCCTGCTGCGCCGGTTGAAACAAAAGGAGAGCCTTGTGGCCGATGTGAGTGCAAACGGCGAGGTGAATGTCGAAGGCCAGTATGTCGGCAGGCTAGAGGGGTTTCGCTTTACCCAGGATGCTTCGGCCAGCGCCGACGAGGCAAAAACGTTGCGCACCGCCGCGATGGCTGCATTGAAGCCGGAATTCCACCTGCGATCTGACCGGTTTTACAATGCCCCGGATACCGAGATCGACTTTACCGATCAGGGCGGGCTGATGTGGGGCGAACATGCGGTCGGCAAACTCATCGCTGGTCCGGAAAAAACCAAGCCACAGATAGTGCCATTTGTTGAGGAAGAAGCCGGCACCGACATCGCTCAGAAAATCCAGCGCCGTCTACAGCATTTCATAGATCGCAAGATCGCAACGCTTTTTGAGCCCCTCACTGAATTGAAGAATGACGAAACGCTGACCGGTCAGGTGCGCGGCTTCGCCTATCAAATGGTCGAAGCGCTCGGCGTGATCAAACGCGAAGATGTGGCCGCCGAGGTTAAAGAGCTTGATCAGGACACCCGGGGCCAGCTTCGCAAGCACGGGCTGCGGTTCGGCCAGCACACGATATTCATGCCTGCTTTGCTGAAACCGGCCCCGACGCGGTTGCGGTTGTTGCTGTGGTCGCTGTCTCAGGGCCACGACGAATTTCCCTCCGCCCCGCCGCCGGGGTTGGTCACCATTCCGGTCGTTGATTTGCCCGCGGGCTGTTACACGATGTCGGGTTATCGCCGGGCGGGATCGCGCGCGATCCGAATTGATATGCTCGAGCGACTGGCCGATCAGCTGCGCGCCCAAGACAGCCGGGCAGGTTTCGAAGCGACCGCGGATATGCTGTCGATCACCGGCATGACGCTCGAGCAATTCGCCGATCTGATGGGCGGGCTGGGCTATTCTGCCGATATAGGGCAGCGCGAAAAGGTGAAGATCGTTCCCGAAGCCGCTGAAAAACCTGCCGACAGTCCTGAACTCGCAGAACCGTCCGAACCTGCCGAACCTGCCGAGCCCGTTGACCCGGTGCCTGCGGTTGCCGAGGCAGAAGATCAAGAGGCGGATGCGGGACCCCAGATCGAGGATTATTACATATTCAAATGGGGCGGTCTGGCCAAGCGGCACCACGACACCGCGCACGGCCAGGCCAAACGCGGTGGCAAGAGACGCCCAGCCAAGATTGGCAAAGCCCCCGTGTCTCAGCCAAACGGCAAAAAATCTTCCGCGCGCCCGCCGCGCAAAGAAAAAGCCATCGACCCCGACAATCCTTTTGCTGCCGCGTTGATGGGACTAAAGGACAAGATCTGACATGGACACGCCGCGCCCGACTGTGCGGGTGGACAAATGGCTGTGGCATGCACGATTTTTCAAGACACGTAGCCTTGCCGCGAAACTCGTGACCGGTGGCCATCTGCGCATCAACGCCGCCAGGATCGCAAAACCCAGCCACGCCGTGGCCCCCGATGATGTGCTGACGTTTCCACAGGGCCGGATCGTCCGGGTTATACGGGTGAACAAGATCGCTTCGCGCCGTGGCCCCGCGCCAGAGGCGCAGGCGCTTTACAGTGATATCGCGCCGAAAACCGATATGGCCCCTGCATCGCCCAAGAGCACCGCCAAAGGCCGCCCGACCAAGAAAGACCGCCGTGATATGCGTCTTTCCCGTGATCAGCGCCTTGAATGATCCGCGGCAGTGAATTAGCAAGACTGCTGAACTTCAAGACCAGAGCACGGGTCATGACCTATATTGTCAACGACAAATGTATCGCCTGCAAGTACACCGACTGCGTCGAGGTCTGTCCGGTGGATTGCTTTTACGAAGGCGAAAACATGCTGGTGATACATCCCGACGAATGTATCGATTGCGGCGTATGCGAGCCTGAATGCCCGGTCGACGCGATCCGCCCCGACACTGATCCGGGCACCGAGGAATGGGTTGAATTCAATCGCAAATATTCCGAAATGTGGCCGGTGATCATAACCAAGAAAGACGCGCCGTCGGATGCAGAAGAACACGAAGGCGAAGAGGGCAAGCTTGAAAAGTATTTCTCTGAAGCCCCAGGTGAAGGCGGCTGATCCCGGACTGCCCCGCCATGTCACGGCGAAAGTTCAGAAATTCTGCGCAAGGCTTTAATATGGCGTTTTTTTTGCTATATTGCACCTGCAGAAATTGTGAGGGCCGACGGATCCGACCGACCCACGACTCAACCGGTCCAAATAACGACAAAAGATAATGCACTGCGAGTACGGATGTGCCCGCCGGTGTTTTGCACCCAACCCCACGCCAAAGGACAATGCCTTAGATGAGCAAATCGAAGAAACTGGATTTCCGACCCAATGAATATGTCGTCTACCCCGCCCATGGCGTCGGTCAGATCGTGTCGGTTGAAGAACAGGAAGTTGCCGGAGTTAATCTGGAACTGTTTGTTGTCGCATTTGCAAAAGACAAGATGACGCTGCGGGTCCCGACCTACAAGGCCACGCAAGTCGGCATGCGCTCGTTGTCGAGCCCGGATATCGTATCCAAAGCAATGACAACACTCAGAGGCAAAGCGCGGGTCAAACGGGCGATGTGGTCACGGCGCGCCCAGGAATATGAGCAAAAGATCAACTCAGGCGATCTGATCGCAATAGCGGAAGTTGTGCGCGACCTGCACCGAACCGACGACCAGCGCGAACAGAGCTATTCAGAACGCCAGCTTTACGAAGCAGCGCTGGAACGGCTGACCCGCGAAGTGGCGGCGGTCAACGGCGCCGATGAGATGGAAGCGCAGCGTCAGGTTGATGAGGTGCTGATGAGCCGCGCGGCGGCCTGAGCGAGGGGTCAGAACACCCGGACGTGCGATGAGCGTCCGGGTCGAAATCTTCAAAAGATTTCGACCCGACTTCATCAAATGAAATCGATCCCAGCACCCATTCCCGCGCGCGCCCCGCCGCGTGAACATTCCAAGAACAACCCTTCCCCTTTCCGCCCGTCGCATTTATCATCGTCCGCGATGAGCGATATCGACGAAAATCAGGCTCTTGAAGCTGCCGCGCCGTCCTTATCGACGCTGGCCATGGCCGCGCGCGGTGCCCCCTATCTCGACGATCTCAATCCCGCCCAGCGCGAAGCGGTGGAAGTCCTCGACGGCCCGGTGCTGATGCTGGCCGGCGCTGGCACGGGCAAGACCAAGGCGCTGACCACGCGCATCGCGCATCTGTTGGCCACCGGGCGGGCGCAACCCAACGAAATACTTGCCGTCACCTTCACCAACAAGGCCGCGCGCGAGATGAAAATCCGCGTCAGTCGGCTGATGGGCCAGGTGGTCGAGGGCATGCCCTGGCTCGGCACATTCCATGCGATCTGCGTAAAACTGCTGAGACGCCACGCCGAGCTGGTCGGGTTGAAATCGAATTTCACCATTCTGGATACCGACGATCAGATACGCCTGCTCAGACAGCTGATCGTGGCCGAAAATATCGACGAAAAACGCTGGCCCGTGCGCGCGCGCGCCCATCTGATCGATACCTGGAAAAACCGCGCCTGGACGCCCGACAAAGTGCCCGCCGCCGAGGCTGGCGCTTTCAACAATTGCGGCACCGATCTTTACGCCGCCTATCAGGAACGTCTGAAAGTCCTGAACGCCGTCGATTTCGGTGATCTCTTGCTGCACGTCGTCTGGATATTCCAGAACCACAGCGACGTGTTGGCCCAATACCAACGCTGGTTCCGCTATATCCTTGTAGACGAATATCAGGACACCAATGTCGCCCAGTATCTGTGGCTGCGGCTGCTGGCGGCTGATCACAAGAACATCTGTTGCGTCGGCGACGATGATCAGTCGATCTATGGCTGGCGCGGGGCCGAGGTCGGCAATATCCTTCGGTTTGAAAAGGATTTTCCGGGTGCCAAGGTGGTCCGGCTGGAACAGAATTACCGCTCGACCCCGCATATCCTTGCGGCCGCTGCGGGCGTGATCGACGCCAATCAGGGGCGGCTTGGCAAGACACTGTGGACCGAGGCTGATGACGGCGAAAAGATCCGCCTTATTGGCCACTGGGATGGCGACGAAGAGGCGCGCTGGATCGGCGAAGAAGTCGAGGCGATGCAGGGCGGCACGCGCGGCATGGACGCGATGGATTTGAACGGCATGGCGATCCTTGTGCGCGCCTCCCACCAGATGCGTGCATTTGAGGATCGGTTTCTGACCATCGGTCTGCCTTATCGCGTCATCGGCGGGCCGCGCTTTTACGAACGCATGGAAATCCGCGACGCGATGGCCTATTTCCGGCTCGTGGTCAGCGGTGCTGACGATCTGGCCTTTGAACGCATCGTCAACACGCCGAAACGCGGGGTCGGCGACAGGGGGTTGCGGACCATCCAGATCGCTGCGCGTGAGCTGGGCATTTCACTGTTCGACGCCACCAGCCAACTGCTTGCCGTGGGTGCGATCAAGGGCCGGGCAAAGGGTCAACTCGAACAGTTCGTTGCCGCGATTAGCCGCTGGCGGCGTCAATATTGGACCGTCGAAGGCGAGATAGAACGTCTCCGTACGACCATTGAAGCATTTGAAGACACTGAAATCATCGATGGTGGAGATATTCCGCTCGATCTCGAAGAACGAGCCGCCGAGCTGTTGGCGGCAAAAAAGAAGTTGGCTGAGTTAAGCAAGGCACATATCGAGCTGGCCGAGTTGATCCTCGACGAAAGCGGCTACACCGGGATGTGGCATAACGACAAGACGCCAGAGGCGCCGGGTCGGCTGGAAAACCTCAAGGAACTGATCAAAGCGCTGGAAGGGTTCGACAATATCCAAGGGTTCTTGGAACATGTCGCCCTGATCATGGATAACGAAACCGAAGGCGGCGAAGACAAGATCAGCATTATGACCCTGCACGCCGCCAAGGGCCTGGAATTTCCCGCCATCTTTCTGCCCGGCTGGGAGGATGGGCTGTTCCCCTCGCAGCGGTCCATGGATGAAAGCGGGTTATCCGGCCTCGAAGAAGAGCGCCGCCTTGCTTATGTCGGCATCACCCGGGCTGAAGAACTGTGCACCATATCCTTTGCCGCCAACCGGCGCGTTTATGGCCAGTGGCAAAGCCAGCTGCACAGCCGGTTTATCGACGAATTGCCACCGGCCCATGTTGACGTTCTGACGCCGCCGGGTCTTTACGGCGGCTATGGCGCGCAAGCCACCGCGTCAAATATCGTCGATGATGCGGTTCGCGCCGATGGCTATAATTCCCCCGGCTGGAAACGGCTGCAGGCGCGTCTCGGCCAAAGAGGTCTATCACAGCCCAGCGAGGCGAAAAATACCATCATCGATCTTGACGCGATCTCGGCCTATCAGATCGGCGAGCGCGTCTTTCACCAGAAATTCGGCTATGGTGCCGTCACCGGTATCGAAGGCGACAAGCTGGACATCGCCTTTGAAAAATCCGGTGCCAAAAAGGTCGTCGCGCGTTTTGTGACCAGCGCCGATGACGTGCCGTTTTGAGGCGATGGCCACCGATTATGAAGAAGTTTACCGCGCCGGCCCAAATGCTTTGGGTGATCCGGGCCGCGAGGTCACGCGCTTCAGAAACCTGGATCGGCCCGGTCTGCACGACCTCGACATCGGCTGCGGGCAGGGGCGCGACGCGCTTTTTATCGCGCGGCTTGGCCATTCGGTT
Organism: Paracoccaceae bacterium; assembly: GCA_965216135.1. Classification (GTDB taxonomy): domain Bacteria; phylum Pseudomonadota; class Alphaproteobacteria; order Rhodobacterales; family Rhodobacteraceae; genus CBDCFL01. Next base: position 913,447 of record CBDCFL010000024.1, read on the forward strand.
GTGGGCGTGGATTTGTCGCCGACAGGCATCCGCGACATGTGCAAGGCGGCACAGGCCGAAAACCTGGCCGTCACCGGCCCCGCCGCCGATCTGCGCACATGGACGCCCGAAGGCACCTTCGACATCGTGCTCTTTGATCGCGCGCTGCACATGCTGTCGTGCAGCGACCAGGCGGATATGGCCGCGCGCTACGCCTCTGTGGTGCGCCCCGGCGGCGTGATCCTCATTCTTGATGAGGCACCGAACATAGACGGCATTGATATGGCCATCCGCTCGGTCGGCACATGGCGGAATCTCAGCCGAAATTGCGGAACGCTGATACTTTCGCGCGCCTAAATCTCAGACGCAACCCGGCGCGCAACTTCACTGATCGCGCCACGGTGGACGCCCAGATCGTCGAGCTCGCGATCGCTGAGCGCGGATAGTTCGCGCATTGTCACCCGGATTGATTCCGCTCTGGCGCGGCGTTGACGGAATTTGGTCAGCGCCTGGCCAAGTTTGCTCATTAACGGCGATTGGCCAAAAAAAGTGTTATTCAGATAAGCCATGGGATCAGCCTTTCATTAAAAGTTTCGTGCGGATATTTCGCCGCGTCGCCGGTAACCTATGATTTAGCCTCGCAAGCACAATCCTCAGTTTTGGCAATGCCGGTATGCGAGATTGGAATGGCTGACGCTGGGTAATTCTCCGGCCCCACGCCGCGTCTGAATTTGGCCTGGTGGGAAACCATGGGTCCAGCAATCACTTCGCGCCGAATCGGCGGGTGTTCGCCCAATCCGGCCCACCATGCCGCCGATGACGATTATGTGAGGCAGTCAGCCGAGCGGGAAACCATGGAACAGGATTTGGGCGGGCTTTTTGCTAGATATTGTAGGAAGAAGCAAGAATATTAGCACATATATGCGAATTTTATTAGGCATCATCGCATCTGAGCGCCCCGCGCTACCTTGGCTCTGCCAAAATATTTTCAATTCCCTATTTTTCCCCTTGATTTCCATGTTTTCCCATGGCATCCCTGAACATACGATGAGGACGGGAACATAACGGGGCACAAAGACCCCTTAAATCTCCCAAGTCAGTTTCATACAGGCACCCGCTTTCATCGAACCAAGAGATCCGGCGCGCGGGCGAGCAGACATCCCCCCAGGTGGCGCGCGCAGCTGGAGCAAACCCAGAAATGGGACGAGGGCGGCGGATTGGACAGTGGCAGCAGTTCAATCCGCCGTTTCCGTCTTAGCCCCTGAGATCGGGTGATTTATCAAGGAGCCATAAGGGACAGTGGCGCGACGGTTCAGAGGTGAAAGCCACCACAAGGTTGATGCGAAGGGCAGGGTATCGATCCCGGCCCTGTTTCGCCGTGTGCTGGAGGCAGGCGATCCCGAGTGGACCGATGGGCTTCGCCCGCAACTTGTCATTGTCTACGGCGATCACCGGCGAAAATTCCTTGAGTGCTACACGATCGAGGCCATCGACGAAGTTGATGCGCGCATCGACAACATGCAGCGCGGATCGCATGAACGGCGCATGGCGGAACGCCTGATAAACGGCCAGTCGCTGCCGACCGAGGTCGACAATGATGGTCGTCTGGTGCTGCCACAAAAGCTGCGTGAAAAGATCGGCCTGAAGAGCGAAGCATTCTTTATTGCCTCTGGCGACAGATTTCAGATCTGGAACCCCGACACCTATATCACCGAAGAGACGTCAAAAACCGAAGCCTGGCTTGACGAACAGCCCGACGATTTTGACCCGCTTTCCCTGCTCGATGCGGGCAGGACAGATTAGGCATGGCAGCCGCTGCGCAAGCTTTGCCTGACGCACCTGCACATATCCCGGTTCTCCTGCGCCCGCTGCTTGCAGCCGTGGCACCAATTAACGGCACCTGGATCGACGGCACTTTCGGGGCGGGCGGCTATGCGCGCGGATTGCTGGATGGCGGTGCGGACAAGGTCATCGGGCTCGACCGCGACCCGGATGTGATTGACCAGCCCGCCACCTGGACGCAGACCTACGCACCGCGCCTTGAACTGGTTCGCGGCAATTTCGCCGAGCTTGACCAGCACGCACAGGTGGTCGCAGGCGTCGTGCTCGATCTTGGCCTCTCTTCCATGCAGCTCGACCAACCGCAGCGCGGCTTTTCATTCATGAACGATGGCCCGCTTGATATGCGCATGGGCCAGCAGGGGACAACCGCTGCTGATCTGATTAATAACGCCAGCGAGATCGACCTCGCCGACATTCTTTACCATTATGGCGAAGAGCGCGCCGCGCGCCGCATTGCCCGCTCCATTTTGGCCAAGCGGCGCGTTGTTCCCATCGTCACAACCAGCCAGCTGAGAGATATTGTCACCAGCTGCCTGCCACGGCCAAAGCCCGGCCAAAGTCACCCGGCAACCCGCAGCTTTCAGGCCATCCGCATCGCGGTAAACGACGAATTTGGGCAATTGCTGCAAGGACTTGAAGCCGCCGAACGCGCGCTCGGGCCGGGCGGACGGCTGGCGGTCGTCAGCTTCCATTCACTTGAGGACCGCATCGTCAAACGCTTTCTGGCCGAGCGCTCGGATACCGGCGGCGGTGGCAGCCGCTATGCGCCCGAACCCGCAAGCCGCGCGCCGGGGTTTGACTCCGTAGGCCGCGCCATCGCCGCTGATGATGCAGAGCTTGCCGAAAACCCGCGCGCTCGATCGGCGCGGCTGCGTATCGCGCGGCGCACCAATGCACCGGCGATGCCGGTTGACAAAACAACACTTGGACTGCCCAAGCAGGTTTCCTGGGAGACTTGGTAATGCGCTGGCTGTTGATGGGATGCCCGGGCTTCATGGTGATCGCGCTGGCGTTCTGGGCCTATAGCCAGAACTATCAGACCCAACAGTCGCTGCGCCAGGCCGAACAGTTACAGCTTGAGATCGCCGGGCTGCGTGAAAAACTTGGCGTCCTGCGCGCCGAATGGGCCTATCTCAACCGTCCCGACCGCCTGCGTGAACTGGCCGATATTAATTTCGACCGCCTAGGGCTGTTGCCGCTGACGCCAGGACATTTCGGACAGCTCGATCAGATAGCCTTCCCGGCTGATCTGGGCTTTCCGACGGTCCAACCCATTGATCTTGCCGCGATCCTGGAGGCTGCAGAATGATCCGCACGCCCCTGCGCCCACTCGCAAGAATTCTCGCCGCACGCAAGACCGGCGAAAACCCTGACGCTATCGAGCGCGAAAACCGCCGCCTGCGCCACGAAGCCATGCGTGATCAGGCGCGCCAGATGGCCGAGAGCCGTCTGCTTGTGACCGGCGCGTTCCTGCTGTTGGCCTTTGTCTCTGTCGGTTTGCGCATGGGCGTGCTTGCCGCATCCGAGCCAACCGAGCCGCGCACCTCGACGACCGGCGCTGCGATCCTAGCGCAACGGGCCGATATCGTTGATCGAAACGGGCGCATTCTGGCCACAAATTTTATCACCCACTCGCTTTACGCGCAGCCGCCGCTCATGGTCGAAAAGGCGCACGTGGCGCAGATACTGGTGCAGATTTTTCCCGATCTTGATGCCCAAGGTTTGCTGGAACAGTTCAACGGCAAACGAAAGTTCATCTGGATCAAAAAGCGCATCAGTTCCGAGCAGATGCAGCTGGTCCATGACATCGGCGATCCCGGGCTGATGTTCGGCCCGCGCGAGATGCGACTTTATCCCAACGGCAAACTAGCCGCCCACGTTCTGGGCGGTACGACATTCGGCCGTGAAGGCGTTCATGCGGCCGAGATCGTCGGCGTCGCAGGCGTTGAAGGGGCCTTTGACGACACGCTGCGCGATCCGGGCCGGGGAGACGTGCCGCTGGAGCTTTCGCTTGATTTGTCCATCCAGTCGGTGACAGAACAGGTGCTTCTGGGCGGCATGAAGCTGCTGAACGCACGCGGCGCGGCAGCGGTGATGATGGATGTGCATTCTGGCGAAGTTATATCGATGGTATCCTTGCCAGCCTTTGATCCGAACTCGCGGCCAAATCCGCTTTTGGCCGGCGTTCCCGCTGACAGTCCGCTGTTTAATCGGGTGGTCCAGGGAGTTTACGAACTTGGATCGACGTTCAAGACCTTTGCGATCGGCCAGGCGCTCGATCAGGGTCTGGTGTCGCCAGCCACGATGATCGACACGCGCGGCCCGCTGGCTTGGGGTAAATACCGGATCCGCGATTTTCACTATTATGGCCCGCAGATGTCGGTCGAGGATGTGATCGTCAAATCCTCCAATATCGGAATCGCACGCATCGCCCAGATCATCGGCGCTGACCGGCAACGCGCGTTTCTGTCGCGGCTTGGGTTGCTGGAGCCAACCAAGATCGAGTTGGTAGAAGCCCCGGGCGTCAAACCGCTCACGCCCAAGAACTGGTCAGAAATTTCAACGATAACAATATCTTATGGCCATGGCCTGTCGGCCAGTCCGCTGCATCTGGCGGCAGCTTACGCGACCATGACCAATGGCGGCACCAAAGTAACGCCGACGATCCTCAAGACTGACACCACCGAACCGGGTGAGCGGGTCATTTCGCAAGCAACCAGCGAGGTGATGCGCGGCCTTCTGCGTCAGGTGGTGACGCGCGGAACCGCGACTTTCGCCGAGGTTGAAGGCTACGCCGTCGGTGGCAAAACCGGCACCGCCGACAAACCCAAAGAACGCGGTCGCGGGTATTACGATGACAAGGTCATCGCGACATTTGTTGGCTTTTTCCCGGCCCATGATCCGAAATATGTGCTGGTGGTGACGCTGGATGAACCGGTCGAAACCTCTGGCGAAAAGCCGCGCCGCACGGCGGGATGGACCGCAGTTCCGGTGGCTGCGGAAATTATCCGCCGTGTTGCGCCGCTTATGGGGATGCGACCACAGATTGAGCCGACACCGCTCGATGGTTTAACACTGGCATCAAACTGATAGGGCGACAGACACATGGCAGACCGGGAAAAACGGGCAAATCTGGCCGACCTCGGACTGACGTCGCAAAGCGGCGCGAATGCGGTCATTACCGGTCTGTCGGTCGACAGCCGTGATACAAAACCCGGCCATCTGTTCGCCGCCATGCCCGGAACGAATATGCATGGCGCAGAATTTATCAGCTACGCAATCAGGATGGGCGCCGCCGCGATCCTGACCGATCGCGATGGCGCGACACTGGCCAAAGACGACATTAACCAGGCCGAACTGCCCCTTGTCATCGCCGAGGATCCGCGCCAGACGCTCGCCTTCGCCGCAGCGCTATGGTTCGGCGCGCAACCCGAAACCATTGCCGCGATCACCGGGACAAACGGCAAGACCTCGGTGGCAACTTTCCTGCGCCAGATCTGGACCCTGACCGGCCATCGGGCCGCAAATATCGGCACCACCGGCGTTCAGGGCCTGATCGAAACACCATTGGGCCACACCACCCCGGAACCGATCACCCTACACCGCATCCTTGCCAATCTGGCCGAGGCTCAGGTCACCCATGTGGCGATGGAGGCTTCATCGCACGGATTGGCGCAAAAGCGGCTTGATGGCGTGCGGCTGGCGGCGGCGGGATTTACCAATTTCAGCCAGGATCATCTCGACTATCATGCTGATTTTGAAGAATACTTCACCGAGAAATTGGGCCTTTTCGCGCGCGTCCTTTCCGATGACGGCGCGGTCGTTGCCAATGATGCCGATATACGGATGCCAGCGATCCGCGAAGTTGCCGAGCAAAGGGGCTTCGACCTGATCACCGTCGGTCGGCGCGATACCTCGGATCTGCGCATCATGGTGCTGAGATATGATGCGACGGGCCAGGATCTGCGCTTTGACTGGCAGGGCAACGCGGTGCAACTGCGTCTTGCGCTGATCGGCGGGTTCCAGGGCGAAAACGTGCTGCTCGCGGCAGCGCTGGCCATCGCCACCGGATCAACACCCACCCATGTATTTGATGTATTGCCGCGCCTGGTCTCGGTCAAAGGGCGCATGCAGCTTGCCGCCACGCGTACCAACGGGGCCACGGTGTTCGTCGATTACGCGCACACACCGGACGCCGTGGCCACGGCACTCAAGGCACTCAGGCCGCATGTGCTCGGCCGGCTCATCATCGTGTTCGGGGCGGGCGGCGACCGCGATCAGACCAAGCGCAAGGCGATGGGTCAACAGGCCGCCGCCAATGCCGATGCTGTTTTCGTCACCGACGACAATCCGCGCGGTGAAGAGCCGAAACTGATCCGCTCGATGGTCATGGCCGGATGTCTGGAAGCCACCGAGGTTGGAGACCGCGCCGAGGCGATACTGCGCGGTGTTGACGCGCTGGGGCCCGGCGATGCGCTGCTGATCGCCGGAAAAGGCCATGAAACCGGGCAACTGGTCGGTGATGACGTGTTTCCATTCAACGACAGCGAACAGGCCAGCGTCGCAGTTGCCGCGCTTGACGGCCACCTGGCATGAGCACGCTCTGGACCGCGCGCGACGCAGCCCGTGCCACAGGTGGCCGCGCGATCGCAGACTGGCAGGCATCCGGCGTTTCGATCGACAGCCGGACACTTCAGCCTGGCGATCTTTTCGTTGCGCTCAATGATCAGCGCGACGGCCACAAGTTTGTCGGCGATGCGCTGGCCGCCGGCGCTGCGGCGGCGCTGGTCTCGCATATCCCGGACGGCCTTGACGCGGACGGACCGTTTCTGATCGTTGATGATGCATTGGTCGCGCTGACGGCGCTCGGTGCTATTGCGCGCGCACGCACGCGCTCCAAAGTCATCGCCATCACCGGGTCGGCGGGAAAAACCTCGACCAAGGATATGTTGCGGATTGTCCTGGATAAACAAGGCAAAACCCATGCCGCTGAACGCTCGTTCAATAACCACTGGGGCGTGCCACTGACCCTGGCGCGTCTGCCCACCGATGCGGATTTCGCGGTGATCGAAATCGGCATGAACAAGCCCGGCGAGATTGCCCCGCTGGCAAAACTCGCACGTCCCCATGTCGCAATGATCACCAATATCGGCCCCGCGCATCTGCAAGCCTTTGATGATCTGGCCGCAATCGCGCGCGAAAAGGCGTCGATATCCGAAGGTCTTGAAACCCCCGACGGTGTGCAGATCATCTGCGCGGACCTGCCCAAGGAGGCCCGCGATGTCCTTGACCAGGGCCCAAATCCCGCCTTGCGCCAGATCCGGTACGGAACCGAAAACGACAACCCCTGGCATCTGGTTGAGGTGGTCCAGATCCAGGATCAGACCATTGTCCGCGCGCACCTGCACGAGCGCGGCGAAGTCATGTTCAAACTGGCCGTCCCCGGCAAGCACTTCGCGCTAAACGCATTGGGGGTTCTGGCAGCGGTTGAGGCGCTGGGCGCAGATCCGGTCATCGCCGCCCACGACCTTGCCACATGGACCCCGCCCGCCGGACGCGGGCGCAAGCAAACCGTGGTTCTGGACATTGTCGATGAACACCTGTCGTTTGAGTTGTATGACGATGCCTTCAATGCCAACCCGGCGTCGATCCACGCGGCACTTGAAGTGCTGGCCGCCACAGCGGTGCGCGATGGCATTGGCCGCGTCGCGCAGGGCAGGCGGGTGTGCATTCTGGGCGATATGCTGGAGCTTGGCCGCGATGGCGTCGCCTTTCACCAGGCAATCGCCAGCCATAGGGTGATCCGCAAAATTGATGCCATCCACACCGTGGGCGCGCTGATGCGCAGCCTGCATGATGCCCTTCCCAAATCACGGCGCGGGCGCCATTTCGAGACCGCTGACGATGCAGCGGCCATCGCCCAACAGCTTGTCGATGCCGGCGATGTGGTGCTGGTCAAGGGGTCCAAGGGCAGCCGCGTCTCGCTGGTGGTTGACGCGCTCAGCAATCTCAGCCATGCGCGGCTGAAAGGCGAAGAGGAACCGGCATAATGCTCTATTGGCTAACGGAACTTTCCGATGGCGGCGATGTTTTCAACCTGTTTCGCTACATCACCTTCCGCGCTGGTGGCGCTTTTTTCACCGCGCTGGTGTTTGGTTTCCTGTTCGGCCCACCGCTGATCAACCTGTTGCGCCGCAAGCAAGGCAAGGGCCAGCCCATCCGCTCCGACGGGCCACAGAGCCATATCCTTGAAAAAGCCGGCACGCCGACCATGGGCGGCGCGCTGATATTGGGCGCGGTGTTGGTCTCAACCGTTCTGTGGGCGCGGCCTGACAATGGCTTTGTCTGGATCGTGCTGTTTGTCACCGTCGCCTTTGGGCTGATCGGGTTTGCCGATGATTATTCAAAGATTTCCGCGGGTAACGCCAAGGGCGTGTCGGGCAAGGTGCGTTTTGGCATTGGGCTGATCATTGCCGCCATCGCCGGATACTGGGCCTCGGCGATCCATCCCGAAGCGCTGGCCTATCAGCTGGCCCTGCCGGTGTTCAAGGACACGCTTTTGAACCTTGGTTACTTTTTCATCCCCTTTGCCATGCTGGTGATTGCAGGGGCTGCCAATTCGGTGAACCTCACCGACGGCCTCGATGGCCTGGCGATCATGCCGGTGATGATCGCGGCAGGCTCGCTGGGGGTGATCGCTTATGCGGTTGGCCGGGTGGACTTCACCGAATATCTCGACGTGCATTACGTACCGGGCACGGGCGAGATTCTGATTTTCACCGCCGGGCTGATCGGCGGCGGTCTGGGGTTCTTGTGGTATAACGCCCCGCCCGCAGCCGTCTTCATGGGCGACACCGGCTCGTTGGCGCTGGGCGGCGCGCTGGGCACCATTGCTGTGGCCACCAAGCATGAGATCGTGCTGGCCATCATCGGCGGGCTTTTCGTGGTCGAGGCGATGAGCGTGATCATCCAGGTGCTCTATTTCAAGCGCACCGGCAAGCGGGTGTTCCTGATGGCCCCGATCCACCACCATTTTGAGCATCTGGGCTGGAAAGAACCCCAGATCGTGATCCGCTTCTGGATCATCTCGCTGATCCTGGCCCTGATCGGGCTGGCGACGCTGAAGGTGCGGTAGGCTAGAGGTTCGGCGCTGTTTTGATTTTAGACTGCCGGGACGGCGAAGGCGTCCCGGACGCGCCGGGCCTGCCCCCACAGGGCAGGCGCGTTCGCGCCCACCCCTCAGGTCAGGCGTGCCCTCTGTTTCTCTAACTCCCTTCCCAAAACCTTCATGTTTGCTAACGTGGCCCAGCGCAGATTTCGGGGTGCGGCATTGCTTGAAGTCATTTTGATCTTCCTTGGGGAAAACGCCGTTGTTCTTGGCGGCGGCGCTGCCGCGCTCGCCATTGTCGAAACGGTATTCAGACCCTTTCGCACCATCGCCCGGCGCTGGAAGAAACCGGAAAAGGTCGAACTATCCAACCCCGAGGCTCTGCAGGCGCTCGCGGATCCGCAGACGTCCGCCCCAAAACTCGACGCCGCCTCATTCCTTGTCATCCAAAATGCCTTGAAGGCCGATCTGGAATCTCAGTTGCAGGCCGCCCATGCGGAAGAAAAAGACCGCCTTCGCGCCCAGATCGCGGAACTTGAGGCGCGCATCGCCGACCCGGAACCGGCTCTAAAAACAGCGAACGAACGCATCACCGATCTCGAGGCGCGTCTGACCCGCGAAGGCAACGACCTCGGCACCGACAAACTCGGCGCAGCGCGCGCTGCCCTGGAGACCGGCGACTATACCGCCGCCGATGACCTGTTTGCCGAGATCGAGGCCCGCGCTATGCCCGCCGTCGGTTCCGCCGCCCGCGCCGCCTTTGCCCGGGGTGAGATTGCCGAGGCCGAGGTCCGCTGGGCCGACGCCGCCACCCACTACGCCCGCGCGGCGGGGCTGGAACCGTCGCTGGTTGCGTTGCGCGAAGCCGCTGATTATGCCGAACGTGCCGGGGATTATCCCGCCGCACTGGGTTACGGTGAGCAGGCCGTGAAACTGGCGCGCGCGGGCGACAGCCAGATCGAACTTTCCGGCGTTCTCAACGAACACGCTATCACGCTAAATGCCACCGGTCGTTATGACGAAGCAGAACCGCTCTATCGCGAGGCCCAGGGGATCACCGAGGCGACGCTAGGCACCGACAATCCCGCCTATGCCACCTGCCTCAACAACCTGGCCGGGCTTCTTCACGCCACCGATCGTTTTGACGAGGCAGAGCCGCTCTATCGCGAGGCCATCAGGATCGGCGAGGCGACGCTGGGCAAAGACCACCCCGACTATGCAACCCGCCTCAACAACCTGGCCGGGCTGCTTCGGACCACCGGTCGCACTGACGAAGCAGAGCCGCTCTATCGCGAGGCCATCCAGATCGACGAGGCAACGCTGGGCAAGGACCATCCTGACTATGCCACGCGCCTCAACAACCTGGCGGTGTTGTATGCAAACAAACAGCAGTGGGACGAAGCGTTGCCGATGATGAAGCAGACCCTGGCGATCAGGATCGCGGCGCTGGGCGATCAGCACCCGGATACCGAAGGCTCGCGCCAGTCACTGGCGGCGATGCAGGCGGCGGCTGGCCGAGGCTGAGCCGCTTTATCGCGAAGCGCTAGAGGTGACAAAGACGGCACTGGCACAGCGCATCCGTCCTATGCCATCGATCTCAACAACCTCGCCTAATTGCTACACACGACGGGGTGACTGGAAGAGGCCGAGCCGCTTTACCGCGAAGCGCTGAAAGTGACGAAGACGGCGCTGGGCACGGCGCATCCGACCTATGCCATCCGCCTCAACAACCTCGCCGGTTTGCTGCGGGCCACGGGGCGGCTGGCCGAGGCCGAGCCGCATTTCCGCGAGGCTGTGGCAATTTTTGAAAGGGCGCTTGGCGCTGATCACCCGGATGCACAAAAAATGCGAAAAAACCTAAATGCCTTACTGGCCGCACGCGCCGCTGGCCCCAAAGACGATTAACACCGCCTTGGCCCTCCGCCCGCGCCGTTAACCGCCGATCTGCCATCCCTGCTGGCATACACAAAGCCATACTGCCATGCATACGCTTATCATACGGCGATTTGGCCCATCTGCTGGCGTTTACACTTTTGCTGCGCTAACGGTTTTGGCAGGTCGCGCAATAAGGGCTCAGGCCGATGATCCCTGTCCAGGGTTACCAAAACCAACGCGTCGCCGTCCTCGGCCTCGGCCGCTCCGGTCTGGCCACTGCCGCAGCACTGGCCGCCGGTGGCGCGACGCCGCTTTGCTGGGACGACGACCCAAAAGCCCGCGCCGCCGCTGAAGCAAAAGGCCAACAAATACACGACCTTACCCGCCAAAATGGGCTCGAAAACGTCGCTGCCCTCATAACCAGCCCCGGCATCGCCCACCTATACCCCGCCCCGCACCCCGTCATCGCGGGCGCCGTCGCTGCCGGTATCCCTGTCGATAATGACATCGGGCTGTTCGCCCACCTATACCCCGCCCCGCACCCCGTCATCGCGGGCGCCGTCGCTGCCGGTATCCCTGTCGATAATGACATCGGGCTGTTTTTCGCCTCACTCGCCACGCCCGACTGGGACATATTCGCTACCACGCCCAGGGTTGTCGCCGTAACCGGTTCCAATGGAAAATCAACGACTTCCGCGCTGATCCATCACATCCTCGCCGCCAACAACCGCACCGCCCAGCTGGCGGGAAACATCGGTCATGCCGCACTGGCCATTGCCCCCCCCGGCGACGGCGAGGTGATCGTGCTGGAACTGTCCAGCTATCAGACAGAGCTTGCCCGCGCGCTTACGCCAGATGTTGCTGTTTTTACTAACATTTCCGCCGATCACCTGGATCGCCACGGCGGCCTGGGCGGCTATTTCGCCGCCAAGCGGCGGCTGTTTGCCGAGGGCGGGCCGGATCGCGCTATTATCGGCGTTGATGAGGCCGAGGGCCGCTATCTTGCAGCCCAGCTGGCGACAGGCCCCGAAGACGACCGCCTGATCCGCGTTTCAACCACCGGCAAGATCGCCCATGGCTGGTCGGTCACTGCTCGCAAGGGCTTTCTGTCAGAGACCCGCAAGGCCCGTCAGATGGCCAGCATCGACCTGCGCGAAATGCCGGGCCTGCCGGGTGCGCACAACCAGCAAAACGCCTGCGCGGCCTATGCCGCCACCCGCGCGCTCGGGCTTGCGCCCAAACAAATCGGCACCGCGCTGGCCACCTTCGCCGGCTTGGCGCACCGGTCGCAATATCTCGGCGAAAAGGACGGCGTGCGCTTTGTCAACGACAGCAAAGCCACCAATGCCCGCTCGGCCGCCGCCGCCCTGGCGGCCTTCACCAACATTCGCTGGATCGTTGGCGGTCAGGGCAAGGACGGCGGCATCGGAACTCTGGCACCGCGCCTGGTAAATGTCTCAAAAGCCTACATAATCGGTGATGCAGCAAAGGATTTCTCGGCGCAGCTTGCCGATGCACCCCATACCATCTGCAAGACCATGGAGGGCGCCGTCAAGGCCGCCATTGCCGAGGCAAAATCGGGCGACACCGTGCTGTTGGCGCCGGCTGCGGCGAGCTTTGATCAGTATGTAGATTTTGAGGCGCGTGGCGAACATTTTTCGGATCTTGTCGCCGCCCATCTCGCGCTAAAATAGACCAACTGACATTTCCCAATCGGCCAATTCATCTTGGCTTGACGCGTGCAACCGGCGCGCATAGAAGCATCGTGCTTTGGGTCACAGGACCCCTAAGCTGTGCGGTTGTAGCTCAGTTGGTTAGAGTACCGGCCTGTCACGCCGGGGGTCGCGGGTTCGAGTCCCGTCAACCGCGCCACGAATCACGGTTAACGGCCTTGTTTTGTTGATTTTGCCCTGTCGGATTTGCGTCGGATTTGCGTCGGCTTCCGGCGGACCCAGATCGGCAGAAAAGCGGGCTTAACGCGCCGTTCGGTGCCCTCGGGTAGAGGCTACGAGAAGCGCCTTTTCCAGGGTCTGGAAAGAACTTTCGAGATTGCGGCGACCAGTGACGGGTCCAGCCCGCCGTCTTCTCTGACGATGCCGTCCGAAGTCGGGCGGAAGAGCGCGGCATAGACGGCGGATTTTTGTTCGTTCACTTCGCCGGTAGCCGGGTGGTGATCGATTCGCCGGAAGGGTTGATTGATTAGGATCAGATACTTCAGATGACTCGTTTGAGCCCAGATTGGCGAGCGATCAAACCGCACTAGCCCGGCAACAAGGCGCGGAACGCGCCGCCGGGCAGCGCCCGACCGCCGTCACGCCGCCGGCGTGCTTCCTGCACGACGGGCGGGCGCTTCGACACCGCCAATACACCCGAACAGACGTAAGATGTGTCGGCACCATAAAGCGCGGACCTAAACCCGCGGGAGCGCCCAACCGCGATCGGGCGCTGCCCTCTGCTCCGCTTCTGCCCTGTGCCCGCTTCGTTCCGCGTGGTCGCCACAGATGCGCTCATAGGCGCTTTTCGAACGACCGCAAGAAAACGACCGGCGCGGCCATCGACCCTCGCCAAGGAACCCCGGGCCAAGGTCGCTGACCTGCGTGCCGCGGAGACCGAGGCGGGTCAACCCTTGCGGCCAATCAACATCGTCGGACAGGTGGGTCAGCTGGCGGGTCTTGTTGTTGTTTGCTGTAGGGTCCAGACATAATCTCTGTCGCGCTCTCGCGCGTAGCTGTTTCAATCACCTCGCGCGTAGCTATAGGCGCTTTCTTCTTCGCTGGGCTGGTTTTTGGCGGCCATCGGTAATCCCCCTAAACAATGGCCGCCAGCCTAGACTAGCGGGACAGTGCTGCCAATATCCGCGGCCAGCTCAGCAGGCGAAGGGCGGGCAGGACTGCCCACCATCTCATCAACGTCTCGCGCTGCGGTGGGCAAGATTGCCCGGAGTCAAGGCGCGGAACGCGCCGCAGGGCAGCGCCCGACCGCCCTGATGGGCGGGCGCTTTTTTGATGTTTCACACCCGAACCATCGTCGATGTGGCGGCACCATAAATCGCGGACATCAACTGTCGCAATCGCCCGCCCGCGGTCCGGCGCGGCCCTCTGTTGCGCTTCTGTCCTATGCCCGCTTCGTGCCGCGATGCCGCCAACATATGCCGGGGCGCGCTGGTGTGCGCGCCCCAGGTCTTTTTCCTATTGCGGGGCCACGCCGCCGCCAAGCGCTGCGCCGAGCGTATGCGCCCCGGCAACAGTTTCACCGTCCACGTTTTGCCCCGGTCCTGTTGCGTTTGGGATTTTGTCTGCGCCCAGGCCTTGTTCGTGGCCTTTGGCCATTGCCATTGAGCCAGAGGCAGCCAACGTCAATGCAAGAATTGCACCGGCAATGTTTGTCTTGGTCAGTTTCATTTTCTTCCTCCTCAAGGATTTGCTAAGACTGAATTCACGTATCGGGCCGCGAAAAAGTTTCACTCAAGGAATTTCGGCAGCAGTTCAGTCATGAATGCACGGTCAGAAATCGAAGCAATTATCGCGCGGATCGGGATCGGCGATCGCGCCGCGTTCTCGACGCTCTACGACGCAACCAGCGCGAAACTATTTGGCGTGTGCCTGCGTGTCTTGAACAACCGCGCAGATGCCGAAGACGCACTGCAAGACGCCTATGTCAGGATATGGCAAAATGCAGACCGTTACGCCGCAGGCGGCTATAGTCCGATGACCTGGCTGATCACGCTGACGCGAAATCTGGCCATTGACCGGCTGCGGGCAAGAAAAGCGCCGACAGTTGAGCTCGACCAGGTGCATGAGTTGCGACCGCGGCCCGACGCCGGAGCTTGCAGCGATTGCCGCATCCGAGAAATCGCGCGTGGACACCTGTCTTGAGGAGCTTGCGCCGGAACGGGCGGGTGCCGTGCGCGGCGCGTATCTGCGCGGCGAAACCTACCGCGAACTCGCCGAGCGCCTCGACGTGCCATTGAACACGATGCGAACCTGGCTGCGCCGCAGTCTGTTGCAACTAAGGGAATGTCTGGCTCGATGAACCCGACAAACCATCATAACGAAGACGATATTCTGTTGGCGGCGGAATATGCCCTGCACCTTCTGGATGCAGATGCGCGTGGCGCGTTCAAGGCGCGCCTGTCGCGCGAACCGGGCCTGCGCGACCTGCTGGGTGAGTGGGACGAAGACCTGATATCGCTGGCCGACGAATTTGCGCCCGTAGCGCCCGGTCCTGAGGTGAAATCGCGGATCGAGGCGCGTCTGTTTACGCAAGCCAAAGCGGCGAAAACGCGACGCTGGTCGGTGCCGAGGTTCGCAGGCGGCATGCTGGCCGGGCTGGCATTGGCATTTGTTTTGTTGATGGTGTTGCCGGTCACCCAGTTTGGTCCGGCCGCGCCGGATTATGTCGCCGAAATTGCCGCCGAGGATCGCACCATCGTCGTCACCGCGCGCTATGACAGCGCCGGCAACAGCCTGCTGATCGAGCGGTTGGCGGGCGGGCCGGCACCGGGCCGGGCGTTGGAATTGTGGTTGATCGCCGAAGGCGCTGACACGCCTGTGTCGCTCGGTATCCTGCCGTCAGAGCAATCGGCGACACTGGACATATCGGCGGAACATAGCGCCGCGCTGGCCGGGGCGACGTTGGCGATCAGCGACGAACCCCTGGGCGGCTCGCCAACGGGGCAGCCAACCGGTGCTGTGCTGGCTGTGGTCAGCGTGCGGGCGATTTGACGGCAGATTAGCCGCGCAAGTCTCCGACGACCGCGCCACTTCCCCGCCCCTCACGACGGCCTTTCACGAACCAGGTGTTGATCGGCCCTTTGCCCTTCACCTCAATGAGCCCACGGCTCTCGCAAATGCAATCATCGCCGATGAGCGCGCGGGTCACGCTGGTTATCTGAATGCGCCCGCCCACCCCGTGCGATTCCATCCGGCTGGCGGTGTTTACCGCGTCACCCCATAGGTCATAAATGAACTTTCGCCGCCCGATGACCCCGGCGACAATCGGGCCGGAATTGATGCCGATGCGGAACGCGATCTTGTGGCCGTCGAACGTGCGGCTGTCCACGCAGTCCTGCATGTCCAGTGCCAGATCGGTCAGCGCCTGAGCATGATCATCGCCTCGCTCGGGCACACCAGAGGCGACCATATAGCAATCGCCGATGGTCTTGATTTTCTCGAGCCCGTATCCGTCCACCATATCGTCGAATTCCGAGAATACGTCGTTCAAAAGCCGGACCACATCGTGGGCGTTCAGCTTTGCCGAAAGCGGGGTGAAATCGACCAGATCGGCGAACAATACGCTGGCCCCGGCATATTGCTCGGCGATGGTGTGGTGGTCGCGCTTCAGTTCTTCGGCGATCGGTTTGGGAAGGATGTTCAAAAGCAGATTTTCAGATTGCTCCTGAAAGATATTTTTCTGACCAACGAAGAAATAGACCATCAGAAATGTAAGTGACGCGACACCGGTCAGGTTGATGACGAAAAAGAAGGTGATCGCGGTTGCAGACAGGTTGTTGGTTCGCTGCACCGAAGTTTCAAGAATCGCGGCAAGGACGACAAGCGCCAGGAACGCATACAGCCATCGCAATGCGCTTTTGCGGTCGCCAAACAGCATCGCGCCCATGGGCGAGATCAGGGCCCATAGCACAACCGCGCTGCCCGCCACGAAGCCGCCAAGGCTGAGCATCAGCAAGAACGGCAAAATCAGGATCAGGCCCAGCTGGCTGACACGGAAAACCCCGTACCTGCGGGTGATCGCAAAGTAGATGATACTGAACCACGAGAAAACGCCATACAGAAACGGGATCCAGCCCGATCGGTATTCGCCAAACGCAAAATACAATAGCCCCCAGCCAAAGCCGATAAATGCGAAAGGCAACGCGCAAACCACCAACAGCGATTTTTGCAGACGGGCGTCATTATCATCGGCCGGATCAGCACCGATCCGGGTGAGCCAGTCGAAATATCTGGCTATACTAGAACTCATTTCGTCCGCTCCCGCCCCAGCGTATCAGATGCGCGCATTAAGCGGTCAATGGGTCCTGTTTGCAATTGCCTCGCTCACCCGCGGCGGTTCATCCAGTCAAAGCCGCCAAGATCCGCGCCCAGCTTCGCGTGCCTTTGTGGAAGCTCTCGACATCGTATTTCTCGTTCGGCGAATGGATCTGATCGTCGTCTTTGCCAAACCCGATCAGCATCGCGTCCATGCCCAGCAATTCCTGGAAATGACCGGCAATTGGGATAGAGCCGCCACAGCCGACATAGGCAGCCGGCTGTGGCCATTCATCCGACAGGGCAGCGCGGGCTTTTTCAAAGGCCAGATTTTCGGTCGACATCTGCGATGCTGGCGCACCATTGCCCAGAGGGAACTCGACCGTGAAATCAGGCGGCAGCATCGCTTCGACGTGGGCCACGAAGCTCTTGTGGATCGCCTTGGGGTCCTGCGTGCCGACCAGCCGGAACGAGATTTTGGCGCTCGCCTGACTTGGCAGCACGGTTTTGAACCCCTCGCCGATATAGCCGCCCCAGATGCCGGTGACATCGCAGGTCGGGCGTGACCACATCATCTCCAGCGGCGTGCGGTCTGCCTCTCCTGCCGGTTCGCTCAGGCCCACATCGCCCAGATAAGCGCGATGATCAAACGCCAGGTTCTGCCACTGGGCGCGAATCTCGGGTGCCAGTTCCGCGACGCCATCATAAAATCCCGCCAGGCTGACCGCGCCGCTCGGGTCATGTAACGAAGAAATGATCTGCGACAAAACCCGAATTGGGTTCATCGCAATACCGCCATACATGCCGGAATGCAGGTCGCGGCTGGGGCCGGTGATTGCAATCTCTTCGGACAGCATCCCGCGCAGTTGCGTGGTGATCGCGGGAACGGCGCTGGCAAAAAGCGACGTATCGCAGATCAGCGCGATGTCTGCTGTCAGCTCTTTGGCATTGTCTTTGAGGAATGGCACCAGCGATTGCGAGCCGCTTTCCTCTTCGCCCTCAAACAGAAAAGTCAGCTTGCAAGGCAGCGACCCGTGAACGGCTTTCCAGGCGCGGCAAGCCTCGACGAACGTCATCAACTGGCCTTTGTCATCGCACGATCCGCGACCGCGAATAATTTGGCCATTTGGTGTCTCTTCGATCTGCGGATCGAAAGGGTCGCGGTCCCAAAGGGCCAGCGGATCAACGGGTTGCACGTCATAATGGCCGTAAAACAACAGATGCGGCCCCGGCCCGTCGAGATGTCCGACAACCATCGGGTGGCCGCCGGTTGCACGCGCGCTGGCTTTTAGCCCCAGTGATTGCAGATCGGCTACCAACCACTTGGCCGCCTCGCCGCACTTGTCCGCATAGGCCGGGTCGGTGGAAATGGACGGGATACGCAAAAGCTCAAGCAGACGGTCCAGCGCGGCAGGCTGATCTTCGTCAATTCGGTTTAGAACCGCGTCAAGACCCATTATCCGGCTCCCCAATGTCACAGGACTTGCCAAGGATCGTATCAGCGCCAAGCGCAGCGTCCAGCGGCATTTGAAATCCGGCAGATCGTGATTATTTTGGCTTTTGGCAGCTTGTGCTGTTTACCGAATATGGGTCGCAAATGGGCATACCTGTGATAAAAGCCGGAACCATGACATGGTGCAGGGGATGTCGGGATTGAATTACGACGATAAACTCGCCCAAGCGCTTGAGCGCCTTCATGACGAGGGACGCTACCGGACGTTCGTCGATATTGAGCGCCAGCGCGGTGCTTTTCCCCATGCAATTTGGAAAATGCCGGACGGAAATGAGCGGCCCATCACCGTGTGGTGCGGCAACGATTATCTGGGCATGGGCCAGCATCCGGCTGTCATCGAGGCGATGCACGCAGCAATTGACAATGCCGGTGCGGGATCGGGTGGCACCCGCAATATCTCTGGCACCACGGTTTATCACAAAGCCCTTGAGGCCGAGCTGGCCGATCTGCATGGCAAACCCGCGGCCCTGCTTTTCACGTCGGCCTATATTGCCAACGACGCGACGCTTTCGACATTGCCGAAGTTGTTTGACGGGCTGATCATCTATTCCGACGCGCTGAACCATGCCTCGATGATCGAGGGCGTGCGCCGCAACGGCGGGGCCAAACGCATTTTCCGCCACAATGACGTGGATCATTTGCGCGAATTGCTGCAGGCCGCCGACCCAAAAGCGCCGAAACTGATCGCGTTTGAATCGATCTATTCGATGGACGGCGATTTCGCCCCGGTCGGCGAGATCTGCGATCTGGCCGAAGAATATGGTGCGCTTACCTATCTTGATGAGGTTCATGCGGTGGGCATGTATGGTCCGCGCGGCGGCGGCGTGGCCGAGCGCGACGGGCTGGCCGACCGCATCGACATTATCAACGGCACGCTGGCCAAAGCCTTTGGCGTCATCGGCGGATATATCGCGGCGAGTGTCAGGATGTGCGACGCGATACGTTCCTACGCGCCGGGTTTCATTTTCACCACATCGCTGCCGCCTGCGGTCGCTGCCGGTGCGCTGGCCTCGGTGCGGCACCTCAAAGGCGATCAGCCGCTCAGGGATCTGCATCAGCGCCAGGCAAAGACGCTGAAGCTCAGGCTGCGGGGTCTCGGCCTGCCGATCATCGATCACGGCACCCATATTGTGCCGGTTCACGTCGGCGACCCGGTGCATTGTAAAAAGCTGTCTGACATGCTGCTGGACCAGTTTGGCATTTACGCCCAGCCGATCAATTACCCGACTGTGCCGCGCGGAACCGAGCGGCTTCGCTTCACACCGTCACCGGTTCATCGCCCGCAAGATTTTGACAAGCTGGTTCATGCGCTTGACGAGCTCTGGTCGCAGTGCGCGCTGAACCGCCAAGAGCTTTCGGCGTAAGTTTTCCACAGGTGCAATGACGCTTGCACTATGCTAACCTTTAGGTAGTAACGCTGACCCGAGGGGCGAATCGTCGGCGGACAATTCATGGGGTGAGGCAAGTGGATGATTGGGCGGCGGGAACCACCCACCGTAGCAGAACAGGCAAAGCTGAAAGGCTTTGACGACTTTGATCTTGTTCTTGGCGATGTCATGCGTGGCGAGCGTGCGACGCTCGGCAAATCGCTGCTGGATGTTCAGCGCGAGCTGAAAATCAAGGCAGCCTATATAGTTGCCATCGAAAATTCTGACCCAACCGCGTTTGAAAGCCAGGGATTTGTCGCCGGATATGTGCGCTCCTATGCGCGTTATCTGGGGCTGGACCCGGAATGGGCCTATTCGCGATTTTGCCGCGAAAGCAATTTTGCCACACCTGACGGGCTAAGTGGCAGGGCGGCCGCCGCAAAGGCGAAAAAGAGAGAACCGCGTCCCATTGGCATGGATCCGATTGCCGACCCCGAAGCGGTTTTTGTGCCCCGGCCCCCAGGAATTTGGTCGTACGTAGAACCCGGTGCTTTCGGCTCTGTGCTGGTGCTGGTCATGCTGATCTCGGCTTTGGGATATGGTGGCTGGGCGGTTTTTCGCGAAGTCCAGAAGGTCCAGTTCGTGCCGGTCGATCAGACCCCGGGCATTGACACCACTATCGACGTTCTGGTGCCCAATGCCGGCACGATGGTTGCTGATGCGGACGGCTTCGGGGCAGCTGCCCCAACCAGCGAAGCGCTCGACAGGCTCTATCGGCCCTCGGCCCTTGCCGTGCCGATACTGCAGGCGCGCGACGCACCGATCTCAACACTCGATCCGGCGCTGGTCGGTACGCTGTTGCCCGTCGCCCCGCCGACCAGCCTGCAAGCCGAAATCGCAGCCGAAATACTGGCCGATGACGAGTTGATCCTTGAGGAGCCGGACATTCAGGTGGTCGAGGCCGTGCCGCCGCAGGTCATTTTGTTCGCGGTGCGCCCATCCTGGGTGCGGGTGCGCGCAGTTGACGGCACGGTGCTGTTTGAAAAGATACTCGACGCGGGCGAAGAATATGTCCTTCCGGCGACCGAAGAACCGCCGACGCTCAGGGCGGGCAATGCCGGATCGGTCTATTTCGCCGTCAACGGCCAGACCTATGGCCCGGCAGGCGTCGGCCCGTCGGTGGTGAAAAACGTGGCCCTTTCGGCGAGCGGGCTGATTGCCGCATTTGAGCCAGCCAACCCTGAGCAGGACGCGGATTTGGCGCGGTTTATCGCGGTCGCCGAGGCCCAGAGCGACTAGGGTTCGGACCTCACTAACTGACCGAAACCGTCAGACGACAGGTATGAGCCCTAGCACAAGCAACGCGCGAATTATTGATGGCTTCGTGGCCTGCCGTCTCAATCAAGTTTCCTTTGGCAGGGGAACGCTGTAATCTGCGCCTCACCAATCTTGGGATGGCGCAATGACAACTTATACCAACGGCCCCCAGATTTGACTCAAGGGGATTCCCACGAGCGGCGTGATCTGATTCAGTGGCATCAAGGCAAGGGAGGCTTTGATGGCAGTAAGGATTACGCGCAAAGACAAGTCCGCAGGCGAGCTTCGCCAGGAAGCGGCGCGGTGCCGGGATGGGAAAGCGGCGCGACGGATGTTGGCGATTGCCCTGGTTCTGGATGGGGTTGACCGCAAGACGGCGGCAGAAAACTGCGGCATGGATCGGCAGACGCTGCGGGATTGGGCCCACCGTTACAATGCGGAGGGCGTGTCGGGCCTGTTCAACCGTCGCCCGCCGGATCCACCCTGTCTGCTGAGCGCGGCACAGAAGGAGGAGTTGGCGGAAATGGTTCGGGCGGGTCCCGACCCCGAAACCGATGGGGTTGTGCGCTGGCGGCGCATTGATCTGAAACGCAAGATCGAAGAGCGCTTCGGCGTCACCATGCATGAGCGAACTGTTGGCAAACAATTGGCAAGCCTGGGCTTTCGGCGTCTGTCGGTGCGCCCGCAGCATCCGAAATCCGACCCGGATGCACAGGAGGCTTTTAAAAAAACTTCGCCGCAGAGGTAGAAGCAGCCTTGCCGGAAACAGCCCGCAGCAAGCCCCTGGAGATATGGTTTCAGGATGAAGCGCGGGTTGGCCAGCAGGGCACGCTCACCCGTATCTGGGCCGAGCGTGGAACACGCCCCCGTGCCCCGCGCGACACCCGCTATATCTGGAGCTACATTTTCGGTGCCGTCTGCCCGGAACGGGCTGAAGCGGCCGCTCTGATCATGCCACATGCCGACACACAGGCCATGAGCGCGCATCTCGCCGAGATCGCTAAAACCGTCGCATCGGGCGCACATGCCCTTCTCATTCTGGATGGCGCTGGCTGGCACGGTTCGGCAGAGCTGGAGGTACCCGACAACATCACCCTGCTCAAACTCCCGCCCTATTCCCCTGAACTCAACCCGATGGAAAATGTGTGGGCTTATCTGCGTGCCAACAAGCTCGCCATATCCGTCTTCGACAATTATGAGCAGATCGTCGACAGGTGTTGCGAAGCATAGAACTTCTTTGCGAACGACAAAACCGCAATCACGTCAATCACTACCAGACAATGGGTCAAAACGGTCAACGACTAGGGCCGTTGGTATTATACTGGCTATCTCTTAATCGCGGATATCTCGGGCTATACCCAGTTCCTGACGGCCTCCGAACAGGACCACGCCAATCCAATCCTGCAATCGCTGTTGAGCGCTTTGATCGAGCAAGTGGGCGACCCCTTGCATTTATGGAAAATGGAAGGTGATGCGGTGCTGGCCTATTCGACTCGGCAGGAATTTCCGTCCGGTGAGACGTTTCTTGCGATTTGTGAAAACCTCTACAACGCGTTCGCTGCGCGCCGGCAGAACATCATCGCCAAGACTGTCTGTACGTGCCAGGCGTGCGCCAATGTCGGTCTGCTGGATCTCAAGATTATCGTCCATCACGGAACATTCGATGAGATGATTGTTGGCCCGATCAAAGACATCTCCGGCGCGGACGTCATCTTGGTCCACCGCATGACCAAAACGGACGTAACAAAGATCACCGGCGTGCGAAGCTACGCACTGTTTAGTGACGCCGCAGTCGAGGTCATGGGGATCACGACCGCACTTGAACCATTTTCGCAGCAGATTGAGCATTTTGGCGAGGTCTCAATGCAGGTCTACGATTTTGCCAAGGCCTGGGAGAGTCTTCGCGCCGGGCGCGAACGCCACTTTTTGGAAGAAGAAGACGGGATCTGGACCTATCGCCACCAGTTCAGTCTTCCTCAGGCGGTCGTGTGGGAGGCATTGACCGCGCCGGAACTAAAACAACGTTGGATGACTGGCATGAAAGCGGTGACTGTTGATCGCCCCAAGGGCCGCATCAGCACCGGTTCGGGCTATGTTTGCGCACACGAGGCGGCGGATTTTAACTATTGGGTCACCGACTGGGAACCCTTTGATTACTTTTCCGTGAGCTTCAACGATCCGGCGCGTGAAGGAATTAACCTGCCACAGACGTATCATCTGGCACCGTCGGAGTCCGGTACCGAATTTCGCATTACAACGGGCCAAGCCCATGACGCCGAAGGTAACCGTTCTGAAATCTCAGAAACGGAATTGGTCGGCTTCCTATCTTCTTTCTGGCCTGCTTCCCTTGCTGAGTTGGAAGTCTTAATGAAAGCAACGAATTAGAGCATGGTCCTGCAAAACTCGAATTTCCCGAACGGTGTAGGCAACCCCCAGACACAACAGACAAGTGGGGACATTGCTGGCCTTCTTCTAGAGCTACGGACATTTATTCTGCAACATAGTTTGCAGCTCTGAAGTAGTTTTCGCACTCTTGAGGTTCGAATAGATCGCAGATGTCACCCACGGCTTCAGTCAGGGCATCAAATGTTCTGGCGGCCATCCTTCGCAGGTGGGCTTTGAGCTTGGAGAAGGCCATCTCGATCGGGTTCAGGTCGGGGCTGTATGGTGGCAAAAAGAGCATCCAGTTTCCCTGCGCCTTCAGCAACGCCTGCGCCCATGCGGACTTGTGTGAAGACAGGTTGTCGGCGATCACGACGTCACCGGGCTGAAGCGTCGGGGCGAGCTGTGTTTCGATATAGACATCGAAGGCAGCACGGTTCATCGGGCCGTCAAGCAGCCAGGGAGCGGTCAACTCATCAACGCGCAGCCCTGCAATGAAGGTTCTGGGTGCGCCAATGGCCGAAGGGGGCATCCGCTTCCAGACGCGCGCCGCAGGGAGATCTCCCGCGCAGGCGCGTGAGCTTGGTCGTCACCGCCGTTTCGTCGATAAAGACCAACCTGTGCGGCTCAAGTCGCATCCTCGGCTGGCGTCGGTGCCGCCACTCGTATCGCGCGGCGCGCACCCGCTTGCGCCGCCTCTCCGTTGCAATCAAGGATTTTTTTATATGTGTAACCGAGCCGGTGCTTGAGGAAGCGCGACAGCTCTGCCGGAGCGGCCCGCATATCGTGTTCCTGAATAAGCGCCTCGGCCAGTTCCGGCATCGTAATGTCTGGCCTGCGATCCACTGTTGTCTTGAGAAACCCCGCAAACACTTCCAGTCTGCTGCTGCCTTTTGGTCGGCCCCGCTTGGCTGGTGCGATGGAACCCGTTTGTCGGCGGCGCTGCCTAATCCGCACGGCACTCGCCGCTGATATCCGAAACCGCCGCGCAGCTTCGTGACACGAATGGCCCTCTACGATGAACGCAAGAACCCGCTCACGCAGGTCCAGTGATAGTGTCTTGCCCATGATCCACCTCCAAATATGGTGAATCACAAATCAAGCCTTGTGGGAATCCCTTTGATTCAGAAATTCAATCCGAGGCTCTAGTCGTTCAAGGAGACCGCACGGCTCACGACAAATGAAGATAGGAAGGCCGACCTTGCAGCAAAAAGCAGCTAACGGCAAGGTCGCGCCCAAAACTGTCCAAGAGATTCACACGACCAATGCGCGAATTACTGATAGCTTCGTGGCCTGCAGTCTCAATCCATTTTCCTTTGGCAGGGCAACGCTGTAATCTGCGCCTCACCAATCTTGGGGTGGCGCGATGACAACTTATACCAACGGCCCTAGTCGTTGACCGTTTTGGCCCATTGTCTGGTAGTGATTGACGTGATTGCGGTTTTGTCGTTTGCAAAGAAGTTCCATGCTTCGCAACACCTGTCGACGATCTGCTCATAATTGTCGAAGACGGATATGGCGAGCTTGTTGGCACGCAGATAAGCCCACACATTTTCCATCGGGTTGAGTTCAGGGGAATAGGGCGGGAGTTTGAGCAGGGTGATGTTGTCGGGTACCTCCAGCTCTGCCGAACCGTGCCAGCCAGCGCCATCCAGAATGAGAAGGGCATGTGCGCCCGATGCGACGGTTTTAGCGATCTCGGCGAGATGCGCGCTCATGGCCTGTGTGTCGGCATGTGGCATGATCAGAGCGGCCGCTTCAGCCCGTTCCGGGCAGACGGTGCCGAAAATGTAGCTCCAGATATAGCGGGTGTCGCGCGGGGCACGGGGGCGTGTTCCACGCTCGGCCCAGATACGGGTGAGCGTGCCCTGCTGGCCAACCCGCGCTTCATCCTGAAACCATATCTCCAGGGGCTTGCTGCGGGCTGTTTCCGGCAAGGCTGCTTCTACCTCTGCGGCGAAGTTTTTTTAAAAGCCTCCTGTGCATCCGGGTCGGATTTCGGATGCTGCGGGCGCACCGACAGACGCCGAAAGCCCAGGCTTGCCAATTGTTTGCCAACAGTTCGCTCATGCATGGTGACGCCGAAGCGCTCTTCGATCTTGCGTTTCAGATCAATGCGCCGCCAGCGCACAACCCCATCGGTTTCGGGGTCGGGACCCGCCCGAACCATTTCCGCCAACTCCTCCTTCTGTGCCGCGCTCAGCAGACAGGGTGGATCCGGCGGGCGACGGTTGAACAGGCCCGACACGCCCTCCGCATTGTAACGGTGGGCCCAATCCCGCAGCGTCTGCCGATCCATGCCGCAGTTTTCTGCCGCCGTCTTGCGGTCAACCCCATCCAGAACCAGGGCAATCGCCAACATCCGTCGCGCCGCTTTCCCATCCCGGCACCGCGCCGCTTCCTGGCGAAGCTCGCCTGCGGACTTGTCTTTGCGCGTAATCCTTACTGCCATCAAAGCCTCCCTTGCCTTGATGCCACTGAATCAGATCACGCCGCTCGTGGGAATCCCCTTGAGTCAAATCTGGGGGCCGTTGGTATTATACTGGCTATCTGCTGATTGCCGATATCTCCGGTTATACCCAGTTCCTTACGTCGTCAGAAATGGATCACGCCAATCCTATCTTGCAGTCATTATTGGAAGCGCTGGTTGAACAGGTTGGCGACCCTTTGCATTTCTGGAAAATGGAAGGTGATGCTATTCTGGTGTCAATCCCGGAGTAAAAAGGGTCAATGTCCCGGTGCAAAACTGGACACCTGGTTTGATTTAGGTGCGCACCCTGGTGCGTGTGCTTTCCAAATAGCTGATGCGTGCCAGGGTGCGTTGGCCGCAGGCCAACCTTTTCGCAGTTTTGGTATTTTCAGGATTACGGTTTGGCGATTTTGCTCTGGCGCAACCGGTAGCTTTCGCCGTTCATCTCGAGGATATGGACGTGGTGGGTTAGGCGATCGAGAATGGCACCTGTGAGGCGTTCTGCGCCGAAGACCTCG
The DNA here is from genome assembly GCA_965216135.1 of Paracoccaceae bacterium. Classification (GTDB taxonomy): domain Bacteria; phylum Pseudomonadota; class Alphaproteobacteria; order Rhodobacterales; family Rhodobacteraceae; genus CBDCFL01. The sequence goes on from CBDCFL010000024.1 coordinate 939,805, forward strand.
GTCCATTCATCGAACGGCAGGTTGGATGTGATGATGATGGAGCCACGTTCGTAGCGCTGCGAGATGATCTCGAAGAGAAGCTCGGCCCCGGTCTTGCTCAGTGGCACAAAACCCAGTTCATCAATGATCAGCAGGTCCTGGCTGACCAGTTGTTTCTGCAAGCGCTGCAGGCGGCGTTCGTCGACGGCCTCGATGAGTTCATGGACGAGAGCAGCGGCAGTGGTGAAGCGTACTTTCCTGCCCTTCTGGCAGGCCGCCAGACCCAATCCCAGGGCGATATGGGTTTTACCTGTGCCGCTTGGCCCCAATGCGATGATATTGGCGCGCCGGTCGATGAACTCACTGCGGGCCAGTTGCATGGTCAGGACCTTGTTCAGCGACGGGATGACCTTGAAGTTGAAGCTGTCCAGGCTTTTGGTCGCCGGGAACTTTGCGGCCTTGATCCTGCGCTCGATCATCCGGCGTTCGCGCTCGATCAGTTCCAACTCGCAAAGCCGCAGCAGGTAGTTGATGTGATCCTTGTTCTCCACTGCGCATTGCCGGGCCTGTTTGGCATATTCGCTGTGGAAGGTCGGCAGCCGGAGCTTCTTGAGGTGGTGCTGCAGCAGAACCTGCGGGGTGTCGGTCATGCCGGCGCCTGCGCCATCAGGCTCATATAGCTCGCGGGCTTGGTGGTCTCGACCAGTGCTTTGGGCAGGTACGGGTAAATCTCCAGATCGAGCCGGGGTGGGCGTTTCTCGATCCGGCAGAGGACGAGATGCTTCACTGCATCGTAGCCGATGGCCCCGAGTTCCAGTGACTGCCTGATGGCACCGTGAACATGGCCCATCTCGAAGCTCTCCAGCAGCCGCAGAACCTGGACGTATTCGCGCTTGCCCTTCTTTCCCATGCGCGCTTCCAGCAGCCGGTGCAGGGTGGCGAACTCCCCGGGCAGATCCCAGCCCTGCAACGGAGCCGCCTGATCAAGCGCGCCGACCTTCTGTTCCAGCAGAGGCAGGAAGTGCATCGGATCGAAGACCATGTCCGCTTTTTCGTAGGACCGCTTGTGGCAGGCGATGATTTCCGTGCCGCAGCCGATGATGACCTTGTGGACATAGCCGCGAACCTGGACCTCGTGATGGGCGTATGCGACCGGCACGGAATAGTCGTTGTTGCGATAGCGGACCATCGAGATCGACGTCGCCCGGGTGCTGACCTTCCCGCAGGCGTCATAGGGCGTCAGGGGTAGTGTCATCAGCGCATCAAGATCACGCATCAGCCGCTCGCCGATAGTCTCGGAATGACCTCGCAATACTTCGTCCTGCCGTTTGAGGCATTGCTCCTCCAGCCGGGCGTTCAGATCATCGAAACTGTCGAAGCGCGGCATCGGCACCAGGAAGTTCCGCCGACCATAACCGATTGTGCCTTCGACACTACCCTTGTCGTTGCCCTTGCCAGGACGGCCGAACCGGTCCTCGAACAGGTAATGCGACTGCAACTCAGCAAAGGTTCTGGTGCGTTGCCGGGTTCCGTCCCCGAGGATCCGCGCCACCGCGATCGAGGTGTTGTCGTAGAGCCCTGACAGCGGCACGCCTCCGAAGAACGCAAAGGCGGAGACATGGCCATCACAAAAGGCCTCGGTTGTCTCCGCCGGATAGGCCTTGATGAAGAACGCGTCCGAGTGCGGCAGAGACATTGCAAAGTAGTGCAGCTTGCGCACGACCCCGCCAATCTCGCCAAGCGCCTCACCAAAATCAACCTGGGCGTGGCCCGGCGCGTGGCTCAGCGGCACGAACACCTCCCGCGTCCGCCGCTTCCGCTCACGCACATAGTCCGTGACGATGGTGATGCCGCCGACGAAGCCATGTTCATCACGCAGACGCTCATATATCCGCTTCGACGTATGCCGCTGCTTCTTGAGCCGCGACTTATCCTCTTCCAATATCTGGTTGATGAGCGGAATGAACGGGTCAAGCTTTGGACGGGCTGGTGGCCCATTCCTGCGATACCCCGGTGGCACCGCATGCTTCAGAATTTTTGACACAGTCCTGCGATCAATCCCAAAATGTCGGGCCGCCGCACTCTTGCTCATCCCATCCACATGGCACGCACGGCGTACCCGACTATACAGTTCCACAGAATACATCTCCCCGCCCTCAGCTCGTTTGCTTCAGGCTTCAAGGTGCGGAATTTTGCTCCGCGACGGTCAGATCATCCGACCGATTCCGTGGGTATTTTGTCTCCGGGATTCACACTGTACCTGCTCCGTCCGACGCATCGCCTCCCTCCATGGCTTGGAGGCGTTCTAAAACCGGACAGATCATCTGGTACATAAACCGGACATATCGCGTGTTACCGACAATTAATTCGGTCACGGCTGACAATCAGATTGGTAGAGTTGGAAACGGCTCCACGTATCATTGTGCGCATGAGTTGGCGGATTTTATCTATCGTGTTACCGACTGGGAGCCCTTCATCTATTTTTCGACCCGTATCAACGATCCGGCCCGTCCGGGCATAGATTTTCCAGAGACATATCACCTGACGCAGACCGACGCCGGCACCGATTGGGCGAGAAAGGGCACGCGCCCCCGCCAGCCGGCCGATGCGCTATACCATGGGCAAAGCGCATGACGCCGACGGAAACCGGTCAAAGGTATCGGAAGAAGAGGCGTCCGGATTTCTGGCCGGGTTCTGGAAGGCGTCGTTTGACAAGATGGACGCGCAAATTGAGGCGGCGAGCTAGTGAGCTAGCCTGTGTATCGGCGTCACTGCCATGAAGCCCTGCCTCGGCGTTGGTAATACAGGCGAAAATGCCCGCTTTGTCTCGCTAAGCAGACCTTCGGATTTGACCGATTAATGGGTCCTGACCCTAGCCCCGGATATTTCGCCATCACGCCATGTCACCTCCTGCCACCGATTAGGGGGTGTTGACGTTCATCGTGTTTGAATGACGATTGCAGCAAGCGAGATGAATGCTTTGAAGCTGTCATCTGTTTTGCAGGAACGCATTGCGATCCCTCTGTATTCCTTCAGCTTTCCGAAGAAGTTTTCGACCAGGTGACGCCATTTGTAGGTGTGGCGGTCGAACTCCGCCGGGAAGCGGCGGTTTGATTTTGGAGGGATTACCGGCTCGATCCCGGCACTGGTCAGCGCTTCGCGCAGCCAGTTCGCGTCGAAGGCACGGTCGGCGAGAAACTGGTCGCAGGTGAGGCCCTCGATCAGTGCGGCGGTACCCCGCAGGTCATGCGCCTGACCGGGCAGAAGGCGGAAGTCGATCAGATTGCCGAGCGCGTCCGTCAGAGCCATGATCTTTGTCGTTATCCCGCCGCGAGAGCGTCCGATGGCTTGGCTTTGAGTCCCCCTTTTGCGCCCTGACCGTGTCGGTGGACTTTGACGATACTACCGTCGATCATCGTGTATTCGAAGTCTGCATCTTCGGCTAATACCCTGAACATACGATAGAAAGCGTCGGCCCTCACCCACCTTCGGAAGCGCTTGAACACGCTGTTCCAGCGCCCGAACTCTTCCGGCAGGTCGCGCCAGGGGCATCCGGTCCGCGAGATCCAGAGAACTGCCTCGACAAACCGGCGCGGGTCAGGGCCGGTGCGACCGGGGTCGCATTCCCGGCCAAGGCAGTGCGGTGCGATGACAGCCCATTGGGCGTCGGTCAGAACTGTGCGGATCAAGGCTGCTCTCCTCTGTTTGCAACCTTGAATCAGTCATCAGCCGATTTGGGAATCCCTAAACGTCAACAAGCCCTAGTTAACAAATGAAATCTTGCAGCGCTGGGATCGGGGTCCTATTTCAATGCCGACAGCGCGAAATGGCCCCAGTTAAATGACCCATAATCCGATAAGGCCCTGGCGCGACATAGAGCGCCGAAAATCCCGCCAGATCATGGTCGGCCCGGTGCCGGTTGGCGGCGATGCGCCGATCACCGTGCAGACCATGACCAATACCGACACCAGCGATGTCAAGGCCACCATCGCGCAAGTCCAGGCCGTCGCCGAGGCCGGTGCAGACATCGTGCGCATTTCGGCCCCGGACAAGGCCGCGACCCATGCGCTGAAAGACATTGTCGCCGAAAGCCCGGTTCCGATCGTGGCGGACATCCATTTCCACTATCAGCGCGCCATCGAGGCTGCTGAGGCCGGTGCTGCTTGCCTGCGTATCAATCCCGGCAACATCGGCGCGCCCGAGCGCATCCGCGAGGTCATCGCCGCGGCCAAAGATCACGGCTGCTCGATTCGCATCGGCGTCAACGCCGGGTCGCTGGAAAAGCATCTCTTGGAAAAATACGGCGAACCCTGCCCCGATGCGATGGTCGAAAGCGGGCTGGATCACATCCGCATCCTGCAGGACAACGATTTTCACGCGTTCAAGATCTCCTGCAAAGCCTCGGATGTGTTTCTGGCATCGGCCGCTTATCACGCGCTGGCCGAGGCGACCGACGCGCCCATTCACCTGGGCATTACCGAAGCAGGCGGGCTGACCAGCGGCACGATCAAATCGGCCATTGGCATGGGCGCGCTGCTGTGGGCGGGTATCGGCGACACCATCCGCGTATCGCTGTCGGCAGACCCGGTTGAGGAGGTCAAAGTCGGCTATGAAATGCTCAAATCGCTGGGCCTGCGCCACCGCGGCGTCACCATCATTTCGTGTCCCTCCTGCGCGCGACAGGGTTTCGATGTGATCAAAACCGTGGAAATCCTTGAGGCGCGGCTAGAGCATATCAAAACCCCAATGAGCCTGTCGATCATAGGCTGCGTGGTCAACGGACCGGGCGAGGCGCAGATGACCGACGTCGGCTTTACCGGCGGCGGCGCGGGCTCGGGCATGGTCTATCTTGCCGGCAAGCAGAGCCACAAATTGTCAAACGATCAGATGATCGACCACATCGTCGCCCAGGTCGAAGAACGTGCGGCAAAGCTGGAAGCGGATACCGAAAGCGATTCGCATTCGCTGTAGCCTGCCGCGCGGGTTCGGCGCGCGCCGCCCCGGATCGGCCAAGGCGCGTTACCAGGTCGCGTGCCAGTGAGGGGTTTGCTCGATGCCCGGCGACAAGGCGCGTAGCGCCGTCGGGCAGCGCCCGACCGCCCCGTCATGCCTGAGGCATGCCACTGTTTAGTGGCGCACCTTCGGTGCGACGGGCGGGCGCATTGTTGCCGCTGCGCACCCGATCAAACAGAAGACGTGGCGGGGCCATAAAGCGCCGACCTTTGGCGGCGGAGGCGCCCACGCGCGGCCAGACGCAGCCCCAGATGTTGGGGCGGTGCTATCAGACCGAGGTGCCGTCCGGAGCAGAGGTCCCGGATCAAGTCCGGGATTGGTGGGTTCGCAGCCGAATGGCATCGCCCAAACCCGGAACAGCCGCGAGGCGGCCCGGGCAACGCCCGACCGCCGGGATGGACAAACGGGCGTCTTCCGGAACGCGGGGGTCATAGGCAACGCCTATGCCCGGTGACAAGGCGCGAAGCGCCGCCGGCAGCGCCCGACCGCCCCGTCATGCCTGAGGCATGCCACTGTTTAGCGGCGCACCTTTGGTGCGACGGGCGGGCGCATTGTTGCCGCCGCGCACCCGATCAAACAGAAGACGTGGCGGGGCCATAAAGTGCAGACCTCTACCGGCATCAGCGCCCACGCGCGGCGGGGCGAAGCCCTCGGTTGTTGCGTGCTCAAAGTGGCCGTCGCGGACGCAGCACTATGCCCGGAACAGCCGCGAAGCGGCCCGGGCAGCGCCCGACCGCCCTGATGGGCGGGCGCTGTTGTGACGTTGGCGCTCCGAACACGCGGAAGATGTGGCGGCACCATAAGCGCAGACCTCATCTGTAGCGGCACCCGCCCGCGATCGGGCGCTGCCCTGTGCTGTCAGGTTTGGAATGCGCCGCGGCGCGAGGTCCCGGATCTATGTCCGGGACGAGAAGTGATTCAGATAACGAGCAGCCTGCACTATCCGCCGCGCTGTTGGGCGATGATCGAGCGCATGTCATCCAGCGGCGCATAGCCGCGCAGCATCGTGCCGCCCATAACGAAACTCGGCGTGCCGGAGATCTGCATGGACCGCGCAAGCTGATGATTTGCCGCGATAATCTCGTCGATCTCGGTCGCCTGCATGCCATCAAGAACCGCATCCGCATCCAGCCCATGAGTCCGCGCAATACGCCGCAGCGAACCTTCGGTAACCTGGCCGTTTGACTCCATCAATTCGTTATGGATGGCCAGATATGCCTCATCGCCTGCGCGCGCCCGCACCGACAACGCAAACCGCGATGCCAGCGTGCTTTGTTCCCCAAGGATCGGGTATTCTTTGATGACAAAGCGAATGTTGCCATCCGATGCAATCAGCTCAGTAACTTCGGGGAACGCGCGTTTGCAAAAGCCGCAGCGATAATCGAGAAATTCGACAATGGTGATATCCCCGTCCGGGTTACCCCCAACAAATGAATATCCATCGTTGAAAATCGCCTCGGAATACTGGGCAACCAGCGCCAGATCGCCATTGATCTGGGCCTGTTGCTGGCGCGCCTCCAGGACCGAGATCGCCTCGATCAGGACTTCCGGGTTGTCCAGCAAATACGCGCGGACTTCGGCGCGAAACAGCTGGCGTTCTTCGTCGGTCATGGCGTTCAGGTCGAGCGCCGCCGCGGGCCACGATACCAGCGCCAACAATCCGGCGAAAAGGGCAGCTTTCAAATTCATCCCGGCTCCTTCGTTAAAACGGGCGCAATGGGCATAACACACATGCCACCTGGGTCCAGCCGGGATTGACCTTTGCGTCGCGGGCAGGGCACCAAGGCAACAAAAGGATACGGAGCAGTCGATGCGAATATCAAGGCGAAGTGACATTGATCCTTTCATTGTGATGGACGTCATGGACAATGCCCGGCGCGCCGAAGAATTGGGCGGACATATCATTCACATGGAGGTGGGCCAGCCGGGAACGCCAGCGCCCGAGGGCGCGCGGCGGGCGCTGGCTGGTGCCATGGAACGCGACGCAATGGGATATACCGTCGCGCTCGGCCTTCCGGCGCTGCGCCGTGGCATCGCCGATCTCTACGGGCGCTGGTATGACATAGACCTCGATCCTGCCCGGATCATCGTCACATCCGGGGCCAGTGGCGCCTTCATTCTTGCGTTCACGGCACTTTTTGATGTCGGCGACAGGGTTGCGATCGGCGAACCGGGCTATCCAAGCTATCGCCAGAACCTGCGCGCGCTCGACCTGATACCGGTAGGTATCGAGACCAGCGCGAATGATCGCTATCAGCCGCGCCCGGAACAAATTCCAGGCGGCCTCCAGGGCCTGATCGTGGCCTCGCCGGGCAATCCAACCGGCACCATGCTCAAGGGCAAGGAACTGGGCGAACTCATAGATCATGCCGCGACGCGCGATATTTCTTTTATCAGCGACGAAATTTATCACGGCCTGCAGTTTGGTGAGCCCGCAAAATCCGCGTTGAGCTTTAGCAACGACGTCTATGTCATTAATTCCTTTTCCAAATATTTCTCAATGACGGGCTGGCGGGTCGGCTGGATGGTGGTGCCTCAGGATCATGTTCGCGTTGTCGAACGCATTGCCCAGAACCTGTTTATCTGCCCGCCGCACGCAAGCCAGATCGCCGCGCTTGCCGCGCTGGAGTGTCACGTTGAATTGCAGGAGATCGTCCAGGTCTACGCAGACAACCGAAAGATCGTCGTCGATGGCCTGCAGGCGGCGGGTCTGAATAAATTCGTGCCGCCCGATGGCGCCTTTTACGTTTATGTCGATGTGTCCGACATCACCAATGATGCGCTGGCCCTTGCCGACGACTTGCTGGCAAGTGCTGGCATCGCCGTGACCCCCGGCCTCGATTTTGACACGCGCAGGGGCCATCACACAATCCGGATTTCCTTTGCCGGCCCGAGCGCGGACATCGAGGAAGGCATGTCGCGCCTCAAAGATTTCATGGCCTGTCGGGCGCGAAGATGATGCGACATTTAGTGTGGTTTTACAGCCTGTTATGGATCACAGTTACTGCCCAATCTGCGCTCAGCCAAGCGTTGAACGCGCTGGCCAGGCTCGAACCCGGATCGTCCATCGTGGATACCGATGGCGGCGTGACCGCGACCCTGAACCTAAGCTAGCCGGTTCCCTATCGCATCGCCCATCTGTCCGATCCGTTCAGGGTGGTGATTGACTTTAATGAGGTCGAGTGGGTCAGCGACATTGTCGGCCAACTGGACCGGGCAGAAACGGTTGCCGACTTGCGCGCCGGTATCATCGCGCCCGGCTGGTCGCGGCTGGTTCTCATCTTTTCGCAACCAACCGCGGTGCAGACGGCGGAAATGACGACGACTTCTAAAAATCGCGCGACGCTTCGCGTTGAGCTGCGCCCCGTAACCAGCGAACAATACGCAGAAAAACACGTTTGGCATCGAACCGAACATCACTGTTCACGCCGAATTCCCAAGCCGAGCCACCGCAGCGGCGCGATCCTTTGCAGCCGCTAAAGGTTGTCATTGATCCCGGCCACGGCGGCATTGATCCAGGCGCGCAGATTGATGGCGATGTCGAATCCCACCTGATGCTGGCCTTCGCCCGCGAGCTGAAAGAGCGGCTGATCAGGGCGGGCGGATTTGACGTAACTCTGACACGGGAAGCAAATGAATTCGTCTCATTAGAGGCGCGTGTTTCCAAAGCCCATGCGGTGCGCGCGCATGTATTCCTGTCGTTGCACGCCGATGTCATTTCACAGGGTAGCGCCAAGGGCGCGACGATCTACACGCTATCCGATGACGCCAGCGACATCGCCAGCCGCAAGCTGGCTGAACGCCATGACCGCGCCGATTTACTGTCGGGCGTTGATCTTAGCCAGCAGGACGACCAGATTGCCTTTGTTTTGATGGATATGGCGCGGACCGACACGGCGCATCGCGCCGAAAAACTCGCCGAGGCATTGGTCGCCGGTCTTGAGAAACGTGTCGAGCTTTTCAAGAAACCGCGCCTGTCGGCGGGGTTTTCGGTGCTCAAAGCACCCGATATTCCGTCGGTTCTTTTGGAGCTGGGCTTTATGTCCTCGTCATATGATCTGCAAAACCTGCGAAATCCCGACTGGCACCAACGCGCGCAGCAGGGGATCGTTGCCGCCCTTACCGCCTGGGGACCGTGCCGATCTGGCCGAGGCTCCTCTCAGGCGCAAATAGCGTCTGCCCGGCGCTGCATTCTCCCGTAAGATTGAATTTTGACCTCGCTGAGATGCTTGTATATCTGTGACAGGTCAACGTGAGGGCGCAGCGATCGTGCTAAGGTTTATTCTGTCATTTGCTGGTGGCATTTTCACGATGCTGACCAATGGCGCATTCATGGCCGCGCTGTGCGTTGGCGGCGTGTTCTGGATGTATGGCCGCGATCTGCCCAACCACGAACAACTGGCCAGTTACGCACCACCGACGATCAGCCGGATATACTCGGGCGAGGGTCGCCTGATGGACGAATTTGCCCGTGAACGGCGGCTGTTCGCACCAGCGGGCGAGGTGCCCGATCTGGTCAAACAGGCGTTTATTTCCGCCGAAGACAAAAACTTCTACAACCACCCCGGCTTTGATCTGCGCGGCATGGTGGCAGCACTGGTTCAGTATATTCGCTCGCGTGGCTCTGAGCGGCTGCGCGGTGCCTCGACAATCACCCAGCAGGTTATGAAGAATTTTGCACTGTCGTCGGATCGCGATGCTGAGCGCAAAATCCAGGAGCTGATCCTGGCGACGCGGCTGGAAAAGACACTCGATAAGGACGCGATCCTGGAGCTGTATCTCAACGAGATTTTCCTGGGGCAAAATTCATTTGGGGTGACGGCTGCGGCCCAATCCTATTTCAACAAAACGCTTGAAGAACTTGCCCCGCACGAGGCGGCGATGCTGGCCGCAATGCCGCAATCACCCGGCAGATATCACCCGGTCCGCGCCAAAGAGCGGGTGACGCAACGGCGCAATTTCGTGCTCAGGGAAATGTACGAAAACGGCTATCTGAGTGAGGCCACCTATCGCAGCGAGGCCGAACAGCCGCTGCTGTCGGTGCAAAACGGGGATTTCGTGCCTTTCCGCGCTGGCCTGCCGCCGCGCGATTACTTTACCGATGAAATTCGCCGCCAGCTCAGCCGCGATTTTGGAGAAGAAGAATTTTTCACCGGCGGCATGGCGATCCGGGCGACCGTTGATCCCGAACTGCAAGTGCAGGCCGCCCGCGCGCTCGGCAATGCGCTGGAATCTTATGACCGCGCTCAAGGCATCTGGCGCGGCACCGGCGAGGCGATTGCGCCTGAAATGCTGGACGATGAAGACACCTGGCGTCAGGCTCTGGCCGACATTCGCATTTCGCGCGACACGCCCGGCTGGCTGCCGGCAGTTGTGTTGCGGCTCGGCAATAACGATGCGCGGATCGGCGTCGAAGGCATTGCCGATGACGACGACGGTCACTGGATCGCCGCCGAAGATGTGCGCTGGGCCAAGCCGATGCGCGACGATGGCTCGGTTGGCCGGACCGCGCGCGTCGCCAGTGATCTCTTGAGTCTGGGCGATGTCGTCCATGTCGCTGCATTGGCCGATGACAACGGCGAGTTCCTGCGCTGGTCGCTGCGCCAGGTGCCAGAAGTGCAGGGCGCGTTCATGGCCATGGATGTCAACACCGGCCGGGTTCTGGCCATGCAGGGCGGCTTTTCCTATCAGCATTCGGTGTTCAACCGCGCCACCCAGGCCACCCGCCAGCCGGGATCGTCGTTCAAGCCGTTTGTCTATGCAGCGGCCCTCGACAGCGGCTTTACACCGGCCACGATCATCATCGACGCGCCCATTGAGATCGACACGCCCGACGGCATGTGGCGGCCCAAGAATTATTCGAACAAATTCTACGGACCCGCGCCACTGCGCACCGGTATCGAGCAATCGCGCAATCTGATGACGGTTCGCCTGGCCCAGGAAATCGGCATGGATGTTGTCGCGGAATATGCCGAAAGGTTCGGCGTTTACGACCATATGCAGCCTTATCTGGCCAATGCGCTGGGATCAGAGGAAACCACGCTGTTCAAGATGGTGGCGGCTTACGCGATGTTTGCCAATGGCGGCGAACGTGTCGAGCCGACGCTGGTTGACCGGGTCCAGGACCGCTGGGGCCGCACCATCTATCGCCACGATCAGCGCATCTGCCGCGATTGCCAGGTTGCCTCACTTGATCCTGGCGTCGGTCCCTGGATCGACGACAACCGCCAGCGTATCATGAACGAAGTGACCGCCTATCAGCTGACCTCGATGCTGCAGGGCGTGGTCAGCCGGGGCACGGCCCGCGGGCGCGTAAACCTGCCGGTGCCGGTGGCGGGCAAGACCGGCACCACCAACGACGCCAAGGATGTCTGGTTCATCGGCTTTACCTCTAACATCGTGGCGGGGTGCTATGTTGGTTTTGACCAGCCGAAATCGCTGGGACAGCGGGTCGCGGGCGGCAACACGTGCGCGCCGGTGTTCAACGAGTTCATGCAGACAGCGGTAGCCAAATATGGTGGCGGCCCGTTCGCGGTGCCCACCGGCGGGCGGTTCATCAAGATAGACCGCTATTCGGGCGGTCGGCTGCCCGATCTAGCTGAGGGCGAACATGTCGTGGCCGAATATTTTCGCGACGGCGAGGAACCGGTGTTTGGCATCATGTTTGATGGCGGCTTTGCGATGGGGGCCAACCTGCCGCTGCTGGAAGTGGGAGAATCGGCGTTCGTCGATGAAGGCACGATTTTGCAGACATCGACCGGCAACCTGGTGATCATACCCAAGAAAGCCGATTTCGGAACGCTCTCCTCGGGCGGGCTTTACTGACACCCGTAATGAGTGCAAACGCTTGTCGCCCCAAAGGTGGGTTGGTATCAAGCTGGTCTCAAAGTGATCGGAATGTCCCCTTGCGCGCAGATATCGCAAATGCAACTGAAGCGATCAACAAATCGCTCACCCTGCTCAGGCAGCGCCTGGATTGGGACACTGCCAGCCATCGCCTGGAAGAATTTGACGCGATGATCGAAGACCCCAACCTCTGGGACGATCAGGAGCGCGCGCAGAAGCTGATGCGCGACCGGCAGATGCTGATCGATGCCATCGGCACGGTCAACGCAATTTCCCGCGATCTGTCTGACAATTGCGAACTGATCGAACTGGGCGAGGCCGAGGATGACGCCGAGGTTGTGGCCGATGCGCAACGCGCGCTGGGCCGTCTGGCGGACCGGGCCGCGAAAAAGGAACTTGAGGCGCTGCTGAGCGGCGAGGCCGATGCCAACGACACCTTCCTTGAGATCAACTCCGGTGCCGGTGGCACGGAAAGCTGCGACTGGGCGGCCATGCTGGCGCGGATGTATGTGCGCTGGGCCGAGGCCCATGGATATAAGGTCGAGATGTTGTCAGAAAGCCCCGGCGATCAGGCAGGCATCAAATCGGTGGCCTACAAAATCACCGGGCCCAACGCCTATGGCTGGCTGAAATCCGAAAGCGGCGTGCACCGGCTGGTGCGCATCTCGCCCTTTGCCAGCGCCGCCAAGCGCCACACCTCGTTTTCCTCGGTCTGGGTCTACCCCGTCGTCGACGACAATATCGAGATCGAGGTCAATCCGTCGGATCTGCGGGTTGATACGTACCGTTCGTCCGGCGCAGGCGGTCAGCATGTGAACACCACCGATTCTGCTGTGCGTATGACCCATATTCCGACCGGCATCGTTGTGACCTCGTCAGAGAAATCCCAGCACCAGAACCGCGATATCGCCATGAAAGCCCTTAAATCGCGCCTGTATCAGATGGAACTGGATAAACGTACCGCGTCCATCCAGGAGGCCCACGATGCCAAGGGCGATGCCGGTTGGGGCAACCAGATCCGCTCTTACGTGTTGCAGCCCTATCAGATGGTCAAAGACCTGCGCACCAATTACGAGACCTCCGACACGTCCGGCGTGCTTGACGGCGATCTCGATGCTTTCATGGCCGCGACACTGGCGCTCAATGTCTCCGGCAAAAGCCGCGCCGAAGCGCAGTCAGCGGACTAAAAGAGCGATGAACAAACTGTCGCGCCTGGCGCTGAACGATTTTACCGGAACCTGGATCATCGAGCGCCGCATCGACGATTTCCTGCTTGGCAGGGTGGGTCAACTGGACGGCACCGCAACCTTCGCGTCCGCGCCAAACGGGCTGGCCTATTGCGAGCGCGGCACGTTGATCATGGAAGACCAGAAACCGATGTCCGCCGAACGCCGCTACCTGTGGAGCTATCAGGATGGGCGCATCATTGTGGCCCATGCCGACGGCGCGTCGTTTCATTCGTTTGCACCCAGCGGTGGCCGCGCCTCGGCGTGCCACACCTGCGGCAGGGACGAATATCGGGTGATCTACACCTTTTCGCGCTGGCCCCATTGGCGGGCCGACTGGCGGGTCCAGGGGCCTAACAAACATTACCGGATGACGACAGCATATGACCGCGCGCCATAGCTCTGCTTGCGCTGAGGTCTTGGCTGGTGCACATAGCCGCAAATCGAACGTCAAGGGGTGGAGACAATCATGACAAGCTTAACACATGGCAGCGTTCTGGCCGACACGTTTGGCGCAAGGGACGGCACATCGCTTCTGGTGAAACAGATCGTATTGGTGATCGTCGGCATCGCGGCGCTGGCCATAGCGGCGAAAATCCGGGTGCCGGTCTGGCCGGTGCCGATGACCATGCAGACATTCGCAGTGCTGACCATCGGGGCGGCCTATGGCACGCGGCTGGGGCTGGCGACGCTGATCGGCTATATCGCCATTGGCGCGCTGGGGGTTCCGGTCTTTGCGGGCGACAGCGCCGGGCTGGCCTATCTGGCGGGCCCGACGGCGGGGTATCTGGTGGGGTTCGCAGTCGCGGCGGGCGTGGTCGGGTCACTGGCGCGCCGCGGATGGGACCGTTCGGTCGGACAAATGGCCCTGGCGCTGCTGATCGGCAATGCGATCATCTATGGCTTCGGCCTGCCGTGGATGGCCTATCTCTTCCTCGCCGACAAGGGCGCTGGCTGGGTGATGCAATGGGGAATGACCAATTTCCTCATCGGCGACGGGCTGAAATTGGTGCTCGCCGCCCTGCTGATCCCAGCGGTCTGGAAACTGGTCGGTTCTGCGCGGGGCTGAGCACGGCGGCAACCGCTCATCAGCCCTCGCCGACCCAACATTTGCTTGGTGAGAGGATTAGCCCGGAACAAGGCACGAAGTGCCGCCGGGCAGCGCCCGACCGCCCTGTCATGCCGGAGGCATGCCAATGTTTAGCGGCGCACCTCCGGTGCGACGGGCGGGCGCTTCTTTGCCGCTGCGCACCCGAACAAACGTAAGATGTGGCGGGACCATAAAGTGCAGACCTCGACCCACAGAGGCACCCACCCGCGGTCGGGCGCTGCCCTAGCGTTTCGCGGCGTGTTCGCGGCCCGGGGCTTGGCGCTGCGGCGCGAGGTGGCGGACCCATGTCCCGGACGTGGGCCTCACACCAGCTCGGTCTTCACCACCGCGTTTTGTTCCAGCGTCCGGTGCACCGGGCATTTGTCGGCGATCTCCAGCAGCTTGGCGCGCTGGTCGGCGTCCAGATCGCCCTCAAGCCGGATCGACCGAAAGAAATGATCGGCCTTGCCGGTGCCGCTCTCGGCATCCTTGATGTGCAGCTTGTCGTGGGTGACATCGACGCTGACATGGCTAAGCGGCCATTTATTGCGCCGCGCATACATGCGGATGGTCATTGACGTGCACGCGCCCAGACCGGCGGCCAGAAATCCATAAGGCGTCATCCCCTGATTGGTGCCGCCATAGGCTGTTGGCTCGTCAGCAATCGCGTGATGATGCGGCCCGGCGGCAATGTCTTGCAGAAACCCGTTCGGATCGGATTCCGACACCCGCACAACCCCTTCGGGCGCACCGGGCGGCGGCGCCGGGTCGGCCAGTTCCAGATAGCGCGCCGCCCAGGTCGAGATGATCTCGGCGGCATATTCGGCGTCATCGGCGCGCGACACCAGATGATCGGCACCATCCAGCGTCACGAAACTCTTGGGATGTTTGGCGGCGGTGAATATTTTCGCTGCATTATCAACGCTGACGATCGCATCACGTGGCGCGTGCATGACCAACAGCGCCCGGTGCAGACCGGCAATCGCAGGCGCGAGGTTTTCGCTGGCCACATCGCGCACAAACTCCCGCCCGATGGTAAACGGACGCCCGCCCAATGACACCTCAGCGCGCCCTTCGGCTTCGATTACCTCCAGCGCAGCGCCGAAATTATGGGTCACATGGCCGGGATCGAACGGCGCGCCAATCGTGACAATCGCCTTGGCCGAGGCGATTTCAGCGGCCGCCCGCAACACCGCCGCCCCGCCCAGTGAATGCCCGATCAGCAGATCCGGCACCATACCGCGTTCGCCCAGCGCCGCCGCCGCCGCAACCAGATCGCCGACATTCGAGGTGAACGTCGTGTTGGCAAATTCGCCGCCCGAATGACCCAGCCCGGTAAAGTCGAACCGCAGCACCGCAATCCCCGTCGATGCCAGCCGCCCGGCGATACGGCGCGACGCGGCAATATCCTTGCCGCAGGTAAAGCAATGCGCAAACAATGCCGTCGCCAGCCGTGGCCCGTCGGGCAGGTCAAGGCGCGCCGCCAATGCCGCACCATCATGGCCGGGAAAGGTAAATCGCTCGGTTGTCATGGCTGATCTCCAAATCCAGTCGCGCCAAACTGGGGTTGACCTCGCGCGGGCGCAACCAGATGTAAGGCGATGTCACGCTTTGGTGACAGAACGGGCATTACCATTAGCGGCGACAGCGACCCACCCGCCGATCAATCGGAGTGATATTGAGAACCCTCAGGCGCATCATTCAGCCGATATTCGTCGCCTTGGTCGTGCTGATGGCGGCCAGTTTTGCCGGGGCTATACACCCAATGGGCGATCTGATCGCGGTCTTCCGTTTCTGGATTGCCCTGGCCGTGATGGCCTGCGTTGTGGTGCTGGTGCGCGGCTGGAAGCGTGCCTTTGCGGGTGCCGCGCTGGTGCTGGCCGGCTTTTCGGTCGATATCGCCGCCGCTCTTGGTCCCGCAGCCGCCGCCCGCTCCGGCCAATACACGCTTTATCAGAAAAACATCCTGTTCAATAATTCCGCCCTGCCGCAACTGGCCCAGGACATCCGAGCCCGCGCGCCGGATTTCTTGACGCTTCAGGAAGTGTCCGCGACCAATCTCTGGCTTTTGCGCGACCTGCAGCAAACCTACATCACCAGCCTATTTTGCGCTGGTAGCAACGTCAGCGCGCTGGCGGTTCTGGCCAGATACCCGCGCAGTGGCGCAGCCGATATTTGCCGCGATGATGCCGGGCTGGCGGCGGTGCAAGTATTAACGCCAGACGGCCCGCTCTGGCTGGTCAGCCTGCACTTGCGCTGGCCCTGGCCTTACCAGCAGCCGGAAAATCTAAGAACGGTGATCCCGCTGCTGGAAAGCCTCGACCAACCGGTCGTCATCGCCGGTGATTTCAACGCGGTGGCCTGGTCGCACGCCGTCTCTCAGGTCAGCACAGCTTCGGGAACGCGCCGGTTTGGCCCGATCTTCAAGACCTTCAAAGGCCCGAATATTTTCCTGAACGTCCCGATCGACCATATCCTTGCGCCAGGTGGCGACGGTGCCCTGGAAACCCGGCCCTATCTGGGCTCCGATCATCTGGGCCTGCTGGCCCGGTTCGATCTTTAGGCGACCCCCATCAGTGCGGCGTCAAACGGATAGGCCGTCAGGTTCTCGTAACCTGTCTCGGTGACCAGCACCTGATCTTCCAGCTTGATCGAGAAATCCCCGCCCTCAGGGCTGACCAGCGCCTCGACGCAAAACACCATGCCTGGTTCGAGCACATAATCGAATGCGCCTTCGACCCAGGTCTCGGGATAGGCGATCATCGGCCATTCGTCGCACAGGCCGACGCCATGCATGCTGCAAGCGTATTTCTGTTTTTGAAACTGATCGTCCAGCCGGTGGCCGTTGATACATAGCTCGCGAAAGCTCACGCCCGGGGCCAGCATGTCCATATTCGTCATGATATGATCATGCCCATGCTGCATCGCATAGATCATGTCCGCCCGGGGCTTCTGATCGCCGATCCACCAGGTGCGCGAAATGTCGACGCAGATGCCGTAAGAGCCGACCAGATCGGTGTCATAGGCCAGGATTTCGTTGTTTTGCAGTATCCGCGGCCCGCTTTCCTGAAACCACGGATTGGTGCGCGGGCCGGTTGACAGAAGGCGGGTTTCGATCCATTCGCCGCCGCGCTTGATGTTACCGGCGTGAAGCGCGGCCCAGATCTCGTTTTCCGATTGGCCGGGGATTGCGGCGGCGCGCATTTCGTCCATTGCCCGGTTGCAGGCATCATGCGCACAGCGCATCGCCAGAATTTCATCCGGGCATTTGACCGATCGGGACTTTTCGGCGACCTCCTCGCCGTCGTGCATCTCAAAGGCGGCAGCGGCCAGCGCGTGCAGCCCATGCGCCATGATCTTGTCCACCGCCAAGCGCATGTTATTGCCCGCGTGCTCGCGCATGACCTCGGCGACCTGTTGGGCGAAACCATCGGCGGATTTGTCAATTTTGTCGCCCTGGGTGAAATAGAACATCGAGGCACCAGTGCGAACTTCGCGTACCAACGGATTGAATTCGCTTAAGAAAGGTGAGTTCTTGTAATCCCACATCACCATATAGCCATCCGCGCAAACCAGAACCGCGCGAAACGGGTTGTGCATGTTCCACAGCTGCATATTGGTGCTGTCGGTGGCGTAGCGAATGTTCATCGGATCAAACAGCAATAAGCCGCCAAGATCGCGGGCGACAATATGCGCAGCCAGACGCCGCCAGCGAAATTCGCGCATCGCCGCCAGATCGGGCAGCGCCAGTCCGGCGGCCTGCCATTCGCGAAACGCCAGCAGCGTCGGGCCAATCTCGACCCGGTCGGCATCATTGGGCGTACCATCGCCGAGTGTGGACCCGCGCGCGGGATCGATCTTTCGCGTGTCGCAATATTTGTCGTCCATCGAATACCTGGCCTCACTCGCTGGCATCATCGCCGCGCGCCTTGGCATTTCGCGCCAGAAACCGACCGCTTGCAGTGTCGTTTTCACTTTGTTTGCTGCCCTAAGCCCGGCGCGTTATGTCATTAGGCCATGGAAATCCTGCAAGAAAACCTGCCCGACAGCCCGAACCTGTTCCGATTGCCCGGAACCCGGCCTATTGGTGGCGATGAGTGGATCGCCCGCGATGAGGTTTTTGCCAGCCAAATGGCCCTGCGCGACCGCCTCATTTCTGAGCGGCGCGACGAGGTTTTGCGCGTCAAGGATGCGGCACTTCCGGCGGCCAAGGAACTGCTTTCAGAACTGATCGCGCTATTGCGAACAAGGCCCGGCTATCAGGTGCGCGATGCCCTGGTGGTGCGCCGCCCCGATGGCATTGAGGTCGATTGCACCGCTGACGGGCCAATGGCGACCGCCGGACGGCTGGTTCAGGAAGACCTGTGCCTTCTGCAAAGGCGCGGCGATGGTGAGCATCATCTGACCGCCGCGATCCTGTGTTTCCCGGCAAGCTGGTCGCTTGATGACAAATTTGACAAACCGCTGACCCATATCCACGCGCCGATTGCCGATTACGATGCGACCATGGGCAAGCGCGTTCAGCGGATGTTCGATGCGATCAGACCGGGCGCGCCGCTGTGCCGGGAAAATCTGCTGGCCTATGAAACTGCGGAGCTGTTCTCGCCCCGGACCGTGACCGCCCGCCGTGAGCGGCCCGAAGTGGCGACATATCTGCGCTCGGAACGTCAATGCCTGATCAAACTGCCGGAAACCGGTGCGGTGGTGTTTTCAATTCACAGCTATGTCGTGCGAACCGCCGATCTGAACGCCGATCAACGCAACCGGGCGCGCGAATTTATCGGCTCGGAGGTGATTTTCCCGCTCTAGCCAGTGCTTGGGCTGGCGGTTTTTGCCGGTCTGCCGCGCCCGACTTTGATCGCTGATTGCAGGACCGCCAGCGCCCGCGCGGTAGAACCCTGTCCGCGTTGCGCAGCGCTGGCCAGAGGCACAAGCGTCAGGACATATTGTGCGCTGGCCCCATCGCTGTCTGCGTCCAGGTGACAGACGTGAACCGCAGCCTTCCGATCGGGCCAAAGCTGTCGCCATCGATGATCGGCGCGCCGGTTTGCACCGCATGGCGCAGAAATGACAGGCCCGCGGCGTAGCACTCATCAGGATCGTGGCCGTTGGCACAGACCAGGATTGGCCGGTCGATCAGCCCTGCACCCTCGAGGATTTTAATCTGATCCACCCCGACATTGACCGCACTGCCAAACAGCGCCCAGGGTTCCGGATTTGAGGCAAGCTCCAGATACTGCCGCCCTAACAGCAGCTGATTTGGATTGCGCCAATGGACGGCTGCGGGGTGGTGCAGCTCTGCGGCAAGGGTCGTGGTGGCATGTGCAATCCGCAGCGCCTGCAGGCGATCCTGTGGGCTCAGATGAACGCCTTCGCCCGGCATTGGTGCCAGCGTCAGGGTCATATGCCTGGTGTGACGGAACAAAACTTCAGACAACGCGCCGCGCTGATTGCTGGATATATGTCCGTCAAGCGCGCCGTTGAAATTGGCCGCGGGCAGGGCGGTGGTGCTGAAATGAATGCTCAGCCGCATGTCACCCGCCGCAAACATGGCGCGGTGGCGATCCAGCGTCCCGAACCGTTCAAACTCGACTTTCTTGCGTCTAATACCAACGGCCTTATAGAATGACGCTTTTTGCGTATTCGCGTGAGGTTATGTTTTGAACGGTCTCTTTGTCTTCGGCGAAGAAGTTCCACGCGTCGCAGCACTTCTCGACGATGTGGTCGTAACTGTCGAAGATGGAGATGGCGAGTTTGTTGGCGCGCAGGTAGGCCCAGACGTTTTCGATCGGGTTGAGTTCCGGCGCGTATGGCGGCAGGGGGAGAAGTGTGATGTTGTCGGGGGTGCATAGTGCCTTTGAACCGTGCCAGCCTGCGCCATCAAGCACGATTACGGCATGTGCCC
This sequence comes from Paracoccaceae bacterium, assembly GCA_965216135.1. GTDB lineage: Bacteria > Pseudomonadota > Alphaproteobacteria > Rhodobacterales > Rhodobacteraceae > CBDCFL01. The sequence continues at coordinate 959,864 of CBDCFL010000024.1, forward strand.
CTGGAACGACGGTTTTGGCGATTTCGGCGAGGTGTTCATTCATCGCCTGCGTATCGGCAAAGGGCATGACGAGGGCGGCGGCAGCGGCGCGTTCCGGACAGACGGCTCCAAATATGTAAGCCCATTTGTAGCGAGTATCACGTGGCGCGCGCGGGCGGGTTCCGCGCCTGGCCCAAACACGGGTGAGCGTTCCCTGCTGTCCGATCCTCGCTTCATCCTGGAACCAGATTTCCAGTGGTTTGCCGCGGGCTTCAGGCGGCAGTGCCGCCGCTACCAGCTGCGCGAAGTTTTTTTTTGAACGCCGCCTGTGCGGCCGGATCCGATTGAGGATGTGCGGGGCGCACCGAAAGCCGCCTGAACCCAAGTTCGGCAAGCTGTTTGCCTACCGTGCGCTCATGCATGACAACACCGAAGCGCTCTTTGATCAGGTGCTTCAGGTCGATACGCCGCCAACGCACCACGCGGTCCACCTCAGGGTCAGGACCCGCGCGAACGATCTCGGAAAGTTCCGCCTTCTGCGCGGCGCTCAGGTAAGGCGTGCGCCCTGGTGCCGTGCGGTTCGACAGGCCCGCAAGCCCCCCGGCATTGTAACGATACACCCAGTCGCGCAAGGTTTGCCGGTCCATCCCGCAGCTCCGCGCCGCCGCCGCGCGGTCCGACCCTTCCATAACCAACGCAATCGCCAACATCCTCCGCGCTGCCTTCGCATCCGTTGACCTCGCCGCCGACGCGCGAAGGTCCCTCGCCGATAAATCCAACCGTGTAACCGCAACTGTCATGGGTCTCTCCTGCTTGTAGCAGAAGCGAATCACAACCGAGACGAAAAGGGAATCCCAAAAGAGTCACGCATAATGGCCCTTGGTATAAGGTGCCGGTTGAGCGTCTTGCAAAATCCTTCAAGCGCAAATTCGGTGCGGGTCACAAACAGCAAGTCTAAAAAGATCGGTTTCATGCTCTGCCTCGCATTGTCACTCGGCCAGAGCTTGGCCCCAGATTACGTCAATTTTGCGGTCCGATGGTGAAATCAGCGCGCCGCCACGGGTGCGATGTCGAGAACATTCTGAGTTGACCGGTTTATGTACCATATGAGTTGACCGCTTCTGTTGCGGTTTCTGGCCCTGTGGACAAGTGGTCGGTCGCGGAGCGGCTGTCCACTTGTCCACAGGGTGCCGGTCGGTCGCGTCGAAGCGGGTCACGCGGCCTCGCGGGTTTGGCTGTCGATCGGTTGGCCATCGGCGTGGTATCGCGCCAGACATCGCGGTCCATGGAAGACGGCCATTGTGCCGTCGGGGTATTCGTGGACGCGGACCCTGGCCTTGACGTAATGGCGGCGGTGGCGGCCGGCGGGGATCTGAAGTGCCAGGCGCTTGTAGCGCACCGTGTTGTCGTTTGAGACGGTGCGTTCCTCGTGGATGCACAGGATGTCGTCGAGCGCGCCGGTGAAGGGGACGAAGGCGGTGCCCCGGTCCTCGGCCGGGGTCGCGAAGCGGGCGTTGTGTTGTGGCAGGAAGACCTCCTTGAGGAAGCGGTTGGCCTCGACCATGTCGGTGATGCCGGCGAGCCTGAGTTCCTGGGGCAGGCGCTTCTGCAAGGTGCCGAACATGCGCTCCGAGCGCCGCCTTGCCTCGGGCGAGCAGGCCGGGATCAACTCGATGCCGAGCTGCGCCAGGGCGCGGCCGACCTGGGTCGGGGTGTCCTTGTCCACCTTGCCGCCGGCCTCGGGCGTGTTCCAGTAGTGGCTGGCGCGGTCGGCGTAGAGCGAGCAGAACAGGCCCTTGGCCCGGATCGCCTCGGACACCCCCTGGAAGCTCGACATGGTGCCCTCTTCGGCGACGAAGAAGGCCGAGTAGATATCGCTGGTCGCATCGTCCATGGTGACGATCAGGTCCCACCATCGACCGGGGACCCACTCGTGGCTCGAGCCGTCCTGGTGCAACATCATGCCGGGCAGGGCACGGCGCGGCCGCTTGCGCCGGTGCGCCCCACGCCTGGGTGCCGCGCGCCTGCGCCCATGGGCTTGCAAGCTCAGCCGCAGCCAGTTGTAGCTGCGCTTGAAGCCGTGATCGGCCACCAGCTTCTCGTGGAAGTGCTTGGCCGTGAAGTCCCAGTAGCGGGTGTCGAACAACTCCAGCACCCGCGCCACCTCGTCCACCGGCGCGCGCCGCGCCGAGAGGCGGCCCAGGCGGCGGTCGTAGAGACCGTCGGCTCCCTCCGCCTCGTAGCGGTCGCGGCCAGCGCCGGAAGGTGCGCTCCGAGACACCCAGAACCTCCGCCGCCTCCGCCTGGCTCAAGCCACCCCGATGGGTGCGCCCGTAAACCTCCTCGAACTTCATCAATCTCAGTCCCTGTACCTGCTCCGTCCGACGCATCGCCTCCCTCCATGGCTTGGAGGCGTTCTAAAACCGGACAGATCATCTGGTACGGCGGGCTCAACTGATCGACGCAACACACTCGGCAAATTTCTCTGCTGGTGTTTGGTATTGCAAGGTCTTGCGAGGCCTTTCGTTCAACTGACGTGCGATCGCGCTGAGCTTTGCTTGAGAATGAACGGATAAATCAGTTCCCCTTGGCAGATATTGCCGGAGAAGCCGGTTGGTGTTTTCGTTCGAACCGCGTTGCCACGGGGAGTGTGGGTCGTAAAAGTAGACGTCGATATCGGTCGCTATGGTCAGGCGCGGGTGATCTGCCAGCTCTTTGCCGCGATCCCATGTCAGGGACTTGTAGAGTTCGCGTGGCAATCTCTGTGCCGATTTGATTAGCCCAGAGATGACGCTTTCGGTGTCCTTGTTGGCGACTTTGACCAGCATCACATACCGCGAATGGCGTTCCACTAGGGTCGCTATATAACTGTTCTTCGACCCTCCGATCAGATCGCCTTCCCAATGCCCTGGCACCGCTCTGTCTTCCACGGACGCGGGTCTTTGACTGATCGATACGGCGTTTTTGATCTGCCCCAAACCGTTGCGCTTGAGGCTTGCATGCTTGGAGCGCCGGACAGTGCGTTTGGCGCGCAGATGCTCCAGCAACTCCTTCTTCAGTACGCCGCGCGCCTGTATATAAAGGCTTCTGTATATCGTTTCGTGCGACACTTGTTTCTGCGCTTTTTTCGGGAACGTACGCTTGAGCCAGCCCGCAATCTGCTCGGGTGACCACTTGCGCCGAAGCTTTGCCGATACTGCTTGGGCCAAAGCTGGGTGGCAAGCCAGCTTGCATGTCTTGGGGCGCAATGCGCGATCCCATGCTGCCTGATCAGAGGTCGTCGCGCGATAGTTAGCAGATCCGCCATTCCGTCGAACCTCGCGGCTGATGGTTGAGGGCGCGCGTCCTAATTGGTGGGCGATCACGCGAAGTGATCGTTTGATGCTAAGCCCGCGCGAAATCTCCTCGCGCTCAGAAAGGCTCAGGGCGCGGCTACCACGTCTGCGACCTGGCGGGCGGATGCCGCCTGTCGGCGAGATAACGGAAAAGACCGAGGATGATTGCCGGTCAAACACCCGCCCAATCGAACTCATCGACTCTCCGCGCTGCCAACGATCCCAAATCTCAGCCCGCTGCGTGGCCGAATAGTAAATGCGGCGACGATACTTCATGCTCAACACTCCATCTCTTCCTAAAGATTAAAGTGTTGCGTCCACCCGTTGAGGCCACCACATAAACCGGACATATCGCGTGTTACCGACAGCCGCCACGGGTGCGATGGCGCGGGTCAGTGGATCGTGATATTATCCGACATTCAAGAAATTGCATCGAGGGAGGATCACACGTGTCACTTTACATCACCTATGCGTCTTATTCGCAGGCCGGCGCCAAAGGGCTATTGGCCAAGCCAGAAGACCGCACGGCGGCCATTCAAAAACTGGTTGATCAGATCGGCGGCAAGATCGTCGGCATATATTTCACCACCGGGCGCAATGACATCGTGCTGATCACTGATGCGCCGGACGGAACAGACGTGGTGGCGGTCGGCATGGCGGTCGCGGCCTCGGGGGCGATCTCAAACATTGAAACCGTCAAGGCCTGGAGCGGGAGCGAATTCAAAGGCATCGCCGAAAAAGCCGCATCGCTGGCCGCAGGGTATGCGCCGCCGGGCAGCTGACGGCCGCAGCAAATTGAAAATGCGAAAGGGCGCCCGGATCGGCGCCCTTTTCCGTTCGACTATCGGCGAACTAACAGCTGTAGTAACATCTGATACTCAACGCGATGCGGTGTCTGCTCGTGGGCATAGACCTCCTCCCATTTCAGTTGCACATTACCGGCGATCTGATCGCGCGTGAACACATTTCCGGCCGGCGGCAAGCCCACGTCTGCTTGGAGCCCGTATTTGCGATTGCTCAAACCACATTTGCCCGGAACAAGGCACGGCACGTGCCGCCGGGCAGCGCCCGACCGCCCCTGTGGACGGGCGCTCCTCCACCGCTTGTCACCCGAACAGACGTAAGATGTGGCGGCACCATAAAGTGCAGACCTCAACTGTCAGTGGCGCCCGCCCGCGATCGGGCGCTGCCCTCTGCTCCGCTTCTGCCCTATGCCCGCTTTTTCCGCACAGCGAACATACAGAGGAGAGTGCGCATCCAAGGTACGCCCGGAAACCCACATCCCAGCCTGGTGGTTCAGCAGCTGTAATACATCTGAAACTCCACCGGATGCGGCGTATGCTCGTAGGTATAGACCTCTTCCCATTTCAGCTCGACGTAACCGGCGATCTGATCGCGGGTGAACACGTCACCGGCCAAAAGGAAATCCTGATCCGTCTCAAGTGCATCGAGGGCCTCGCGCAAGGATGCGCAGACGGTTGGAATACCGGCCAGCTCTTCGGGCGGCAGATCGTACAGGTCCTTGTCTGACGACGGGCCGGGGTCGATCTTGCTTTTGATGCCATCCAGACCCGCCATCAAAAGTGCTGCAAAGCACAGATAGGGATTGGCCGCCGGATCGGGAAACCGCGCCTCAACCCGCTTGGCCTTGGGGCTTTCCGCCCAGGGGATGCGCACACAGCCGGATCGGTTGCGCGCCGAATAGGCACGCAGCACCGGTGCCTCGAACCCCGGGATAAGGCGCTTGTAGCTGTTGGTCGCAGGATTGGTGAACGCATTCAGCGCCTTGGCGTGTTTCAGGATACCACCGATGAACCACAGCGCCTCCTGGCTGAGATCGGCATATTTGTCGCCCGCGAAAATCGGCTCGCTGTCCTTCCAGACCGAGATGTTGACATGCATGCCCGTGCCGTTGTCGCCCGCTATCGGCTTGGGCATAAATGTTGCCGATTTTCCGTAGGCCTGGGCGACATTGTGGATGACATATTTGTATTTCTGCAGCTCGTCGGCCTGTGTGGTCAGACTGCCGAAGATCAGCCCCAACTCGTGCTGACAAGAGCCGACCTCGTGGTGGTGTTTGTCCACCTTCATGCCGATTTGCTTCATCGTCGACAGCATTTCCGAGCGGATGTCCTGACCATCGTCAATCGGGTTCGCCGGAAAATAGCCGCCCTTTACGCCGGGGCGGTGGCCGGTATTGCCCATTTCGTACTCGGTATCGGAATTCCAGGACGCATCGAGAGCATCAACTTCGTATGATACCTTGTTGATCGTGTTGGAAAACCTGACATTATCGAACAGGAAGAACTCAGCCTCCGGGCCAAAGTAGGACACATCGCCAATGCCGGTTGATTTCAGGTAGGCCTCGGCCTTTTCCGCCGTGCCGCGCGGATCGCGTTCGTAAGACTCGCCGGTGTCGGGCTCGACCACTGTGCAATGCAGGCACAGCGTTTTTTCGGCGTAAAACGGGTCCAGATAGGCGGATGCGGCATCAGGCATCAGCTTCATGTCGGATTGGTCGATGCTCTTCCAACCGGCAATCGATGAGCCGTCGAACATGAAACCTTCGTCCATAAATTCCTCATCCACCTGATCAGCCATCACGGTGACATGCTGCAACTGGCCGCGCGGATCGGTAAAACGGATATCGACATAGGCCACATCCTCATCGGCAATGGTCTTTGTTATGTCTGCGTTGCTCATTTCGTTGGTCCTTTGACGTCGCGTCCCGGCCTCGAGCCGGGACCTCACAATATGTGGTTGGGGCCCCAGATCAGGTCCGGGGCGGGGTTTTGCGTTAAAGCGCTTCTTCCCCGGTCTCACCGGTTCGGATACGGATCGCCTGTTCCACTGGCAGGACGAATATCTTGCCATCGCCGATCTTGTCGGTTTTTGCTGCTGCAACGATGGCCTCGGCTGCGGCCTCGACCTGATCATCGGCCAGCACCACCTCGATTTTGACCTTGGGCAGGAAATCGACAACATATTCAGCGCCACGATAAAGCTCGGTGTGCCCCTTCTGGCGGCCAAAGCCCTTGACCTCGATCACCGAGAGGCCCTGCACCCCGATGTCCTGCAATGCCTCTTTGACTTCATCGAGTTTGAACGGCTTGATGATCGCTTCAATCTTTTTCATGAGAGTCGCCTCCTTGACGAATGGCTGTCGCGCGCGTCAGATCATTTCCCTCAGGCGGCGACAATTGGCTAGGCTGCTCTCAGATGCGGCAGCGCGGCAACGATGCGCCGGTTGCCTATTAATTGTGCAAATTGCATGAATTGCAGGCGGAATTGAATTGCCAAAGGGAATTGAATGACTGAACTTCTGACCGCCGCCCAGATGCGCGCCATCGAAGCCGCCGCGATTGACTCAGGCGAGGTCACCGGGCTGGAGCTGATGGAACGCGCCGGGCGCGGCGTGGTCGAGGCGATTTTCGAGGAATGGCCGGAGCTTGCGAAAACGTCGCACCGGGCAGTGGTTTTGTGCGGGCCGGGGAACAACGGTGGCGACGGGTTCGTGGTGGCGCGGTTGTTGAAGGAGCGGGGTTGTGCGGTGGAGGTGTTTCTGTATGGGGACGCGGCCAAGCTGCCGCCGGATGCGAAGGTGAATTATGAGCGGTGGGGGGAGTTGGGCGAGGTTAAGGCTTGGGATGATGAAGCAATCGAGGACCGATTGGACCGTCAGGAGTATCAACTGGTCGTGGATGCCTTGTTTGGAATTGGAATGAATCGGTCGATGCCGGATGATACAGAACGGACCTGGCACGGGTTTGTGCCCACCGTGACCCATAATTCGCCGGATAGCGGGCGGCCAAGATATATTGCTATTGATATACGCAGTGGCATTTGCAGCGATTCAGGTCGAGATATGGAGGGAGCGTTTCCAACCGATCTGACGGTGACATTTCACCGCGCCAAGCTCGGACATTATTTGTTTGGGGGTGGCATACGGTCGTCTGGTCCAATGCACTGTCGGAAAATTCTTATAGTCGATATTGGGTTAGGATATGAGGGAACGAAAAGTTCGGTGGCTTTGAACCGAATTTCCCCGGGAAATATCGCGAAATTCAGTCGAAAGCACAAATTCCACCACGGCCACGCCCTGATCCTCTCCGGTGGCGTTGGCAAAGGCGGCGCGGCGCGGTTGGCGGCGGGGGGGGCGCTGCGGATCGGGGCGGGGTTGGTCACGGTGGGGTGCCCGCCTGAGGCGCTGGCCGAGAACGCTGCGCAGTTAAATGCGGTCATGGTGCAGCCGATGGCGGATGCGCGAGTGTTGGCCGAAGTCCTTGAAGATGAACGGAAAAACGCGATATGTATCGGGCCAGGGTTGGGGGTCAGCGATGAAACCCGCGCTCTTTTGGAGCAAGGGTTGAAGTGCGGCCGGTCAATGGTGCTGGATGCGGATGCACTGACGCTCATGGCTCGCGATGCAACGCTCTTCGCTGGCCTCCATGAGAACTGCGTCCTCACCCCCCATGCCGGCGAATTTGCACGGCTTTTTCCGGATATCTCCGAGAAACTGAATGCCCCGGCCACCAAAGGCCCGGCCTATTCCAAGGTAGACGCCACGCGAGAGGCCGCCGCGCGGGCGGGGTGCGTGGTTCTGTTCAAAGGCCCCGACACGGTGATTGCCGGGCCGGATGGAAGTTGTTCAATAAATTCAGCGCATTACGAACGCTCCGCCCCCTGGCTGGCCACCGCCGGGTCCGGCGACGTGTTGGCGGGGTTCATCACCGGGCTTCTGGCGCGCGGCTTGCCGCCGATGCAGGCGGCAGAGACCGGCGCCTGGCTGCATGTCGAATGCGCCCTGAAATTCGGCCCCGGCCTGATCGCCGAGGATTTGCCGGAACAATTGCCAGCAGTGTTTCGCGACCTGGGGCTGTGAAGCGGGTGTTAACAAAGAAAATTTCGCGAAAATTATAAACGACCTGGTGCGAAATATCGGCTCGCATCCTGTCCGTGCATTTGTTAAAAGCGCGCCCCGTGCGGGTGTGGCGGAATTGGCAGACGCACTTGGTTTAGGTCCAAGCGCCGCAAGGCGTGGGGGTTCGAGTCCCTTCACCCGCACCAGAATTTCGCCCGACAGCGAAATTCCAGCGAATCAAGTGTTAACACGCCGCTTTTGCTGAATAATCCCGTGTCTGCGAGCTGACGGCTGTGCGTCGGCTATCCGTCGGACTCGATGCACGGTTTTGCGCGGTTAACGGTGCGCGCGGTGGCGCGGGCGGCGAGGCGCATATTTGTCGGCGCAGTGCAGACGCGCTAGGCTCGGCCACGATTAGCAATAAGTGATTTTCATGGCCGAGAGCAAGCAGAGAGACGCGAATGAGAACCCCTGGTATGTGCTGGCGACGATTTATCAGCCCGTTGATTAAGTGGCTTTTTCCGGCTCTCACTCCCAGATGAGGAATGCGGCGGCGAAAACCGTCTGGCCGCTTTGCGAGACCCCCAGTGCGACCAGCATGGCCCCGGTGGGCGTGAGCAGCACGAAAATACCGCCATATCCGCCCGCCACGGCCTCGCGCGGGGTGCCGGTGCCGATGAGTTGGCGCATCAGCAACGAGAGGTTGTGGCCGGCGACGTGAAGCAGGTATCGCTTGTGCACGTTCTCGCGGCCCCGAAGCCAGGTCCGGCGCATGCCGCCGCGATCGAGGTTGTGGGCGAAGGAGCGCTCGACGATCTCGGCGCGCAGCTTGAAGGCTTCTTTGGCCACCCCCGATAACAGCCGGGTCCGGTTGTTGGTGACCGCCCGCCGCGCCGCCTCGTCGCCGCGCCAGCGCGCGAAGCCCTTCGCCTTGGGCTCGGCGATCCGCGTCTTCCACGGGCCGTTGTCCAAGGCCTTCAAGACCGCCCGTGAGTGATAGCCTTTGTCGGTCACACATTCGGCCGGGTCCTCAGCCGTCGGCGCCGCGTCAACGCTGGCAAGGTTCTCCTGGGCCGCCGCCAGCGTCTTGGGAAGCGTCGTCGTGTCGCCCTCGTCGGCGGGGTGCAGCTCGGCCGCCACCACCGCGCCGGTGTCCAGATCCACCGCGTGCTCAGGCTTGTAGGCCAGATGGGTCGTGCCGTCCTTCATCTTGGCGATCTTGGCCTCGGGGTCGCTCCTGGAAACCCAGTCCTGGTTCGAGAGCTTCTTGCCCTTGCGCTTGCGGTCCAGACGCGCCCGGTCCTCGGCCGTGGGCGTCTCGATACCGCTCTCCTGGGCCAAGCGCTCCAGCATCCCCCGGTAACCCTCGCCCGTGTCCCTTCGCACGATGTTGCGCAGCGCCGCGTTGGCCTCCATGGTCGAGGCATCCACCCCGATACGATCGCCCTTGACCAGACCTGCTTCGGCAATCAGCGCCAGAACCCAGTCGAAGATCGCCGTGTGAACTTCATGAGGCAGGCGCGTGCGGGTCCGTGACAGCCAGGAATGGTCCGGCACCCGCTCCCGGTTCTCAAGCCGCAGGAACTCCCGAAGCGACAGGGAATCCGAGCAACGCCACTCCAGACCGCGCTCTGAGTCGATGCCCTCGAAGTAGCCCACCAGGTGCATGCGGAAATAGCGCCCGGGCGGCACCGAGGGCGCGCCCATCCTGGCCGCGTAATAGGGCCGGCAGCTCGCCTCGGCAAAGGCGTCGAAGCCGCCCTCGATCAGCACCGACTGCAGGCGGTCGTAAAACACATGACCCGGCGAGCGCGGCATCTCCGCCCAGCCCACCATCAAGTCCCCCTGACGATCCTTCTGCTGTCCCATCGCCATCGGCGAATCCTCCGGTCAAATCAGAACATCAAAGAATCAGACCAGGCCGCTTGCGTCCAGTGCCGACTTCGTCAACGGGCTGTTATGGCGAGCAGAAAGGGGAAAGGGTTGACTATGATCTGGCGAATCGGAATGTGTGGGTCTGGAATGCCTGGGCGACGCAAGCGATGTCGGATGAGGAGATTGGTGTGCTGCGCGAGGGGGCGGCGTCTGGTCTTGACGGGGCCGGAGAATGGGAGGGCATGAAGGCCGATATTGTGACGGCATTTCGCGAACGGTTAGGGGCCAAAGCAGAGTTGCCGACCGCTGGTTCGGCCATAGATTTTTCAAACACTTTATTCTCCTGTCCAGTTGCGATGTCGAATTCAGTTTTCACGCAGCACGCCGACTTCCACTCCGCGACCTTCACGCAGGCCGCCCGGTTCACCTTCGCGACCTTCACGCAGGCCGCCTGGTTCACCTCCGCGAGATTCAACAAGGATGCCAATTTTCGCGCTGCGAGTTTCAAGGAGATCGCCGATTTTCGCGCCGCGAGCTTCACCCGGTACGTCAGTTTTCGCACTACGAGTTTCACCCACGACACCCGGTTCAGCGACGCGAATTTCGCGGGCAGAGCCGATTTCAACTCTGCGATATTATCCGGTTTGGCGTATTTTTCACGAACGCGATTCGAGGGCGCGTCAGATTTCACCGATTGCAGGTTTGAAAAACCGACGAATTTTCGCAATGCGCGGTTTGAAGCGTCGTATCCAGTTCTTGGCGGCGCAGATTTGCATCTGACCACGTCGTTCACGGCGCGCGATACCGAGGCATCTCGGCGGCTCTGGCCAGACAGGACCGAAGGATCGCAAAAAGAGTTGGAGGCAGCCAAGGACTCGTGCTCGATCATCCGGCACGCGGTGGCTCAGCAGGGGCGGCCGGAGGATGAGCATTTCTTTTTTCGCAAAGAGATGGGGTTTGCGGCGCAGATTGGCGGTGTCTTGCAGCGGTTGCCATATCAGTTATTTGGCTGGGTATCGGGGTTTGGCTATTCGATTGCGCGGCCTGTCGCGTGTTTGGGGGTGGTTTGGCTTTTGTCGGCGTTTTTCAGCCTGATCGTGTTCATCGGCTTTGAGGGGCGATTTCCAGTTGGACAGAACTTGGCGGCTGCGGGCGAGGCGGCGGCGTTGTCGCTGTCCAATATGCTGGCGTTTCTGGGGTTTCGCGGGCTGTATTTTGACGCCGGATATTTCGCGGGTTTGCCGGTGGTGCTGAAGGTCTTGGGCGGGGCACAGACGTTTACCAGCTTTGTCCTGCTGTTCTTCCTCGGCCTTGGCTTGCGCACGCGATTTTGGTTGCGCTGATGGGCGCGGAACACGACGCCCCCCTTGCGCCCAACCCACCCCCACAATAGAAGGGCGGCTGATTTATTTGTTGGTCGCCTTGGCGGTCTCTGCTCGTGTGGAATAGGACGAAAACATGCAGGTCACAGAAACCCTGAACGAAGGTCTGAAGCGGGGTTATGATATTATCCTGACCGCGGGCGAGTTGGACGAAAAAGTCAACGAAAAGCTGGCCGAGGCGGCACCGGATGTGCAGATGAAGGGCTTTCGCAAGGGCAAGGTGCCGATGGCGCTTTTGAAAAAGCAATTCGGGCCAAAGGTGCTGGGTGAGGCGCTGCAGGAAAGCATCGACGGCGCGATGTCGAAGCATTTCGAGGATACCGGCGACCGGCCGGCGTTGCAGCCTTCGGTCAAGATGACCAACGAGGACTGGAAAGAGGGCGATGATGTCCAGGTTGCAATGAGTTACGAGGCCCTGCCGGAGGTTCCCGATGTGGATCTGGGCAAGGTCACGCTTGAAAAGCTGATCGTCAAGGCCGAGGATGAAGCGATCGACGCGGCGCTGGCCGATCTGGCCGAAAATGCACCGGAATTCAAAGACCGCAAAAAAGCCAGCAAAGCCAAGGAGAAGGATCAGGTTGTCATTGATTTTCTTGGCAAAGTTGATGGCGAGGCATTTAACGGCGGTGCGGCGGAAGATTATCCGCTGGTGCTGGGGTCAAACTCCTTCATTCCGGGATTTGAAGAACAGCTGACAGGCGTGAAAGCGGGCGATGAGCTTGAGGTCAAGGTGACATTTCCCAAAGATTACACTGCCGAAAACCTTGCCAGCAAGGACGCGGTTTTTGACTGCACGATCAAGGCGGTAAAGGAACCGAAAGCCGCGGAAATTGACGACGATCTGGCCAAGAAATACGGCAGCGATGATCTGGGTGCGCTGAAGGCGCAGATCAAGGAACGGCTGGAGACCGAATATCAGGGCGCGGCGCGCGCGTTGATGAAACGCGCCCTTCTGGACGCGCTGGACAAAAAGGTCGAATTTGAGCTGCCGCCGAGCCTGGTCGAGGCCGAGGCGGCGCAGATCGCGCATCAGCTTTGGCATGAAGAAAACCCGGATGTCGAGGGCCACGATCATGATCCGGTCACACCAACCGACGAGCACAACAGGCTGGCGGTACGGCGTGTTAAACTGGGGCTATTGCTGGCCGAGTTTGGCCGCAAGCAGGAAATTGAGGTGACTGACGCCGAGATGACGCAAGCGGTGATGAACCAGGCGCGCCAATATCCGGGCCAGGAGCGGCAGTATTTTGATCTGGTTCAGGAAAACCAGCAGATGCGGCAGCAAATCCAGGCGCCGATTTTTGAGGACAAGGTCGTCGACTGGGTGTTTGAGCAGGTCAAGCTGAGCGAAAAAGAGGTCGGCAAGGACGCGCTGCACAAGGCTGTTGAAGCGCTGGACGAGGAGTAGCCGGCGGATTTATCAACGTGGCGTGACCTTGAGCAGGACTTCGGGCTCGGGTCTGAGCGACATATGCATGACCGGATGTGGCTCCGCGCCGCCGGGCGCAAATCGGAAGCGCGTGAGCAAGGTTGCCAGGATGATCGCCCCCTGCATCATTGCGAAACTGGCGCCTGCGCAGATGCGCGGACCAGCCCCAAAGGGAATGTAGACGTAACGGTCGCGGGTGCTGTTTTGTGGGGGCAGAAATCGCCCGGGGTCAAACAGGTCAGGGTCTTTCCAGTAGAGCTGATGGCGGTGCAGGCCGTATATGTTGACGAATATCGTGTCGCCGGCGCGGATCTCGCGATCATAGATGGTGTCGGCCTGAAGCGTGTCGCGGGCCAGAAAACTGACTGGCGGGTAGAGGCGCAAAGCCTCGTGCAGGATCGCGTCGACGAGCGGCATCTGCGCGACTTCCTCGGCACCGACTGAGCCGCCGTTGCGCACGGCCATTGCCTCGGCCGCAGCGGCATCCTGTGTTTCTGGGTAATTGGCCAACAGGTAAAGTGCCCAGCTGAGCGCGAGCGCGGTGGTCTCGTGGCCGGCCACGATAAAAAACTGCATGTTATGGACCAGATTACGCTGGGTCATTTTGCGCCCCGTTTCGGCATCTTCGGCTGCGAGCATGAAATCCAACAGATCGGAGTTCGGGCGGGGGCCGCTGTAGCGCCGCTCTTCTATGGCGGCGGTGACCATGCGTTGCATTGTGCGCACCGGCACCATACCGACAAGCTCCGCAGGTCTGGGAAACCATGGCGGGAGGCGCAGAAAGTCAAACAGAGAGGCCCGGCCCACGGTTTGCATGTAACGGGTGATGGCGGCACCATAGACGGCGGCGTCGAAATGATCGCGGCCTGACAGAGCGACATCGCAAATTACGTCAAATGTTGCATTCAGCATCTGACTTACCATGCCGACCGGGCTTTCGGAACTGGCCAGACGATCTGCAGCGCGATTGGCGGTTTCGGTCATGACCGGGGCAAGCGAGGCGACATTGCGCGCCGAAAAGACCGGGGCAATGGCGTGGCGTTGCCACAGCCAGTCTGCACCTTCGGCGATAAAAATACTCTGGCCCGCCGCCGGACGCAGCATGCGGATCATCACCTCTGATTTGGGGTAATTTGCCGCATTGTCGAGAAAGATACGGCGCATCCCTTCGGGGCCCTGGACCATGTGCCAGCGCGCCGGGCCGGTCTTGCCGGTGACAATCGGCTGGGAATAGGCAATGGGCGGCAAAATCGACAAAACATTTCGTCGCACGGCCCGCAAGCTGGCGAAAATGCCGAGCATCCTGTCGGCTGGCGGCACTGAAGCCGGTATGAACTCGGTATTGGTCACGTAAATCCTAACAGTTCGCACCTAAGATTCTCGCGAGACAGGTGGGATGTCAAATAGGTGGTGATGACGGACAATCCACCGTCTGAAACTGCGCATTTGGGCTGCAACAAAATTCACGATAATCGCACCACTGGTTCACCAAGGTGTTGAGTGCATGTGAAACGGCTTTCGGCCAGACTGGGCTGGATAACGGAGACGCCTATGCCCTGGACCCGCCGAACCTGGTTGAAAACCGCCGCCGCGGCGGCATCGATGATGACGCCGGGTGCGCTTTGGGCGCAAGCGATGACGCTGGAACAGGCCCAGCAGGCCCTGATTTACGGCGCATCCGATGGGATAGGTGCGGCGCTGGAGGTTGTTCGTGGCTATGGACGTGCCGATATTGCGCCCGCGTTGATCCTGGCCTTGCGGTTCAGCTCGATCCCGCGCGAGTTGATTGCGGGAGCGCTGCGAGACATTACCGGAGCAACTCTTGGCGACGATTGGTTCGACTGGATGTTGTGGCAGGAGGCGCAAAAGGATCTGGTGCCGCATGCAAGTTTCGCACCCCTGAAACGCGATCTGTTTTTGCGCATCGACCCGAATTTCGCCGATTTCCTGAAACCGGAATATTTGCCGCGCGAGAAAATGAAAATTCGATTTGAAGAGATCACCTGGGGCGGGGTGCATAAGGATGGGATACCGTCACTTGATAATCCCGAACTGATTGCGCCCGAGCGGGCCGATTATCTGCGCGACGACGATTTGGTGTTTGGCGTTTCGATCAATGGCGATGTGCGCGCCTATCCGCTGCGTATCATGGGCTGGCACGAGATGTTCAACGAGGTCATTGGCGGTGTGCCGGTGGCGCTGGCCTATTGCACGCTTTGCGGGTCGGGCATTTTGTATGAAACCCAGGTTCCGGGGCGCGACACGCCGTTTGTTTTCGGATCATCGGGGTTTCTGTACCGGTCCAACAAGCTGATGTTCGACCGGCAAACCCATAGCTTATGGAACCAGTTCACTGGCAAACCGGTTGTCGGTCCGCTGGCGGACAGCGGTATCGTGCTTGAGCAACGCCCGGTGGTGGTTGCGAGATGGGCCGGTTGGCGCGCGTCCAATCCGGGCACGCGGGTATTGTCACTGAGCACCGGCCACCGGCGAAATTATGGTTCCGGGATCGTTTACCAAGACTATTTTTCCTCGCCCGAGCTGATGTTTCCCGCGGCCGTGGATCAAAGCCAGTTATCGGCGAAATCCTATGTCTTTGGTTTGCGTGTGCAGGGTGCCGCCAAGGCCTGGCCGCTTGCCAGTTTTGCGCAAGAACCGGTGATCAATGACGACATTGGCGGATTGCCGGTCGTGCTGATCGGTGATCCGGCGACGCGATCGGTACGGGCCTACGAGCGCGGCGATCGGGAATTTGTCGGCCGAGACGGCGAAATTCTTGCCGGCGACCTGTCAAGGTGGCAAATCACCGAAGACGCGCTGGTCGGACCGGATCAGAGGCTGCCCCGCATGGCCGGGCATATTGCCTATTGGTTTGCCTGGGACAATTACCTTGGCGCCGAGACCGAGGTCTACGGGCAACAGGCAACGCCAGAAAACTAGAAAACCGGAAAACCGGAAAACCGGAAAACCGGAAAACTGGCCGATCAGCTAAGTCGCCGGGTCATTCATCATCGCTTTCGGCACGCTCATCCGCGGCATCTTCGGGCGTTTGTACGAGATCCTCGTCTTCGGCCTGCGCGGCGCCGATGTCGTCGAACAATTCGGCAATTTCAAAATCGGCTTCGGCTTCTTCCTCGGCGGCGGCCTGCTGGATCGATTTGCCGGAGGCCTGAAGGGCGGCTTCCTCTTGTGAACGGGCCACGTTCAAGGTGATCTCGGCCCGAACCTCAGGATGCAGCGAGATATGCACGCCATGAAGGCCAAGCTCTTTGATCGGGCGCGCAAGGGCGACTTGTTTGCGATCGACGGTAAAACCGGCCTCGGTGGCAGCATCGGCGGCGTCACGGGTTGTGACCGAACCGTAAAGCGATCCGGCATCCGAGGCGGAGCGAATCACGGTAAACATTTCGCCGTCCAGTTTTTCGGCTGCTGCTTCGGCTTCGGAGCGGGTTTCCAGGTTGTTCGCCTCAAGCTGGGACTTTTGGTCTGCGAATGCCGAAACATTGGCTTTGGAAGCGCGGAGTGCTTTGCCCTGGGGCAGCAGAAAGTTGCGCGCATAGCCGGTCTTGACAGCGACGACCTCGCCCATCTGGCCGAGCTTGGCGACACGTTCGAGAAGGATAACTTGCATGTGCCTGTCTCCTTACCTGACGGCGTAGGGCAGCAGCGCAAGAAAGCGCGCGCGTTTGATTGCACGGGCGAGTTCACGCTGTTTTTTGGCCGACACGGCGGTGATGCGCGAGGGCACGATCTTGCCGCGCTCCGAGATGTAGCGCTGCAATAGCCGGGTGTCTTTGTAATCGATAGCCGGCGCATTATCCCCGGAGAAGGGGCAGACCTTGCGGCGACGGAAAAACGGTTTAGTTGCCATGGTTTAGCCCCCTATCTGTCGCGACGGCGATCGCCGCGGTCACGCTCTTCGCGCTTTTGCATTTGGATCGACGGACCTTCCTGGTGGGCATCGACCTTGATCGTCAGAACCCGCATTACGTCTTCATGCAGACGCATCAGGCGTTCCATTTCCTGCACCGCGGGCGCGGGTGCATCAGATCGCATGAATGCGTAATGGCCCTTGCGGTTTTTGTTGATCTTGTAGGCCATCGTTTTGACGCCCCAATATTCAGTCCCAGCGACCTGGCCGCCGTTTTCCGACAGGATCGTGCCAAAATGTTCGATAAGACCTTCGGCCTGGGTGTTGGACAAATCCTGACGCGAGATAAACACATGCTCGTATAGTGGCATGTTCACTCCAGTGCTATTCGGGGCGCATTTCAAAGTGCGGGTCTGGGACTTCCGCGACCCGCCCACGAGAGGCTGCGCCGGTTCGCAAATATTTGCGGAAGGACGGCGCTTTATAACGGCTCTGCGGGTGCGTTCAAGCGGGATTTTCGCGACCGGCGGGCACAATTATCACATCCCGTGCGAGCCATGATTTTGCTTTTGACGGGCCTCATTGTCGTCAACATTCGCCGCGAGATTGTGTCACGTATCGACATGATCCTGGGAAATTGGGAATGTTTATCAGATATTGGAAACGGTCACCGCGCTGTCCGGCAAAGAGCTGCGGTATCGCGTGGTCCAGCGCGACACCTTCTGGGGCTATGTTATCAGCCAGGGCCGGTCCGCGCGCCGCCGCGACGCGATCGGCGAATATACCGCCATGGGCTGCAGCGTGGCTTTCGGAATACTGGCGTTCGGATTGTGGCTGCCGGGATCGACGCAGACCGCTTTTGCGCTGGTGCCGTTCAAGATGGCCATGCAGCGGTCTTTTTTGTCACTGCGGGTCTGCTTTACATGATGGCCAAAAAGGGCCTGAGTTCGGAAACGCAGATAGATCTGCACGAGCGGACGGTCCGTATCGTGCGGCGCAACCACGGTGATGAAAGCGTAACGCTTGAAAGCGTGAACTTCGACAACATCGAAAGTGTCTTCATCAAGCGCGCCCAGGGGTCGATTTTGATATTCAATCTATGCATCCTGCCGCGCGCTTCAAGAACGCCGTTGGTCATCGCGATCGGGTCCAGGCACGAGCTGGAAGATCTTCGCGATCGGATTTTCGGCGACCTGCGCCCGCAGGGCTCTGCGACGCGCCGGGCGGCGCGCGAGGCAGCCGAGACAATTCGCAGACGAGAACGCAGGCCGACAAGGACTGCGTTCGCCGCGCATAAAATTAGTCAGCTTTGAGGGGCCGATAATTCCCCACCGCAATTTGCCGCAGCATTGCTTGCCGTGCCCATTTTGACCCGCTAGAGGTTGAAAACGGCAGCACGGGGCAGCGACTATGAGCAGGGCATTTGTATTTCCGGGCCAGGGCGCACAGGCGGTCGGTATGGGGCACGAACTTGCGCAGAATTATCCCGCCGCAAAAGCCGTTTTTGACGAAGTTGACGAAGCCCTCGGTGAGCCGCTGAGTGCGCTGATCTGGGAAGGTGATGCCGAGACATTACAGCTGACGGTTAATGCACAGCCGGCGCTGATGGCAACCTCGATTGCGGCGATGCGCGCGCTGGAGGCGGAAGGCATCGGGGTGGATGCGGCTGCCTATGCGGCTGGTCATTCGTTGGGCGAATATTCCGCACTTGCCGCAACCGGTGCGATAAGTCTGGCCGATACCGCGCGTCTGTTGCGCACCCGGGGCCGGGCAATGCAAGACGCGGTTCCGGTCGGCGAAGGTGCGATGGCGGCGCTGCTTGGCCTCGATTTTGAGCAAGCCACAGAAGTGGCGCGCGAGGCCAGCGATGATCAGATTTGCGCCGCCGCCAATGACAATTATCCGGAGCAGGTCGTCGTGTCCGGCCACAAGCAAGCAGTTGAGCGCGCCGTTGAGATTGCCAAGGCAAAGGGCGCGCGGCGTGCGGTAATGCTGCCGGTATCTGCGCCGTTTCACTGCCCGCTGATGGAGCCTGCGGCGCGGGCAATGGCCGAGGCGCTGGCAAGCGTGGACATTCAACGCCCTGCGATCCCCATCGTGGCCAATGTCCGCGCGGCAGGAGTTAGCGATCCATCGACGATCCGGTCATTGTTGGTTGAACAAATCACCGGTTCGGTGCGCTGGCGCGAAAGTGTTGTTTGGATGGTCGACCAGGGCGTTGATGAAATATGGGAGATCGGCGCTGGCAGGGCGCTGACGGGGATGATCCGCCGGATCGCAAAGCACGTCGTGTCCAGATCGGTGGCAACCGCCGAAGATGTAAAGGCGGCGCAGAGCGTGGCAGGCTGATGAGGGATAGGTATGTTTGATCTGAGCGGCAGAAACGCACTTGTAACCGGCGCATCAGGTGGGATCGGCGGCGCGATTGCGCGCCTTTTGCACGGCGCGGGCGCTTGCGTCGCATTGTCGGGCACCCGGATAGAGCCGCTTGAAGCGTTGGCAGGCGAGCTTGGTGATCGGGTGCATGTTCTGGCTTGTAATCTTGGCGACAAGGATGAAGTCGAGGCGCTGCCGAAACGGGCGGTTGAGGCGATGGGAAGTGTCGATATTCTCGTTAATAATGCCGGGGTCACGCGCGACAATCTGTTCATGCGGATGGCGGACGACGAATGGGCGCAGGTTCTGGAGATCAATTTGACCTCGACGATGCGGCTTTGCCGTGGGGTCGTGCGCGGCATGATGAAAGCGCGATGGGGGCGGATCGTAAATGTCTCTTCCGTCGTGGGCGCAACCGGCAACCCGGGCCAGGCAAATTACGCCGCCTCCAAAGCCGGTATGGTGGGGATGTCCAAATCCTTGGCCGCGGAAGTTGCCAGCCGGGGCATCACGGTCAATTGTGTAGCGCCGGGGTTTATTGCCACCGCGATGACCGACAAATTGAGCGATGGCCAGAAGGCCAAGATCAACGCGCAAATCCCGGCGGGCCGGATGGGTACATCGGACGAAATTGCAGCGGCGGCGCTTTATTTGGCCAGCCCGGAATCGGCCTATGTCACGGGTGCGACCTTGCATGTGAACGGTGGAATGGCGATGTTCTAGCTGCAAGGTGGCCAGAGATTGAAAGCGTTTGCCAAGCCGAAACGATATGCTATAGGCGGCGCAGATTTGTTGGGCCTCGCGGGGCGATTTGGCAATGACTGCGCTTTGCGGCGTGATATTGAGCGGCCTCTGGGTCTTTTGAAACTGGGCATCTGCCTGGAAAACAGTGAGGAAAAAATATGAGCGACATCGCAGATCGCGTAAAAAAGATCGTCGTCGAGCATCTGAGCGTTGAAGAGGACAAAGTCAGCGAGTCTGCCTCTTTCATTGACGATCTCGGGGCTGACAGCCTGGACACGGTCGAACTGGTGATGGCCTTTGAAGAAGAATTCGGCATCGAAATTCCCGATGATACGGCTGAAACCATTCAGACCTTCGGCGATGCGGTTAAGTTTATTACCGAAACGTCCTAATCTGCAGGTTATCATCGATGATTTTGCGGCGTCCCGTGCGGGCGCCGTTTTTGTTGGCGGAACCCGGTGGTCGCGGTCCTGCGTGGACCGATCCCGCCTAAGCGATATGGTGCCGCCGGGCACTTGCCGACAGCGGCGCACGCGCGGTATCAAGGCGAAACGTGAATTCGCCAATAAACGGGGGCAAATATGCGTCGAGTGGTGGTGACGGGGCTGGGCATGGTCAGCCCGCTGGCATGTGGCGTCGAGGAAACCTGGACCAGACTGCTGGCCGGGCAATCGGGCGCAGGACCAATCACCCGGTTTGACGCCGGCCATCTGGCAACCAACTATGCCTGCGAAATACCGCGCGGCGACGGCAGCGACGGAACATTCAATCCAGACGACTGGATGGAGCCGAAGGACCAGCGCAAGGTCGATGACTTTATCCTCTATGGCGTGACGGCGGCTGTTCAGGCGGTCGAGGATGCGGGCTGGACCCCGGAAAACGAAGAGGACCGGTTGCGCACCGGCGTCATGATCGGATCGGGGATCGGCGGGCTGAGCTCGATCGCTGACACGGCGATCCTGCTGAAAGAGCGCGGACCGAGGCGGGTGTCGCCGTTTTTCATCCCCGGTGCGCTGATCAATCTGGTGTCGGGGCAGGTATCCATTCGATTTGGCTTCAAAGGGCCAAATCATGCGGTGGTGACGGCATGTTCAACCGGTGCACATGCCATCGGCGATGCCAGCCGTCTGATCATGTGGGGTGATGCGGATGTCATGGTTGCAGGCGGATCCGAGAGCCCGATTTCAGAGATCGGGATTGCCGGATTTAACGCCTGCAAGGCGCTGTCGACCAAGCGCGGTAATGAGCCACAAAAGGCCAGCCGTCCTTATGATGCGGACCGCGATGGCTTTGTGATGGGCGAGGGTGGTGGCGTTGTGGTGTTGGAGGAATACCAACATGCCAAGGCGCGTGGTGCCAAGATTTACGCCGAGGTCATCGGATATGGCATGTCGGGTGATGCGTATCATATTACCGCGCCCGCCGCGGATGGTGACGGCGGATACCGCTCGATGAGCGCAGCGATTGAACGCGCCGGACTGCGCCCGGGCGATATTGATTATATCAATGCGCATGGCACCTCGACCATGGCCGACACGATCGAGCTTGGGGCCGTGGAGCGGCTGATGGGCGACGCTGTGAATGGTGCGACGATGAGTTCGACCAAGTCGTCCATCGGGCATTTGCTGGGCGCTGCGGGTTCGGTCGAGGCGATTTTCTGTATCCTGGCGATGCGCGATCAGATCGCGCCGCCAACGATCAACCTGGACAATCCGGCCATTGAACCAAAACTGGATCTGGCCGCCAACGCGGCGCGAAAGCGCAAGATTGACGTGGCGCTGTCAAATTCGTTTGGATTTGGCGGAACCAATGCCTCACTGGTTCTGAGACGGCTCGACGCCTGATGTATCGCCACATTGCCAGTAACGCCTTGTCGATGCTTGTGGTGGGCCTGATCGCACTGGGTGTTCTGGCTGCCTGGGCGCAGGCGCAATATTCGCGTGCCGGGCCCTTGGTGAACGCGATCTGTCTGCAGGTGCCGGATGGCGGCACGATGCGGACGGTGTCGGCCCAATTGCTGGAGCTGGGCGCGATTTCCGGTGGGACGATTTTTCGCGTTGGTGCGGATTATGCGGGCAAGGCCGAGCTTTTGAAGGCGGGCAGTTTTCGCATTCCCGCATCGTCATCGATGTCTGAAGTCGTGGACATTGTCACCCGCGGCGGTGCCAACACATGTGGGACCGAGATCGTATTTCGTATTGGTGTCAACACCGTGAGTGCCGAAGTTCGCGAGCTGGACCCCGAAACCAACCGATTTGAGCAAAGAGTGCGGTTCAACCCGGGCGATGATGATACGCCCGATCTCTACAACCAAACGCGCGAAGACGGGGACACGCGGTTTCGCATCGCGATGGCCGAAGGGGCGACAAGCTGGCAGATCGTCGAAGCGCTGAAACTCGCCGATTTTATTGTCGTTGATCTGGACGATGTTCCACCCGAAGGCAGCCTTGCGCCGGACAGTTATGAGGTAACCGTTGACACGCCTTTGTCGGCTTTGCTGCAGGTCATGGCCGCCGCGCAGATCCAACGCATGGCCGAGGCTTGGCCGAACCGGGTGAGCGGATTGCCAATTGATAGCGCCGAGGAGGCGATGATCCTCGCTTCGATTGTAGAAAAGGAAACTGGCCTTGTCGAAGAGCGGCGGCAGGTTGCCAGCGTCTTTATCAACCGGCTGAGGCGGGGGATCAGGCTGCAGACCGACCCTGCGGTGATTTATGGCCTAACCGGCGGGCAGCGGGCGCTGGGGCGTGGCCTGCGCCAGAGCGAGCTGCGGCGCGAGACGCCCTATAATACCTATGTGATTCAAGGGCTGCCGCCGACGCCGATTGCCAATCCGGGGCTGGCGAGTATCGAGGCGGTGTTGAACCCTGCCATCACCGAATACCTGTTTTTCGTGGCGGACGGCGAGGGTGGTCATGCCTTTGCCGAAACCCTGGCCGAGCATAATGTCAATGTTGCCGCCTGGCGGGCGATCGAGGCGAGCCGGATCGGGCAATAGAGGTCTGGCGCCCGGCGGCCAATTGCCTGGATCGCTTGCCGGTGCCGGGCTCTCATCGCTCCCTCGCGGTCGCTCTTCGTGAGCGAGGAAGGACCGGATGGGACTGATGAGCGGATGCAATATCTTGCAACCTTTATTAGAAAATTATTTTCCAGATACCGGCTACGGTCAGGGACAATCAATAATGTGAATCCCGGAGACAAAATACCCACGGAATCGGTCGGATGATCTGACCGTCGCGGAGCAAAATTCCGCACCTTGAAGCCTGAAGCAAACGAGCTGAGGGCGGGGAGATGTATTCTGTGGAACTGTATAGTCGGGTACGCCGTGCGTGCCATGTGGATGGGATGAGCAAGAGTGCGGCGGCCCGACATTTTGGGATTGATCGCAAGACTGTGTCAAAAATTCTGAAGCATGCGGTGCCACCGGGGTATCGCAGGAATGGGCCACCAGCCCGTCCAAAGCTTGACCCGTTCATTCCGCTCATCAACCAGATATTGGAAGAGGATAAGTCGCGGCTCAAGAAGCAGCGGCATACGTCGAAGCGGATATATGAGCGTCTGCGTGATGAACATGGCTTCGTCGGCGGCATCACCATCGTCACGGACTATGTGCGTGAGCGGAAGCGGCGGACGCGGGAGGTGTTCGTGCCGCTGAGCCACGCGCCGGGCCACGCCAGGTTGATTTTGGTGAGGCGCTTGGCGAGATTGGCGGGGTCGTGCGCAAGCTGCACTACTTTGCAATGTCTCTGCCGCACTCGGACGCGTTCTTCATCAAGGCCTATCCGGCGGAGACAACCGAGGCCTTTTGTGATGGCCATGTCTCCGCCTTTGCGTTCTTCGGAGGCGTGCCGCTGTCAGGGCTCTACGACAACACCACGATCGCGGTGGCGCGGATCCTCGGGGACGGAACCCGGCAACGCACCAGAACCTTTGCTGAGTTGCAGTCGCATTACCTGTTCGAGGACCGGTTCGGCCGTCCTGGCAAGGGGAATGACAAGGGTAGTGTCGAAGGCACAATCGGTTATGGCCGGCGGAACTTCCTGGTGCCGATGCCGCGCTTCGACAGTTTCGATGATCTGAACGCCCGGCTGGAGGAGCAATGCCTCAAACGGCAGGACGAAGTATTGCGAGGTCATTCCGAGACTATCGGCGAGCGGCTGATGCGTGATCTTGATGCGCTGATGACACTACCCCTGACGCCCTATGACGCCTGCGGGAAGGTCAGCACCCGGGCGACGTCGATCTCGATGGTCCGCTATCGCAACAACGACTATTCCGTGCCGGTCGCATACGCCCATCACGAGGTCCAGGTTCGCGGCTATGTCCACAAGGTCATCATCGGCTGCGGCACGGAAATCATCGCCTGCCACAAGCGGTCCTACGAAAAAGCGGACATGGTCTTCGATCCGATGCACTTCCTGCCTCTGCTGGAACAGAAGGTCGGCGCGCTTGATCAGGCGGCTCCGTTGCAGGGCTGGGACCTGCCCGGGGAGTTCGCCACCCTGCACCGGCTGCTGGAAGCGCGCATGGGAAAGAAGGGCAAGCGCGAATACGTCCAGGTTCTGCGGCTGCTGGAGAGCTTCGAGATGGGCCATGTTCACGGTGCCATCAGGCAGTCACTGGAACTCGGGGCCATCGGCTACGATGCAGTGAAGCATCTCGTCCT
Source organism: Paracoccaceae bacterium (assembly GCA_965216135.1). GTDB lineage: Bacteria > Pseudomonadota > Alphaproteobacteria > Rhodobacterales > Rhodobacteraceae > CBDCFL01. The sequence continues at coordinate 984,382 of CBDCFL010000024.1, forward strand.
CTGCCGGATCGAGAAACGCCCACCCCGGCTCGATCTGGAGATTTACCCGTACCTGCCCAAAAGCACTGGTCGAGACCACCAATCCTGCCCGCGAGCTATATGAGCCTGATGGCGCAGGCGCCGGCATGACCGACACCCCGCAGGTTCTGCTGCAGCACCACCTCAAGAAGCTCCGGCTGCCGACCTTCCACAGCGAATATGCCAAACAGGCCCGGCAATGCGCAGTGGAGAACAAGGATCACATCAACTACCTGCTGCGGCTTTGCGAGTTGGAACTGATCGAGCGCGAACGCCGGATGATCGAGCGCAGGATCAAGGCCGCAAAGTTCCCGGCGACCAAAAGCCTGGACAGCTTCAACTTCAAGGTCATCCCGTCGCTGAACAAGGTCCTGACCATGCAACTGGCCCGCAGTGAGTTCATCGACCGGCGCGCCAATATCATCGCATTGGGGCCAAGCGGCACAGGTAAAACCCATATCGCCCTGGGATTGGGTCTGGCGGCCTGCCAGAAGGGCAGGAAAGTACGCTTCACCACTGCCGCTGCTCTCGTCCATGAACTCATCGAGGCCGTCGACGAACGCCGCCTGCAGCGCTTGCAGAAACAACTGGTCAGCCAGGACCTGCTGATCATTGATGAACTGGGTTTTGTGCCACTGAGCAAGACCGGGGCCGAGCTTCTCTTCGAGATCATCTCGCAGCGCTACGAACGTGGCTCCATCATCATCACATCCAACCTGCCGTTCGATGAATGGACCGAGGTCTTCGGCGCAGAACGCCTCACAGGTGCCATTCTCGATCGCCTGACCCACCACGTCCATATCCTCGAGATGAACGGCGAAAGCTACCGGTTGCGCCAGAGCAAAATCGCCAAACCGTAATCCTGAAAATACCAAAACTGCGAAAAGGTTGGCCTGCGGCCAACGCACCCTGGCACGCATCAGCTATTTGGAAAGCACACGCACCAGGGTGCGCACCTAAATCAAACCAGGTGTCCAGTTTTGCACCGGGACATTGACCCTTTTTACTCCGGGATTGACAGTCGAGGTGGGAACCAAGGATTAGCCGGTCGGGAGCGGCTAGCCGCTCCACTGTGGAGATATGCACAACGCAGACGGCACGGCATTCAAGTGGTTCGATATCCGGTCGTTTCCGAGAGAGCCGAGATTAGTCGTGGCGAGGGTCGAGCAGCGATTAGGATATTGCGTCAATGCATTTTCGGCACTATGTTCAGTGTGCGGCCCTTGCTCAATGACAAGACCCCACGGGCGCTTCCTTTTGGATAGTTGAGTGGCGGGCCGCACTTCTCTCAGAAGTATTCCTTCGTTCCGAGACGCCAGAGGTCGTACTCTGTCTCAATCTTATCTCTGATGAGGTCGTAGGAACGTGGGTCGCCTCTTTCCCATTTTCGCTGCACCGCCCATGCGCAATAATCCGCAATCTGAAGGCATGGTTCCGCCACTGATCGCGGAAAAGATGTCTTCCATTGCTGCCGCTGGATCACCTGTTGCATCACATCGTTCACAGCAGACGTGAAAACCGCTTGCCCTTTTTTGGTGCCAACCGCAGCGGCCATAATTTGGGCCTCGGTGTGCCCATGCAACAGGTCCGGACCCACGTGCTTGAAGTGAAAATACCAAGCGGTCTTGTAAAATCGCTCCTTGGTGGCACGAGTCTGAGGTTGCGCCTTAGCTTTTTCGAGAACTGTGACATCAATGCGGATATCATCCTGCGCAGCAATATATTCGTAGACTTCGTCGCGAACGACCTGCTTGTCCTCTGAGGCGTGAAACATTTCCTGAACCGGCAGCCCACGCCAGATCATGTCTCGCCGTAGCGCGAGTAGTCCGTCTCCAACGGAGCAATCGGGGAGTTTCACGGTGCAGACCAAGAAAAATCGACTTGCGCGATCATTGCGTTCAAATGTGAAGCAACCGGCCTCATCAGAAAAAATGTATGATACCAACGGCATCAATTTCTGACTCTGTGGGGATTCCCAAATCGGTTTTGATCTGATTCAAGGTTGGCAAAGGAGGATCGCCATGCCAGCCAGTGTTCCGCTTCGTCGCGACTTTGATGCCCGCCACCTTCGTAAACTCGCCAGCCGTTGCAAGGATGCCCGGCAGAGCCGCCGTCTGTTGTCTCTTGCGGCGGTCTACGATGGCATGCGCCGTGGAGAGGCCGCAAGGATCGGTGGGATGGCGCCAAACCCTGCGGGACTGGGACCGGTTCAACGAAGAGGGACCGGATTCACCAACCGCAAGGGCGCGGGCCGGACGCGTCTGAGCGATGTCAGATGAAAGAACTTGGCGAGATTGTCGAGACCGGCCCCGACGGTGGATTTCGCTGGCGGCGGATCGACCTGAAGCGGGTGATCAGGCGCGCTTTGGCGTCATCTATTCCGAGCGCGGGCCAGACTGCTTCGAACTGGGCTTTGCCCATATCAGCGCCCGCCCGCAGCATCCCAGGCGTAGCGGATCATCGAGGCGTTTAAAAAAAACTTCGCCGACACGCTCCAGGTGCATATAGCTGACCTGCCAGCGGGAACGCCGGTGGAGATCTGGTTCCAGGACGAAGCACGCCTTGGCCAGAAGAATGGCCTGACGCGCCTGTGGGCGAGAAAGGGCACGCGCCCCCGCCAGCCGGCCGATCAGCGCTATCACAACGCCTATCTGTTCGGCGCCATCTGTCCGGCTCACGGCAAGGGGGCGGCGCTCATGCTGCCTTGGGCGGACGCGCAAGCCATGCAGATGCATCTCGACGAGATCAGCCGCCACGTCGCCCGAAAGGCCCATGCGGTTGTGCTGATGGATCGGGCCGGATGGCACACCACCGGCAAACTCAAATCCCGAAGAACCTCACCATCATCCTGCTGCCATCGCGCGCTCCGGAACTGAACCCGGTGGAAAATATCTGGCAGTACTTGCGCGCCAATTGGCTCTCCAACCGCGTGTTCGAAGACTACAATGCCATCGTCGATGCTGGATGCGAAGCTTGGAAAAAGCTCATCGCACAGCCCGAAACCATCACATCAATCGGAATGCGAAAATGGGCCCATATCGGTCAATGTTAAATGCCGCTGGTATGACCTCGACATAGCTACGACGGAACAAAATATTTCCTAGTCGTGCAAGCCCCAAACACTGCTCCTACAGCGTCGAAAGGTCTGGGATGCGATTGGCAGGCAGCTTGGAGTGACCGACGGCATCTACAGCCGAAGGCAACGTTCAAAGATATCCGGCAAGGCAAGACTTTGAGCCACCCGGTGCAACGCACAGATACAGCCCCTGACCGTCGCCAAACATTCCGGGTGATTTGGTTGCCGCAACGCTGATAGCTGACCAGTTGAAGGCAACGCCGGAAAAAATGACCGGAAAATTGGTCGCATGTTGGGTGTGGACGGCAAGACCGTGGCGACTGTAAGGGCAGAGCTGGAAGGAACTGCGGGTTTTCGCACTTGGACAAGACGGTCGGCAAGGATGGCAAGGCCCCCCGGCAGACAAGCGACGGGAGAATTGGTTTGCGGCGCTTCTAACTGTCCGGGGCCAACGGTCCATGCTAGCCGCGACGGTGGCGAAAATGCCGAGAGGCGGCGCTACTATCGAACTGCAAATTTGCAGACCGAAAGCTCTATCGCCGAAGCCAATATCGCGCGCAGTCAAGTAATCACAACACCCTTAGGTCTAGCCGAGACACTGATAGGTGCAAGAAACCGTGGTTGCGACACAACCGAAGGAAGGATTGAATTGCGTGCACTGACGGTGCTCCCCCTCAAATGGATCGGCCCGCCTATAGCCCCAGCCTTTGCAACGCGAGTTTGCCGCCTCCTGAGCGCTATCCCAATCAACAGTTACGATTTCGAAGGCGCTAGCTTCGTAGGAGCCGACGCCGAGGTAGCGCACGAACCTCCTGTCGGGCGCGGCCATTTTGGTTGCAGCCAGTTCGTCGTTTTCTGCTTTTTTCTCAGCAGCCTTCTTTTGGCGCACCGATTTTGCAAAATTTGGTGTTTCATCAAGATCAGCTTCTTCGGGGATTTGCTGTGTGGGAACGTGCTTGCGAGCAGGCTGTTTGCGACCAAGAGTGTCTGTTTTGGTGGCGACGTGGGGAATTTCCCCACGTGTCTCTCGTTCCTCGCGGACGGACTGGACCGTCTTGTGGTCCACACCCAACGCCGCCGCAATCTGACGGTTACTTCGTTCCGGTGCAGCCTTTAGTTCGGCAGCTATCAGCGCCCGCCTTTGCGCTTGGTTGATATGGCGGCGCACGATATTCAGACGGCGAGCGTGGGTGAACTTTTCGCCTTCGGACAGCCCTTTTCGGATAAACTTGGGCCATTCGGAAATACCTAGGGTCAGGACCCATAAACAACCAGTGATGCTGACGACGACTTGTTCCCTATAGCGGCCGTTGGTCGGATGCAGGGCAATAACGGCTGTGCGGAGATAGTGTTGAAAAAGTCGGATTTCGAGAACTACAAAATTTTCGCAGATTGATCGGGGATGTGGATTTCAGCAACAGATTGCCGCTCTGGCTCTGTGTGCTCACACTGGACCGCAGTTATCCGAAAATGGCCGACCCTTCAGCTGAAAATCACGACTGGTCCTGTGCGGCGAGAAATTCTTCCGAATTTGGCAAGATAGGGACTTTTTCAACAGTATCAGCCCATTACAGAGACGGCCCGACCGCTGGCACGCGTCGACTTTGTGCCATGAAGAGACATTGCAATTTGCGCGCCAATAAGCAGAATCGGAATTGCAGCCCAAACACCGCAGCATCGATGCGGCACAGCCACTATTGGTAATTCTGGTTGCTGCTACAATGGCGCAAGATGGGGGACGAGGACATGCGAAATGTCATCAAGGCCGCACTTATACCAACGGCCCTAGTCGTTGACCGTTTTGGCCCATTGTCTGGTAGTGATTGACGTGATTGCGGTTTTGTCGTTTGCAAAGAAGTTCTATGCTTCGCAACACCTGTCGACGATCTGCTCATAATTGTCGAAGACGGATATGGCGAGCTTGTTGGCACGCAGATAAGCCCACACATTTTCCATCGGGTTGAGTTCAAGGGAATAGGGCGGGAGTTTGAGCAGGGTGATGTTGTCGGGTACCTCCAGCTCTGCCGAACCGTGCCAGCCAGCGCCATCCAGAATGAGAAGGGCATGTGCGCCCGATGCGACGGTTTTAGCGATCTCGGCGAGATGCGCGCTCATGGCCTGTGTGTCGGCATGTGGCATGATCAGAGCGGCCGCTTCAGCCCGTTCCGGGCAGACGGTGCCGAAAATGTAGCTCCAGATATAGCGGGTGTCGCGCGGGGCACGGGGGCGTGTTCCACGCTCGGCCCGGATACGGGTGAGCGTGCCCTGCTGGCCAACCCGCGCTTCATCCTGAAACCATATCTCCAGGGGCTTGCTGCGGGCTGTTTCCGGCAAGGCTGCTTCTACCTCAGCGGCGAAGTTTTTTTAAAAGCCTCCTGTGCATCCGGGTCGGATTTCGGATGCTGCGGGCGCACCGACAGACGCCGAAAGCCCAGGCTTGCCAATTGTTTGCCAACAGTTCGCTCATGCATGGTGACGCCGAAGCGCTCTTCGATCTTGCGTTTCAGATCAATGCGCCGCCAGCGCACAACCCCATCGGTTTCGGGGTCGGGACCCGCCCGAACCATTTCCGCCAACTCCTCCTTCTGTGCCGCGCTCAGCAGACAGGGTGGATCCGGCGGGCGACGGTTGAACAGGCCCGACACGCCCTCCGCATTGTAACGGTGGGCCCAATCCCGCAGCGTCTGCCGATCCATGCCGCAGTTTTCTGCCGCCGTCTTGCGGTCAACCCCATCCAGAACCAGGGCAATCGCCAACATCCGTCGCGCCGCTTTCCCATCCCGGCACCGCGCCGCTTCCTGGCGAAGCTCGCCTGCGGACTTGTCTTTGCGCGTAATCCTTACTGCCATCAAAGCCTCCCTTGCCTTGATGCCACTGAATCAGATCACGCCGCTCGTGGGAATCCCCTTGAGTCAAATCTGGGGGCCGTTGGTATTACAACTTTCATTATCGCACTTGCGGCACCAGTGACCGCGCAGGACTTCGAGAGGGGACGCGAGGCGTACGAGCGCGGCGACTACGTATCGGCGCTGCGCGAGTTTCTCCCATTGGCTGAGCAGGGCGTTGTCGAGGCTCAGTATCATCTCGCCGTCATGTACGAATTCGGCCGAGGCTTGCCGCTGGACTATGCTGAGGCGGTGAAGTGGCACCGCAAAGCAGCTGACCAAGGTTACGCCATGGCGCAGAACGACCTCGGAGTTCTTTACGCCAAAGGTCAGGGTGTGCCCCAGGATGATGTCAAGGCGGCAAAGTGGTACGAAAAGGCTGCAGCTCAAGGCATCATCAGGGCTTTGAACAACCTCGGACTCGCGTACGTCATGGGCCAGGGCGTTCCGCAAAACGATGCCATGGGATTGAAGTTATTTACTCTGGCTGCCGAGAGCGGAGACGGCGGAGCGCGGTCCAACATCGGAAATATGTACGCCTTTGGTAGGGGCGGTCTGGAGCAAGACTACATTCAAGCCCTCATGTGGTTCAATTTGGCCGCTTACGCATTTGAGGCGAACAATGAGCGTGACATGACAGTCAGAGAGATGAACGACAAGAACCGGGAACTTGCGGCATCCTTTTTAACCCCAGCGCAGATTGCCGAAGCGGAAAACCTCGCTCGCGATTGGAAGCCTAAATGACAGTGAATGCCAAGCACGGGTAAGCCGACCGATCGGCAGCGCATACTTCCGGTTGGGGTCATAACCTGTTGTCCAAACCGCTCCGTTGAAAGCCGGCATTGTCCGCGTTGCGGTCATTCAGCCCTGTAAAAGGCTGCGCAATGTACGAATGGCAGCTTTTCACGCGGCAATGCGGCGTGTCCTAATCCGGGAGATTGTCTGTCGCGAACCCCAGGCGCCGATCCGATGCGACATCGCGAATGGCTGCAAAGTCCCGCGTCTCGGTCATCCGGTTTCGGTTTTTCGCTGCGGCTTGCACAAAAGTCCGCTTTCGGCGCTGCATCACAGCACAATGCTACCATGCTGAAGGTCTGAGATAGGCCGCGAACACCAAATGCGCAACCTCACGCGAAGGTCTGCAATGTTTTAGGTTTTTCGATGCGGGCCATTGCGCGACTTTTCGGCTTGGGCTGCGTGTGGCCCGCGTTGGGAAACCTGACTAGGAGGAAGCTGCGGGGGTTGGTTGAGCCCTATGGGGAAAGCGTGAAGCAAGTCTTGCCACAGTTGCCGCAAGATGCCGCGGTTGTGCGATGCTGGCATTGAATTGATGCATTTGCGATTGTTTTGCGGGGGCCTTTTCGACCAGTTCAGGGAGGCTGTAAGCGGCGTATGCGATTTTGGGTAAATCGATATCGACCCTGAACGCAATGGGATTCTGGGTACGGCCGTGTAGTGATGACGTGCGTCCCGTCATGCGGCGGCCTTTCTGGGTGGTGCGCGGGATTGTGGTTTCTGGCCGCGTCGGAAGGTCTCGATGATACGCATCGCGCCGCCGCAGTCCGGACATGGTTCTCGAAGTGTGAGCGGGATGACCTCGGCGGCTGGAGGGTCATCGTGTTTGACCTTATCTGCCCCGAGTAACGTTCGGGCCTTTGCTATATTGGCCTTGCACTTTGAACTGGCGAGCAGGCCATAATGACGGATGCGGTGGAACCCGTCCGGGAGAACGTGGATCAGGAAGCGGCGAATGAACTCGTCGGTGGCGAGGCGCATGGTCTTTTGCCGGTTATCTGATTTGACGCGATAATCTTTCCATCGGAACGCGACGGTGTCGGCATCGGCGCTAATCAGGCGGCTATTCGAGATTGCCACCCGGTGCGTATACCGGCTGAGATATGCCAATACGGCCTCTGGTCCGCCGAAGGGTGGTTTGGCATAGACCACCCATTCTATTTTGCGCAGCGGGGCGAGATACGCAGCAAACGCCTGCGGTTCTGATAACCCAGCTAGATCACCAAAGAAGTCGAGTTCGCCTGCGCGGTGCAGGGCCAGCAACCCTTCGATAAACAAGCGCCGGAACAGCCGTGATAGGACCCGAACGTGCAGAAAGAAGCCCGGCTTGCAGGCGACCCAACGGGTGCCGTCAGGGGACAGACCGCCGCCCGGAACGATCATGTGGATGTGCGGGTGATGGGTTAGCGCGGATCCCCACGTGTGGAGAACACTGGTCATGCCGACCCGTGCACCGAGGCGTTTGGGATCAGCGGCGATGGTTGTCACCGCCTGGGCGGACACTTTAAACAGCAAGCCATAGACGGCCTTCTTGTTCCAATATGCGATCCGGGCGATCTCTGCGGGCAACGTGAAGACGACGTGGAAATACTCGACTGGTAGCGAGCTTTCGGCCCGGGCGGTCATCCAGTCCCGCGCTGCTGGTCCCTGGCATTTGGGGCAGTGCCGGTTCTTGCACGAGTTGTACGCGATGTGCTGATGGTTGCACTTGCCGCAAGCCGCCACATGCCCGCCGAGCGCCTCGGTTCGACAGGCCTCGACCGAAGACATCACTTTGAGCTGGGACAGGCTGACATGCCCGGCATTGGCCCGCCGCCACGCGGGAGCATGGGCGCGAAAGATATCAGCGATCTCCAGCTTTGATTCACTGCCCGGCAGTCGCTGCTTGCAGCGATGAGAGGGGGCCAAGTGGCCGAGGCCTAATCCGGTCGGTGACTTCGGCTTTCGATGTTGAGCGCCTTGAGTGCTTCAAACGGGCTGGGCGTGTCCCGGATCGTCTTCGTGGCGACCTGTGTATAACGAGCGGTGGTGCTGAGTTTGGCGTGATACCACCGAGCGGAATGCCTGACTCACGTTGGGGATTCCCAAGCGGTCCGATCTCTGACTCAATGTGGTGAACCAATGAGGTTCGCCATGGCAGCGCCTATCGACTTACGGAACGATTTTGACAGCGTCTCACTGCGGCGCCTCGCGAAGAGGACCAGGGACGCGACCCAGTCACCGGGCGCAGAGCCGTCGTCTGCTGGCGTTGGCCGAGGTCTACGATGGTGGCAGCAGGACGGATGCGTCGCGGATCGGCGGCGTCGGTCTGCAGATCATTCGCGACTGGGTGCTGCGCTTCAACGCCCGCGGACCGGACGGGCTGGTCGATGGGAAGTCACCGGGCGCACCCTCGAAGCTCAACGCCGATCACCGCCGCGCACTGGCGGAGGTTGTTGAGGCCGGCCCGGTCCCGGCGGTGGACGGCGTCGTGCGCTGGCGGCGCAAGGACCTGGCGCGGTGGCTCTTGGAGACGTTCGCCATCTCGCTCGACGAGACCACGGTCGGGCGCGAGTTGAAGGCGCTCGGCTTCGCCAAGATCTCGGCGCGGCCGCGCCACTACGCGCAAAACGAGCTGGCCGTCGAGGCTTTTAAAAAAAACTTCCCCGCCGAACTGGCGAAGATCCGGGCGAGGCTCCCGAAAGGCGTCGAGATAGAGCTGTGGTGGCAAGATGAAGCCCGCATCGGCCAGAAGAATAAGCTCACACGCCGATGGGCCAGACGTGGCACGCGCCCGCGGGTGCCCCGCGACCAGCGCACCGAATGGGCCTATATCTTCGGCGCGATCTGTCCCGCGAAGGGGAAAGGCGCCGGGCTGGTCATGCCCTGGTGCGACACCGACGCCATGGCGGCGCACCTCATCGAGATCAGTGCCGCCGTCGATCCCGGCGCCCATGCGGTGCTGATCGTCGATCAGGCCGGTTGGCACTTGACGCCCAAGCTGGCGATCCCCGACAACATCACCGTCCTGGCGCTGCCGCCACGATCGCCCGAGTTGAACCCGGTGGAGAATGTCTGGCAATTCATGCGCGACAACTGGTTGTCGAACCGGATCTTCAAATCCTACGAAGACATCGTCGCGCTGTGCTGCCAAGCCTGGAACAACCTCATCGACCAACCATGGAAGATCATGTCCCTCGGCATGCGCAAATGGGCGCATGGGTTCTGATCAATGACCGTTGGTATGACCCAGCAGAACTTGAATGACCCGGACGTCGATGTTTGCCTCCAACAGATGGGTCGCAAAACTGTGCCGCAAAGTGTGCAGGGTGGCGGGTTTTGATGTGCCGACCAGATGTTTGGCCGAATTGAACGCCCGACTTAGCTGCCGCGCTGAGATCGGGTTGATCTTTGGTTTGCCTGGAAACAACCACCCCGCTGGCTGCGCCTCGCGCCAATAGTTGCGCAGGAAGTCCAACAGATCAGGCGACAGCATCACCTTGCGGTCTTTCCCACCCTTGCCCTGATCGACATGGATCAGCATGCGGTCACTGTCGATGTCGCTGACCTTAAGACTGCAGACCTCTGACGCCCTCAATCCTGCGCCATAAGAAATGCTGAACGCGGCACGATACTTGAGGCCAGGCCCAGGGGCTGCCGCCAGAATCTCGGACACCTCTTCGATACTCAGAACCGTCGGTAGTTTGCGGGGTTGCGTGCGGAATTGCATGTACCGCTTCATCTCCTCGCGCCCGCAGGTCGTACCAAACAGGAACCGCAGTGCCATGATCCGGGCATTGAACGTGGGCGGCGTGACCTCGGTATCGGCCATATGCAACTGGTAGGCGCGCAGATCATCCGGTGTGGCCGTGTCCGGGGATCGCTTGAGAAAGCCTGCGAAGTCTTTGATCGCCCGAATGTGGGCCTTCTGGGCCTTGTCGCCCATTCCACGGATGCGCATATCTTCAATCATCCGCTCACGTAGCGGGGTCATCTTCTCATTTGTCATGGGAACCTCCTGTCCATCGATTGAGAAAGTCCCAATCGTCAGACAGGTGCGGCAGATCTCAAAATGCGCAGCGTTCAGGGCAAACAGCTACACCCGCAAAAAGCGCCATTGCCGCGGTAGCGGCTTCGTCCTTGTCCGCAGAGCAGACCAACACAGTTTGCGTAAATACACTTGTCCTTTTTTTGAAGACCCATCGCTCTCTCGCGCTCATTTCAAAACATGCTCTCGCAGCATCGGTGATCCAATCCACTGTAGCTGGACGGGTTAGAATCCTGCGCCCATGGTGGCCATGGGCATTCCGTGCTACCGGCTATAATTCAGCCACTGATTTAAGCAGTTGCAGGGCGTTGTTGCATGGATCAGACAATAGTCGCAAGCCGCCCTTACCGGTGATACAGGCTATGAGATTTGTTTGAACACGGATCGGCCGAGTTCGGTCATTTTGTTGAGAATGGCGACGCCGATTTTGGCCTCCGTTTGCTGATTTTCGAAACAGCGGGCTTTCAGTTTTGGCCCGATAATAGCCTTCCAGCGCCCCATCTGTGTCTCAATTCTACTGCGCTGATTGTAGCCACTGCCAGATTGCCAGGCCATGCGGCCATGAGTTTGAATTTTAATAATATGTCGGTCTCGAAGTGAGGGAAAACACTTGGATTGCGGGCTTGGAATAGCGTTCTTCGGTGGAGGAATAATGATTTCAACCGCCTCGCCAAATCGTGCCTTAAGCAAGTCACTGGTCGGTGCGCCGTCGTAGGCACCGTCCGCTATAAACCGGGAGACCGGAGTGCCAATCTGATTTAATAGATCAGGCAGCACTGTTGGATCGCCAACGTCATCCAGCGTTAAATCCGAACAAACGATATCGCCAGTCACAAGGTTCAGACCAAGGTGAAGTTTACGCCACCGTTTGCGTTTGGCCTTTACATTATACTTGCTTTGCAGCCACTCACCCTCATCGAAAACCTTCAAACCCGTACTGTCGATGGCCAAGTGGACCGGATCTGTTATTTTGATTTTGGGCCTTGCCGGAAGGCTCAGACCACGCCCTCGGCGCGACAGGGTCGAGAAATCAGGAACTGAAATTTCCAGCAGCATCAGCTTTGATATGCTGCGTATCAGCCCTTGGGTCTGGCGCAGCGGCAACCTGTAAACCATGCCCAGCGTCAGGCACATCGTGATCGCCAGATCCGAGTATCGCGGCTGGCCGCCGCGTGACCTGCGCCGTGCTGCTGCCCAGTGCTTTCGCGCATCCCCTGTGATCCAGACCGTCAAATCACCACGATTTCGCAGGCTTTCATTATACCCGCACCAGTTCGTCACCCGATATTTCTTCTTCGCAAACTTGTGCCGGCGGGAGGTGTTG